>CACMIX010000001.1 GCA_902613855.1 uncultured Pelagibacteraceae bacterium
ACGAATAATATTTTTTTATGATTGAGATATCTTCAATCATTTTATTTTTGAAGTTTCTTATTTTTGAGGAAGTGCCACCTGTTCTCATGTAAATAAAATTATAGTCAAAATATGAACCACTAAATTTCCTGAAAATTTTTATTAAAAAATCAAAGTCAGATGAAATATAATAGGAGGTATCGTAATTTATTTTTTTATAAATAATTTTTTTGATAAAGAATGTTGTATGAGCAGGTAAATCTATCATAAAATTTTTTGATTTATTAATGCTCTTAGATTTCCACTTTCTAATCACTTTTTTAATATTATCTCTTTCTGTTATGAGACAGTTTCCATAAATAAAATCTGTATCTTCATTTTGAAATAACTGATTAATTTTTTTGAATAAATTGTTATTTATAATTTTATCATCAGAATGAAGTAAAAAAATTATATCACCTTTACTTTTTTTAATACCCAAGTTTATACATTTGTAAATATTATTTGTTTCTAATTTAAATATCTTTTTTCTTCTTTTTCTTAAGAATTCATATGTTCCATCATTAGATTTTGATAAAATAAATAATTGCTCATAATTTTTATAATTTTGATTTTTAATTGACTTAATGTTATCTTCTAAGTATTGCATGCTATTTTTACAGCATGTAATTATTGAAATTTTTAATTTTTTTTTCATTTTTAAAAATTTAGTGTTATAGCTCTTTTGTGTTTAAAAAATTATTTTCATTTTTAGATAAAAAAACTAAAACACAAATATTATCTATACAGTTTATTTTTATTTTAACCACTATTCTTGAGTTTTTAAATTTAAATTTTTTACTAGCCTTCTTAATTTCTATTTTTTCTAAAAATAAATTAGAAACATCTGTACCTTTTTTTGATTTTTTAAACTTTAAAATATTTAATTCTTACAGCACAAGTGAGATAGGTATTTTTCTTGTAATTATTTTCTTTTTAAGTAGCACATTTATTTTATTATCCAACTTTATTATATTTTATTATAGTAATTTTTTAAAAGCCAAATTAACAAACACTTATTTTTTAAGATCATTAGATGCTAATTATTTCTATATTTTAGATAAAGGAGTTTCTGGAATTATACATGACGTAAATAATGAGATTCCAAAAATTTCAGACGGTGTAATTTTACCAATTTTAAGAATCTTAAATAAATTATTTTTATTAATTGCGATTTTATTTTTTTTACTAACAAGTTTTTTTAATATCACAATAAAACTATTATTTATTTCTATTATAATGATTTTTATTTTTTATATTGTTTTAAAAAAATACTTTTATGATTTTGGTCAAAAAGTTTCTATTTCTCAAAACAATGTATTAAAATCTCTTCACGATACTTTCAGTAATATACAAACTATTAAAATATTTAAAATCGATAAATTTTTTGTAAACAAAGTTTTTTATAATTTAAAAATTTATAGCAAGTATCAATCTTTAGGATATTTATTTGGAGGAATACCCAAATTCTTTTTTGAGTTACTTTCTATATCATTAGTAACCTTCATCTTAATTTATTTCTCAAAAAATAGTCAAATAGAAATTGAGAATATTATACCAGCAGTAGGAACTTTTGCTTTTGTTGGATATAGACTTTTACCTATTTTTCAAGAAATATTCCATAGTCTTAGTATAATTAAAAACTCTCAGTATTCTACTAATAGAATTTTAAATAAAAATTTATTTCAGACAAAATCAAAAAAAATTGAAAAATATAAAAGCTTTAATGGCAAAATTAATAAAATACAAATCAGTAGTTTAAACTTTAAATATCCCAAAACAAAAAAATATATTTTTAAAAATTTTTCGGTATCGTTTGAAAAAAATAAAATCACAACAGTTACTGGCAAAAGTGGAACAGGAAAAACAACTTTAATGAATATACTTAATGGATTAATTGTTCCTCAAAAGATCAAATTTAAAGTTAATGGTAAGGAAATTAGTAATATAGATTACTACAAAATAATCAAATCAAAATTTTCTTATAACGATCAAAGACCAAATTTATTTGATACTTCTATAAAAAATAATATTACTCTAGAGTTTGATAATAAAATCTATAAAAAAAATATATTTATTAAATCACTTAAAAATGCTTCCTTATTTAATGAGATTAATAAATTTAACGAATCTGTTGGCTCAGGTGGGCTCAAGTTAAGTGGTGGACAGATTCAAAGACTCCTTATTGCTAGAGCATTATATCATCAAAAAGATATATTAATTTATGATGAACCAACAAATTTTTTAGACCAGAAAAATAAATTTAAAATAATAGAAAGCATAAAAAAAATAAAAAAAGATAAAATTATAGTTATTCTATCTCATGATAAAGACATATTAAAAATTTCTGACAAAATTATTAACATTAAGAGATAAAAACATTTAAAAATAGCAAAATAATTGTATTAATATTTAACTAATGAAAAAAAAAATAGTTTATGTAGGAATGTCAGCTGACATTATTCACAATGGTCATATAGAATTAATCAATTTTGCAAAAAAATATGGAACAGTTATTGTTGGATTACTTACAGATAAAGCAATTAGTTCTTATAAATCTTTTCCACTTTTAAATTTTAATCAAAGGTTAAGTATAATTAAAAATATAAAATTTGTAACTAAAGTAATACCTCAAGACACCCTGGATTATTCAAAAAACCTTAAAAAATTGAAACCTGATTATGTTGCACACGGTGATGATTGGAAAGTAGGAATACAAAGCAAAGTAAGAGCCAAAGTAATAAAATTGTTAAAAAAATGGAATGGAAGACTTGTAGAAAAAAAATATACAGAAAACATATCCTCAACAAAAATTAAAAATCAGCTAAAAAAGGCGGGTACATTACCAGACTTAAGAAGATCAAAGCTCAAAAGATTGCTGAACGAAAAAAAACTTTTAAAAGTAATTGAATGCCACAATCCAATTTCAGCTATGATAGGTGAAAACTCATTTTATGAAAAAAAAGGCAGAAGGCATGAGTTTGATGCATTGTGGTCATCAAGTTTGACAGATTCAGTCTCTAGAGGTATGGAAGATAATCAATCAGTAGACTATTCTGTTAGAATTAGTGGAGTAAGTGATATTTTTAATGTTACCACAAAGCCTTTAATATTTGATATTGATAATGGAGGTAAAATTGAACACTTGGGAAACACAATAAAAAAACTTGAAAATCTTGGTGTTTCAGCCATCGTTATGGAGGACAAAGTAGGTTTAAAAAGAAATTCATTATTTGATGATCAAAAAAATGTTCAACAAGATACGATTAAGAATTTTTCAAAAAAAATTAAAAAAATAATTAATACTAGAATTGATAATAATTTTTTAGTTGTATCTAGAATTGAAAGTTTAATACTAGGCAAATCTTTAGGTGATGCTTTAAAGAGAGCAAAATCGTACTGTGATGCAGGTACTGATGCAGTACTCATTCACTCAAAACAAAAAACTCCTTCAGAAATTGTTCAATTTATTAAAAGATTTAAAAAAACAAAATATTCACACATACCAGTATTTTGTGTTCCTTCATCTTATCCTTCAGTATCCGAAAAAGAATTAGAAAATTTGGGATTTAATGTAGTAATTTATGCAAATCAATTATTGAGAACGGCTTATTTAAATATGAAAAAAACTTGTAATGCTATTTTAAAAGATGGCTCTGCAAAAAAAGTTAATAAAAAAATATCCTCAATTAAAGAAATATTAAATTTAATAAGTTAAAAAATGATTAATTCACTTAATCTATTAAGATTTTTTTCTCAAAATAATATAAATTTTTTTTCAGGAGTACCAGATAGTGTTTTAAAAGAATTTACAAATAAATTAGATAATTTAAAAAAAATAAAACATTATATTTGTGTAAATGAAGGTTCAGCAGTTTCATTAAATATTGGAAATTATTTAGCTACAAAGCAAATAGGTGTAACATATCTTCAAAATTCAGGTTTAGGTCACATAATTAATCCCATAGTATCTATAGCAGACTCTAAAGTTTATAATATTCCTCTAGTATTATTAATTGGATGGAGGGGAGCTCCAGGATCTAATGATGAAGCTCAACATTTAAAACAAGGTTCTATCACAAAAAAAATTTTAAAAACTATGGGTATAAAATACCTCGAATTAAGTCATAACAAACAAATTTCATCTTTGAAAAAAATTATTACTTACTCAAAAAATAAAAAAAAAATTATAGCAATTCTTGTTAAAAGAAATAAATTTGAGAAAGAAAATAAAAGCAAAATTAAAATCAAAAAAAATAATAATTTATCAAAAAAATTTTTTTTTGAAAATTTATTAAATATAATAAAAAAAAATACAAAAATTATTTCATCAACCGGTTATATATCCAGGGAGTTATTTAATGTAAGAAAAAATACAAAATATAAAAATAGTAAAGATCTATATTTGGTTGGAGGAATGGGGCATACATCTTCCGTAGGCTTAGGTTATTCGCTTAAAACTAAAAATGAGTTGCTATGTATTGATGGAGATGGCTCAAGTTTAATGCATTTGGGATCTTTATTCAGTTCTAGTTATTTTGCTAAAAAAAATTTTAAATATTTTCTTTTAAATAACTATTGTCATGATTCTGTTGGAGGACAAAAAACCTATTCGGATATGTTAAATTATGAAAAACTTGCCAGTTCATTTAAATTTAGAAGATATTATTTAATAAATCAAAAAGAAAACTTAAAAATTAAACTAAAAAAGATTCTAAAACAAAATGGACCTCTGTTTATAGAAATCAAAATTAATCATGAGAATGGCAATTTATCTAGACCAAAAAATTTTAAAAAAATTTATAAAAATTTTATAGATGAATAATTCAATTTCAAATTTAAAAAAATTAATCAGTTTTAATAATCGAAAAATTCTTATAATACATGGCTCAAATTCTTTTAAGTACTTTTTAGACAGATCTATAATTAAAAATTTTTTAAAAAATAATAAGATACAGTATTTTAAAAAAAAAAAAGAGTATCCAGAAATAAATGAATTAAAAAAACTAATTATAAATTACAAAAAATTTAAACCTGATATATTAATAAGTGTAGGAGGGGGATCAGTTATTGATTATCTAAAGTTATGTGTAAAGTTATCAGATTCAAAAAATATTGATAAAAGTATAGAAAAAAATTTAATACATACAAAAAAAAAGACTTTTATTTCAAGCTATATTACAACAGCAGGATCTGGTGCAGAGTGCACTAAATTTAGTGTGGTTTATAAAAAATCAAAAAAATTTTCCTATGTTGGCGAACATGTTTTAAGAAATCATTATATTTATGACAGAGAAGCAATTAAGAATTTACCAAAAAAATTGAGAGCATCATGTGCGTTTGATACATTTGCTCAATGCTTTGAAAGCTTACTATCACTCAGTTCTAATAATCAAAGTATTAAATATGCTAGTAGAGGTTTAGCACAATCAAATAAATGTTTAATTGATTATGTTACAAAACCTAATAATTTAAATGTAAGCAAAATGATAAGAGCAACTATTTATTCTGGAAAAGCAATAAATATTTCAAAGACTAATGCACCTCATGCTTTTTCTTATCCATTTACCTATTTTTTTGGAATAAATCATGGGTCCGCAGTTGCATTAAATTTTTTACAAATAATTGATTATATGTATAAAAAAAAAAATTTTTCAAAAAACAAAATTTATATTGAAAAAAGGTTTAAATTAATTTTTAAAATCTTAAATGTAAAAAATTTTAGAAGTTTAAAACAAAAATTAAAAAATATTTTAATTAAGTGTAAAATTCAGAAAAAAAATTTGATTAAGAGATCAAAAATAAATAATAATTTACTTAAAATTATTAATAATATAAACATAGAAAGACTAAGTAATTGCCCAGTTACAATTTGTAGGGCTGATATGGTTAAAATTGTCAAAAAATTTGATTGATCCAATGAATTTTAGAAATATCCTAAAATTAATTTTTGGAAAGCACAAGTATGTATTTTTTTCAGAAGATAAAAATTATCAAAAATATTTTATAAACTTCATTAAGAAAATTGACAGTAAAAACGAAAAATTTTTTTATATTTCCTCAGAAAATGATGATTATCTTGAATTCCAAAATGTCACCAATGTATACATTGGTAAAAGATTTTTAAGAAATATTATTCTTCAAATAATATCATCAAAATTTCTTTTTTTAACAATTACAGATTTGGGCAATCATGATTTAAAAAGATCCAAATTAGTAAAAAAATATGTTTATATTTTCCATTCTCCGATGAGTATACATAGATCATATACAAAAAATGCATTTAATAATTATGATATTATATTTTGCACAGGAGATTATCAGTTAAATGAATTTAAAAAAGAAGACAAAATAAAACCTAAACTTAAAAGAGAATATATTAAAACAGGTTATTTTTATTTTGATTACTTGCAAGAGAAATATTCAACAATAAAAAAAAATATTAATAATAATTCATTTGATACTTTTTTACTCGCGCCATCTTGGAATTATAATGATGATAATTTTTTAAATTTACAAGTTATTGATGTAATTCAGTTTTTGTTAACACAAAACAATAAAGTAATATTTAGACCACATCTAGAACATTTTAAAAGATCTTTTAAAATTCTTAATTCAATTAGAGATAAATTTTCAAATAATAAAAATTTTGAATTTGATAATAATAATAGTAACTTCGAGTCGATGAATAAAGCTGATATTTTAATTACAGATACCTCTGGTATATCAATAGAATTTTGTTTGATTTTTAAAAAACCCGTAATTTATTTTGACAAATATCTTAAAATTCATAATTCTGAGTTTACCCAAATTTCTGAAAAAACCATTGAGGATGAGGTAAAAAGTCTTTTTGGATATAGTTATACCAATGAAAATCTTGATAGTTTTTTAAATTTAATTCATCAAGTAGAAAAAGATTTTTTAAGCAAGGAAAAAAAAATAGAAGAATATTTAAAACATAATTTTTACAATCTTAATTGTTCAGCTGAATATTCATATAACAAAATAAATGAAAATAGTTAATTTTTTTTTTTTTTAAAAATCTTTTTAAAAAAAGTCTTTAACTTGAAATAATAAATTTTTATAACCACAATAGACCCTACCACTGCTGAAATTAACATTTGAATTATAATGCTGGTACTTCCAGGATCCATATAAGCATATGAGCTAGATGTTAAAATAAGGTAAAATATTATTAATTGAAAAGCGAATTTCATAATATAACTAATACCATATGAAAAAAAATTCTAAAGAAAATTATAATAATTTATGAATATTAAATTTTTGAATTTAAAAAATATTCAATCATTTTTATATTCACTTACCTATGCATCTTTAGTTTGTGCACCAAATAATATTGGTTTGAAAGCATCTAATTATACCATGATATCATTTAAATATTTTTTTATTATTTTTTTTATTTTATTTTTTTTTTTAATAATAAATGAAAATTTAAAAAAAAAAATTAAACATTTTTTTTATTTTATTCTTTTTTTGGTATTATTTGATTTTATCAAAATTAAATATGATTTATTTTCTTATTCAAATTTATTAATTTCGATTTTTGGTTCAGATGTATTTGTAATATATTTAAAGGAAAATATTATTTATCTATTTTTTATTTTCTTTATATTTTTCCTTATTGTTTTTAAATATGATTTTGTTGGATTAGCATCAAAATTTGTTGTTTTGTTTTTTGCACCATACATAATTTTTTTTATGGTAAGTAATATATCTCATATTTTTCAAGAGAATAAGTTTGTTTCTAAAATAGAAAAAACAAAATCTACCAAAAACATAAACTATAAAAAAAAATTAATTGTCATTTTTGATGAACTAGATAATAAAATTTTGTTAGACAATCTTCATTTGTTACCAGGCTTTTCAAATTTAATTTTAAAATCAAATTATTATAAAAAAATAATTGTTCCAGGTCTTGAAACATTAGACACACTGCCGAATCTTTTTGTATTTAATAATATAAATCCTTCTAAAATAAATAATGAAAAATTTAAGGACCAAAAATACTACCTAAACTTTTTTGAGAATATAAAAAATTCAAAAAATAGTATGATTAATATTTTGAATAATAATAACAATGAGCTTTTCATTTTTGGATATTTTCATAAGTTTTGTAAATTATTATTAGACTCTTATGGTGAATGTTATGAATTTAAATATATAAAAAATTTAAATTACAGAAATTTTATTAAAAATATAGAAATTTTAGAAACACATAAAAAGAATTATCAAATGATTTTTAATTTAACTGATTATTTTTTTTATAATCCAGATTTAAAATCGGGTATTTTTCATGTACCTCTGCCACACTGGCCATATATGTATAGTCAAAAAAATAGTAAATTTATGCTAACAAATGATACTGAAGATGGGTATTTAGGAAATCTAATAATCTTAGATAAATATGTCCAATATCTACTAATAAAACAAAAAGAATTTAAATACGATTTAATTGTGTTGTCAGACCATGGTCTGAGAGATGATTACAAAAATCATAAAAGTGTTTCCAAATTAACTCCTGATGAAAGGATTGGTAGAGCTTTTTTAGCTATTAAGAAATATAGCAATAATGGTAAAAAGATTATAAATACTAAAGAATATATGGGAAAAATCATACTTGAAAGTTTGAAGTAAAAATGAAAAAAAATCAAATTGTAAATTTACCACTTGTAATATTAGCCGGAGGTCTAGGTAGTAGACTATCAGAGGAGACTGTAGTTAAGCCTAAACCCCTCGTAGAAATTGGAGGTAAACCAATTATTTTGCACTTGATGAAGTACTATCATTTTTATGGGATAAAAAAATTTATTATTTGTTTAGGCTATAAAGGTGAAATGATTAGAGATTATTTTATAAATCGTTACCTTAAAAATAAAAATGTTACAATAAATTTTGAAAACAAATCTTTTATAAATTTAAAATTTAAAAAAAATGAAAATTGGGAAATTAAATTTGTGGATACAGGAAATAATTCTTTGACAGGTAGAAGACTAAAATTAATAGAGCCTTTAATTGATAAATATTTTTTATTTACTTATGGAGATGGTTTATCAAATATACCTATAGATAAATTGATTAAACAATATTTTCAAAAAAAAAGTATTGGAATGTTATCAGCTGTTAAAATAGATCCAAAATTTGGTGTTATAAAATTTAAAAATAAAACTAATTTAGTTTCGTCCTTTAAAGAAAAAAAATCAGATGAGGAAACTTGGATAAATGCTGGTTTTGGAATTTTTTCGAAAAAAATATTTAACTATATAAGAAAAAATCAAAATGTTCCTTTTGAACAAGCTCCACTTGAGAAACTTTCGCAGGATAAAGAATTAACAATGTTTAAACATCATGGAAAGTGGAAGTGTATGGATACTTTAAGAGATAAAATTGAGTTTGAAGAAATATGTAAAACAGATCCTTTTTGGGTAAAATAGCTAATAATGAAAATTATTTTTAGTGGCAGCTCATCATTTACTGGCTATCATTTCTTAAGAGAATTAGAAAAAAAAAAAATTGAATGTCACGCAATCTTTACCAAAAAAAAAAATTTTTACAGACTTGAACATCAAAAAAAAATATTAAGTTTAAAATTCAGTTATATCAATCCACATTTTGATATAAAATTTGGCTCAAAAAAATTTATAAATATAATAAAAGATAAACAAATTAATATACTTTGTTTTCATCATTTCGTGGTAGGTAACTTGAATACAAAATATAATTTAAATCAAAATTTAAACACGTTGCTAAAAAATATTGATAAAGTTATTTATAATTTATCTTTAAATAAATCACCTTTACTTATTTATACATCCTCTATTTATCAAAAAATCTCATTACTAAATGGATATAAATCTGATCAATCTAGGATTAAGTATGGTTTTGCAAAAACAATTACTAGCAATATAATTAGATATTTATGTGCAAAATATAAAGTAAAGTTTATAGATTTTGAATTACAAAATCCAATTGGATGTTTCGAAAAACATTCAAGTCTACCATCATATATAGCCTCAGGTTTCTTTAAAAAAAAAAAAATTAAAATAAATAATCCTCATAGATTGTTTCAATTTCAATTTATTGAAAAAATTGCTAATGATTATTGTAAAAGTATAATTAAAAGCAAAAGAGTTAATTCAAAGTATATTAAAACTTCAGTAGATAGTTTTAAAAAAGTTTTTTTAAAGAATTTTAATAAAATAAAAAATAGGGAAAAAACCAACCCTTTATGGAATAAATATTATATCTATTATAAAAAATTAAATGAAAATAAAAAAAACTAAAATTAAAGATTGTTTAAAACTTGAATTAAATCATTTTAAAGATTTTCGAGGCAGTTTTGTTAAATTATTTTCTGAAAATTTATTTAAAAAAATTAAAATTAAACAAATTAATTTTTGCAATTTTAAAAAAAAAAATATTTTAAGAGGTTTTCATTATCAAATTAAACCAAAAGAGGAAATAAAAATTGTATTTTGTATTAAAGGAAAATGTAAAATTCATATTTTAGATTTAAGAAAATCTTCAAAAACATATAAAAATAATTATTCTATTATATTAGGTGAAAGAAAAAATATTGCTATTTTAATACCTAAAGGTTGTCCTAATGCATTTCAATCTTTAGAAAAAAGTACATCGTTAATTTATTATTCAACGAATGAATATTTTCCAAAATATGAAAGACAAATAAATTACAGAGATAAATCTATAAAAATTAAGTTTCCAAAAAATTTAATTTTATCAAAGAAGGATAAATAAGATGAAAAAAATTTTAATATCAAAACCCAATATTGATCATAGAGACTTAAGCTTAGTTAATAAAGCAGCAATAGATGGATGGGGAAACAATTACCTTTTTTACAATAACAAATTTGAAAAAGACTTTTCTTCATATATAGGTGGAAAATATTGTATAGCAACCTCAAGCTGCACTGGAGCAACACATATTGCTCTAAAAGCATTAAACATAAAAAAAAATGATGAAATAATTTTACCAAATATTACATGGTTTAGTTGTGCCAGTGTTATAAATTACATGGGTGCAAAACCTATTTTTGTTGATATTGACCCCAAGACTTTTTGTATCGATCCTAGTAAAATTGAGGAAAAAATAACAAAAAAAACTAAAGCAATTTTAATTGTTCACTTGTATGGTGCTGTCTGCAATATTGAAAAAATTAAAAAAATTTCAAATAAAAAAAATATACCATTAATAGAAGATTGCGCTGAAAGCCTAGGCTCAAAGTACAAGTCTAAGAGAACAGGCATATATGGAAAAATTTCTGTTTTTTCATTCCATGGAAGTAAAACTATTACTACAGGTGGAGAAGGAGGCGCTATTATTACAAATGATAAAAGTCTTTATTTGAAAATGCTCAAGATTTCAAACCATGGAAAAAATAGAAAAAAAATTTTTTTTCAAGATGATGTAGGATTAAAGTATAAAATGTCATCATTGCAGTCTGCAATGGGTATAAGTCAATTAAAAAAAATAGACAAAATAAATTTATATAAGAATAAAATATATAAGTTTTTTAAAAATAAATTAAAAAATTTACCAATTAATTTTCAAATTTCAGATACAAAAAGTACTGCATATTATTGGATGCCAACATTTTATGTTGAGAATAAAAATTTTAATAGAGATCATTTTCTAAAATATATGAATCATAATGGCATAAATTTAAGACCAGTTTTTTATCCACTTCATAATTTTAAATTTTATAAATTTAAAAGTTATAAAAATGAATTTTCTGTTTCAGAAAAAATTTCAAGATATGGTGTAAATCTTCCATCTTATTTTGATTTAGAAAAAAAAGAGATGGAGAGTGTTATTAAACATATACAAAAATATTTTTTTCTAAATAAATTAATTTAATGATAACAATTTGTTTTCCAGTTTATAATGGTGAGAAATACATTTCTAATGCACTTGAGTATACAATTAGACAAATACAAAATGACAAGCTAGATGCTAGAATACTGATATCCAACAATCATTCTGATGATAAAACTTTTGAAATTTGCAAAGATTTTGAAAGACAACATGATTTTTTAAAAATGTTTAATCAAGAGCAGAAGATATCTTTAATTGAAAATTATAATTTTTTACTAAAAAAAGTTCATACCAAATATTTTGTATTTCATAGTCATGATGATGTCAGATTAGAGGGTTTTTATACAGAATGTCTAAATAATCTTGAGTTTAAAAAAAATATAGTACTATGTTATTCACATGCTGATTACAATGATGAGATTACAAATACAATCTACAGAGAAGAAAAATGTAAAAATATGGGCCAAGGCTCTTCTTTAAATGAAAGATTCTTGAATACACTAAAAAACCTAGAGACTTGTGCTTTTCATGGTATGTATAGAATGGAAGCTGTCAAAAAAATTGGCCTCATGGAAAATTTTCAAGGATCAGATCATTTTTTTTTAAATAAATTATCTTGTGAAGGTAGTTTTTTTGAAATTGAAAAGAAATTGATGATTATGAATGAGCCGTCACTTAAATGGAAAGATGGTTCTGTAAAAAATAAAGTAAAAATTAACAAAAAAGATAAAACATCTACTTTTCCACTAACTAAAATATTTTTTTTAAGTTTAATTTATGCATTTAAAAAACAACAAGATAGAATAAGTAATTTTAAATTATTTTTTTTGTCTCTAAAATCTTTTTTTATTTTTTTAAAGAGTGATTTATTAGCTAAAAAATAAAATTGAATTAGGAATTTTTTTTATAACTTTTTGTAGAGCTGAATAAATTTATTTCCTATTAATTCAATATTATATTTTTGACTTTTCAAAATACAATTATTTCTAATTTTCTTAAAATTACAGTTTCTAAAATAATTGATGCCATCTATATAATCGTTCAAATTTTGATTATTAACTAAAAAACCGTCTTTTTTATGAGAAATTATATCTTTAGCACCAAATTTCTTATTTGCAACTACTGGAGTTCCACAAGCTAAAGATTCGATTATAACTTTTCCAAAACTTTCTAGATGTGATGGAAAAATAAATAAATCTGATTTTAAAAAAAATTTTGCAAGTTCTTTTTTAGAATTAATATAATTTAAATATTTTGTTTTTTTATTTTTGTTAAAAAAATTTAAATATTTTATGGTTTTACCAAAAATAAGAAAATTTATTTCATAATCTTTAAAATAATTTATTAAATTTACTATTATTTCTGTTCCTTTCCATTCTTGATCTAAATTTTGAGCTCCATATAGAATTGTAAATTTTTTGTTTTTTTTAATTTTTTTCCAAAAGAAATAATTATCATCAAATGAATTAGGTATAATAAAAGATTTTTTAATATTTTTTAAAATTGATTTTTTATATATTGTTTTAAAATCTTTACATGGAAATGTTAGGGTAATTTGATCTAGTAATTTATAATTTTTTTTTTTTTCTTTAAAATTAAAATAAGATATGTCTTTATTGATATTCGATATGAGATTAGGACAATTAAAGCAATGATTTAAGTATTTATTACAGCCGAGTGGTACATTGCATCCCCCAGTAAATGCCCAAAAATCTCTTAAAGTCCAAATAATTTTAATATTTAATTTTTTTAATTTTAATAAATGTTTGATATTTATAGTTCTTGGCATCCAATGAAAATGAATAATATCGGGTTTAGTTTTTTTTATTACATCAAAAATCCCAGAAGAAATAAAATTATTAAAGAAAGCAAAATTTTTATTTTTTTTTAAAATTTTTACGAGAATAGAATTAAACTTATTTAAAAAAAAATATCTTAATTTACTATTTAAGTTGTTATTTAAATTAATTAAGTCTTTATTGTTACCTTCTGACAAGTAAGCAATTTTTGAGTTTATGTTTTTTTTAAGAAGAAAATTATGTAGAATTTGTGTGCTGAAAGTAGTACCATCTTTAAAATAGCTTCCTGTAATATGCAAAATTTTTTTATTAGTAAAAGATTTCAAAATAGCTATTTTTATTTTTGTTCAGTATTTTTAATTATATATATTGCAATTGATTTACCAAAACTTTATTTATTTTCAATATTACTTTTTCCATTATATTTTTATTTTTCTAAAGTTAAAATTAATTATTTAGATATTTATTTAATACCTTGTGTTTTTTTATGTTTTTATATTGAACCATCTTTATATGCATTTAAATTTAGTATCAATATTCTAGCTCAATCCGTTTGGGCAGTCACAGCTTTTGTAACAGGTACAATCATTTTTAATGAAATAATGAGCAAGAGATTAAATTTTAAAAATATTATATTTCTTGTGTTTATAGGGAGCTTAATTCATCTTCTAATTATAATTTTTTTTAGTATTTTTATTTTTGATTTTCCAATAACAAGAAATGGATTTGTTCATCCGTTTACAAAAGTAAATGGAGAATTTTTAATATTTAACTTAGAAAATCTTAAGTATGTTAACCCTATAAATATAAGATCATTATATGTAGTTTTAGAAATTATACTAACTTCCTCAATTTTATTAAGTATTTTAAGTAAAAAAAGAAGTCTTATGTATTTTTTAATAAATATTATAATATTTATTATTGGTTGTTCATTTGGCTCAAGATTATTTGTTATTTATTTTTTCATTATTACTTTATTATTGTTAATATTAAATCCTCAGATTAGAAAAACTCAAATAATTTTTTTTATAATAAATCTTTTTATATTTTTTAATAATATAACAATTTATGATTTTATAGATAAACAAACCTATATAAAAGTTTTTAATCAAAACTTACAAAATTTCAAAAAATCGAAATCATATCAAATTCAATTCAATGATATAAATCAATTTCTATTAACACGAAAAAATTATGAATTAAAATGGCATAAAATTTATTTAGAGGATAATTATTTATTATTTAACAATCATGATAATGTCTCATTTGTAATAAAATCTACTCCAGATAGATTAGATTATTTAAAAAAAGAGCGAATTACATACATCAGTAGTAAATATAAAAATACTTTTACAATAAATTATGATTCGTGGCGTACGTCTTATGAGAGGTATTTTGATAAATATGAAAAAAAAAATTTATTTAATAGGTTAAAAATAATTGGAGCAGGTATGTCTCATTTTAATGAATTTTTAAAAGTAGAAAAAGTTAAAATAAAAAATAAATTAAATAATATAATTACGACAGATGAAGTTATTTTTCATAATTTTTTGCTCGATAGCTTTAATAGAAAATCATATTTAGGTGGAATTTTAATGTTATTTATTTATTTTAAATTAATAAAGTTTATTTTTAATTTTTATAGAAATGAAAATTTTAATTTAGTTTTAATAATTTTATCGTATTTTCTTTACGATCAATTCATTCAAACTTCTATTCTGACAAGTAAAAATTCTATATTTTTATTTAATATTATATTTCTTTTAAGTTGTTCACTGACTTATATGAATAAAAAAGAGGTAAAGTATTTTTTTGAAAGGTCAAATTTTTAAAATTTTAAAATGTTTATTATCTTTGTCAGTAATAATTTGAAATTTTTCCATTTTTTCATCAGTGAAATTGATTAAATAATCATAATTTCTTATGTCTATTTTAATTTCTTTATTTAGATATTTTTTAAGGAAATATTTGTTTAATTCTTGATCCACAAAAACGTAATAGTTGTCTGTTTTTCTCATAATTTCATAAGGAGTTTGTGAACCACCATTTTTCATCATTAAAATTATTTTTTTATTTTTAGGTATTAAATTAACTAAATTATTTATTTTATATAATTCTGGTATTGATAAACTTTGATACTTTTCTCTGTCATTAAAAACATTTAACCATGATGGTGTTTCACTATGCTTGACAAGAGGCTGTGGGATATTATTAAAAATATTGAACATAAAAATTAAAATACAAAAAAAATTTATAATTTTTAATTTTTCATAGGATACTTTTTTTATATATTCACTAAAAACAATTAAATTTATTATCATACTGAACATTAAAAATCGTAATATCCATGGCTGCCAAGTAAAAAAATAACAAATGAAAAAAATATTTAAAAAAGAAATTATCGATAATATTTTTAATTTATTGTTTTTTCCATTAAATGCATAAAATATAGAATATAACGTAATTATTACACCTACAATCGAATATCCCGTATAGTCTGAGTGTGGTTTTAAGTTATAAGAAGAATTAAAATTTAACCATTTGAGGTTACTAGCTATTCCAAGTTTATTATCATTGTAAAATGTTTGTAGTAAAAAATTAACTAAATTATCAATAGTGTTATTAATTATATCAATACCAAAATATTGAATTGGAAAAGTGATATCAATTAGACTAGTTAATATTCTAATATAATTAGATATTGCGCCATTTAAACCGTCTGGATTGGAATGACCAATTAAATGAATTTCTGGACCAGTTGGTCCAAAACCATTTAATAAATTCATATAAATTATCTCAAAAGGACCAATTAAAAAAAAAAGGGGTGCTAAAAAAATTGTATATTTAATTAGTTTAATTAATTTTTTTTCTTTAAAAGAATAAAATATGAAGAAAGGTAAAAAACTAATTATAATAAAAATAAAATTCCACTTAATTCCAATAGAATAAAAAACTGTAATTATAAATAAATAAATTAAACCTCTTGAATTATTTTTAATAAAATTAAAAAATAAATAAATTATACTTAATGCAAATGATGCAACAATAATATCATTCTTTGTACTTAACATTGATAAAACAATAGCTGACATTGAAAAAAAAATTAAAATACAAGTTAAAATATAATTATTCTTCATTTTTAAAAAAATAAGAGATTTGTAAATTATTATTAAAATTACAAAAAAAGAAAAAAAAGAGTAGATGTTCATAAAAAAATTAGATTTAAAAACAGCAAAAATAAAAAAAAGAATATCAGAATTTAATGGTTGAAATACTTGATTATCATAATGTGCATTCAAGATTGGATATATTGAATTCTCATTAATGAACAAATAATTTCTTTGTATATGATATGCTAAACTATCAAAATTTGATGGTGGTAAAAATATTGATTGAATCAATAAGTAAACAAAAATTGAAAAGTAAATAGATCTAAATTTTAAATCAAATTTTAGTATTTTTTTTAAATCAACTTTTATAATTTTATATTGCTTTAAAATTATTGCTAAGCATATTATAAAAAAAATTACAAAAATAATTTTTGATAAGTCAACAATATCAGCTAAAAGTATAATTTTACTTAATGTAGAAAGAAAAATGAAAGATATTAAATATGAACATATAAATGATTTCTCTGAAGAAATATCTTTATTTCTCAATATTGTATAAATCGAAAAACAAACAGTTATAAAAAATAGTGGAGGTATTATAAACATTAAATATACTTGAAATATAGCAGATTATTATCTAGAAGATATTATAAAAGTACTGAACTTAACTTTAATGAAATCAAATTTTTACAGAAATAAAAAAATATTAATAACAGGAGCGAACGGATTCAAAGGTACCTGGTTATCATTATGGCTAAAATTATTAGGTGCAAATGTTTACGGTATAGGTTTAAGTGAGCACGATACCTTTTTTTCAAAAAACATTAATATTAGAAATGTTATAAAATTTAAAGATGTAGATATTACAAATTTTAAAAATATTAATAATTTTTTAAAAAAAATAAATCCTGAGATAATTTTTCATTTAGCTGGACAGCCTCTGGTTTTTAACGCCTACAAAAATCCTATAAAAACATTTGAGACTAATTCTAATGGAACATTGAATATTCTTGAAGCAAGCAATAACAACAAATCTGTAAAATCATTATTATGTATTACATCTGATAAATCTTATAAAAACATTAATACAAATACGCCTTATAAAGAAACAGATATATTGATGGGAGATGATCCTTATAGTGCATCAAAATCGTCTGCAGATATAATAATAAATTCATATCAAAAAACTCTAAAAAGAAAGGATCTTGGCATTGCAGTAGCAAGAGCTGGTAATGTTATTGGTGGTGGAGATTTTTCTGAAAACAGAATTATACCAGATATAGTTGAATCGATAAGGAAAAACCAATCTATAAACTTAAGGAATCCATATGCTACAAGACCATGGCAGCACGTTTTGGATCCATTGAATGGATATTTAATATTGGCAAAAAAAACTTTTCAAAATTCAAAGGCATATAGTGATGCTTTTAACTTTGGACCAGAAAGAAAAGAAAAAATGAGCGTAATTAAAGTTTGTAAAAAATTTTTAAAATATGCAAGATCAGATATAAAAATTTTAATTAAAAAAAATAAAAATATTAAAGAGCATGGAAAATTACTGTTAAGTATTGAGAAAAGTAAAAAAATACTCAAATGGAAACCCTTATACAGTGTAGAAAATTCTATATTTAAAACTTCAGAGTGGTATGTAGATATTTTTAAAAACAAAAAAAATCCTTTTCAAATTACAGTAAAGCAACTTATAGAATACTCAGTCAAAACTAGTTTTAGAATTAAACATGATAGTGAAAAAAAAATTAAAAGTAATTAGTCTTAAAGGATCAAATATTTTAAAATATTTAATTTCAGATAATAAAATCAAATTTAAAGAAATCTATTTTTCAGAAGTTAAAAAAGGATACGAAAAAGGATGGAATTTTCATTTAAAAACCAATTGTCATTTAGCTGTAGTCTATGGAAAAATTAAAATTACAATATTTAACAAAAAATACAAAAAAAATAAAAAAATAGTGCTTGATAGAAAAAATTTTTCGTTGTTAAAAATTCCAAAAAAAACTTGGTTTAAGTACGAGTCTCTTCATTCGTTATCGCTTCTAGTCAATACTATCGAAATAAAGCATTCTGACAAAGAAATTATCAAAAAGGATTGTTATAAATATAAATTACCGGAATGAAAAAAAAAATTTTAGTTTTAGGATCAACTGGATATATAGCTTCATCTTTTATAAAAAATTATAAAAATAAATATAAAATATTAGCATCAGTAAGACACAAAAGAAAATCTGAACATAAAATTTTTCATAATACTAAAATAATTATTGAAGATATTCTAAAAAAAAACTTTGCAAAACATAAAGAGGATTCAATTAAAGCTGTGGTTTATTCTATATCTTTAAATGCAAAAGAGTCAGAAAAAAATTATCAGTTATCCAAAAAAATAAACTATTTAGCAGTCAAATTTTTTTGCAAATTTGTTAAAAAGTATAATATTAAAAAATTAATTAAATTATCAACTGTAAAAGTTTATGGAAATCAACCAAATTTTATAATTACCGAAAAAACTAAAACAAATCCAAAAGATAACTATTCAAAACATATTTTAAATGCAGATAGATATTTAGAAAATTTTTGTAAAAAAAATCAAATTAAATATCATATACTGAGAGTTTCAAATGGTTTTGGTAAGCCTAGTTTGAAATCTAAGGAAGCTCAAAAGGTTTTGGTAAATAGTTTTGTAATTCAAGCGTTAAAAAAAAGGGAAATTCAAATTAAAACAAAAAAAAACATCATTAAAAATTTTATAAGTATTAATGATGTCGTTAAATGTATAAATTTTTTAATATCTAAAAATAATGTACAATCAGGAGTTTTTTTACTATCTGGGAAAAAAAATAAAAGTTTACTTAAATTAGCTTTTGAAATTAGTGAAATTTACTCAAAAAAATACAAAAAAATAATAAAAGTTAATCACAATTTTGATAGTCAAAAAATTATAAATCCAAATTTTAAAATTAACTCAAATAAGTTAAAAAACATTGGTTTTTCAAATTTAAAAAAGAATTATAATCAAGATATTAAAGATTTAATAAATTTTTATTCTAAAATTTAAATTTAGGCCTTAGAGTTAATAGCGGTTCTTCTATTAAAGATCTACTTAAAAAACTTATAAATATTGTTGAAGTTAAAAATAATAAAAAACTTAGAAAACTAAATTCCAATAAATTAAACTTTTTCAATACTAGAATTATTAACAGGTGAGAAAGATATATAGAATAAGATACACGCCCTAAAAAAATAGATATTTTTTTTAATTTTTTTTTAAAAAAATTTTCCTCTGTAATAAAAAAATAAAAACAGATTATTGAGAATAAATTACAAATTAAAAGCAATATTTGAGATATGAAAACAGAATTTGTACCTATATTATTAACAAATATTAAATATAAAATAAAAAGAAAAAAAAACGCGAATTTTTTAAACTTGTTTAATAATTCAATTATATATTGTTTGTAAATATAAAAAATTATTCCAAATGAAATTGCATCTAATCTAAATAAAGTAATTCTTCTTATGTCTTGACCAAAACTAAAATCATTATTCAAAAAGTAAATCAATCTTATAAAAAAAAAAATAAAAATCCAAAATATTAAATAATAAGCCACTTCTTTTTGTAAGAATTTGTTCGTTAAAAATAAAAATGGTATAAAAAGCAAATAAAACCACTCCTCTACACTTAGGCTCCAGGCAATAGGATAATAATCATTTTCTTGAGAAATTTCTAAAAAATTTTGAATAAAAAAAAAATGTTTAAAAAAATTTTTTGTGAATATTTCCCCTAAAAATATTGAAATTAAAATTAAATAAAATAAGTAAATTGGTACAGTTCTTAGAAATCTCCTTGTTAAAAAAATTCTGAAATTGATAAATTTACTTGTATTAAAAATTCTTAAAATTTGTGGGGCTAATACAAAGCCACTTATAACAAAGAAAATCTCAACAGATAAGGATGAAATAACCTCAAAGTTTATATTTTCAGAGTTAATCAATAAAAAATGACATGTAGCAACAATCAAAGCAAGTATACCTCTTAAAAATTCAATTGAATAATATTTGGAAAATTCCATTACAAATTTTTATAAATAATTGGTACCAATAAGCTATTATCTTTGAGTATTAAAATAACAATTATTAAGAAAAATATAAATAGCGCAGCTTTCAATAACTTCATCTTCTTTAAAATAAATTTTTATTTAAATAATTAGCCATATTTTTATGACCTATTAAAGAAAAATGTCCATATCTATTAAAATTTTTAATATCACATTGGTTGTCATTCAAAAATGCATTATATGCATCAAAGTATTTAATTTTATTAAGTTTTAATATTTGTATTAATTTATTATTTAAAAAATGCTTTTTATTATAAAAACAGTTATACTGATCTGGTAAAATAACGACAATTAAATCAATTTTATTTTTTTTTAAAATTTTTCTAGTTTCACCTAATATTCTCGAATAAATTTCCAGTTGTTGTGAATACATTTTTTCATCTTCATCAAATTTTCTAATTAATTTTTTTTCATGTGTAAACGTAATTTTTCTATTTATAAAATATTTTAAATTTTTGAACATATTTATTAAGAAAAAGTTATTAATATTTATTTTATTTTTTTTATCTGAATTATAAATTTTTATTTTTTTTTTAAATTCTTTGTTAATTTCATCATTATTTATTGATAATTTTTGTTTAAAGGTTGGTACTTCTAAATATTTTCTCAACAAAGTTAAAGAAAATTCGATTTTTAAATCTCCCCCTCGATCATCATATTTTATATAAGATCTAGCTAAATCATTTTCCTCTGAATGAAACCAATAAACTTTTTTAATATTCTTAAATTTTGGTAAATCAATAAATTCTTTGAGATTTGAAAATTGAGTTAAAGGACCACTTTGAGCTAAACCCATATTATAAATTTGTCTTTCATTTAAAAGATTTGTGAAACTATTTTTTAGATTAATATGTGTATAATTAATAAAACTATCGCCAAGAAATAAATATTTAAAATTTTTTTTAGTGTTGAAAAAACCTAAATTATCGGTCTCTAAATAATGCAATTTATTATTAAATCTTCCATTTAGTATCTTTGCATTTGAAAGATTAGATAATGGTATAAATTTTTTATTTTCTAGGTAAATAGCTTTGTTTTTCTTATTATATAAGAATTCGATCGGATTTGAGGCCTCATAAATAATATGGTTTCTATTTGTAAATTTAAAATTATCTAAATTTTTATGAAATATGTTAAACTCAATTAAAAAAAATTCTAAAATATATAATGATGCAAATGCCAAAAAAATAGATTTATAATTTTTTGAAATTAGAAAAAAAATAATTATTACAATTTGTAATAATATAAATAAAATTATTTTGGTTTGCTCAATATAATTAATAAGTGCAAAGAAAAGTAAAAGTAAATACAAATAAGAAAAATATTTGAAAATCATAACTTAAAAAATACATAAAAATTTAATTTAATTGTCTTATACCTATAATTGTATATTAAAATTTAATTTTTAAATATCTTTATTGTTTTGTTTTAAATTAGTTTAAATTATAATTAAATTTCTTTAAAAAAAGGCCAATAAGTAATAAATAATCTAGTAAGTTTTATATATGAAAAAAATTGCTTTAATTTTCGGTATAACAGGGCAAGATGGTGCTTACTTATCAAAATTTCTTTTAAAAAAAGGTTATTTAGTTCACGGAGTTAAAAGAAGATCTTCTTTAATTAATACCTACAGAATTGATGACATATATCAGGATAAGTTTAAAAGTAAAAAAAAACTATTTCTGCATTATGGTGATGTTACCGATCCATTATCAGTTTCAAATTTAATAAAAAAAATTAAACCTGCAGAGATTTATAATTTAGCAGCACAATCACATGTTGCTGTATCATTTGAAACTCCTGAATATACTGCAAATACTGTTGCATTAGGCCCTCTGAGAATTTTAGATGCAATCAAAAAATTTAATAAAAAAATTAAATTTTATCAGGCAGGTAGTTCAGAAATGTTTGGTAAAGTTTTTGAAACTCCACAAAATGAGAAAACACCTTTCTACCCAAGAAGTCCTTACGCTATAGCTAAAGTATATGCTCATTGGATTACTGTAAATTTTAGAGAGTCTTATAATATTTTTGCAAGTAATGGAATTTTATTTAATCACGAGAGTCCTTTGAGAGGAGAAACATTTGTTACACAAAAAATTGTAAAAGCATTATGTAAAATAAAGATAGGCAAACAAAAAAAATTATATCTAGGTAATGTTTATGCTAAACGTGATTGGGGTCACGCTGAAGATTATGTTGAAGCTATGTGGAAAATTTTAAACTATAAAAAACCAGATGATTTTATCATATCTACAGGCAAGCATTATAGTGTGAAACAATTTGTAAATTTAGTTGCCAAAAAACTCCAAATGAAAATTACATGGAAAGGTAAAGGAATTGATGAAAAAGCTTATCTAGATACAAAAAAGTGTATTATAGAATGTAAAAAAGAATACTTCAGATTAGCAGAGGTAAATACATTAAAAGGTAATTATTATAAGGCAAAAAAATTACTAAAATGGAAACCATCAAGAGATATTAATAGTTTAATTAATGACATGGTTGAGTCAGAGTTAAAAAAAAATTAATAATAAATAATTGTTAAGAATCAATTGTTAAAGATAGATATATGAAAAGATTATTTAATGAAAAATATCATATGATCTTTTTTATATTTTTAATATTTTATTACTTTTTTGCAAAATATAATTCCTCAGATTTTTTTTTCGTTAATGATGACTTTACAATGTTAGAATTAAAAAATTCTAATTATTTAGAAGCTTTTTTTTTCACTGATAGCTGGTGGAGACCTATTAAGAATTTATTTTATAATTTTTTAAATATTAATTATTATCTTGACGCAAATTTGATCGTCAATATAAAAGTTTTTTTACATATTATAATAACATTTATAATTTATTTATATTTTGTATTTTATTCAAAAAATAAGTTTTTATCTTTAGTTTTATCTTTATTTTTTCTATTTCATCAAAGTAGTGTTATTGCAATTTATGGACTTGATACATTTGGACAACTAGTTTGTACGTTTTTTGGAATATTGTCATTTATTTTTATTATGTCTTACTGCACTTATAAAAGAGAAAAATATTTATACATTTCAATAATTTTAACTATATTTTCTCTCTTAAGTAAAGAAAATGCAATATCATTTATTTTTGTTAACTCTCTTACACTACTTTTTTTTAATGTTGAAAATAAAATTTTTGATTTAAAACAACAATTTTCAAAAAATTTTTTTCCAATCTTTTTATTTTTTTTATTAGTAACTATTTATGTTTTTTTAAGATATTATTTAAATGCATCTTGGCAGCTTAATTCAGAAGGCGAAAGATATTCTATAAATATTCTATATTTCTTAAAAAATTTTTTTCAATTTAATTTTAGTGTTATAAATCCAATAGATAATACATTTATTTATTTGACATTTAAAAATTTAGGGTACCAAAATATTTTCTTTTTAATAATATTTACTTTAATTTTTTTATTTTATATTTTTTTATGTTTTAATTTTATTTTTTCTCAAAATTTAATTAAATATTTTCTTATTTTTATATTGTCAGGTTTCCCAGTATTTTTAATCTCACATACAAGTGAATTATACACCTACCATTCAGTCTTTTTCTTATGTTTCTTTCTTTTAAATCTAATAATAATAAAAAAAAAAATAAATTTTACTAAATATAGTATTTTGTTTATTTTAATCTTTTTTTCATTCTTAAGCCAATATACTAAAATTAATAACATGAATAAGAATTCAATTTTAAGTAAAAATTTATTTGATTATTTTGATATAATTAGTCGAGATGTAAATTTAAGTGAAAATCTGTATTTCCTAGAGAATAAAGAAAATTTCACAAAATACTCAAACTTTAAATTAAATAGTTTCGAAAATTTTGTTCCTCGATTTTTTATCAGGAAAAATTTTAATTACGACATAATACCTATAAGAAAAAATAATAAGGAATTTTTATCTAATGGAGAAACCTTCAGAGTAAATTATGGTGATGGTTTAGAAACTATTCCAACCGATATTTTGTTGAATGAGAATTTTACGTTGTTTTATCTTGATGTTTATAGAAAGCCAATGTCATTTAAACAATTATTCAGTTATTTTTTATTTGAAGATCAATGTATATTGGTAATTAAACCAATTGAAACTATAAATCAAAAAATTTGTAACTATTAAACTAATTTTTTGAGAAAAAATATGTATAAAGATGCAGATAATTTTTTAAAAACATTATGGTCAGCTTAATTATATTATAATAAAATGATAATCACAAAAATCTCAATAATTATTCCTGTCTATAATGAAAAAAAAACAATAAAAAATTGTTTGGAAAAAGTTTTAAATTCAAATACTTTTAATATTAATAAAGAGGTAGTGATTTCTGATAATAATTCTAACGATGGTACTAAGGAAATACTTAAACAAATTAATTATAACAATGTAAAAATATTATTTAAAGACAAAAATGAGGGTAAGGGAGCAAATATAATTAATGCCATTAAGTATGTAACTGGTGATCTTGTTATAATGCAAGATGCTGATTTAGAATATTCTCCTGATGATTATGAAGATTTAATCAGACCCTTTATAAAATATAACGCTGACGTTGTTTATGGAACAAGACTAACAGGAGCAAAAGAATTTAGAGTTTTAGGTCTTCCAAATTTTCTTGGAAATAAATTATTGACTTGGTCTGCAAACTTTCTTTACAGCAAAACCTTTTCAGATATAGAGACTGGGTATAAAGTTTTTAGGGCATCTTTATTAAAAGAATTGAAACTTCAGTCAAATGGATTTGAAATAGAAACAGAGATGACTTCAAAAATTTCAAAAAATAAAAATTTAATAATTTTTGAAACACCAATAACAATATTTTCTAGAACGTATGATGAGGGAAAAAAAGTGCGATGGTGGCATTTTTTTACAAGCTTATATTCTTTATTAAAATGGAAATTTAAAAAGAATTAATGATTGATTTTGAGAATCCATCAACTTTAAATATTCCTGGATTTAAAAAACACGAGAAAGAATGGGGTGGATGCTATCCACCAAATAAAATATCTTCTTTAGATTGGTATAAAAAATTTGAAAATAAAATAGAAATACAAATTAACAAAAGAGAATTTTTCCCTCTTTTTAGGTTGAGTGATGGTGAATTTATATTTATTTTAGGAAGAAAATTTCACCAGTATACTTTAAAAAAAAAAATAAATTATTTTTTTCAACATATAAAAAGATCTATTTACTATGGGAGTACTTTTTATAGCTCTGGTAGAAAAGGATATTGTGAAACTTACTCATATTTCAAATTAGGTAAATTAAGAAAAAAATTTACAAATCAATTGAAAGAGCTCTCAACTAAAGGAATGTTGTGTTATAATTTTTCTCCGCATATTTTAACCGAACCATATCAAAAAGATTTTTTAAATTATATGAATATTAATAATATTATTTTAAATGAAAGTAATTATTTTCAGTTTTATTTTGTTCCTGGTTATTTTTTGGGAGAGAAAATTCAAGAAATATACAAAAATAAAAGAATTTTAATTTTTACATCAGATATGAAGATTAGAAACGAGAATTTAAAGAACACTCTTATGAAATTTGGAGCCAAAAAAGTTGATTTTTACAAAACTTCTTTAAACAATCCTTTACAAGACACAATAAAAACAAACAAAGTAGAAGATCAACCTGATTTAGTCCTTATAGGAGCAGGAGTAGGCTCGGCAAACATTTTAAATCAAATCAAAGACCTTAAATGTCTTTCTATAGATAGTGGTTTCATAGTTGATGCATTAAGTGATTTTAATCTTGCTAGGACAAGACCATATTACTTAAATGATTATTATCATGATAAAAATGATTGGTTTTAATGGTTAATTTTAAGAGACAAAATAAACAAAATAAAAAAAAAGATACTCAGATTTTAAATAAAAATTGGTGGGAAAATAATCCAATGAGTTATGATTGGGAGAATAGAAATAACTATGAAAAATTTTCCATAGAATGGTTTAATTATATAGATAATAATTTTATTAGAGATAGTAATATTTACCACAGCGCATTTTCTAAAATACCCTTTGATCAGTTCATACAGTATAGTTCAATAAATGATAAAGATATCCTAGAAATTGGTTGTGGATATGGTTTTCACACTGAAATGATATTAAAAAATTCTAAACCTAAAAATTATACTGCTGTAGATATTACCACTGAGGCAATAGAGGCAACAAAAAAAAGATTAAAATTAAAAAATATAATATTTCAAAATGTAAATTTAATAAATGCAGATGCAGAAAATTTACCGCTTAAAGATGAGTCTTTAGATTTTATTTGGAGCTGGGGGGTGATTCATCATTCATTGAATACAGAAAAAATTATAAATGAAATTTTTAGAACACTTAAAAAAAATGGTAAATTTAGAATTATGATTTATAATAAAAATTCTTTCAGGTATTATATTCTAGGGATATTTAGAGGAATATTTAAATTAAAATTTTTAAAAAAAAATTTACAAGAAATAAACATGGAATATACAGATGGTTATTATGCTAGACATTTTACTCATAAGGAAGTTAAAAATCTTTTTAATAAATCGAATTTGAAAATAACTAAAATAAAAAATTTACAGGATGCATTACTTATACCTTTTCCCGGAGCAAGAATAATCTGTAAAATTAAAATTTTTAAAAAAATTTCAGATTTTATCATGAAAAGATATGGATGGTTTTTATATTTTGAAGGTGAAAAATAATGTGTGGAATTGCTGGAATATTTTCAAAAGAAAAAATTTCTCTTGATAAAATTTATAAAATGCAAGAAAGCCTCAAACATAGAGGCCCTGATAATCAATCATATATAATTGATAAACATAATAACTTTGCATTAACAAATACTCGATTATCAATTATTGATTTAGACAACCATGCAAATCAGCCAATGAAATCAGAAGTAAATGGAAATGTTATTGTGTTTAATGGTGAAATTTATAATTACAAGCATTTAAGAAATACTCTAATTCAAAAAAAAATTAACCTCAAAACCAACGGAGACACCGAAACAATTTTAGAAGGTTATAATTTATTTGGCGAAAAAGTTCTTAATTACCTAAATGGGATGTTTGCTTTTGTAATTTGGGATAATAATAAAAAAAAATTTTTTTGTGCGAGAGACAGGCTTGGTATCAAACCTTTTTATTATCTTAAGAAATCAAATACTTTTGTCTTTGCCTCTGAAATCAAATCTATTACAAAAGTTTTCCAACAAGAAAAAAATATAAATAATGTTTCACTTTTAAAAAGTGTAAAATATGGCTCAATTCATCAACCGGATACAGTTTTTCAAAACATAAAATGTTTAGAACCAGGACATTTCCTGAATGTGAATTTTAATAATGATTTAGAAAAATTTAAATATTGGGAGCTAAATGATTTTTTAAATGAAGATATAAGTTTCGATAATGAGCAAAGCTACTATGATGAAGTCACGAGTAAAATATATTCAGCAATAAAAATTGGTAATATAGCAGACGTAGATATTGGTTCTTTTTTAAGTGGAGGTGTTGATTCAAGCATTATAACAAAAATATCTAAAAACAGTTCTAACAAAATAAAAACATTCAATATTTCTTTTGATGGAAAAAGCGAGGAGGAGCAATCAAAATTAATTTCAACTTCAATAGGTACAAATCACTTTACTAAAAAATTTGATGATCATGAAATATCAAATTGTTTTGAAAATTTTATAGAGGCAATGGATCAACCTTCTTTTGATGGGCTTAACACATTTCTAGTTTCAAAAGAAGCATCCAAACATACTAAAGTATCTCTTAGCGGGCTTGGTGCAGACGAAATTTTTTTTGGCTATGAAATTATAAATAAATTTATAAATGCAAAAAAAAATAATTCAATTTTTGACAGTTTTATTGATACTTTATATAAAATAAAACCAAACAGATTTTTCCAAAAAAGTTTTTTTAATAAAATTAAAATTGAAGATTTTTTTCTAAATTTGAGAATTTTAAATTTTGAAGAGTCGGAGAATATTTTCAATAAAGACTTAATTAATAATAATGAAAATTTAAAAATGAATTCAGATATTTTGAAATACGACAACCAATCTGAAAATCTACATAAAAGAATTTTTCACTTTGAGATCAAAAACTATTTAGTAAACACACTTCTTAGAGACTCAGATAATTTTAGTATGTCAAATTCACTAGAAATCAGACCTTTATTTTTAGATCATGAATTAATTGAATTTGTCAGCAAAAGCTTAAGTTATTCAAAAAAAATAAACCATAAACCTAAATATGAATTAAATAAAATTTATAATGACAATTTTCAAATTAAACAAAATAAAAAAGTAGGTTTTGAAATACCTCTATATAAACTTTTAAATGAAAATCTTAAACAGGATATAATTGAGAGATTGAATAAAAAAGATGATATTTTTTTAAATAGTTATAAGGCAAATTTGAAAAAAAAGATGAAAAAAAAACAGAACCTATCTGAAATAAAAAACTTTTATATTATTTCAAAATGGCTTGAAAAAAATAACATATCTGTATGATTTTTTGGATTTCTAATCTTTATAATTATAAATCTCTAAAAAATAATGACACTTTTAGCCCTGCTGCTACTGAATGGCAAACTGAATTTATTAAAGCTCTTAATAAGTATTCGAAACAAAAGGTTTTAATAATTAATTATAATTTTAGTAAATTTTGGCCTTTTGGAAAAATTTATATAAAAAGAAATTTATTTAATCTTAAAAAAATTAAAAGTTTTTCTTTTGATTACATAAATTTACCTTTCTTTAAAAGTATAAATATTAGAAAAAAAATCAGAGAAAAAATTATTAAAATTAAAGGTCATGATAAAAAAATTATTTTTACTTACAATTTTGACAAAATTTCAATTTCATTGGCAAAAGAACTTAAATTAAATAATAATTTTAAGTGGATCTCTATTGTCGCTGATTTTGATGGAAAAGAGAGAGAAAATATAGAAAAAAAATTAAATAAAGCAGATCTTGTTATTTATCTTTCAAATTATGCTTTTAACAAATCAAATCTTAAATCTAAAATTTTAGTTCAAGGTGGAATAGATAAGATAGAAATAACCAAATTTAAAAAAACACAATCTTTTCTTTATGCAGGAAGTTTGGGGCCCTGGATTGATATAGAAAAATTTATTTCAGATTTTTTAAAATTTGATAAGGATAAAATTAAATTATTCATTACAAGTAATGATAAAAAATATTTCAAAAGTAAACTAAATATAAATAATAAAAAAATTAAGTTTCTTGGATTTAAAAACAAAAAAGATTTTAATAAATTATCAAAAAAAATAGACGTGTTTGTCAATTTAAGAGACGAAAATAATCATGATAACAATAATAATTTTCCATCAAAAATTCTTCATTATCTTAGATATTGCAAACCGATTATAAGCACAGATCAGCTAAGTTATACCAAAGAATTGAGAAAAATATTATTACTAAAAAAAAGAAATGGTAAATATGAAGAATTAATAAGAAAAGCCATTAAATTTAATAAAAAACTTTTACTTAAGAAACAGAAACAATCAAAAAAAATAATTAAAGAACACTATAATTGGAATAAAATTATAAAAAATCTATTAATTAAAATAAGTGATTAGAACAAAATTAAATAAGTTGTTGGGTCAATTTCTTGAAAGCAAGTTCATAGGATTTATATTTAGCTTTTTAATTAGACCAAATTTTATAAATTTTAAAGGTTCCAAAATTTTTGTTAAAAATTTAGATCATAAAAATTATATAAGAATTTTATTTTCTTATTATGAAAGTGCAGAGATAAAGCTGATAAAAAAATATTTCAACATTAATTTACCAACAATTGATTTAGGATCAGGTATAGGTGCAACCATGTGTACTTTTGCGCATAAATCCAAGAAAAAAATTATTTGTGTAGAGGCAAGTAAATTTTGCGTAGAACAATTAAAAATTAACGTAAAAAAAAATAACTTTAAAAATTTTAAAATTTTAAATAAATTATTTTTTTCGCACACAAATATTAATAATCCAAACTATATATTTAATGAAAAAAAATATTTTATTTTTATTAAATTATTAAAAAAAAAAAATAAAAAAAAAATAAATAAAAAAAAAACAACTACTTTAAAAAATATTTTTAAAAAATTTAACTTTAAAAAAGTACAAATTTCTTGCGATATAGAGGGAGAAGAATTACATTTTAATAAAAAAGATTTTATAGATTTAAAAAAATGCGAAAATTTGATAATTGAAATTCATTCTAATAATCAGTCAAAAATTAATCAACTTATTTATAACTTAAAAAAAATATCTAATTTACAATTAAAAGAAAAAAAACACTCTGTGTATTATTTTAAAAGGATTACTGTGTGAAGAATATTTTTTTCCTATGGAAAGATGCTCCTTTCTATGCAATTTATATTATCAAAAATTTAATAGATAATTCTAAATATAGAATAAAACTTATTACTAAAATAAATAAAAAAAACTCTTCTTCTTATAAAAAAATTTTAAAAAAAAATATAATAAATATTGGTAATAAAACTTATTCTTCTTGGGAAGATTTTAAATTAGAAGAACCAGATATTTTGTTTGTAAGTGGTTGGAACTATCAAGAATTCAAAATTTTGGTTAATTATTCCAAAAGAAAAAATATAAAAATTGTTTCAATGATTGATAATAATAAAAAAAATAATTTTAGACAATTAATTGGTAAATATATTTTTAAAACAATATTAAAAAATAATTTCGATGCATATTGGGTACCTGGTGAGTCCTCTCGAAAATTACTAAACTCCTATGGTATTAAAAATGGTATTTTTAAAAATTTATATTCAATTAATAGAAGTTTATTCAACTCAAAGAATAATATAAATAAAAGATCAAATAATTTTATATTCGTTGGGCAAATGATTAATAGAAAAAATATCAACCTTTTGATTAGTGTTTTTAAAAAAGTATTTGCTAAATACAACCATTTAAAACTATTTATAATTACCAATAATTATAAAAAAAAATTTGTACCCACAGGATTTAGAAAAAATTTTATTATAAGAAAAAATTTGAGTCCAAGTGATATTAATATGAATTTTAACCTCAATAAATATTTTGTACTTTTGAGTAAAGAAGATCATTGGCCTTTGTCCGTAATGGAATCTTTATCTGCAGGAAATGTACTTATTTTAAGCAATAAGATTGGTAACTATCCTGAGTTGAAAAAAACAAGTAATATTTTTTTAAAAAACTACGATCGTCTCACAATTTATAATAAGATAATTAATTTATTAAATTTTGACCAAAAAAGGTTGTCCAAAATAAGCGATAAGAATATTAAATTATCCAAAAAATTTGGTCTCAATAGTAATTTTAAAGCTTTTAAAAATATAGTTAAGTACCTAGATGAAAAATAAATTAACAATATTATATGCACCGAATATTAATGGTTTAGGTGCAAAGGTATGGCTTAATTTTAAACTATCTAAATTAAAAGAAGAATTTGTCTTATACATTAATGATCAAATAAAAATTGATCTTAATATTAAAAGAAAAAATTTAATAAAGTTTAAAAACTTATTTTCTTTTAATCTTTTTTACATAATTTTTGCGTACTTTTTTATCAAAAAAAAATTAAATACTAACGTAAATGTTATGGGCGATTACCCTCTTCCACTTGTAAAAAAACATAACTTATATTTAAATCAAGCCAACCTAATTGACCCTAAATTTTATAACTATTCATCCAAAAAAATCTTGTTTCGACTTAAAAGAGTTTATTTTAAATTTTTTGTTTCGAATGTGAAAAATATCTATGTGCAATCAAACTTTATGAAAAAGTACATCAGTAGATCTTATCCTGAAATAAAAAAAAAAATAAAAGTAGAAAAAATAATAATGCCAAAAATGACTAATTTTAAAAAAAATAATAAAAATAAAAAAAACTTTAAAATTCTCTATCCTTCTAATATTTATGATTATAAAAATCACAAATTAATTATTGATCTAGTTAAAACTTACAAAATTGATAAATTAAAATTTTTTTTTACTTGCAACAAAAATGATTTTAAAAGATTTGAAAATTCTAGAAATATTTTTAGAGAGAAACTGTATGATCACAAAAAATTCAATGAGATTTTTAGAAGATATGATGCAATAATATACCCATCCTTGATTGAAAGTTTTGGTTTACCTTTGCTTGAAGCAAAAAATTTAAACATACCGATTTTTGCTGCAAAACTACCTTATGCAAAAGAAATCTTAAGCAAAAAAGGAATATATTTTGATCCAATGTCATCAAAATCATTATATATAGCTTTAAAAAAATATTTTAAATTTTAATATGATAATTTTTTTACATGATAATCTTGGTTATAAAATTTTAAAATTCATTAATGAAAAAGACTCTTCATCTATAGAAAAACTTATTTTAGTAAATGATGATCAAAGTAAGTTAAATAAATATGCTAGAAAATATTTTAAAAAGAAAATTATTTATTGGGCCAAGTCTAAAGACAATAAAATTATCCAAGAAATAAGAAATTCTAATTCTCAGATTATACTCTTAGTATGGTGGCCATATATTTTAAAAAAAAAGTTTTTAAATATTAAAAAATATTATCTAAACACACATCCAAGTTATTTACCCTTTTTTAAAGGAAAAGATCCAAACTTTTGGAGCTTACTTAAAGGTGGCCCTTATGGAGTAACTTTGCATCATGTTAATAATAAAATTGATAGTGGGCAAATCGCATTTCAATCCAGAATTAAAAATATTGACTGGACTTGGGATGCAAAAAAACTTTATGACCAATCTATATTTGAGTTGTTTAGTCTATTTAAAAAAAATTTTACTAATATTAAAAATCATAAGATTCCAGCCATAGAACAAGCAAGAAAATACAAAAAAATAAATTTTAGAAAAGATATGTTAAAAATTTCTAAAATTAATCTAAACTCAAAAATTGTTGTTAAAAATTTTTTAAATTTATTAAGAGCAAAAAACTTTTTACCAAATGATGGAATTGTATTTTTTGATAATAAAAATAAATATTCAATAAATATAAAAATAAATAAAATAAAATAAAAGCTTCTTAGTTTATCTAAAAAGTTAAATATAAATATTTTTATTAATAATATTTATATCTTAATTACTAAATAAACTTCTAATTAAATAAAAAATTGTTCTAATAGACTCAAATTTTGGTATTTTCGATTTACCTGAAGATCTATTTCCAAATACAATTGGAAATTCCTTATATCGAAAGTTTTTTTTACAAATTTTATTAACTACCTCGGTTTGAAAGGAATACCCTTTGGTTTTGATAGATTCTGATACAAGATAATTTATAACTTCTTTATCATAACCTCTTAATGCTGTAGTAAACTCGTTAAGCGGAATTCTAAGTAAAAATTTTATTATTTTATTACCATAAAAACTTAAAAAATATCTAATACCTGTAAGGTTACATTTTCCACCATTCATATACCTAGAACCAATTACAAAATTATAATATTTTAGATAAAATAATATTTTTTTTATGTCTGACAGATCATGCTGTAAGTCAAAGTCGATTGAAATTAAATAATCATATTTATTTGTGAATGCATATTGCCAAGCATATTTATATACTGTGTCTAAACCCATCTTTTTTTTTCTTTTTTTTAAAATTACTTTTTTTGTATTTAAAGAATTTAAATTTAAGATCAAAAAGGTATTATCTGGAGAATTATCATCAACTATTAGTAAATTATAATCTTTATAATTTAATTTATAATAATTTAAAAATTTAATAACATTACTTCGTTCGTTAAATGTGGGAGAAAATATAAGTATTTTTTTCTTCATCAATTATTCAACTTTTAAAAATTTGAGCTTATAAATTGTATAAACGTATATAAGTATACTTATCAAAATGAGATAGTTATCATTTAACAAATTAAAGCTAGAAATCAATATTGGTACAAATGAAATAATTAAATAAATTAACAGTGTTTTTGTTTGATTAGAATTAAAATAATTCAATAAAAGATGATGTAAATGATTACTATCAGCTCTAAAGGGATTTTTTTTATTCCAAATTCTTACAATGAAAAGTCTCAACATATCTACACCAGGTATTAATAAAACTAAAAAAATTTTTTCTGAAGTAAGAGTTAATTCATTAGAGTTAATAAGTAATATTTTATAGCCTAGAATTGAGGATAATAAATATGATCCTGAATTACCTAAAAAAGTTTTACTTAACAGATTAAAAAAAATAAAAATTAATATTAAAAATATGTAAAATAAATCTGCTTGATCGTTAAAATAATTAAATTTAAAATAAAGAAAACTTATTAAAACAAATAATGCACAAAGTCCATTTATCCCATCAATCATATTTATAGCGTGCTGTAAAAGCATAATACATAACGAAGTTAAGAAAATAATTATTATGAAATTTAAGTGAAAATTTAAATCAATGTTTTTTCCAAATATTAACATGTCATTGATTCTTAATTCTGGATTAAAAAAAAGAAAAATAAATATAAATATAAAACATACTAAAAGTCTTATTGATGAGGATAAATTGTTTAAATCATCTAATAAACCAATCAAGAAAAAAAATGAAATAAAAATTATATAATCAATATTTTGAATATAATTCGAAGAAGAAAAAAAATATAAAAGAATAGCAAAAAATATTATTACTCCACCAACTTTCGGTATTGGAAGAGAATGGATTTTTCTCACTTCATTAGGAACATCAAATAATTCAAAAAATTTTGCAAAATTTTTTGAATTTAAGAATAATAAAGTAGTCAATATCAATATGATTATTAAATGAATTTGCATTTTCAAACTACCTCTTATTAATATAAAATTTATAGTTTTTAAAATTTATAATTTCTATATTATTTTGGTGACCATGATGAGAACAAATTTCATTAACATAAAAACATCCACCTTTATTTGGTTTTATCATTTTGTAACCATTACTTTGAAATACTTTATAAGTCGTATCAGATTTTATTTTAGGAAAAATATTATTTTGCTCATAATCATTACTTATTCTTAATAAATTTTTTGAACAAATAAAAATTACACAGATAGCTAATAATAATCTAAATTCTTTTACGCAGTAATTTATTTTTGTATTTAAAAGTATTCCAAACAAAATAGCACAAAGGCTTATTATAAAAGCAGTATTGTATCTAAACATTGGAAAAATATTTAACCAAACTAACAAGCAAAATATAAGATAAATAATAATATATTTATTTCTATTAATTTGTTTTCTAAAAATTTTAAAATTAAAACCTTTTGATTTAAAGTTTGAATATAAAATTATAAATGAAGAAATAATAATAAATGGGAGTAGTTTTTTCCCGATTAATAAACCATGATGGTTGTACCAGGTTGAAATCCAATTAAAATTTTTATTGTAATCACTATGATTTAAAATATTTTCTGTCTGATCTGGCCATCCTTTAGACCACGCTGAGGATGCATCATAAACTTTTCTAGGATTTGAATGATCTTGTGAGTTATTTGCTGACCATGATACATTTTTAAAGCAAGTTGTTTCATTAGGATATAAAATACATCCAGTATGAATAAAATTTTTTGAACACCAGGCAAATATAATGATTAATGATATTATTAAAACTTTATAATTTTGGATTATATTATACTTAAAATAAAACAAAGCAAAACACATTGGTAAAAGTATAATCATAAAATATTGAACTTTTTGCATAATCGCAAAAATTGAAAAAATTAAAATTTTATTAAACAAAAATTTATTATCTATTTTAAAATCTTTGCTTTTCGCATTTAATTTTAAAATATTGTATATAATTATAAAAATTAAAGTATGCGCAGGAACATCATTCCCAAATTCTGAAAATCTCGTAAATTTTGTTAAAAAAAATATTGCAACAAAAAAAAGAAAGTTATTTGCTAATAAATAATCTTTTTTTTTTTTAAAAATTAATTCGTCAATAACCCAAACCATAAAAACTGTAGGAACTATAAGGTTTGGTAATATTAATAAATTTTGATTTATTATTAAATTAGGTAAAATTGCTGATGTATATTGTAATATGGAAATGTGACCAAATCTAAATTGTACATTTGATATACCAAAAGAAATTTTTTCATTATTCAGTAAAGATATAAATGGAAGGTTATACCATGGATAATCTTCTTGAAAGTTTGAATATAATACCAAAATTATTGATAAAGCACTTATTAAAAAAAAATATTTAAAAATTTTTAAATCTAATTTTTTTTTTAAAATTAAATGTAATAGAATAGCAAACGATATAAGTAATATTATATTATTTATTATATAATTTATTGGATAAAAAAAATTAATTAAAAGTCCAAAAAAACCCAATATAAAAAATCCAATAATTAAACTTTCAAAAAAATTATTTTTAATCTTAAGAATATTATTGAATACATGGCCATGCGTATAGCTAATGAAACAAGTAATATATATTCCAAAAAAAATTTTTATAACAAGCATTTAAACTATATTTTAATTTTAAGTTATATTATAAGAATTCCTTTATGCATAAAGATAAAGCTTATAAATGGTTATCTTATATCTTTTATTTATATCCACTATTCTTAATCCTTGGATCATCTGTTAATAATTTTTTTCAAATCGTTATTTGTCTTTTTTCAATATATATAATATTTAAGAAAGAAGTAATTATATCAAAAGATCAAAGAATTATCTTTATTTTGGTTATTCTTTTATTTTTTTATTCTTTTCTGGTTACATTTTATAATGGTAACTATTTTTTTTTAAAAAATACTTTAATTTTTATTAAAATAGTTTCTTTCTGTATTGTGATTGATTTTTTAATTTCCAAGAAAATATTTGATTTAAAAAAATTTATTTATACCTCTTCAGTGATTTTAATTATAGTTATTTTTGATACTTTTTTTCAATTTTTTAATGGTAAAAATTTAATTGGCTTTGAAATAGAACCTAACAATTTAATAAGATTAACTAGTTTTTTTAAAGATGAGTACGTAGTTGGGGGGTTTATAGCTAGAATTTATTTACCTATATTAATTTTTTTTACATTTTTAATTAAAAATCAGAAAAATAAATTTTGGTTTTTTTTAATATTTTCAATTATTATTAACATTTCAATTTTTATCACAGGTGAAAGATCTTCAATTATCATATCAATTCTTAATTTTTGTTTATTATTCATATTTGTTAAAGAATTAAGAAAACATATTATTTATAAACTTTTATTTTCCATTTTTATAGTAGCTATTATTTTGACAGTTTCTAATCCTCTTAAAGACAGATATATTAAAGGCACTATCCAGGATACTTTAAAAATTTTTTCAAAGACAAAGAAAGACTCTATATATAATAGTCAATATGGTGCATTATATTTAACATCATTAGAAATAGCAAAAGATAATTACCTATTTGGACAAGGACTAAGGACATATCGAATTAAATCATGCAAAGAAGATACTAAAATATATATCCAAAATAAAATTAACAAAAAAACAAATCATTCTGAATTTATTTGCTCGACTCATCCTCATAATTATATTTTAGAACTAATATTAGATTTAGGTTTGATCGGTTTGATTATTTTTATTGCATTGATTTATTTAATTTTGAAAAGACTAATTTTTTTTAAAAAAAATCAAAATAAGTCAGAGATTGAAAAATTGTGCATAATTGCATTTGCTTTACATTTTTTATCAATTTTTTGGCCTATAAATACCCATGGAAGTATTTTTTCATCATGGAACAGTACTTTTTACTTATTTAATTTATGTTTATTTATTTCTTTATCAGCTAATAATTCTAATAATATTTTGACAAATGTAAATTTTAAGAAATAAACTTAACAAAAAAAAATCAATTAATAATGATTAATAAAAATTCTAAAATATATTTAACAGGTCATACAGGTTTAGTGGGATCCTCAATTTTAAGACTTTTAAAAAATAACGGATTTAAAAAAATTTTGTTTGCTACAAGCAAAGAATTAGATTTGAGAGATCAAAAAAAGGTATTTAAATTTTTAAATAAATATAAGCCTGAATTTGTTATAAATGCTGCTGCTAAAGTTGGTGGAATTCAAGCAAATAATTCACTAAAAGCAGAATTTATTTATGATAATCTTGCTATAGAAACTAATATCATTCATGGGTCATATATTAATAATATTAAAAACCTAATTTTTTTAGGTTCCAGTTGTATTTATCCCAGAAATTCATCTCAACCCATTAAAGAAAAAAATTTGTTAACAGGTTTATTAGAAAAAACTAATGAACCATACGCTATAGCAAAAATAGCAGGTATTAAAATGTGTGAAAGTTATAATTTTCAGTATAGGACAAATTTTAAATGTTTGATGCCATGCAATACTTTTGGACCAAATGATAATTATGATTTGAATTCATCTCACTTTCTTCCAGCACTCATAAGAAAAATTCATGAAGCAAAAATAAAAAAAAAAAAATCTGTTTTACTTTGGGGAAATGGAAAAGCTAAAAGAGAATTAATTTATGTAGATGATATAGCGGATGCATGTCTATTTTTTTTAAAAAAAAAAACAAAGGAAAGTTTAATTAATATCGGTAGTTCATTTGAAAAAACAATTTTAGACTATGCTAGGATTGTTTCAGATGTGCTTGATGTGAATGTAAAATTTGAGTTAGATACATCAAAACCAAATGGTACTTTAAGAAAAAAACTAGATAATACTATTTCTAGAAATTACGGTTGGAAGCCCTACAGGGATATAAAAAAATCAATTTTAATAACTTATGAAGATTTTCTTAAAAAAAAAACTAAAAATTGAATTAATTAGAGTATTTTAACTCTTCATCAACCATTATTTTAACTAATTTTTTAAAATCTGTTTTAGGTTTCCAATTAAGTTCTTTTCTTGCTTTTGAAAAATCACCTTTTAGAAAATTAACTTCAGCTGGTCTGAAAAATTTTTTATTAATTTTTACAAGCACTTTATTAGTATCTGTATGTATTAGTTTTTTATTTAATGAACTTTTTCCAATCCATTTCGTCTTAAAATTTAGATATCTTGCCACTTCATTTACAAATTCTTTCACACTGTATGTCTTTCCAGTTGATATTACATAATCTTTTGGAGACTTATTTTGTAGCATTTTCCACATTGCCTCTACATACTCTTTTGCATATCCCCAATCTCTTTTTGCCTCAATATTACCTAATTCAATAAATTTTTGTTTTCCTTTTAAAATATTAATGAAACCTTTTATAATTTTTCTGGTCACAAATTCCTCACCTCTAAAAGGCGATTCATGATTAAATAAAATTCCTGAAACAGCAAATAAGTTATAAGAAAGTCTATAATTCGTTGTTGCAAAATGACCAAACATTTTCGATATTGCATAAGGGCTCTGGGGATTAAAAGGGGTTTTTTCATTTTGTATTTTTTCCAAAACATCTCCAAACATTTCTGATGAAGATGCTTGGTAAAATTTAGTTTTTGGGGAAATTGTTCTAATACATTCTAAAAATCTTAAAACTCCCAATGCAGTTATGTTAGCTGTGTTCAGTGGACTATTAAATGAAGAACCAACAAAAGACTGTGCAGCGAGATTATAAACTTCATCAAAATTGTATTTTTTAAAAAGTCTTTGAATTTCAAAAATTTCCCCTAATTCTAGCTCCTCATAGATTAACTTATCCATGATACCCAATCTATCTAGTCTCCACTGAGTATTCCTTGCAGACCTTCTGTCAGATCCAATAACTTTATAGTTTTTTTGTAACAAAAAATGCGCAAGATAGGAGCCATCTTGTCCGGACACACCTGTTATTAAGGCAATTTTTTTTTTAGCCATAACTAATTGTGTATATAAAAATAAGATAATTTAATAGAGTAAATATATTCAAATATCTATTTACAAACTTACAAAAAGATATATCTATTAGTCGCCTGGTAATTATTGCAAAGAGGCTACACCCGATCCCATTCCGAACTCGGTAGTTAAGTTCTTTAGCGCCGATGGTACTTTATCTTAAGATATGGAAGAGTAGGACATTGCCAGGCATTAATAATGAAAAAAAAAATCATAATAGTTACAGGTGGCGCCGGTTTTATTGGAAGTAATTTAATTGAAAACTTACTTTTAAAAACTAAAAATGATATAATAAGTTTAGATAATTATTCATCTGGTTCAACTACTAACCATATCAAAAGTAAAAGAGTAAAGTATATAAAAAACAATACAAAAAATTTTTATAAAATATTCTCTAAAATAAAAAATAGAATAAGGGTAGTTTTTCATTTTGGTGAATTCTCTAGAATTGCCCAAAGTTTTAAAAATAAAAATAATGTTTTTGATAGTAATATTATAGGCTCTTACCATGTAATAAAGTTTTGTTTAGATAATAAAATAAAAATTATTTATTCAGCAACCTCAGCTTCTTTTGGCAATAAAATGTCAGATCAACATCTGTCACCCTACGTTTTTACAAAAACAAAAAACTTACATATGATTTTGAATTTTCACAATTGGTTTGGTTTAAAATATGAGATTATTTACTTTTACAATGTCTATGGTCCTAGAGAAATCAAAAATCATAAAATGGCAGCAGTAATTGGAATATTTAGATATTGTAAAGAAAACAAGTTACCATTGCCAGTAGTAAGGCCTGGTACTCAAAAAAGAAATTTTACCCATGTAAAAGATTCTGTAGATGCTTGTATATATGCAATGAAATCTAACAAAAATTCACAGTATTCAATCAGTTTTGATAAGTCATATAGTATTTTACAAATAGCTAAATTCTTTAAACATAAATATAAATTAGTACCTTTTAGAAGGGGAGAGAGGTTTAAATCATCAATAATTAGCAAACTACATGGAAAAAAAATAATTAATTTAAAGGCTAGTATAGATTTAAAAAATTATATAAAAACCATATAAAAAATATAATGAAGATTAAAAGCTCACTTAAGTCAATAAAAAAAAGAGACCTTAATTCTAAATTAGTAAGAAGAAGAGGAAGGGTCTATGTTATAAATAAAACAAATCCAAAATTTAAAGCAAGACAAAAATAATTTTTATGGATAATGAAAACCATAAAAGGACTTGGAATAATTTTACAAAATTAGTATTGTGGGGAACCGTCGCAGTTATTGGCGTTTTAGTTTTAATGGCAATATTCTTACTGTAATATAAATGTATGAAAATTGCTTCTATATTAGAAAATCAAAAAATTGAAAAAAGAATTGCAATTACTCCTGAGATTGCGAAAAAATATATATCACTTGGTCTTGAAGTTTCTTTATCTAAAAATTATGGAAGTCATCTTGGTATTAAAGATGAAGAATATAAAGAATTAGGGGTATCAATTTTAAATGATGAAAAAGAACTTATAACTAATGCAAACATTATTGCTCAATTAGGATTGTTAGATGATGATAAAAGTTCTTTATTAAAAGAGGATCAAAATTTAATTGGAGTCTTAGATCCGTATATTAATAAAGATAAAATAAGCAATTTAACTAAAAAAAAAATTAATGTTTTTTCACTCGAATTACTTCCAAGAATAACAAGAGCTCAATCTATGGATATATTATCTTCACAGGCAAATCTTGCTGGTTATAAAGCGGTAGTTGAGGCATTTGCCAATTTTGAAAAAGCTATTCCAATGATGATGACTGCAGCAGGTACGATCCCAGCTGCAAAAGTGTTGGTAGTTGGTGCAGGAGTTGCAGGATTACAAGCAATTGCCACGGCAAAACGAATGGGTGCAATTGTATTTGCAACAGATGTTAGAATGGCCTCAAAAGAACAGGTGGAAAGTTTAGGGGGAAAATTTTTGACAGTTGAAGGTGCAGAAAATTTAGAGACAGAGGGGGGTTATGCTAAAGAAGCCTCAGATGAATTCAAAAAGAAACAAGAAGAATTATTATCGGAAACATTAAAAAAAATAGATATAGTTATTTGCACAGCTTTAATTCCAGGGAAGAAAGCACCAGTTATTATTAAAGAAGATATGATTAATAGTATGAATTCTGGTTCTATAATTTACGATCTAGCAGCTATTCAAGGTGGAAACACAGCTCATACAAAAGTTGATGAAGTTGTAGACAAAAATGGTGTTAAAATAATAGGGGATAGTAACATTTTAAACAAACTTCCCACCTCTGCCTCAAATTTATATGCAAAAAATGTATTTAACTTTGTCTCAAATTTATATGATATAGAAAATAAAAAACTAAATATTAATTTGGATGATGAGATAATTGAGAAAACTTTAAGTAAATAATGGAAATCGATCCTTTTATATTCAGATTAAGTATTTTTATCCTTTCAATCTTCATTGGATATTATGTGGTTTGGAGTGTAACTCCATCACTGCATACTCCTCTGATGTCTGTCACTAATGCAATTTCATCAGTAATAATTGTTGGGGCAATTATTGCAGGTTTGGCTGGAAATTCTGACACTATATTTAACACATCAAGTATCTTTGGTTTTTTAGCAATATCATTAGCTTCAATTAATATTTTTGGTGGTTTTCTAGTAACGCAGAGAATGCTTGCAATGTACAAAAAAAAGAAAAAGGATAAATAATGTTATCAGCAAATTTATCAGCCATATTTTATTTAGTTTCAGGTGTATTATTTATTCTCGCATTAAGAGGGCTTTCATCACCAGAAACATCAAGACAAGGAAATTTCTTCGGAATTTTAGGAATGGCCATTGCGGTTACAGTTACATTTTTATCCATTGGTAATTTTTCAACGGGATTTGTAGTTGTTTTAGTCTTTCTTTTAATAGGAGGATTAATTGGTGCTTTTATTGCATATAAAATTCCAATGACAGCAATGCCTGAATTAGTTGCTGGTTTTCATAGTTTAGTTGGTCTTGCAGCTGTGTTTGTTGCAATAGCTGCCTTTTTAAATCCGGAAGCTTTTAATTTAGGCTCACCTGGCAATATTAAACTTGGTAGTTTAATTGAAATGTCAATTGGTGCAGCAGTTGGCGCAATAACTTTTTCAGGTTCAATTATTGCTTTTTTAAAACTTCAAGGAATAATGTCTGGATCTCCTATAACCTTTAAAGGTCAGCATCCCTTAAATGCTTTGATTTTAATTTCTATAATTATAATTATTTATCTGCTCTGTTCAACTCAGTCTTCGAACTTTTTTTGGATATTGCTAGCTATATCATTTTTAATTGGTTTATTATTAATAATTCCGATTGGTGGAGCAGATATGCCAGTGGTGATTTCAATGTTAAATTCATACTCAGGTTGGGCTGCAGCTGGTATAGGATTTACTTTGGAAAATACTGCATTAATAATTACTGGTGCTTTGGTTGGATCCTCTGGAGCAATTTTATCTTACATAATGTGCAAAGGAATGAATAGATCATTCTTTAATGTAATCCTAGGGGGATTTGGCGCAACTGAGAAATCAGCCTCGGCACAAAATAAAGAACAAAGACCAGTTAAAAGCGGAAACGCAGATGATGCGGCTTTCTTAATGAAAAATGCCTCATCTGTAATAATTGTTCCAGGTTACGGAATGGCAGTTGCACAAGCACAACATGCCTTAAGAGAGATGGTTGATACTTTGAAAAAAAATGACATTAAAGTCTCCTATGCAATACATCCTGTTGCAGGACGAATGCCTGGACACATGAACGTATTATTAGCTGAAGCAAATGTACCATACGATGAAGTATTTGAATTAGAGGAAATTAATAATGATTTTGCAAATGCAGATGTTGCGTTTGTAATTGGTGCCAACGATGTTACGAACCCAGTTGCAAAAACAGACCCACAAAGCCCAATTTATGGAATGCCAGTTCTTGATGTTGAAAAATGTAAATCTGTATTATTTTTAAAAAGAAGTTTATCCCCCGGTTATGCTGGAATTGATAATGACCTATTTTACAAAGAAAATACTTTAATGTTGTTTGCAGATGCTAAAAAAATGACAGAAGATATTACTAAAAATCTATAGGTATAAATTTGAACACTAAAATTTTTTGTGACATTGCAGAATTAGATCAAATTAAAAAATTTAATAAAAAAAAAATTGTTAAGGGATTTACAACTAATCCAAGCTTAATGAGAAAAGCAGGGGCAAAAGATTACAAAACATATTCACAAAAAATCCTAAAAATTTGTAATGATAAACCAGTATCTCTTGAAGTATTTGCAGATGAATATAAAGACATGAAAATTCAAGCAATGAAGATCAACACTTGGGGAAAAAATGTTTATGTAAAAGTACCAGTTTCAAATTCTAAAGGTAGATTTATGGGGAGAATTATCAAAGAATTAAATGATCAAAATATTAAACTTAATATAACCGCTGTTTATAAAGCTAAACAAACTGAAAAGATTTTAAAGTTAATTAATAAAAAAACAAAAGTAATTATCTCAATTTTTGCTGGAAGAGCAGGGGATGTAGGAAAAGATCCTGTGCCAGAATTTAATAAAAGTATTAAATTAGCAAAAAGATTTAAAAATGTTGAGATACTATGGGCAAGTGTTAGAGAGCCTTATAATTACTTACAAGCAAAACAATTGGGGTGCCATATTATTACAGTGCCACCAAAAATTATTGAAAAAATAGAAAATTTTGGAAAATCATTTGATCAACTAACGCAAGAAACAGTTAAAGCTTTTTTAGTTGATAGTAAAAAATCAAACTTTCAAATCTAGTCTGGAATTGGTTGCGGGGGACGGATTTGAACCGCCGACCTTCAGGTTATGAGCCTGACGAGCTACCAGACTGCTCCACCCCGCGGTATACTTAAATTCTATTCTTGAGTTTATTTAATTTTTTTACTCTTTTAATATTTTCTTGAAGAATTCTTTTTTTCTTTTCTGACGGCTTTTCGTAAGTATTTTTTAATTTTATTACTTTAAAAAAACCATCCCTTTGAAGTTTTCTTTTTAAAACTCTCAGGGCTTGTTCAATATTATTATCTTTTACTTCTATTTTAATAACTACCTCCAAAAAAGTGGTTAACTATCACTTTTATAATTTTATGTCTATAAATTTTATTCATCATACAGATACAAGATTATTTAGTTTTTCTTTTTCCTTCTGTTTCTTTTCTCTTTTTATTCTTCTTTCAGCTTTCTCTATAGCATCTAATAAATCTTTTTGAGTAAATAAATTTAATGCAACAGGATCTTTTGGATTTAGATTATTATAATTCCAATAGCTTTTGTTTCTGATTGAGGTAACAGAATTTTTTGTTATACCAACAAGTTTTGCAATTTGGGAGTCCTTGAGTAAATTATGTTGCCTTAAAAGCCACAATGCTGAGTCTGGTTTATCTTGTCTTTTTGAAAGCGGTACGTATTTTTTTATTTTTTTTTCTGAATTTGATATTTCAATGTCGCTACTTTTAATTTGTAATGGTCTGCTCTCATCTTTAGATGATAATTCAATTTCTTCCCTTGATAACTGACCTGATATAATGGGATTGTAAGCTTTTATTCCTTTTGCTACCTCACCATCCGCTATCCCTTGAATCTCCACTTCATGTAGTTGGCAAAAATCTGAGATTTGTTTGAATGTTAATGTTGTATTTTCGACTAGCCAAACAGCAGTAGCCATTGGCATCAAAGGTGCATTTGACATTTAATTTTTCTTTTCAGATTTAAAATTTTGGAATTTTTTATTAAATTTACTAATTCTACCTTTGTCCATTAATTTTTGTTTTCCACCTGTCCATGCAGAATGAGATTTAGGATCAATTTCTAATTTCAATAAGTCCCCTTCAGTGCCCCATGTGGACTTAGTTTCAAAATGACTACCATCTGTCATTTCTACTTTAATTATGTGGTAGTTTGGGTGAATGTCTTTTTTCATAACGAGACTTATAGCAAAGGAATTTCAGAACACAATTAAAAGTTCTCTAATTCTCTTAACATTTTATCACTAATTCCATCACTTGAGGCTCTAATATTGATTGCATTATTGTTGAATTTATTAATATCGTTCACGATCCCACCAGCTTCCTGCACCATTAGTGATCCAGCAGCCACATCCCAAAGATTAATATTATTATGAAAGTATCCATCAAATCTTCCAGCGGCCACATAAGCGAGATCTAAAGCCGCACAACCAGTGTAGCGTATATTAAGATTACTAAATTTTACTCCATCATGATTACTCGAAAACAAACAATCATCTATGACATTTTTTTTTGATACTCTTAATCTTTGGTTATTGAGATAAGAACCTTTATTTTTTTCAGCGAAAAACATTTCGTCTTTGATAGGATCAAAAATTAAACCACTGACTATTTCTTTGTTTGACTGTAAAGCAATACAAATTGCAAAATGTGGGATACCATGGAGGAAGTTTGTTGTTCCATCAATTGGATCTATAATCCAAATATTTTCCTCATCTTTATTTTTAATTTTTCCAATTTCTTCTGAAAGGAAAGAGTAATTTTTTTTTGTTTTACTAAGTTCCTCAATAATAATATTTTCAACACGTTTATCTGTTTTAGTAACAAAATCTCTAGGACCCTTTTTTGAAATTTGTAATTTTTCAACTTCTCCAAAATCTCTAATTACTAATTTAGATGCTTTCTCCACAGCCTTTATCATAATATTAAGATTTGAGGATATTGAAATCATATTTTAAATTTTTTTTATGTATTCTAAATTTCTTGTATCAATTATTACCTCGTCTCCCGACTCGATAAATGTAGGTACTTGAATATTTAACCCATTATCAAGAGATGCAGGTTTATATGATGACGAAACTGTTTGTCCTCTTAGGGCTGCATCAGTTATTTCTATTTTACACTTTACTTGATTAGGTAGTTCAATTGAAATTGGATTTTCATTATAAAAATTTACAGAAACCTCAAGATTTTCTGATAACAGTTTTCCCTGATTTCCAACCACATCTTTTTTAATTTCTATTTGTTCAAAACTTTTTGGGTTCATAAAAAAATAATAATTTTCATCCTCATAAAGGTAATTAAATTTTGTTTCCTCTAAGGAAGCCTTTTCAACAGTTTCACTCGATCTAAATCTTTCATTTAGCTTTGTATTTTTTCCTACACTTTTCATTTCAACTTGTGCAAAGGCGCCACCTTTACCTGGTTTTACATGTTGAGTTTTTAAAACTTGCCATAAATCATTCTTGTATTCCAAAAGCATTCCAACTCTTATCTCTCCAGCATTTATTTTCATTTTAATCTCTCTATTGCCTCTAAGGGTTTATATTTTTTATTATTCCAAACGTAGCCTGAAATAGCTAAAAAATTTGTATTGTTCAATAACAGATTTTTATAGTTTTTAGAATTAATACCTCCAATAGCTACAATTGGGGTTTTAGTAATTTTTTTAATCTTATTTAAAATTTTTATATTCATTACATGATTAGTCTTTTTAGTTTTAGAAGAATAAAAAGCTCCAAACGCTAAATAACTTGCTTTAGCCTTTATAGCTATCTTTGCTAAGCTTATAGAGTTATGGCAGGTAATACCTATAATTTTTTTGCCAATTATCTTTCTAGCTTCTTTTATATTCATATCTTTTTGACCTAAATGACAACCATCAGCACCTAATCTTTTTGCAAGTATTGGATCGTCGTTGATTAAAAATTTTACTTTATTTTTTTTACAGATATTTTTTAATTGTTGACCAATCAAAATTTTATTTTTGAAGGAATATTTTTTGAGCCTCAATTGAAAAAAGCTGATTTTTCCTGTTTTTAGTACTTTTTGAAGATCTTTAAAAAATGTTTTATGTATTTTGTTAGGAGAAATAAGATAAATAAATTTTTTTTTATTTACTCTCAAGTTCTCTTACCCATTTGCCCTGAGCAGCCAATGTACACATTTTAGCTCTATGATTAAAAGTTTTTTGAGTTCCCTCTATATCTTTAATATTTCTTGACCATACTTTAAGAGCACTTTGCTGAAGAGCTCTTCCATATGAGTATGTCATAATAAAATTAGTATTGTTATTTTTATTTATTAAATTTAAATTTTCTGTAGCTTCTGACTCAGACTGACCTCCCGATAAAAAGGCAATCCCAGGCACATCACCAGGAACTGAATTTTTAAGACACTCAAGTGTTTTGTTTGAAACCTCTTCACTAGTTATTTTCTTTTTTGATTGAGTGCCAGATAATATCATATTTGGTTTTAAAATAATTCCTGAAAGATCAACTTTATGTAAGATTAGTTCTTCAAAACATTTTCTTATAATCTCTGATGTTTTACTTAAACAAACATCTGCCGAATGTTCTCCATCCATTAATACCTCAGGCTCTACTATTGGGACCATACCACTTTCTTGAACTAAAGCTGAGTATCTTGCAAGTGCATGAGCATTACTATTTATTGCTAGCCTAGTTGGATACTTATTACTTATTGAGTAAACCCCTCTCCATTTTGTAAATCTTGCTCCAAGTTCATAATATTTTTTCAATCTATCTCTGAGGCCATCTAAACCCTCAGTAATTTTTTCTTCAGGAGAGTTTGCTAATTTTTTAGCACCTGTATCAACTTTAATTCCTGGCACAGCGCCTGAGGCTGAAATTAGGTCAGGGATTGATTTTCCAAAACTTGTAATTTGGTTAATCGTTTCATCGTAAAGAATTACTCCCCCAATACACTCTTTCATGCATTCAGATGAAAAAAGAATTTCCCTAAACAATAGTCTATTTTCCGGAGTAGAATTTACATTTACCGCTGTTAGTCTCTTAGTCATAGTACCATTGCTTTCATCTGCAGCAAGTATACCTTTACCGTTAGAAATTATTTTTAGTGCAATTTTATTTAGTTCTGACATTTATTGATTTAACGCGGTTATACCAGGAAGCTTTTTACCTTCAAGATATTCTAGAAAGGCTCCACCTGCAGTTGAAACAAAGTTGAAACCATCAACAGCACTTATACTGTTTAATAATGAGACTGTATCTCCTCCACCAACAACTGAAAAAATTTTGTTTAATTTATTATTTTTTATTATTGTTTTTGCTATTTCAATGCTGCCGTTCGCAAAGTTAGGGTTTTCAAAATATCCAGCAGGTCCATTCCATAATATGGTCTTACTTGAACTAATAATATTTGTTATTTTATCAATAGTTTTTGGGCCAATGTCTAAAATCATTTCATCGTTCAAAATTTCACTTAATTCTCTTTTTTCGTATGATCCATTTAAGTCTTTAGATACGAGCACATCTTCTGGATAACTTATCTTACATTTTTCTTTTTTCGAAAGCGAAATAATTTCTTCAATGATTGGGTAACAATTTTTTTCTTTAATAGATTTTCCAATATTGTGACCAAAGTACTCAATAAAATTATTAGCCATAGCTCCAACAATAATAATATTATCAAATTTGGGTATTAAATTTTTAATAATATCAATTTTGGTAGAAATTTTGGATCCTCCAATTATACAGGATATTGGTTTAGTAATTTCAGAAGTAATTTTATTAAGGGCATCAATTTCTGAGTCTATTTGTAATCCAGAAAATGAAGGCAGGAATTTAGAAATGTCAACAATTGAAGCATGTGAACGATGAGAACAAGAGAAAGCATCATTAACATAAATATCGCCAAAACTTGCTAGGTGCTTTGCGAACTTATTGTCATTTTTTTCTTCTTCTGCATAAAACCTAATATTTTCTAACATTAAGATTTCCTCATCAAAATTATCGAAGAAATCATTATTTTTAATTTCTTTGATATTTTGTGTAATTAATTTCACATTTAAACCTAGTTGTTCCTCTAAATTTTCACAAATTGGTTTTAATGAAAGTTCTTTTAAAGCCTTACCTTTTGGCCTACCCACATGTGATAAAATAATAATTTTAGCTTTTTGTTTATTAAGAAATTTTAAAGTAGGTAGAATTTTATCTATTCTAGTTGTGTCACTTATTTTTCCTTTAACTATTGGAACATTCAAATCTAATCTTAGTAATATTTTTTTATCACGAAGATTTATTTCGTTTTTAATACTTCTCATTAAGAGATTTTATGCAAATTTTCAGCTATATCACACATTCTGTTAGAAAAACCCCATTCGTTATCATACCAAGCTGAAATTTTACCCATATTTGCCCCAACCACACTTGTTAAAGATGCATCAACGATTGCAGAGGCTGAATGATGATTAAAATCAACAGAAACTAATTTTTCATACGTAACTTCTAAAATTCTTTTTAATTCTCTCTTTGAAGCTAATTCAAATTCATTATTTATATTTTTTATATTAATTTTTTTTTTCGTACAAAAAACTAATTCTACTAGAGAAACATTTGGTGTAGGCACTCTCATTGCCACACCTTCTAATCTTCCCTTCAAACTTGGAATTATTTCACCTATTGCTTTTGATGCTCCAGTTGATGTAGGAACAATTGACTGGCTTGCAGATCGAGCTCTTCTCGAATCTTTATGAGAATTATCCAAAATTCTTTGGTCACTAGTAAATGAATGAATCGTAGTCATAAAACCTTTTTCAATTTTAAATTTTTTGTGAATGACATCTACAATTGGTCCTAAACAATTCGTGGTACATGAGGCAGCTGAGATTATTTTGTCTTTTTTTGATAAGGTGTTTTCATTAACACCAAAAACTATTGTTTTGTCTGCATTTTTACATGGAGCAGATACAATTACTTTTTTTGCACCATTTTTAATATGATCTTCCAGTTTTTCTCTTGAGTTAAATTTACCTGTACATTCTAAAACATAGTCAACATCATACTTTTTCCAATTAATTTTTTCGATCTTTGGCTCTCTAGAAAATGAAATTTTTTGTTTATTTATTATTAAATTATTTTTATCAAATTTAATATCAGCATCAAATTTTCCGTGGATAGAATCGTATTTAATTAATTTACCTGTAGCTTCCGGATTTGATCTGTTATTAATATGTTGAATCTTTAAATTTTTATTTCGATTTTCAAAAATTGATCTGACAATCATACGACCAATCCTACCCATCCCATTAATTCCAATTTTGATTGCCATATTTAATTTCTTATCATTTTTCTGGTTTTACTTGCAATATTTGAAACTGTTAGTCTAAAGTGTTTAAAAATATCTTTGTAGGGTGCACTCTTGCCAAATTCATTAATTCCAAATGTTAGACCTGAACTCCCTACATATTTTTTCCAACAATCACTTGATCCAGCTTCTATTGAAATTTTAAATTTAGTTTCGTTTAAAACTTTATTTTTATACAATTTTGATTGTAGGTCGAAAAGCTCCATAGATGGCATTGATATAACTTTACAGTATATTTTATCTTTGGCTAATTTATGACTAGTTTCGATTGCCAAATTAACCTCTGAACCACTTGCAAATATTGTTAAATTAATTTTATTATTAGTTCTCAAAACTTCATAGGCTCCCAAGGAACATTTATTAATATTTGTAAAAGATTTTCTTATGGGATTTAGACTTTGTCTTGTTAAAGATAAAATACTTGGTGTTTTAGAACTTTTTAAAGCATGTTCCCAACATTCAATTGTTTCAACTCTATCTGCTGGCCTAAAAACATTTAAATTTGGAATTGATCGTAAACCTGAGAGCTGCTCAATTGGCTGATGGGTTGGCCCATCCTCTCCAAGTCCTATAGAGTCATGCGTCATTACATATATCACCCTTTTTTGCATCAACGCAGATAACCTAATTGAAGGTTTACAATAATCAGAAAAAATTAAAAAAGTTCCACCATATGGGATTAAATTTCCATAAAGTGCAATGCCATTCATTATTCCACTCATTCCATGCTCTCTTACTCCGTAGTGAATATAATCTCCACTAAAATCTCCAGGCTTAATTATTTTTTGGTGTTTTGTTTTTGTATTGTTAGATCCTGCTAAATCAGCAGAGCCACCAATTAAGTTATGATTTTGATTTGTTAATGCATTAAGTGTCATCTCTGAACATTTTCTTGTAGCCAAACTTTTAGGCTCCAAAATCGCATTTCTTTTTTCTTTTTTTAAAATACTTGTTAAATTATTTTTTTTTATATTTTTAAATTTTGTTTTGTTTTTGTTAAATATCTTAATCCAATTTTTTTCTTGAGTTACACATCTTTGACCAATTTTTCTCCACTCTTTCAAAAATTTATTCGGAATATTAAAAGTTTTATTGTTCCAATTTAGAGCTTTTCTAACAAGTTCAATCTCCTCTAAACCTAGGGGACTTCCATGGGAGGACGCTTTACCTGATTTATTTGGTGAGCCATATCCAATTTTTGTTTTACAAGAAATAACAGTTGGTTTTTTTGCTTTTTGAACATTTTTTAATGCTTTAAATATTTCTTTTTCATTATGTCCATTTATTAAAATATAATCCCAACCATAACCCTCAAATCTTTTTTTAAAATTATCTGAAACAGCAAGATCAGTTGGACCATCAATTGAAATTGAATTGTTGTCAAAAAGCATCACTAAATTTTTAAGCTTCAAATGTCCTGCTAAACTCATTGCCTCATGACTTATTCCTTCCATTAAACACCCATCTCCAGCCAAAACATAAGTTTTGTGATTAATTAAATCTTTTCCTAATTTTTTTTTTAAAATTTCCTCTGAGATTGCAAATCCCACTGCGTTTGCTATTCCCTGTCCAAGAGGTCCTGTTGTTGTTTCAATGCCTGAATTTGGATGATACTCAGGATGACCAGCACATATTGAGTTTAGCTGTCTGAAATTTTTTATACTATTTAATGAAATACTTTTATATCCAGTCAAAAACAGTAAAGAGTATAAAAGCATTGATCCATGACCTGCAGATAAAACGAATCTATCTCTATTCATCCAACTTGGATTTTTAGGATTAAATCTTAAAAAATTTTTAAAAAGTACGGTTACAACATCCGCCATACCCATCGGCATACCTGGGTGTCCAGAATTAGCTTTTTGAACAGCATCTATTGATAAAAATCTGATGCAATTTGCTAAATCATTATGTAGTTTATTCAAAATTATCCTGACTAGACTAAGAAGAATCTATTTAATACTATATCTATATATATGAATTCTATAAACGAAAAAGAAAAAAAATTAATTTCAGTTTTGGATGAATTAAAAAATTTAGACCTAACCAATCCAAAATTACAAAATAATATTGAAAATTTAAGCAAGCAAAAAAATCAATTAGAAATTGAAAAAAATGAGTTAGAAATTAAATATAAAGAATTACTAGATGAGCATGGCTCGCTATCGAAGAAATTAGAGGAAATTAAAAATAAAGAAAAACAAGAAGAAAGAAAACAAATCGAATTTTCTGAAAAAATTGATGAATTAAATCAAGAAACAGATACTTTGTTGGAAGAAATTGATAAATGGGAAATGTAAATATAAAATTTAATAATAAAGAATTCATATTGTCCTGTGAGGATGGACAAGAAGAACATTTAGAAGAATTACTTATACAAATTAGTCAAAAGTTTAATAATTTAAAAAATGATTTAGGCAATCTAGGTGAAAATAAACTTCTATTAATTACAGCAGTGAAAATAATGGACGAGTATTATGAGACTAAAAAGAAGGTCGAGCAAAGAAAAAATGAATTTAAAGATTTGTCAAATAAATTTAAAGAACTTAAATCTTTAATTTATGAATATCGAGACAAGAAAGAGGATGAGATAAAAAAACTTAATTTAAATCATGGAGATTTTAAAATTGAGATTGAAAAAAATCAAAAAAAATATGAGCAGTTGATTGATGAAGCAGCCGACCAAATTTCAAATTTTATAAAAAAGACAAAAATAGATAATCTGTCTCAATAAATTTGTGATTAAATCAAAGTTAAGAGATAAAGTATTAAAATTAAGAAAAAGTAAGAAAAAAAAATCGATTAATTTAAATCCAAGAAATATTTATTTATATCTTAAAAAAAAAAATTATAATTTGAAAATTATAGGTGGATACTATCCATCAAACTATGAGATTAACGATTTAGAAATTTTAAATTATTTTTTTAAAAGGGGTTCAACAATTTCACTCCCAAAAATTAAAACAAAAAGTCAAATGGAATTTTATAAATGGTATAAAAATGATCCTTTGTTAATAAATAAATATGGTATCCCAGAACCAGATACTACCAATAGAGTTTACCCTGATATCTTATTTGTTCCTTTGGTGGCATTTGATAAAGAATTAAATAGATTAGGTTATGGAGGTGGTTTTTATGACCGTTATATTCAAAAGATATCAAAGATCAAAAAAGTAGTAAAAGTTGGTCTTGCTTTTTCTTTTCAAAAATTAAAAACCATTCCAGTTAACAAACATGATAAGAAATTAGATATAATTATAACTGAGAAAGATATTATTTAATGAAAATATTATTTTTAGGAGATGTGGTAGGTGTTGCTGGCTGTTCAAAGCTGACTAACAATCTCTTAAATGAAATTAAATCAAACAATATTGATTTCGTAATTGTTAATGGTGAAAATGCTGCTGCTCAAGGGGTAGGACTTACAAAAGAAATATGTAAAGATTTTTTTAATTGTGGAGTAAACGTTATCACAACAGGAAATCACGTTTGGGATCAAAAAGAAATTATGGAGTATATTGATAAAGAAGCAAGATTATTACGTCCAAAAAATCTTTTTGAACCTGCACCAGGAAAAGGATTTAACATTTATAAAACAGACAATAATATAAAAATTGGTGTTTTGAATTTGATGGGAAATGTATTTATGAAAAAGTGTGAAGATGTTTTCGAAACTTCAAAAAAATTTTTAAATGAGAATAAGTTAAAAGAAAATTATGACATACTTATTGTTGATTTTCATGGTGAGATTACAAGTGAAAAAAATGCCATTGGCCATTTTTTTGATGGAAAAGCTACCCTTGTAGTTGGAACTCACACACATATCCCAACAAATGATGCAAGAATTTTAAATAATGGAACAGGATATCAAACTGATGCTGGTATGTGTGGAGACTATGATTCGGTCATTGGTATGAATAAAGAAAATTCATTGAATAGATTTTTAAAAAAAAATTCCATAAAACATTTTCCAGCCATTGGTGATGCTACTTTGTGTGGTGTTATAATTGAATGTAATATAGAAACAGGTTTAGCAAACAATATTCAAAGCTATAAATATGGAAATCATTTTAAAAATTAAATAAAAGTTTATGGCAGGACACTCTCATTGGGCTGGAATAAAGCACAAAAAAGGAAAAGCAGATAAACAGCGTTCTAAAATTTTTTCAAAATTATCAAAAGAAATTACAGTTGCTGCAAAACTTGGGGATAAAGATCCTACAATGAATCCAAGATTGAGATCAGCTATACAAGCTGCAAGGTCTGCTAATATGCCCAAGGAGAATATTGAGAGAGCAATTGACAAATCTTCTGCATCAAATGGATCCAATTTTGAGAATTTAAGATACGAAGGATTTGGACCTGATAAAATTGCTGTTATTGTAGAGACATTAACAGATAACAAAAATAGAACTGCTTCAAATATCAGAACTATATTTCAAAAAAATGGTGGAAGTTTAGGAACACAGGGATCTGCATCTCATAATTTTAGACAATTGGGAATTATTAAGATTGATAAAAAAGAAATTTCTGATGAGAACATTTTAGAATTAGTAATTGAAGCAGGAGCTGATGAATGTATATCTCATAGTGATTTTCACGAAATTCATTGTCCCATGAATGAGATTTATAATGTTAAAAAAAATTTAGAAAAAAAAATAGTTAATTTTATTTCAACAGAAATCGAATGGGTGCCCCTTAATAGTGTGGAAATTCATAATGAAAAAAAAGATCAAGTAGCAGAATTTTTAATTAGTTTAGAAGATGATGATGATGTGCAGAATGTTTTCTCAAATGTAAATTTAGAGGTTAATTGATGCTTATAATAGGAATTGATCCAGGAATATCAGGATCAATTTGTTTCTTTCAAGATGGGATAATAAAAGATGTAGTGGAAATGCCGACTATGATTGAAGGTAAAAAGAATAAAAGGCAAGTAAATGGATCTCAGATTTTTAATGAAATTTCAGAGAAAATAAAAAATATAGACAAAAGACATATAAAAGTAGTCATAGAGCATGTCACAGCAATGCCAGGCCAAGGAGTTACTAGTATGTTCAATTTTGGTCAATCTTTCGGAATACTGAAAGGAATCTGTAGTGCCATGCAGCTTTCAGTATATTTTGTTCGTCCTGCAAAGTGGAAGAAGTATTTCAATTTGATTAATTCTGAAAAAGATGCAAGCAGAACAAGGGCAATTGAAATTTTTCCCTATTATTCATCTCATCTCTCTAAAAAAAAGGATTCTAATAAGGCAGATGCCATTCTAATAGCTAGTTTTTTCTTTGAAACATATAAACAAGAGTAAATACTACATTATTCAAGTCAAATTCATGACACATTTAAGTGTGAAGAGTAATTATGGAAGCAGACATAGCAGCAAAAGCCGTAGAACTAGGCACCAACACAGATTTTTCACTATTTAGCTTATTTTTTAGAGCTGACATAATCGTAAAATCAGTAATGATTATTTTGATACTTTGCTCAGTATATTCTTGGGCAGTTATTATAGACAAATTTAGGTTATTTAAAAAAATAAATAAATCTTCCGAGGATTTTGAGGAAAAATTTTGGAATTCAAAGTCTGCTGAAAATTTATATCATAGTTTGCCATCTAAAATTGAAGATCCTATGGCGTTAGTTTTTCAAAATGCGATGGAAGGGTTATTAAAGAAAAAAACAAGAAATAATTTAAGTGAGAGGATGAGTGCACTTTTAGAGAGTGGGATTGAGAAGCAAATGGCAAAAATTGATAAGGGCTTTACTTTTTTAGCTACAGTTGGCTCTACCGCACCATTTATAGGTTTATTCGGAACTGTTTGGGGAATCATGAATTCTTTTCAATCAATAGCAATTTCTAGAAATACTAGTCTTGCTATAGTAGCACCAGGTATTGCCGAAGCATTATTTGCAACTGCATTAGGTCTATTAGCAGCAATTCCTGCAGTTGTTGCTTATAATAAATTTAACAACGATTCTAGAAAATACTCTGAAAAATTAGAAAATTTTTCAAAAAGATTTTTAACTATAATTTAAATGGCATTTAAATTAAATCGCTCTTCGAAAGAGCCCATGAGTGAAATAAATGTTACACCATTTGTGGATGTAATGTTAGTCTTATTGATTATCTTTATGGTAACTGCACCTTTGTTAACTGTTGGTGTTCAAGTTGATTTACCAGAAAGCTCTGCAGATTCTCTTCCTGAGGAAACAGAACCACTGACATTATCAATAAATGCAAAAGGGGAGATATTTATTCAAGAGTCTAAAGTTGAGTATAATAATATTATTGCAAAAGTCTTGGCAGTTTCAAAAAATAGAACAGATACAAGAATTTATGTTAGAGGAGACAAAACTATAAATTATGGAAGAGTGCTTGAAATAATGGGACTTCTTTCTGGATCAGGTTTTACAAAGGTAGCGTTAATATCAGAACCTTATAAACAGAGGTAACTAAATTGAATAGAAGTATAATAATCTCTTCTGTTTTTCATCTATTTTTGATTATTGTTACAGCGATGAGTATTCCTTTTTTATCAAAAAAACCTTTAGATATCCCCCCTATTGTATCAGTTGAATTAATTCAAATAGCTGAAAAAACAAATGTTCCTTTTGCTCCAAAAGCAAAAAAAATTATAGAAAAAGCTAAAGAAAAAGAAAAACTTGTATCCGAACAAGCTCCACCAAAAAAAGTAAAAAAAACAAAAACTAAAACTGTAGTTTCTCCAGATCAAAATAATAAAAAAATTGAAAATCAAACTCCAGAGGCAATTCCTCTTCCAGACAAAACTATAAAAAAAATTAAAACAAAAGAGGAAAATAAGCAAAATCCAGAAAAAGTCGATAAAGAGGTGAAGCAGGTTTCAGAGTTTGAAAAAAAAGATTTATTTGATCCAAATAATATTGCTGCATTAATTGATAAATCCAAAGAAGAAACTGCTGAAGTAATTAAAAAAAATAATAATATTACTCAAGACCAAGAAAGAAATATTGAGGATATAGGCTTAACATTAAGTGAAGAGGATGCTCTTAAAGCACAAATTTTTGGATGTTGGAGCATTCCATTGGGTTTACCTTATAATGAGAACTTATTAGTAAGAATTAAATTAAAATTAAAGCCAGATGGATCCGTAACCAAAACTGAAATTTTAGATCACGCAAGGATGAATAAACCTGGACAAGGCTTTTATAAAGTCTTAGCAGAAAGTGCTTTGAGAGCTATAAAATTATGTCAACCGTTAAGAGTTCCAACAACTGGCTACGAAAGATGGAAAGAACTACAGTTAAATTTTGATGCAAGAGAGATGTTAGAAGGCTAATATAAATATTAATATGATAAAAAAAATTATTACATTATTTTTAATTCTAATTCCGATTAATTCATACGCATTAATTGAGGTAGATATTACTCGAGGTAATCTTGATCCCCTACCTGTGGCAGTTTCGCCTTTATCCATTGATGAAAAATCAAGAAAAAGTTTTGAAAAAGTTTTAAAGAAAGAAAATATTGGAGAAGAAATTTCAAGTATAGTAGAAAATAATTTGAGTACATCAGGATTATTTAATCCTTTAAGCAAAGAAGCTTTTTTACAAGCTCCTGATATTGCTAATCTTAAACCTAGATTTGAAGATTGGAATTTAATTAAAGCACAAGCACTTATAACAGGCAAAGTAAACTATGTGGGTGACAAGCTAAGAGTTGAGTTTAGATTATGGGATGTACTTGCAGCCAAAGAAATGATGGCTTTAGCATTTACTACTGTTCCAAGTAACTGGCGAAGAGTTGGTCATATTATTTCTGATAAAGTTTATGAGAGATTGACTGGAGAAAGAGGATATTTTGATACTAGAATTATTTATGTTGCCGAAGAAGGTCCTAAGACACAAAGAATAAAAAAATTAGCAATCATGGATCAAGATGGTGAAAATAATAAATTTTTAACTTTAGGTAATGAATTAGTGCTTACTCCAAGATTTAATCCCACAAGCCAAATGGTTACGTATTTATCCTACTTTAAAAATCTTCCAAGAGTTTATTTATTAGATATCGAGACAGGTACGCAAGAGGTAGTAGGAGATTTTCCTGGTATGACATTTGCACCAAGATTTTCTCCAGATGGAAAAAAAATTATTATGAGTTTTGCAAAAGATGGTAAATCCGACATTTACACCATGGACCTAGAGAATAGAATTGTGCAAAGGATTACAAATCATCCATCTATTGATACTTCACCGTCTTACTCGCCTGATGGAAAATATATAACATTCAACTCTGATAGAAGTGGTTATCAGCAGATTTATATAATGAAAAGTGACGGTAGTGATGTAAAAAGAATTTCATTTGGAAATGGGCTTTATGGAACTCCAGTTTGGTCACCTAGGGGAGATTTAATTGCATTTACCAAATTACATAAGGGTAAATTTTACATTGGTGTTATGAGAACAGATGGAAAAGGTGAGAGATTGTTAACAGAAAACTATTATCAAGAAGCTCCCTCATGGTCTCCAAATGGAAGAGTGTTAATTTTTTATAGAGAAACAAAAACTAACGATAAAGGGGAAGGGTTTACTGCAAAGTTGTGGTCTATTGATTTGACTGGTTATAATGAGCGTCAAATAAAGACACCTATAGATGCATCTGACCCATCATGGTCGTCTTTATTAAGTAATTAATATATATTTAACCTCAGAATTATTAAAATTTCTTGATTTTTAGACTTGAAACCTCTAATTAGTTGTGAAAAAGTAATATTTTGAAATTAGCAGCAAGGAGCAATTTAATGACATTAAGCAAAATTTTTAAAAACACACTTTTAGTATTAACAGCATGCCTAGTTTTATCTGCCTGTGCAACAAAAAAAGAAATTGCAGGGGATATAGAAGGATCAATGCAAGGTGATGTTTATATGGGAACAGATACAGTTGAATATCTTGCTGAGGGAGTTCCTGACAGAGTTTTCTTTGCAACAAATGAGTCAATTTTAACAACTGCTTCTAGAGAAACTTTAAGAGCACAAGCGGCATGGATGAGAAAAAATTCAAGTATTAATGTAGTGCTTGAAGGTCATGCAGACGAAAGAGGAACTAGAGAATACAACTTAGCCCTTGGAGAAAGAAGAGCTAACGCAGCTAAAGACTATTTAATGACTTATGGAATATCTTCTGACAGAATTACAGTATTAAGTTATGGAAAAGAAAGACCAGTTGACTCTGGTTCAAACCCATTGTCTTGGTCAAAAAACAGAAGATCAGTTACTGTTAAAGCAAATTAAAAATCTTAATCTAAAGACCCCAACTACTACATTGGTATTGGGGTCTTTTTTTTGCCATTTTTATAATCATAAATTAAATAGTTAATGAAACTGATATTAAAATTAATTGTATTTAAGATTATTTTTGTTTTTAATTTTGTCATTGTTAGTAATTCTTTAGCAGATAATCACAATATCTATGAAACTTTAGAAATTATTAAAAATGATCTAAAAACTCTTGAAAGGGCTGTTTACTCTGGATCAATTGAGATAGAAAATACATCGATTAGTAGTTCAGACTTAGAAATAGATCCAAATTCAGAAGATGTTCTCACAAGACATTTACTTAAATTGTCTGAAATCGAGGGTCAGTTTAGAGAATTAACAAATAATTTTGAAGAAATAAATTTTAAATTAGACAAACTTTCTAATCGATTGTCAAAAATTCAAGCTGATAATCAAGTAAGATTTCAAGACATAGAGTCATCACTTAGCTCAGGCATATTAAGTGATAGTTCATCTAAATTAAGCTCAACCCCCAAAATTGATGAAAATAAAATTCTTCCAGGAAGTTCTCAGCCCCAAGATCTTGGTTCAATATCATATAAAGATACAGAAACTTCTGATACGTCTCAGCAAATTCAATCAGTTGAAACTACTGCGACAATTGTAACTGAAAATTTTCAATCAGAGGATAAAATTTTACCCCAAGATGTTTCGCCAGAAAAACAGTATGAATTTGCAACTAGTTTTTTAAAAGTTGGAGACTACAGTACTGCTGAGAGAGCTTTTAGAGAATTTGTTCTTTCTAATACAGATCACGAATTAGCAGGAAGTGCTCAATATTGGTATGCAGAAACATTTAGAATAAGACAATTATATACAGATGCTGCATCAGCTTATTTAGAAGGATATCAAAAATATCCAAAAGGCAAGAAAGCGCCAATAAATTTATTAAAACTAGGTGTTTCAATGGTACAAATTGGAGAAAAAGATCAGGGATGTAAAATGATCATTGGTGTGGAGCTTCAATATCCTAATGCAAATCAATCAGTAATACAAAAAGCAAAATATGAGTCCAAAAAATTTGAATGTATCAAACAAGACTCATAAAAATTTACTTAACAAATTAAGAGATAGAAGAATATTTCAAATTTATAGAAAATTTGAAAATATTCTTAAACTGAATCAAGATTTTATTGTAGGGGTTTCTGGCGGTCCAGATAGCTTAGCTTTATGTTTTTTATCTAAAATTTATTCAATTAAAAAATCATGTAACGTTTATTATTATATAGTTGATCATAGACTAAGAAAAAATTCATCCACTGAAGCACAATCGGTAAAAAAACTATTAAAAAAATATAATATAAAGTCAGATATTTTAAGGTGGAGTGGAAAAAAACCTATTAGCAATATCCAGTCTTTAGCTAGAAATAAAAGATATAGTCTTTTGATTAATCAAGCTAAAATAATGAATATCAAAACTATTTTAACAGGTCATCATATAGACGATTTGTATGAAAATTTTTTTATAAGAATTTTAAGAGGAAGTGGGCTTAACGGCTTAATTTCTTTTAGTGAAAAAACTCTTAGAGACAAAGTAAATATCGTTAGACCGCTTATAAGTTTTGAAAAAAAACATTTAAATTATGTTACTACAAGTGTTTTTAAGTCTTTTATTGAAGATCCATCTAATGAGGATAATAAATTTAAAAGAGTAAGGATAAGAAAGTTAATAAATCATCTTCAAAACGATGGGTTGGATAAGAATAAACTTATGTTGACAATTAAAAATTTAAAAGATTCTAATGAAACTATAAAGTTTTATGTTGCAAAAAATTTAAAAGATAATTCATATATTTATAAAGATAAAAGCAAAATTATTTTAAATAAAGAATTTTTTAATCAACCTCATGAAGTAACTTTTAGATCTTTAACAGAGATAATTAAATTTGTTGGAAACAAACATTATTCTGTTAGAGGAAAGAAAGTTGATACTATTATAGATAAATTAAAAGGACAGGCTAGAATTTCTCTTAAACTTACACTTGGAAATTGCATAATTTATAAAGTGAACCAGTCAATCTTAGTTCTAAAAGAGCACTAAATATAATATTTTAATTGATATTTTGTCACTTGTTTAATTGATAATAATTCTTATTTTATACCTATGAATTTAAAAAATCTCGCAATGTGGGGAATAATAGTTTTCTTAACTATAGGCCTATACAATATGTTCAAAAGTCCTCAATCAAATCCTAGAGGAGGCAATCAAATAATTTTTTCTGATTTTTTAACCTCTGTTGAAAATGGAGAAGTTGTAAAAGTTGAGATACAAGGTAAAAATATCAAGGGTGTCTACTCTAATGGTAATTCATTCTCTACTTATTCTCCGAACGATCCAAATTTAATTGAAAAACTATCTGAAAAAGGGGTGAGTATTTCAGCTGCTCCTTTAGAAGAAAAAATGCCATCTTTATTTGGTGTATTACTTTCATGGTTCCCCATGCTGTTATTGATTGCTGTTTGGATTTTCTTCATGAGACAGATGCAAGGTGGTAGAGGTGGAGCAATGGGTTTTGGGAAATCAAAAGCAAAAATGATGAATGAGCTTAAAGGAAAGGTTACATTCAACGACGTTGCAGGGGTAGAAGAAGCAAAAGAGGAAGTTGAGGAGATTGTAGAATTTTTAAAAGATCCAAAAAAATTCAGTAGGCTTGGAGGTAAAATACCAAGAGGCGCATTATTAGTAGGACCTCCTGGTACAGGAAAAACTCTTTTAGCTAGAGCGATAGCAGGTGAAGCCGCAGTTCCATTTTTTACTATTTCAGGCTCAGATTTTGTCGAGATGTTTGTTGGTGTTGGTGCATCAAGAGTAAGAGATATGTTTGAGCAGGGAAAGAAAAATTCCCCATGCATAATTTTTATTGACGAGATCGATGCTGTTGGAAGAAGTCGTGGCGCAGGTCTAGGAGGAGGCAATGACGAGAGAGAACAAACATTAAACCAATTATTAGTTGAAATGGATGGTTTCGATACTAACGAAGGAGTTATTATAATTGCTGCAACTAACAGACCCGATGTTTTAGATCCTGCATTATTAAGACCAGGTAGATTTGATAGACAAGTAGTTGTCTCAAATCCAGATATAATTGGAAGAGAAAAAATTCTAAAAGTTCATGTTAAGAAAATTAAGATGGCTCCAGATGTAAATTTAAGAACAGTTGCAAGAGGTACACCAGGTTTTTCAGGAGCAGATCTAGCAAATCTTGTTAACGAGGCAGCTTTATTAGCTGCTAGAAAAAATAAACGTATTGTTACTTTGGTAGAATTTGAGGAAGCAAAAGATAAAGTAATGATGGGGTCTGAAAGAAGATCAATGGTAATGACTGAAGAGGAGAAAACTTTAACAGCTTATCATGAGGCTGGACATGCAATTGTAACTATTAATGAGAGTGCAGCATATCCAATTCATAAAGCTACTATTATCCCAAGAGGAAGAGCTCTTGGTATGGTTATGCAATTACCTGAAAGAGACGAATTATCACAAACACGTGAGCAGCTACATGCCCAACTTGCTATTGCAATGGGTGGAAGGGTTGCTGAAGAAATAATATTTGGTGAAGATAAAGTTACTACCGGAGCTTCGAGTGACATCGAACAAGCAACTAAAAGAGCAAGAGCAATGGTCATGAGAGCAGGATTAAGCAAGGAACTTGGACCAGTTGCATATGGAGAAAACGAGGAAGAAGTTTTCTTGGGTAGATCTGTTGCAAGACAACAAAATATGTCAGAGGAAACAGCACAAAAAGTTGACTCTGAAATAAGAAAAATAGTTGATAAAGGTTATGAAAGAGCAAGAAAAGTTCTAAATGAAAAAATTGATGATTTGCATAAGTTAGCTAAAGCACTCTTAACCTATGAAACTCTTTCAGGTGAGGAAATTGAAAATTTGATAAATAAAAATGTTTATCCAAAAGACAAAGAAGATATTAAGGTTGAGGATAATGACAAGGGTTCTGCACTAAGTTCATTAGGACTTAAACCAAAGATAGTTCACTAAACTTATAGATGACAAGATATTACACAAGAGTGTGTAATTTCTATTATGGTGCTAAGTCTAAAAATCTTGTAGAGAAAAATAAATCACTACCACTTCATGGTATTAAAGAAATTTCTTTTGATCAAATTGAAATAATTACAAGAAAATCTAAAAAAATTGTATCTATCAATAAAATTAATAAATTATCAAATTCATTAAAAAAAAAAATCAATACTGATTTAAAGAATATTACTTCAAAAAAAAAAAATTTTAGTAATTTAAAATTTAACTTAATTCCTAATTTGCTAGGAGTTTTAAATTTGACACCTGACAGTTTTTCAGATGGAGGAAAATTTAATAAAAAAGATAAAGCATTTAAACAAGCTATAAATTTATTTAATTCAGGGGCAAACTTAATTGATATTGGGGGAGAGTCTACTAGACCAGGATCTAAACCTATAAATGAAAAGTTAGAATGGAGTAGAATTAATAAAATTTTAAAACTATTGAGTAAAAAAATACCAATATCTTTAGATACAAGAAAATCAAACATAATGAAAAAAGGAATTCAAATTGGAGTGAAGTTAATCAATGATGTATCAGGTTTGGAATATGACCCAGAAACTGCAAATGTATTAAAGCTTAGAAATACTCCATTTGTATTACAGCATTCCCAAGGCCATCCTGAGGATATGCAAAATAATCCTTCTTATAAAAATGAATTGTTGGATATTTATGATTTTTTTGAAAAAAAAATAAAATTTTTAAGATCAATTGGAATATATCATAATAAAATAATCATTGACCCAGGAATAGGTTTTGGAAAAAATTTGAAACATAATATGAATTTAATAAAGAACATTTCTATTTTCCATTCACTTGGTTTTCCTATACTTGTGGGAAACTCAAGGAAAAGGTTTATAAAAGATATATCTAAAAATAATGATAGTAAATTCAGGATTGGAGGCACAGTTGCTTCTTCAATTTATATGATGACCCAAGGTGTTCAAATTTTAAGAGTCCACGATGTTAATGAAATTATGCAGGGTATAAAAGTTTATAAAGAGATAATTAAAAATTAATGTCAAAAAAATATTTTGGAACTGATGGAATTAGAGGCTCGATAAATAGCAAAAATATAAATGGAGATATGTTTTTTAAGTTTGGTCTAGCATCAGGAACCTTTTTTAGATCACAAAAAAAAAACAAACAATTTGCTGTAATTGCCAAAGATACAAGGCTATCAGGTTATATGCTCGAACCAGCTTTGGTATCAGGATTAACCTCAGCTGGTATGCACGTTTACACTTTGGGACCTCTACCAACTAATGGTTTAGCAATGCTTACCAAAACCATGAAAGCTAATATGGGAATTATGATAACTGCATCACACAATCCACATTACGATAATGGATTAAAATTATTTGGCCCAGATGGAATGAAATTATCTGACAAAATTGAGAAGAAAATTGAACATTTAATAGACCAACACATTGAAAAAAATTTATCTGAACCTGAAAAACTAGGAAGGGTAAAAAGACTAGAAACAGGAACTAGAGATTATATTAAAATTTTAAAAAAAAACTTTTCTGAGGAGTTTAATTTAAGAGGACTTAGGATTGTTATAGACTGCGCAAATGGAGCAGGTTACAAAGCTGGTCCTGAATTATTAAAATCATTGGGTGCGAAAGTAATAGCTATTGGGGTGGAGCCGAATGGCATAAATATTAATAAACATTGTGGATCAGTCTATCCACAGAATATTAAAAGAGCAGTAAAAAAATATAAAGCTGATATTGGCATTTCATTAGATGGTGACGCTGATCGAGTCATAATGTGTGATGAAAAAAGTAATATAATTGATGGTGATCAAATTATTGCTGCTTTGGCCTCAAGATGGAAAAATAAAAAAATGTTAAAAGGGGGTGTGGTTGGCACCTTAATGTCTAACTATGGTTTAGAGCAATACTTTAAAACTCTTAATATTAATTTTATAAGAGCAAATGTTGGTGATAGGTATGTGAAAGAAAAAATGCAAAAACATAAATTTAATTTAGGGGGTGAACAGTCAGGCCATATTATTCTTGGAAAATTTGCAACTACTGGAGATGGTTTGTTAGTTGCCTTAGAGGCTTTATTTGCTTTGAGAAAAGGAAAAAAAGCTAGTGTATTTTTTTCAAAATTTAAAAAAATTCCACAAATATTAAAAAATGTAGATGTAAAAGATAAAAATATAATAAATAAATCAGATATAAAAAATTCTATTAAAATTGCAGAAAAATTAATCAAAGGACATGGAAGAATTTTAGTTAGGAAATCAGGAACAGAGTCAAAGATAAGAGTGATGGGTGAAAGTGAAAATACTGATCTTCTAACAAAGTGTGTAAACATTATTACCAAAAAAATTAAATAAATTGAAGACAAAATCAAAAGTACTAATTATTGCTGGATCCGACTCTTCTGGAGGTGCAGGAATACAGGCAGATATAAAAACTATTACTGCATTAGGTTCATATGCAATGACCGCTATTACAGCTGTAACAGTTCAAAATACCACTGGTGTCAAATCAATTGTTCCAATCAATCCGAAGGAAATTTATAACCAAGTTATTTTTTCTTCAAACGATATTAGACCAGATGCTATAAAGATTGGAATGTTGCATTCAGCAAAGGTAATCAAATCAGTCATTAAGTCATTAGATCAAATTAAAGCTAGAAATATTGTTTTAGATCCGGTCATGGTTGCAAAGGGGGGTGCGAAATTAATTGATAATAAGGCAATAAATTTACTTAAATCTACCTTGATAAAGAAAGTATTGATGATAACTCCAAATATTCCTGAGGCAGAAATTTTAACTAATACCAAAATAAAAACAAAACAGGACATGATTGTTGTTGCGCAAAAGTTAATTGAGCTAGGGGTAAAACATGTTCTTATTAAAGGTGGTCATTTAAAAGGAGAATTTGTTCATGATATTTATGTAAACAATAAAAATATCAAAATTTTTAATAGCAAAAGAGTTAAAACAAAAAATACCCATGGAACTGGTTGTACTTTATCCAGTGCTGTAGCAACATTTTTATCATGTGGAAAACCAGTAAAGAAATCTTGTGAGCTTGGAATTAAGTATGTAGGTTTAGCTATTAAATCTAATCCTAATTATGGTAAGGGTCATGGTCCTATAAATCATCTTAACTCAATGAGCATAAATAAAAAATTTAAATAATGAAAAATATAGTAGTCGTTGGATCACAATGGGGAGATGAAGGAAAGGGTAAGATAGTTGATTGGCTGTCTGAACAGGCTGACATTGTGATAAGATTCCAAGGTGGACACAATGCCGGACACACACTTGTTATTGATGGTGTAACTTATAAATTAAGATTGTTACCCTCAGGAATAGTAAGAAAAAATAAGATTTCAATTATTGGTAATGGAGTAGTTGTTGATCCCTGGGCACTATTAGACGAAGTAGAGGAAATAAAATTAAAAGGAGTAGATGTTAATGTCGATAATTTTATTATATCAGAGTCTGCAAATTTAATTTTACCATTTCATAGAGAAATGGATGAAATAAGAGAAGACGCAGCTGGAAAAGGAAAAATTGGGACTACGAGACGAGGAATTGGACCAGCATATGAGGACAAAGTAGGTAGAAGATCTATTAGAGTAATGGATTTAAGATCTGAGCAAAATTTAGATCATAGGTTAGAATCAGTTTTGATACACCACAATGCTATTAGAAAAGGTTTGGGAAAAAAAATTTTTGAAAAAGATCAATTAAAAGAAGAACTATTGAAAATTGCCCCCAAAATATTAAAATTTTCTCAACCTGTATGGCTTAAAATTGATCAATTTAAAAAACAAAAGAAGAAAATTTTATTTGAAGGGGCTCAAGGAATTTTATTAGATGTAGATCATGGAACCTATCCTTATGTCACCTCATCTAATACTGTAGCATCAAGTGCTGCAACAGGAACTGGTTGTGGGCCAAATTCAATTAATTATGTACTGGGAATAACCAAAGCATACACCACACGTGTAGGAGAAGGACCTTTTCCAACGGAGTTAAAAGATGATATAGGAGAATTATTAGGTACTAGAGGAAAAGAATTTGGAACCGTCACTAGCAGAAAAAGAAGATGTGGTTGGTTCGATGGTGTTCTGGTAAGACAAACTATTAAAATTTCTGGGATCGATGGAATTGCACTTACTAAATTAGATGTATTAGATGAATTGGATGAAATTAAAATGTGTATACATTATGAGCTAGATGGAAAAAAAATTGATTATTTACCAGCAGCTGTTGAGGATCAATTAAAAATAAAACCGATATTTAAAACTTTCCCAGGATGGAAAACTTCAACAAGTGGAATAAAAAATATGGATGCTTTGCCAGAAAATGCAAAAAAATATATTTTTTCAATTGAGGATTTTATAGGTGCAAAAATTTCAAGTATATCTACTAGTCCAGAGAGAGAAGATACAATATTAGTTGAAAACCCTTTTGATATTTAATTAGCTGGCAGTAAATTTTTAGATTTTGCCAAAAGAAGCATATGCTTTTGAAGTTTTTCGAAAGCTTTATTTTCAATTTGCCTTACTCTCTCTCGGCTAATTTTATATTTCTGACTTAAATCTTCTAATGTTGTTGGATTATCATTAAGTCTTCTTGAGTATAAAATTTCTCTTTCTCTCTCGTTTAATACTTTAATAGAATCTTTTAATAAATCTTTCCTTTGCTCCATTTCTTCATGGTGAGCAAACTTTAGATCATGATCTAGTTCTTTATCAACTAACCAGTCTTGCCACTCATCTCCATCTTCACCAACGTGAGCATTTAGAGAAAACTCTTTGCCTGACAATCTTCTATTCATTGAAACAACTTCTTCTTTACTTACATCAAGCTTGTTAGCAATATGATCAACGTGTTCATCTCTCAAATCTCCTTCTTGCTGAGGAGCAATTTGATTTTTAATTTTTTTCAAATTAAAAAATAATTTTTTTTGGGCTGTTGTAGTTCCAATTTTTACTAGGCTCCAAGATCTTAATATATACTCTTGAATTGAAGCTTTAATCCACCACATAGCATACGTTGCTAACCTAAAACCTTTTTCAGGCTCAAATTTCTTAACAGCTTGCATCAATCCCACATTGCCTTCTGAAATCATTTCATTAACTGGTAAACCATAGCCTTTATATCCCATTGCAATTTTAGCAACCAATCTAAGATGGCTCGTAACTAATTTTTCAGCAGATTTAATATTTCCTGTAGTTTTCCAATTTTTTGCAAGCATATATTCTTCTTCAGCAGCGAGCATTGGGAATTTTTTAATTTGATCTAAGTATGCTGACAAACCTCCTTCATTAGATAGGGAGGGTAAATTATTGCTGACAGTTGAGTTCATAAGAGCATTTATTTAGTTAATTTAAAATAATTTTCAATATTTTATTTATTAGTATTTCTTAGCATTTCCAAAATAATATTTAGCTCATGTGGCAATTTTGAGGAAAAATGCATTTTTTGATTATTTTTTGGATGCATGAAACCAAGAGTTTTAGCATGTAAAAATTGTCTTGTTAAATCAGATATAGAATTTTGGATTTTTAAATCTATATTTTTTAGTTTTTTATATTTTTTTTTATATTTATCATCACCAACTATACTGTTCCCTTTATAATTCATATGGACCCTAATTTGATGGGTACGACCTGTTTCTAGTTTGCATTCAACTAAACTTAATGTGGGTGTCTTTTCATTTTCAAAAATTTCAAGAGTTTTATAATTTGTAATTGCTTTCTTTCCTTTAGAACGACTAACCTCCATTAATTGCCTATTTCTTGAACTACGTGTTAGGAAAGTAACTATTTGTCCTTTAGAGGGTCTTAATTTTCCCCATATTAATAGCTGGTACTCTCTTAAAATAGTATGTTCGCTAAATTGTTTTGATAAATTTTCATGAGCTTGATTGTTTTTTGCAATTACTACTAATCCTGAGGTATTTTTGTCAATTCGATGAACAATTCCTGGTCTTAATTCTTCACCTATATTAGATAAAGAATTTTTATCATAATGGATTAAGGCATTGACAATTGTTTGATCATAGTTGCCCGCACCAGGGTGCATAATTATACCAGCTGGCTTGTTGATCACCATTAAGTCTTCATCTTCATGTATAATTTCTAGTTTATAATCATACGGTGTTAATGATGCTACTTCTAGTTTTGGTATTTCGAGAACAACCTGATCTCCAGTATTAACTTTTTTAGAGGGATTATTCGTGATTATATTATTTAATTTGAGTTTATTTTTTAATATTAAATTTTTTATTCTTGTTCTGCTAATTAACTTCTCTCTCTGATTGATCAAAATATCAACTCTTGAATTATTTTCTTCCTGTTGAACAATAAAATTAATGTTTTTTTCCATAAAATATAATATTAATACTATAAGCGCTTGTAGCTCAACTGGATAGAGCGCCTGACTTCGGATCAGGAGGTTCTGGGTTCGACTCCTAGCAGGCGCACCAATTATTCTCCTATATTTATCAAAGTTCCTTTATCACGAGCTTTATCAAACGAGTAATAAAAAATCGATATTGCAAGAATAAGATAAAAAATATTAAGATAAAGGGCATTAAAGATATTTTCATAATTTACCTGACTGTTTACTAAAATATTTCTTGTCTCTTCAAATATATAAACGAGTGGTAGAGCATAAGCGATAGTTTTAAAGATTCCTGGCAAAATCTCAACAGGGTAATAAATACAACCAAACGGAGCTAATAAAAACATTGTAGACCATGCAATGTTTTCAAATGAAGGACCAAATCTAAGTAATCCAGCAGAGACAAATAAGCCTAGAGTAATTCCAAAAATATATAAACTTAAAAAAAGAAAAGCCAAAGGCATTCCTAATTCCAATAAAGATATTCCAAACAGAGGAGAGGTGAGCAATATAGCTGGGACCAGTCCTATCAAAGCTCTTATTAAAGCAGTAAAGACTAAAGAAATAATAATTTCACTTATTTTCATAGGAGCAATGAAGAGGTTAGTGAAATTTCTACTCCATATTTCTTCTAAAAATAACATGTTGAAACCAATACTTGTTCTAAATAAAAAATCATAGAGGATTGCACACGATAGAATTACACCTATAGCACCACTATAGTAACTACTGTGTTCTGCAAAAAAATTTGAAATAAATCCCCATAAAGTTATTTGAATTGAGGGCCAATATATTAAGTCAAGTATTCTTGGAAATGATCTAGTGATTAAGTAAAAATGTCTTAAAAAAAGTCCGTAAATTCTTGTAAAATTCATCTTTTATTTCTCGCAATTTCCAAAAAGACCTCTTCTAAATTTTTTCTACCATGTTTCAATATTAAATCATTAGGTGTTCCTCTATCTACAATAATTCCATCTTTCATCATTAAAACAGAGCCACACAATCTTTTAACTTCATCCATATTATGTGAAGCAAGTAAGACTGAAATTTTTTTTTCTTTTTTATAATTTTCTAAAAATGTTCTTACAAAATCTCCTGTTTCAGGATCCAATGAAGCTGTTGGCTCATCTAGTAGCAGTACTGTGGGATCATTTATTAAAGCTTTTGCCAAACTGACTCTATTTTTTTGTCCCGATGAAAGTTCGCCTGTTATTTTATCTAAAAGATCAGATAGTCTTAGTTTATCACAAAGATAATCAATTCGATTTTCTAAATCATCAACGTTATATAATTTTCCATAAACAATTAAATTTTGTTTAACTTTCAATTTTTTTGGAAGCTCTATATAAGGTGATATAAAATTCATTCTATGTAGAAGAGAAATTTTATTTGTCTCGATATTTTTTCCATTAATTAAAACTTCACCTTTAGTAGGTTTTAATAAACCTAATATCATTCCAATGGTGGTTGTCTTTCCACATCCATTAGGACCTAATAAGCCTACAATTTCATTTTCACCAATTTTAAAATTTATATTACTGACAGCATTCTTTGATTTATATTTTTTTGAGAGATTTACTACTTCAATTGAATTTGTCATTTAATATTTTGACGCTCTCTCTAGTCGATCATTAATTGTTTGTCCTATCCCAATATTGGGAATTTTTTCAACAGCAATTTTTTTGTATCCTTTATTTTTGATTTTTCTTATGAGAGGATATAAATTTCTTGCAGCTTTGATTAAATTATTATTCTTACTAAGAAAGAAATAATTTTTTGAATTTATTTTTCTTTTTTTTATTAATACAAATGCTTCTCCTTCATTTGGTTTTTTTACATTCATCCTTAAAGGTATTCCAGGAGAATAATGAAGAGAAAACAGACCTGGTGAAATCTTTTTCTTAGATTTATTCTTAATTAATATTTGTTTTTTTATTGTTTTTTTTATTTTTGAAACACTTAAACCTCCAAGTCTTAGTATTGATGGATTATCTGCAAGGTTAATAATTGTAGACTCCACTCCAATTGAACATCTTCCCCCTTTAAGTATGTATTTTAATTTTCTTCCAAATTCTTCTTTTACATCGGAGGGCTGTACTGAACTCAGTTTTGAGGAAATATTTGCACTCGGTGCAGCTAACGGATAACTTAAAACTTTAAGTAATTTTCGCAGCAGTGGATGTTTGGGAAATCTAATAGCAACTGTATTTTTATTATTGGTTACAAATTTTGATATTTTTGAATTTTTTTTTAATTTTAAAACATATGTAACAGGACCAGGTGAAAATTTATTATACAGTTTTTTAAAATCCTCATTAATTATACAATCGTGTTCAAGAGCCTTGAGATTATAGTAGTGAACAATTAAAGGGTTGTTAGAAGGTCTTTTCTTTAATTTGAATATCTTTTTTACAGAGAAATCAGAATAAGCATTACCAGCTAATCCATAAACTGTTTCTGTTGGTACTGCTATACATTCGTTACTGTCTAAATATTTTTTTGCTTTTTTGATATTTGATTGATTAGATTTCATGTAATAATTATTAATATATGAAAGAAAAAAATTTACCACTTGATTATCAACACAGCTCTTTAAAGGAGCTCACTGAAAAAGCAAATAGTATACTTGAGTCATTAGAGAATGAAAAAAATTTAAATAATTCTGTTGATACTTATCAAGAGTTATTAAAGTTAAATAATCTTATTGAAAAAAAATTTCAAAAAAATCTCAAATCTATAAGTGAAACTACAAATAATAAAATCAAGGAAATTGTAAAAAAAAAATGAAAAATGAAGTTAATAAAATTGCAAAAGATACAAATTATTTTTTAAAAAAATTTATTAATAATCAGAATAGCTCTCATCTTATCAACGCAATGAAATATGGTTTATTTCCTGGAGGAAAGAAAATTAGATCAAAAATACTAATAGACTTTGGTTCTTTATTTTCAATTAGATACAAAACTTTAATACAGATTGGTGCAGCGGTAGAATGTATACACGCTTATTCTCTTATTCATGACGATTTACCTTGTATGGATAACGATGAAATTAGGCGGGGAAAAGCATCAACACATATAAAATATGGAGAGTCTACAGCGGTGCTAGCTGGTAATTCACTTTTGACAATGGCATTTGAAATTTTATCAAACAAAAATTTAGATTTATCTGAAAAGACTAAAATTAACTTAATAAAAAAATTGTCTGAATGCTCAGGACATCTTGGTATAGCAGGCGGTCAATACCTAGATTTGAATTATGAGAAAAAAAAAGTATCAAGGAATAAGATTATTGATATGGAAATTAAAAAAACGGGAATGTTATTTAGTTTTTGTTGTGCAGCCCCAGCAATAATAAAAAATAAAAAAAATTTAGAGATTAGGTTTTTTGAAAATATTGGATCTGATATAGGCTTATTATTTCAAATTTCTGACGATCTAATTGACCATAAGGGAAATTCAAAAATAGCTGGTAAAAAAACAGGAAAAGATCAAAAAAAAGGCAAAGCAACACTTATTGGTTTACTTGGTTATAATAATGCAGTTAAATATTGTAATAGTTTAATTATAAATATTAACAACAAATTGCAAAAATACAGTTCTAATTCAAAAAAAATAAAACAAACATTGGAATATATTTTAAACAGAAATAGATGATACACAAAAGCACATTTTTAAAAGATATAAATTTTCCATCTGATTTAAGGAAAATTTCTGAAAAAGATTTACCAAAAGTTGCAAATGAAGTTAGAAATGAAATGATAGATGCTGTATCTCAAACAGGTGGTCATCTAGGTGCAGGTTTAGGTGTTGTAGAACTAACTGTGGCACTTCATTATGTATTTGATACACCAAATGATAAATTAATTTGGGATGTAGGACATCAATCCTATCCACACAAAATTTTAACAGGAAGAAAAGATAAAATTAGAACACTAAGACAAGGTAATGGATTATCAGGTTTTACAAAAAGAACCGAAAGTGAATATGATCCTTTCGGCGCTGCTCATAGTTCAACATCAATTTCTTCTGCACTAGGTATAGCTGAGGCAAATAAATTGGAGAACAAATCTTCAAATGTAATTGCAGTAATAGGAGACGGTGCGATGAGTGCTGGTATGGCTTATGAGGCAATGAATAATGCAGGTGCTTCAAAAACAAAAATGATTGTTATTTTAAATGACAACGATATGTCAATTGCAAAACCTGTTGGAGCGATGAGAACATATCTTGCAAAATTATTGACTGGAAAAATATATTTTAGTTTTAGAGAGACTATTAAATTAATTACTTCTGCATTTTCAAAGAGGTTTAGTGCTAAGGCAGGAAAAGCAGAGGATTTTTTAAGATCTGCATTTACCGGTGGTACTATGTTTAATTCATTAGGTTTTTATTATGTGGGACCAATTGATGGACATGATTTATCAACCCTAATTCCAATTTTAAAAAATGCAAAAGATTCAAATCATGAAGGTCCAATTATGATTCATATTAAAACACAAAAAGGTAAAGGGTATAGTTATGCAGAAAAAGCCAAAGATCATTATCATGGAGTTTCGAAATTCAACGTAGACACTGGAGAACAGAATAAAAGCGGATCTAATTTACCATCTTATACAAAAGTATTTGCAAATACTCTTGTAAAGCATGCAAAAAAAGATAGTAAAATAGTTGGAATAACAGCAGCAATGCCAGGTGGAACAGGAATGGATATATTTGGCAAAGAGTTTCCAAAAAGAATGTTTGATGTTGGTATAGCTGAGCAGCATGCCGTAACATTTGCCGCTGGTATGGCAACAGAAGGATACAAGCCCTATGCTGCAATTTACTCAACATTTTTACAAAGAGCTTACGATCAGGTTGTTCATGATGTTGCTATTCAAAGCTTACCAGTAAGATTTGCAATTGATAGAGCTGGATTAGTTGGGGCTGATGGATCAACACATGCTGGTTCATTTGATATTACTTATTTATCAACTTTACCAAATTTTATTGTAATGGCTGCAAGTGACGAAGCTGAACTGGTTAAAATGATAAATACCTCAGTAGATATTGACGATAGACCAAGTGCAATCAGATACCCAAGAGGAGTAGGTAGTGGAGTTGAACTTCCATCAATAGAAGAAAAAATTGAAATTGGAAAAGGAAAAATAGTTCAAAATGGAAGTCAAGTATGCCTTTTAAGCTTAGGAACAAGACTTGAAGAATGCAAACTAGCAGCGGAACATTTAAAACAAAAAGGAGTTTCAACTACTATTGTTGATGCAAGATTTGCTAAACCCTTAGACGAAGAATTAATTATTAAATGTGCTAGAGAGCATGAAATTTTACTCTCTATTGAAGAAGGTTCAATTGGAGGATTCGGTTCGCATGTAAAAAACTTACTTGCTGAGAAAGGGATATTTGACAAAGGTTTAAAGTTTAGATCAATGAATTTACCAGACAAGTTTATTGAACAAGATACCCCGAACAAAATGTATGAAACTGCTGGATTAAATGCTTCTCAAATTTCCAAGAAAATTTTAGATATTTTATTTAACAAAAATTCTATCAAAGTTGTAAAAAATTAATTATCCTACTGACACTGAGCTTTATTCATTAGGTAGTGATCTAATAAAACACAATTCATCATTGCCTCACCAACAGGTACAGCTCTTATTCCAACACATGGATCATGCCTTCCTGTAACAGATATTGTTGTATTTTTTCCAAATTTATCGACAGTATTTCTTGATGTTAAGATTGAAGATGTTGGTTTTACAGCAAATGAAGCAATAATTTCTTGTCCAGTTGAAATACCACCCAATATTCCGCCAGCATTATTTGAATTAAACTTTAATTTTTTACCTTTTTGTGAAATTTCATCTGAGTTTTGTTCACCACTTAGTTGTGCAGAGTTCATCCCTGCACCAATATTAACACCTTTAACAGCATTAATACTCATGAAGCTAGATGCAATATCAGAGTCTAGTTTTGAGTAAATAGGTGCACCCAATCCGACCGGAATTCCTCTCGCTCTTATTTCAATCACTGCACCACATGATGATCCAGATTTTCTTACTCCTAATAAATATTTTTCCCAAAGTTTAATCATCGATTTGTCGGGACAAAAAAATGGATTTTTTGAAATTATTTTGTCATTCCATTCGTTAGTATCGCACCCCAATATACCTAATTGTGTAACTGCACCAACAACTTTAAATTTCTTACCTAATTTATTTTGTAATACCAACTTTGCTATTGCACCAGCTGCAACTCTTGATGCAGTTTCTCTTGCAGATGATCTTCCTCCACCTCTATAGTCTCTAATTCCATATTTTTTGAAGTAAGTAAAGTCAGCGTGCCCAGGTCTAAATTTATCCTTAATTTTTCCATAATCCTTAGATCTCATATCTTTATTATAAATAATTAAGGATATTGGTGTACCAGTAGTTCTACCTTCAAAAACTCCAGATAATATTTGAACTTTATCGTCCTCTTTTCTTTGTGTTGTAAATTTTGATTGTCCAGGTTTTCTCTTATCCAGTTCTTTTTGTATATCTTTTTCACTTAAATTAATATTTGGTGGGCATCCATCAACGATACAGCCAATAGCAGGACCATGAGATTCACCCCAAGTAGAGAAACGAAATAGCTTTCCAAATGTATTAAATGACATTATTTATATTATATAGATTATTTTGTTTAAATTATGAATCAAAAAAACTCACTTGGGCTTAATAGTTGTTTTATGGATTTAGATGATCCAATACATTTATTCGATACTTGGATGGAAGAGGCAAAAAAAACTGAGCCAAACGACCCAAACGCAGTAGCGTTAGCAACATCAAATAAAAACAACGTTCCTTCTGTAAGAATGGTCTTATTAAAAGACTTCAATAAAAATGGATTTGTATTTTATACAAATTTAGACAGTCAAAAAGGACATGAATTAAAACAAAATCCAAATGTAGCAATGTGCTTTCATTGGAAAAGTTTACTAAGACAAATTAGAGTTAATGGCACAGTTTCATTGGTGCCCAATGAGGTTGCAGATGATTACTATAATTCAAGAAGTTATGAAAGTAGAATTGGAGCATGGGCATCTAAACAGAGCAAAGAACTTAAAGATAGAGAACAGTTAGATAATTCTATCAAAGAATATAAAAAAAAATATACAGATAAGAATAAGGTTCCACGACCAAATTATTGGTCAGGATGGAACTTATCTCCCTCAAGTATTGAATTTTGGCTTGATGGAGATAATAGAATTCATGAAAGATTAAAATATACGAAAAATTCTAAAGGAGAATGGATCAGATCCCTTTTGAGTCCTTAAAAACTTCTAGATAAACTAAATGTTGTTAGATTTTTTAAAATTTCTTTTTCTTTAGTATCTTCAAAAACACTCAATGAATTTGAAGCAAGATTGATATAATGTTGAGCTTTCTGGTAGCACTCGTTTATAATTTTATGCTTATTAATTAAAGCAATTATTTTATCTAAATCATCTTTATCTCTAGTATCTTTGCTAAAAATATTAATTAAGTTATTTTTTTCTTCGATCTCTAGCTTTTGATAAAGTAAAATTATTGGAAGTGTAATTTTTCCTTCAAAAAAATCTTGTCCTATTTTCTTTCCAAATAATTTAAGTTCAGCATTGTAATCAAGTGTATCATCAGCAATTTGGAAAGTAAGTCCAAGATTTCTCCCATAAAATTCAAGTGCGTCTTTTTCTTTTTTATTACTATCAGATAAAATTGCGCCAACTTTTGTAGCTGCTGCAAATAATTCAGCAGTTTTTGCAGAAATAATTTTTAGATAAGTTTCTTCCAACATATCGACTTCACCTTTATGTTGAAGCTGTAAAACTTCTCCTTGAGCTATTTTTGATGAAGTAGATGATAATAATTTAAGAACTTCTATGTTGCCATCTTCAACCATCATCTCAAAGCATCTACTTAGCAAATAGTCACCTACTAAAACTGACGAATGATTATTCCAAACTTTATTTAAAGTTTCTTTTCCTCTCCTAACTTCACCCTGATCTATAACGTCATCATGCATTAAAGTTGCACTATGAATTAATTCAACACATGCTGCTAAATTCACATCTCTTGTACCTTTTGTGTAACCACATAATTTTGCAGATCCTAAAGTTAGAAGAGCTCTCAGTCTTTTGCCACCAGTTTTCATATGATAGTCAGTCATTTTTTGAACTAGTTCTACATCACTAATTAATTTAGTTTTAATTTTTTCCTCAGTTAAAATAAGCTTGTCTTCAAGAGAATCCTTTAACTGAAAATATGAATTATTTATCTGATTTTTAAGCTGAACGACTGATCCCATATAAAATTTAAACTAGTATAATTAACTTTTATTTATTACTTATCAATTGACGCACCTTATTCTTCAATTATAAGTAGTCTTTATATTCAACTAATAATTCTATAAGAAATATTTATGTTCTCTTTTTTTAAAAAGAAAAAAATAGTATCTCATTTAAAGCTTAGTGGTGTGATAGGAAATGCAGGAAAATTTAAACAAGGGATAGATTTTGCTGGCCAAGAGGAGATAATTAAAAAAGCTTTTTCATTGAAAAAAGCCAAATGTGTTGCAATTACTATAAATTCACCAGGTGGATCTCCTGTTCAATCCCATCTAATTTACAGCTTTATAAGACAGCAAGCAAAAAAAAATAACAAACAAGTAATAGTATTTGCAGAGGATGTAGCCGCTTCTGGAGGCTATCTTATTGCATGTGCTGGGGATGAAATTTATGCAAACTCAAGTTCTATTATAGGATCAATTGGAGTTATTTATTCGTCATTTGGTTTTACAGAATTAATAAAAAAAATTGGTGTTGAGCGAAGAGTTCATACAGCTGGTAAAAATAAAAGTACTCTTGATCCTTTTCTTGAAGAAAAAAATGAAGATATAGAGAGACTTAAAAACATTCAGTTAGACTTACATAAAGATTTTATTGATGTTGTTGAAAAAAGTAGAGGTACTAAATTAAAAAAATCTGAAGTTGAACTTTTTTCGGGTGAATTTTGGTCAGGTAGTAAATCAAAAACTTTGGGATTAGTAGATGGAATAGGAAACGCTCATGAAATTTTGAAAAAAAAATTTGGAGACGATGTAATAATTAAAAAATTTGAAAAGTCAAAAGGATGGTTAAGTCAAAAACTTTCTTCCTCTAATCAAATAGATCAATTTGCAAATATTTTAGAAGAGAGGTCAATCTGGCAAAGATATGGTTTCTAAAAATAAAAAAAAACAAAAACCAAAATTTCAAACTTTTCAAGAAACTATTTTAAATCTTCAAAAATTTTGGAGTAAACAAGGTTGTATTATTCTTCAGCCGTACGACATGGAAGTTGGAGCTGGTACGTTCCATCCTGCTACAACTCTTAGATCGTTGGGCACTCAACCTTGGAAAGCTGCTTATGTTCAGCCATCAAGAAGACCAACTGATGGTAGATATGGTGAAAATCCTAATAGACTTCAACATTATTATCAGTTTCAAGTTTTGATTAAACCTTCTCCTGAAAATATAAAAAAGCTTTATCTAAATAGTCTTACTACAATTGGAATTCATCACAAAGATCATGATATTAGATTTGTAGAAGATGATTGGGAAAGTCCTACATTAGGCGCAGCTGGTTTGGGTTGGGAAGTTTGGTGTGATGGAATGGAGATTACTCAATTCACTTACTTTCAACAGATGGCAGGTTATGAATGCAAACCAGTCTCAGTAGAAATTACTTATGGTTTAGAGAGAATCTGTATGTTTACCCAGCAACAAAAAAATGTTTATGATTTATTGTGGAATGATGAGGGTGTAAAATATAGGGATGTTTTTTATCAGGCTGAAAAAGAGTTTTCTGCTTATAATTTCGAGCACGCCAATGTCGATCAATTATTCAAAATGTTTGATATGCATGAGTCAGAAGCAAAATTATTAGTTGAAAAAAAGGTTTCACTACCTGCGTATGATCAATGTTTAAAAGCAAGCCACGTATTTAATATCTTAGATGCTAGGGGAGCAATAAGTGTTGCACAAAGAGCAGGTTATATTGGAAGAATTCGAGACATCACTAAGTCTGCTGCTGGGATTTGGATAGATAGTCAAAATTAAAAAATGTCTGAGTTTTTTTTAGAACTATTTAGTGAGGAAATACCTGCAGGTCTTCAAAAAAATTTAAGGGAAAACTTATTGAAATCTTTTAATGATTTCTTTGAAGAGAAATCTGTTTCATTTAAAAGAAGCTCTTCTTATTCAACTCCGAATAGATTGGTAATATTATTTGAAGGTCTTCAAAAACAAACAATTCTGAAGTCTGAGGAAATAAAAGGTCCAAGCACAAAAGCCCCAGATCTAGCTATAGAGGGCTTTATACGATCAAATCAAATTATAAAACAAAATCTTTATGAAAAAGAAACAGAAAAAGGTACCTTTTTTTTCTTTAAAACAAAATCAAAAAAACTTAATACCCACGAGTTATTAGAAGAGTTTGTTCCAAAAATATTAAATAAAATTCAATGGAAAAAATCAATGCGGTGGGGAGATTTTAGTTTAAATTGGGGTAGACCACTAAAGTCTATATTGGCAATCTTTAATAAAAAAACACTAATATTTAAATTTCATCATATTCAGTCGTCTAATTTAACTTTTATAGATAAAGATTTTGAAGAAAAGAGAATAAAATTTTCTGATTTTAAAAAATATAAAAATTTCTTTAAAAAGAAACAAACAATAATTGACCCTGTTGAAAGAAAAAAAATTATTCAAAAAAAATTTCATTTACTTTTAAAAAAGAAAAATATTGTTATAGAGCAAAATCCAAAGCTGCTGGAAGAAGTTATTGATTTAATAGATCAACCTAATGTTCTTATTTGTCAGTTTGATAAAAAGTTTTTAAAAATACCAAAAGAGATTTTAATAATCACAATGCAATACCATCAAAAATATTTCCCTACTTTTGATAATAAGGGAAATATTACGAATGAATTTTTAGTTGTTTCAAATAAAAAAGATCAAAAGGGTTTAATAAAGTTAGGTAATGAGAGGGTAGTAGAAGCAAGACTTACTGATGCAGAATTCTTTTGGCGAAAAGATAAATCTCAAAACTTAGTAAAACAAGTCTCAAACTTAAAATCCATGAATTATTTTAAAGGATTGGGGAGTTATTTTGATAAAGTTCAAAGAATGAGAAAGCTTGGAGGAATGCTTTCAGATGAACTATTAATAAGCAAAGAAAAAGTAGAGTTGTCAGCCTCAATTTCCAAAGTTGATTTATTATCTGAACTGGTAGGTGAATTTCCTGAACTCCAAGGGATTATGGGTGGTTATTTTTCTGAAGCACAAGGTTTTGACAAGGATGTAGCACTATCAATAAGTGAACAATATTTACCCTCAGGGACTGGGTCTAAGGTTCCCAAAAAACCTTTTAGTATAGCATTAGCGCTATCAGACAAAATAGATACTCTTGTTGGATTTTTTGGAATTAATCAAAAGCCAACAAGTTCTAAAGACCCATTTGCTCTTAGAAGATTAACTTTAGGAGTAATAAGAATAATTATCGAAAATAAAAATCATATTAAAATAAGAGATTTGATTAACTATTCAGCTTCACTTTACATAGATCAAGGCTTCAAATTTGAAAATAAACTTCTTCAAGAAGAACTTTATGAATTTCTAATGGATCGACTAAAATTTTATATGAAAGAAGAAAATATTCGTAATGATATTATTCAGGCATCTATCAATTCACATAATTTAGACCAACTTGTAGTAATTTTTGAAAAGGCAAAATATTTAGACAAAATAATTTCTAATTCAAATGGGAACGAAATCATATCAAGCTACAAAAGAGCCTCAAACATCTTAGAAAGTGAGTTGAAAGCACAGAATTTTGATCTTTCAAATACAACCGACCCTGGTGTTTTCGAGACAGATTTTGAAAAAAATTTGTTTAAAAAAATAAATGATTTAAGGAAATATTTTTCTTCAATTAATAAAGATGAAGTTTATCCTGAAACTCTGGATAACTTATTAGATGCTAAAAAAGTAATTAACGATTTTTTTGACAATGTTATAGTCAACGACGTTGACCCAGGTATTCGAAAAAATAGACTAGAACTTATTCAAATCTTATGTAAAACCTTTAACAACTATGTTAATTTTTCTTTAGTAGACTCCCAAAAATGAAAAAACTAATTTTAAATTTTAAATCTAAAGACAGCAAAAAAATTAAAATCCCCAGAAATTTTTTGGGTGGAAAAGGTGCCAATCTTTCAGAAATGGGTCGAATGGGATTACCAGTTCCACCTGGATTTACTATTTCTACAAAAGTATGTGATTTATTTTATAAAGATAAAAAAAAACTTAATAAAAATATAATCATATCAATTAAAAAAGAATTAAAGGCTATTGAAAAAGAAGTTTCAAAAAAATTTGGTGATTTAAAAAATCCATTATTACTTTCAGTCAGATCTGGAGCGAGAGTTTCTATGCCTGGTATGATGGATACAATTTTAAATTTAGGATTAAACGATAAAACTGTTAAAGCCCTAGCATCAAAAACCTCTAATGGTCGATTTGCAAAAGATAGTTACAGAAGATTTATCCAAATGTATGGCAATGTAGTAATGGGAGTTGAAGCGTATCATTTTGAGGAATTAATTGAGAATTACAAACTTACAAAGGGTGTTTTGTTAGATACTGATTTAGATGAAAATGACTGGGATGGACTAATTAAAGATTTTAAAAGAACAGTTAAGGAAAAAGCAAATAGAGATTTTCCACAAGATGTTCATGAACAATTGTTAGGAGCAATCAGTGCAGTATTTTTGTCTTGGGATAGTAAGAGAGCAAAAATCTATAGAAAATTAAATCACATACCTGCAGAGTGGGGTACAGCGGTTAATGTTCAATCAATGGTTTTTGGAAACATGGGAGACGACTGTGCAACTGGTGTTGTTTTTACAAGAAATCCATCAGACGGTGAAAATGAAATTTATGGAGAATATTTAATTAACGCACAAGGAGAGGATGTTGTAGCTGGAACAAGAACTCCACAATATATAACTAATAAAGCTAGACAAAATGCTAAAGTTAAAGCTCCATCAATGGAAGAGTCTATGCCTAAAGTTTATAAACAACTTTATAAGATACTAAAAAAATTAGAAAAGCATTATAAAGATATGCAAGATGTAGAGTTTACAGTTGAAAATAAAAAGCTGTGGATGCTTCAAACACGTTCTGGAAAAAGAACTGCAAAATCTGCAGTTAAAATTGCAGTTGATATGGTTAAAGAAAAATTAATCTCAAAAAAAGAGGCTGTGTTAAGAATTGATCCACATTCACTTGATACACTTCTTCATCCAACTCTAGACGAAAAAAGTTTAATAAATGTAATTGCAAATGGCCTGCCTGCTTCACCAGGCGCTGCGAGTGGTAAAGTTGTATTCACATCTGAAGAGGCTGAAAGGCTAACATCAATGATGCAAGACACAATATTAGTTAGAGTAGAAACCTCACCAGAAGATATACAAGGAATGCATGCAGCCAAAGGAATATTAACAGCAAGGGGTGGGATGACTAGCCACGCAGCAGTTGTAGCAAGAGGAATGGGAAGACCTTGTGTTTCTGGGTCGAGTGAAATTGATATCAATTATGAAAATAAGTCATTTAAAACATCATCAATTGAAATTAATGAAGGAGACATAATAACAATAGACGGCTCAACTGGAAGAATAATCGAAGGTAAAGTTGCTACTTTGAAGCCAGAAATATCTGGTGATTTTTCAAAATTAATGTCTTGGGCTGATAGTTATAGAAAATTAAATATAAGAACAAATTCAGAAACACCAAAAGATACTAAAACTGCAAAAGATTTTGGTGCTGAAGGCATTGGACTTTGCAGAACAGAGCATATGTTTTTTGATGAAGAGAGAATTTTATCTGTTAGGGAAATGATTCTTTCTAAAACTAAAGAAGATAGAGCTAAAGCTTTAGCTAAACTTTTACCGCATCAAAAAAAAGATTTTACCGAAATTTTTAAGATTATGAACGGCTTACCAGTTACTGTAAGATTGTTAGATCCTCCACTACATGAATTTTTACCAAGAACAAATAAAGAAATTAGTGAATTAGCAGAAATTGTTAATCTTTCGATAAAAGAGGTTGAAACAAGGATAGAGGAACTTCATGAACAAAACCCGATGCTAGGTCACAGAGGTTGCAGATTAGCTATATCATTTCCTGAAATATATGAGATGCAATGTAGAGCAATTTTTGAAGCATTAAGTGAGCTTAAAAAAAATAAAATTAAGTCAGCTTTTCCTGAAATAATGATACCCCTAGTTTCTACAGAGGCTGAAATTAAAATAATGAAAGACTTAGTCAAAAGAATAGCAAGTATGGTTCAAAAAGAAAATAAATTAAAAATAGACTTTATGGTTGGAACAATGATTGAGCTTCCAAGAGCAGCTATAAAGGCCAAAGAAATAGCTAAACATGCAGAATTCTTTAGTTTTGGAACAAATGATTTAACTCAAACTACTTTTGGAATAAGTAGAGATGATAGTGGAAAATTTTTAAATGATTATATTGAAAATAAAATATTTTCTATCGATCCTTTCGTATCAATTGATGAAGGGGTTTCAGATTTAGTTGAGATAGCTGTTGCAAAAGGTAAGAGCCAAAATAAAAAGATCAAACTAGGTATATGTGGAGAGCACGGAGGTGATCCTAAAAGTATTTCCTTTTGTGCAAAAGTAGGACTTAATTATGTATCTTGTTCCCCTTATAGAGTTCCAGTCGCCAGACTAGCAGCAGCACAAGCAGAGTTAAAAAAATAGTTATTTAAATTAGGGGGCGTTCTGTTGCCAGGTGCCCCAGACCCCGTTTGCTTAATTAACTAAGTTAATTAGGCAGCAAGTGCGTAACTTTCGTTAGCAATTATAAATTAGCCCGTCACGGTGGAACAATCCCGAACGAAAGAATAGCCTTTAGACATTCGTCGAATCTAGTTCACCCCCATAAGTTGTAATGGTGGAGGTGGTGGGTACTGCCCCCACGTCCGCAATGGTTATTACGAAATTCGTTTATCGTCGTAGTTGGAAAACCAACATTATTAATATAAAAGTAATTACAATAGATTCAACAACAATCATGAAACTTACCAAAGAACAAACAGAAGAAATAAAAAATCAACAATCTCAAAGCAATCAAACTAAAAGAGTTACAGTACCAGAACTTGAAAATATACTATACGAGGCAATTCCTGCCTTAGACCATGGTTTTGTTCGAGTAGTTGATTATATGGGGGATGATACTTCAATTGTTCAATCAGCAAGAGTCTCATATGGAAAAGGAACTAAGCAAGTTTCAACTGATAAAGGATTAATCAAATATTTAATGAGGCATTGGCACAGTACTCCATTTGAAATGTGTGAAATAAAATACCATATAAAGTTACCAATATTTATTGCTCGACAATGGATTAGACACAGAACTGCCAATGTTAATGAATACTCTGCAAGGTATTCTATTTTAGATAAAGAATTTTACTTACCTTCACAAGAAAACTTGGCCGCTCAATCTACTAGTAATAGACAGGGTAGAGGAGATGTATTAGAGGGCAAACAAGCAGAGGAAGTTTTAGAACTTTTAAAAACTGATGCAGAGAGAACTTACGATAATTATGAAACAATGCTTAATGAAAGATTTGATGGCTCAACTATAGATGAAAATAAAAAAGGCTTAGCAAGAGAACTTGCAAGAATGAATTTAACATTAAATACTTATACTCAATGGTATTGGAAAACTGATTTATTAAACTTAATGAATTTCTTAAGATTAAGAGCTGATAGTCATGCGCAATATGAAATAAGAATTTACGCAGATATAATGTTGGATACGGTGAAAAAATGGGTTCCTATAACTTATGAAGCTTTTATGGATTATAGAGTTGGAGGCACAGAAGTTTCAGCTAAAGGTAAATTAATTATACAAAAACTTATTAAAGGTGAAAATGTTGATGCAGATAACTCAGGTCTTTCAAAAAGGGAGTGGAATGAACTAATGGTTGCCTTTGATCTTAAAGATAAGTTGATTTAATTTTATTAGCAAAATCTAAGTATATTTTTGAAATCTCATGATCTGGATTTGCTTCCACTAACGGCTTTCCTTCATCTGAAGTTTTCCCTACCTCTGGATTAATTGGTATTTCACCTAAAAATTCTGTTTCAAATTCTTCTGCAGTTTTTTTAACACCACCTTCGCCAAATATTTTATATTTTTTACCATCATCTCCAATAAAAAAACTCATATTATCTACTAAACCTAAGATTTTTACCCCAAGTTTATCAAACATTTTTATACCCCTTTTGACATCTAAAAGAGCAACCTCTTGTGGTGTAGAAACTATTATTGCACCATCCATTTTTATTTCTTGTGAGAAAGTTAATTGTGTATCCCCTGTGCCAGGTGGCATATCAACAATGATAAAGTCTAAATTTTTCCAATTAACTTTTTGAGTAAAAGTTTTAATTGCGCTTGTAACCATTGGGCCTCGCCAGATCATTGGCGTCTGTTGGTCAGCTAAGAAACCTATTGACATACATTGGATATCATACTTAACAATAGGTTCTAATTTTTGACCGTCACTTTTTGGTTTTTCATTAATATTAAACATTTTTGGAATTGAGGGACCATAAATGTCCGCATCTAATAATCCTACTTTACATCCAACTTGTTTTAAGGCTAAAGCTAAATTTGTAGCAAAAGTAGATTTTCCAACTCCACCCTTTGCGCTAGAAATTGCTATTGTAAATTTGGTTCCTAATATTGGATTTTTTGTGAATTTTTTAGGCTCAAGCTTCTGTTTCATTGCGGCACTAAGTTCAGGCTTTTTATCTGACATACAACTATCATTACTTGTTTTTTATAATAAAGACACTATATACTTTGGCATATGTCAGATGATTTCAGAGGTAGGGGTGGAAGTCCATGGGGATCACCTCCAGGTGGTGGAAATAATAATGGATCAGGTAGAGGTCCGAAACCTCCAAACATTGATGAAATCATAAAAGAGATTCAAGATAAAATTAAAAAATTTTTACCTGGTGGTAAATCATCAGGTGGTAAATCTGTTGGACTAATATTATTAGTTTTAGCTTTTATTTGGTTAGCAAGTGGACTTTATAGAGTTTTACCTGACGAACAAGGTGTCGTGTTAAGATTTGGTAAGTTTGTAAAGACTACTCAACCAGGATTAAATTATCACATACCTTTCCCAGTAGAAAATGTACTTACACCTAAAGTTACAAAAGTTAATAGAATAGATATTGGTTTTAGATCTGAAAGAGATAGTGGTTTTTCTACAGGTGGTGGTGTTGCCGATGTTCCACAAGAAAGTTTAATGTTAACTGGGGATGAAAATATTGTAAACATAGATTTTTCTGTATTCTGGGTAATTAAAGATGCAGGAAATTTTTTATTTAAAATTCAAGATCCAGAAGGCACAGTTAAAGCAGCTGCAGAAACAGCTATGAGAGAAGTTATTGCTAAAAGTGATATTCAACCAATTTTAACAGAAGGTAGATCTAAAATTGAGGTTGAAACACAAGAGATCATTCAGACTATTTTAGATGATTATGAAAGTGGAATTCAAATTACACAGGTCCAAACCCAAAAAGCTGATCCACCAGATCAGGTAATAGATGCATTTAGAGATGTACAAGCTGCTAGAGCAGACATGGAAAGATCTAAAAATGAAGCTGAAGCTTATGCTAACGATGTTATCCCAAGAGCTAGAGGGGAAGGTCAAAAAATCTTACAAGCCGCTGAAGCATATAAAAAAGAAGTTGTAGCAAAAGCAGAGGGTGAGGCTAGTAGATTTGTTTCCATCTATAACGAGTATAAAAATGCAAAAGTAGTAACACAGGAAAGAATGTATTTAGAGACAATGGAAAAAGTATTAGCAGATATTGATAAAGTAATTATAGAAAAAAATGCAGGTTCAGGAGTAGTTCCTTATTTACCACTTCCTGAACTAAAAAAGAAAGCGACTAATTAAATGAAAGCTGGAAAAATTTTAGGTGGATTGATTATTGCTATCGGTGTATTAGCTTTTTTGTCAGTAATTATTGTAAAAGAAGTTAATCAGGCCATCATTCTTCAATTTGGAGATCCAAAAAGAATAATAACCTCACCTGGTTTAAATTTTAAAATTCCATTTATTCAGAACGTAGTTTACCTTGATAAAAGAATATTAAACTTAGATACTCCACCTGAAGAAGTGATTGCATCCGATCAAAAACGTTTAATTGTTGACGCATTTGCCAGATTTAAAATTGTTGATCCACTACAGTTTTATATTTCAGTTGGAGATGAAAGAGTAGCTCGATCAAGATTATCAACTATTATAAACTCAAGAATTAGAAATGTTTTAGGTCAAGAAGAACTACAAACATTACTTTCCCAAGATAGATCTAAACAAATGGCTTTAATAAAAGAAGGCGTAAATAATGAAGCTAAAAATTTTGGAATTACGATTGTTGATGTAAGAATAAAAAGAGCTGATCTTCCTCAGGCAAATAGTGACGCAATTTATAGAAGAATGCAAACAGAGCGGGAAAGAGAAGCAAAAGAATTCAGAGCAAAAGGTGCTGAAATGGCAGTTACAATTACTTCAACTGCAGATAAAGAAGTTACTGTTATCTTAGCGGAGTCACAAAAACAGTCAGAAATTATGAAAGGGGAAGGTGATGGTTTAAGAAACAAAATCTTTGCTGATGCCTTTGGTCAAGATCCTGAATTTTTCGCATTTTATAGAGCGATGCAGGCCTATGAAAAAGCATTGATTGGAGGAGAAACTTCTCTAATTTTATCTCCTGATAGTGAATTCTTCAAATTTTTTGGAAATATAAAACCCGAAATCCAACAATAATTTTTTAAATGAATGAGCTAGTCATAGCTTTTGGTTTATTCTTATTCATTGAAGGAATTTTATATGCCATATTTCCAGCAAAAATGAAAAATATGTTAAAAAAATTAGAACTTGTGAAAGATAGTCAATTAAGATCTGGAGGACTTATCTTTGCAATTATAGGATTTATAATTATTTATTATATAAAAAGTTAAAATGAAAAAATTCAAAATTATCTTTATAACCATAATTTTATCTTTGAGTTATTTAACTCAATCTTATTCCAAGCCTGTTCCAGATTCTTTTGCTGATCTTGCTGAAAAATTAATGCCATCGGTTGTAAATATTTCAACATCAACGACAGTAGTTACAAAATCTAATCCATTACCATTTCAATTTCCCCCAGGATCACCCTTTGGAGATATGTTTAAAGAGTTTGGAGATCCTCAAGAAAGACAATCAGCTGCATTGGGTTCAGGATTTATAATTGATGAAGCAGGGATAGTTATAACTAACAATCATGTAATACAAGATGCTGACGACATAATTGTTAGAGTAAATGGCGATCAAGAGTTTAAGGCAAAAGTTTTAGGAGCAGACCCACTAATGGATATAGCTGTTTTACAGTTAGAAACTAATGAAAAGTTTATTCCGGTTGCTTTTGGTGACTCAGATAAAGCTAGAATTGGTGATTGGGTAATTGCTATTGGAAACCCATTTGGTTTAGGGGGAACAGTTACAGCTGGAATTATTTCAGCAAGAAACAGATCTATTGGACTATCTAGATATGAAGATTTTATTCAGACAGATGCCTCAATTAATTCAGGAAATTCTGGTGGACCATTATTTGATATGGAGGGAAATGTTATAGGAATTAATACTGCTATTTTAGGTCGAAATGGTTCTATTGGTATTGGATTTTCAATTCCATCGAACAGTGCTCAAATTGTAATTAATCAACTAATAGAATTTGGAGAAACTAAAAGAGGGTGGCTCGGTGTAAGAATACAAGATGTCACAAAAGAAATTGCAGAGGTTGAAAAATTAGACAAACCAAGAGGTGCTTTAGTTGCAAGTGTTGCTGAAAACAGTCCATCAGAAAAAGCTGGAATAAAAGCTGGTGACATTATTTTAGAATTTAACGGTGAAAGAATTAATCAAATGAAAGAACTACCAGCGATTGTTGCAAGAACACAAGTTGGTAAGAATGTTGAAGTTAAAATATGGAGAGATAAAAAGGAAATTACAAAAAATGTTCTACTTGGAAGACTCGAAACATCTGAAGATTTTAAAGTTAGTGAAAAACAAAAAACAATTAATACTGATCAAATTGAAGATTTAAAAATAACTGTCAGATCTCTTAACAAAGAAGATATAAAAAGTCGTAAGTTACCAAATCAAACTACTGGTCTTGTGATCACTAGCATTCAAAATAATAGTCCTTTAGCTGGTTCAATTGAGGTAAATAGTATTATTGTCGAGGCTCAAAAAGAAAGAATAAAAACTATTGATGATTTAAAACAAATTACCAAGCAAGTTTTAAACTCAAATCAAAAAACAATATTGCTTGCAATATATAATAATCAAAATCAGAGAAGATATATTGGAATTAAGTTAGACTAATCATGGATTTTAAGTCCAAGATTATATTAATTTCTGGACCAACTGCTTCAGGAAAATCAAGTTTTGCTATTAACCTTGCCAAAAAAATAAATGGAGAAATTATAAATGCAGATAGCATGCAAGTTTATAAACAGTTAAAGATTCTTTCTGCAAGACCAGATCAAAAAAAATACCAAAAAATAAGACATCACTTATATGGCTTTCATGATGTTAAAAAAAATTTTTCAACTGGAAATTGGTTAAAATTAGTTTTGAAAAAGATTGATGAAATAAAAAAAAGAAAAAAAACACCAATCCTTGTAGGAGGTACAGGTTTATATTTTAAAGCATTAACTGATGGATTAGTTAAGATTCCAAACATACCTATAAAGATTAGAAATCAAATAAGAGTAATGCATTCAGAAATAGGTCAAGATAAGTTTTATAAAAAACTTTTAAAACTTGACCCATCTTCTAAAAATAAAATTAGCCCAACAGATCCGCATAGATCTATAAGATCCTATGAAGTAAAATTATATACCAAGAAATCAATTCATGAATGGTACAAAAATACTAAATCTATTTTTCAAAAAAGTGATTTTTATAAAATTTATATTAACTTTCCCCGTTTGGAATTGATTGAGAGAATTAATCTCAGATCAAAGGAAATGATTAAAAATGGAGCAATTAAAGAAGTAAAAAATTTTATCAAATTAAAGGTCAAAAAAGACAAAAGTGTTAATAAGGCTATTGGTATCAATGAAATCAGACAATATTTAAATAAAGAAAAAGAATTGGAAGATATTATTGAAAATATATCAATAAAAACTAGGCAATACGCTAAAAGACAAAGCACATGGGCAAGAGGCCATATGAATACTTGGCTCAAATTAAAACCGAAAGAGTTAAATAATTTTTTAAAAAAAATTTAAATATCTCAATCAAAACTTGACCAATCAGCACAACTTCAGCTAGATTGCGAAATGCCAAAATTATATACAGGAGCAGAAATTGTTTTTAAATGCCTTGAAGATCAAAAGGTAGAACATATTTTTGGATATCCTGGTGGAGCAGTTTTACCAATTTATGATGAACTTAAAAATCATACTTCTATTAAACATATATTGGTGAGACATGAACAAGGTGCTGGTCATGCAGCTGAAGGATATGCAAGATCATCAGGTAAGCCTGGAGTTGTTTTAGTTACGTCTGGACCTGGTGCTACCAATGTTGTTACCGCATTAACAGACGCGTATATGGACTCGGTTCCTTTGGTTTGTATTTCTGGTCAAGTTCCAACACATTTAATAGGAACTGATGCATTTCAAGAATGTGATACCACCGGTATTACTAGGCCCTGCACAAAACATAATTGGTTAGTAAAAGATATAAATGATTTATCAGAAATAATGCACGAAGCATTTAAAGTTGCAACCACAGGAAGACCAGGTCCTGTTTTAGTAGATATTCCAAAAGATATTCAATTTGCAAAAACCAAATATAAAAAACTAAAAAAAGAAAAAAAATTAATTGGAAAATCAAATAATAAATTTTCTCAAAAACAAATAGATCAACTAATTGATTTATTAAAAAATACTAAAAAACCAGTTATTTATAGTGGTGGTGGAGTAATTAATTCAGGCCCTAAGGCAAGTGATGCATTAAGAGAGTTTGTCGAATTAACAGGATTTCCAATCACTTCCACCCTCCAGGGTTTAGGTGCATATCCCGGTGATGACAATCAATTCCTTGGAATGTTAGGAATGCATGGAACCTATGAAGCTAACAATGCTATGCATGATTGCGACCTTTTAATAAATATTGGTGCAAGATTCGATGATCGTATCACCGGAAAAATAGATGAGTTTTCGCCAAACTCAAAAAAAGTTCATATTGATATAGATCCTTCGTCTATAAATAAAATTATTAAAGTTGATCTTGCTATAGTGGGCGATGTTACAAAAGTAATCAGTAAAGTAAATAAAACAATATTGAAGAAAAAAAATGGCCACAGCAAATCTAATAAATCAAATATTGCCAAGTGGTGGGAACAAATACAAAAATGGAGAGGCAAAGAGTCCCTTAATTTTATTAACAGCAATGATAGCATCAAGCCTCAACATGCAGTTCAAAGACTGTATGAGTTAACAAAAGATAAAGATACTTATGTAACTACAGAAGTAGGTCAACATCAAATGTGGGCAGCACAACATTACAAATTTAATAAACCAAATAGATGGATGACATCCGGAGGCTTAGGCACAATGGGCTACGGTTTACCTGCAGCAGTAGGTGTACAAATTGCACACCCTGAAAAGTTAGTAGTTGATATTGCTGGTGAAGCGTCTGTATTAATGACAATGCAAGAGATGTCGACTGCAGTTCAATACAACTTACCAATTAAAATTTTTATTTTGAATAATCAGTACATGGGGATGGTTAGACAATGGCAAGAGCTTTTACACGAAAAAAATTACTCAGAGAGTTATTCTGAGGCACTTCCTGATTTTTTAAAAATGGCTGAAGCTTATGGATGTAAGGGAATTAAAGCAGAAAACCCTTCTGAGTTAGATGAAAAAATTCAAGAAATGATAGATTATAAAGGTCCAGTTATTTTTGATTGTCATGTTGATCCAAATGAAAATTGTTTCCCTATGATACCTTCGGGGAAACCTCATAATCAGATGATCTTAGGACCCAATGATCAGGAAGAGAACAAAATCAAGGGTAAAGGCAAAGCCTTAGTTTAATTATAATGTCAAAATCAAAATCAGCCTATAGTGTTCCAACTAAAAAAGAGAAATCCGATACATATATTTTTGTAGTTTGGGTTGATAATGAGGCCGGCGTACTTGCAAGGGTTGTTGGACTATTTTCTGGTCGGGGATACAATATCGAATCTTTAGCAGTTGCAGAGGTAGATGCGGTTAAAAATATTTCTAGAATTACAATTGTTACAACAGGAACGCCTCAAGTGATTGATCAAATCAAACTTCAATTGGCTAAATTAGTGCCTGTGCATAAAGTTGCAGAATTTAAAAGAGAGGATAAAAATGTCATATTTAAAGAAATGGCATTGTTTAAAATTACTGGAAAAAAAAAGAAAATGGAAAAATGTTTAAATGCTTGTAAAAAATTTGATTTAGTTATTTTAGATGAAACTAAAACATCTAAAGTTATCCAAATAACAGCACTTAGAAGAGAAATTGACAAAATTAGTAAAAAATTAAAACCTTGGGGACTTATTAGCGCTTCTAGAACCGGGGCAGTTGCGATGACAAGAGGCGCTAAAATATTTAATTAATTATAAAGGAGAGAGAATATGAAAATGTTTTATGAAAAAGATGCAGATGTAGATTTAATTAAAAATAAAAAAATTGCAATTTTTGGTTATGGTAGTCAAGGACATGCTCATGCATTAAATCTTAAAGATAGTGGTGTTAAAGATATTGTTGTAGCACTAAGAGATGGCTCATCAAGTGTAGCAAAAGCTGAGTCAAAAGGATTAAAGGTCATGAATTTATCTGATGCAGCTGCTTGGGCAGATGTAGTAATGATTTTAACTCCAGATGAATTACAGGCAGAAATTTATAAAAATCATATAGAGCAAAGGGTAAAAGAAGGAACCAGTATTGCATTTGCTCATGGATTAAATGTTCACTATGATTTAATCAAAGCAAGAAAAGATTTAGATGTATTTATGGTTGCTCCTAAAGGACCTGGTCACTTAGTTAGAAGTGAATATGAAAAAGGTGGAGGTGTACCTTGTTTATTTGCAGTACATCAAAATGGATCAGGTAAAGCAAGAGACCTAGCATTATCATATGCATCAGCTGTTGGTGGTGGAAGATCAGGAATTATTGAAACCACTTTTAAAGACGAAGTTGAAACAGATTTATTTGGTGAGCAAACAGTTCTTTGTGGTGGATTGGTAGAATTAATTAAAAATGGTTATGAAACTTTAGTAGAAGCGGGTTATGAGCCTGAGATGGCATATTTTGAAACTGTTCATGAAGTAAAATTGATTGTTGATTTGATATATGAAGGCGGAATTGCAAATATGAATTATTCAATATCAAACACAGCTGAGTATGGTGAATACCAATCTGGACCAAGAATTATAAATAAAGAGGAAACAAAAAAAAGAATGAAGGAAGTATTGTCTGATATTCAATCTGGAAAATTCACTAAAGAGTGGATGGATGAATGTAAAAACGGCCAGAAAAACTTTTTAGCAACTAGAGCTAAGTTAGCAGAGCATTCTGTTGAAAAAGTTGGTGCTGAACTTAGAGCTATGATGCCATGGATTGGTAAGAAAAAACTAGTTGATAGTGATAAAAGTTAAATTTAGATAAAGACCCAAAAAGGTCTTAAAAATATAACAAAAATTTGACATTTATTTTGCATTCTCACTTATAGATTGTAATATGAATTTTCTATAAAATTTAGTTATGAGCAGCAAAGATAGAGTTATAATTTTTGATACCACTATGCGAGATGGTGAGCAATCACCAGGGGCATCGATGAGTTTGGAAGAAAAAATCCAAATAGCAAGAGTATTTGATGAATTAGGCATAGATATTATTGAAGCGGGGTTTCCGATTGCATCACCTGGAGATTTTGAAGCAGTAACTGAAGTTAGTAAGATTTTAAAAAAATCTATACCCGCAGGTTTATCTAGACATTCTAAAAAAGATATTGATAGAGCTTATGAAGCTTTAAAACATGCTCCAAGATTTAGAATCCATACATTTATTTCAACAAGTCCTCTTCATATGAAACATAAACTAAATATGTCACCAGAAGATGTTTATGAATCCATTGGACAGCATGTAGCTTATGCAAGAAAATTTACTGATGATGTTGAATGGTCTTGTGAAGATGGCACAAGAACTGATATGGATTTTATGTGTAAGACAGTAGAGCTTGCTATTAAAAATGGAGCAACAACAATAAATATACCTGATACAGTTGGTTACACTATTCCATCTGAGTTCACAAAGATTATTGAAACATTATTAAATAAAGTTCCAAATATAAATAAAGCAATTTTATCTACTCACTGTCATAATGATTTAGGTTTAGCAGTAGCAAATTCTTTAGCAGGAGTTCAGGCTGGTGCAAGACAAATTGAATGTACTATTAACGGTCTAGGAGAAAGAGCTGGAAATGCAGCACTTGAGGAAGTTGTAATGGCAATAAAAACAAGACCTGACTTAATGCCTTATGAAACAGGAATTAATACAACACTTCTTAGTAAAGCATCTAAAATTGTGTCAAACGCAACAGGATTTCCAGTACAATATAATAAAGCAATTGTTGGAAAAAATGCTTTTGCTCATGAAGCGGGTATCCATCAAGATGGTATGCTTAAAAATAGACAAACCTATGAAATTATGACACCCGAAAGTGTTGGTGTTAAACAAACCTCATTAGTGATGGGTAAACACTCTGGCAGACATGCTTTCAAGGATAAATTAAATAGTTTAGGGTATCCAGATTTAACCGATGACGTTGTTGGTAATGCTTTCGCTAAATTTAAAGTTTTAGCAGACAAAAAAAAACATGTTTATGATGAAGATATTATTGCGCTTATAGATGATAGTCTAATTATTGATAACAAAGTTAATGCAATTAGTCTTAAATCTTTAAAAGTTTTTGCTGGAACTGGTGAACCCCAAAGAGCTGAAATGACTTTGGATGTATATGGAGATGTTAAAAAAGCATCTGAAACTGGAGATGGTCCAGTTGATGCAATTTTTAAATGTATTAAAACACTATTTCCTCATGATGTTAATTTACAATTGTATCAAGTGCATGCTGTAACTGAGGGAACTGATGCTCAAGCTACAGTAAGTGTTAAAATTGAGGAAAAAGGAAAAACTACAGTTGGGCAGGCTGCTGATACCGATACACTAGTAGCATCAGCAAATGCTTATATTAATTCATTAAATAAAATGATTATAAAACGTGATAAAACTGCTCCAATGGAGCAAGAAAGCCAAAAGGTAAGAGGTATATAGATGGGATTATTTGATAGTGTTAAAAAAATTTGGAGCCAAGATATGGCAATTGATCTTGGAACTGCAAACACACTTGTAGTTTTAAAGGGTCAAGGTGTAGTTCTTAATGAACCTTCAGTTGTTGCAATAGTTGATCAAGGTGGAAAGAAAAATGTATTAGCTGTTGGAGATGAAGCAAAGACAATGCTTGGAAGAACACCTGGAAATATAAGTGCAATTAGACCTTTAAGAGATGGGGTAATTGCTGATTTTATAGTCACTGAGGAAATGATCAAACATTTTATCAAAAAAGTACATAAGGGAAGCACATTTGCAAATCCTAGAATTTTAATTTGTGTTCCAACTGGTTCTACTCCAGTTGAGAGAAAAGCAATTCAAGATAGTGCTCTTGCGGCAGGTGCTAGAAGAGTTCAATTAATTGAAGAACCAATTGCAGCAGCAATTGGAGCAAATCTTCCTATTTCTGAAGCAACTGGTTCAATGATTGTTGATATTGGAGGTGGCACAAGCGAAATTGCAGTAATGTCTTTAGGTGGATTAGTTTATTCTAAATCTTTAAGAGTTGCAGGTGACTCAATGGATATAGCAATAGTAGATTACATGAGAAAAGAATATAATTTATTAATTGGTGATACTACAGCTGAAAAAATTAAAAAAGAAATGGGTACAGCTGTTCCTACTGGAACAAATACTTATCCAGTTAAAGGAAGAGATTTAAGATCAGGTACTCCTAAGGAAGTTAATATTACAGAGGAAGATACTGCTGAAGCATTAAACGATATAATGAAACAAATGGTTGGTGCAATTAAAGATGCGTTAGAGAATACACCTCCTGAGTTATCAGCTGATTTAGTTGATATGGGTTTAACTTTAACAGGGGGTGGAGCTTTGTTAAAAAATATTGATAAAAGGTTTTCCAAAGAGACAGGATTACCAGTACATATAGCAGATGACCCATTATCTTGTGTGGCTGTTGGTACAGGTAAAGCTTTGGATCAGGAAGAAACTTTTTCTACTATGTTATCTGAATATTAAAAGAAGATGGCTACAGGCAGAGACGATTTTGTAATTGCCTTTAGATCAGCCTTTTTAAAAAAAAAAGATAAACAAAAATTTTCATTACTTAGTTTAATTCTTTTATCAATAGTTGTAATTATTTTAAGCAACATAAATTTTAAACCTATTCTTTTTGTGAAAATAGGTATTAAAGAGATTATTTATAGATCTTCATATATAGCATCCAAGCCTGAGAAATATGTACAGGAATTAACTCTTAAGATCAAAAATCATATAAATTTATTTGAAAATTATAAAGATATAAAATCTGAATTAGAAAATCTAAAACAAGAAAAAATAACAAACACCTTTTTAAAGTCTGAGAATAAAAAATTGAGAAATCTTATTAATGAAAATATAAATTCTGATGAAATATTAGCAAAAGTTTTAATTGATCGAGAAAGCCCTTTCCTAAAATCTATTATTTTAAATAAAGGAACAAAAGACAATGTAAAAATGGGAATGGCAATAATAGATGGTGTTTATCTCGTGGGCCAAATAATCGAGGTTAATTATACGAATTCTAGAGCCTTATTGTTGTCCGATCTTAATAGTAAAATACCTTCGGTTTTAGCTCCACAAAATATTCAAGCAGTAGTTTCAGGTACTGGTAAGGATTATGGAATAATTGAACATACAAAAGATGATATTGAGAATGATTTAAATAAAATAGACTCAATAATTTATACTTCAGGTCTTGGAGGCCTTTTTAAACCTGGGATACCTATTGGAAAAATATCGAAAAATTCTAAAAATAAAGTAAATTTCTTTTCTGATTTTACACAATTAAACTATATTAAAATAGTTACGTTTACTGTTGGAGACAAAAATTAATGTCTTCTCTAAATAAAAGTTCTTTTTTCAGAACATTCTTATCCTACTCACCTTTGATAATTTTGTTTATTTCTGTATTTAATGAATTTGATTTTAATTACTTAAAAATTGAAAATTTTTCTTTTAATTTTGTTTATATTTTAATTTTTTATTGGACTTTAAGAAATCCTGATAGCCTGGGATACTTCTCTATATTTTTAGCAGGGGTTATAAATGATGTTGTTATAGGTATGCCTATAGGTACAAGTAGCTTATGTTATTTGATACTATGTGCAGTCACAGCATACATAAGGAATATTACATTAAGCCCAAACTTTGTAAAAGACTGGTTTTCCTTTTTATTTACTATGATCCTAATTAATTCAATACAGGTAATTATATTAGATTTGATATTTTTTATAGAAATTAATTACATGAGCTATGTAGTTAATACAGGATTTACATTTTTGTTTTATCCAATTTTTTTCGTAGTATTTAACTCTTTAAGTCAATTAATTTTACAAAAAAAAAATGATTAAAGAAAATTTAGGCATAAGAAAATCAGACATAATAAACAGACGAATGTTTATTATTGGTGCCGCAAAAATAATTATCTTTACAGGAATTGTTGCTCGTCTTTTTTCTCTTCAAATTAATGAAAATAAAAAATATCTTACACTTTCAGATAAAAACAGGATTAGAGAATGGAAACTCCCACCCACAAGAGGGAACATTGTTGATTATTTTGGAAATATAATTGCAGGTAATTTAAAAGTTTATCAATTACACATTATACCTGAACAAGTTGAAAACTTTAACTATCTTTTAGTTAGATTAAAAACACTTTTAAATTTAAGTGAGAAAAAAATTCAGAAAATAATAAATTTAAAAAATAAATTAAAACCTTGGGATAGTATAATTGTATCGGAGAATTTAAGTTGGAGCCAATTCTTAAAAGTTAACAATTATTTATATGATCTAGTTGGTGTAAAGCCTGTAATGACAATTTCTAGAAATTATCCATTTAATGAAATGTATACCCATGTTTTAGGCTATGTAAGTCAACCGAATGAAGAAGAAATATTAGAAAATAAAATAGTAAAAGAAAGGTTCGTTCCAGGCATGAAAATTGGGAAACTAGGTTTGGAAAAAACACTTGAGAACCAATTAATAGGCACTAACGCAATTCAAAGATATGAGGTTAATGCTTATGGCAAAAGAATAAATCAACTCGAATATCAAAAAGGACTACAAGGCAGCAAAATTAGATTAACTGTAGATACAGAAGTTCAAAAACTTTCTGCTCAATTGCTTTCGAATAAAGCAGGATCAATAAGTGTTATGGATATTTATACAGGAGATATACTTGCTATGTATTCTTCTCCTTCCTATGATCCAAATTTATTTTTGTTTGGTATTAGTCAAGATGATTGGCAACTAATTAGAAATAATCCGTTAAAACCTTTGATTAATAAAACTCTTTCAGGACTTTATTCTCCAGGATCAACCATTAAGCCAATTGTAGCTCTTTCTGCTTTAGAGAACAATATTATCAATCCAAATTTTAAGGTTAAATGCACAGGTAAAACAGAACTATATGGCCAAACTTTTCATTGCTGGAAAGAAAAAGGACATGGTTTTGTAAGTTTAAAAAATGCAATGAAACAATCTTGTGATACTTATTTTTATGAAATTGCAAGATTGTTAGGAGTTGATCGATTAAATGTCACTGCTAAAAAGTTTGGTTTAGGTGAAAAAGTATTAGGAGAATATTTTGATACTGAAAAAAGAGGTTTGTTTCCAAATACTAATTGGAAAAAAAATAATCTTGGAAGAGGATGGGTTTTAGGTGAAACATTAATTACAGGAATTGGACAAGGATACACTCAAACTACACCACTACAATTGTGTTTAATGACAGCTCAAATTGCAAATGGTGGATATAAGATCAAACCAAAAATTATAGTGAATAATGATCCTTTAAATTTAGAGGATGCAAAAAACTCAATGGAACTTCAGTCTTTGCAAAAACCTAATACCAGATTATTTAACGATTCAAGAAATATTAAAATAATTCAAGAAGCAATGTTTAGTTCTACAAATGAACAATTTGGTACTTCTTACAGGTCCAGAATTGACGATCCAAAATATCAATTTGCAGGCAAAACCGGAACTTCTCAAGTAAAAAGAATAAGCAAAAGAGAGAGGGAACTTGATCTAAAATTAGAACAAATACCTTATAAAGATAGAGATCATGCACTTTATATTGCTTATGGTCCATATAAAAATCCAAGATATGCATTGAGTATAATTGTCGAGCACGGTGGTTCAGGCAGTAAAGCTGCCGCTCCAATGGCAAAAGAATTATTTAAATTAATAATTGATAGGGACGAACTTAGAGACAAGCAATCTAATTTCGAAAATATAAATATCTAATGTTTCAAAGAGATACATTAAATTCAGAACTTTCATTTTTTCAAAAAATTAAAGAGATGGATTATACATTGTTGATTTGTATTATTCTTTTATCAATAATAAGTTTATTAGTGATGTATTCAACAGATGGTGGAGAGATACTTTTTCATACCAAAAGTCATTTTAGTAAACTAGCAGTTTTTTTTCCTATGATGATATTTATTGCATTTTTTAATATTAGATATTGGCATACTTTTGCATATTTATTTTACTTATTAATCATTCTTTTGTTACTGTACGTTTCATTTTTTGGTCTTAGATCATCAGGCTCACAAAGATGGATGGATTTATATTTATTTGTTCTCCAGCCTTCAGAACTAATGAAAATTGCTATTATTTTATGTCTTGCAAAATACTATCATCGTATAAAAGTTGAAAATGTAAATTCTCTGACAAGTATTATTTTAGTACTATCAATTATAATAATACCAATTATTTTTGTAATATCTCAACCAGATCTTGGAACATCAGTACTAATTGCTATGAGTGGGTTAATTGTTTTGTGGTTAGGAGGGGTAAAAGTAAAATATTTTGTCTACTCATTTATAACTTTTTTAATATCTCTTCCTTTTATTATATCTTTTTTGAAACCCTATCAAAAATTAAGAATATTAACATTTTTAGATCCAGACAGAGATCCTTTAGGAGCAGGTTATCAAATTATTCAATCCAAAATTGCTATAGGATCAGGTGGGCTAGAGGGTAAGGGATTTTTAAAAGGTACACAAAGTTATTTAGATTTTTTACCAGAAAAACACACTGACTTTATTTTTACTTTATTCTCAGAGGAATTTGGCTTTATAGGGTCTGTCGGTCTTTTAGTTCTTTACATGATAATTATATTCAGAATTATTCGTATTGGAACACTATCAAGAAGTAATTTTTCTAAATTGTTCTGCTTTGGTTTTGCTTTTTCAATTTTTATTTATATCGTGGTAAACTTGTCAATGGTTTTGGGCTTACTTCCAATTGTTGGTTCACCTCTGCCAATTATGTCTTATGGCGGTTCTTCAATGTTAGCCACCATGATAGGTTTTGGTATTGTTTTGAGTGCCAAAATTAATCGCAAACAATCAATTGCATAGAAACTGTATTTTAAATAAGCATAATTTGTCACTCTAAAAATATATTTTTTGATTGTATAAGAAGTAGTGAATAAAAATATTAAGATTGGAATTGTGGGTGCTGGGATTCAAGGTGTTTCTAATGCTTTATTTTTACAAAAAAAAGGTTTTGAAGTAACTATTTTTGATAGAGATAATCCTGGAGCTCAAGCTGCGTCTTATGGAAATGCAGGGCACTTTTCTCCTTATGCTTCAGTTCCAATTAATAGACCTGACATATTAACTGATATACCTGCGATGCTTATGAGTTCCTCTGGTCCATTAGCATTGAAATGGAATTATGTTCCAAAAATGATTCCATGGTTTTTAAAATTTATTATGAACTCAACAACTGATAAAATGATGCATACAGCTAAAAATATGCACCAAATTTTAGATCTAGCCTTACCAGCATATGATGAATTATTTGATGAAATAGATTTAGAAGGTTTAGTTGAGAACAAGGGAATTCTATATATCTGGAATGATCAAAATTTAAAAAGCAGAGAACTTGAAATTAATGTAAGAGAGGAATTGGGTGTTAAGCAGCAATTAGTTAACAAAGCTGAAATTCATGACCTAGAACCACACATAAAACCTATTTACCATGCTGGAGTTTATTACCCTTACGCAAGACATGCTCGTAATCCAAAAAAAATACTTCTAAAGTTATTTAATTTATTTTTAAAAAAAGGGGGTAAATTTAACAAGGTTAATATTAAAGATATTAATTTTGATGAGGAAAAACCTATTTTTAAAACTGAAATACAAAATTATATTTTCGATAAAGCAGTGATTGCATGTGGTGCATTCTCAAAAAAACTTACTGATAATTTTGGTGAAAAAATACCACTTGATACTGAAAGAGGATATCATGTTCATTTTAAAAATTGTGATCATTTACTAAGTAGACCAGTAATATTTTCAAATCGAGGTTTTGGTATAACCCCAATGGAACAAGGTTTAAGAGTAGTAGGAACCGTTGAGTTTGGTGGTTTGGATAATCCCTTATCAAAATCAAGAGTAAAAAATTTAATTAATAATGCAAAATATATGCTTGGAGATCTACCTGAACATGAGGATGAGTGGTTAGGTTTTAGACCAACACTTCCTGATTTTTTACCAGTTATGGGTCCATCTAAAAATTATAAAAATATATATTATTGCTTTGGACATCATCATTTGGGATGGACTTTAGGGCCAATATCTGGGAAGATTGTTTCAGGTATGATTGCTAACGAAAATACTAATCTAGATTTAAAACCATATAGTTCACTTAGATTTAGTTAAGTGAGAGAAAACTCTAACCCAATTGCATATTTGGTTTTAGTGTTAACTACTTTATTTTGGTCTGGTAATTTTATTGCTGGAAAATTTGCAAGTACATTCGGTATTCCACCTTTTTCTCTAAATTTTTATCGATGGCTTCTTGCAGGCCTGATACTCTTACCTTTAACTTATAAAGAAATATTTAATTTTAGATCAGAAATTTTTAAAAATATTGGCTCTTTTTTAATTTTAGGGATAAGCAGTATAACAATTTTTAATTCTATTGTTTATTACTCATTAAATTACACTCAAGTAATAAATGGAGTGTTATTAATTTCAACAATTCCAGTTTGGATAATAGTTGTATCTACAATATTAAAAGTAGAAAAATCAAATATTTATCAGATCATTGGGGTTAGTTTATCTTTATTGGGAGTAATTTTTATAATTACTAAAGCAGATTTAAATTTGATTCTAAATTTAGATTTCAATAAAGGAGATCTTTCAATGGTTGTTGCTATGTTTTCTTGGGCAATTTATTCTTCATTTTTAAAAAAACAAAAATTTAACATATCTCAATTTGCATTATTAGAAATAATTATAATAATTGGTTTAATTTTTTTGACACCAGTTTTTTTGTTTGAGTTAAGTCATGGAAAAGTTGTAAAACCCAACATATCCTTTTTTATGATTTTGACTTACGTAGTTATTTTTCCAAGTTTATTAGCCTATTTTTTTTACATAAAAGGTATTTCAATAATTGGTGCTAATAGATCAGGTGCTTTTTTGCATTTGATGCCAATTTTTGGAGCCATAATGGCCCTTATTATATTTAATGAGAAATTTATGTATTATCATTTATTAGGAGTAATTTGCATTATTGCGGGAATAACATTATCAAATAAAAAATTAAAAAGTTAAAAATGCTAAAAGTTGCTATTTTAGATGATTATCAAAATGTTGCCCAACAGTTTGTGGATTTAGAAAAATTATCTGGAAAATACGAATTTAAAGTTTTTAGTGAGCCGTTTATAGATGAGGCGGATGCTATAGAACAATTATCAGATTTTGAGGCATTATTGATAATGAGAGAAAGAACACCAATTACTAAAAATTTAATTAATAATCTAAGTAGTTTAAAATTTGTCATAACCAGTGGACTAAGAAATAAATCAGTTGATTTAGAAGCTGCAAAGAAAAGAAAAGTAATTGTGTGTGGCACAGAAATTAATCAAAACCCAACCCCCGAATTAACCTGGGCACTTATTCTAGGTTTGGCCAGAAATTTTAAAGAAGAATTTGATAATATGTATCAAGGATACTGGCAAACAACAGTCGGGGTTGAATTAAAAGGAAAAATCTTAGGTTTAGTTGGTTTAGGTAGAGTTGGATCGCAAGTTGCAAAAATTGGAAAAGTTTTTGGTATGCAAGTTATGGCATGGAGTGAAAATTTAAATTTAGATACTTGTAAGGAACTAGATGTTCTTCCATGTAGCAAAGAGGACTTAATAAAAAATTCTGATTTTTTGTCAGTTCATGTTCAGGGTGGTGAAAGATATAAAGATTGTATTACAATTAAAGAATTAGATAAAATGAAAAAAACTTCGTTTATCATCAATACTTCAAGAGGAGAAATTATTAATGAAGATGACTTAATTATTGCTTTATCAACTAATGTAATTGCAGGTGCAGGAATTGATGTTTATGAAAGAGAACCACTACCAGAAAATAATAAACTAAGATTTTTACCAAATGCTTTGTTAACTCCCCATATAGGATATGTTACTGCTGAAAATTATAGTATTTTTTATAACCAGATGATTGAAGGGTTAGAGGCTTGTGTTAATGGCAAGCCTATACGAGTACTAGAGTAATAATGGAACTCCCAGTTGTTAATCATGAGGATTATTTTGCAAAAATTGGAGACGATCATAAATTCCCAATTAATAAGTTTGGTGAATTAGCTAATTATCTAATTAAAAATAAAATAGTAGAAAAGTTTCATAAGCCTTATCCTTGTTCAGTTGAGACTTTGAATTATGCACATTCTAAAGAATATATTTTAGATATTAAAAATAAAACATTAAGCAAAGATGCAGTAAAGAAAATAGGATTCCCTTTAGTTGAAAGTGTGGTGCAAAGATCATTAATCGCAACTGGTGGAACAGTTCTTGCCTCAAAACTTGCTATTAATTATGGAATAGCATGTAACACTGCTGGAGGCAGTCATCATGCAAATTATAATGGTGGAGCTGGATATTGTGTATTTAATGATGTTGCAGTTGCAGCTCATTATTTAATTAACAGAGGTCTGGCTAATAAAATTCTTATAGTTGATTTAGATGTGCACCAAGGAAACGGTAACTCAGATATATTTAAAGAGAACAGGAATGTCTTTACATTTAGTATGCACTCAAAGACAAATTATCCAGCTAAGAAATCAACTAGTGATTTAGATGTTGAGCTAGAAGATAATTTGGAAGATCAAAATTATATAAAAACATTAAAACATTATTTAATAGAGTTAAATGAAGAGAATTTTGATTATGTTTTTTACATTGCAGGTGTAGATATTCATTTTAATGACAGATTAGGAAAATTAAAAATATCTGATGAAGGAATAAGATTAAGAGATGAATTAGTTGTTGAGAATTTTTTTTCAAAAAGAATACCTTTTTGTGGTGTTTTAGGTGGTGGATACAATAAAGATTTCAATAAGTTGGTAGAATTACACTCAATGTTACATCAATCATGTGCTAAATATATTTAATTATGGCTAAAAAAATTAATCAAAACTTAACTGCAGAACAAAAATTAATTTTATTTGAAGAAGGAACTGAGCTTGCTGGAACAAGTGAGCTAAACCATGAAAAAAGAGAAGGAAGTTTCCATTGTGCAAATTGTGGAGTTAAACTTTTTGACTCCAAAACAAAATACGAAAGTGGATCAGGCTGGCCTTCATTTTATGAATCTTTACCTGATGTATTTGAAACAAAAACAGATCAACATATAGGTTATGCCAGAACAGAATATCATTGTAAAAATTGTGGTGGTCATCATGGACATATTTTCGAAGATGGACCACAACCAACAGGAAAAAGATACTGTAACAATGGTGTTTGTTTAGTATTTAAACCAAAAAGTTAATTAATTTAAAAGTTTATTTTTTTATTTTAAAAGATCTTGAAGTTTATTTTCTTTTTCTAATGCTCTTGTTTCATCATAACCACCTATATGCTCGTCATCAAAAAAAATTTGAGGAATAGTTCTTTTACCGTTAGCTTTTTTAATCATTTCATCCATTGCACCGTCAACTTTTGAAATATCTATTTCATTATAAGGTGCATTATTTCTAGCAAGCAATCTTTTTGCTGCATCGCAATAATTACAAAATGGACCTGTATAAATTGTAATTTTTTTCATAACTTATAAGTAGTCTCCTTTTTTTATTTTACTAGTAATTTCTTTTCGAGAGTATTCAAACTTTTTTCTATGTTTTATACTTTTTTGATTAACTCTTTTTCTCCATAATCTAAAAGAAGCTGGTTTAATAGATCTTCTCATAATCTTAATTACTTCAGATTCTGTTTTTCCAGTTTTTTTTTCTATTTCTTCAAAAGTAATCCTATCTGCCCAAGCTGCCCAAATGACCCAATCTGGGTCAGTTATATCTGGTTCAGGATTTTTGACTCGAGTGACAGGAATGCGACCTTTTTTTTTCATAAACCCTTTATAATTGAAATAAAAATTTAATGCATTTTTTTTAACCTCTGATAATATGATTTGGATAGTCCTTCTTAGCCATCTTTAGCTCCCGGTTTTTAAGGACTATCTTAAAATGCTCCCCCTAAATTATTTTTTATTTTTACAGATAATTCTTTTTTTATTTATTACTCCAGGGCCGCCAAGAATTGTAATTGTTTCATATTCTATGAATTATGGAGTTCAAAAATGTATTTGGACTGCTTTAGGAGATATTAGTGCAAATATCTTGCAAGCATCTTTAGTTATTTTTGTTATTGGATCTTTTTTTTCTGAAAACCCAACTTTTTTAAATATATTTAAATGGATTGGTGTTGCATATATTTTATATCTAGCATTCGATATTTATAATTCTAGACCTAAAGAAATTAATTCAAGCAAAGATTTCTCAAAAAGTTTCTTTTCATTTTTTAAAGATGGATTTCTAGTTGCAGGAACTAGTCCAAAGGCTTGGATGTTTTTTCCACTAATTTTTCCACAGTTTATTGACTTTAATGGTAATTATTTAATTCAATTTTTAATTTTAATTATAACTTATGTTGTTTTAGATTTTTTATCTCTGATTGGTTATGCTTTACTTGCACAAAAGTTAATTACTTGGATTAATACCAAACCAAGAACAATTAATACAATTTCAGCGAGTGTATTGGTAATTATTGCACTAATTATCGTTGCAACACAACAATACTAACAGTTTGCTTGGTCTTTATTGCCACTTGCAATTAGGGAGATTTGTTTATTAAATTAATTATTAATTAATTAATAACTAGAGGAAATAAAATGAAAATAAATAAAATAATCATAAGTTTTATTTCTGCAGCTGTAATTTTATTATCAACATCAGTCGCATCTTTTGCGAAAGTTGTTGGAGATAAAATTGTTTTAGGTGCAGCAATTTCATTAACTGGTAAATACTCTTCTAATGGTGTTCATACTCAAAACGGTTACAATATGGCCGTAGATAGAATTAACAGCATGGGTGGTGTTAAAGTTGGTGGTAAAACTTATAAGTTTGACATTATTTATTATGATGATGAATCAAACCCAAAAAGAGCAGCTCAACTTGCTGAAAGATTAATTTCACAAGATGGTGTTGAGTTTATGCTTGGTCCATACAGTTCAGGATTAACTAAAGCGATAGCTCCAGTTACAGAAAAGTATGGTGTTCCAATGGTAGAAGCAAATGGTGCATCTAGATCTTTGTTTACAAAAGGTTACAAATATCTATTTGCTGTTTTAGCTCCTGCTAATTTATATCTTGATGTTGCTATTGATTTAGCAGTTGAAAAGAATAACGGAAAACCAGTAACTGTTGCAATGGCATTTGAACAAGATGCTTTTTCTCAAGACGTAAGACTAGGAGTTTTAGAAGCAATTAAAAGAACAGGCTCTAAACAAGTAATTGATGATAAATTACCAAAAGAGCTAAATGATATGGCTGCTACTTTAGTAAAAGTCAAACAAATGAAACCGGATGTTTTAGTTGTTTCAGGTCATACCAAAGGTGCTCTAACTGCTATTAGACAAATATCAGAGATGAAAGTAGATGTTCCAATGTTAGCTATGACACACTGCGATGCAGCGAAATTATCAAAGCAACATGGTAAGAACTCACAATATGCTTTATGTGCTTCTCAGTGGCATAAAACACTAACTTATAAAGACGACTTCTTTAAAGATGGTATGACTTATGATGCAGACTTTACTAAAGAGTTTGGTTATGCACCACCATATCAAGCAGCAGAGTCATCAGCTGCTCTATTGGTATTTAAAGATGCATTTGAAAGAGCAAATTCTTTTGATCAAAAGAAAGTAAGAGATGCTCTTGCGGCTACTAACATGCAAACTTTTTATGGAAACATAAAATTTGCGTCAGGTGGTCAGAATGTTGATAAGCCAATGGTACTTTTCCAAGTTATGTGTGACGATAGTGGAAAATGTGAAAACAAAGTTGTTGCTCCAACTAAATGGGCATCAGCTAAGTTGATTCACCCAATTCCTTCATGGTCTCAAAGATAAAATAAAACTAATCAAGCCCCCTAGTAATAGGGGGCTTTTTTTTATATAACCCTTTAAAGTTTTTATGGATTTTCTTGTATTCCAGTACCCAATGATAACAGTCCAAGCTTGTTTGGATGGAATTTTACTTGGAATATTATTTGCATTGATTGCTTATGGGATGGCACTTCAATGGGGAGTAATGAATATAATTAATATTGCTCAAGGAGATCTTGTTATTTTAGGAGGATACATTGCTTATTTTATGTACCTTTATGGTATTCATCCAGCATGGGGAGTCATTGTATCACCAATAATAATGTATTTTGTTGGTATAGCAATTTACAAACTTGTGATTAATAAAGTTGTAGATAGAGATCTCTTTATATCTATCCTAGCCACTTTTGGAATAAGTATTCTTTTCATGCAATTAATGAATTTTGCATTTGGAGCCGATGTCGTTCTTGCAAATTCACATTATGGAACAACTATGTTATTTGACAATAATGTTGTGTTGCCAAATTCAAAAATATTTTCAGCCTTTATAAGTATTTTATTTGCTATCTGTTTAGTAATTTATATGAAAAAATCTAAGCTTGGTCGAGCAATCAGAGCTACAGCCCAAAATGCAAGAGCAGCAAAGATTTTAGGTGTCGATACAGAAAAAGTTTATGCAGCAACTTTCGGCATTAATGCAGCTCTTTGTGGTGTTGCTGGTGCATTAATATCCATTACTTTTACAATTCATCCTTATATGGGGCTTCCGTACACAATTAGATCTTTTATGATTGTTATCATCGCAGGATTAGGAAATTTACCAGGCGTTGCTATGTCAGGAATGGGTTTAGGTGTATTTGAAGAATTTGCAGATTATATACTTGGTACTGAATTTAGAATTGGTTCAGTATTTTTATTATTAGTTTTAATACTTGTTTATAGAAGATTTAAACTTTCAAGAAAAAGAGAATATTTAAAATAAGTATGAACAAAAATAATCTAATTTTATATATTGGAATTTTAACTTTCGGTATAGCTGCTCCATTCTTGTTTCCAGCATTTAAAGTACAGTTATCTATTCTTTGTGTATTAATTATTCTTGCCACTACCTGGAATATTCAAGGTGGTGAAATGGGATATAATTCATTTGGAAATATACTTTTTTATGGGCTTGGCATGTACCTATGTGCCTCAGTTCAAGTTGGTATGTTTTTTCCACTAGCTGAATGGACAGAAAGTGGTGGTGAAAAAACGTTTGTACATACCCCTGCACAATTTTTCCAGGGAATGGCTGTTGGACTGATAGTTGCAGCAGTGGTACCAACCATTATAGCAGGTTTAATTGGATACTCTATTTTAGGATTAAGGGGACATTATTTTGCAATTTGTACATTAGGATTAGGAGTTGCAGCGGGTGAAATTTCTGGAGGAATTGAAATTATTGGAGCTGGACAAGGTTTCACTACCCCACCGTTTCCTAATGTTGGGAGTTTAGAGTCAAGAGGTGAATTTTTTTATTTCCTAAGTTTTTTTGTTTTAATACTAACCTTCATTGCAGTTAGAGGGATTTACACAACTAGATTTAAATTGATACTAAATGCGATTAGGGATAATGAAGATAAGGCTGAGGCTATGGGAATTCAAACTATGAAATATAAAATAGTTGGTTGGATGATATCAGCTTTCTTTTGTGGTCTTGCAGGAGGAATTATGGGTGGCTTAGTTGGATATATTGATTCAACCGATGTTGCTTTTGATGGAAGAGAGATGGGAGTTTTTATGGTTCTAATGGCAATCCTAGGTGGAAAAGGAACTCTTTGGGGACCAATAATTGGCGCAACAGTATTTCATATTTTCAAAGAAGGTTTTTGGACATTCTTCTTAGGTTGGCAATATGTTGCATTAGGAGTTTTAATTGTCGTTATCGTTATTTATTTCCCAGAAGGCATAATGGGTTGGTTAAGGGAAAAATATCCTGAGAGATTTGGTGAAGTTGTGGATGAGAAAGATCGTAAAGCACAGGTGGAACTTAAATGAGTATTCTAGAAGTTAGTAATGTTAGTAAATCATTTGGTGGTGTTAAAGCTAATGTTGATATCTCAATGAATGTTGAAAAAGGTAGGATTGTTGGATTAATTGGTCCTAATGGATCCGGTAAAACAACATTATTTAATTCGATAGTAGGGACATACCCAATTGATAATGGTTCAATTAAGTTTAATGATAAAGAGGTTTCAGAATTACCAGTACCAGTTATCGCAAAACTTGGATTGTTAAGAACTTTTCAACAAACTCGAATTTATGGAAAGCTTAATTGTGTAGAAAATATGCTTATTAGTCACAAAGGCAGTGATGAGAGTTTAATGAAGATCTTTTCATCAATTCCTAAAGAACTAACAGAAAAAGCAGAAAATTTATTAAATTTTGTAGGTTTATATCAAAAAAGAAATTTAAGAGCAGGTGACTTATCTTTTGGACAACAGAAATTATTAGAATTAGCTATGGCATTAATGAATGAGCCAGAAATGTTACTATTAGATGAGCCAACAGCTGGAATTAATCCTACATTGATTAATGGAATTATAGATAGGCTAATTAAAGTAAACCAAGATTTTGGAATTACTCTTTTAGTTATCGAGCATAACATGAGAGTAATTATGCAGCTGGCTGAAAATATTTTTTGCCTAGCACATGGTAAAATGTTAGCTAACGGGTCGCCTGATGAAATTAAAAACGATAAACGTGTAATAGACGCGTATTTAGGAGCTCAATAATGTCTAATCAATATGAGGTATTAGGAAAAGCTCCTGGTCCAGAAGATTTAAAAAAATTATCACCAAGTGAAATACATTTAACTATTAAAGGTTTGAATGCTGGTTATGGAAAGATGGAAATTTTGCATAATTTTGATTTATTTGTAAACAAGGCACAGTCTTTATGTTTAATAGGTCCAAACGGTGCAGGAAAATCTACAATACTTCATTCTATTTATGGATTTACAAATATTTTTTCAGGTCAAATTGAAATTGATGGTAAAGAAATTACAAATTTAACACCAGCAGAAAAGTTAAAATCTGTAGGTATAGCTTATATACTTCAAGATAATTCAGTATTTCCTGACATGACTGTAGAGGAAAATTTATTAATGGGTGGATATATAAAAGAAAATACAGATGAGTCTTATCAAGAAGCTGAAAGAATTTTTGAGAAATATGAAAGATTAAGAAATAGAAGAAATCAGCCTGCAAAAGTTTTATCAGGAGGGGAGAGAAGATTGTTAGAAATTTCTAGAGCCCTTGTTATGAAACCATCAGTTTTATTAGTTGACGAACCATCGATTGGATTAGAACCAAGATACATTGATATGGTTTTTGAAATTTTAAGAGATCTTCAGGAAAATGAAAAAAAAACAATTATTCTTGTTGAACAAAATGCTAAAAAAGGATTAGAATTTGCAGATATAGGATACGTCTTAGTATCTGGTGAAACTGCTATTGCTGGCAAAGGAGACGATTTACTTAAAAATCCTGATGTTGGTCGACTTTTCCTTGGTGGCTAATGATTAATAGGCAGTTTTTCTTTAAGGGATATAAATCTATTCTCGCACCCGATAGTCCTGCAATTGCTTTAGGATGTTGTTTCATTGCTATAGGAGCTTTACTTAAAAACCTAGGTTTTAATATTCAAGAAAGTATTTTTTCTACAATGTTAACTTATGCTTTGCCAGGTTCGTTAGTAATGGCTGAGTCGTTATTAGTCGGAGCATCATTACTAAATATTTTTTTAGCAGTTTGGTTTGTTAATGCGAGACTTTATCCAATGGCAGTTTCTTTGTTTCCACTAATGATGCATAAAAATCAACCTAAATGGAAATACTATTTTTCATGTCATTTCATTGCAGTTTCTGCTTGGTTGATAATGAAAAGTAACTATAAGACAGTTCCCAAAGAACAAAGAATTGATTTTTGGATCGGGATAGGTAGCGCGACTTGGAGCGTAGCAGTTTTAGGTACTTTTATAGGTTTTTATTTTTCAGAGTATTTAAATAAAGATATGATGATGGGATTAGCTATTCTTAATCCAGTCTATTTCTTATGCATGATGGTGGGAGCTTCAAAAACAATACAAATTACATTATCTGTTATTCTTGGAACAATTTTAGGACCTATCTTTTATTTTTTGTCACCAGAATGGTCGATTTTACTTGGAGGCATAATTGGTGGAACAATTGCATATCTCATAGGAGAGCTAAATGTCAGTTAGTATTTTTTATGCAATCTTAGTTACTTCATTAGCTACTTTTATTTCAAGATTTCTTGGGGCTGTAAGCTCACAGGGAATTAAAGAAACTTCAAAATTATTTAAATGGTTTAATTGTTTAGCCTATGCAACTTTAGCAGCACTAATAGCTAGAACAATTATTTTTCCTGCTGGTGTTCTTATTGACGCAAGTTATTTAAGTAGAATAATTGTTGTCGTATTGTCATTAGTTGTATTCTTTGTGTCTAAACAAAATTATGTTTATCCCACAGTTTTTTCTGCCTTATGTATGGCAGCAATTAATAATTATTTTTAATTCAAATTGATTTATTATTTAAGTTAATTTAAAATTTAATATGGAAAAAATTGAGGGTATAGAAGTTCACAATCACAAAGACTCTAGTAGAATATTAAGTATTCAATTAGATGATGAAATCGTAAAAAAATTAATTTTTCCTTTTAATAAATTTGATCTTACTGCACTAGAACTTAAACCATTTACTAGATTTACAATTGCGAAGAGTCTTGATGATTTAACTAATAATAAACTAAGTAAGTTAATCAATTCGATACTCCGAGACAGATCAACTGGTTGCTTTATTATTGGTCCTAAAAATATTTCATTAAAAACTAATGACAAATTTTTAGTTAAATTAGCAACTGCTGTTGCTCACCTTATTGGAGTCCCAAATCATGACTCTATGGCTGGAAAATACTATGCGAGATTTCATGTTAAGCATGAAGATGCTAGTGACTCTTATTTGAGAAAAGCTTACAGAAATATGGATTTGCACACAGATGGAACATATGTAAAGGAAGTAACAGATTGGTTAGTTATGACCAAACTAGAGGAGCAAAACGTACAAGGCGGTGAAACCGCAATGTTACATTTAGATGATTGGGAACATTGTGATGATTTATCCAAAGATCCTGTTGGTCAACAAGATTTTGTTTGGGGATCTCCTAAAAGTAAAAATATTGATTATAAGGTAGAGCATCCAGTTTTTTCGTTTGATAAAGAAGGTAGACCTAAAATTTCATACATAGATCAATTTCCGGAACCTAAAAATATGGAACAGGGAAATTTTTTACAAAAATTATCCGATGCATTAGAGGAAAGTAAAAATAAAGTAATTACTAAATTACCAGTTGGTCATTCTGTTATAGCTAATAATTATTTCTGGCTTCATGGAAGAAAACCATTCAAAGAAAATAAAGAATTAAGTAGGGAATTGTTGAGAATTAGAGGCTCTTTTTTTGTTAATTAATTCAATATAATCAATATAAGGTATTCAAAACTTTATGAATTTAGGATTTATTGGCACTGGCAAAATAGCATCTTCAGTAATTACTGGAATTTGTACTTCTAGAATTTCCTATAAGAAAATAATAATTTCTCCAAGAAATACAAAAATAGCGAAGAGTTTAAAGGCAAAATTTAAGAAAATTACAATTGCTAAAACTAATCAGCAAATTGTGGATCAATCGGATTGGGTTTTCTTATCAGTAACTCCAAGCGTGGGTGAAAAAATTATTAAAAACTTAAAATTCAAGTCTAAACAGACAATAATAAGTTTTATTTCTACGATTACATTATCTCGATTAAAAAAAGCTATAAAAGTCAAAGCAAAAATAGTTAGAGCAATACCTTTGCCACCAATCTCCTTAAAGAAAGGACCAGTACCTATTTGCCCTCCAAATATTAAAGTTAAGAAGTTTTTTAATAATTTAGGAACTACTGTTGAAATTAAAAAAGAAAAATCCTCAATTAACTTTTGGACAACTTCTGGCATGATGGCTCCATTTTACGAATTATTGAGAGTTATGACTGATTGGTTAGTTAAAAGAGGTGTAAAGAGAGATAATGCTCAAAAATATATTACGTCGTTATTTTTAGCCTTATCTGAAGATGCAGTTAAAAATTCAAAAGAAAATTTAAAGTTTTTGGTTAAAGAGTCTCAAACTCCAAAAGGTTTAAATGAGCAAGGTGTTAAAGAGTTATCAAAAGCTGGATTTTATAAATCACTTGAAAAAACTTTAAATAGCATTCATCGAAGACTAAATAAATAGACTGAATGTCAGAAAATATTTTAGAAATTAAAAATTTATCAAAATACTTTGGTGGATTAGCAGCTGTTTCTGATTGTTCTTTGAAAGTTTCAAGAGGTACTATTACAGGAATTATTGGACCTAATGGATCTGGTAAGACAACATTATTTAATTTGATTGCTGGAAATTTAAAGTCCTCTGGTGGTGAAGTAATTTTTGATAATGAAAATATAACAGATGTGCCTTCTTTTGAATTATTTTCAAAAGGATTATTAAGGACTTTTCAAATAGCACATGAATTTTCTAACCTATCAGTATTGGAAAACCTAATGATGGTCCCTGGTAACCAGTCTGGAGAAAAGCTTATGACAGCATTATTAAAACCAAGTTTAGTTTCTGAAGAGGAAGAATTGGTTGAAGAAAAAGCAAAAGAAGTTGTTGATTTTCTTAATCTTGGTCATTTATCAAATGAATTAGCTGGTAACTTATCTGGAGGACAAAAAAAACTTTTAGAGCTTGGAAGAACAATGATGGTGGATGCTAAATTAGTACTCCTTGATGAGGTAGGTGCAGGAGTTAATAGAACACTTTTAAAAGATCTAGGAAGTGCAATAGAAAAATTGAATAAAGAAAAAGGATATACTTTTTGTATGATCGAACATGATATGGATTTTATTGGAAGATTATGTGACCCAGTAATTGTAATGGCTGAAGGTTCAGTTTTATTTGAAGGCTCTGTGGAAGATGCAAAAAAAGATGAAAAGGTCATTGAGAGTTATCTTGGAAGAGGATCTAAAATTAAGGATCATAACTAATGGCATATTTTGAGGGAATAGAAATGACAGGAGGTTATGGAAATGGTCCAGATATAATAAACTCATGCACAGTAAATGTTAACAGAGGTGAAATAGTTTCAATTTTAGGGCCAAATGGAGCAGGTAAGTCTACTGCAATGAAAGCTATGTTGGGCTTATTAAATTTAAAATCTGGATCAATTAAAATTAACGGTAAGGATATTTCAAACCTATCTCCGCAAGATAGAGTTAAAGAAGGTATTTCTTTTGTCCCTCAAAATAAAAATGTTTTTGCTGGTATGACAGTTGAAGAGAATTTAGAAATGGGAGCATTTCTGTTAAATGAAGAAATTAAAAATATAATAGAAGAAATTTATGAATTATTCCCAATTTTAAAAGAAAAACAAAATCAATTAGTTGGCGAACTATCAGGTGGACAAAGACAACAAGTTGCACTCGGTAGAGCACTAATGATTAAACCAACAGTTTTGATGCTTGATGAGCCTACTGCTGGTGTTTCACCAATTGTAATGGATGAATTATTCGATCATATAGTAAAAGTCAAAAGGAGTGATGTAGCAATTCTAATGGTTGAACAAAATGCTAAACAAGCATTGAGCATTTCTGATAGAGGTTATGTTTTGGTAACTGGAGAAAATCGTTATTCAGGTACAGGTAATGAGTTATTAAATGATCCAAGAGTAAGAAGCTCTTTTTTGGGAGGTTGATGTGGATATATTAAATGCATTAATTCTATTATTAAATTATATTTTTATACCTGCACTTACATATGGTTCTCAATTAGCTCTTGGTGCAATTTTTGTTACTTTAATTTATGGAATTTTAAGATTTGCTAATTTTGCAACTGGAGACATGATGTCTTTTGGTACAATGGTAACAATATTGTTCACCTGGTATTTTCAGTCACTAGGAATTTCTTTGGGAGTGTTGCCAACTGCATTAATAGCTATTCCTCTTGGAATTTTATTTATGATAATCTATATGCTTTCGATAGATAAATTTGTATTTAAATATTATAGAGTAAATAAAAGCCCCCCTGTGCAATTAGCTATGGTTAGTATCGGAGTAATGTTTGTTACTCAAGCATTGGTTAGAATTATTATTGGACCTTCAGATCAAAGATTTTTTGATGGAGAAAAATTTATAATTAAAGCTAGAGAATTTAAAGAGATGACTGGATTAAATGAAGGTCTTGCATTGAAATCAACACAAGTAATTACTGTATTAGTTACAATAGTATTAGTCTCTTTATTGTTTTGGTTTTTAAATAAAACTAAAACTGGCAAAAGCATGAAAGCTTATTCAGATAATGAAGACTTAGCTTTACTTTCAGGAATAGATCCTAAAAAAATTGTAATGATAACTTGGATAATTGCTGGAATTTTAGCAACTATAGGTGGAGCTTTGTATGGATTAGATAAAAGTTTCAAACCATTTACCTATTTTAACAATATGCTTCCAATTTTTGCAGCTGCTATTGTTGGGGGAATTGGAAACCCATTTGGTGCTTTTTTAGGAGGATATGTCATTGCTTTTTCTGAGATATTTCTAACTTATGCATATAAGAAATTTTTTATTTATATATTGCCTGAAAGTATGGAGCCTGAGAGTTTAGTTCAGCTTTTATCTACAGATTATAAATTTGCAGTCTCATTTTCGATATTAGTAATTGTATTACTCTATAGACCATCTGGGATATTCAAAGGGAAGGTACTGTGAGAAAAAATTTAAATGTTATTGCTGCTTATAGCATCATGATGGTTTTAATTATACTTGTTGGTATTTTTCAATCTTGGAATATCGCACTATCAATTTTCAATATGTGTTTAATCTCAGCTGTAATGACAATGGGTGCAAACATTCAGTGGGGGTATGCAGGATTAATTAATTTTGGAATTATGGGATATACTGCCCTTGGTGGATTAGCTGCAGTTTTAATTTCTGTTGATCCAGTTCAAGAGGCCTGGAGTGCAGGGGGTTTTGATATTTTGATGTGCCTATGGCTAATTATAGCATTGGTATTAATTATTCGATTTATTTTAAAAAATTTTCAAAAGTCAAAGGTGAGAACCTATAGCATTGCTGCTCTTATAATATCAGGAATTATATTAATAAGACTCACAGCTGAACCTGGTATTGAAGCAATTGAAGACATCAATCCAGCCAAAACAGGTTTTCTTGGTGGATTTGGATTACCAATTATTTTTTCTTGGATTGTTGGTGCTTTTTTTGCAGGAGGTTTGGCGTTTATAGTTGGAAAAGTAGCCTTAGGCTTGAGAGCAGACTATTTAGCAATCGCTACTCTTTTAATATCAGAAATTGTTATAGCAATTATAAAACATGAGGATTGGTTAACTAGAGGTGTTAAAAATGTAATTGGACTTAAAAGACCAGCCCCTTACGAGGTAGATCTTCAAACAACGGATTGGTTTATAAATTTGGTTGAAAAATTTAATTTTGGAAAATTAGAATTAATTTCTAATTTATCTGATCGACAAGCTGCATTAAACCAACTTGTAATTGAAGGCTCGTCTGTATTTGTAAAACTTTGTTATTCAGGATTATTTTTGACAGTAGTAATTATTTTATTAATCCTAACTCAAAAAGCTCTGTATTCTCCATGGGGTAGAATGATGAGAGCTATCAGAGATAATGAGGAAGCAGCAAACGCCATGGGAAAGAATGTTGTTAAACAGCATTTATTAATTTTTATTTTAGGCTCAGCAATTGTTGGAATTGCAGGTGCAATGTTAGTGACACAAGATGGATTATTTACCCCAGGAAGTTATAGACCTATGAGATATACTTTTTTAATTTGGGTTATGGTTATTGTAGGAGGAAGTGGAAATAATTTTGGAGCTATATTGGGTGGTTTTGCGGTTTGGTTCTTATGGATAGAGGCTGCTCCAATTGCATTATTCTTAATAAACTTTTTTACTGCAGGAATGTCAGAAACTCATGCTCTAAAACTTCACTTAATAGAGAGTGTACCTTACTTTAGATTTTTAATGATGGGCTTAGGTTTGTTGCTGATAATGAGGTATAGACCTAAGGGTATACTTCCTGAAAAAATAGAAATAAAATAAGTTATTATGAAATATATTATATTAGGTGCTGCAATTGCTTGGGCCATGTACATGGCAGATAAGTATATGTTTTAAAAAAAACCCCAATAACTTTAGCTATCGGGGTTTTTTATAGGTAAAAATTATCTTTGTTTTTTAGTTTTAAACTTTCCACCTTTAATTTCTTGTTCTAGAAAAGAACCTTCAGCTTCACCAACTGCAGTAAAAGTTACTCCGGTTGCACCTTCGTAATTAATCTTTTTACCTTTAGCTAGTAAATCTAAACCTTTTTTTAGCTCACCAGGATAAATTTTAGTTCCTGGTGCATTAGCTACGTCCATTACATTTTTTGCAATAGAACCTCTGTCAGCTGAATTCCCAGCTTGCATAGCTAAAACGATTAAAGCTGCTGCATCGTATGACTCACCTGTGTAAGGTCCAGAAGAGTCTATACCACTTGCTTTTGCAACATCAGCAAAAACACCAGCACCTTTTCCAGTAGAACCAGGCATAGATCCAAATGATTTACTTAAATCTTTTCCAAATGCATCAACCAAAGATTGACCGATCATACCATCAGATAAAATAAATTTATCAAATGCTCCAGAGTCTAAAGAAGCTTGGATAATTCCTTTTCCACCTTGGTCAAGATATCCAATCACAGCTACAGCATCACCACCAGCTGAAGCAAGTGTTGCAACTTCTGATGAATAGTCAGCTTTACCATCTTCGTGTGCAGTTACTGTTGTTACTTTAATTCCATGAGCTTTAACAGCTGCTTCGTATACGTCAGCTAAGCCTTTTCCATAGTCATTGTTAGTATAAGTAATAGCTACACTTTTAACTTTTCGATCTTTTGTAATATCTGCAAGAATTTGACCACCTCTAGCATCAGATGGAGCAGTTCTAAAGAAGTATCCATTGTCATCTAGAGTTGTTAATCCTGGAGATGTTGCTGAAGGTGAGATCATTACTACACCGTTTGGTACAGCAACGTTTGATGCAATAGCACCTGTTACACCTGAACAATCAGCTCCCATAATAGCTGCCACACCTTGTGAAATAATTCCTTCAGCTGCTGCAGTTGCTGCTGCTGAGTCAACACAAGTTGAGTCTGCTCTTACAGGTTCAATTTTTTTTCCACCTAATAGCGAACCCGAGTCAGAAGCTTCTTTGAATGCAAGCTCTGCTGATGCTGCCATTGCTGGTGTAAGAGATTCAATAGGACCTGTGAATCCTAAGATAATCCCCATCTTGATAGCATGTCCGTCTGCCATTACATTTGATCCAAAACTAGAAACAAACATAAACACAGCGATAAATAGTTTTCTCATTATCTTCCTCTATATTGTTAACAATTTATAAAAGCTAATTTAATTATGAATAATTTGAATATTCAATGACTAAATTACTATATTTTAAAGCAGTTTATCGCAGGAAAATGATTTATCTAATTGAGAATGGATCTAATGATGGTTCATCAGATGTATAAAACCAAGTTGTTTTTACTCTTGTGTAATCTTTAATCGAATCGAGCCCTGCTTCTTTGCCGTAGCCACTATCTTTGATACCTCCAAATGGAGCTGAAGGTGAGATTAATCTATAAGTATTAACAAAAGTAATTCCAGCTCTAATTGCTTTAGAAACACGCATTCCTCTTGATAAATTGTTTGTGTAAACACCTGAGGATAATCCATATTGATTATCGTTCATTTTGTTAATTACTTCATCTTCTGTATCAAATTTCATTACTGATAATACAGGTCCAAATAATTCATTTTCAGCTGTAGGCAGATTATGATTATCGCATTCAATAATTGTTGGTGGAAAGTAATATCCTTTGTTAGAAAATGAGTCTCTCTTACCACCACATTTAATCTTTCCACCTTGATCAATTGTATCTTTTATATTTTTCTCAATTGTTTCTAATTGTTTAAAACTACTTAAAGGACCCATCTCTGTATCTAGATCCATTGGAGCGCCTATTTTTATTTTGGAGGCTCTGCTAGAAAGTTTATCTAGAAATTCATTATAAATTCCTTTTTGGATATAAAGTCTTGAACCTGCAATACAACTTTGTCCACTTGCTCCAAATATTCCAGCGGTTATTCCGTTAATTGCATTTTCTTGTTCAGCATCATCAAATACAGCAACTGGACTTTTTCCTCCAAGCTCTAAACTTACTTCTGAGAGATTTTCTGCTGAATTTTTAATTATACGTCTTGCAGTTTCAGGTCCTCCAGTAAATGCAATTTTTTCCACAAGATCATGTGATGTCAAAGTTTTACCACAAGGATCACCAAATCCTGTAATTACATTAACCACTCCTTTTGGTATTCCGGTTTGTTCAATTAACTTTGCAAACTCAAATAAAACTGCAGGGGCTAATTCTGATGATTTTATAACAACAGTATTTCCCATTGCAAGAGCAGGCGCTAATTTAGTTGCTGTCAAAAACATTTGAGAATTCCATGGAATAATTGCAGCAATAACTCCAATAGGTATTCTTGTTGTTATCGCTTGTACATTAGGTTTGTCTATTGGAAGAACTGTACCCTCAACTTTATCAGCTAAACCTGCATAATAATCATAGTATTCTGCAATATAATTTGCTTGTTGTTTTGTTTCTCTAAAAAGTTTTCCAGTATCAATTGTTTCTATTTCACCTAGCATCTCAGCATTTTTTCTTAACTGATCACCAATTGCTCTTAAAAATTTAGCTCTATCTCTTGGAAGTAATTTTGGCCATTCACCTTCAAATGCTTTTTGTGCAGCCTTAACAGCTCTGTCAACATCCTTTGCGCTTGCTTCAGGGGCAATTGCCCACGGTTCATTGTTTTCAGGGTTTAAGGTCTCAAAAGTTTTTTTACTTTCAGAGTCTACCCACTCTCCATCGATAAACATTTTATATTTTTTAAGTTCAGGCATTATTTAAATGTTTCATTATTGCATTATTTACTTCATCTGCATATTCAATAGTAGTGAAGTGTTTCCCGTTTTTAATTTCCAAATATTGTGAATTTTGAATATCTTTATTTAAATTTTTAGACATATTTGGAGTAGACCCTGTATCTTCTGAACCTGCAATTATTAAGGTATTAGTTTTTATTTTTTTTACTTTTTCTGGGCTATCTTGATAATTTGCAAATAAATCGTAAGCTTTAATAAAATTCTCTTGGTCAACTCCATCTTTGTTGAGAGTTATCAGGAATTCCTCATATAGATCAGGATTTTTTTTAAGATAGTCGTCAGAGAACCATCTTTTCATTGCCATTTTGGAAATAGGCATATTTCTTTTTGCTAAATTTACCCTATCAATTACTTTTTGTCTTTCATCGTTTGACCTTTTGTAAGTTGCAGAGATTAACGTTAGAGAATTCAAATATTTTTCATAGTTTGCAGCAAACTCAAGTGCAACTAATGCTCCAATAGAAAAACCAATTAAATGAAATTTATCTATTTTCAAATTCTCAATCAAAACTAATAATTGGCTAGCAAGTTTTTTCATTGTTAGTATATTTTCACTAAAAGGGGTTTTACCGTGGCCTAGTAGATCATATGTTACAAAAGAGTTATTTTTAAAAAAATCAATTTGGGGTTTCCACATTGATTGATTTAATCCAAGTCCGTGTATAAAAATTATTGGAACTGAATTTTTATTATTAAAATAATAATGATTTTGACTTCTATCAAAATTATAAGACATTTTTTAATTTTTAATGCCCATCTCTTTCATATCCTGGTATCTATCACCCGTTCTTGCATGCGCTCTTCCACTTGAAGCGCCTCCTATAGCTATCACAACTTCGTCATCAAATGGTGCGTCGTGAATCGTGAACTCATGAGTTAAGTAGTATGGTCTTAAACCAGAATCTGTTTTGTGCATCATTGGGATTGATATTTTTGAACCAGCTGGCCCCCTTGTATTTGTAAAACTTAAATAAGATGTACCACCTACAGCATCTCTAAATTTATTCCCAAATCTTAATGTATGTATAAATGCTGATGCATGCTCTATCTCTCCATTTAATCCAACAACTCCAGCTTTTCCATATGCAAGTATTTTATCAGGAGACTCCATCTCTTTAATTAATTCAGGCACAAGCAAATCCCCAAGTTTAGGAGCTAAATCTAAAATAGTTGGTCTAAGGTCTTCAACAAATCCTTGCCCGTGCCATGGATTTTTAAAAACTGCAGCTACAGAAACTAATAAAACTGGCTCCTTAGCTTTTTTTCCACCCTCAATAAAAGTTTTGTCAACAAATTTTGTAAACTTTCTTATTTCTAAATTCATTAACTTGCTTTTTCTATATTAGAACTGTCTAAATTTATTTTTGGAATTACTTCATCATTAAATAATTTAATACTTCTCATACAAGCTTCATGGTTTATTCCAGGAAAGTTAGACCAAACTTGAAGATTTTGTAAATTTAACTCTGATTTTAGTTCGTTAATTTTATTAACAACATACTCTGGAGTACCAAACAATAAATTTCTTTTATGTAAAAATTCATAATTTAATAAATCTAATTTATGCTTTGTTTCTGGCAATTCTTCACCTGGGTCCATATGATTTCCCAATCCACGCCAATGACAAACCCATTTCATATAATTTATAATATGTTCACCTGCTAATTTTTCGGCTTCTTCCATTGTTTCTGCAACAAACATATCTCGAACTAAAGATATGCCTTCACCTAAAGGAACTTCTCTGTTCTCTGCTTTTGACTTTGCATGTTGGAATATCTCAAATCTTTTCTTAAGAGCCTTAACAGTAGGTATCCACATAATAGTGTTCAAACCATTTTGTGCAGCCCATTCAATTGATCTTGCTCCATCTACTACTTGCCAAATTGGTGGATGTGGGCTTTGTTTAGGTTTTGGAACTACACTTATTTTTTTCATCTCGTTTGTTTTAATATCTACAAATTCTTTGTTTGGAGGACTCATATCGTGTTGCCAAACAAAATTTGGTGATGGATAAGTATAGAATTCACCTTTATGACTAAAAAATTCTTCAGTCCATGCTTTTTTCATTATTGTGAGAGACTCTTCAAATAGTCTAAAATTTTTTGCTTGGTCTTTTAGATCAGCTTCTTTATTTAAATTCATTGCCTCTCTTCCATAAATTCCTCTTCCAATACCAACTAGAGCTCTTCCATTTGATAATTGATCTAATAAAGCAATGTCTTCAGCAAGTCTTAAAGGATTATGAAATGTAATAACATTGCATGCTTGTCCAATTCTTATCTGTTTAGTTCTTGCAGCAGCATCAACACCCATCATTAATGGATTAGTACATGACTCCATTCCTTCATGATTAAAATGATGTTCGGTATACCAAATAGAATCCCAATTATTTTCATCACAATAAGTTGTTATCTCTTTTGTTTCATCTAGTAATTGATTATAGGGTTTGTGATCCCAGTTAGTGGTATTGCAAAAATATCCAAACTTCATTCGAACCTCCTTAAATAATTAAATCTAAGACGATCGATCCCACTTTCGTAAATATGAATTTAACGATGAGTTATGTATCGTATTATGAGTGAAGCTTATTATTACTGAAGTAGAGTTTCAATAAAATTTTACGATCTTCTTAAAGGTGTTTTTGTTGCAATATACTGATCTCTAGCTCTTTCCCTGACATAAATATAAATCCCAGCAGCTATAATACAACCAACACCTAAAAATGTTTTTAAAGACGGAATTTCATTAAATAATAAATATCCAGGTATCATTGACATTATAATTAAAGAATATTCAAATAGTGACACTACAGATGGAGAAGCAACAATATAAGCAGAAAATATACAAACAAATGCAATTGAAGCTACAAAACCAAAAAATAAAATAAACTTCCAAGTATACTCAATATTTGAAAACCATTCTCTGAAGATAAATTGAGTTGTAGAGTCAAAATTTGAATTATTAAATTGCCCATTGCCCATAAAAATAAAAATTATTACACATAAGGCTATGGCAATAAGATAAAAATAAAATAATTGTGTATTAACATCATCTTTATCTGAAGTGTATTTTGTAATAGTCATTGAGGCCGCATAACAAAAAGCAGATATTACTGGCAATAAATTCCTATATTCAAAGTTAGAAAAGTTTGGATCTAAAACTATATAAACCCCAATAAAACCAAATACAATTGCAGACCATCTTCTAATTCCAATAAACTCTTTTAAAAATACTTTTGCGAAAATTGAAACAAAAAATGGGGAAGAAAAAAAAAGTGCATTAGCGGTTGCTAGTGGCATGTATGTTAAAGAGATAAAAAAAGCAGAAAACGCTATAAAGTGTAATACAACTCTTAATACTGTTAAAGAGGGATAGTAAGTCTTTAGTGAAACTTTCTGTTTTCTAAATTTTATGTATCCAAAAAGTAAAATAGCTGCAACAAAATATCGTCCAAAAAAAATTTCATAAAGTGCAGCTTTTTCATAAATAAATTTAATCAATGCGTCTTGCATTGAAAAAAATGTCATAGCAGTGACTATGAGAAGAATCCCTTTTGGATTGTTATCGGCCTTCATTTTGCACCTATATCAAATAAATAGACTTTATAGTATTTAATTATTTTTTTAATTTTGATGAGAATTGAAGATCATTAGATAAAAATTTTGATTTATTATCTTTAATAAACTTATCCATTATCTCTAATTTTTCATCTTCAAATTCTGTTACTTTTCTTTTACCTAAATCAATATATAGAGATATCCATTCCATTGAAGCTGAAATTTGATTTTTACTTTTTTCGATCATTTCCATTTTGACATGCAGTCTTTTTTTATCATGATCAAAATGAGTCATATGGACATTGACTTCTTCACCTATTCTTACTTCATTTAAATATTTAGTATTTGTTTCAACCACCATTGTAGTTCTATTTAAATCTTTAGCAGCACTTTCTCCCATTTTAAATTTCTCAAGAGCAACCTCTAAAGCTTGATCAAATACTAGAACATAGTATGCCATGTTCATGTGACTATTATAATCAACCCATTCTTTCTTAACTAAAAAACTTTTTAATAACATTAAATATAAATAATTTTTATTTAATTTCTTTTTCTTTATTTTTTGTAAATACAATTAAAATTACCCCAACTATAATTATTGCACCACCAATAAATAATTCTTGAGTTGGTTTTTCTCCTAAAAGAAAAATTGCTGCTAATAGTCCTGTTGGCGGAATACCCATGGTTACGATTGGAAGAACTTTGTATAGAGGATTATTTTTTAAAACATAATAGAAACAGCCATATGTGATTGGTTGCATTATAAAACCAATATAAATTGCAATAATCCAATGTTCAAATTTAGCATTGCTTAAATAATTAATTGTATTTCCATCTAGCACTGCTGAAAAAACTATTAAAATAGGTGCTGAAAATAATGCTAACCAAGCAACCAAAGCCAAAGGATTAATTTCTTTACTTAATGGTTTAACTAATACTTGACCAAGCGCCCAGGTTGCTGAACCTAAGATAGTAAGACCAATACCAATAAACTTGCCATCTAAATTAGGAGATCCTGTTAAAATATAAACACCAACAAAGGCGATACTTATACCAATCAAAGCTCGTATTGTTGGTTTTTCCCTAAGCATAAAATACGCAAATATAACTCCAAAAGGAACCTCTGTTTGAACAAGAAGAACTGCAGCGGAGGCATCAATTAAATTTAAGCCAGAATAGGTAATACTGTACTGCAAAGTGTTTGCTATGAATGATGCTATAAATATTTTTTTTAAGTAACCTCTAGGTATTGGAAACCACCAAATTAAAATAGATGCAGCAAACATAAATCGTAATCCCATCAATAAAATTGGAGGAAAAGATTCAAAAGCAGGCTTTGCAATAACAAAACCAAAACCCAAAAAGATAGGAACTAAAGATGCAACAAAGGTGTCTTTTATATTCATGTCGTTATTTTTAATATTAATGATTATTAAAGAACTTCTGATATATTCACCTTTTAAAATATGAATTCAACAAAAATAGATCCTAAATATGTCAGTAAATCAAATCCAAGAGTTGGCCTAATAGCACTTGCAAGCGACTTTATGATTGAAAAGGATTTTATAAATGTAATTAAAGATAGAGATATAGATTTTTTTGTAAATCGAATTGAAAGTTACAATCCTTTAACAAAAGAAAACTTAATTAAAATGTCAGAAAAAGTAACTGAGGTTACAAAAGATATTTTACCCGATCAAGATCTAGACTGTGTAGTTTATGGTTGTACTTCAGGAACTATTGCTGTTGGACATGAATCAATTGAAAAAAAAGTAAAGGTAGCAAAACCAAAAGCAGATGTGACCACACCAAGTACAGCCGCAATTACAGCACTTAAAAAAATGAAAATTAATAAAATATGTTTATTTACACCTTATAGTAAGAAATTAAATGATGAGGTTTTGGAGTATTTTAAAAGTGAGGGTTTTGATATTGTATCTAATGCATATTTTGATATCGAGTCAGATCTTGACATTGGTAAAGTTGATCAAAATTATCTATATGAAGTTTTATCAAACATTGAATTAAATAATGCAGAGGCTTTATTTGTTTCATGTACTGCACTACCAGTTTTACCAATAATAGACAAATTAGAAAAAAAATTAAATACTACAGTTTTATCTAGCAACCAGGCATTAATTTGGGATACCCTTGTTAAAATAAATAAAAATAATTCAGTAGAGGGATTTGGTAAATTATTCCAAATAAATTAATGTATTTTACAAAAGAAGAATACAAACAGAGACTAAAGAAAGTTCAGCACATGATGCAAAAAAAGGGCATTGAACTTTTAATCTCTCATGACACCAATAACTTAAATTATTTAACAGGTTATGACGCTTGGTCATTTTATTACGCACAGTGTGCTATTGTGCATGTTAATGCAGAAGAACCACTTTGTTTTGTAAGAGCTCAAGATGCAGGAGGTGCTTACTTAAAAACTTATTTAAAAAATGAGAACATAATAGCTTACGATGAGTCTTATATTCATACCTGGCCAAAACATCCTTATGATTACTTAGTTAATATTATTAAAGATAGAAAATGGGACAAGTTATCAATTGGTGTAGAGATGGATGCACATTACTTCACAGCGTTTTGTTATGAAAAAATTAAATCAGGTCTTCCTAATGCCAAAATAAAAGATAGTGATCGTCTGGTTAATTGGGCAAGACTGGTAAAATCAGATACTGAAATAACTTATATGAAATCTGCTGCAAAAATTTCTGAAAAGGGAATGAAAACTGCAATGGAGGTAATTAATCCTGGTGTGAGACAGTGTGATGCTGTTGGAGAAATCCAAAAATCATTATTTTATGGTACAGAGGAATTTGGGGGAGAATATGCAAGTATTGCAACATTAGTACCAACAGGAAAAGGAACATCAGCGTCTCATTTGACTGCATCACAAGATAAATTTGTTGAAGGAGAAGCTACAATAATTGAATTATCAGGTACTTATAAAAGATATCATGCACCAATGGCTCGAACAGTTTTATTGGGAAAACCTGACCAAACAAAAATAGATACTATGAATAAAACTATTGAGGCTTTGAATTCTGGAATTAGTGTAATCAAACCTGGAAATACTGCCGATGATGTTGCTCAGGCATTTTGGAAAATTTTAGATAAATATGGAATAGAAAAAAAATCTAGAACAGGATATTCGATTGGAATTGGCTATCCTCCAGATTGGGGCGAACATACTCTAAATATTTACAAAGGGGATATGACTGTTCTTGAGCCTAATGTCTGTTTTCATATGATTGCAGTGATGCAATTTGGTGATTGGGGGGTAGAAGCTTCTGAAGCAATTAGAGTAACTAAGAATGGTTCTGAATTATTCTGCAATTTCCCAAAAGAACTTCATATTAAGAGTTAATTAGCTATTGAATTCTATTACCACAAATGTTTTATATTCATCTTTATGTCTAAAAATCCAGAATTCGTTAAATTTGATAAAGTTGATAAAAGCTATGATGGTAAAGTTTTAGTTGTTAAAGATCTTCAATTAGATATTGCCGAAGGTGAATTTATCACCATGCTTGGTCCCTCTGGATCTGGCAAAACAACTTGTCTGATGATGCTTGCAGGTTTTGAAACTCCTACAAACGGAGAGATCCTATTAGACGGAAATATAATTTCTAACATTCCACCTCACAAAAGGGGGATTGGAATGGTCTTCCAAAATTATGCACTATTTCCACATATGACTGTTTATGAAAATCTAGCTTTCCCTTTAAGAGTAAGAAAAATGGAAAAAGATGAAATAGATAAAAAAGTTGATAAAGCTTTATCAATGGTCTCACTTAATGGATTTGAAACAAGAATGCCAGGACAATTATCAGGAGGACAACAACAAAGGGTAGCTGTAGCTAGAGCTCTAGTTTTTGATCCAGCGGTAGTTTTGATGGATGAACCTCTTGGTGCTTTAGATAAAAATTTAAGAGAGAGTATGCAATATGAAATTAAACATATTCATGAGAGCATTGGAGTCACTGTAGTTTACGTTACCCATGACCAAAGTGAAGCTCTTACAATGTCAAATAGAATTGCGGTGTTTAATGACGGTAAAGTCCAACAACTATCTAATCCAGCGGAGCTATATGAAAAACCAGTAAATTCATTTGTAGCAGAATTTATAGGCGAAAATAATACCTTTAATGGAGAGGTAGCAGATATTTCAGGAGACGAATGTAAAGTTAAGCTATCTAATGCTGAAATAATTGCCAGCGCTATATCAGTAAAATCCAAAGGAGAAAAAACAACCGTTTCGTTAAGACCAGAAAGAGCTCTAATCGAACCAAGTGAAAAAATGGATAATATGTTTAGTGGCAAGATAGAAGAAGTAATTTATCATGGAGATCACACAAGAGTTCGAATTAATTTATTAGGAAATCCAGAATTTATTTTAAAAGTACCAAACAGCACTTCAAATCTAGAACTTAAGGTCAAACAAGATATTAAAATCGGTTGGAACAGTTCTGATGCAAGAGCTTTAGACCCAAAATAAACAATCAATATATTATAGTATAACGCTAATAAGAACATTATAAGCTGTTGACTCTTAATAGTCATTTTGGTGTAATTTACTTATATAAATTAATTTATATTAAACGTTTAAACGGAGGAATAATGAGAAAATTAAGTAAATTGATACTTGCTCTTTCTTTTGTTGTATCTGTAACTTCTTCAGCCTTTGCTGTTACTGTAGCATCTTGGGGTGGAGCTTATACAGACTCTCAAAAACAAGGGTACGGTGATCCAACAGCAGCAGCTCTAGGTGTAGATATTAATTGGGTTGACTATTCAGGTGGATTATCAGAAATCAAAGCACAAAAAGAAGCGGGTGCTATAACTTGGGATATTATCGATGTATTTGCATTTGATACTATTAACGGTTGTGATGAAGGTTTGTTTGTTAAATTTGATTTTGACAAAGACTTTCCAGCAGCTCCAGACGGAACACCTGCAAGTGAAGACTTTTTTGCTCCAATGCCAAGTGAGTGTGCAGTAGGAAATATTCTGTACTCATGGAACTATGCTTTTGATACAAGAGCTTTTGATGGTAAAGAACCAAAAACTATCAAAGACTTTTTTAACACTAAAAAATTTCCAGGTAAAAGAGCAATTTATAAAAGTGCTCTTACAAATCTAGAAATTGCTTTAGCTGCTGATGGCGTAAATATGGGTAAAGGTGGAGAACTACTTTACAGAAAGCTTGAAGAAGAAGGCGGTGTTGACAGAGCAATGAATAAAATTAAAGAACTTTGTACAGATCCAAATGGTGGATGTGTATTCTGGTCTGCAGGTGCTCAACCACCAGAATTATTAGTTGCTGGTGAAGTTGTAATGGCAACTGGTTGGAACGGAAGATTCTTTAACGCTGAAGTAGGTGAAGGCGCTCCAATTAAGCAAGTATGGCATGGTCAAGGTCTTGACTATGAGTACTTTGCATTAGTTAAGGGTGGACCAGATGAAGCAAATGCTAAAAAAGCTTTAGCTATGATGACTAACACTGAAATGTTAGCTGGTAGTGCGAAGTACATTGCATATGCTCCATACAGATTATCATCTTTAGAAATTATCAAAGCTAATGAGCCTTGGTACAAAGATGGTAAAACTGAAATGATGCCTCAAATGCCTACATCTCCTCAAAATACTAAGAAATATTTCTTAGTTGATCCTTTCTACTGGGCTGACAACGGAACAGAGATTGGTGAAAAATGGGAAGCAATGAAAGCAGGCCTATAATTTCAGTTTTAAACGCTGAATTAATATAATATATTTAGGGCGGTTATTAATTAACCGCCCTTTTTTTTTATGAGCTCAGAAACAAAACAAATTTTAACTACTGACGGAATTCCACTTGAGGTCAGTCTAAAAAAGGCAGAAAAGAAGAATAAAATCAAAGCTTTTCTTCTTGTTGCTCCATTACTGTTATTCTTATTCATTACATATGTTTTTCCAATTGGGGAGATGTTTACAAGAAGTGTAGACGATAAAATGATAACAAATATGCTTCCTAAAACTTTTAAAGCTATGGAAAAATGGGATGGAAAAGAGTTGCCACCAGAAGAAGTTTTTGCTGGTTTCTATTCAGACTACAAGGTTTTAATTGAAAATCAAACACAAGGTAAACTTGGTCAAAGATTAAACAAAGAAAAAAATGGTTTTAACTCCATTACTAAAAAATTAATGAGACAAATCAAAAGAAATAAAATTGATGAAAGTCAAAGTATCAAAGAGCAAATTATGAAAGTCCATAAAAGATGGAGAGATGTAGAATATTGGCAAGCAATAAAACGAACTGCTCCTCCTTACACTATGGCAAAATATTTAAAAGGTATGGATATGTACTTTGCAGCGGATGGGAGTATTGCACAAGTAGATGAAGATAGACGAATACACAGAATACTTTGGTTAAGAACCTTAGAAATAGCATTGTTTGTAACAATTTTCTGTTTTTTAATGGGTTATCCAATAGCTCACTTACTTGCAACATTGCCAATGAAATATAGCAATCTTTTAATGATATGTGTCCTATTACCTTTTTGGACCTCTCTACTAGTAAGAACTGCCAGTTGGATGATTTTACTCCAGCAACAGGGAGTGGTAAATGACTTCTTTGTACTAATTGGTCTTGTTGCAGACAATAATAGGCCAGAGATGATGTATAATAAAGTTGGAACCTATGTGGCAATGACACAAATATTATTACCTTTCATGGTGCTGCCACTTTATAGTGTGATGAAAACAATATCCCCAAGTTTAATGAGGGCAGGGAAATCTTTAGGTGGAACCCCATTTGTTGCTTTTTGGAAAGTTTATTTTCCATTAACTATTCCAGGTATTGGTGCTGGATGTTTGTTGGTATTTATTTTAGCAATTGGGTATTATATTACACCAGCATTAGTTGGAGGAGCCTCAGGAACTTTAATTAGCAATCAAATTGCGTATCACATGAAATCAACACTAGATTGGAGTTTTGCATCAGCCATGGGTCTAATGCTGTTGTCAGGAGTTTTAGTAATTTATTGGATTTATAACAAGTTAGTAGGAGTGGATAATATTAAATTAGGATAATTATGGCTTTACCAAGTTATACAGAAACACGTTATAGAATTTGGCATTACTTTTACGTTGCTATTTGTACTTTCGTATTTTTCTTTTTAATTGCACCTCTGTTTGTAATTTTCCCTTTGTCATTTAATGCAGAAGAGTTTTTGGTTTTTTCTGAAGGAATGAAAAGACTTGATCCAGATGCTTTCTCTTTTAGATGGTATCATGAAATGGTTTATGGAACTAAAAATCCATGGGGATTAGCTGCAAAAAATAGTTTTATAATTGCAATATTTGCAACTATCGGTTCAATTATATTGGGAACACTTGCTGCTTTAGGACTTAGTAGTAGGCATATGCCCTATAAGGGTTTGATTATGGCAGTTTTAATTTCTCCAATGATTGTTCCATTGATTATATCTGGAGTAGCTATTTTCTTTTTCATGGCAAAAGTTGGTTTAGCAGCAACACATACAGGAATAGTTTTGGCTCATATTATATTAGGCACTCCCTTTGTGGTAATTACCGTTACAGCAACACTGTCAGGTTTTGATCATAGTGTTACTCGAGCAGCTTCAAGCTTAGGTAGTAATCCAGTTAACACATTTATGAAAATAACATTACCTTTAATACTTCCAGGAGTTATTTCAGGAGGATTGTTTGCATTCGTTACTTCTTTTGACGAAGTGGTTGTTGTATTATTTTTAGCAGGGTTGGAGAATACAACTATTCCAGTTCAAATGTGGACAGGTTTAAGAGAACAGCTAAGTCCAACTATTCTTGCAGTTGCAACATGTTTAATTATTTTATCTACTTTAATTTTAGTCACTGCAGAATTATTAAGAAGAAGATCTGAGAGATTAAGAGGAATAAATAGATAATTTACCTAAATATACTTTTCATATATAGAACTTAGAGTGGAAATTAAAAAAGTAGTTATTATTGGATCAGGCACTATGGGTAGTGGGATTGCTGCTCATTTATGTAATGCAAATATTCCAGTAACATTGTTGGATTTAACTACTGATATAAGCACCAATGCTAGAGATAGAATCTTTAAATCAAGACCACCATTATTAATTGATAAATCTAAAATTAATAACATTAAAGTAGGAAATATTTCAGATGACTTTGATACAGTTAAAGAAGCTGATTGGATAGTCGAAGCGGTTGTTGAGAGAATAGATATTAAACATCAAATATACGATAAAATATTTAAATCTAGAAAAGATGGAGCAATAGTCTCCTCAAACACATCCTCAATTCCAATTAAAGTACTTTCACAAAATTTGACCAACGAACAAAAAAAAGATTTTTGTATTACACACTTCTTTAATCCTGTTAGATACATGGGCTTGTTAGAAATTGTTAAAAATGAAAATAATGATTTAGAAAAAATAAATGCACTTCAAAAATTTTGTGAGATTGAACTTGGTAAAGGGGCAATAGTTTGTAACGATACTCCAGGTTTTTTAGGAAATAGGGTTGGTGTATATGCTATGCAAATAGCAATGACCGAAGCCTTTAAAATGAAATTAACTGTTGAAGAAGCTGACGCAATTTTTGGAAGACCAATGGGAATCCCTAAAACAGGAGTTTTTGGACTTTATGATTTAATTGGCATTGATTTAATGGCCGATGTACTAAAAAGTTTTATAAAAGAGTTACCTGAAACTGACAAATTTCATGAAGTTGCACAAGAAATTCCTCTAATTAAAAAACTAATTGAAACTGGTTATACTGGTCGAAAAGGTAAAGGTGGCTTTTATAGAATAAATAAAGATGGGGGTACAAAAATTTTAGAGGCCCTAAATCTTGAAACAGGAGATTATTCCCCTAGCAAAAAAATCGATATTAAATCTAAAAAAGTTGATCTTAAAAAATTAATTAATCGAGATGATAAACATGGTGAGTATGCGTGGTCAGTAATTTCAAAAATAATCAAATATGCATCATCTTTGGTAACTGAAATTACAGACGAATTTAACGATATAGATGAAGCAATGAGACTTGGTTTTAATTGGTCCAAAGGACCTTTTGAGATGTTAGAAGAAATTGGAGTAGAAAACTTTTTTAACAAAATAGATAATTATAGTGGGAACAAATTTTTAGAGAATCTTGCAAAATCAAAAAATGAAAATTTTTATGGAGAGAGACAAAAATATACAAAAATTGAAACTTTAGGAAAAGCTAAGAGAAAGGCTCAAAGCATCGATGGAAATAGCTCTGCCCAAATTTATAAATTTAAAGACTATAATATTGTTGAGTTTACCACAAAAGCAAACGCTCTAGATTATGACTCTATGGATGCTTTAAAAAAAGCAACAGATAAACCTTTAATTATTATTAATGAAAGTATGCAATTCTCTGCAGGAGTAAATTTAAGTTATACGATGGATTTTGCAAATCGAGGAGATTTTAAATCTATTGAAAAATTTATTAAATATTTCCAAGAAACGTGTAAAGAGCTTAAGTATTCAAAATATCCAGTGATATCTGCACCTTCAGGTTTAACTTTAGGAGGAGGCTTTGAAGTTCTTGTGCAAAGTAATTTTGTTGCATCGCACACGAATATTGTAATTGGTTTAGTTGAGACAATAGTAGGATTGATCCCAGCTGGTGGTGGTTGCAAAGAAATGTTGGCAAGATGGCAAAATACAGAAGAAAGTAAAAAAGATCCAAATTTTGCTCCATTAAAAGTTTTTGACATTATTGGTTATGGTAAGACAGCAACTTCACCGGTGGAGGCAGAACCTTTAAAATACCTTAAGCCAGAAGACAAAAAAATAATGAATAGAAATAGTTTGCTCGAAGCATCAAAACAAATTTTAGATGAAAACCGAGATTTTAAATCGCCATCTGAATTAGTATTCAATTTGCCAGGTGAGAGTGTTAGAGGCGAAATGCAAAAAGTTTTAGATAAACTTTACAATGATAAAGTTATACTAGATCACGGCATGGTAGTTGCTAAAGAATTAGCTTATGTACTAAGTGGTGGAGATACATCAATAGACAAAAAACTTTCAGAAGACGATTTGTTTAAATTAGAGCTAGATGCTTTTATGAAGCTTATTGAAACCCCTAAAACTCAGGAAAGAATAAAGCATACTCTTGCAACTGGAAAACCTTTAGTTAATTAGTTTTCTAATAATTGAAATTCTTTAATATAATCAGGCCGCAATACATAATCTGTTTTATTACCAACTTTAATTTTTTTTAAAGCATCCAAGCCAAAGATTACCTTACCAACTGGCGTATATTCTCCTTGGTATAAGGGAATATCTTTTAAGATAATAAAAAATTCACTATCCTCAGTATCAAATTCCCCCCTGGCCATAGCAACAGTTCCTGCTTTAAATTCGTAATAATTACTTAATTCTGATTTTAATTTACCAAGTTTAGACGTACCACTTCCAATTTTAAAATAGTTTATATTATCATGATAACCAAACTCAAGATCACCTGCTTGAACCAAAGTATTTTCTATAACACGATAAAATGCTGAATTATTATACAAACCTGAATTAACAAAATATTTAAATCTCTCGACCGAATTAGGTGAAACTTGAGGATAAAGTTCAATTGCAACTTTTCCACACTCAACATCCATAATAGCTAAATTTTTTGGATCACTAATTGTAAGTTCATCTAAATCAAGTTCTTTTACAAATAAACATTTATTTTTAATCAAATAATAAGAACCAAAAGTAAAAACTGCTAATGAAATTAGAAAGGTAAATAATATTTTTTCTGATAATGATGATTTAATTTTTTTAATCATTAAAATATGAAGTTATTATCAATTAATTTTAAATTTTTTTCTAAATATTTGACTTTATTTTTTAATATTAAGTCATTCTCAATTTTTTTTTCTACTAACTCTTTTTTAGTCATAAGAAAGGAAAAAATTTCAGCCATATCCTCTGAAGGAATAGATTTTGAATATTCCGTTAAAAATCCATCTGTATTTTTATAGAGACTAAGATCAGTACGATCTGAACAAGTTGAACATTCTGCATATTTAAAAGATGTTCTATTAAATTTAGACCATAAAGCTTCATCAAATATCATGTTGTGCTTTGCTTGTATCATATGAAAGAATTCATGGTGGATCATTCTTTCAAAGTGTTTTTGATTGAAGTTAATATCTAAGATTAATGACCTTTTAAGAATGTTTGGTATTCCTCCAGTGTTAATTGAAGAAACAGTTAGATTTTCACATAAAATAATGAATTTGAGATTATTCTTGATTAAAAAATCTGCTTTATATTTGTTTAAATTCTTTTCAACAATTGGATATTTTTTATCTAATTCTTTTTTTTTTGATTTATTACAAGAAATATTTTTTTTTAATCCTATTTTAAAGTTACTCTCAGCATATAAATATTTTAATCCATTTAAACTGTTTGTATTATAGATTTCTAAATTAGGGATTTTTAACAGATTAAAAATTTCATTCGCATTTACTACTGAAATATTAAATATTAGTATTATAGAAATTATATATTTCATTAGATTATTATAGACGAATAATGCTAGATAATATTAACTTAGTTTTAAAATAAAATGAAAAAAGAAAAAAATAAAAATCCAATTCAGCCAGTAAGTGGCACGAAAGTTCCAAGATATGCAGGCCCGTCTACATTTGCTAGATTGCCTGAGTTAAGAGACGTTGAAAGCTGCGATGTAGCAATAGTAGGTGTGCCCTTTGATGCAGGAACTAGTTATAGACCTGGAGCAAGATTTGGACCACAAAGTATTCGCCAAGCCTCTAGACATTTAAGAACAAATTATCATCCAAGTTATGATGTTGAGCCCTTTAAAATTCAACAAGTGGCTGACGCAGGTGATATAGCATGTAATCCATTTAGTATCGATGAAGCCATCAAACAAATTGAAGTAGGAGCTACAGATTTATTAAAAAAAGTAGGTGGTATAATTAGTCTAGGTGGAGATCACACAATTGCTGTACCTTTGTTAAGAGCAATAAATAAAAAAAATAATGGTCCAGTCTCTTTAGTACATTTTGATGCTCATCTAGATACATGGGATACTTACTTTGGTGCACCTTATACACATGGAACTCCATTTAGAAGAGCTAGAGAAGAAGGATTATTTTTAGATGATGCCTCAATGCATGTTGGTATTCGAGGGCCACTCTATAGTAGAGATGATATAAAAAATGATGAAAGTTTTGGTTTTAAAATAATTCATTGTGATGAATTTCAAACTGATGGAACAGATAAAATAGCTGAAAGAATTAGAAAAAGAGTTGGAGATAATCCATTATACCTTTCAATTGATATTGATGTGCTAGATCCTGCTTTTGCTCCTGGAACAGGTACACCTGAAATCGCAGGAATGACAACTAGAGAGATGGTAAATGTTTTAAGAGGCTTATCAGGTTTGAATCTTGTATCAGCTGATGTTGTAGAGGTTTCTCCAGCTTATGACCATGCAGAAGTTACTTCTCTAGCTGCAGCAACAATAGTGTATGAATTAACTAATTTGTTTGCAAAAACATAAAGAGAGGATAGTTTTCTTAAATGTTAGAAAAAAGAAATTTTTATATAAATGGTTCATGGGTTGCTCCAAAAAAAACAAGCGATATTGAAGTGATTAATCCAGCATCAGAAAAAGCTTGTGCAGTAATTTCACTTGGAAGTAAAGATGATGTTAATGATGCAGTGCTCTCTGCTAAAGAAGCATTCAAAACTTGGGGATATTCAACAAGAGAGGAGAGAATTACTCTATTGGAAACATTTTACACTCTATATAAGAAAAGATGGAACGATATAACAGATGCCATTATTCAAGAAATGGGAGCGCCGAAGGATTTTGCATCAAAACTTCAAACAGGAACTGGCGCAAGTCATACAAAATCTTTTATAAGATATCTAAAAGAGTTTGAGTTTGAAAAGCCATTAGGGGAGCATGCTAAAAATCAAAGATTAATATATGAGCCAAAAGGAGTTTGTGCTTTAATTACTCCTTGGAACTGGCCAATGAATCAGGTCACATTAAAAGTAATTCCAGCTTTAGCATCTGGCTGTACTATGATTTTAAAACCATCAGAATTAGCGCCACTTTCAGCAATGATACTTGCAGAACTAATTGATGAAGCAAAATTTCCAAAAGGAGTGTTTAACTTAGTAAATGGAGATGGTGCAACAACTGGTGATGCCTTAACTAGTCATCCAGATATAAATATGATCTCATTTACAGGATCAACTAGAGCAGGTGCATTAATATCCCAAAATGCAGCAAAAGATTTTAAAAGAGTTAGTTTAGAATTAGGTGGCAAGGGAGCAAATATTATCTTTAAAGATGCAGATCCAGAGGCCATTGAAAGAGGTGCTTTAAGATGTTTTAGAAACTCAGGTCAATCTTGCAATGCTCCAACAAGGATGTTGGTTGAAAAATCGATGTATGATGAAGCAATAGAAAGACTAAAAAAATACACAAATGAATTTAAAGTTGATGATCCAAAAAAAGAGGGTGAACATATTGGACCTGTAATTTCTGAAACACAATTTAATAAAATTCAAACGTTAATCCAAAAAGGAATAGACGAAGGTGCAAAGTTAGTTGCTGGTGGACCAGGAAAACCAGATGGTATGAATGAGGGTTATTATGTTAAACCTACTGTATTTGCAGATGTAAATAATCAAATGGAAATAGCACGAACAGAAATATTTGGGCCAGTTTTGTCAGTAATACCATTTGAAACCGAAGAAGAAGCAATAGAAATTGCTAATGATACTGATTATGGTTTAACAAATTATATTCAAAGTAAAGACTCTGAAAAAATCAGAAGACTTGCCAGAAAATTAAGATCTGGAATGGTTGATGTAAATGGTGCAGGTATTGCAGTAGACGCTCCCTTTGGTGGTTTCAAGCATTCTGGTATTGGAAGAGAAGCTGGTAAAGAAGGTTTGCTAGAGTTTTTAGAGGTAAAATCAGTTGGTGGTTGGAGTTAATTTAAAGAAGATTTTTGTTTAATTCCATCAAGTAATTTCAAACACTTTTTTAATTCATCCAATATTATAAATTCGTCAATTTTGTGTGCTTGTTCAATAGAGCCTGGTCCACAAACAACTGTACTAATTCCTATTTCTTGAAACAAACCTGCCTCAGTTCCAAAAGAAACAACCTGTCTTGAGTTATCGCCTGTTAAACTTGAAATTAATTCACAAGCATCAGATTTATCTTTACGATCAAATCCAATTATTTCTCCGATAACTTTTTTTTCAATAGAAGAGTTAGAAAAAACTTTTTTCATTTCTGGTAATAATACTTCAGTTGCATATTTATCTAATTCCTGGTTTAAAAATACTGCATCTTCTTTAACCACTGGTCTTGTTTCCCAATTTACATGACATTTATCTGCAATCACGTTGTGAGCAATCCCACCAAAAATTCCCCCTATTGAAAGAGTTGAATGAGGAGGATCAAATATTGAGTCTTTTGGGGTTCTATCTTTAAGTTTACTCCTTAATTCAATTAATTTATTTACGTATCTTGAAGCATATTCAACAGCACTTACACCTTTATGTGGAGTTGAACTATGACCTGCTAAACCTTTAAAATAAGTGGTGTATTCGTAACATCCTTTGTGAGCATCAATAATTTTCATATTTGTAGGCTCACCAACAATGCAAATTCCATCTTTAATTTCTCTTTTTTTTAACTCCTTTATTAGAATGGGGGCTCCTTGGCATGCAGTTTCTTCATCAAAAGTGAAAGAAAAATGAATATCTCTATCAAGGTTAGCTTTTGAATAAATTGGTGCAAAAGCTAATGTGCACGCAATAAACCCTTTCATGTCACATGACCCTCTCCCATAAAGTTTGTCTCCTTTTATTGTTGCCTTAAACGGATCTGTTGACCAACCTTTAGACACAGGTACAACATCTGTATGCCCAGATAAAATTATAGGTTTTTTATTACTAGTTTTTTTAGATTTTATTGTTGCAAATAAATTAACTCTTTTTTTATCTTCATCAAAAGTTCTAAAAGAAGTGGCACCAAGTTTTTTTAATATATTATCACAGTAATCAATTAGAGAATTATTGTCTTCTCCTGAAATTGTTTTAAAGGCTATTAAGTCAGTTAAAATCTTTACTGAGTTATCAAACAAAACATCTAAATTATTTTCTGTACTCATATTTAAGTTTCATTATATATTAATTATATGAAAGAACAAATAACCTACGATATTTTTGATAAAGTTGACATTAGGGTTGGAACAGTAATTTCAATTGAAAAAAATGAAAAAGCAAGAAAACCTTCACTAGTTGTCAAAGTAGATTTTGGTGATGAGATTGGAATTAAACAATCTTCAGCTCAAATAACTCACTATTATAATGAGGTAAATTTAAAAGGAAAACAAGTTATAGGAGTTTGTAATTTTCCAGAAAAAAATATTGCTGGAGTAGTTTCTCAGGTACTTATTCTAGGATCAATTGATAAAGAAGGAAAAGTAATATTAGTCCACCCATCTCAAAAATCTAAGAATGGACTTCCTATAGCATAGAAAATGCACCCAGAAATTTTATCTATCACTCTATTTGGAATTGTAGCTGCGTTTACTCCTGGACCAAATAATTTTATAGCGTTTTACTCTGGATTTAATTTTGGAATAAAAAAAACAATTCCACTCATAATCGGTGTTACTTTAGGATTTCCTTTTCTTTTATTATGCGTTGCCTTAGGGTTGATCAACATATTTAAGCTTTATCCACTAATTCAAGAAATATTAAAATATTTAGGAACGTTATTTTTAATTTATTTGGCTTATAAAATTTCATTTTCAAAATCTACTAATGTAGAAAATAAAGATAAAAATCCCGTAAAATTTATTAACACTTTTGTTTTTCAATTTTTAAATCCAAAAGGAGTAATTGCATCAGTGATTGTTGTTTCTACTTATCTAAATCCAGGTGAAAATTTTGTTAATTTTACGACTCAAATTATTATTTTAGCTTTAATCGTTTCAGTAACCAGTATCACCCTTTGGACATTTATGGGCAAATTCATAAGGAAATTTGCGACAAATCAGAAATATATTAATTATTTTAATTATGTTATGTCACTGCTTCTTTTAATAAGCATAATAACTTTTTATTTATAACATGACCCCAGGAAACAAAAATTCGTATAATTCACTTAAAAAAATTTCAATAAATAATAAAGACTACCAATATTATTCTTTAATGGAGGCTGAAAAAAATGGTCTTGAAGGAATATCAAAGCTTCCAAAATCTTTAAAAGTTCTCTTGGAGAATCTACTTAGATATGAGGATGATTTATCAGTAAATAAAAATCAAATAGATTCTATTAAAAATTGGTTAAAAACAAAAAAATCAAATACTGAAATTGCATATAGACCTGCAAGAGTTTTACTTCAGGATTACACCGGAATTCCAGCAGTTGCAGACTTAGCTGCAATGAGAGAAGCAGTTAAAGATAAAAATAAAGACCCCAACACAATTAATCCATTATCTTCAGTTGATCTTGTAATTGATCACTCAGTACAAGTCGATCAATCTGCAAAAGCAGACTCTTTTGAAAAAAATGTTGATATCGAATTTGAAAGAAATGCAGAAAGGTATTCATTTTTAAAGTGGGGACAACAAGCTTTTAATAATTTTAGAATAGTACCTCCTGGAACTGGAATTTGTCACCAAGTAAACTTAGAATATTTATCTAAAGTAGTTTGGTCAGAGGAATTTAAAGGTGAAAATTATCTTTTTCCTGACACTTTAGTTGGTACAGATAGTCATACAACTATGGTTAATGGATTGTCAGTTTTAGGTTGGGGTGTTGGAGGTATTGAAGCAGAGGCTGGAATGCTAGGCCAACCTATATCAATGTTAATTCCAGAAGTTATAGGTTTTGAAATTAAAAATAAAATGCCTGAAGGAACTACTGCAACAGACTTAGTTTTAACAGTTGTTAAAATGTTAAGAGACAAAGGAGTTGTTGGAAAATTTGTTGAATTTTATGGTGAAGGTTTAAAAAACTTAACTCTTGCTGATAGAGCAACTATAGCAAATATGGCTCCTGAATATGGAGCAACTTGTGGTTTTTTTCCTATAGATGATGAAACTTTAAAATATTTAAAATTTTCAGGAAGAGATCAGCACACAGTTGATATTGTTGAGAAGTATGCAAAAGAACAGGGATTATGGGCAAGTAACGATATTATTTTTACAGACACACTTACGTTAGATATGTCTTCAATTGTACCCACTATCTCAGGTCCTAAAAGACCACAAGATAAAGTTTTATTAACAGATGCGCCAACGTCATTTAAAAAAGTATTAGAGGAAGCAACAAATAAAAAAGAAAAATCAGTTGCAAAAGTTTTAAATTCTGATTTTGAAATAAAAGATGGCTCTATACTTATTGCAGCAATAACTTCTTGTACAAATACTTCAAACCCAAATGTTTTAATTGGGGCAGGTTTGTTAGCTAAAAAAGCAGTTGATCTTGGATTGGAAGTTAAGCCATGGGTGAAAACTTCATTGGCACCAGGGTCACAGGTTGTTACAGATTACTTGGCTAAAGCTGGACTAAATACTTATTTAGATAAATTAGGCTTTAATTTAGTAGGTTATGGATGCACTACTTGTATTGGTAATTCAGGTCCATTAGCGGATAATATTGTTGAGGCTATTCAAAAAGAAAATATTTATGCAGTCTCAGTTTTATCAGGTAATAGAAACTTTGAAGGAAGAATTTCCCCTCATATTAAGGCTAATTATTTAGCATCACCACCTTTAGTTGTTGCATATGCTCTAGCAGGTCATATGGAGTTCGATTTATACAAAGATTCTTTAGGAAAAGATAAAGATGGCAATGATATTTATTTAAAAGATATATGGCCTTCAAATGATGAAATTGAAAATACTTTAAAACAATCTTTAAATGCTGAAATGTTTATTAACAGATATTCAAATGTTTCAGAAGGACCAAGTCAATGGCAAAAAATTAAGACAGATCATACCAGTATTTACAATTGGGACAAAGGCTCAACGTATGTAAAAAAACCACCATTTTTTGACTCTTTGCCAGACGAGCCAGAAGGATTTAAAGAAATAAAAGATGCAAGACCTTTGTTGATTTTAGGTGATATGGTTACAACAGATCACATTTCTCCAGCAGGAAGCATTCAAAAAGATAGTCCAACAGGTGAGTACTTCATGGAGCATCAGATTTTACCAAAAGATTATAATTCATATGGATCAAGAAGAGGAAACCACGAAGTAATGATGAGAGGAACTTTTGCTAACATTAGAATAAGAAATGAAATGGCTCCAGGAACTGAAGGTGGATTTACAAAATTATATCCTGAAGGAAAAGTTTTATCTGTTTATGATGCGGTAGAGGAATACAAAAGAAGAGGCACTGATTTAGTTGTAATAGGTGGTAAAGAATATGGAACCGGTTCCTCAAGAGATTGGGCTGCCAAAGGAACAAAATTATTAGGAGTTAAAGCAGTATTAGCTGAAAGTTTTGAAAGAATTCATAGATCTAATTTAATTGGAATGGGTGTTTTACCTTTACAATTTATAAATGAAGTTAATAGAAAAAATCTAAATTTAATAGGTTCAGAATTAATAAGTATTATTGATATTGAAAAAGGAATTAATCCATCTGATGAAGTATTGGTAGAAATTAAATATGCATCTGGAGAAATGAAGAAAGTTAAAACTTTGTGTAGGATAGATACTAAAAATGAGCTGGAGTATTATAAAAATGGTGGAATATTACAATATGTGTTAAGGAATATGATTTAATTATGGATGAAGACGTATCAATTATAAATACAAATACCAGAAATGAAAAAATTAAAAATTTTTTCATAAATAATAAAAATAAACTAATTTTTGGAATTTTAATCGTACTTATAGGCATTATAAGTGTTTACGGTTTTGATAAATATCAGGCAAATAAAAAACAACAAATTTCAGATGATTTTAATTTAGCTACAATTGAATATTCAGAGAATAATAAAGAAAATACTACTACCAAGTTAATTGAGATTATAAATGAAAAAAACCCAACTTATTCTCCTTTGTCACTTTATTTTATCATTGATAATGAACTTATTTCAGATCAAAAGCAGATAAATAAGCTATTTGATATCTTGATAGATCAAACATCTCTAGATGATGAAATTAATAATTTAGTAATCTATAAAAAAGCCTTGTTTAACGCAGATCAATCTTCAGAGGGAGATTTGTTAAATTTACTAAATCCACTGATAAACTCAAAAAGTGTTTGGAAATCACATGCTTTATACTTAATGGCTGAGTATTTTTACGCAAAAGAACAAAATCAAAAGGCAAAAGAGTTTTTCAATCAAATAATCAGTTTAGAAAACCCTAATCCAGATATAAGGTTACAAGCAGAGAAAAGATTGAACAGAGATTTGAGTGAATAGATTAGTTATTTTATTAATTGCACTTTTTTTCATTAACAATTGTTCATTAAACGAAAACTCAAGAATATGGAAAGACAAAGAAAAAAAGCTAACAACTCAATCAAAGTTAAAAAAAGTATTTGCAGAAGACAAGATAGAGGTTCAAGAATTTAACCAAGGATTAAATTTAGATTTATCACTAATAAAAACAAACAAAAAATTTATCGATAATCAAAATAATTTTGGTTCACAAAGTTACAAAGGTGAATTGGGCAAAATTGGAACTTATAAATTCTCTAAGTTAGAGGAATTAAATCAAATCAATTTCAAACCACTATTTATTTCAAACAATATAGTATTTTTTGATAAAAAAGGATCAATCATAAAATATGATGAAAATCAAAAAGTTAAATGGAAAAAAAACCATTATTCTAAAGCTGAAAAAAAATTACATCCTAAGTTAAATTTTATTTCACACGGTGAAAATATTTTGGTTAGTGATACCATAGCAAAGTATTATTCAATTAACGGTAACACAGGTGAACTCAATTGGTCTAAAAATAATACCTATCCTTTTAATTCAGAAATTAAAAAACATAAAAATAAATTTTTTGTTATAGATTATAAGAATACTCTTAGATGTTATAAAATAGATGACGGATCGGAATGTTGGAACCTACAAACAGAAGACTCTTTTACAATATCAAATTCTAAATATTCATTAATTATAATTGGTGACATGGTGGTATTTAGTAATTCAATTGGCGATATAACGGCTGTTAATGTTGAGAGTGGTCTGATCATTTGGCAATTGCCCACTCAAAGTAGTAGTATTATAAATGAAACTTATAATTTCAAAACCTCAAAATTAGTTTCAGATGGTAATTCTATTTTTATTTCAAATAACAAAAATGAATTTTATTCAATTGATGTAAAAACAGGTACTACAAACTGGATAAATGATATTAAATCCAATGTTACACCTGTGATAACTGGAAATTTAATTTTCACAGTCTCGAATGAAGGCTATTTGTATGCAATAGAAAAGAATAAAGGAAATATAATCAGAGTGACTGATCTTTTTAAAATTTATAAACAAAAAAAAAGAAAGAATATTTATCCAATAGGATTTGTGATAGGTAATAAGAATTTGTATCTAACTAATTCTGATGGCAAAATGATTGTAGTTGATTTGCAAAATGGTAGTATTATTAAAACAGAAAAAGTTTCTTCTAATCTTGTTTCAAAGCCATTTATATTTAATAATAATTTATTTTTAATAAGAAATGGATCTATTATCCAGTATAATTAAATATGATCTTAAAATTTTTAGATAAGATCGGTAGAAAAAAAGTTGTATTAGATAGAGGTCCTTCTCATCCTAAATTTGATGAAGCAAAGCCTTGGATGAACAGGTATTATGTTTTAATGAGACACAGACCAAAGTGGTTTCCATTCAATATATTAATACATGAGATGCTAGCTGATGATCACGGTGACGGAGTGCATAATCACACTTTTCCTTATATAACGATAGTTTTAAGGGATGGTTATTGGGAGACTTTGAGTACAGGAAAATTCTGGAGACGACCTGGTTATATTGGTTTTAGATCAGCAAATAATTTGCATAGAGTGGATCTTGAGCCAGGAACAAGACCATTAACTATATTTATTTCTGGTCCATTTGGATTACGTAAAGGACCAAGATCAGAATATGGTATTGACTTTAAAACAAAAAAATGAATTTAGACAATCTTTTCCAAAATTTTTGTAAAAAAAATAATTTAGAAATAAATTCTTATCAATTAATAGTTATTGATGAATTAAAAAGTTATTATAAATTAAATTTTAATAAATCAATTTTAAATAAATTTTTTTCAAAAAATGACTCAAAACTAGCCTTTTATTTACATGGAGGTGTTGGTGTTGGAAAAACAATGATCTTAAATTTTTTTTTTGATCTAGTAAAAGAAAAAAAATTAAGACAACACTTTAATGAGTTTATGATTAGCTTTCATGATTTTGCGCATGAAAGAAAGGAAAATAATGAGGAAAATATAATCAATCAATTTGTAAAAGATTTAAAATCTAAAACTGAATTAATTTATTTTGATGAGTTTCAAGTGACCAATATTGTTGATGCGATGATTTTAGGGAAATTATTCGAGCAAATATTTAAAGAAAATATTAAAATTATTTTAACGTCTAATACAAAAATTTCTGAACTTTATAAAGATGGCCTTCAAAGAGATCAGTTTAAACCTTTTATAAAAATTATGGAGGAGCAATCTGTTGAATTTGAGCTGAAAATAGAAGACGATTATAGAAAATCAAATGAAAATCAAAAACAAAGATATTTTTACCCTCTTAATCAAGAGACTAATTTTAAAATAAATAAATTTTTTAGAACTATTACAAAAGATAAAAATCATTTATCAAAAAAAATTAACGTAAAGGGAAGGGATTTTAAAATAGAACATTTTTATGAAGGAGTAGCTAGATTTAATTTTGATGATTTATGTAATCAAAATCTTGGTGCTGAAGATTTTTTAGAGATAATTAAAAATTGTAAATTTGTTACTCTTGATAATATTCCACAATTTAATGATATTAATTCAAATCAACAACAGAGATTTATAACTTTAATTGATGTCATATATGACAAAAATATTCCTTTAGCAGTTACTGCTGCTCAAAATATAGATCAATTTACTTCATCAAGATTACTAGAAAACCCATTTAAACGAACTATCAGTCGATTATATGAATTAACATCTGTGGAAAAGAATTAATGAAGCAAGAGTTCTTTAATCTTAAAATAAATACTGCTGGTCAAAGGTTGTATGAATTCACTGATCAGACAATTAAGTGGATTAACAATAATAAATTTAAAAATGGGATGCTTAATTTAAGTATTCAACATACTAGTGCATCCCTAATTGTTCAAGAAAATGCCGACCCAGATGTTCAAACAGATTTAATAAATTATTTTAATAAACTGGTACCTATGAACAATAAATTGTACGTACACACCACTGAGGGTAAAGATGATATGCCTGCACATATAAAATCTGCCTTAACTAACAATCAAATCTCACTTAGTATTAAAAATAATGAATTACTACTTGGAACTTGGCAAGGTTTATATTTATTTGAACATCGTATAGAGACACAAAATAGAACAATTATTCACCATTTTATTGGCGAATAGAGCATTTATTTCTTAAGCGATTGAAAAGCTTCTAGAGCAGCAGCTCTTGCTTTTTCGTGAATCACAATAGGTTTAGGATAATCTTTCCCTATTATAGTCTTTATTGCTTCTTGATATTTGTATTCCATTTCCCAAGGTTTATGGATGAATTTATTAGGCACTTTATTTAATTCTGGAACCCATTTCTTCACATATAAACCTTCTTTATCAAATTTTTCACCCTGCAAAATTGGATTAAATATTCTAAAGTAAGGTGCAGCATCCGCTCCGCAACCAGCAACCCATTGCCATTGAGCTACGTTATTTGCTTTATTAAAATCTAATAAACAATTTCTGAAATGTTTTTCACCCTCAGTCCAATTAATTCTCAAATGCTTAACCAAAAAAGAACCAACTACCATTCTAATTCTGTTATGCATCCATCCAGTTTCGTATAACTCTCTCATTCCAGCATCTACAATAGGATAGCCTGTCATTCCTGATTTCCATGCTTTTAAAAACTTTTCGTTTTTTACCCAAGGAAATCGATCAAATTCTTTTCTATAATTACCTTTTAAAAATTCTGGAAAATAATTAATTAAACTATGAGAAAACTCACGCCAGCCTAATTCATTGATATATTTTCTATAGCCAATTCCTTTAGATTTAATTTCATTACATTTTTGCCAAATAGTACTTACATGAATTTGACCATGCTTAATATAAGGTGACAATTTTGAGGTACCTTCAACTGACGGATAATCTCTTGCTGTTCCATAATCTTTAATTTTTTTTTCAATTAAATTATTAAGAACTTTTTTAGATTCATTTTCAGAAACTTTCCAATATTCCTCAAATTTTTTATACCAATTCTTTTTAGGCAAAATATCTTTTGGCTCAATACAATTCTTAAAAACTGTTATTGATTTTGTCTTTTTTTTTACAATATAATTTTTACTTGGAGGTAAACTTAAATATTTTTGTTCAGCATTTCTCCAAAATGGACTAAATACTTTAAAAGGTGTTCCGTCGTTTTTAGTTATTTCTTGAAATTCGTTTAAAATATTTCCTTTAAAATATTTAAACTGAACTTCGTTTTTTAAAAAAGCATGTCTAATTTTTTTACCTTTAGCAATTACGTCTGGTTCGTATATTTTATTCCAATAAACTGAAATATTATCTTTTTTTTTTATTTTTGATAACACATCTAGCTCATCTCCCTCTAATATTTGAAGATTTATTTTATATTTAGATAATTCTAATTTAAATTCTTCTAAAGATTTATAAAGCCACCATTTTTGTGCTTCTCGTTTTTTATCAAAATCAGCTTTGTTATAAATAAATAATCCAATAACATTATCATGATTTTGACTAGCAAAAGAAAGTGCTGGATTATGTTCAATTCTAAAATCTTCCCTGATCCAAAATATTGCATTTTTTGTCATGTGAATTTTATTTTCTTCCTTTAGATAGCAGTTGTTTGTAAAGTTTAACATCTGCATTACCTTCGCATCCTATTACTAAAACATTAGATTTTTCGTTAAGTTCAATGAGTTTTTTAGTCTTATAATTATTACAAACACCAATTAGGCTTATAATCCCAGGTGTTGAGCATTCTCCACCAATTATTGAATTTTTGCCGAGCTTTTTGTCTTTTAACATAGCTACAGTTTTGGCAACATTCCGATCACTTACAGATACACAACAATTGCTTGCTTTTTTCAATATTTGCCAAGGAATATATGACATTTCATTACATGACATACCGCCCATGATACTTTCTTTTTTAATCTTAATTTTTTTAAGTCTATTAATTTTAATGCTCTGAAGTACACAATCAGCTCTATCAGGCTCAACAATTATAATTTTTGGAATTCTTTTAAAATATTTTGCAACACCAGCAACAACACCAGCAGCCATGCCCCCGACACCAGCTTGTAAAAAAATATGGGTTATATATTGATTAGTTTGTTTAGATATTTCTCTTATCATTATGGAATATCCTGCCATTGTAAATTGAGGGACTAATTTGTAGTCTCTTGTGGCTACATCTTGCACAATTTTCCAATTATTTTTTTTCGATAACTTTTTACATTCATTAAGTGAATTTTCATAATCTCCTTTAACTCTTATTACTTCAGCTCCAAATTTTTCAATTTCATTAACTCTTGAATCACTTACGTATTGACTAACAAAGATTTTACATTTTAGACCTAATCTTTTTGCACCCCATGCAACAGATCTTCCATGGTTTCCGGCAGTTGCTGAGGAAATAATTATATCTTTTTTTCCTTTAGATATTCTTTCAACAGCATATGCTCCTCCTAAAGCCTTAAAGGATTTTAAATGAAATCTTTTGGACTCATCTTTATAAAAAACATTATTTACTTTTAATTTTTTTTGTAATTTATCAAGTTTAAGTAGGGGTGTAGCCTTATAATTTTTCCAACTAGAAATTGATTTAAAAGCTTTTTTTAATAACAAAGAAGGGACAAATCTTAAAACATAATTTCTTTTAAAACTGAAATTATTATTTTTTATAGATTTTGTAAGCGTCCAGTTTTTAATACTTTTTAAAGTCTTCACTTTAACAGTCTAAAGTATTTTGTCTTTCCCATTGTGTTACAGGTTTGGACTTATCGAAGTTTTCTTTATTATCAAATTCATTAATTTCAGATTTTCTAAGTTTTATATAACTATTAATTGTTTCTTTTCCAAAAGCTTCATTCATTTCCTTATTATTTTTTAAAAGTTCTAGCGAGTCTTGAAGTTCATTTGGTAATTTAGGTAAATTAGGATATTTTTTATAATCCGTGTACATATTACAAGTAAGAGGCTCTCCTGGATCAATTTTATTTTTTAATCCATATAGCCCAGCAGCTAACACGCTTGCTTGTAATAAATATGGATTTGCAGATCCATCCATCAATCTTAATTCAAATCTGCCAGGATCTGGAATTCTTATCATATGCGTTCTGTTATTGCCTGTATAAGATATGCTGCTTGGTGACCATGATGCCCCAGATTTTGTTGGAGGTGCATTAATTCTTCTATAGCTATTTATTGTTGGATTAAAGAAAGCAGATAGAGATGAGGCATTTTTAATTACTCCACCTAAAAAATTGTAAGCCATTTTACTAAGTCCAAGCTTGTCTGATTTATCTAAAAATTTATTTTTCTTTCCATTCCAAACTGATACGTGGGCATGACAACCATTACCAGTGAGGTTTTCAAATGGTTTAGGCATAAAAGTTGCTCTTAAACCATGTTTTTCAGCTATAGTTTTTACCATATATTTAAAAAATGTATGTCTATCTGCAGTTTTTAGACAATCATCATAATCCCAATTCATCTCAAATTGACCATTAGCATCTTCATGATCGTTTTGATAAGGACCCCATCCCATCTCAATCATGCAATCACAAATCTCTTTAATTAAATCATATCTTCTCATTAAAGCTGATTGGTCATAACAAGGTTTAGACTGGGTATCTCTTGGATCAGCAATTGAACTTCCATCCGGTGAGATTAAAAAGTATTCACACTCTACACCTGATTTCATTGTTAGATTTTGTTTTTTTAATCTCTTAATTTGATTTTTTAGCATTACTCTTGGAGAAGCTTCTACAGGTTTACCGTTCATCCATAAATCAGATGCAAGCCATCCTACTTCTTTATTCCAAGGCAATTGAATTAAACTATCTGGATCAGGAATACCAAACATATCGCTATCTGCGGGCGACATATCTAGCCAAGCTGCAAAACCAGCAAATCCTGCTCCTGCAGTCTGCATTTCTTTAATAGCATGGGCTGGCACTAGTTTTGATCTAAGTACACCAAAAAGATCAACAAAGCTAATTAAGAAATATTTTATTTTTTTTTGCTTTGCTATTTTGAATAAGTTTTTAGCCATTGCCTAGGCTATCACAATTATTTAAAAAATGAAAAGATAGTTTCTTTATATAAAATAAAATTTACTATTACTATTAAGATAATTGCGAGAATTACACCATACTTTGCTTTTGGAAAAGCAACCCCTCTCATTTTCGTTGGTCTAAGCTCTTCGTTTTTATCTTCACTCATTATAATAAGATTATAAAAAAAGGGCGCTACATTCAAGTAGCGCCCAAATTTTCTTTTAATTACCAATCAGTAATATTGCTTTTATGATCGTTTGCACCGTGTCTTTTTCTAGATAATCTATCAAGTTCTTCCCTCTCAGATTTATCTGTGATGACACTCCATCCAATCCAAACAGCAATTAACAATAGGACTAGTATAAATTCACTAGACCCTGCTCCAGGATAAACCGATCCGGCAACCTCTTCTGCAGGTTTATTTAGATGATCTATCCAGTTTGATACTGTAGCCATATTTTTCTCCTTTACCTGGTTGCTGATGAAACTGCTTTTTCATCATCTTTAGCAGACTCCATCATTTCATAGTCTAGTCCTGCTATCTCAACTTCTCGTGGGATTCTTAATTTACCCATTCCGTTAAGAACTCTAGCAATTATATATCCTGGTATAAGCCCTAGAACTAAGAACATTATTATTGCTCCTATAAATTGACCCAATGGATTAATTGTTGCGTAAGTTGTTCCATCAAACATAGCTCCTACGCTATATCCAGATGAAGGATAACCATTCAAAACAAATCCACAGATTACAAGTCCAATAAAACCAGCATAACCATGCACAGCTACTGCTCCGACCGCATCATCAATTTTGAACTTTCGCTCAACCCAATAATGAAGTTTGTAGGAAATTACAACACCAATCATACCAATAATCAAAGCTTGAATTGGATGATATAAGTCATTTCCAGCTGATGCACATATTATACCTGCTAGTCCACTTGAGTAAGTCCAGAAAGGATCACCTTTTGCAATAACATACCCAGCTAACAATCCACCTGATAATGACATTAAGAAGTTCATAGTTATTCCACTTAATGTAGTAGGCGTTAAATAGATGTTAGTTGCTGTCCAGAATGTTACTCCTTCCATTCCATACTCAGGCCCAAGATCATATATTGGAACATTACATGCTGCATAAAATCCCCAGAAACCAGTATAAATTAGAAATAATCCAATAGTAACTAGCCAAGGATTTCTTGGTCCTATGTTTCTTGGTTCACCACTTGATGAGAACTTTCCAATTCTTGGTCCTAGAACCATTAGAACACCTAGTGCAAATCCACCTGCAATTGCGTGAATAACACCTGATGCATAAGCATCATGATATCCTAAAATTTTAAGCATCCATCCATCAAAGTGCCATCCCCATGAAGCATCTATCGACCAGAAAACAGATCCGATCGCAATTGCTAAAACTCCAAATGCGAAAGTTGTTATCCTTTCAATAATAGCCCCTGAAACGATTGAAGCAGCTGTCCATGAAAATAATAAGAACGCTGCCCAGAAAACACCCATTATATGGTCGTTAAGATTAATTGCCATAAGAGCATTAGTTGGATTAGCAAGATCATTTCCTCCAAATCCACCACTTAAAACGAGCCCAGTACTTTCTGTCATTATTGATGGAGCTATTCCTGGTCCTGTTGGAAAAGCCCAATAAATCCACCAACCAAATAAAAACCAAGTTACTGTTACCAAAGGTATAAGCATTGTGTTTTTCATTAAGGTATGTTGGTGGTGTTTGTATCTTGATGCTCCAACTTCATACATACAGAAACCGACGTGAATTAAAAACATCAGTACTACCGTTACCCAGTAGTAAAACTCTGTAAATATAGTAGTAAGAGCACCTAACTGATCAGTCATTTTTTACCCCCATATTTGTTTAAGAAATCTTATGAAATTTTTAGGGGTGTGACAAACAAAACAACCCTTAAAAACCTACTGTGGACAATAGATTTAAAAATAAAATCAACTCTTGATTGTGATATTAAAATTTTAAATAGGCTTTTTTCAAATCAACAAGTGGATGTTTAGGAGACATTTGAAATTTAACTAACAGTTCTCTTGCTATCATATCTCTATCTTGTTGATTGTTAGGTAATTTAATTGATTTTGGAATAGTAACCCAACCGTTAGCATTTCTACAAAATACTGCTGGTCTGTCTTCTTCATAACCCATATGAACATCTTCTAGCCAATTCAAGTCGTCCCAACCCATGGCTTCAATATACTTTTTTAAGAAAGGTGTAATCTTTTTGTAATCTGGAAGTAAATTAACATCATATCTATAACCTATATGTTGACCAATTAATTTTTCTCTTGCAGTTTCCTTAAAAGTACCAAGCTTATCTTTTTTTGGTTTACCTTTAGATTTTATTTTTTTTGTTTTTTTCTTTGGCATACTTACCTTATATTTTGTGATAATTATCAACTCCAACAGTGTAATTAGTACCAGCTAAAGGAACTTTAGCTAATGCAGATGCCTCTGATGTTAATGCAGCTAAATCCTCTGGCTCTAAAGAATGTATATTTGTTTTACCACATGCTCTTGCTAATAATTGAGCTTCTAAAGTCATTGCGTGTAAATAATTATAAACTCTTAAAGCAGCATCATCAGGATTTAATCTTGCTCTTAATTTTGGATCTTGTGTAGCAACTCCTACAGGACAACGACCAGTATGACAGTGGTAACATTCTCCAGCTTTTACTCCCATTTCTTTTTCAAAATCAGCTTCAGGAATATCTTTGTTACAGTTTAGTGCTATCATAGATCCTGTACCAATAGCAATTGCATCAGCTCCTAATGCTAAAGCTTTCGCCATATCAGCACCATCTCTTACTCCACCAGCATAAATTAGAGTTACTTTTCCAGTTTTACCAACATCATCAATTGCTCTTCTGGCTTCTCTAATAGCTGCAATTCCAGGTATACCAGTATTTGCAGCAGCAATGTGTGGACCAGCGCCTGTAGATCCTTCCATTCCATCTAGATAGATTGAGTCGGGATCACATTTTGCAGCCATTCGGACATCGTCATAAACTTTTGAAGCTCCTAATTTTAATTGAATTGGAACTTTATTTTTTGTTAACTGTCTTAATTCTTGAACTTTCAAAGCTAAATCATCTGGACCTAACCAGTCAGGGTGTCTAGCAGGTGATCTTTGGTCAATACCTGAAGGTAGTGATCTCATTTCAGCAACTTGGTCAGTTACTTTTTGCCCCATAAGGTGACCACCCATTCCAACTTTTTGACCTTGTCCTATAAAAACTTCTATTCCATCAGCTAACTGAGCATGATGAGGATTAAAACCATATCTTGATTGGATACATTGATAGTACCATTTTTCAGAATATCTTCTTTCATCCGGTATCATTCCACCTTCACCTGAACAAGTAGCGCTACCTGCCATAGTTGCTCCTCTTGCTAAAGCAGTTTTAGCTTCATAAGATAATGCACCAAAACTCATCCCAGTAATATAAACTGGAATATCTAATTCAATTGGGTTTTCACATCTTGGACCAATTACTGTTTTGGTCTCACATTTTTCTCTATAACCTTCAATTACAAATCTTGTTAACGTTCCTGGTAAAAAAACTAAATCATCAAATGTTGGAATTTTTTTCATTAATGCCATTCCACGCATTCTGTATCTTCCTAACTGTGCTTTGATATGTATGTCGTCTATTACTTCAGGAGTGAAGATCGCATTATGCCCTAATAAACTTTTATTTCTTTTTCCTTCTTCGTGTGCGTGGACATCAGCTTTTCCACCAACTCCTTTTCCATTTGCTTTTACTTTTCCATTTTTTTTACTTTTTTTCTTAGGCATTAAATTGCTCCCTTCTTCTCTGTAGGTTCTAAATTATCATAATTCCAAAGTTTTTTACCAGCTACAATTTTTTTCATTTTGCTTACGTCAAAATCTTCACCTATTTCTGCAACCTTTAGTTTTCGTCTTAACCAATCTTGATCACTAGATGTCAATTCTGCGTCTACTGCATCACTACCATATGATCCAATTTCTCCACCTACGAAAATTGTCCCATCATACATAGAATCACCTAAATTTATTCCAACATCTCCAAGGATAATTATTCTTCCCCTTTGCATCATAAAACCAGTGAATGCACCAGCATCTCCACCAATAATAATTGTTCCACCTTTCATATCGATACCAGTTCTTGCACCAACACTACCCTTGCAGATTAAATCTCCACCTCTAATTGCAGCTCCAAAACATGAACCTGCATTTTTTTCAATAACTACTTTTCCAGCCATTAAGTTTTCTGCACATGACCAACCAACTCTTCCATTAATTCTAACTATTGGACCATCACAAGATCCCATTCCAAAATAACCTAAACTTCCTTCAAAAATTAAATTAAGTTTATTTAAAATACCAACACCTAAACTGTGTTTACCTTGTGGATTTTTAATTACTATTGTTCCATATCCTTGGCTCATTAAGTTGTCTATTTCTTTATTAGCTTCAGGTGCTGACATATTCATTACGTCTAAGTCTGTTCTTTTATTAAAGTCAACATCGTACGTTCCAAAATAATAAAAGTTTTCAGCTTCATCAGGGTTAAAAAACTTTTGCTGAGTTCTTCCCGTTAATACTTCTGTGTGCATTCCCATTGATTGGGCTTTAGACTTTTTCTCGCTAGTTTTTATATTTGCCATACTTTTACCTCTCCATCAAAAGGATCATAAGTATCAATTTCATGTGGTAACACAGATCTGATTGCAATCTCTTCTGATCCCATTGCAACTAAATCATCCGATTCATAAAGTACTAAAGGTTTTGCTGCCATAGTATCTTTTGCCATACCTAACGAATCCTTGGTTGCTACAAAATAAGTAAATACACCGTCTAGGCCAGTTAGAGAGTCTTTCATTCCTTCTTCAAGACTTGCTCCTTCTCTCATTTTTTGTGCTATATAAACCGCTATCAATTCTGAGTCACATTCTGACATAAATCTCATACCTTTATTTTCTAAAACTCTTCTATTGTTCCAATAATTTGTAAGCTGTCCATTATGAACAACTGATACATCACTAAAAGGATAACCCCAAAAAGGGTGAGCTGATTTAATATCCACACCAGACTCAGTCGCCATTCTTGCATGACCTATGGCGTGTGTTCCAACAAGTTTATCTAAACTATATCTGTCGCATACCATTTTTGCGTTCCCTAGATCTTTGATTACTTCTAAAGATTTTCCCATAGATAATATTTCTACTCCAGGAATACTTTCAATTCTTTGTGAAAAATCTAATAAATCTTTAGTTTCATAATCAACTTCATATCTTAATGAGTAGGGAAGAGTTCTTTCCTCTTTGATAATTTTTGCACCCATCTCAGATAGAGTTTGATCAACGATTTTTTTTCTTTCATCGTAGACCGAAACATCTTCCATAACTGAGGAACTACCTTCTCCAACATTTTCTCCAACTTTAAAACGCATGATAAAATTTTTACCATCCGTATCTCCGTATAAAGCATAACCCGTTGAGTCTTCACCTCTATGTTTTAATGCTTGAAGCATGCCTTGAAGTTCACTTCCAACATTTGAAGACTTACCTCTATGAATTAAACCTGCGATACCACACATATTTTTACCCTTCTTTTATTTAAAGACCTATGGAAGACAATCAAGATAAGTATCCAGATCCCATTGAGTTGTTGCACCTAAAAATCTTTCCCATTCATCATTTTTGTACCAATGGAAAATTTTATACATTTCATCAGGCATAGCAGATTGTATTACTTTATCTTCTGCTAATCTGTCCAAAGCTTCACCCAAACTTAAAGGTAATTTTTTGACATCTTTTCCTGCTTTCTGAGCTTCATAAATATTTCTAGACTCAGGTTTACCTGGATCAATGTTGTTTGTTAATCCATCATCAAACGCTTTTAATAATGATGCTCCCATTAAATAAGGATTGTGCATCGAGTCCACCGAACGGTATTCAAATCTACCAGGAGCAGATACTCTTAAACCACAAGTTCTGTTTTGATAACCCCAGTCAGCATAAACAGGAGCCCAGAAACCTTGATCCCATAATCTTCTATAAGAATTAACTGTGGATGATCCAATAGCAGTTAAAGCAGGAAGGTGTTTCATAACACCACCAATAGATTTTAATCCAATCTTACCTGGTAACTGAACATCTTTAGTATCTGGCATGAATGTATTTGTTCCACCTTCGACATAACTAAACACTTCATCCATTCCAGGAAGAGATTTATGACCCAATTTATTTACTTTATCTTTTCCACCTGTCCATAAAGACATGTTTGTATGACATCCACTCGCAGAAACACCCATGAAAGGTTTTGTCATAAAGCAAGCAATTAAATTAAACTCTCTAGCAACTTGTGCACAAATTTGTCTGTAAGTTGATAATCTGTCTGCATTTCTTAAAACATCATCAAACATCCAATTTAATTCTAACTGACCTGGAGCATCTTCATGGTCTCCTTGAATCATATCAAAACCCATAGCTCTTGCGTATTCCATTACCCTCATAAACACTGGTCTTAATGACTCGAATTGGTCAATATGATAACAATATGGTTTAGAGAAACCCTTACCAGTTGGAGTTCCATCCTCATTTCTTGTTAACCACATCATCTCAGGCTCTGTTCCAACTCTTAACTGATAACCATGCTTTTTCTTGAATTCCTTAGCTATAATTCTTAAATTACCTCTACAATCTGAAGTTAGATGACCACCTGGATTTTCTCTCTCTTCTCTGTTTCTAAAACAAGTTACAAAAACTCTAGCAACTTTTTTATCCCAAGGTAACTGACAAAAAGTTTCAGGATCTGGTATTCCAACAAGTTCTTTAGCTTCAGGTCCATAACCTATGTAGTTATTGTGACGATCTAAGAAGAGGTTTGCTGTTGCACCATAAACTAATTGAAAACCTTTTTCGCATGTTCTTTCCCAATGATCTGCAGGTATTCCTTTACCTACAACTCTTCCAGTAACAGATATGAACTGAAAAAAAATATAATCAATTTTAAGTTCATTAATTTTAGCTCTAACCTGTTTTACTAGTTTATCTCTTCCAGGTTGGTTAACATGTTTTTCTAAATCAGTCATTTTTCCCCTTAATGAATTATAAATTTTATAAAGCGTAGCTGAAAAATTTATTTGTGTCTAGGCTTGAAGTTTAACTCCAAGGGAACGGACTGTTCGAAGTAGGGTGAAGTTCACCTTTCTCGTAACGGTTGAATCTAAACGGTTTCAATAAATCACTTTCAGTACCCAGAATTTCTTTTGCAACAAGCTCACCTACACCAATCATTTTATATCCATGATTTGCATCAGCAATCATATAAACATTTTCTAAAAATCTATCAAAGATTGGAAACGAGTCTGGTGTCATACATCCAAGACCACCTGATGGTCCTTTCCTATACAAAGCAGATTTTCCTTCAAATCTTTTTTGACAATGTGCTAAAGCTGAGCACCACATATCATTAAATGCTTCAGTAGTTTGGTATTCAGGTGACTCTACTCCATATGGATCAACATTAACTTGATCAAAATGTTTATCAACTATGTAAGGGGATGTCCCACCTTGAACTCCTAGTCCTTCAATATCTGGCTTGTAATATATTCCCCAAATTTTATCAGTAATTAATTTTTTTGTTGTATCAGAATATAATGGAGCAGTTGAGTCGACATGAATAACAGGAGGTTGTTTACCATCATTCATTTTTAAAAAATCTGGTTCAACACCTAGAACACCTTCTTGCAGCATCCAGTATTTCCACATATCAGTAGTATGTAATTTACCATCTTTGTCTTTTATATTTGCAGTTTTTGGAAGTTCTAACATGTTCCAAAAATCTCTTACCCAAGGACCTGCACCAACAACTACTTGTTCGCACTCAATTGTACCTTTATCAGTTTCTACACCAGTTACAGCTTTACTATTACTTCCTCTTTTAAAACCAGTTACTTTGACTTCTTTGAATACGTTCACACCATTTGATGTTGATTTTTTTTCAAGTGCTTTTATCGAGTCAACATTGAATGCATAGCCACCTTTTTTTTCATGTAAGATAGAAGTTATACCTTTTGCCTGCCAATCATCGAACATATCTTTCATATAATTCATACAATCTTTTTCACCTTCTATAAATTCTGATTCATAACCAATTGCTTTTTGTTGCTCATAAATTGAAGCTACATCTTCATGCATAACTTCAGGCGAAATTTGTAAATATCCAACTGCATTATATTTGAAAGCATCTGGATCACTTTCCCATACAGAAACTGAATGTGCCATTAATTCTCTCATTGCTGGCTGAAAATAATTATTTCTTACAACACCACATGCAATGCCACTTGCACCTGCAGCAGTATCTTTTTTTTCTAGAACAACTATGTCTCCAGGATTTTTATATGTTTCTGATAGTTTCCATGCGGTACTTAACCCGTGTATTCCACCACCTATAATGACTACTTTTGCTTTTGTGGGTAATGACATTCTGAAACCTTATTTTTTACAAAGTAGAATTAATATAATTATTTTTAGAACTAAAAAGTATATATATAAAATATACACTTTAAACTTAACTGAAATATGTGCTTAATAGCTTATATTTTTAAGAGTAGTCAAATATTCATTGAACTCTTTGATAAAAGAGTCACTTGGCTTAATATTTTTAATTCTTTGATCTGTTGAAGTTTTTTCCAATAAGAAGAATCCTTTTTCGCAAGCTTCATTAATGATTAAAGCCGATTTTGGCCTCGATGTTTTGAATAGTTTAGTTTTTAGTTGTTCAACAGATAATTTTTTATTTTCTTTATAAGCAGACATTACTAATAACATCATATGATAATGAGAAGGTGATTTTCTAAAAAAATAGTTACTTGAGGTATGAGATTGTCTCATTTGATCTTCCCAGAAATTTAATAGAGTTTTTTTGTCTTTTGGCATTTAATTTATGATCTTACTCTAGACTTAGTTGGGTCATAAAAAGGAAAGGCAACTACTTTAGCAGCTATTCTTTTTTGATGACCATCAATTTTACCAACTTCAACCTCAGTCCCAATTTCTGAATACTGCATATCAATTCTACACAATGCTATATTTTTATTTAAAGTTGAGGATAAACATCCACTTGTAACCACTCCAACTTGAGATCTACTGATATGAACACAATCACCATGACCCGCAATTTCTTTACCTGATAATTCTAACCCAACAAGTTTTTTTTGAGGGTTATTTTTTCTTTTAATTAATTCTTCTTTACCAATAAAATTCTCTTCTTTTGTTTTCAATGGAACAGCAAAACCAATTCCTGCCTCAAAAGGATCTTGTTGACCATCAAACTCATTACCAAATAAAATTAGTCCTGCTTCAATTCTAAGTTTGTCTAAAGCTCCAAATCCTGCAGGAATCAAACCATCTTCTTTTCCTGCTTCCATTAATTTATCCCAGACTTCAGGAGCATGTTTAGGGTGACACCAAATTTCATATCCAAGTTCACCAGTATAACCAGTTCTAGAAACAATCAACGGTATTCCTTGCAACTCCTCTATTCTGCAAATGCTAAACCTAAACCAACCAAGTTCATCTATAGAGGGTTGAGTAGGAGGTGTAAAAATTATCTTTTTTAAAATTTCTCTACTTTTTGGACCTTGTAATGAAACATTACTTATTTGGTCTGTTGAATTTTTTATATTTGCATTGAAATTTTTCTTTTTTGCGATTTCTTTTAACCATTCACCTCCATATTCATCTCCACAAATCCATCTAAAACCAGTCTCACTTAATCTTAAAAGAGTACCGTCGTCAAACATCATTCCATTTTCGTAGCACATTGCAGAATATACAACTTGACCTACCGATAATTTTTTAATGTTTCTTGTAAGTGTATAATTTAATAATTCTTCTGCATCAGGGCCAATAATTTCAAATTTTCTTAATGAGGATAAATCAATTAAAACTGCATCATTTCTACAAGCGTTGTATTCATTAACAAGCCCATGTTTTGTGTAATCATTTGGAAGCCAAAAACCTCTAGCATCTATAAAGTTTCTGGTTAGCTTTGATGTTCTTTCATAAAAGCCAGAGTTTCTTGTTAGTTTTTTTTCAGAGTCTGTTTTCATTCTAAATGCAAATGATTTAGTAAATTCTTTTTTTTTGTCATATGTTCTAACAAAAATATTAGTTGGATTCCATGAATTACAAGGATCTATATCACTTGGACATGCTGTTGTTCCAATAGTTAAATCTTTTAAGGCTCTAAACATGACATAATCACCAGGACGCGAATATGATTCATCTGAGACAACAGAGTTTAATCCACCCTCAGAAGTATTAAAAAATAAATTAATTGCGTGCCAACCTTTTTGCTTCTGAAGACCATACTTAGACATACTTTCTGACAAATTATCAGAGCAATTTGCATGGCCAAAATAACCAGCATCTTCATAGTACTTTGAAGTACAGGCAAGATTAAAAGTATCATGTTTACCAACGGTATCTCTAATTACTTCTACCAAAGGTTCATGGTCAGTATCATAAAATTTAGAAAATAATCCTGGACCTGGAAATGTATTTCCCATGAAAGTTCTAGTTGTTTGCCAATCCAAACCTTTCTCAATTCCTTTTTCTAATTTCCTTGTGTCAAATGCCACAAAGTCCGAACATTGTCTTCCAGTAGGACTTATTACCTGGATGTAATCGCCTTCTTTAACTTCATAAGATATACTACTTGCTTTATTTATATTCTCCTCGTGCGAAGGTTCAAAGACAGGGTTTGGAATTACATTCAATTCTTTGTCATCAATAATATTTGCTCTTTTAATAAAAATAATTAAATCGGTAGGTGGATTTTGCTTTGTAACATCCATGTCCTGTCCAGGAGCTGCAAATATTGCAAAACATTTATCTTTAGACTTTAATTTAATTTTTTCGCCAATTTGACTATCAATATCAAATACGATTGAGGATTTTGAATTTGAAATATTTAAATTTAGTTTTTTAAGTTGATAATTGGTTGCTAATATACTTTCATCTTTTTTACTTAAGATATCTTTAATAAAATTTTTATTGTTGTTACTTTTAAGATTTAAAATACCTACATCTGATTTTCCGTCTTTATTGAAACAGATAATTTCACAAATTTGATTACCTTCGTTATTGATTATCTCTATCTCATCGTCAGGAAAAATATGAAAAGCAGTAAGACCACCACCATTTACGACATGTCTTTCAACCCCTGGTGGTAAAATATTTAGTCCTGGATATTTTATTTCTTTACTAGTTCCTAACATCTTCAATGTTTTATTATAATTTTATTTTGACCATATTATACTGAAAACGAGTTGACTATACCTTTAAATCAGAACATAATTTGAAATTAATATTAATAATTGAGGGGAAAAAAATGAAAAAAATAATATCATTATTATCTGCTCTTATAATTTCTGTAGTTAGTTTTGCAGGAATTTCTAATGCTGCAGATAGCAAAAAACCCATCGTAATCCCAACTCATAACTGGTCAAGCCAAATTGTGATGGCCTATGTTATTGGTGGAATTTTCGAAAGTATGGGTAACAATGTTAAATATGTAAATGCTGACTCACAAGCAGTTTACGAGTCAATCAGAATTGGAGATGTAACTATATCTCACGAAGTGTGGGAGTCCGCATTTGGTAAATCATTTACAACTGCTTTAGATAAAGGTGGTTTAATTGATATGGGTGATCATGAAGCTAGAACACTTGAAGATATGGGATACCCTAACTGGGTTACAGACAAAGGATTATGTCCTGGTTTACCAGACTGGACTGCTTTAAAAAATCCTGACTGTGCTAAAAACTTTACAACACCTGACTCTCCAAATGGAAAAGGAAGAATGTTGGAAGGTCCACAAACTTGGCACGGTGACTTAATTCCACAAAGGGTTGATGCCTTAGGTTTAGGTGATCTTTGGTGGGTTAAATTTGCTGGAAGTGCAGATGCGCTTTGGGCTGAATTAGCAGCTGCTGAAAAAGAAGGAAGAGGAACAATAATTTTCAATTGGACACCAAACTTTACAGATGGTGCTGGTTTTACATTTATTGACTTCCCTCCATACACTGCAGGTTGCAGACCAGAAGATGGTGGAGATGGAAAATGTGGTTCTCCAGATGGTTATCTGAAAAAAGCAGCGCATGAGGATTTTCCAAAAACTCATCCAAATGCAGCTAAAGTATTCAAAAAAATGTCATTTTCTACAAGTCAAATTGGAGCGATGGCAGCTTTAGTTGATATGGATAAGATGACTCATGAAGATGCAGCTAAAAAATGGTTAGCCGATAATAAGAAAGTGTGGGAAGAATTTACACACGATCATTAAGGTTAAAAATATAAAACTTATAAATCTCTCCCAACTTTGTTGGGGGGGATTTTTTTTTACTTAATTTTTGTATAAAATAAACACATGAAAAAATTTTTTTTATTTTTAATTTTAACTTTTTTTATCAGTTCATCAGTTTTTGCGCGAAGTACTGGATGTAAAGAGGGAAATTGTGAAAATGGATATGGAAAATGGGTCTATACAGATAAAACTACTTATGAAGGTGAGTGGGTTGCAACAAAAAAGCAAGGTCAGGGAGTAGAAACTTGGCCTAATGGATATATCTATAAAGGAGAATTTGAAAATAGTGTATGGAGTGGGCGGGGACTTTTAACATTCCCAGATGGTTCTACTTATGATGGCGAATGGGCCAACGGCTTTATGAATGGTCAAGGAACATTTACTTGGGCAGACGGAAAACAAAAATCAGGAATTTGGAAAAACGGAAAATTACAGGAATAATGTCTCAAGAAAATTATTTTACTAAATTAAAAGAATTGCCAGAGTCTATTAGACAGTTTGGAGGATTAATAATTATTACATTAGTTATAATCTTATCTTTTTTAATCTTAAATAACATTTTTGGAGAAGGTGATGATTTAGTTAAAAGAATGAAAATCGAAGAAGATAGAATTGCAGAAGAGAGAAAATTAAATGAATTAATCTCAACTCTGCCATCTGGAATTTTAGTTACTTTTGATGGAACTGATCATCATAGATTATCTGACGAGGTTTATGAGAAAGTCTGCAAAGCTACAAAACTTATCCCTCAAAGAGCAATAATGGGAGCTAATTTCCTGAATTTTAGAGCACATGAAATTTATACAATTAATGGCAATAAAATTGATGAAACATTTGTTGAGTGGGATGAACAAAAAAATAAATGTTTTGCAGGTTTTACAGTGAGTGGAAATAATGTTGGGGTTGATGAAAAAATTAAAGTAAGTGGGGAGGCATTAAGTTTCTTAAGTACTGGTATTGATACTAGAATTTATTATATAAAAAATTTTTAATTAAGGAGAAACAAGCATTATATACATATTAATTCAATAAAATTTCGTATAAATTAATAATAATTTATGTCTGATGCAGTTATTAAATGTGAGTCTGTTTATAAAATTTTTGGCGAAAATGCTGAAAAAATGCTTCAAGAAGCAAATGGAAATGTAGATGCAAAAACTTTTCAAGAAAACGGATGTATAGTCGGAGTTAATAATGCTTCTTTTGAAGTAGCAAAAGGAGAAATGTTGGTTGTGATGGGTTTGTCTGGATCAGGCAAATCAACATTACTTAGATGCATTTCAAGATTAACAGATGCAACAGGTGGAAAAATTTTTATAGAGGGTCAAGATTTATTGGAGTTAAACAACAAAGAGCTAATTGATCTTAGAAGAAATAAAATGGGAATGGTTTTTCAGAGCTTTGCACTGTTACCACACAAAACTGTCGTAGAAAATATAGCATTTCCACTTCAGATTAAGGGAATTAATACTGACGATAGCATTAGTAAGGCAATGGATATGGTTAAGTTAGTTGGACTAGATGGAAGAGAAAATTATTTTCCAAGAGAACTTTCAGGCGGACAACAGCAAAGAGTAGGTATTGCAAGATCCTTAGCTGTTGAACCGGATATTTGGTTTTTAGATGAGCCTTTTTCTGCATTAGATCCATTGATCCGAAAAGAAATGCAGGATGAATTTTTAAGACTTCAAGATAAATTGCAAAAAACTATAATGTTCATCACTCATGATTTTGACGAAGCTTTAAAGCTTGCTGATAGAATAGCAATTATGAAAGATGGTATAATTGAACAATTAGATACACCCGCTAAAATAGTTTTAAATCCTGCAACTGAATATGTGAGGAAATTTACCGAAGAAGTCCCAAGGGAAAAGGTTTTGTTAATTGAAGATGTAATGGATCAATCTACTAGTGATAATTTAGGAGATTTAAGAGTTTCAAAAGATGAGATTATTGAAAATGTTGCTGAAAAAATTCTAACCCAAGAAAAAACTGCAGGAGTTATAGATAGCAATAATAAAATTATAGGATCTATTAATCCCACAAAGATAATTAATACAGTTTTTGGTGGAAGGAAAAATGGAAATTAAATTATGGAATTTCTAAAAAAAAATCCAAAAATATTTCAGTGGTTGTTTTTATTAATTGTTTTTTTTGCATTATGTTTTGCTATCGAAGTTCCTGAAACATATAAATTTATAAGAGGTCAGGCAGAGTTTATTAAAGACCCTAACCAAAGCACCTTTGTTTTTGCAGGAAAAGAGGTGAGGTATTATGCTTTTGATGTTTTTTGGAGATTACCTCCATTACTTGGATGGTTGCCTATATGGATAAATGATTCACTATTTTTCCTGATGAACGACTGGATGCCAATGGAGTTTTGGAATGAAGATACACAAGAATTTAAAACAAGACCACTTCTCTTACAAATAAGTAGAAATTTAACAGGTTTCATGACTTTTATAATTGAGTTAATTAGAGAGATTTTATTAGGTGGATTAGAAACTATTGTTGCATTTACAAGTTGGGATTTTATTGATGCTAATCCATGGGCAGAGTTACCAGGTTTACCATGGACTATAGTTGCAGCGGGTGCCACAATATTATCCTACAAATTAAGCGGTAAAGGTTTAGCAATTTTTGCTGGTTTAACTATGGTTTACATTTCTATTTTTGGTCAGTGGAAACCATCGATGCAAACTTTATCATTTATCTTAGTTGCAGCACCATTGTCTTTTATATTTGGTCTGGGTCTAGGTATATCTGCATTTAAAAGTAAACGAGTTGAAAAAGCTCTGTATCCAATTCTTTTGGTTATGCAAACAATGCCACAATATGCAGTTCTTGTTCCAGCGCTAGTTTTGTTTGGAGTTGGTGATCATGCAGCAGTGATTATAACTATGATAGTTGCCATTCCACCAATGATATTATTAACTTTATTAGGATTAAGAGCCATACCTCCTGAAGTAATAGAGGCTGGCAGAATGAGTGGATGCAATAATTGGCAACTGATGTTTAAAGTTTTAATTCCTACAGCTAGAAGAGATATACTGATTGGAGTTAACCAGGTGATAATGGTTTGTTTTTCAATGGCGGTTATTTCAGCTTTTATTGGAGCAAAGGGTTTGGGTTTTAATTTATTATTAGCTCTTAATCAGCTTAATATTGGATTAGCTCTAGAAGCAGGTTTGTGCATTAGTCTTATTGCAATATTATTAGATAAAATGTCTTTGGCATGGGCAAATAAACAAACAGATTATTTTGGTAATCTTTCATTCTTCGAAAGAAATAAAAATACTATATTTTTTATTGGAGCATTTGTTATAGGAATTATACTTGCTTATATAGGAACTTTTTTGTTCAAAGGAACATTCAATTATTTATTTGAAATTCCACACAACAAAGGAATATCAACTGCAGATTTTTGGAACAAAGGAGTTGATTGGATCTTTGATACATTCTTCGTATATATAAAAGCATTTAACACATGGTTAATTCAAGAGGTTTTACAGCCAATGCGAGCACTTTATTTAAGGATGCCTGCTGTTGCTACAATCGTTTTAGTAGTTGGGGCTGGTTACTTAATTGGTGGAATTAGATCAGCATTAGTAGTATGCGGGTTAACTTTATTTATAGCTCTTAGTCCATGGTGGGACAGAGCATTGGTTACAACATACATGGCAACTTTTGGAGTTATAATTTCGTGTTTAATTGGTTTTACAGTTGGAACCTTGTGTTTTCAAAGCAAAAGTGCAGCAAAATTTATGTTAGGAGTTTGTGATATATTTCAAACCTTTCCGTCATTTGTATATTTAATTCCGGTAATGATGTTATTTGGAATAACAGACACATCAGTTTTAATTGCTGTGATTGTTTACGCAACAATTCCTGCAACTAGATACACAATTGAAGGCCTTAGAAGTGTTCCAGTAGGTTTACATGAAGCTGCTACAATGTCTGGTGTAAACAAGTTTCAAAGATTAACAAAAATTGAATTCCCATTAGCCTTTCCTCACATGATGCTTGGTTTGAATCAAACAATAGTTTTTGCACTATTTATGGTAATTATTGGGGCTTTCATTGGGACAGAAGATTTAGGTCAATATATTTTAAAAGCTTTATCTGATAAAAATGGTGCAGGCATAGGTCTGACATTAGGTATTTGTGTAGCATTTATAGGGTTAATTTTTGATAATTTGATAAGAACTTGGGTCGGTAAGAGAAAGAAACATTTAGGAATAGCCTAATTTTTAATATGAAAAAAATTTTGATTATAGGATCAGGAGCAATGGGAGCTGCTTTTTCTATTCCTTTAATTGAAAATAGACACCATGTAACACTTTCTGAGCCACATAATATTAAATTAATTAGTAAATTAAATCTCAAAAAAAAGTTTCATCCGTCTTTAAAAATTAATTTACCAAAAAAAATAAAAACAAAAAAATTTGTTCCTGAAATGTTAAATTTACAATGGGATCTTATAGTTGTAGCTGTAAGTTCCGTAGGAATAGAAATAATTAGTAAATATTTAGCACACCTTAAAAGTAAAACTCCTATTTTGGTTCTTACTAAAGGACTAAAGTTAGATAAAACAAAAAGAATTATTACTATGTCTGAACAGCTTAATAAAAATAACAATAAACTAAATATTTCTGTCTTAAAAGGCCCGTGCTTAGCAAAAGAGCTCGCTCGAAAGATAAAGAGTTACACTGTTATTGGGAATAAAAATATTAAGGTAGCAAAAGATATTGGAAAGATAATATCCACTAAGTATTATAAGACAGAACATACAACTGATGTTAGAGGTGTAGAGTTTTCTTCAGCTATTAAAAATATATATTCTATGATAATTGGATCAGGACAAGGTGAGAACACATCTTCAGCTTTATTTAGGAAATCAATTGATGAAATGGATTATTTAATTAAACATTTTAAGGGAAAAAAAGAAACTGTTTATGGGCTTGCAGGTGTAGGTGATCTGTACGTAAGTGCTGTTGGTGGCAGAAATAGTAAAATGGGTGATTATCTTGGTAAAGGTTTTACTTTTAAATCTGCCAAGAAAAAATTTATGAAAGATGATACTGTTGAAGGTGCTGATCTTGCTTTCGAAATCGCTCCATACATTTTAAAGAAAATTAATCGTAAAAAAATCCCTCTAATGATTGCATTATTAAATGCAATTACAAAAAATAAAAAATTAAAAATAAAATATTAAATTTTATTTATTTAGAAAAGTTTTCATAGAGTCGTCCATTGCTTTTTCCCATGGAGTATGATGGATTGGAGCAATAGAACCAGTCACAGGCGAAGAAAAGGATTTATTTCTATAAGTTAGAATATCTTCAACTTTATGATGCTCCCACTCTTTGAAATGTTTTCTAATTAATTCAAAATCTATCTTAGGATAATCTGACATTTCATGAAGTTCTTTGGTATATTCTGTTTGAAAATCTATCATTTGATCTGGATTTTCTAATTTTTCTTCCATAGCAACCCACTTGTTAATGTCCTTTTCTATTTCATCATTACCAGGCATTTTGATCTTACCCATAATAACGTCTCTTGCGTACCAAGCTTGGCAATCAAACATATTAAAAGTATGAAATTGATCCTGCATTCCTAAATATAAAATTTTATGATTATCTTGCCATACTACCCCCTTGTATAATTTTGGTGGGTATAATCTATTATGAGTTTTTAATTTTAAACTTTCATCTAAAAATGGAAAATGATGTAGATAACCAGTGCATAAAATTATGACATCTGCCTCTTGTTTTGTTCCATCTTTGAATATTGCATTTTTACCATCAAGTTTATCTAAGTAATGAACTTCTTTCATGCCTTTGGGCCATTTAAATCCCATTGGATTATGTCTATAGCCAATAGTAACACTTTTAGCTCCATATTTATTACACTGTAGTGCAACATCTTCTGCAGAATAGCTACTGCCAAGAACAATTACATTTTTATCTCTGAATTCTTCAGCATCTCTAAAGTCGTGAGAATGCATAATTCTTCCAGGAAAGGAATTCATTCCCTCATATTCTGGGATAAAAGGAACAGAAAAATGACCAGTCGAAATAACCAAATAATCAAAATTTTCAGTTAAAATTTTATTATTAGCTTTATCTTGATAGCTAATTTCAAACTTGTCATTTTTAAAAGATGTATTTGTAACTCGAGTATTAAATTTAATTTTATGTTTTAAATTACCTTTACTTACTCTTCCAACTATATAGTCATACAGAACTTCTCTAGGAGGAAAAGATGGTATTGGTTTACCAAAGTGGTCATCAAAAGAATAATCAGCAAACTCCAAACATTCTTTAGGACCGTTTGACCATAAATATCTGTACATGCTGTTTGGTACTGGATCTCCATATTGGTCAGAACCTGTTCTCCAGCTATAATTCCAAAGGCCACCCCAGTTATCTTGTTTTTCGAAACAAACTATTTCTGGTATTTTTTCACCTTTATTTTCCAAATGTTCAAATGCTCTTAACATCGAAAGACCACATGGACCTGCACCTATAATTGCTACTTTAGACATCTAAATTTTCCTATCATTAATAATTCTATAAATATATCTTACTAACAAAAAAAAGAAAAATAAAATTATTATTTACTATGAATCATAATTGGAATTACCCAACTTTGATGTGGGTAGGTGAAAATAGGATTAATGATCTAATTGATGCCTGCCAAGAACTAAAAATATCAAATCCATTATTCGTTACTGATAAAGATTTAATTAATCTTGATATGATTAAACATATATTACAAAATTTAAAAAAAAATTTTAATAATTTAGAAATTTTTTCTAACTTTTCAGGAAATCCAATAGGTCAAAATGTAGATGAAGGTGTAAAAGTTTATAACAAATCTAATTGCGACGGTGTAATAGCAATTGGTGGTGGAAGTGCACTTGATGTTGGTAAGGCAGTAGCATTTATGTGTGGTCAAGAAAGACCAATTTGGGATTTTGAGGATATTGGAGACTATTGGAAAAGAGCTGAAAGCTCTAAAATTCCAAGTATTATAGCAATACCTACAACAGCTGGAACAGGCTCTGAAACTGGACGGGCTTCAGCAATTATAAATAAAGGCACAGGTGTTAAAAAAATTATTTTTCATCCAAAGATGTTGCCATCAATTGTTATTTTAGATCCCGTTTTAACTCTAGATCTTTCGCCTAGATTAACAGCAGCGACTGGCATGGATGCATTGGCGCATAATTTAGAAGCATTTTGTGCACCAGGTTTTCATCCAATGGCAAATGGTATTGCAATAGAAGGTATTAAATTAATTAAAAAATATTTAATTACTGCCTATAAAGATGGAAAAAACATTGAAGCAAGAATGAGTTTACTTTCGGCTTCATCGATGGGTTCAACTGCATTCCAAAAAGGTCTTGGTGCTATTCATTCTTTAAGTCATCCAGTTAATTCAAAGTTTAATATTCATCATGGTTTATCAAATGCAATATTTATGCCATATGTATTATCATTTAATAAAAGTGAAATAGAACACAAGATATTAGAAATTTGTGATTATTTAAATTTAAATAAAAGTTTTGATAGTTTTTTAGAGTGGATTTTAGATTTAAGAAAAGATTTAAATATACCTCATAAATTATCAGATTTGATGGACTGCAATAATATTAATCTTGATGAACTTTCTTTAATGGCTTTTGAAGATCCATCTACTGGAGGAAACCCAAAAAAAATTAATCAAAAGGATTTAAAAGAAATGTATGAAAAAAGCATTTCTGGAAATTTGTGTTAATGAAAAAAATTTTAATCGTTGAAGGAAATTTGAGAGAAGAAAATCAACATTTTTCATCTGCAGGTATTCAAACGCATACTGAAAGTTTGAAGGATAGTCTTAGTTTTTTCACAAAAGATTTAACTACAGATGTTGTTAATCCTTCATCAGATGAAAATATATTTAAAAATATAGACGATCTGAACACTTATGATGGACTTATTTGGGGTGGTAGTAGCTTAAATATTTATAACGACACTCCTGAAATTAGAAGACAGATTCAGTTTATGAAAGAATGTCAAAAAAAAATTAAAAAAATCTTAGCAATATGTTGGGGTATGCAAGTAGCTGTCACAGCTGCAGGAGGTGAGGTCAAAAAAGGCACTAAAGGTTCACACAAAGGTATTGCAGTTGATATTGAAATAAATGAAAGGGGATTAAACCATCCACTTTACAAAAATAAAAAAAAAAAATTTAATACACCTGCTTTTAATTTTGATGAAGTAGTTACCATGCCACAAAATTCCGTATTATTAGCTTCAAATCCAATTAATAAAGTTCAAGGTCTAAACTTTAAAGTAAATGATTGTGATATCTGGGGGCTTCAATATCATCCAGAAATTACATATAACAAAATGATTAACATTATTGTTTTTAGAAAAGAGAAGCTATTAAAAAAAGAAGCTTTTAGTGACGAGAAGGAAATTAACAATCACATACAACATATTGAAATTGAAAATAAGAAGCTTGATAAAATTTCTAGGATGAGGGAATTAGAAAATTGGTTAAACTACCTTAATTTAGAATAATCCTTCGATATCACCCTTATCATTTAGTTTTATAGAATCTGCTGCAGGGACACGAGGCAGTCCTGGCATAGTCATAATTGCTCCACAAACAACAACAATAAATTCAGCACCTGAAGAAAGTCTTATTTCTCTTACAGGCAAAACATGGCCTGTTGGTGCACCTTTAAGATTTGGATCAGTTGAAAAACTGTACTGAGTTTTTGCTACACAAATTGGCAATTCTCCATAACCTGCCTCCTCAAAACCTTTTAATTGATCTCTTATTTTTGTATCAGCAATCACTTCATCAGCTCTATAAATTTCTTTTGCAATTGTCTCTATCTTTTTAAACAGAGGTGTTTTACTTTCATAAAGAAAATTAAACTTAGCATCTTTTTTTTCACACAAATCAGCAACATGCGCTGCTAATTCTTTTGTTCCTTCACCACCATTTGCCCAGTGTGTGCATAAACTTGCTTTAACTCCTAATTTTTCACAAAAATCAATTAAAGCTTTAACTTCACTATCTGTATCTTTAATAAAATGATTAACTGCAATCGCAACAGGTAATCCAAATTTTTTTACATTTTCTATATGTCTTTCAAGATTCACTAGACCTTTTTTTAAAGCCTCAACATTTTCATTTTTTAAGGCATCTTTTGCAACACCACCGTGCATTTTTAAAGCTCTAATTGTTGCTACGATGACAACACAACTTGGTTTCAAATTAGATTTTCTGCATTTAATATCTAAAAACTTTTCTGCTCCAAGGTCTGCACCAAAACCTGCTTCTGTTACAACATAGTCTGCAAGTTTTAATCCAGTTTTAGTTGCTATAACGGAGTTACATCCATGTGCAATATTTGCAAAAGGACCACCATGAATAATTGCAGGATTATTTTCTAATGTTTGAGTTACATTTGGTCTGATCGCATCTTTTAATAATACAGTCATTGGACCATGTGCTTTCAAGTCTTTCGCGTAAACTGGTTTCTTATCTCTTGTATAAGCAATTGTAATATTGCCAATTCTTTTTTCTAAATCTTCCAAATCATTTGATAAGCAGAAAATTGCCATGATTTCTGAAGCAACGGTAATATCAAATCCGTCTTCCCTAGGAAAACCATTTGCTACTCCTCCTAAATTTATATTTATTGATCTTAATGAACGGTCATTCATATCCATAACTCTTTTCCAAACAATCCGTCTTACATCTATATCTAATTTGTTACCCCAATAAATATGATTGTCGATTAATGCTGATAATAAATTATGAGCTGAAGTAATTGCGTGAAAATCTCCAGTAAAATGTAAATTAATTTGTTCCATAGGAACAACTTGAGCATAACCTCCTCCAGCAGCACCACCCTTCATCCCAAATGAAGGCCCAAGACTTGGTTCTCTTAAACAGACTATAGATTTTTTTCCAATTTTATTTAATCCATCATTTAAACCAACTGAAGTAGTGGTTTTTCCTTCACCAGCAGGTGTAGGTGTAATTGCAGTGACTAAAATTAGTTTCCCTTCTGGTTTATCTTTTAATGTGTCTAAATACTCCAGATTAATTTTTGCAATGTGTCGTCCCATTGGACTGAAGGCAGTACTCTCATCTGGAACATTTATCTTTGCTAATACCTCATTTATAGGCTGCATTTTTGCTTCTCGAGCTATTTGGATATCTGATTTAACATCACTCATTATTAATCCTATAAATAATATGTTATCGTTGCAGACTTCTTATCCTTTTTTGTCATATTTGGAAACTTCTAAAAAATATATATAAAAAAAATAAGAACTATTTATATTCTTTGTTATAAAATTAACGAATGCAAAAATACTCCATATTTAATTTAGTTAAAAACGCATTTTCTAATCATGAAAACTGGGATTTAGCTTGGAAGGATCCAACTCCAAAAGAGGAATATGATGTAGTTATTATTGGTGGTGGAGGCCATGGACTTGCCACTGCATATTACCTCGCAAAAGAACATAATATTACAAAAGTTGCAATTATTGAAAAAGGTTGGATAGGTGGCGGAAATGTTGGAAGAAATACAACGATAATTAGATCAAACTATATGCATGATGAGAACGCTCTATTCAGTGAGTTTGGAATGGATCTGTGGAGAAAAATGAGCCAAGATTTAAATTATAATGTGATGTTCTCACCAAGAGGAATTATCAATCTTGCACACTCCGATGCACAAATGAATGCCTATGCAAGACGAGGAAATTCGATGAGATTAAATGGAATTGATGCTGTTTTATTAAACCGTGAACAAGTAAAAGAAATAATTCCAATGGCTGACTTTTCAGAAAATGTAAGGTTTCCAATTTTTGGAGGATTAATGCAGCCAAGTGCAGGAACAGCAAGACATGATGCAGTTGCTTGGGGATATGCACGTCAAGCAGACTCTATGGGCGTTGATATAATTCAAAATTGTGAAGTAACAGGTTTTGACGTTACAGCAGGTAAAATTAACGGCATAAGAACATCTCGAGGAAATATAAAAACTAAAAAAGTTGGGTTATGTGTTGCCGGAAGTACAAATATTTTAGCTGAAAAGTTAAATATGACTTTACCAATAGAGACTCATCTTCTTCAAGCATGCGTATCAGAGCCAGTTAAACCAATTTTAGATAGAGTTGTAACTTTTGGTGCGGGTCACTTTTACATAAGCCAATCTGATAAAGGAGAAATGGTAATGGGTGGAGACCTTGATGGATATAATAGTTATGCTCAAAGAGGAAATTTACCAACTCTTCAACATGTTTTAACAGAGGGAATTGCAATGATGCCTTTTTTAAGCAAATTGAAAATGCTTAGAACTTGGGGTGGTATAATGGATATGTCAATGGATGGTTCACCCATTATAGATAAAACACATATTGATGGTTTGTATTTAAACTGTGGTTGGTGTTATGGTGGTTTTAAAGCAACGCCAGCTTCAGGTTGGACATTTGCTCATACAATCGCTCAAGACAGAGTTCACGAACTGAATGCTGGATTTAGTTTAAATCGATTTAGCACAGGCCATTTAATTGATGAAAAAGGACTTGGTACGAAGACTTGGATATCTTAAATGCTTCATATTAAATGTCCGTATTGTGGGATGAGATCACAAAATGAATTTTCTTATGGTGGGGATGCTAGCGTAAAAAGACCAGAGCTTAATAAAGAAATCTCTGATGAAGAATGGGATAACTTTGTTTATAATCGAAAAAGTTTAAGAGGTAAGCACCTAGAATTGTGGCAGCACCTATTTGGATGTAGACAATGGATTAAGGTAGAAAGAGACACCGCTACTCACGAAATATTTAATACATATAAAGCTGATGAGGAAATAACATAATGTCTCAAAAATTTAGATTAGAAAATGTTGGACTAATTAATAGGGATAAAAAATTATCATTTAAATTTAATGGAAAAACATACTATGGTTACGAAGGAGATACTTTAGCATCTGCTTTAATTGCTAATGGAGTACATTTAGTCGGTAGAAGCTTTAAATATCATAGACCAAGAGGATTTTTTGGAGCTGGGGTAGATGAACCTTATGCAATAGTTCAACTTTATAGAAATAATGAGACAGAGCCAAATATTAAAGCTACTGAGCAAGAGCTTTTTGAAGGACTAGAAGCTAAAAGCGTAAATTGTTGGCCTAGTGTAAATTTTGATATCGGTGCAATTAATAATTTTTTAAAAATTTTTCTACCTGCAGGATTTTATTACAAGACTTTCATGTGGCCTAAAAGTTTTTGGTATCGAGTTTATGAACCTTTTATTAGAAAAGCTGCAGGCTTAGGTGTTGCTTCTACAAAACATGATAAAGAGAGATATGAACATAAATATGAATATTGTGACTTATTAATTGCTGGTTCTGGTCCATCTGGTTTGGCAAGTGCTTATGCAGCTGCAAAAAATGGTGCAAGAGTAATTCTAGCTGAAGATAAACCGAGATTTGGAGGATCCCTGTTAACTAGCGATGTAAATATTGGAAATCAATCAGGTGAGGATTGGGCAAATGGCATTATTTCTGAACTAAAAGAAATGCCAAATGTTGTTGTTAAAAATAGATCTCAAGTTTTTGGGTACTATGATCACAATATGTTAGTGATGTCAGAAAAAGTTAGCGATCATCTTCCAAAAACAAAAAAATATCATCCAAAACAAAGACTTTGGTATATTAGGGCAAAAGAGGTTTTAATTTCTTCAGGATCAATTGAAAGACCACTAGTTTTTGGGAATAATGATACTCCTGGCGTAATGTTGTCTTCAGCAGCAAAAGAATATTTAAAAGTATACGGTGTTTTAGTTGGTAAAAATCCATTAGTTTTTACAAATAACGACAGCGGATATGAGACAGCTATTGAATTTAAAAAAAATGGAATTAATCCAATTATTTTAGACTCTAGAGTTAATCCACAATCAGAAATAATCGATGAAGCGATAAATCTTGGAATTAAAATAAAATTTTCATATGTTGTTGTTGCCGCACAGGGATATAAAAAAGTAAGCTCAGCAGATATCGCAAAAATTTCAAATGATAAAAAGCAACTTGGTACAATTGAAAATATTAAGTGTGATTGTATTTGTGTTTCAGGTTTCTGGACACCAACTATTCATTTAGCTTCACAATCAGGCAATAAAACTAAATTTAAGGAAGAAATTGATGCTTTTGTGCCTGGGACATCTAAACAAAATGAAACAACTTTAGGTGCTGCTAATGGGATTTTTACACTTGAAGAAACTTTAAAAAGTTCATTCACAGCTGGACAAGATTTGTCGAAAAAGATTACAAACAAAGATAATAAAATTTCGTTTCCTAATGTTGTTGAGAAAATATCTTCTCAACATGACAAGTTTTGGTGTGTGCCTCTGCCTAAAGGAAAAAATTATAAGAGATTTTTAGATTTTCAAAATGATGTTGCTGTTTCAGACATCGAAATAGCTTTAAAAGAGGGATATCGATCTATAGAGCATGTTAAAAGATACACAACTCTTGGAATGGCGACTGACCAAGGCAAAACAAGTAATTTGAATGGACTACAATTAGTTTCTGATATTGAAAATAAAGTAGTACCTGCAGTAGGTCATACTACTTTCAGACCTCCATATACCCCAATATCTATCGGAGCAATTGTAGGTAGAGAAGTTGGAAAGCATTCCAAACCTACTCGTAAGTCTCCTATGCATTCATGGCATGAAAAAAATAATGCTGTATTTGTTGATGCTGGAGTTTGGTTAAGACCAAGATATTATAAACAAGGAAACGAAAATCTTTTTGAAGCATCAAAGCGAGAAGCTAAAAATGTTAGAACGAATGTTGGTGTTTGTGATGTTACCACTTTAGGAAAAATTGATATCAAAGGTCCTGATGCAGCAGAACTGCTTAATAGAGTTTACACAAATGCTTGGTTAAAGTTACCAGTTGGTAAAGCAAGATATGGAGTGATGCTTAGAGAAGATGGGATAGTTATGGATGATGGAACAACAACCAGAATCTCTGAAAATCACTATCATATGACAACTACTACAGCCCAAGCAGCAAATGTACTTTCTCATCTAGAATATTATTTGCAGCTTGTTTGGCCTGAATTGAATGTGAATGTAGTTTCCACAACAGAACAATGGGCTGGCGCAGCAATAGCTGGACCAAAATCTAGAAAATTATTAGAAAAATTATTTCCTAATAATGATGTTTCAAACGAAGGACTGCCTTTTATGGGGTACACGGAGTCTGAATTGTTTGGAGTTAAAGCTAGAATTTTTAGAATCTCATTTTCAGGTGAATTAGCTTACGAGGTAAATGTAGAGTCTGACAATGGACAATTTATGTGGGAAAAAATTATTGAACTAGGTCAAGAGTTTCAAGTTCAGCCTTATGGAACAGAAGCGTTATCAACTTTGAGAATTGAAATGGGACATGTGGCAGGATCAGAACTTGATGGAAGAACAATTTCTTATGACACTTCATTAGAGGGATTAATTAGTAAAAAGAAAGATTTTATTGGTAAAAGGTCGTTAAATAGAGAAGCTTTTACCTTAAGTGACAGACAAAAGATTGTCGGAGTAGTCCCTCTAGACAAAAAAACAAGCATACCAGAAGGTTCTCATTTAGTGAAAGATGCTCAGGCTCCTTTACCAAACAAAAAATTAGGACACATATCTGCCTCGTGCTGGAGTGTAGAGCATGATAATCCTTTTTCTCTTGCGATTTTAAAGGATGGAAAAAATATGATTGGAGAAAAATTATTTGTTATGTCTCCATTGAAAAATAAAGTAATTCCAGTTGAAATAGTTTCATCACATTACGTGGATCCAAAAGGAGAAAGAGTTAGATCATGAGTTCAATATCAGCTTTAGAAAATACCCATCAAAAAGGACAATTTGGTGATTGTGAAGGAAAAAATGAAAAAAATTTAATTAAAATTTCAGAAATAAAAAACTTATATATTACTCAGATTGTTCAACATAAAAATTCGAATGCTGTATGCGAAGAAATTAAAATAGATAATTTAAATCTAATTTCAAAACCATTATCGGTAGAAAATAATGAAAATACTCGAATTCTTTGGAATGGACCAAGAAATTGGCTGGTTATTACAACCCAAAAAGAAGTTTTTTTTGAAATTGATAAAAAATTTGAAGAGGGGGATTTTGCAGTCACAGATATTTCTCATTCAAAATCAATTATTGAGCTAGAAGGAGATAATGCTAAAGAAGTTTTAAAAAAAGGATGCCCTTTTAACTTTAATGAATTAAACAAAAATAATTGTCTGAATTCTACATTTAATGGAATTTCTATAATTGTTGACATGATAAATGACGAACCAGATACATTTAGAATTTTTGCTCTAAGAAGTTTTGGAGAGTCACTATATCATTCAATAACAGACTCATCCTTAGAATTTGGCTATATAGGAAAATAATTTAATCTCTTGTAGCTACATAAACACCAATTGTTGCAATTAAAAAACCTAGAATATCTAAATTACTTAGGCTTTCGTCTAAAAAAATCCAAGCCATTAATGCAGAAGTAGGAGGAATTAAAAAAAAAATAGAAACTGTTTTACTTGCAGAATTTCTTTTAATTAAAAGCATTAAAATTGTAAAAGCTCCAAACGAAACTAAAAAAATCTGATGACTCATTGCAATTAAAAAAGTGGTTGAAAAATCTATGTAAGGTTCTGCAAAAAGAATAATTATCACAATATGAAAAACAACCCCCCCCAAAGCTTGATTCATATTACTGACTGATAAAGGCAAGTTATTACTTAATTTTTTTTGCCACAAAGTAGAAAATGTAATTGCTAATAACGCGATTATAGTCGCGACTAATCCTGCTGTTGGTATTTTAGAGCCTAAATCAAAACCTAGTACAAGTCCTGCACCAGTAAATCCCAATAAAACACCCACCCATTGTTTTGGTGATACTTTCTCATTTAAAATTGGTCCACTCAGTGCATTTGTGAGAACTGGTTGAAGGGTTACAATTAAAGCCGCAATTGCTGTGGGCATACCAATTGAAATTGAGTAAAAGACACCACCAAGATAAAAACCATGAAATAATACACCACTAAAAAAAGACTCAAAAAAGTTTCTTTTACTTACAAGAATTTTTTGTTTTGAATAAATAGAAAATAAAAAAAAACCTAAAGCAACGAAAGCAAATCTAAAAGCTAGGGCAGCAAATGGATCACTGTTGTCTATAATAGGCTTGGTTGTTATGAAAGCAGAGGACCATAGAAGTATAAATATGAAAGGGTATATTTTTAGCATCTTGTTTAATAAACAAATAAATTAAATAAAATCAAATAAATCAGTACCTATAATGAACAAATTAGATATAGAAACGAATTAGCAAATCACTTAATGTTCAACTATGAAATTTAAATTGTTTAGAATTCTAACAGTTATAGTGTCTTTTTTCTTTTTGACGGGTTTTGTACCAATTCTTTCATTTATTGGTCCAGGTGTAACAGCTCTTACCTCAGGTAACATTTATAAAGCTAGTGCACAATTCATAATTAATCAACGTATAGAAAAAGAGACTGGTAAAAATTCTTTAACTTTAATTAAAGAAACTTTAGTCGAAGAAACAGATAAAAAAATTAAAATTAATTCGTTTGATGAAGACCTAAGACAATTAGTGGAAAAAAGAATTAAAATGACTAGACAAAAACTGGATAACCATAATTTACAAAAATTACTTAAAAAACGAATTAAGGTCACTAGATCAATAATTGATTTAAATAATACTACTCAATAATATTTAGATAAATCAAATCTTCTTGATCAGCTTCTTTGCACCACATTTCATAGCTTTCACAAACTCTCCACAAGTGATCAAAAGCTCTCTGTGAAATTTCTAGTGGAAAATGACTTTTGGTATAATAAAGCTTTGGTATTTTCATTAAAAATCTTACCATAGAATCTTTTTGAAGCTCTAAAAGTCTTAAAGTTTCTTCATTAATTTTTTTTTTAGTTATTTTGTCAATAAATTTATTATTCTTAAGTTCTAAAAACCATTTATCATGAAATTCTCCAGAACTTAAAATGTCATATTCTTTAGTAGTCATGAAAATTTCAAAAGCTTGTATATTATTTATTTCGAGATTTTGTTTTTTTATTTCTATTATATTTGAATAAACAAATTCTGCTGCTCTTAACACATATGGCTTTTCAGACTTTTTAGACATAAACTAATTTTTATGCTTAGCCATAGCTGAATGAGCCAAAATTAAGTTAGGATCTAAAAATACTTTTGAGGATTTTACATTTTCAAATGATTTGAATGCAAAAATAGCAATTGGGAGTTCTGTACAACCTAAAATAATTTTTTTACACTTCATTTTAATTAAGGAATCAATTGCAGGTTTAATTGCTTTTGCAGCAGCTTTCACATTTCCCATTTTAACTAATTTAATAGCTTTATTAACCGACAATTTTTGTATTTGTTGAGATGGCTCTATCAATTGATAATCATTGTCAAAAAATTTTTTATAAACCCCAGTTTTAAGGGTACCCTCGGTGGCTAGGAGTCCAACTTTAGAGTTTTTTTTGCATTTTTTTTTCGTAAATTTGAAAACCTCTTTAGGCATATTAATTATTGGAATATTAATTTTTTTTCGTAAATCATCATACCAATAATGAGCTGTATTACAGGGGATAACAATAAATTTACATTTATTTTTCTCAAGTAATTTACAACCTTTAAGTAAACTTTTTAAAACTCTTTCGTACTTTATTTTGCTTTTCTTGTTTGTAGATCTGTTAGAAAGATTTTTTGTTTGAGATCCAATTGATTCAGGTCTTCCAGGAATATTAGATTTGTTGTAAAGTAAAAATAAGGGATATTCTTGATCAATTTTTCCTCTATTAAGAACTGCAAGCTTGTTACAAAAATCAAGACCAGCTTGAGTCCCCATTCCACCTAAAATTCCAATCATATTTTTGATTAATTTATTAATTTTTTAATTTAATTATATAATTAATAATTGTGTTTAAAGGTTGTTATTAATTAAGGAATTGGCTGAATATTTAGTTTGTTATTACAAATAAAATTTTCAGCCAATTGGAAGTGTGAAATTATGCAGTTTTTAAGTTAACTGCTGAAGGACCTTTAGGACCATCTTCAACATCGAAAGTCAAAGCTTGACCCTCATCTAAACCGTTCATACCAGCATCTCTTACAGCTGAAACATGTACAAACACATCTTTTTCTTTATCTTCTCTTTCAATAAAACCAAAACCTTTGGTTGGATTGAACCATTTTACTTTTCCTTGTAGACTCATATTTATCTTCTTACTTTTTGTTATATTAATTTATTACTTATAATTAAGTAATCTTGGCTTTGTTTAGATTTTGAGAGGGTTTGTCAACAAAATATATTATAAATTAAAAATATTTTCTAATTTGTGTCAATAATTTTGGTCAAATATACAGAATTTACATCTTCTTTATAGTGTGCAAAAGGTTGGCATTCCTCAAATTCACATTTTTTAAAAAGTTTTCTTGCTGGTAAAAAAAAATCCCCAGCACCCGTCTCAATACTTAATTTTTTTATCTTTAGTTTCTTGGCTTCATTAATTAAATGATTAATTACATTAATCCCATATCCTTTATTTCTAAAATTATCATGAATTCTTATAGATTTGAATTCTCCATGACCCTCATCTAGAAATTTTAGAGCACCACAACCTATTAAATTTTCATCTTGCCACAAGCTCCAAAATTTAATTGATGATACTTTAAGACCAGGAATATCTAAAACATGAGCGCTACCTTCTGGAGATGCTGCTCTAAGTTCAATAAAGTGTTTACTAAGAAGTTCATGAACTTTAGGATTATCAAAATTACCTTCTAATGATTTAAACATTTAAATTAATATTGTGATATGACCCATTTTTCTTTTTTCTTTAATTTCTTTTTTTAAATAATCAAAGAAAAATTCATTCTCTTTAAAGTTAGGAGAATTTCTATACTGAGATATCTGATCACCTAGTAAATTAATCATTTTTGCATTAGAAATTTTTTTTAATGGTATTTGCTCTAACCCACAAACTGCTCTAATATGATTTTCAAATTGACTTATATTGTATGAATTGATGGTAAGATGGCCAGAGTTATGTACTCTAGGTGCAACTTCGTTTACATATAAATTATCATTTCTATCGATAAAAAATTCTACACACAAAGTTCCCACATATTTAAGTTCTTCAGCAATCAGCATAGCCCAGTCTTTAGATTGATTAAAAATTTTTTCGTTTATTTCAGCAGGTATTTTAGAATATTTTAATATTTGATCTTCATGCGTATTCTCAATGGGCTCATAAATTTCGTATTTATTATTACTAAATCTAGTTATAATTATTGAGATTTCTTTTTTTAGTTTAACAAGTTTCTCAAGAATATATCCACTGGAAAAATCTATATTAATAGAATTTAACTCTTCGGTAGAATTTATTGGATGTTGTCCTTTTCCATCATAACCAAGAGTAGTCGTCTTCAATATACCTGGTAAAAAATCTTTCAAGGCATCTATGTCTGATTTTTTTTCAATTGATACATACCTTGTAGTCCTAATATTTAATTTATTTATAAAATCTTTTTCAGCCAAACGATGTTGAATAAGTCGATTTACAGAGGGTTTAGGTAAAACTGGTTTTAACTTGTTTATTTCATTAAGAGTTTCAAAAGGTATATTTTCAAATTCATAAGTTACAACGTCAACTTGATTAACAAAATCACTAACTTTCTCCTTGTCATCGTAATTTCCTGAAATAAATTTATTACAAAAGTTCTGAGCTGGAGCATCTGCATCATCAGAAAAAATTATAGTTTTAACGTTTAATTTTTTTGCAGCAATTGCTAACATACTACCTAGCTGTCCACCTCCTATAATACCAAGAGTAATATCAGACATTTATTTAGGATTTTTTTTAACTGATTTAGTTTGACCAGATCTCCAGTTGCTCAACTTTCGTTTAATAGATGCATTCTGATTTGCTATTATTGAAGCTGCTAGTAATGCAGCATTAATTGCACCGTCCTCACCAATAGCAAGTGTTCCAACAGGTATTCCTTTTGGCATTTGAGCTATTGATAAAAGACTATCTAAGCCTTTTAATTTTTTGCTCTCCATAGGTACACCAAGAACTGGTAATGATGTAAGTGCTGAGATCATACCCGGCAAATGTGCCGATCCTCCAGCTCCTGCTATAATTACACCTATATTATTTTGTTCTGCTTTAAGAGCATAATCATACATCCTTTTTGGAGTTCTGTGAGCTGATACAATTTTTGTCTCAAAAGAAACACCAATTTTTTTTAGGGTTTTTTCTGCCAGCCGCATAGTCTTATAATCAGACTGGCTACCCATAACGATTGAAACTTTTAAATTTCTATTTTTTTTCATGAGATTTAGTAATTAGTTTATTTCAAAATTAACTTAAAATTTCAATAAAATTAATAGTATTTAAAAAACATATTGATTAGAGTTCAACTAATATGAATTTTAAAATTGATAATCTTCAATATTGTAATTGGTCAAGAGAAACCTTCGAGTTTAATAGGTCTGCAGGTCTTGATGCTGTTCATGTTACAATAGTCTATCATGAAGATTACAATGAGTTATTAATTGAGATTAAAAAATGGGAAAAACTTTTTAAAGAAAACTCAGATATAATATTTCAAGGCTGGGACTACAAAGATATAGAAAAGGCAAATAAAGAGAAAAAAACAGCAATTTTTTTTGGTTTCCAAAATTGTTCTCCCATAGAGGATGATATAAAATTAGTTGAAAAAATACATAAACTAGGTTGCCGATTTATGCAGCTTACTTATAACAACCAATCATTATTAGCTACTGGTTGTTATGAAAATATAGACAGTGGAGTTACCAATTTTGGACGTGAAGTCATAAAAGAAATGAATAGGGTGGGTGTAGTAATTGATATGTCACATTCAGCTGAAAAAAGTACAATTGATGCAATCGAATTAAGTCAAAAACCAATAGCAATAACACATGCAAATCCAAATTTTTGGCATCCTGCAAAAAGAAACAAATCATCTGATTTGTTAAAAATTTTAAATGATAGCGGAGGTATACTTGGATTATCTTTATATCCTCATCATTTGAAAGATAACACAAATTGTACCCTTGAAAGTTTTTGTGAGATGGTTGCTAAGACGGCTGAAATAATGAACACAAAACAAATAGGTATCGGATCTGATCTTTGCCTTCAGCAACCTGACAGTGTTGTTGAATGGATGAGAAATGGAACATGGTCCAATAGTACAAATTTTGGTGAAGGTAGTAAAAATAAACCTGGCTTTCCCAAACAACCTCAATGGTTTGAGGACGCTAGGGGTTTTTCAAATATCGAAAAAGGTCTTAAAAAAGTTGGATTTTCTGATGAAGAGACAAATGGAATACTTGGAAACAACTGGTACAATTTCTATAAATTAATTTAGTTATGAAAGTTCAACTTAGAGATCCAAACACGATAATGAAATTGTCAAGATTGGGATCATTTCATCAGTCTAAACTGTCTTTTTTAAGAAGTTTTCTTAATGAATTTAAAGACTGGGAATATAAGAGAGATTTATTTAATCTAGATAGTTTAGGTTATGGAGAAGCAGTCTACTCTTTTAAGAAAGATAAAAGAACTTATTCATTAGTTTGTTTTGCAAATAAAATTAAAGATGACGAAAGGTCAGATAGAGTAATTGCAACAAAATGGGATGCAGCATTTACATTGCATGATGGTGTTCCTACTCAAAAAGATATTGATAGACTTAAAAATGAAGTACCAAGGCAGGAAGTTGGTAGACTTTCATTTAAAGAGTTAACATTGTCTAGAGCAAATAAATCTGTTCGAGTATTCAATCATGTAGTTGAAAGATTAAGTGAAGGTAAACAACCAGATTTAGAATTACTATCAAATGTTGGATATTTGTACAGAACAACTGCAGTATATGGGTCTGGGAAATTTGGCTTAGCGGATCGTTTTAGAATTAAGAACAGAGAAGAAATCAATGGACCTTTTAGATTGGAAATGATGCTAGTTTATTTAGTTAGGCAATTTACATTTGATCAAGTAAACCACGTTGCTCATCACAAAAACCCCAGGAAATCTGTTGTATTAGATAGAAAGATTTGTAAAAATTTAGGCATTGGAAATTCTACTGGATTAGGTATGGCTCCATTTATAGTAAATCATCCAACCTTATTGAATAACTGGGTAATGAGTAGAGAGATCGCCTTAAAAAAAATAAGAGAAATAAAAATAGTTAAGAAAAAAGACAGTGTTTTATTTATTGATTGCCTCAAAAAATCTTTAACAAATATTACTAGCTGGAATACTGATAGCGAGTATCAACAAATTAAAATTAAAAATCTATTAAAAGACATTAAAAAATTTATCCAATTTATTGATAATAATTTTGATTTTGAAGACGAATATCCTTTTAACCAAATATATCTTTGGCTAGAAGAGAAAGCATGTGAGGAGTGTATTGAGTATGTAGTTTCTATTATGATGGAACCCTATAATGAAATAACTAATCCGTTAGTAAGTCAGATGAGTTCTGAGGAGGATAAATATTTTACTATTCCAACCAGCAGAACAATTAAAGATTTAATCAATATTATTGAAAAAAAATATTCAAATATTTTAAAAATAAACTTTGAAAAAAAACAAAATACACAAAATTTTTGGTTTATTTCCAAGAATAAAGAGGAGCCTAGATTAGCTGATAGATTTGAAGAAGGCGGATCTGAATTAGAACAACCACTTGCAATAGCCAGAGATGTAAAAAAACTGCATAAAAAATTATTAGATACGAAAAATAATTCTACTGTTGCAGAATTTTTGTCTCAAAATTCTGAGCTTAGACACATTGTTAGGAGAGTATTTATTGTTGAAAAATTTCCATACTCTGAGATACAAGATAATACTATTGGTAAAAATATAATGCCTATAGATATGCTAAGGTTAAAGCTATCTTTTTTTGGAGCCTTAAAATTTGATCCACGATCAGATAAATGGTTAAGAATTTGTATGTTCCAAGGAGCACCACTACCTGATGAATTAAAAAACTATGACGAACAGTGGGTCTATAGGTCAAGTAATTAAAAAATGAAATCTTTAAGCGAGATTGAAACTACGGCTAAAAGAGCATCAAAAGCTGCTGGATTTTCATGGGGTGAAGCTGAGGAAATTGGAAAATGTATAAGACAATTAGAGATGTTTGGTTTACCCGGTATCAAACATCTAAATTCTTATTTTAATGATAAGAAAAAAAATAAGTATGTGAACTTAAGTTCAATAAATCAGTCAAATTCTTCTTCCTCAAATCCTTATTGCCCAATCATTTTAGGAATTAGTTTTTTAGATCAACTAAAAATAGTCGAAAATTATGAAAAAATTTATATCTCCAATATTGCATACCCAATTATTTTTATATCATTTTTGAGTAAATCTTCAGAAATTAGTGGAAAAAAAATTAATGTTAAATTTGATGAGAAAGAAATCTTATTAAATTTAAATGTAAATATTTATTCTAACTTCTTAAATGTAGAATTTCCAAAAAATTCAAAAAACTTAGAGATAAATTTTATTGATAATAAAGATAACTTTAATGAAGAGGAATGGAAAAGTTTATATAGATTATCCGAGAACACTTTTGTTGAAGAAACTGATAGTCTAAAAAAAGGTGCTGCTGGAGCAGGTTTAACAGATAATGACTAAAGATTTAGATAAAGATTTTAAAGATAATAATAGCAATGATTTAGATAATATCTGTGATGAATGTAGAAAAGAGGATGAAAGTGTATTTCAAAATCTTATAATGACAGGTTTCAAACTTTGTAAATCTTGTAGGGTTTCAAAAACTATTTTTCCACTTTAACTTATTTGATTAACTGGCAGCATATTCATTCTGCTCATCACAAAAGAAATAGATAAAAAAGCTATAATTAAGAAAGATAAAAGAATAATTCCAAAAGATTTGAAATTAGATTTTAAATTTAGAATTTGTTTTGTTGAAATAATTAAACCAGCAAATATCCAAAATTGTGTAAGAAAAATTATTGGTATCATTAAGTCTGGAGTTACTGCAAAAAATCTTAGTAGTCCTGGAGCATGCGCATAACCAACTGCAGTTAAAACTTTTTTAAATGAAACTTTAGTTTGTTTGTCTGGAAAAAGTTTTACCCCGATTACATAAATAAAAATTGCCCAAATAAACCAGGTAATAATTGCAGTAAGGCCAGACATTGCAATTGCAGTTTTAATGATTGTATTTGCTGCAACTGCTCCAGCTATACCATCTAAAATCATTATAATACCTGCAAAATAAATTGAGGCTTCAGCAAAATTTTTATTATCTGAATAAAGTGTTTTGTCTAATTTTATTGATCTGACAATTATATTTAAAAATTCTCCAAACATTAATTTCTATTCTTTTTATTTTTTTGTGCTTTATAAGAAACTATCAAAGGAAATATTATTAAAGCAATCGCAATAGTAATGCAAATTACAATTAAAAAACCTTTTGTCATCGATTTTGTGGGGAAGTTAAACTTAACTTCCCCATAATATTTTTAGCCTTTTACAACTTCTCTTGTGTTAGCGTTAAAAGACTCTTTAAATGGAATATCAACTACAACTGCGTCAACTGGAACTCCAGCTTTTTCAGAGTATTGTTCAGGTAAGTGTACTTTAAATTTTGTCCCAACCTTACCTTTTGGAAAACCATTCGCATTTAGAGTTCCATCAAATGGCACATATCCCATTGCAATGTTTTGTTTTTTTTCAGGATGATACCAAGGAGAAGTGATAAATCCTACAGGATCACCTCCACTTTCAGGAGAAACTAACCAAAAATCAGGTGCATAATCCTCAATTGGTTTACCACCAAACTCTAAACCAACTAACTGAAGTTTATATGGTTTTTTTCCATCAACAAGATCTGCTTTCATTTTTTCTAAAGCTGATTTTCCTACATAATCTCCTTTTTTATTCCACTCTCCTTTTCCAGATAAAGAAACTTGATATCCCAGGTTACACTGAAAAGGATTATGTTGCTGGTCCATGTCTTGTCCCCAAGAAAGAATACCTGCTTGAATTCTTCTATGGTGTGCTGGTGCAATAACCATGAGGTTATGTTTTTTTCCTGCTTTAAGAACAGAATTCCACATATCTTCAGCATATAGAGTTGCGTTTCTTAAATATATTTCATAACCAGCCTCCCCAGAAAAACCAGACTGTGAAATAACACAACTTCTTCCTCCTATATTTGCTTCTGCTAATCCATAAAAAGGCATATTATCAAAGTCCACTTGATCTCCACAAAGGTCTTTCATTAAAGCTTTTGATTTAGGTCCTTGGATTTGCACAGGACAAGCATCTATTTCTTCTACTGTGCAATTAAATCTTCCATCCGCGTTTACGCCTTGCAAATACATTCCAATATCAGAGTCTGACAAAGAAAACCAAAATTCATCTTCAGAAATTCTTAATAAAATTGGATCATTTAAGACACCTCCATAAGCATTACATAAAATTACATATCTTGCTCTCATTGGAGAAATTTTCGTTGCATCTCTTGTGATTACATAATCAGTAAATTTTTCCGCATCTGGACCCTTTACTCTTATTTGTCTTTCAACAGCAACATTCCACATAGTTACATGATTAACAATCGCATCATATTCTACCATTGCACCACCATCTTCAGGTTTTACATAACCTCTTGGATGATAAATACGATTATAAACAGTTGCTCTCCAACATCCTGCCTGCATTGATAAATGCCAATAAGGTGATTTTCTCACTCTTGTTGAAATTAACATTTCAACTTTTGTTGGCCCACTTTGTCTTAAATTGTACGGTACTTCTCTGTCTGATTGATCAACAGAAGTAATATGTTTTAATTTAGTATAGTCAAATTCATTAGACATAACTATTCTCCTTCAACCACTTGTTAGTTTCCTTCAAGCCGCCGAATGTATAAATGTGGAAGTTATCAGTATGCGATTTAACTTTCCCAATTAAATCATTAGGGTCTTTAGGTTTCAATAAATCTAACGCCTTAGTAAAATTAGATTTAAGAAAGTTAATAGAATTTTTTGCCCCAACAATATTAGCAAACTTGATCAAGCTAGATATTTTTAATGGCCCAGTAATTCCAACATGCACTGGTACGCTTTGTTTAGAAATAAAATCTATAATAGGCTGAGGATCAAGCAACCATTGAGTTACGATATAATCAGCGTAAGGCTTTTTATCTATCATAGCTTTTTCTAATTCTGAGTCGGATATATCAGGACTACCCTCAGGATGTCCAGCTATTCCTATTTTCATTTTTTCGAAATATCCTGTTTCTAAAAGTTGAAATGAACTGTCAAATTTTCCTGTAGGTTCCCTTCCACCACCAATAATTAAAACTTGTTTAACCCCACCATCCTTACATCTAGAGACATAATCTTTCAGTTCCTTGTCGTCATGCATTGATCTAGCTGGGAAGTGGGGTACTGGGTTGAACCCTTTTCTAACAAGTTCCGAGGCCTTTTCAGCAGTTTCTCTATAATCTCCACCAGGCAACATAGTAATGTAAACATCACTTAATGCAGGAACCGCATCAACATCTGTCTTTGGTCCAATTTCTAGAGAAAAATTCATTTTTCAGATCATTATCTGTTTTCAAAAAGCTGTCAAAGAAATTCATCTATCAATCTTAATGAAATTTGTTGCCAAAATTTATGCGAATGATAATTTTTTTTGTGGATCAGAATCGTAAAAATTTACCCTTATCAAAGATACTAGATATTGAAAAAATCAATAATGTAGATAGGCCAATAGAAGTGGCAAATGGCTTACCAAATGAATGCTATACAAATCAAGACTATTTAGCTCACGAAAAGGAAAAAATTTTTTATAATAAATGGACAGCAATTGGGGTTGGAAGCTCAATTCCAAAAATTGGAGATGCCAAACCCTACAATTTACTCGGGATTCCTTTGATATTAATCAGAGACAAAAACATGGATGTAAGAGTTTTTCACAATGTCTGTAGTCATAGGGGATTTAAACTTATGGATAAGGCCTGTACTTTAAAAAATGTTATTAGATGCCCGTATCATTCTTGGGCATATGATTTTAATGGACAATTAGTTGCAACTCCTCATATTGGTGGCTTAAATAATCATCAGTCTACAAACTTCAATAAAACAAAGAGTAATTTAAAAGAAGTTAAAACTAAACTTTGGATGGACATAATATTTGTCAACATCAATTCAAATGAGTTAGATTTTGAACAGTACATCAAACCTCTCGAAGAAAGATGGTCAAAATTTATAAATAAAGATGATCAAAAGTTAATAGTAAAATCAAATGACTATGGTTACTTCAGCCTAGACGTAAAAGCCAATTGGAAATTTGCTATAGAAAATTATTGCGAAAGCTATCATTTGCCAACAATTCATCCTGAACTAAATAAAATATCAAACATTAATGATCATTATCACATTCAAGGTTTACCAAATCGATTTGCTGGACAAGGAAGTAAAAAATATGATCAAATTGTTAAAGGTAATAAAATTTTTAACACATTTCCTAATTGGGAAAAAAGTATGTTAAAAAATTCTGAATACATAGCTCTATTCCCAAATGTTATGATTGGTTTGCATGTAGATCATTTTTATGTTTTTTGGCTAGAACCTTTAGCAATGAATAAAACAAAAGAACACATGCAAATGTATTATGTTGGAGAAGAGAGTGCAAACGGTGAACAATTAAAAGAAATGAGAAAACAAAATTTAAAATTTTGGAAAGATGTAATGTTTGAAGATATAAATGCTGTTGAAGGTATGCAAGACGGTAGAAATTCACCTGTTTACAATGGAGGAAATTTTTCACCAATAATGGATCAACCAACCCATCAATTTCACAAATGGGTAGCTCAAAATGTAATAGGATAAAATTTTATGGCACTAAAAGATGTGGGAAATAAAGTTCCAATTTACAAACTCAAGACTACCGAAGAAGTGATGAGGTATTATGATGAGTGGGGAGAAAAAGATAAATATAATAGAGATATGGTTGAATGGAACTATACAGGCCCCAAAGAAACTGTTGAAGTAATAAAAAAATATCTAGCTAATAAAGACGCACTTTTTTTTGATGCAGGATGTGGAACTGGATTAGTAGGACAACAACTTAAAAAATTTGGTTATAAAAACTTTCATGGCGCTGATCTTTCACAGAAGTTGTTAGATACAGTTCCAAGAAATTTATATCAAAAATTATTCAAAATTGATTTAAACAAACGTATTGAATTTAGTGATAATCTTTATGATAGTGTTATGTGTGTTGGAACTTTTACGTTTGGACACGTGAAATCTGATGCATTAAATGAATTTATAAGAATAACAAAACCTGGTGGTTTAATTTGTTTTACAATTAACGAAGGAATTTATAAAGACTATGGTTTTGATAAAAAAATTTTAGATTTAAAAGTAAACAACAAATGGTCAGAAATTGAATTCTTTAAATCTGATTATATAGCGAGTAAAGATGTAAATGCTTGGTTAGGATTGTATAAAGTAAAATGAAAATAATTTTGGTAATGGGATTACCTGGTGCAGGTAAAACAACTTTAGCAAATGAAATAGCGCCATATTTAAATGCTAAAAGATTAAATGCTGACGAAGTAAGAAAAGCAGCAGATGATTGGGATTTCTCAAAAGAAGGAAGAATTAGACAAGCAAAAAGAATGGCTGAGTTTGCCCTTAAGTTAAAGAGTGACGGTCATTATGTTATTGCAGATTTCATAGCACCCACTCCAGAAGCGAGAAGATTATTCCCAGCAGATTTCATAATTTGGGTAGATACAATTAAAGAAGGACGTTTTGATGATACAAATCAAATGTTTGTAAAGCCAAAAACATTTAATTACCATGTTACTACTCAAGATGCTAAGAATTGGGCTTTAAAAATCGTTAAGGAGATCAAAAAATGACATATCAATGGGATAATAAAAAACCAACAGCACAAATGCTTGGAAGATGGCAACCCTTTCATGATGGTCATTATACTTTATTTAAGGAAATTATTAAAAAAACAGGTCAAGTTTGTATTCAAATAAGAGATGTACAGGGTGTAGATGATAATCCATTTGATTTTGAGACAGTGAAAAAAAATATAGAAGATAGATTAAATCCAGAATTTGAAGGTAGGTTTAAAATTATGGTAGTGCCAAATATTACCAATATTTGTTATGGCAGAGGAGTTGGATATAAAATGGAGGAAATAGTATTGGATGAAGAAACGCAAAAAATTTCAGCGACAAAAATTAGAGCTAAAATGAGAGAAGAGGGCAAACTAAAATAGCTATAATGACTAGTAATATTAAAATTATAAAAATTAATAGTGAAATTTCGTCAATAATACTTAATGAACCAAAAACTTATAATTCATTATCATTTAAAAATCTTATCGACTTATTAAAAGTATTAAAGAAATTAGATGCTGACAATAAAGTCAAAGTTATAATAATAGAAGGTGCAGGCAAAGGGTTTAGTGCAGGTCATAATTTAAAAGAGGTAAGAGGATTAAAAAAAAGAGATAGATATCAAAAGCTTTTTAATCTTTGCTCAAAAGTTATGCTTCAAATTGTAGAAGGCAGAAAACCTGTGATCGCAAAAGTTCATGGTGCTGCATTTGCAGCTGGTTGTCAGTTAGTAGCCAGTTGTGATCTAGCGTATAGTACAAAAGATGCTTTATTTGCAACTCCAGGAGTAAATATCGGATTATTTTGCAGTACACCTATGGTCGCTGTAAGTAGGAAAATTAATCGAAAACCTATGATGAAAATGTTGTTAACTGGTGAACCAATAAAAGCAAATTATGCAAAAGAAATAGGATTAATAAATGACTGCTTCTCAAAACAAAAACTAAAGAGAGAAGTACTTAGTATTGCTAAAAAAATAGCATCTAAATCTAATTTAACAATAAAGATAGGTAAACAAACTTTTTACAAACAATTAGAGATGCCTTTAAGAAAAGCATATGCACACACAAGCAAAATGATGACTGTTAACATGATGGCAATGGATGCTAAAGAAGGTATTTCAGCTTTTTTAGAGAAAAGGAAACCTGTCTGGAAAAACAAATAATGATGAGTAAAAAAAATTTTTTCATCATAATCTTAATTATTTTTGGAATGTTTATAGTTTTTAATTTTAATGATTATAACACTAAAAGAGCTGTGGATGCGTGTTTAGCTGCGAGCCAAAAATTGTCTGAAACTAAAATTACCGACTTAGATGAGGCAAAGAAATTTTGCGAAGAGCAAATCAAAAGTGATAAATAATTATGAGTCAGATCAAAGATATTCTCTCAAAATATAAAACTATTGCTATGATAGGAGTTAGTAATGATCAAACTAAACCATCTACTATTGTGATGAAGTATATGCAGAAATATGGGTATAAAGTCTTTCCAGTTAACCCATCTGCTAAAGGTCAAAAAATTTTGGGCGAAGAGGTATACGCTAAAATAACTGATATAAAAAAAAATATAGATATTGTTGATGTATTTAGACCATCTAGAGAAGTATTGCCAATTGCAGAGGACACTGTGAAAATTGGTGCTAAAGTTTTATGGTTGCAACTTGGAATACGTGACGAAAATGCAAAAGAGTTAGTTGAAAAAAATCATATAGGATATGTTGAAAATAAATGTACCAAAATGGAATATCAAAAACATTTCTTAAAAGTAAGACAAGCCTTTCCAGTTCTTAGTGACTAATGAACAAAGTATTAAAATTTTTAGATAGCACTTTCTTAGATTTAGGAAGAGAATTTAAATGGACTTATCTTCCACCATTAATGGTCTATATGGCTGCTGGTATTTCAGGTTTAACTGGAATAGTTGGAACTTTCTTCGTTAAAGATTATTTAAATTTATCAGCTGCATTTCTTGCAGGACTTGGATTTTGGGCAGGGATTCCTTGGGCATTAAAAATGCCTTTAGGACATCTTGTTGATCTTATATGGGAAAGAAAAAACTATATGGTTTATTTAGGTGCCAGCCTAATAGCCTTAAGTTTGATGATTATGTATGGGTTAATTATTCATACAGAAACTATGTCAGAAATATTTTCTGTCGAAACTTGGTTTGTAATAAGTGTCATTTTAGCTCCAGTTGGATATGTAGTTCAGGATGTAGTTGCAGATGCAATGACTGTTGAAGCAGTTCCCTTATCAGATGAACAGGGAACAGATTATAGTAAAGATCAAGTAAAAATAATGCATACCACAATGCAAACTCTTGGTCGTTTTGCAATAATAGGTGGAACAGTTCTTGTGGCATTAGTAAATGTTATTTTATTTAGAGATGTTGAAAGTTTAGAGCAATCTGAAAAAATAAATTTATATGGAACAATTTATTTATATGCTCTTGTAATACCCCTAGTTTCGATCTTTGGTGTAATTTTAGCAAATTACTTAAGACAAAAAAAAATAAAAATTTTAAAATCTCAAGGATTAGAATTTAAGGAAGAAAGAGGAAATGAAAAAACAGAGATAAACTGGTGGATTTTAGGTGGTAGTTTAGTTTTTGTAATTTTCACACTCTCAGTAGGATCTTTTAACGTCCCATTTGCACAAGAGATTGTTTTTATAGGCTCAGTAATAATTATTTTATTTTTAATGTTTAAACTTATTAAAGAACTACCTCAGGAATTAAGATTAACAATAGTTGGTACGGCTGTAATAATATTTATTTTTAGAGCAATGCCAGGACCTGGACCAGGTTTAACTTGGTTTGAAATTGATCAACTTGGATTTAATGAACAGTTTTTTTCAATTTTATCATTACTTGCATCAATTTTAACTTTAGCAGGGATTGTTTTGTTAAGACCATTTATGGCAAAGAATTCAATTGCCAAAATAATTGTTGTTTTAAGTATTGCAGGTGCAATTTTATTTTTACCAAGTGTTGGAATGTACTATGGCTTTCATAATTGGACATCCTCATTAACTGGAGGAGTGGTTGATGCTAAGTTTATTGCTTTAATTAATACAGCTCTTGAATCTCCTTTGGGTCAAGTATCAATGATTCCATTACTTGCCTGGATAGCAAAAAATGCTCCATCTCATTTAAAAGCAACTTTTTTTGCAGTTTTTGCCTCCTTCACCAACCTCGCATTGTCAGCAAGTGCATTAGGAACGAAATATTTAAATGAAATATTTACTGTTACAAGAGAAGTTAAAGATAAAGTTAGTGGTGAAATTCAAACAACAGCTGATTATTCTGAACTTGGGATTTTATTAATTGTGGTAACTTTATTAACGTTAATACTTCCAATTTTATTTGTCTTTATCATTAACAACAGCAAATACAAAACTGCAGAGTAGCTATTACAAATATTCATAAATATTTATTAGTTTTTTTAGATTTTTGAGCTAATACGTATCTATGAAAAAAGTCTTCTTAATTTATGGTCATTACAAAGATAATTCTTTTAATGCTGCAATTAAAAATAAATTTATCAAACAAGTAGAACTAAATGGTAATTCCGTAGATGTAGTCGATTTATATAAAGAAAAATTTAATCCAGTATTTGCAGGTGAGGAACCTGATCAAGAAGTTCTTGATCATAGAAAAAGAATTGAAAATTCTGATATCATTGTCTTGATTGCTCCAATTTGGAATTTTAGAATGCCTGCTATTGTTGAAGGTTGGATTGATAAAGTTCTAGCACCACCTTGGGCATTTAAATTTAAAAAGTTGGTTGGAAATTATGGATATCCAATTGGTAATTTAAAGCAAAAAAAAGCAATAATATTTTGCACATATGGCTCTCCAAGATTAGCTATCACAACTTTCTTTCTAAATTTGCCTATTCGAAGATTGAAAAGAGGAGTTTTTCACATGTGTGGCATATATAACATTATCTACAGAAGGTATTTTGCAGTACCATTTGTGAGCGATGCCAAGAGACAAGAATTTTTAGAAGATGTTAAAGAAACTGCAAATAACATTTAAAGTATTTATTTTAATTTTTCTATTAACAAGTTTTTCCAAAGCTGATTTGTTAAATCCTGATAAGAATATTAAACCTAAAGAAGTTGTCAAAATTCAACTAACTGGACTTCAGCAAAATGATTTAAATTATCAAGATAGTGGTATTGAACAAACATGGAATTTTGCACATCCAAACAATAAAAAAGTTACAGGACCATTAAATAACTTTAAAAGAATGCTTAAAGGAAATTCATACCAAATGATGATTGACCATTTAAGCCATACAATAACCGAATTAAGAAGTAATGATAAATTGGCACAATTTGAGGTTATTATTCTGGATAAAAATAAAATTTATCATAAATTTAATTGGCAAGTTGAAAAATACATTCTGGATGGAGAATTAAAGGACTGCTGGCTCACAACTATGGTCTCAAACCCAATACCTCTAGGTAGCTCAATCTGATATCTTGTTGATACATTTTTGTTTCGTAATTAATGAAAATTTAGTAGGAATCGTTCAATGAAAACAAAAACCAAAGTTGTTGTAGTTGGTGGTGGGGTTGTAGGAGTAAGTGCTCTTTATCATCTAGCAAAAAAAGGTTGGTCAGATGTTGTTTTAGTTGAGAGAAAAGAACTAACTTCAGGTTCTACTTGGCATGCAGCTGGTTTATTACCTTTGTTTAACATGAGTTATTCGGTCGGACAGCTTCATAAATACGCAGTTAATCTTTACAAAACTTTAGAGGAAGAAACTGGAAAGAATGTTGGTTTTAGTGTTGTTTCAAATATTAGATTAGCTAGCACCAAAGATAGAATGGATGAGTATCATCAATATGCTGGTGTTGCACAAACTATTGGAGTGGATGTAAAATTTTTAACTCCTCAACAAGTAAAAGAAATTTGGCCTTTGTGTCATACAGATGATTTAGTTGGCGCAATTCAACACCCAGAAGATGGATATATTCAGCCAGCTGATTTAACTCAAGCTTTAGCAACTGGTGCAAGAAATAGAGGAGCAGAAATTTATAGAAATACAGCCGTAATGAGTATGAAACAAACTAAAGACGGTTGGATAGTAGAAACAGACAAAGGTTCAATTGAATGTGAACATGTAATTTCATGTTCTGGTAATTTTGCAAGACAAACTGGTGAAATGGTAGGTTTAGATATTCCAGTAATTCCAGTTGAGCATCAATATATTGTAACTGAACCTCATCCTGAAATTCAAAAGAGAAAAAAAGAAGGTCTTCCTGAAATGGGAGTTCTTAGGGATAGTGATAGTCGATGGTATATGCGAGAAGAAGCAGGTGGATTGATATTAGGACCTTATGAAGATGGCGCACCAGCTTGTTATGTTGAAGGTCCATCAAAAAATTCAGAGTACGAATTGTTTCAAGAAGATCTTGATAGATTAGCTCCACATATTGAGGGAGCAATTCACCGAGTGCCTGCTTTTGGAGAAGTTGGTGTAAAAAAAGTTTATAATGGTGCAATATGTTACACACCTGACGGAAATCCAATAGTTGGCCCAGCTTGGGGATTAAAAAATTTTTGGATTAATGAAGGTCACAGTTTTGGAATTACTGCAGCAGGTGGAGCTGGTTGGCAGTTAGCAGAGTGGATTGTAGACGGCGAACCTACTATTGATATGCTAGGAGTTGAACCTAGACGTTATGGAAATTATGCAACCAAATCATACTTAAAAGCAAAAAATGAAGAAGCGTATAGTCATGTTTTTATCACTCACTATCCTGACGAGGAGAGACCAGCAGCAAGACCTTTAAGAACAGCACCTTGTTATGAAAGAATGAAAAACTTGGGTGCAGTCTTTGGACAAAAATTTGGTTGGGAAAGACCAAACTTTTTTGCAACTGATGGCATGGAACAAAAAGATGATTGGTCGTTTAGACGATCAAAATGGTTCGATGCAATTAAAAAAGAGTGTCAAAACGTTAAAGAAAATGTTGGGTTACTAGATATGACTGCATTTGCAAAATGCAGAATAAGAGGACCTAAAGCTGAAGAATTTTTAGATTTTTTAGTTGCAAACAAACTACCAAAAAAAATTGGCAGAATAAATTTATGTCATGCTTTAAATACTAAAGGAGGTGTGCATTCTGAATTCACAATTATGAAAGAGGCAGAAAATTCTTATTACTTAGTTTCTGCAGGAGCAAATTTAAGATTAGATCATGATTGGATACAAAAATGGATGCCAACCGATGGTTCAGTGATATTTGAAGATTTAACTAATAGTACAGGAGTACTTGTGGTTGCTGGTCCAAAAGCTAGAGATTTGATGCAAAAAGTTTCTACTGATGATTTTTCAAACGAAAATTTTAAATGGTTAACTGCTAAAAAGGTTAATGTTGGTTATGCTCCAGTTAATGCAATGAGAGTAAATTTTGTAGGTGAGCTAGGATGGGAATTGCATCACCCAATTGAGTATCAAAATCATATTTTTGATAAATTAATGGATGCAGGTAAGGATTTAGGAATAAAACCTTTTGGCATAAGAGCTATGAACAGTTTAAGATTAGAAAAATCATACAAACTTGTAGGTACAGAATTATCAATTGAATACTCACCTTACGAATCTGGTTTGGATAGATTTATTCATCCTAACAAAGGTAATTTTATTGGATTGGAAGCCTTAAATAAATGGAGAGAAAAGGGATTCGATAATAAATTAGTTACTCTTGAGGTGCATAATACAAAAGATGCAGATGTATTGGGGAATAACCCCATATATAAAGACAATAAAGTTGTTGGAAGAGCAACTGGGGGTGAGTTTGGTTTTAGATTAGATAAATCAATAGCATTAGCAATGGTTAAACCTGATTTTGCAAATGTGGGTGACAAATTACAAGTTGATATCTTGGGAGAAATGTATGAGGCTACTGTATTAGAGGAAAGCCCTTACGATAAAGAAAATAATTTATTGAGAGCATAATGAAAATTTTAGTCGCTGTAAAAAGAGTAATTGATTATAACGTCCAAATAAGAGTAAAAGAGGACGGATCAGGTGTAGTTACAGATAATGTCAAAATGTCAACTAATCCACCTGATGACAATGCTATTGAAGAAGCAGTTAAAATAAAAGAGGCAGGTAAAGCAACGGAGATCGTTGCAATAACAGTAGGAGAAGAAAAAGCTCAAGAGACTGTTAGAAAAGCTTTAGCAGTTGGAGCAGATAAAGGAATTCATGTAAAGACAGAGGGTGTTTTAGAGCCTCTAGCTGTTTCAAAAATTATACAAAAAATTGTTGAAAAAGAAAAACCAGATTTAGTTTTTATGGGCAAACAAGCAATTGATGATGACTGCAATCAAACAGGACAAATGTTAAGTGCTTTATTAAATTGGCCACAAGCAACCTTTGCATCAAACATAGAAGTAAAAGATAATTCTTTAGAGGTTACTAGAGAAATTGACGAAGGTCTTGAAACTGTTGAAATTAATATTCCAGCAATTGTAACCTGTGATTTAAGATTAAATGAACCTAGATATGCATCATTACCAAATATTATGAAGGCAAAGAAAAAACCTATTGAGGAAATAAATGTTTCAGATTTAGGAATTGATATCACCCCAAGAGTTCAACAATTAAAAGTTGAGGAACCACCAAAAAGAAAAGCTGGTATTAAGGTAGCAAATGTTGCTGAACTAGTTCAAAAATTAAAAAACGAGGCAAAAGTTATATAATGGCCGTATTACTTATTGCAGAACATAATAATAAAGAATTAAGGCCATTTACCTTAAACGCTGCAACTGCTGCTTCCCAAATTGATGCAGAAGTTCACGCAGTTATTATTGGTCAAAATAGTGAGAGTGCTGTTAAAAAACTCTCTGAATTACCAGTGGTTAAAAAAGTAATTAGTATAGAAGCACCACATTATGAAAATTTCACAGCAGAAAACTTTGCACCAGCAATAGTTAAACTTGCAGAAAATTATTCTCATATTGTTTGTTCTGCAAACACATTTGGTAAAAACTTAATGCCAAGAATTGCTGCTCATTTAGATACTTCTCAGGTTAGTGATATTATAAAAGTCATATCACCTGATACTTTTCTAAGACCTATTTATGCAGGAAACGCTTTTGCAACAGTAAAAACAAATGATACCAAGAAATGTGTAACGATCAGACCTACATCTTTTGAACCATGCGAAAGTTCTGGTGGAACTGCAACAATTGAAAAAGGAGAGGCTGGTGAAGAATTTTCTAATACAAAGTTTATTAAGAGAGAAGAAATTAAATCTGACAGACCGGAACTAGGAACTGCAAGAATTGTTGTTTCAGGTGGTAGAGGGATGCAGAGCGGAGATAACTTTAAATTAATAACAGAAGTTGCAGATAAATTGGGAGCAGCGATTGGTGCATCAAGAGCTGCTGTAGATGCAGGTTATATTAGTAACGATCATCAAGTTGGTCAAACTGGAAAAGTTGTTGTACCAGATTTATATATTGCGATTGGAATTTCAGGGGCGATCCAGCATTTAGCAGGAATGAAAGAGAGTAAAGTAATTGTCGCAATCAATAAAGATGGAGAGGCTCCAATATTTAGTGTTGCAGATTATGGCCTTGAAGCTGATCTATTTGAAGCACTTCCACAGTTCATGGAAGAGCTGAACAAATTAAACACTATACAAAAATAATCCTTACAGTTAAAAACTAGTCTATGTCTAGGGAATCGATGGAATATGATGTTGTTATCATTGGTGGGGGGCCATCAGGTTTATCAACAGCAATAAAACTAAAACAATTAGATTCAAATCTAAATGTTTGCTTGCTAGAGAAAGCTTCAGAAATAGGAGCACATATTTTAAGTGGTAATGTTTTTGAGACACGTGCATTAGATGAATTATTACCTAATTGGAGAGAACTAAATTCACCGATTAAAACTAAAGTAACAAAAGAAAAATTTTTATTTTTAGGAAAAACAAAATCATTAAGCTGGCCAACTTGGTTGCTTCCTGCAGTTCAACAAAATCATAAAAATTATATTATTAGTTTAGCAAATTTATGTAGATGGCTTGCTGAACAAGCAGAAAATTTAGGTGTAGAAATTTTTCCAGGATTTCCAGCAAGTGAAATTTTATATAACGATGATGGATCTGTAAAAGGAGTTGCTACTCAAGATATGGGTATAGATAAAGAAGGAAATAAAAAAGATAGTTTTGAACCAGGTATTGAGCTATTGGGAAAAGTTACAGTTTTTGCGGAAGGCTGCAGAGGCCATCTTGGAAAAGAATTAATTCAAAAATTTGAATTAAATAAAGGAAAAGATCCACAACAGTACGGGATTGGGTTTAAAGAAATTTGGGAAATTGATGAGAAAACTCACGAAGAAGGCCTAGTAATGCACACAGCCGGATGGCCATTAGATAACAACACTTACGGCGGAAGTTTTATATATCATGCAGAAAATAAACAGGTTTTTTTAGGATATGTTATAGGTTTAGATTATAAAAATCCTCATTTATCTCCATACGATGAATTTCAAAGATTTAAAACTCATCCAGCTATCAGGAAAATTATAGAAGGTGGAAAAAGAATTTCATATGGTGCAAGAGCTTTAATTGAAGGAGGTTTTCAAAGTTTACCTCAGATGTTTATGCCAGGAGCATTGTTAGTTGGCTGTGATGCGGGAACTTTAAATATGCCAAAAATCAAAGGCTCTCATACAGCTATGAAAAGTGGGATAATAGCTGCTGAAACTATAAATGAGCATTTAAATGATAATAAAGATTTATCTATATTTGAGCAAAAATTTAAAAATAGTTGGCTTTATAAAGAATTGTTTGAGGCAAGAAATGTCAAACCTAGTTTTAGTTGGGGATTAATATTAGGAATAATATTTACAGGTATAGATCAAATTTTATTTAGAGGAAAAATGCCTTTTACTCTTAAGCATAAGCACGCTGATCATGAGACCTTAAAACCTGCTAAAGATATGCCAAAAATAGATTATCCAAAATATGATAATGTTTTAACTTTTGACAAAACAAGTTCAGTTTATTTAACAGGTACAAATCATGCAGATAATCAGCCAGTTCATTTAAAACTTAAAGACCCTAATTTACCAATTAATTATACTTTAGAAAAATTTGATGAACCTGCTCAAAGATATTGTCCAGCAGGAGTTTATGAAGTTCAAAAAGAAAATGAAATAAATAAATTTGTTATTAATTCTCAAAATTGTATTCACTGTAAAACTTGTGACATTAAAGAACCTTCACAAAATATTGTTTGGGTAACTCCTGAGGGTGGAGGTGGACCTAAATATGGCAATATGTAAATTAGGATAAATCTATTGCAAACTTTTTTAAAGTTTCAATTGGAACATATTTTAAAGTATTTTGATGAGTTCTTTTCAAAAAAATAGGGCAAGCCTTTTCAGCTTCAACAGCTTTTGCATACCAACTAGCACATAAGCACCATCCATCGCCATCTTTTAACCCAGGAAATCCGAATTCTGGATGTGGTGTGATTAAATCATTACCTGCTTCTTTTAACCATTCTAAACATTCAGTTGTCACTTTTGCACAAACAGTATGTACGCCGTGATCATTTGCATCTGTATTACAACATCCATCTCTTAACCATCCAGTTAAAGGATCATTAGAGCATTCTTCTAGATCTTCACCTAGAACATTTTTTTGTTTCTCTTTCATTTAAATCTTAGTTGGATTTGGTTGACCTTTATAAACTTCCTCAGGATCAAATTTTTTCTCTTCTTCTAAAAACTTCATTTCAACTTTTCGACCATTTTCAATTGGACCTGTTGGGATAGACCTATAAAAACACGATCGATAACCAACATGGCAACTAGCTCCATCACCAATATCAACAGTTAACCAAATAGAATCTTGATCATCATCAATTCTAATTTCAGTTACCTTTTGTGTAAAACCACTAGTCTTACCTTTATGCCAAATAGCTTTTCGAGATCTACTAAAATAGTGAGCCTCTTTAGTCTCTATTGTTTTTTTTAATGCTTCAACGTTCATATAACCATGCATAAGAATATCTTTTGTTTGAGAACACATAGTAATTACAGGAATTAGGCCATCATTATCAAATTTTGGTGATAAAAGATTTCCTTCTTCAATTTCCTGCACATTTTCTCTTTTTTTGAACATATGTAGTGACTATTTAGCATAAATCTCACTATATTAAATATTTTAAAATTAAGTAATTACTGTATAAAAAGGCGCTATGAAATTAGTAAAAGATACAGACAATAAAATTATTGAAACAAGCGAAGTTACTGACAAAGAAGCTGAACAGGCTTTCAAAACTATTCTAACTTGGTTAGGGGAAGATCCTAACAGAGAAGGGCTTTTAGAAACTCCAAAAAGAGTAATGAAGGCATACAAAGAATATTTTGGTGGGTACAAAGTTGATCCAGATAAAATTTTAGATAAAACTTTTGGAGATGTAGATGGATATGACGACATGGTTATTCAAAAGAATATTTCAGTTCAAAGTCATTGTGAACATCATATGGCTCCAATTATTGGAAAAGCTCATGTTGCTTATATTCCAAAAGAAAGAGTTGTAGGATTAAGTAAACTTGCAAGAGTTGTAGAAGTATTTTCAAAAAGACTACAAACCCAAGAAAGATTAACAATGCAAATAGCTAAGACTCTAATGGAGTCTTTAGATGCAAAAGGTGTAGCTGTTACAATAGACTCTACTCATCAATGTATGACTATGAGAGGAATAAAAAAAGAACAAGCAACAACTGTAACAAATTATTACTTGGGCCAATTTAAAGAAGACCTAAGTTATCAAAATAGATATTTAAGATTTATAAGTATACCAAAAGATTAAAGTGTCTGATCAATTCAAAGCATTAATCGTAAATCAAGAAGGCGAAAATTTTACGAGAGAAGTTAAATCAATTGATAAAAGTTTCTTAAAACACGGTGATGTTACCGTTCAAGTAGATTACTCAGATTTGAATTTTAAAGATGGAATGATTCTAAAAAATGGTGGAAGATTAGTAAAAGAATTTCCTCACATTCCGGGAATAGATTTTGCAGGAAAAGTTTTAGAAAGTGAAAACCCTAAGTTTAAAGAGGGTGATGAAGTAATTTTAACAGGCTTTAGAGTAGGTGAAATTTTCTATGGTGGATATTCGCAAATAGCAAAAGTAAATGCAGACTTTTTGGTAAAAAAACCTGACAACTTAACAACCAAGCAAGCAATGATTTTAGGAACGGCAGGCTTTACTTCATTAATGAGTACTTTTGCAATTCAGGCAAGGGAAAGTATTTTGTTAGGTGAAAAAGTTAACGATGTATTAGTAACTGGTGCTACTGGCGGAGTTGGGAGTGTAGCAATTATGGCATTAACAAAACTAGGTTACAACGTGACTGCAGTTACAGGAAAAGATTCTAAGTCAGATTATTTAAAGTCTTTAGGTGCTAAAAACATTGTAAATAGAGCTGAATTTGACAAGGATCCAAGACTTATAGATAAAGGATTATGGGACGGAGTAGTAGATACTGTTGGTGGAAAAATTTTAGCAAATGCAATTGTTCAAACTAAACCTAATGGAATTGTAGCAGTTTGCGGCAATGCAAATAACAACGAGTTAAATACAAGTGTCATTCCATTCATGTTAAGAGGTATTAAGCTTTGGGGTATGGACTCTGCTAATTGTAGCATTAAGAGAAGAGAATTTATTTGGGGTGAAGCTTCAAATTTAATTGATTTTGATTTGTTAGAAAAATCAATCTTAACTGTAGGTTTAGAAGAATTGTTAGAAACTTATCCAAAAATTTTAAAAGGTGAAATTTCTGGAAGAGTATTAGTGGATTTAAATAAATAATGGATTGGGATAAATTAAAAATTTTTCATGCAGTTGCTGAAGCTGGAAGCTTCACAAACGCTACTGTTAACTTAAATCTAAGTCAATCTGCTATAAGTAGACAAATACAATCTCTAGAACAAGATTTAAAAGTTCAATTGTTTGAGAGACATGCTAGAGGACTAACTCTTACTGAAAATGGAGAATATGTTTTTAAAACTGCTCATGAAGTAATTAGTAAACTTAAAGAAGTTGAAACATCATTAGGAGATCAAAAAAATAAACCTACCGGTAAATTAACTATCACTACTGTAAGAAGTTTTGGAACTCATTGGTTAACGCCAAGAATTCAGGAATTCATGACCCTGAACCCTGAAATAGAAATAGAATTAGTTTTTGACGATAAGGAATTAGATTTAAGTACTCGACAAGCTGACATTGGAATATTTATGAGAAGACCTAAACAGCTTAACTATATTCAAAAAAAGTTGGTTGATATTAAGTACTATATCTATGGTTCAAGTAAATATTTAGAGAAAAATGGTATGCCAAAAACTGTAAATGATTTGAACAAACATAAATTTATTTCATTTGGAAAAGGTGCACCATCACCAGTTTACAATCCTGATTGGGCTTTAAAACTTGGAATGCATGATGGAAAAAAAAGAAAAACAGTTATGAAGGTAAATAGTGTAATGGGATTATTGCTTGCAGTAGAGTCGGGTGTGGGTTTGGCTGCTTTGCCAGAATACTTAGTAACAGGCTCTTCAAAAGTTATAAAAGTACTACCAAAATTAGAAGGACCAATTACTGAGGCACATTTCGTTTACCCACAATCCCTAAAAAATACCGCTAGAGTTCAAGCTTTTAGGAATTTCTTATTCAGTAAGATTGGTGACTGGAAATAATCCTTAAAAGACAAATATTTTCCTTTAATCTCGAAAAATCATTGAAAACTGCGACATAATATGCGATTGATAATCATTCGCATTGAGAATAATTCTCATTCGCAAATAAACAAAAACATAAAGGGAGATATGAGAAAAATATCAATTATAGCATTAGTATTTTCTGTATTTGCATCATCTATCGCGATTGCAAATGAAGTTAATATATTTAATGCAAGACACTATAAAGCCGACGCTGAGCTTTATGGAAAGTTTACAAAAGCAACAGGAATTAAAGTAAATTTAATTAACGGTAAATCAGGTGCTTTAGAGAAAAGAATCATTAGCGAAGGTGCAGATTCATCAGCTGACTTATACATCACGGCTGATGCTGGAAGATGTGGTGCCATGGATGCAAAAGGTCATCTTCAACGTGGCTTATCATCTGATGCTATAAGAGCTGCTGTTCCAAAAAGCTTTAGAACTAATAAATGGGTTGGGATAGCAAAAAGAGCTAGAATAATTTATTATTCACCTGAAAGAGTCACTGGTGCTGAATTATCTGGAATGTCTTATGAAGGTCTAGCTGATCCAAAATGGAAAGGTAGATTAGTAATAAGAAAATCTAGTAATATTTATAATAAATCTCTTGTGGCTTCATTAATTGAAAATAATGGAAAAAAAGCTACAGCTGAATGGGCAAAAGGAGTTGTTGCAAATATGGCTAGAGATTCTAAAGGAAACGATAGAGCTCAGATAATGGCAGTAGCAGCAGGAGAAGCTGATATTGCAGTAGCTAACACTTATTATTTAGCTCTAATGTTATCTGGTAAAAAAGGTGCAGAGCAACAAGAAGCAGCTAAAAAAGTAAAAGCTTTCTTTCCTAATCAAAATGGTAGAGGAACACATATGAATGTTAGTTGTGCAGCTCTAGTAAAAGGAGCACCCAATAAAGATAATGCAATTAAACTTGTAGAGTTTTTATTAACTCCAGAGTCTCAAGAGCACTTCACTAACAACACATTTGAGTTTCCAATGATTGAAGGTGTTTCACCAAGTCCATTAGTAGTAAATAATCTAGGATTAGATTTTCAACAAGATATGAATACTAAACTAGCTTCTTATGGAAAAAATCAAGCAGCAGCATTAGAAGTAATGACTGCAGCAGGTTGGAAGTAATAAATAAGTGAAAAAGAATTTATTTAGTTTTGATAAAAATAATTCTTCTGATGCGAGCGGTTCACTAGTGGGTCAGATAACATGTGAACCATGCTCGTTAGAAGTTGAAAAAATCAAAAATAAAATAAATAATAGAAGATTATCAGATATTAAAGATCATGAGGTCATTTCAGTCCTCACCCCCTTTAATAATTGACATAATTTTTCTTTTTAATGATTGTGCCCAATTCTAAAATCAGGATTTTTACCCTTTCCTAAATTAGTTTTGGGCATAAAAAAAATTTACTAAAGAGGCTGAAATGATTGAAGGATTTAAAATACCAAATGTAAAATTTAAGGTCAGAGAAGGTGATACTGCTGAAAATCAAGAAACTTGTTCAATTGGGGGAAAATGGATTGAAAAAAATACAGATGATTTTTTTAAAGGAAAGAGAGTAATCTTATTTAGCCTTCCAGGTGCTTTTACACCCACATGTTCATCTCAACAATTACCTGGCTTTGAAAGTAACTTTACTAAGATTAAAGACTTTGGAATTGATGAAGTTTACTGCTGCTCTGTTAATGACTCTTATGTAATGAATGAGTGGGCAAAAAAAATGGGTATTTCCAACATAAAATTAATACCAGATGGTTCAGGACTATTTACCAAATATATGGGCATGCTTATCGCAAAAGATCATAATGGATTTGGTCAAAGAAGCTGGAGATATATGGCTGTAATTAAAGATGGGATAGTTGAAAAATGGTGGCAAGAACCAGGAATTAATAATTCAGGATCTGATGATGATCCTTATATAGAGACCACACCTGAAAATAGTATTAAATATTTATCATCAACAAAGTAAAGTTATATTAAAAAGATAATTTTATATTATAAACCCACTATGTTTAAGAACTTAAATATTTGGTTTATATCCTCATTACTAGTTTCTATAAGTGTATTAATTCCTATAGTTACTGTTTTTTACAGTTTTTTTGAAGACACATCTAATTATTTTACCATTCTAAAAGAAACCTTTCTTTTAGAATATATTTTTAATTCATTAGTTTTGTTAATCTCGGTTTTAGTTTTAACATTTATAATAGGAACTCTATCAGCTTATTTAGTTTCATTTTATAAATTCCCATTTAGTAATTTTTTTAAGTGGGCTTTAATATTATCATTCGCAGTTCCTCCATATATTTATGCTTACTCACTAACAGCCTTTTTTGAAAATTATGGAACCTTGTATTCAATTTTAAAAAATTTATTTGGACCAGGAAATTACAACCAGCATATTCCAAAATTTGATGGTTTGTTTGGAGCTGTTCTTTCACTTTCTTTTTCTTTGTTTGCTTATGTATATATTCTGACAAGAGCATCATTCTTATATCAATCACAAAACCTAATTGATTTAGGAAGGAGTTTGGGATTTTCAAAATTTAAGTCTTTATATTCTTTAATTTTACCAGCCGCTAGACCCGCTATAGTAGCTGGTTTATCTCTCGTAGCGATGGAAACTTTAGCTGAATTTGGTGCAGTTGATTTTTTTTCAATTAACACTCTAACTACTGGAATTTACAATTCATGGATAGCGTTTGATGATTTAGCTTTTTCGAATAGATTATCTTTTTTTCTTTTAATATTTATTTTTGCACTTTTTATTTTAGAAAATTTATCTAGAAAAAGAGCAAAATATCACTCCAATACAAAAGGTGGTTTTAAGCAAAAAGAAAAAATACAGCTTTCTGGAATTAAAGCGTTTAACGCATTTTTTGTTTGTTTTATTATATTCTTTTTGAGTTTTTTATTCCCTTTGAGCCAAATGTTATATTGGACAGTCAAATTTCCTGAAAACTTTTTTGATCTTCAAGTAGTTACTCTAACTTTAAATACAATTTATTTAGTATTTTTATCAAGCATAGTTTTGATAATTTTTTCTCTTATTTCAAATTATGGGAACAGAGTTTCAAAAAATAAAGCTTTAAATATTTTATCTACTCTATCTATTTCTGGTTACGCAATTCCAGGGGTTATTCTAGCTGTAGCTTTCATAACTTTTATAGCATGGTTTGATGAAAATATTGTTCAAGCCCTAGGCTTCTTGTCTATAAAAAAAGTGTTTATAGGATCTATCCTTGGTTTAGTTCTAGTTTATTTTGTAAGATTTTATTCTTTGGCATTTAATGGAATAAAATCTGGATATGAAAAAATTAATATCTCTGTTGATGAAAGTTCTTATCTTCTTGGTTATTCTAAACAAAAAACTTTCACGAATATTCACGTTCCCTACCTAAGAAATTCACTTTTATTCGTCTTAATCTTAATTTCTCTTGAAATTATAAGAGAACTTCCAATTACACTGATTTTAAGACCATTTAACTTTGAAACATTTGCAACGACAGCATATATATCAGCATCTGAGGATTTACTAGAGGCAGCTGCAGTACCATCTTTATTTTTAATTTTAATTGCAACAACATTTATTATGCTTACATCTAATTATATTTTAAGGGAAAATGAGTAAAAACTTTTTAGAAATTAAAAACGTTGACTTTGCCATAGGTGGGAAAACAAAGGTAAAGAATGCATCTTTTGGGATTGAAAATGAAGGAGAAACTTTATGTATTCTTGGACCATCTGGTATTGGAAAAACAACAATACTTAGAACAATTGCTGGATTAGAGACGATTGACAAAGGCACAATTCAATTAAAGGGTAAAATTTTATCTTCTAAAAAAGAAAATATAGAACCAGAGCACAGAAATATTTCTTTAGCATTTCAGGATAACAGTCTCTTTCCACATTACACTGTAGAAAAAAATATATTAATAGGAGCTGATAAAAATAAAGAAAAAAAAAAGAAAAAACTTAGTTTTAAAGAAATAATAAAGTTACTAGATATATCAAAAATATTAAATAAATATCCACATGAGATAAGTGCAGGTGAGGCACAAAGAGCCTCTCTTGCAAGATCCTTGTTAACACAACCTGATCTTTTATTATTAGATGAACCTTTATCTAATGTTGACCAAAGTTTTAAAGAGGAAATTCAAGTAAGATTAAAAAAAATACTAAGCAAATTAAAAATAACAACTATAATAGTTACTCATGACTCTTATGAGGCTTTTTATTTAGGTAATAAATGTGCAATTATATTAGATAGTCAAGTAAAGCAGTTTGATGATCCTTATAATGTTTATCATTTCCCAAACTCAGTTGAAGTAGTTAATTTTTTAAATAGGGGAATATTAATTCCAGCTAAGGTGACAGGAGAAAATTCATTAGAAAATAAAGATTTAGGAACAATTAAAGGTAATTTTATAAAACACTACCCAAAAGGTTCTGATGTACAATTGTTATTACAACCAGAAGATCTCGAGCATGATGATCGAAGTAATCTTAAGTTAGAGGTTGTTGATAGGAAATTTAGAGGAACAAATTTTATTTATACTTTAAAAACTAGTAGTGATTTATTAATCCCTGTTTTTGTTCATTCTCATCACGTTCATCAGCACGAAGTTGATGAAAAATTTGGTATTAAAAGACCAATTAATATTGATCATATAGTTTGTTTTTAATACAAACAAAATAAATGCTTTCAAAAAAACAGTTATTTTCAAGAGGTATGCTTGATATCGCTCCTCATATGCTGTCAGTAATTCCTTTTGGAATAATTTGTGGAGCAATTGGTGTAGATCTTGGTTTTAATCCATACTTGGTTTACGCTATGTCCATCATTATATTTGGAGGAGCCTCACAAATAGTTTTTTTACAATTATTATCTGGTGGAGCTTCGTCTTTAGTAGCTGTTACTTCAGTAGGTGTAATCAATTCAAGACATTTGTTATATGGAGCAGTTTTATCTGAGTATTTAGAAAAATTATCTTTTATTAAAAAGCTATTAATTTCTTATGTTGTGGTTGATCAAGGATTTGCCGAGTCTAATAAATTTTTTAAAAAAAATAAAACAGAGCAATATTTACATTATCACTTGCTAGGTACAGGAATTACAATGTGGGTTTGCTGGCAAATAGCAACTCTAGCAGGGATAATATTAGGTTCATTTGTTCCCGAAGAGCTTGGATTAAAATTCGCAATACCCTTAACTTTTATAGCAATTGTTGTTCAAGATTTAAAAAAATTGGATCACGTAATTGTAATGCTTGTCTGCGGTATTAGTTCTTTATTATTTTTTGAAGCACCATTTAAATCTTATATTCTTATTTCGCCTGTTATTGCTTTATTCGTTGCAGCATTATTATTGAGGTTAAAAAAATGACTTGGCTATCAATTACAATTGCTGGAATATTAACTTATTTTACAAGAATGACTATGATTGCTCTAGTTAGAAGAGATCTCCTTGGTGAAAAAATCAAAGCCGTATTAGCTTATGTTCCATCTGCAGTATTTCCTGCAATTATATTTCCTGCAATATTTATTAATGATTACGGCACTTATATAGAAATGAATGATCCTAAAATATTTGGAGCTTTAGTTGCAATTATTGTTGGTTATTTTTCAAGAAATGTTATTGCAACTATATTCTCTGGCCTTTTATCTTATTGGATTATCATATTTGTTTTTTTATCATAACTAATCTCAATCTCTTAACCCCAGTTAACGCATAGCTGTTTTGATCAAATATAGTTATTAAAAATCTCTGTTAACTATATAAGTGAATTAATTAATTAAAGAATTCATATTTATTTTTGATTAATTATCTCTCTTGTTATTTATAACTTATGCCTCTTTCTAAAAGGGGCATAACTAAACATTTCCTAGTTTAAGATTTCTAGAAATATTATGATCAATCATCTTTGGTTTTGATAAATTTAAATTAGACATAATTTCAATATATTGATCTACATTTTCTACTTGTAGTCTTGGGTTGCACTCTTTTTCTTTGCCGATAGTACTAGATTTTTTTCCATTATAATCATGACCAGGATAAAGAATTGTTTCATCAGGTAATTTTAATAATTTGTGAAAAAGAGAATGATACGCATCCTTAGAGCTACCATTTTGAAAATCGGTTCTCCCAGTCCCATTAATTAAAAGAGTATCGCCAGAGAATAAATAGTTATCCATTAAAAAACTGTAACTATCTGAAGTATGACCGGGGGTAAACATTGCTCTAATTTTTAATTTGTCTATTTCAATAATTCCATCGTCTTTAAGTTTTATATCTACAGTTTCAGCAGGGGAATTTTCACCCATAATTGTTGTACAATTTGTATTAATTTTTAATTTTGAGGCACCAGTAATGTGATCAGCATGAATATGAGTATCTATTACTTTCACGAGTTTTAAATCGAGTTCTTTTAAATGACTTATATATTCATCAACATTTTCTAAAACTGGATCTATAATAATTGCTTCGCGACCTTTTGCCGAAGCTATTAGATAAGTATATGTTGAAGATTTTGTGTCAAACAGTTGTTTAAAAATCATTTTTTATTATTATCAAATAATTATGATTAGCTCCACATTTCATTGGACGTGTAAACACACTTGGAAAAGAAGTGCAAAAAACACTGGTTGGTGTTTGTTAGGTTGTGCTATCGGCGATTTTGGAACTATATTATTTTTTCAATTAACTAAAATACCTTTTTCACTGCTAGGTATAATGATTTTAGCGATTATAAATGGACTAATCACAAGCATAATATTAGAGACTATAATTTTAATACGACAAGGTTTCTCATTTAATGGAGCAGTAAAGACAGCATCAGGAATGAGTTTAATTTCAATGCTTAGTATGGAAATTATGATGAATTCGACAGATTATATTTTAACTGGTGGTGCAATTCTAACTTGGTGGGTTGTACCTATTATGCTGATCGTAGGTTTTTTAACTCCATGGCCATATAATTACTGGAGATTAAAAAAGTTTGGAATTAACTGTCACTAAATATTTTAGAGAATTTTTTTTAACAAATTTTCATTAAAAAATAGCTTATGAATTATGACAGCAAAAATATGAAGCGCAATTAGAGCTATAATTGTATAATTTGAGAATATATGAATGTTGTAAAATTGATCAGCTAATACAAAGTTATCTTGGATTTTAATTTCTTTGAAAAATATCACCAATGTTTCACCATTAAATAATTTTTTTAAAATACCCGAAATGGTTATTGATAAAATTGCCACATATAAAAGAATATGATTAAGTTTAGCAATAAATTTTTGACCTTTAAAAATGCTTGGATCTAATTTTGGTGTGGGGTTAAAAATTTTGTTCAGTAATCTTATAATAACCAAGTAAAATATTGATAAGCCGATTATAATATGAATATTTTCTATGCTTAATCTTTCTTCCCCAAAATCAAGATCAACTAAATAAAAACCAAGAGGAATTTGGATTAGTAATAATATTGCACTAAGCCAATGTAACAGCTTTGAAATAATACCATACTCTGTTAAGGTATTTTTAACATGCATACTTTAGTAAAACATATAACTAGTTGCTTTGGTATAGTTTTGTTGTCTCTTTTTTTCACAGTAGTTGGAACTAAAAGTATTGCTGATCAGTCTGTAGAAGAAATTATTAAAGGAAGAAAAGCCCTTTTTAGCAAAAATTACAGTACAGCAAAGCGTGTCCAAGCTTTATCTTCAAAGGGAGATTTTGACAGAGCAAAAGAATTGATGATTGAAATGAGTGAAAATTATAAAACATTGCTAGGATTATTTCCTGAAAACACCAAAGAGGGATTTAAGACAGAGTCTTTACCTATTATTTGGGAAGAGAAAGACGCTTTTAATGCTTTGATGCAAAAATCATCTGATAATATGATAAAACTGACCTCAGTGATTGAAGATAGTGATGATATTCGTGCTACTCTTCAAGAATTTATGTGGAGCAGCTGTAAGGCATGTCATAGCAAATACCGAATGCCTCATTAATTTTTTAAGCAGTGATTCCACATAAAGTAATAGATCATCTTGATGAATATATCAGTCAGGAAATCTATGTACAAATAGCTGTAATTAAAGGCAAAGAAAAAGTTTCAACAGAGCTAGCTATAAATAAATATTTTAGTAGCAATCATTTTAAAGATTTGGTGGAAGGAAGACCTTACGATCATTTTATTGAGGGATTAAGGGATAAATGTCTTGGAAAATTAAAAAATTCGCCAATGAGAAATAAGCAAACTGATGATCCGACAATAATTGAACTACAAAATAAATTAAACAAATTAAGCGATGAGGAACTAGATAATACTTATTGGGAAATAGAAACTGGTGAATTTTTTACGGGAGAACAAATTAAAGAATTAGAGGAAATGCGTAATAATTTAATTTCTAAATTAATAATTAAAGAAAATTCAAAACAAGATTCTGTATTAAAGATAATTATGGGTTTTTGTGAAACATATGAAAAATTATGTCAAAAAAAGTATCCAGAAGCACCACTTCCACTAGAAATTTTAAAATCTGTTAATTAAATTTTAAGGGTTCGCTCTTTAAGATATTACCTAAAGAGCTCCCTTATGTTGCCTCTTTGGCATTTAAATCCAAAAGGATTTTATTTTTTGTTTGTTTTTGAAATATAAAGCTATTCAGCTAAGTGTCAGGTGGTGATAGTTTTAACATAATAACCTCCTTATAAAAAAGTTAATTATAATTATAATAATTTCAATTAATTTATTTTAATTTTACTAAAATATATTTCTTGAATACAACCTACTGCTTTAGTAGATTCCCGGTATCTCAAATCAATCTTTAAATTATTTTTTATTTATCAATTCGCTAATAAAATTTTCTCCATATCCTTGGTCTACTGCTTTTTGGAAATAATTTTTATTTACTTCAGCAACTTTTTCAGCTTCTGGAAAATCTTTTAAGAGATCTTGTATATAAGTTAAATCTTTTACAGAATTACTAGCTGTAAATTTAAATCCTGTAAAATCACCTTTTAATAAATTATCAAATACTCGGTTCAAGGCTGCTGAATTTCCAGAGCCAAGTTTTGCTACACTAAATACTTTTTGTAAATCCAGACCTAATTCTTTAGCACCTATAGCTAAGTGATTTACTAAAGCTCCATTACCTAAAGATAAAAAATTGTTTAAAAGTTTTGATTTAGCTCCCATGCCAACTTCTCCAAAATAAAAGTAATCTTTACAAAAAAATTTTAAGTAAGGTTCAGCTTTTTTGAAATTCTCCTCAGATGCACCAACAATTCCACCTAAAATACCTTCTTCTGCCTGAACAGGACCACCCATTACAGGACATTCCACATAACTAATATTATTTTTTTTATAAATTGAGCTAGTTTCAATTGAACCTGATTTATTGTGAGTGGTAATATCAATAATTATGGTTTTATCATTTAATATTTTAGATATTTTCTCTGAAATTGATTTCGCTATTGGAGTGTTGGTAACACACATAAACAGAGCGTCTAAATTTTTATTCCTAAAATCCTCAAAAGAATTAACTTCCTCAGCTCCTTCTTTGACAATCTTTTCAATTGGTTTTCTATTTTTGTTAGCTATTACATATAGTTTATTTTTATTTTTTAAAATATTTTTAGCTATTCCATAACCCATATATCCAACACCAATAAATCCAACATTTTTCATAATTTCCTTAGTTTAAGTTTTTTTCCCCTCTGTTCTAATAAACATTATACCAAAAATTATTATTCCTATAACACCTATAATTTTATTATAATCAAATGGTACACCAAAAATTATGAAGTTTATAATTGTTGACCAGACTAATTGAGAATATTGAAAGTTAGTTACAAATGACAAATTTGAAAGCTGAATTGCATAAATAATTAAAGAATGACTAACAAATCCAGCAACACCAAGAAGAGTTAAATAAAGCCAGTAAATATTTCTTTCCAATGGAACCCAATTAAAAAAAATAAAAATACTAAAAATGATTGCTCCTAAAATTGATGTATAAAAAATAGCAGCAAATGGATCATTATCTCCTGAAACAACTTTTGTAAAAAACTGATAAAGAGCCCAGCATATTGGTGGAACAATAGGAAAAATTAAATCTAGACTTAATATTTTCATACTTGGTCCTAATGAATAAACAATTGAGCCAAAACTTAGTAGCATTAAGGCTATCCCTTTAGGTGTTAAAATATCTTTCAAAAAATATGCTGATAGCAAAGAGACTATTAGTGGTGCAGTAAAGAAGACCACATAAATATCAACCAGGTCAAATTTTTGTAAAGAATAAAACATAAATGATGTAGCAGTGACCATTAGAGTTGATCTGATTATTTGTACTTTAAAATTTTTCTTTAAATTAACTTTGGGTTTAAATATTAAAAAAAATATTATTAATGAAACCATATGAAAGAAAAATCTTCCCCATATTGCCTGTGTTACTGGCATTACAGTCCCAAGATATTTGGCAGTAGAGTCCATGCAAACAAACATAAAAAAACCACCAGCAGCTAATAAGATTACATTAAATAATGAGGTTTGTTTTGGCACTGTGAGATTTTTAATTACATTACAACGCCTACTTGCCAAGGATTAAACTCCTCGTCACCGTAGCCATTGATCTCACTTTTTGATTTATTTCCTGATGCTGTGTTAACTACTAATTCAAATATATTTTGACCAACTTCATCCACTTTTTGTTTACCTTCTGCAATAGTTCCACAATTTATATCCATGTCCTCTGACATTTTTTCATACATAGCAGAATTAGTTGAAAGCTTAAGACTTGGAACAGGCTTGCACCCAAAACAAGATCCACGACCTGTAGTAAAGCAAATTACATTTGCTCCAGATGCAACTTGTCCTGTTACAGATACTGGATCGTAACCAGGTGAGTCCATAAAATTAAATCCTTTATTTTTTAATGGTTCAGCATATTGCAAGACATCTTGAAGTATAGAATTTCCACCTTTAGCAACTGCTCCTAATGATTTTTCTAATATAGTTGTAAGGCCACCTCTCTTGTTTCCTGGTGCAGGATTATTATCCATTGAGCTATTATTGATTGAGGTATAATGTTTCCACCATTCCAGTCTTTTAATTAGTTTATCTGCAGTTTCTTGTGAATTAGCTCTATTAATTAACAAGTGTTCTGCACCGTAAATTTCTGGAGTTTCTGATAAAATTGAACTTCCTCCTTTTTTTACCAAAAGATCTGCAGCAATTCCTAATGCTGGATTAGCGGTTATACCTGAATATCCATCGGAACCCCCGCATTGTAAAGCAAGTGTCAAATGACCAACAGATTGAGAAGATCTTTCAACATTGTTTGCTTCTGATAATAAATTTTTGATCTGTGATAGAACTTTATCTACAATTTTTTTTGTTCCACCTTCATCCTGAATAGTAAGAAAATGAATTCTATTATGCTTTTTTAAAGACTCGTCAAACAAACTTACTTGTGCGCATTCACAACCTAAACCTATCACAAATACATGGGAAAAATTTGGATGATTTTTAAATCCATCAATAGTTCTTTGGAACATTTGCATTCCTTCACTTTCAGTGTTCATTCCACATCCCGTAGAATGAGTGATAGGAACTATTCCATCAATATTAGGATAATCTTTTAAAATATTAGAGTATTTAATTTTTTCGACAATCATCTTTGTTACAGTCGCTGAACAATTGACAGTGCTTACTATTCCAATATAATTTCTGGTAGCTACTTGACCATTATCTCTCAAAATTCCATTGAAGAATGTATCAGCTTTTTCGTCCACAACATGCTTTTTATCTGTAACTTTAAAATCTCTTTTGAATTCTCTAAATTCTAAATTATGCGAATGTACATGTTGACCTGGTTTAATATCGTCTAATGCAAAACCGATAATTTGATCATATTTTATTATAGGATCGCCTTTTTTAATAGTTTTTAAACAAACTTTATGACCAAAAGGTATGGGATCAACTGTACTAATTTCATGACCTTCAATTTTAGTTTTTTCAGGAATGATAAATTGACTTACGCCAACATTGTCATTCGGATTTAAAACTATTAGATTATTCATTAAATTATTATATAACTATTATTTTAAACAGACCATTATAAATATTATGCCAAAAAAAAGAAAAAAGAGTTTTAGAAGTCATCATTGGTTTAATAATCCAAAAAATCCAGATATGACTGCTCTTTATCTAGAGCGTTATTTAAATTATGGACTTACTAGAAAAGAATTACAATCTGGAAATCCTATAATTGGAATTGCCCAATCAGGCAGTGATCTTTCTCCCTGTAATCGACATTTTTTATCTTTAAGTAAAAGAATAAAGGATGGAGTAAGAAGAGCAGGAGGTATTCCTATGGAATTTCCAACACATCCAATTCAAGAAACAGGCAAAAGACCAACAGCTATGCTAGACCGAAATCTATCATATTTGTCTTTAGTAGAAGTTTTGTATGGTTATCCAATCGATGGAGTAATATTGACAACTGGATGTGATAAGACTACTCCAGCTGCGTTAATGGCTGCAGCAACTGTAAATATTCCTGCAATAGTTTTATCTGGTGGCCCAATGTTAGATGGAGTTTATAAAGGAAAATTAGCTGGCTCAGGAATGGTAGTCTGGGAAGCTAGAAAATTATTGGCCAAAGGAGAAATAAAGTATGAAGAGTTTATGGATATGGTTTCATCATCCTCACCAAGTGCTGGGCATTGTAATACAATGGGAACAGCATCCTCTATGAATTCAGTAGCTGAGGCATTGGGAATGTCCTTACCTGGTGGAGCAGTTACACCTGCACCTTATAGAGAAAGAGAGCAAATTTCTTACGAAACTGGAAAACGTATTGTAGGAATGGTTCATGAAAATTTAACTCCTTCAAAAATTATGACACGTAAAGCATTTGAAAATGCTGTTGTAGTTGCAAGTGCAATAGGTGGATCAAGTAACTGCACAACTCATTTAAGTGCAATTGCAAAACATATGGGAATTAAATTTGATCTTTCTGAATGGCAAAAACTAGGACATAACATTCCTTTACTAGTAAATTGCCAGCCCGCAGGAGAATACTTAATGGAAAGCTTTCATAGAGCTGGAGCAATCCCTGCTGTGATGAAAGAATTAATTAAAAATAAAAAACTTCATACGAACATAAAGACTGTCACAGGAAAAACAGTTAAGGAGAATTTAAGAAAAAAAATTGATGTAGATAATAATGTAATTAAATCATTTAAAAATTCATTAGCAGAAAAAGCTGGCTTTTTAGTAATGAAGAGCAATTTTTTCTCTTCAGCAATTATGAAAACCTCAGTAATAAGTAAAGAATTTAAAGAAAGATATTTATCTAACCCTAAACATCCAAATGTATTTAATGGAAAAGCTGTAGTTTTTGAAGGACCAGAGGACTACCATAAAAGATTAAATAGTAAGAAATTAAAAATTGATGAAAATTCAATATTAATTGTAAGAGGCTGCGGGCCAGTAGGTTACCCTGGTTCTGCTGAGGTTGTTAATATGCAACCACCTGACAGATTGTTAAAAAAAGGTATAAGTCATTTACCAACACTAGGAGATGGTAGACAGAGCGGTACTTCAGAAAGTCCTTCAATACTTCATGTTTCCCCAGAGTCAGCAGTAGGTGGAGATTTGGGAATTGTAAAAACTGGCGATAAAATGACAATAGACTTAAACAAAAGAAGGGTTGATTTATTAATTTCTAAATCAGAATTTAAAAAAAGGAGAAAAAATAAAAAGTTATTTAAGGCAAATAACCAAACTCCTTGGCAAGAAATTTTCAGAAACACTGTGGGACAGCTTGAAGATGGAGCATGTATTAATTCTCGAGGTAAATATTTAGACGTATCGCATACCAAAGGTCTACCAAGAGATTCTCACTAATATATGCCAAAAATATTAGTTTCTAGAAAAATTTCAGACTTAGCAGAGGAAAAACTTAAAAAAGAATTTGATGTAACACTTAACCTTGAAGACGAGCCTATTCCAGAAGATGAATTAATAAAAATTATAAATGAATATGATGGAATGATTTCAACAGGTTTTGATAAAATTAGTGAAAACTTTTTCAATAATTTGAATGGAAAATTAAAAATTATAGCTCAGGTAGGTGTTGGCTATGATAATATTTCTATTAAATCTGCAAAACAAAAAAAAATTAAAGTAACAAACACTCCAAATGTACTAAATGAAGCGGTGGCAGAAACTACTATTCTTTTAATATTAGCAGCATCTAGAAGAGTAGGAGAAGCTTATAATTTAGTTAGAACAGACAATTGGAAAAATCAAAAACCAGACCTTACTAAATTTATGATTGGTAACTCTGTGACAGGTAAAACTCTAGGAATTATTGGGATGGGAAGAATAGGTCGTATAGCTGCAAAAAGTGCCAAAGCATTCGGAATGAAAATTATTTATTATAACAGAAACAAACTGTCAGATGACTTAGAGGATGGGGCTAAATATTATTCAGATTTAAATTCTATGTTACCTGAGTGTGACTTTGTAAGTATACATACACCAGCTACACCAGATACAAAACATATTCTAAACGCTTCAACCATTAGTTTGTTAAACAAACATGCTGTAGTTATTAACACTTCAAGAGGATCAACCATTGATGATGATGCTTTAATAGATGCATTAGAAAATAAAAAAATTTATGCAGCTGGACTTGATGTTTTTAACAATGAGCCAAATTTAGATAAAAGATATACAAATTTGGATAATTGTTTTGTGCTACCCCATATTGGGAGTGCCACTCACGAAACAAGGCTAGCTATGAGCATGATGGCTGTAGATAACATTTATTGTTTCTTTAATAATAAACCCCTGATTTCTGAAGTAATTTAACACAACTCAAAGTTGAAGTTTAAAAGATATATATAATTTCTATACATAAATTAAATGCGCACATGTTGAAAACTAATTTCATTTATGTTTTAATTTATTAAATAAACATAAACGAGAGGAAGATAATGTTTAAATTAATATCAAAAACTATAGCTGCTGTAGCTATTGTTTCAGTTGCTTTATTTGGCTCTGCAAATGCAAAGACTTTAAAAATTGAAACTCACTTTACAGCTAGTTCACCAAATGGTGAAGTTGCGGCTCAATTCGCTAAAAACGTAGAGATGTTTTCAGGTGGAAGCTTAAAAATAGAAATGTTCTACTCATCTTCAGTAACAGGAAAATCAGCTGAGGTATTTAACTCTGCTCAAACTGGAATTATCGACTGTGATATGACTGGTGCTGGTTATCAAACTGGTAAAAATGCAGCGTTTCAATTTGCAGGTGATGTAATGGGTGGATATGATAACCCATATCAACAATATGAATTCTTGAATTTTCCAGGAGCTCAAGAGGCTGTTGACGCACTTTACAATAAATATGGAATGACTTTAATTGGTTGGTGGATACCGGGACATGAGTCTTTAATTTCTAGTAAACCAATTCCAGATGTTGCGTCTATCAAAGACTTTAAATTTAGATCACCTCCAGGTATGGAAAGTATGATCTTTACAGCATTAGGTGCGAAGCCAATCGTAATGGATTTTGGTGAAGTTCCAACTGCTTTACAAACAGGTCTTATTGACGGTGCTGACTATTCATCTTTAGCAACTAACTATGCAGGTGGACACTATGAGCAAAATAAATATGCTACATATCCAGGTTTTCACTCCATGCCAGCTGACCACTTAGCTTGTAATAGTAAAGTATGGAAAAAGCTAAAACCTCATGAAAGAGGAGCAATGAAAGCAGGTATAGAAATTGCAGGAAGAACTATCACTAGTTTAGTTGAGAGAAAAAACGCTGAAGCTGTTAAAGCTTTAAAAGAAATGGGCGTTACTCTTCATGACTGGTCTAGAGAAGATAGACTTAAGTTCAGAAATGCTGCACTTGGTGCTTGGGAAGAGTGGAGAAAAAAATCTCCTGAAGCTAATGCTCTTATAGATATACACACAGCTTATATGAAAGCTAACGGTATACTATAATCAGAAGCACATTAAAATCTTGAAGGGCCTGAAAAGGCCCTTCTTATCAACTTAAAATTTTAGCTTATGCTTGACAAACAATTAGAAGAACAAAATCAAAAAGTTGCAAGCAAAGATGATTTTCCAATAAATTGGATTGACAGAATTTCATTATTTTTAAGCCATACAATTAAATATTTAATACCCATAATCGTACTTGTCATGATGTATGAAATTTTTATGAGGTACGTGGTTTTTAAACCAACCTTGTGGGCTAACGAATTATGCTTATGGTTGGCTGGTGTTTGTTATTTAGTTGGTGGAATTTATGCAACAAGGTTAAGAAGCCATATTAGAATAGTATTATTATATGATTGGGTGAGCAGACCAACTCAGAGAATTTTTGACTTAATTAGCACACTAGTTATTGTACTTTTTGCAGCTGCTGTAATTTATGGTGGGATGGAAGATGCATACAGATCATTTGTAAACTGGGAAAGATTTGCAACTTATTGGGATCCACCTATTCCCGCTACCATGAAGCCTCTTACACTTATATGTGTATTTCTTATTGCCGTTCAATCTGTAAACAATTTAATTATTGATTGGAGAAATCCTAAAGAAAAACAATACGACCCTTCTAAAGAGTTAAAATAAAATGGAAATAGGATCACTTTCATTAATACTTATAGTTGGGTTACTAATTCTTATATCTATTGGAGTTCCAATGGGTTTTGCCTCAGGTTTTATGGGTGCGGTGTTAGTATTTCTCTATATTGGTGAGCATGCATTAGGTATCTTACTCTCAAGATATTATTCTCTAGTTGTTACTTATTCCTTTTTATCAGTACCTTTATTTATATTTATGGCCTCCTTACTTGAACGCTCAAACATAGCAAGAGATTTATATGATGCTTTGAATGCGTGGTTAAGAAAAACAAGAGGTGGGGTAGGTGTTGTTACTGCAATCATGGCAACAATTATGGCTGCGATGAGTGGAATTATTGGAGGAGAAATAGTTTTATTAGGATTGATTGCACTACCTCAAATGTTGAGATTAAAATACGATCAAGATATGTCTATTGGAATTATTTGTGCCTCAGGCTCTTTAGGTACAATGATACCCCCATCTATTGTTTTAATCATTTATGGTTTAACGACAGAAACATCAATCACAATGTTATTTCAAGAAGCTATAGTTCCAGGTTTAATGATTTCGGGTTTAATCATTACTTACATTTTAATTAGAACAAGATTACAACCACATCTTGCACCATTAAGTGATGAAGCTCCTTTAACTTTAAAAGAAAAAATGTCATATCTTCCAGGTCTGTTACCACCAATAGGAATAGTGATAATTGTTTTAGGTTCAATTTATTCAGGTATAACTGGTATCACAGAAGCAGCTGGAATGGGTGTTGTTGCTACATTAATCATAATTTTTGCTAGAAAAGAATTAACATGGTTTTTATTTAAAGATGCATTAACTAGAACATTTAAAGCATCAGGAACTATTTTAACTATTACCTTTGGTGCAACAGTTTTAGCAGGCGCCTATTCTCTTGCTGGAGGTCCAAAATATGTTGCAGAGACTATCTTAGCTTATGATTTAAAACCAATGTATCTAATTTTTATGATGCAAATAATGTTTTTGATAATGGGAGCATTTATGGATTGGGTTGGGATTGTCTTATTAGCAATGCCAGTATTTTTACCGATTGTTATTGCACTTGGATTTGATCCAATTTGGTTTGGAATTTTATTTTGTGTGAATATGCAAGTTTCATTCTTAAGTCCACCATTTGGTCCTGCAGCTTTTTATTTAAAGTCTGTTGCACCACCACATATATCTTTAACAGATATATTTAGAGGTTTTGCTCCATTTATCGTAATTCAATTGATTGTACTTGCATGTGTAATGTTTTTCCCTGAAGCAATGACACAAAATTTCCACGAATTTAAACCAAAATAATGATGAAAATTGGTTTTATTGGGACAGGTCTTATGGGCCTACCAATGGCTAAAAATATTTTAAAAGCTGGATATAATTTAAAAGCTTTTAACAGATCTAAAAATAAAGCTGCTCCTTTAAAAGATCAGGGTGCAGAGATATCAAGTTCAATTAAAGAGGCTGTAAGTGACAGTGATGTAGTCATTACGATGCTAACAGATGATAATGCCGTTGATGAGATCATGAGTAGCTCTGACTTTTTAGAAGGTTTAAAATCAGAAGCTATAGTAATTGATATGAGCTCAGTAAAACCATCAACAGCAACTAATCATGGAAATAATCTAAAATCAAATAATATAAATTATCTAGATGCACCCGTATCAGGTGGAACCATTGGTGCAGAGGAGGCATCATTAGCAATTATGGTAGGAGGTGAGCAAGATATTTTTAATAGAGCGAGTGAAATTTTAAAGACAATGGGAAATCCAACATTGGTGGGTCCAGTAGGTAGTGGTCAAGTATCAAAACTTGCAAATCAAATAATTGTAGGCCTTACTATTGGTGCAGTAGCGGAAGCCGTAACGTTATGTGAGAAAGCAGGAGCAGATCCTGTCAAAATGATTAGTGCTTTATCTGGTGGTTGGGCAGATAGTAAAATTTTACAAACTCATGGAAAAAGAATGATTAAAAAGGATTTTAGTCCAAAAGGAAAAACTTCTACTCATTTAAAAGATATGGAAAATATTTTAGATTGTGCAAACAATTTTAATACTCATTTACCTATTTCAAATTTAGTTAAAGAAATGTATAAAACTTTAGTTGAAAATGGTCATGGAAACAAAGACCATAGTTCACTTTATATGGAAATTGAAAGGATGAATAAGAAATGAGTAAAAGATTAGAAGGTAAAAAAATTTTAGTTACTGCTGCTGGACAAGGGATTGGTAAAGCAACAGCTATTGCATTTCATAATGAAGGAGCACATGTTACTGCAACAGATTTAAATGATAAAACCTTGGCTGATTTAAATAAAGAATTTCCTAGTATTGAAGTGAAAACTTTGGACTCAACTGATAATAATGCAATTTTAAATTTTACTAAATCTTTAGATAAAGTAGATGTTTTATTTAATGCAGTTGGATTTGTTCATCATGGAACTATTCTTGATTGCGAGGAAAAAGATTGGGATTTTTCAAACGATGTAAATGTAAAATCAATGTTTTTTATGTGTAAAGCAATATTACCACTAATGGTAAAACAAAATGGTGGAAGCATTATCAATGTTTCATCTTGTGCTTCTAGTTTAAAAGGTTTCCCAAATAGATTTGTATATGGAACAACAAAAGGAGCCGTGATTGGATTAACTAAATCAATTGCAGCCGATTTTGTTAAACAAAACATAAGATGTAATTCGATTGCGCCAGGAACAGTTTTCTCACCTTCTTGGCAAGATAGGGTTAACCAAAGTCCTGACCCTGTTCAGGCTAAAAAAGATTTTATAGCAAGACAACCAATGGGAAGATTAGGTACTGCTGAAGAAATAGCAGCTGTGGCGGTTTATTTAGCTAGTGATGATGCAACATTTACAACAGGTACAACAATTTCTGTTGATGGTGGGATTTCAATATAATTAAATAACAAAAAGGAGAATTATGAAATTATTAAGAGTTGGACAAAAAGGAAAAGAAAAACCTGCGGCATTAGACAAAGAGGGTAAAATTAGAGATATCAGTTCACATGTCGAAGATTTAAATCCTCATCATTTAAATTTTAAAACTATTTCAAAATTACAAAGTGCAGATCTCTCAACACTCCCTGAAATATCAAGTAGTGAGAGGATTGGATCGTGTATAACTAAGCCAGGTAAATTTGTTGCAATTGGATTAAATTTTTCTGACCATGCTGCAGAAACTGGTGCAGAAGCTCCATCTGAACCAATAGTGTTTATGAAAGCTACAAGCTGCATAAATGGTCCTAATGACGATATTGAAATTGTATCAGGATCAAAAAAACTTGATTGGGAAGTTGAATTAGGAATTATTATTGGAAAAGAAACTAAACATATATCTGAAGATCAATCTCAAGATCACATTTTAGGATATTGTCTAGTAAATGATATCAGTGAACGAGAGTGGCAAATAGAAAAAATGGGTCAATGGGTTAAAGGAAAGTCTCATGATACTTACGGGCCAATTGGACCTTATATGGTAACTAAAGATGAAATTTCAGATATTAATAATTTAAAAATGAGTTTAGATGTTAATGGAAATAAAATGCAAAGAGGAAATACAAATACCATGATATTTAATGTTAATTTTATTGTTTCCTACTTAAGTAAATATATGTCTCTTCAACCTGGTGACATCATTACTACAGGAACTCCTCCAGGAGTTGGAATGGGTATGAAACCTCAGCAATTTTTAAAAGCTGGAGACACAATGAAATTATCTGTTGAAAACTTAGGTGAACAGAACTCTAAAGTAATTGCTTTATAAATTATTGTGAAGATAACTTCTATTAAAAGTCATGTACTTAGATATGAGTTAGATAAAGAACTAGGTTATTCTCAACAATATTACAAACACCGAACTGCCCATCTTGTAGAGGTTGAGACCGATGAAGGTATAACTGGATGGGGAGAATGTTTTGGACCAGGTAATATTGCTCTTGCAAATAAATATATTGTTGAAAAAGTTATTCAGCCTCTAATAATTGGAGAAGATCCTTTAAATAAAGAGCACATTTGGCAGAAAGTATATAATCTTTTAAGAGATAGTGGACAAAAAGGAATGCCTATACAAGCTTTATCAGGTGTTGATATTGCGTTGTGGGATATTCTTGGAAAAAAAACTAAAGCACCTCTTTATCAACTTCTAGGAGGAAAATGTAATGAACATATTCCAGTTTATGGATATGGGATGATGTTGCAAAAAAAATCTACTGCTGAACTAATAAGTCTATTTAAAGAGGAGGCAAAAGAAATTAAGTCTAAAAATTTTAAAGCTATGAAAATGAAAATAGGTTTAGGTGCAAAGGATGATCTTAAATTAGTGCAAGCGGTTAGAGAAAGCATAGGAAAAGACTTTAAGTTGATGGTAGATGCAAATCATGCATATAACCTAAAAGATGCAATATATGTGGGAAAAGGCTTAGATGAATTGGATATATTTTGGTTTGAGGAGCCAGTTGCACCAGAGGATTATGAAGGGTATCGACAACTAAGAAGCAAAATTTCTACGAGCATTGCGGGTGGTGAGGCTGAATTTACAAAATATGGTTGGAATAAATTAATCTCAAACAATTGTATAGATATTGCTCAGCCAGAGGTTTGTGGTTTAGGAGGAATTACCGAGTACTTGAAAGTTTCAGCATTAGCGCAGGCAAATTTTATTCCAGTTATAAATCATGTTTGGGGTTCGGCTATAAGTATAGCTGTTAATTTACACTTGCTAACAGCCCAACCAGATATGCCTGGGGGATTATTTCCTTCAAAATCTATGTTAGAATTTGATACTACTGAAAAAAATATTTTTATTACTGATCTTTCAGATAAAGATTTTTCAATTTTAAAGCAGGTGAAAGAAAATGATGGATTTGCATCTGTTAGTGATAATATTGGTATAGGTATTAATCCTAACAAAGACTTTATAAATGAATTTGAAGTTAATGAATAAAATCAAAACTTCAGAGCCAAAAGTTATTTGGAATAGTAAATGCAAATTAGGTGAAGGAACATTATGGGTTAAAGAGCATAATTCAATCTATTTTGTTGATATAAAAAAAAAGAAAATCTGTATTTTAAATATTAAAAAAAATAAAAAAAAACAGATTAAAGTAAATAAAGAGATTGGTTTTTTAGCTCATGTAAAAAAAAACATATTTATATTGGGATTACAAGGAGAAATTAGAATTCAAAATCTCAAATCTAAAAAAATTATCAAATCAATATTAATCGAACCAAATATCAAATTAAACAGAACTAATGATGGTAAAACAGATCCAGCTGGAAATCTATGGTTTGGTACTATGGATAACTTAGAAAGAAAAATTGAAAAAGGATCACTCTATAAATTAGATAAAAATTTATTACTAACTAAAGTTGATAAAAATTATAGAATAACAAATGGACCAGCTTTTATTGATCACTTTAATTTTTACCATACTGATAGTTCTAAAAAAAAAATTTATAAAATTAAAATTAATAAAAATAATAAAATTATAAACAAAAAAATTTTTAAAACCTTTTCTGGTAAAGAAGGAGTTCCAGATGGAATGACTTTAGATAATAAAAAAAATCTATGGGTAGCTCATTACCACGGAGCTTGTATTTCAGTATTTAATAGCAAGGCAAAATTAATTCATAGAATTCAATTTCCTGCAAAAAATATTACAAATTGTACATTTGGAGGTCAAAAAAATAATGAACTTTTTGTAACTTCGGCAACAAAGAGTATGAACACTGCAGAATTGCGAAAATATAGATACTCTGGAGCTTTATTTAGTGTAAAAACTAACTCTAAAGGAATTTTACAAAAAAAATTTGTTTTAATTAATGAAAAAAAGAGATCTTTATTATGAGAGAATACCAACAAAGTTGCTTAGAGAAGATATCAGTTATCTCGGGAATATTCTTGGCGAAGTAATTAAAGAGCAAGAAGGTATAAAGTTTTTCAATTTAGTCGAAAAGGTAAGGAAACTCTCAAAAGCCAATAAAATAAATCTTAAAAATAAAAATTCTTTTAAAAAATTAGTTAAAACAGTTAGAAAAAGTAATCCAAGAGATACACTTAGACTTACTAGAGCATTTACTCATTTCATAAATTTTATAAATCTAGCTGAGTCAATTGATACTGCGAGAAATTTAGATGAATATGAAACAAAGAGGAAAAATCTAAAATATAATATTTTCATAGAAGAAATATTTGAAAAACTTTTTAAAAACAAAAAAATATCTAATAACAAAATTTACAATCTTGCTAAAAATTTGGATATAGGGATAGTTTTAACCGCACATCCAACAGAGGTAAAAAGAAGAACATTAATACAAAAATATCACAAGATAATTGAAATTTTAGAGCAAAGAGATCTCTATAAATCTAATTCATCTAAATTAATACAATTAAACAAAGAACTATATAACGAGTTTACAATTATCTGGAATACAGACGATCTTAAAAGATCAAAACCTTCCCCATTTGATGAAGCAAGATGGGGCTTGGCGATTATAGAAGACAGTTTGTGGGATACTGTTCCAAAAGTTTATAGAAGATTAAACTCTATTTTTTTGAAAAATATGAATAGAGGATTGCCAAAGAATTTTAATCCAATTCAATTCGGTTCGTGGATGGGTGGGGATAGAGACGGAAATCCTAATGTGACTTCAGAAGTTACTAAAAAAGTAATTTTATTATCAAGATGGGAAGCAGCAAAACTATATGAGAAGTCTTTGACAAAAATTATTAGATCTTATTCTATGAAAAAATGTTCAAAAAAAATAAGTTCTAAAGTTGGAAAAACTTTTGAGCCGTATCGAGTTTTTTTAAGACCTCTAAGAGACAAACTGAGATTAACCCATAGGTCTATAGAACAATATTTTATAAATAAAACACCTCTAGATAAAAAAATCTTATTAACCTCAACTGAAGAAATTTTGAAGCCTTTGAGAGTTGTAAGAGAGTCTTTAGAGCAAAATCAAAATGAAAATGTTGCAAGTGGAGACTTATTAGACCTTATGAGAAGAGCAAAATGTTTTGGTATAAATCTTGCAAGAATAGACATTAGGCAAGAATCTTCTCGACACACACAATTGATTGCCGAATTTGTTAAAAAGAAATGTAATAAAAATTATTTTAAATTCACTGAAGATGAAAAAATTAATTTTTTAAAATCTAAATTAACTTCAAATAAAAACATTATTAATAAATTTAAATTTTCTAATAAAGAAAACAATGAAGTTTGGTCCACTTTAAAAATACTTGCCGACGAACCCTCTGAGTGTTTAGGTGCTTATGTAATTTCAATGACAACATCAGTATCAGATATTTTATCAGTTTCATTTTTACAAAAAGAGGCAAAAATAAAAGATAAATTGAGAATTGTTCCATTATTTGAGACATTGGATGATTTGATTAATGCAAAACCAGTGATGGAGAATTTATTTTCGAAAAAATGGTACAGAAAATTAATAAAAAATAAACAAGAGGTAATGATTGGATATTCTGACTCTAGCAAAGATGCTGGAAAAATTTGTGCTAGCTGGCATCAATATAAAGCTCAAGAAGAAATTGTTAAATTAGGAAAAAAATTCAACATAGACGTAACTTTTTTTCATGGAAGAGGAGGTTCACCAGGAAGAGGTGGAGGCCCAATTCAAGCTACTTTAAGATCTCAACCACCCAATTCAGTAAATGGAAAAATAAGGATTACTGATCAGGGAGAAGTTATTCAGCAAAAATATGGTTATGAACCTATTGCTGAATATAATTTATGCAGTTACATAGGTGCTGTAACTGAGGCAACACTTAATCCACCACCTTCACCTAAGCAAAACTGGAGAGAATTAATTGAAAAAATGTCTGATATTTCTAAAAGTTCATATAGAAAAAATATTAATCAAAGCTCAGAATTTATTAAATATTTTAAAACTGTTACCCCAAGTGCAGCTCTAGGAAAACTATCTATTGGATCGAGACCATCAAAAAGGAAAAATGTTGATAATATTAAGAGTTTAAGAGCTATACCTTGGGTTTTTGCGTGGACACAAATAAGGTTAATGTTGCCAGCTTGGCTCGGTAGTGCAGAAGCTTTGAGATATGGTTATATAAAAAAATTTAGAAAAATATTATTTGATATGGAAAAAAATTGGCCTTTTTTCAATTCAATGTTAGATATTCTTGATATGGTAATTACTAAAGCTGATCCAAGAATTTCAAAAATATATGAGGAGTATTTAGCAGATAATTCACTAAAAAGAGTTGGGAAAAAACTAAGATTTCAATTTGATGCAATAAAAAACTTAAATAAAAAAATAACAACAAAAGAAACTATTATGTCACGTAAGCAACTTAGAACTTTAATAACTGTCAGAGCTATATATTCTGAGGTACTAAATATTATTCAACCAATTGTTATATTTAAACTCAAAAAAAATAAAAAAATGTCTGAAAAAAAATATTTAAACGATGCTCTTTTAACATCAATAGCCGGAATATCAGCTGCTATGAAAAATACGGGATAGATGTTTGAATATTTAATTGCTTTTGGTGCAGGTCTTATAAGTTTTTTATCACCATGTGTGTTACCACTTATCCCTGGATATGTTTCCTATATTTCAGGTCAATCTCTTCAAGAAATAATAGAATCTAAAAAAACTAACTTTTTTCCTTTAGTTTTATTTTGTTTGGGATTTTCAACTGTATTTGTACTTTTAGGAGCATCAGCCTCTTTCCTTGGTCAAGCACTCTTACAAAATTCAGAAATCTTAAGAATTTTTGCAGGAATAATAATTGTTTTATTCTCATTTCAATTACTAGGGATTATAAATATTCCATATCTTAACTTTGAAAAAAGATTTGATGCAAAAGAATCTAGAAATATTTTATTTCCATATATAATTGGACTTGCATTTGGTTTTGGATGGACTCCTTGTATTGGGCCAATTTTAGGTTCTATTTTAGCATTAGCCTCGATTGAAGAAACATTATCTAGAGCGATAATTTTGTTGATATCTTATTCATTAGGCCTTGCTATACCTTTTGTATTATCGGGATATTTAATTCAGAGATTTTTATTATTTTCAAAAAATTTTAGAAAAAATATAAATTTGATCTCAAAAATAGGTGGAATAACTCTATTAGTTACAGGTATTTTAATTTTAACCAATCAGCTGCAAGCAATTGGCTTCTATATAATTAAAGTTTTTCCTTTTATGCAAAATTTCGGCTAAAAAGGAAGAATGAAAATCTATCAAATAGACTCAAGTGCCAGAAAAAAAGGCTCAACTTCAAGAGCATTAGCTAAAAAATTGTTAGATAAAATAAAAAAACCTGGTGACGAAGTGCTTTACAGAGATTTAGATGAAGAGATGCTTTTTGTAAGTGGATTAACAGAGTCTGGTATGAAAATTGATGAAAAAGATCAAACAGAACATCACAAAAAAATGTTTGAGTTGTCAGACCAACTTGTAAAAGAGCTTAAAGAAAGTGATGTCATTATTATTTCAGCTCCAATTTATAATTATGGTCCACCAGCAACCTTAAAAGCTTGGACGGATTTAGCTGCTAGAATTGGAGAAACATTTAAATTTAAACCAAATGGAAGAAGGGAAGGACTATTAAAAAACAAACATGCTTATTTGGTCATTACTTCTGGTGGTACTAAACTTAATAGTGCTGAGGATTTTTTAACACCATGGTTAAAGTTTATTTTAAATTTCTTTGGGATAGAAAAAGTAGATGTAATTAGTGCTGATCAAATGGCTTTGGATTATGATAAATCGATCAAAGATGCAGAAGCTCAAATTGAAAATTTGTTTAAAGATTAAAATAAATAAAATTAAAAATTAACTTTAATAGATATTAATTTAATAGTAAGAACCTCTTGTGAATAATTTTGATACAAAAAAATATCCAATATTTTCTAAGTTCTTAAACCAATTAGCTAGAGATCTTACTAGTTTTTATTATTCTAAATTAAACAAGACTTTTAAAGTATCCAATAAGCTTAAGGGAAAAGGCTACGACCCTGTAACAACATCCGACAAAGCATTTGAAAAATTCATAAGATCTAAGATTAAAAAAAAATTTCCCAGTCACCAAGTTATAGGTGAAGAGTTTGGCCACAAAAAATCAAAAAGTGAATTTACATGGGTAATTGATCCAATTGATGGAACAAGGTCGTATGTAATAGGAAATCCAACTTGGAGTAATTTGATTTCATTAAATTACAAAGGCTATCCAATTTTAGGATTAGCAAATTTTCCAATTTTAAAAAAATATTATTTAAATCATACTAATACAGCTGCCTATGTAGTAGAAAATGGTAAAAAAAGAAAAATTAAGGTCAATAAAAAAGCAATTTTTAAAAATGTAAAAGTTTCCGCTGCATTTCATGGATCACTGTCTCTCAATAAACAAAAAAAAATTCCTCAAATTTTAAAATTGATGCAATTTCCATGCAGTGATGCTCTCAGTTATTCACACTTGGCTGAAGGAAGACTTGATATTGTAATTCAATGTTCAAATAAAATTTGGGATATTCACCCTTTGATACCTATCATAAAAGCTGCAGGTGGTTACCTTAATACATGGGATAACAAAGATGCAATAAAAGGTGGAAATATTTTAGTTTCATCAAATAAAGCTATTCATAATAAATTTTTGAAATTATTAAAACCTGTTTCCTAAAAATTTTTTGTAATAATGAATCTAAAGTATATTTTTAAAATTTTAGATAAAGAAGAGTGGAATAATGCCAAAAAAAATGGAAAATTTTCTGGCTCATCAAAAGATATTAACGATGGATACATTCATTTTTCTGAGGAAGAACAAGTTCAGGAAACATTAAAAAAATATTATGACAAGAAAGAAAATTTAATCTTGTTAAAAGTACACACATTAAATTTAGAGCATTTAGTATGGGAGAATGCCTCTAATGGAGATATGTACCCCCATTTGTATTCAACTTTAGATATCGTAAATGTTGAAGATGAATTTGAGCTGATCCTAAACAAAGATGGAACTCATCAGTTACCAGATATTTTTGAAAAATAATTTTAATTTACTAATCTATTTGTCCTAAATAGTTGACCATTATTACACCAATAATAATTAGAATTATTCCAATAATTCCATAAATATTTGGAATTTGATTAAACTTTAAAACAGCAAATAGAACTACGCCTGTCACAGTTAATCCGCTATAAGTCGAATAAGCAAATCCAACTGGAAGAGCAGACATTGCTTTTGCGATCGAAAACATAGTAATACACATAAATAATATACATAGAACAGATGGGGTTAATTTTGAGAAACCATCTGAGATCTTTGCTAAACTATTTGACGCTATTCCAAATATAATTCCATTAGCTAAAAATAAATATCCTAATAATGGTTTCATAATTACTCTATAGTAATTTTATCAATTAGAGATCTTATCATTGGTGCTATTATTATAGCAGCTAACAGAGCAACAGGAAAAGCAAACATCCAAGAATAAAACCACCTTCCAAAAAATCCATCTGTTAAACTTGTATTAACAGCTACAACAACACCACTCATAATCAAACTCATTCCAAATGACATTAAGAAAATAAATACAAATTGTGCATATTTTTTTTTAATCATTATTAATTGTTTCCTAATAAATTAACCATCAACACTCCAACAACTATAAGAGCTAATCCAATTAATGAATATAAATTAGGTATCTGATTAAATCTAATAACACCAACAATCACAGTAGCTATAATTGTTAATCCTGCAAATGACGCATAGGTTATACCCATTGGTATATTTTTCATTACTAAAGAAAGTGCATACATACATAGAACTATAGTAATTGCAGTAATGATACTTGGAAAGAGAAGGGTAAATCCCTCAGCACTTTTTGCAAAACTATTAGAAGTAACACCCAGGAAAACAGCAATTCCTAGAAAAAGGTAGGAAGTAGCGAGACTCATTTTATAACTTTAAATGATATCCCGCTAAATTTATATAATTATTTAGGTATTGGAGTAGCGCCTGTCTCCAAGCTTGCTATTTTTCCATCTTTGTATTTATAAACAGCCATAACAGCTTCAACATTACCATCATTAAATGTTACAAAAGCATGATGCACACCTACTTCATCATTTTCATAAACTATTCTTACTTTATCTTGATTAATGTCACCACTCATAGCCCATTTCATTACATCAGCTTTAGTTAAAACATTTCCTGACTTATGCATTGTAAATTTAAAATCATCATGCAAAAGTTCATTCATTGCTGCTTCATCTTTGTTTTTCAAAGCAGCGCTATATTTTTCTAATATCGACATTTTTATGCTCCTTGTATTATTATCCCATTAGTATTTGCATTAACTAACCGGATTTTTTTTATTGGTTGATATTCATCCGAATTGTACCATTCCAATGCTTTTTCATATGAAGGAAACTTTATTACAACAGTTCTGCTATATTGCCAAGTTCCTTCTATAATTTGGTTTGTACCACCTCTAATTATGTAATCACCACCAAATTTTTCTGCAATAGGTTTAACTTTTTCAACATATTCTTTATAATCTTCTGGATTAGTTACCTCTATGTTAAAAATAGCATAGCCAGCTTGCATTTTTTTTTAGTTAAGCATTAAAATCTATAATGTCGTCTGTACACTCAGCAAATTTGTGAGGTTCAAAGAAATCATTCATAGGTGTTAATTGTTTGTTGATTGATTCAGTATCGTTACCTTTCCACCAGCAAAACATTGTTAAATTATCACCTGGAGTATTCCAACTCATTTGACACTTTGCATTTTCTCCAGACATTGATTTAACCATATCCTCCTTAGACATTGAACCAACGACTTCCATCATTTTAGCCTTAGCCTCTTTAGACTTAAATGTATGAGTTACTATATAGTTTTTCACTTTTTTCTCCTTTGTTAAATTAAAGACTTATCTCTGACATTTCCCAAAGCTGAGCACTTTCTATGCATTCTTCATAAATCGCTTTTGCAGTAGGATGCTTCCCAGATACAAATTCTTTCATTCCAGGTTCATTATGAACTGAAACTTTAAACAACATACCTGTCTTATCTGGTTTCATTGCTCCTATAGTTTTTTCTGGATAGGCAACACTTTTTCTGACACCCATACCTTCATCAGATTGCATCCATCCCATAAAAGTCTCCATTTTACCTTCTTTGAAATTTACTAATGCTAACATTTCTTTTTCCATTTTTTCTCCTTTCGTAAATTTAATATAAAGTCTGCACAACTTTTTTTACTCGTTCTTCACCGTCTGGAACAGCTGAGTTCACAAAAGTATGACAAGCTTCTGTTTTTGCTTCATCATATTTTGAGCCATAAAACTTATCTACAGCTTTATTAACTCCATCATCCCATTCTTTTTCAGGAATTCCTATTTCTAAAGCATATGATTTAAGAACCTTAACAGATGCCATTGATTTTTCTTTCATACTGTATTCAAAAGTTTCACCAGATGGCAAAAAGTAGTTAGCCATATAAATCCCACTGCATTCCCAAGCTTTAGATTTATCGCTATCCGACATCCCCGCAATTGCAGTTGATGAAAGAAGGGCAGTAAATAGTATTACCAATGTCGTTTTTCTCATTATTTATCTCCTTTTTTTTAATTAATAAGTAAAGTTTCCACTCATTTGATTTAATGAATGAGCCATTCCAGCTTTACCTTTTAAATTTTGTCTACTAGAGAAACCTGTTCCAGAAATTTTTTCATATTTCCCAGTTCCACCAACAATTACAAACTCTCCAGATCCACCTTGGCCTCCAGTTCCTTTACCTTTGTAATTTATGAAAACCTTTTCACCATCCATTAAGTAAAAAGTACACATCCCTGTTTCGTCATCAAATTTCCCTGCAACTAAAGTTAATCCTCCAATACAGTGCATTGTAGATTTATCAAAAATGCTTCCTTCTTTATCTGAAAGTCCAGCATTACCATCATAAGTAATACTCATATTTCCATTACCAGCATTCATAATATTCATTGCCCAAGATCCTGCTCCAGAAGCATTAAATTTACCTGTATCAGCTAATGAGTAAGTTGTTAAACACGTAAATATTAAAGTTAATAGTATTTTTTTCATTTATTTTTCTCCTATTTTTTCATTGCATTAAACATACTTAATGTATCATCGTATGTTGTCATTGAAGATATTTTGCCGTTGTCTGCAACTTCAAAAAAATGTCCAAACATTGTATCCATTCCACTTGCTTTTCCTTTACACTTAACAAATACCTTGTTGCCTTCGGAAATCATCTCACCTGGAATAACTTGAAAATTGTCCCATGCTGCAGGAATTTTTTGAAAAGTTTCCATCATAGCTTGTTTACCTTTATGGACTCCTGATAGAGGGTGTTTACCGATTTCACCTGGAAAGGTCCAAATACACTCATCATGAACTAAATCATTAAACATAGTTTCCATGTCACCTTTACCAAATGCCTCATAGGCTTTTTTTACAACATCTTTTGCTTCCATAAATATTCCTCTAAATTGTTATGAGTTAAAATTTATGTTATCTATAAGGGCATAGTGTTACACATTCATTAAAACGTCATGCGTCAAATGTGTATATCAAATATGCAAAACCTACATCAACTTGCAATTGAAATGTGATTTATTTATTTAATAAATAAAGTGTATTCAAAATTTATTTTTGATATTATTTAATGATGATCGAAAAATTTAATGGATTTTTTTATTTAATACTTTTTTTAATTCATTTTATAGGTTTTGCTTATTATGGATTTAGATGTGTTTTCCAAACTCAATCTTTTTTAAATCAATATGGGATGGATGCTACAGGCGCAGGTATAGTCAGATTTTTTGGATCTATTTTTATTGGTTCAACTTTAATGGCAATCTATGTGGGCTTTATAAGACCTAACGGCTTAGAAGCAACCTGGGGTTTCTTTAATGTGATTTTTTTACAAAACTTGTGTGCGTTTATTGTTGGTTTCTATAGTACAAAAATAAATAAACTTGGTCATACAGATAAAACTTCAGATGAAGCAATTTATGCTCCTTTAGTGCTAACAATTTTAAGTGGTGTTCTTTGTTACGGATTAGCTGACAAAATTTATATTTAAAACCAACTAGGTACTGGTAGTCCTTTTTCTTCTAGAAACTTTTTATTAAACATTTTAGTAGCGTATTTATCGCTTCTATCACAAAGAATAGTAACAATTGTTTTGCCAGGACCTAATTCTTTACCCATCTTAATAGCTCCTGCAATATTGATCCCACAACTAGTTCCTAAGCTTAATCCTTCATTTTGAATTAAATCATAAAGAATTGGTAATGCCTCTTTGTCATCTATTGAATAAGCATCGTCTATTTTAGCATCTTTAAAGTTTGCTGTTATCCTACTAGATCCTATACCTTCTGTTATAGATCCACCTTCAGATTTTAATTCTCCATTCTTTATGTAGTTATAAAGAGCAGAGCCTTTTGGATCAGAAAGGAAAATTTTAATATTTTTATTTTTTTCTTTAAGAGCATTACTAACCCCTGAAATTGTTCCACCAGTTCCAGATGAACACACAAATCCATCAACTTTACCGTTAGTTTGATCCCAAATTTCTTTACCAGTTCCTTCATAATGACCTTTTGCATTTGCCACATTATCAAATTGGTTAGCCCAAATTACTCCATTATTATTCGAAGGTCTAAGTTCGTCAGCTAATCGTGCTGCAACTTTAACAAAGTTGTTATCATCTTTATAAGGTTTAGCTGGAACTAATTTTAATTCTGCACCTAAATTTCTTAAAAGGTCTTTTTTCTCTTGAGTTTGATTGTCATTCATTACAATGATTGTTTTATACCCTAATGAATTTCCCAATAGACCCAGTCCAATCCCCGTGTTACCAGCAGTTCCCTCAACAACTGTTCCACCTTTAGCAATTAATTTTTTTTCTTGAGCATCTTTAATTAATGCAAGGGCCGCTCTATCTTTGACAGAACCTCCAGGATTTAAAAACTCAGCTTTTCCAAAAATATTACAACCAGTTATTTCTGATGCAGCTCTTAATTTTATTAAAGGGGTATTTCCAATCCCTGAAATAAAATCATTTTGTAAATCATTCATTATTCTGATTTTTTATCACTATCAGGAGTAATACCATAAGGTTTAAATTCGCTATCAGCGAGACCTACATTTTTAGCAGGTATACCAACCATCACAGCTTTTTCTGGAACATCTTTTGTAATTACAGCATTAGCTCCAATTTTTGCACAACATCCAATAGTCACTGGACCTAATACTTGAGCACCTGAGCCAATGACAACTTCATTTTCAATTGTCGGATGACGTTTAACATTTCTTTGATTATCTGAATTTATACTTGGAGCTATTCCTCCTAAAGTTACCATATGATAAATAGTGACATTGTCTCCAATTTCAGATGTTTCACCAATTACAACTCCCATACCATGATCAATAAATAAATTTTTTCCTATTTTTGCTTTAGGATGAATTTCAATTCCAGTTAAGAACCTTGAAAATTGAGAAATAATCCTTGCAATTAAATCAAATTTTGCTGTAGAAAAAAAATTCGCTATTCTATGAAAAAATACCGCTTTAACACCAGGGTAAGTTAAAATTAAACTTAATTTTGACTTAGCCGCAGGATCTCGGTCAATTATTGATTGTAAAAAATCGTTCATATTTATGCTAGTTGAATTTAAAATTACAGGTTATATAATGATTATATTCAGTAATTAAAGGATAATTTATGTACAAAAATACTAATTGTTTTCACTTGGCAATTCCATGTGGAGATTTAGAGATAGCAAAAAAATTTTACAGTGAAACTTTAGGATGTAGATTGGATAACTCAGCTCAAGAATGGGCTGATGTTGATTTTTGGGGCAATGAATTAACTCTTCATAAAAGTGAACATAAACTGGATAGTGAAAGACATGACGTTGATATGGGAAATGTATCAGTACCGCATTTTGGAGTTCATTTATCTAGAAAAGATTTCGATAGTTTAAAACAAAGATTAAAGGATAGTGGCACAAAATATTATGATGAGCCTTATTTAAGATTTAAAGGCACCAAATATGAGCAAGAAACTTTTTTTGTAAAAGATCCCAACGAAAATATTTTAGAAATTAAGACACTTACAGCTAATTCAGATTAATTTTTTTAATGAAAAAAAATCTGGATGCTTATAGTGAAACATTGTTTCACTTGATTAACTTTCGTAATAGGCAGTTTAGAGATTCAAGATCGATGATTGGTATTGATTATGAGTCTTTTATAATTATCTCAACTATTGGAGCACATTATTTAACACACAATACTAAACAAGGGAGCAATTGGGATAGTGTTTGGGAGGGCACAAGACAAAAAAAAGTTGATGAAATATATAGTAAAAAAAAATTAACTATTTTCGCTGTATCCCATATTTTAAATATACCTAAAGAAACCGTAAGAAGAAAAGTTGATATTTTAAAAAGAAAAAAATTGATCTCTCATAATACAAAGTCAGGCTTATTACCTACCGAAAAAATTGAAGAAATTATGAAACCTTTTGCAAAACAAGAATTAAACACCCTGGCTAAATTTTTACAGGAGTTAAAAAAGCATAAAGCTTTAGATCAATTGTTAAACTTAAAAGATTAAAAAAAATTTTTAAAAGACTGCATTTGCAATATATGCAATACAGTTAACCCAAAATGAACAAGCATTTTCTTTGACTCGTCTTTGTTAATTTAGTTAACTTAATTAAATTAAATATAGGGGAAAATATGAAAATAATTAAAACTACACTTGTAGCCGGATTAATTTCTATTTTTGCAATTGTTTCATCATTTGCAGAAAAGGTAAAAATTGGAGATCCAGGTTGGACAGGTGCAACAGCAATTGCGAATTTATTAGCAGCAGTTGTAACAGACAAGATGGGTGGTGAAGCTGAACTTGTTCCAGGAAACAATACTGCTATTTATGGAGCAATTGATAGAAGTAAAGGAGAAATTGAAGTTCATCCTGATATATGGTTACCAAACCAACAGGCTTATACTAATGACTTAGTTCCCAAAGGTACTTTAAAGTTAAGTAGCAAGCCTTATGAAGGAAACCAAGGTTATTGTGTTTCACAGAAGTTTGCAAAAAAAATGAATATTACCGCAATTGAAGATCTGGGTAGACCTGAAGTTGTTAAAGCTATGGATAGTGATGGCAATGGTAAAGGTGAGTTCTGGATTGGTGCAGATGGTTGGGCATCAGCAAACGTAAACCAAGTTAAATTAAGAGATTATGGTTTATATGATGCAGGTATTGAACCAATAAGAGCAGCTGAAGCGGTAAAGAATGCAAGAGTTTTAGATTCTATTAAAAAAGGTGAGGGATATGCATTTTATTGTTACAAGCCACATGCAATTTGGGGTATGGCTGATGTAGTTATGTTGGAAGAACCAAAATTTGATCCAGCTAAATACAAAATGGTTCAACCTAAAGAAGATGCTGATTGGTACAAAAAATCTTATGTAGCTTCAAAAGATGCACTTAAACAAATTCAAATTGGTTGGGGAACTTCTCTAGAAAGTAAATCTCCTGCAATTGTTGAATTCTTTAAGAACTTTCAATTAACTGCAGATGATGTTTCATCAATGGCTTATGCAATATCAGTGGAGAAAAAAGCTCCAGCTGACGTTGCAAGAGCTTGGATGGATGCAAATAAATCAACTGTTGATGGTTGGTTAGGGCTTTAATTTAAGAAATCTACTTATACTCGGCAATAAAATATTGCCGAGTATACCTACCTATAATACAAAAAGACATGGGATCATTAAGTTCAGCGATAAAAATTGAAAATGTTTGGAAGGTATTTGGAAATAACTCGAGTGAAGCTTTAGATGCAATTCAAAATCATGGTATTTCAAAAAATGAAGCCCTAGAAAAATATAATTCAGTAATTGGTGTATCAGATGTTTCTTTTGATGTTAAGCAAGGAGAAATTTTCTGTGTAATGGGCTTATCTGGAAGTGGAAAATCAACTTTAGTTAGACACATTAACAGACTTTTAGAACCAACTTCAGGAAAAATTTTAATTAATGATCAAGATGTAATGAAGCTTGATCGTGAAAATTTACAAGAGTTAAGAAATAAAAAGATAGGTATGGTATTTCAAAACTTTGCATTAATGCCTCATAGATCAGTAGTTGATAATATTGCTATGCCACTAGAGATTAGAGGAGTTAGTAAAAATGATCGATTAGATGCTGCAAATAAAATTTTAGACATAGTTGAATTACAAGGATGGGGAAATAAATTCGCACATGAATTATCAGGAGGTATGCAGCAAAGGGTTGGGTTAGCAAGAGCGTTAGCTGCTGATCCTGAATTTCTTCTAATGGATGAACCTTTTAGCGCTTTAGATCCATTAATTAGAAGACAATTACAAACAGAGTTTATTAAACTTTCCAAACAAATGAAAAAAACTACAGTATTTATTACTCATGATTTAGATGAAGCAGTAAGGGTAGGTCATCGAATTGCTATAATGAGAGATGGTAAAGTTATTCAAATTGGCACCCCAGAGCAAATAGTTGTTAGTCCAGCAGATGATTATGTTGCAGATTTTGTAAAAGGAATATCGAGACTTAAAGTGGTTCAAGCTAAATCTATTATGCAAACAATTCAAGATTATGAGAAAAAAAATAGTGCTTTATCTGATGATTTAGAAACTGTTCATGAACATGATCTATTAAGTAGGCTGATAGAAATCTCAAAATCAAAACAAAAACCCTTGGTTGTTAAAGATGAAAACAAAAAGTCAGTAGGAGTGATAACACAATCAGACCTTTTAAGAGCAGTGGTTGAGGGTGGCGATGGAGAATAATCAAATTAATAACCCCACAAGATCTGAATTAATTTCAGATTTTGTTAAATCTAATCCTGATTATTATATTAAAGAGTTTAAAAAAATTGGCAGTAAGCCTTCCTTTTCTTTCTCTTTTAACTTATATGCTGCAATTTTAGGGCCTGTTTGGTTTGGCATGAGAAATATTTGGAATTGGTCCTTAGCTTTCTTAATTATTGAAACTTTTTCAATAGTACAAATAGTAAGAGGCTTATTTGGAAATATTACCAAAGAAGCAGTTCAAAAAATTGAACAAGTTCAATCAACTATAGCATTTAGAAACCAACAGCTGGAGGCAGCAATTACTAACAATCCAGATAAAGTCGAAGTTTATAAAAGAAATATAAAATCTTTAGAAGATGCTATGCAAGGGTATATTGATGAGGTAGCAAGAATTGAAGCTTCAGCAATTTGGATTACTATTCTTGGAATTAGTCTTTTATTTTTTATAAAAATTATTCAAGGAATATTAGCTAACTCTATTCTAGAAAAAAGATATTCTGAATGGCTATCAGATAAAACAATTATGCCAGGTATGCAAACTAAAAACTTAATTTCAAGTATCATATTTAGTTCTGTTATAATGTTTTTTTCTGTAGTTCATTATAGTTTTCCTGGTTTAATTAATGTCATGGATGATTTCCCTACTCATCCAGACATAAGATTAACTTCTATTAAGTGGGTAGAGACAATATTTGATTATGCAGTTCTAAAAGGAGATGCATTGTTTACTGCTATTACAATTGGTATTAGATCAGTTTTAGATTTTTTAGAATTATTATTTGTTAAAACTCCATGGATAGTAATTATAACTACCATAGTGACCTTAACTGGATTAGCAGCTGGTCCAAGAGCTGCAATATATTCTGCAGGATTTCTATGTTATATGGGTTTTTTAGGGTTTTGGGTTAAAGCGATGACAACGTTGGCGCTATTGGGTACTGCAGCAGTTTTAAGTATTGTAATTGGTATTCCCCTAGGTATTTTTTGTGCAAGACGTCAAAGATTTTACTCAATGATAAGACCTATAATGGATTTTATGCAAACGATGCCTGCATTTGTTTTTATGATTCCTGTTATTGCTTTCTTTGGTACCGGTAAAGTTGCAGCAGTAATTATAACAATGATTTTTGGAGGAACTCCAGTTGTAAGATTAACTGTTCTTGGATTGAGAGGAGTTCCCGAAACTATTCGAGAGGCAGCAATAGCTTATGGAGCATCTAAATGGTATTTATTGAGAAAAGTTGATTTACCTTTAGCAACACCATCTATATTAGCAGGAGTTAATCAAACAGTAATGTTAAGTTTAGCAATGGTAGTAGTTGCATCCTTAATTGGCGCAAAAGGTTTGGGTCAAGATGTTTTAGAAGCTTTACAATATGCAAATGTTGGTCAAGGAATCTTAGCAGGAGTTGCAATATTATTTGTTGCATTAATTTTAGATAGGGTTGTTCAAGGTAAGAAAAGAGTTTAATTAAACCTAATGGAATTTCTATTATTAGGTTTTTTTACCAGCCTTAGTTTAATTTTAGCTATTGGAGCCCAAAATATTTTTGTAATAGAGCAGGGATTAAAAAAACAATTTACGTTTACAGTTTGCTTTATTTGCTCAATTTCAGACTGTTTTCTTATATTTGTAGGAATTTTTCTATTTTATTACTTTAATCAATATTTTACTTCAACAATTGAATTAATCTTTAATATTCTTTTACTCTTATTCTTAATTTACTTTATTTACTCAAAAATTAAATCGGTTAGTCAAAAAATTGACTTTAATAAAAATTATAAAAAAACAAACTTAGTTAGTATAATTTTTAAAACTTTAGGATTTACCTATTTAAATCCTCACGTTTATTCAGATACTGTATTTTTTTTAGGGAATTTTTCTAAAAACTTTTTATTGGCTGATAAAATAATATTTGGAATTGGAGCCTCATTCGCTTCTTTTTTATTTTTCTTTTTTATTGGTTATCTGTCAAAATTTTTTTCCAGATACGCTGATAATTTAAAAATATGGAAAATAATTAACTTATTTATAATTATTTTTATGAGTGGTTTAGCAGTTTATGTATTGCTAGATATTATCTAGACAGCACAGCTCATATCTTGACCACAGCATAATGGTGATTTAATTTTACCATGATCATCAGGGCATTTAGATATTTGTACCTGATTACCATCGTCTAATTTTAGTATGTCATCAACTAATGGTTTGTTACATTTTCCACAAGTAGCATTTACAGACATACCACATTTTGAACATTCGTAAGTTGCCATAAGACTCTCCTTTTAATTACTATAGCTTTATTTCTTATAACAAGCATCAATTTTTCTATTAATTAAGGATCGTTTTTGTCACTTTTTATATTGTGGCATAACTAATCATTGAATTATTTATTAATTTTAATACTTATTTTTAATGAATAACAAAAGAGATTTTATTAAACTATTTGGTTTATCCTTGTTAACTTATGTGATTGCTCCTTATAAGTTTGCTTTTTCTGAGACAAAAAAAATTATCAATAAAAATTTAACCAAAAAGCAAAAAGAAATCATGTTTAATGAAGGCACAGAAAGAGCTTTTACAAGTAAATTACTTAATGAGAAAAGAAAAGGATTTTACCATTGTGCAAATTGTGGAGCTAAATTATTTTCATCTGATGCAAAGTTTGATAGTGGAACTGGCTGGCCATCTTTTAGTGAGGCATTACCAGGTGCTTTTAAAACTAAAATAGACTATTCCTTTGGTATGAGAAGAATGGAATATCATTGTGCAAATTGTGGTGCTCATCATGGACATATTTTTCTTGATGGCCCAACTGCTACTGGAAAAAGATTTTGTAATAATGGTTTATGTTTGTTATTTGTTCCAGAAACTTAGAATTATTTTGAAAAACCGTATTTTTTAAGTCTAACATCACCGGTTCGTGCATGTGCTTCCATACCTTCGTATCTAGAAATTCTTGCAGCAGCAGCACCAACTAATTCTGTAGAATCCTTTGTCATTCTTTGAAAGCTCAAAGTTTTAATAAATTTGCCAACAAATAAACCACCTGTATATCTTCCTGCACCTTTGGTTGGGAGTATGTGGTTTGTACCTGAACATTTATCACCATAAGCAACTGTAGTTTCTTCTCCGACAAATAAGGAGCCATAATTTGTTAGTCTTTCATGAAACCACTTCAAATTTTCTGTTTGAACCTCTAAGTGTTCAGGTGCGTATTCATCACTAATTTTCACCATTTCTTCATCGGTATCACATAAAATAACTTCTCCATAATCTCTCCAAGCTGCATCTGCACTTTGTCTTGGAACTTCAGGAAGCTCTTCAATTAATTCAGGAACTCTTTTCATTACTTTTTCTGCAAGCTCTTTACTTGTTGTATACAACCAACATGGTGAGTTATATCCATGTTCAGCTTGGCCAACTAAATCAACAGCTACAATTTCAGGATCAGCTTTTGCATCTGCTATAATTCCAATTTCAGTGGGTCCAGCAAATAAATCAATACCTACTTTTCCAAACAAAATTCTTTTCGCCTCAGCTACAAACTGATTTCCTGGTCCTACAATAATATCTGCAGGAGGGTTATTGAATAATCCATTAGTCATGGCTGCAATAGCTGGAACTCCACCAAGATTTAAAATTACATCTGCTCCACACAAGTCAGCAGTATAAACAATTGTTGGGTGAGCACCGATATCCTTTTTAGGAGGACTGCATGCAACAATATTTTTAACTCCAGCAACTTTAGCAGTTGTAACACTCATCACAGCTGAAGCTATATGAGCATACCTTCCACCAGGAATATAGCAACCAGCAGTATTTACAGGAACTAGTTTTTGTCCAGCAAACAATCCGTCTGATAACTCAACCTCAAAATCCTGACCATAGTTTTTCAATTGGGCTTCAGCAAATTTTCGCACACGATCAAATGAAAATTGAATATCATCTTTCGTTTTTTGGTCTAAGGATTTTTTAATTTCTTCAATTCGTTCTTTAGATACAACTATTTCGCCATCATATTTGTCAAATTTTTTAGTTAAATCAATACACCCTTGTTCTTTAGTATTATCTAAATCTTTTAAGAGATTCTGAACTATACCTGTGGTTTTTGTATCATCTGTCGATGAAGTCTTTGGTGATTTTTTTAAATATGTGATTGTCATTTTTTTTAGTCTTTTATATTATCTTTAATCTAATGCAACTACTGCAGCAGCAATGGAAGCAAGTCTTGCTGGAGCTTCATCGGATCTACTCGTGATCACAACTGGAACTTTACCACCAATTACAACACCAGCAGCACAAGCACCCATAAAATAGATCATCATTTTTACTAGGGCATTTCCTGCTTCAACACTAGGAACTAACAACACATCTGCTTCACCAGCTACTGAATTTTTTATACCTTTAATACTTGCTGATTTTTTTGAGATACTATTATCAAATGCTAGAGGACCAAATACATCAGCATTTAAATTTTCTTTTTCTGCCAATTTTGTTAGCTCCGCTGCTTCTAATGAAGTAGGTACACTCTCAATTATTTCCTCTGTTGCTGATAATATAGAAACTTTTGGTCGAGAAATACCAATTCTGTGTGAGAAATCTACGACGTTTTTAAGAATGTGCATTTTTGTTTTGATATTAGGCAATACATTTAAGGCACCATCAGTAATAATTAATGGTGCATCTTCTTTTTCAATAGTCATGTGCCATATATGACTTAATCGAGTTTTACCCATTAAATTATATTCACGCTTTAGAACTTCTTTCATTAAAATGTCAGTATGAATATGACCTTTAACAATTATCTTTACTTTATCTTCACTTGCTAGTTTAGCTGCTATAGGGGCTGTATTGTTTTCAACAGGTTCATCAATAATTTCATATTGAGAAATATCCCATTTCAAATCTTCAGCACATTTTTGAATTTCTTTTTTATCTCCAATAAAAATTGGCTCTATTAAATTTTCTTTAACTGCATCCTGAACAGAAAGCATTGGTAAGGGCATTCCTGCATTTACAACTGCTGCTTTAACACCTTTTTTTTTATGCGCTACATCAAGCAGATTGTTTGGGCAGATAATTTCTTTATTAGAAAGCATTGGTAATGTTTATTATTAATATTTAATAAAAAGTATATAGGCAATTGTTCCTAATTTTACTAACTAAATTTTCTTATAAACATTCTAATTTATATTTATTTTATTAACCTCTCTCATAGTGCTATGATATTTACACTATGGAAATAGTAACAAGAATTGCACCAATAGTTTTAGCTCTAATCATGTTGGGATTGGGTCTTGGTCTTTCAATTAAAGATTTCACAAGAATATTAAAAACCCCGAGGGACTTTATTGTAGGTTTTTTATCTCAATTAATTTTGTTACCAATTGTAGCTTTGATTATTGCACTAAGTCTTGATCTTCCTTCCGCTATAGCGGTTGGTCTAATGATCATTGCCGCTGCACCTGGTGGTGTTACTTCAAATGTTTTAACCAAATTTGCTAATGGAGACGTAGCTTTATCCATTTCTTTAACTGCAGTGACAAGTTTAATTTGTATAATTAGTATTCCAGTAATTGTAATTAACTCAGCAGATATCCTAGGAGTTACCATCGCAAAAGAAATCTCAGTAATCGGAATTGCTTTAAAAATGGCTTTAGTGGTTACAGTCCCTGTAATTATTGGAATGATTATAAGAGGTTTTGCTGAAAATTTTATTTTATCTAAAATTAGTTTAATTAATAAATTAACAGGGTGGTTATTTGTAATCGTATTTATTGCAATATGGATTGAAGAAAAAGATAATATTTTAACTTATCTTGCTCAGGCAGGTGTGGCAGTATTAATTTTAAATGTTGTTATGATGGTATTAGCATATTTTATTGCTAAAAAGTTTGTATCAGGGGCAGCACAACAAAAATGTATTGCATTAGAGTGTGGTCTGCAGAATGGAACTTTAGCAGTGTTTGTTGCAACATTAATATTCGATGAGGTAGCTTATATAGTACCAACAGGTGCTTATGCATTACTAATGTATATAACTGGATTTATTTTTATTTATATTTCAAGAAAAAATAATTAATTATCTCAAGTAACTAGGAATAAAATCGTCATCTTCTTCTTTACTCGAATCTATAATTTTAATTTGATTAAATACTTTAAAAATAAAATTACTTAAGCTTTTTATATTTGCATCTTGTAATTCACTACTTCGTTTTAAATTTGCACCTTGAATATTTATAAAAAGTAGTTTTTTTTCATTAATAGCTATGTAATTATTATCGATTAAGTATTTTAATTTTCTTACAACAGTCGGCCTTGGAATACCCGTGATATCAGATAAAGACATTGCATTTATACCTCTATCATCTGAACCCATAACTTTTTTTTGATATGTTTTTAAGTTTAAATCCCTTACTTTAAAACTCTTATTGTGAGATGCATTTAGCATTACCAAAATTCCAATACACATAGTTTCCAGATCCTTTACTTCTTTTCGCCACCTGTTTGTATAAATAAATATAAATTTATAAAACTGATACCAACAAAAAGAAAAATTTTCTTTCATAGAGGATGAAATCTCGTCAACGGTAAAAGCCTTTTCATTTTTCAATAATTTATTAAATTCGAATAACAAAGAACTCATATCTTTTAGAGTGTCTATAGCTTGAGTGGCAACAAGTGTACTCCTATTAACAAACATTTTTTTTCCAGATTTTTTAATTACGCCTGCTTTTTCTAATTCTAAAATTTTCCTTCTCACACTTTCTTTTGGTATTTCTAGATCTTTTGAAATATCACTTAAATTTATTTTCTCAATTTCTATTGATCTATCTTTGTAAAAAGTATCGTAATCAACAATCAACCCGTTTCTTCTAAAAACAATCAAATCTTTATTAACTAGATAAATAACAATTATATATTTATCTATATCTTTATGAACACCGTAGGCTCGTATTAACCAATTACTTATCATGACATAATAAAAGGGTGCCAATTTGCTAAAATTATTACTAATAACCTTGAAAATTTCTTTCTCGTCAATTTGAGCCGTAACGCTAGGTACTGTTGTCATTGTTATCTCCTGACCCAGTTTGAACTATTATACAGTCAATAGCAACCCAAATTGGACTCAAGGCATATTTCAAATTTTATGATCACATGGTTTAATACATTAATGAATAATGAAGGCTTAAATAGAACATCCATCGTTGTTGAAGACCCCACTCAAGAAACTGAGGCTCCTCTTAGAGTGAACGTGGATGTTCTTAAGCAAAGACTAATTGAACAACAAAAAAAAGACAGAGTTAAGAGAACAATTATTTTATCTACAGTGGTAGTATCACTAGGCGCTTTGACAGTGTTAACTTATTAAAGTTTTCAAGTCCTTTTTAATTATATCTGAAATAAAAATTTCTTTTTTAGAATTTTTTTTGTATCTGTAATACTTATTTTGCCCTGGATACATTATTTCTTTTACTCCTTTAACTTTTGGTAGTTTTTTAATTGTTCGAATATTATCTTTTATTCTTTGATTATAATTTTTTTGAAATAAATTTGATTTAAAAGTGATGAATAAATGTCCAATGTTTTGTGGTCCAGAAAAATCATCGAATGGATCTTTTACTCGTCCTGCATGGTTTCCACCTGTAATAACTCCACTTAAAATATCAACCATCCATGCAAGACCTGACCCTCTAAATCCTGCAATTGGTAGCTGAACACCTTCTAATGCTTTTTTAGCATCATTAGTTGGTTTACCAAACTTATCTAGCGCAACACCTTCAGGAATTTTTTGATTGCTCCTTGCAGCAACTCTTATTTTTCCTCTGTTAATCATAGAAATTGAGGTATCTAATATAAAAGGAATTTTTGCTCCAGTTGGAGTTCCAAAACATATAGGGTTTGTTCCAAACAAACTTTTTAATGCACCATGAGGAGCAACTGCTGGAGGGGCATTAGTATAAATCATAGTGATCAAATTTTTTTTAACAGCTTGTTCAGCGTAATAGCCAGATAATCCATAGTGTCCACTTCCTTTGATAGCAACCATTCCTATTCCAGTTTTTTGAGCATGCTTGATAGCAGTCTTTATTCCAAGATCCGCAGCAACAAAACCAATACTGTTGTTTGCATCAATATGAGATATGGATTGAGAAATTTTTTTTATTTTTATTTTGGGTTTAGGATTAATTACTTTCTTTGAAATTCTGTCACAATACATCTTAAGTCTTGATAATCCATGTCCATATGCGCCAACCAGTTCAGCATTAATTAATGCGTTTGCTGAGATTAGTGCATGATCTCTACTTAGACCAAATCTTTGAAATATTTTAATTACTTGTTTTTTTAAGATTGGGGTCTTCACTTTAACCTTTTCCACGCCATGGAATAGTTTTATCGATAATTTTTCTTAAAGTAATATCAAATAATAATCCAAGCATTCCCATAATAAAAATAGTGATCCAAATAACTTCATATTGAAAGTATTTTTTAGCTACATTTTCCACAAATCCAATACCAGTAGTTCCAGCTAAAAACTCAGCAGCAACTAATGTTCCCCAACACATTCCTACGGCAACTCTAATTCCAGTTAAAATTTCTGGGAGTGAGTTTGGAAAAATTACATATCTCAGAATTTGTTTTTTAGAGGCCCCTAAAGAGTGAGCAGCATGAATTTTTGAAAGTTGAGTTCCTGAAGCACCAGCTCTTGCAGAAATAATCATTATAGACAAGGAGACCATAAATAATAAAAATACTTTACCGGTATTATCAATTCCTAAAACAGAGATAATAAGAGGGGCCCAAGCAAGAGGTGGAACTGGTCTATATAATTCTATTAACGGATCAAAAAATCCTTTTGCAAATCTATTCAGCCCCATAAATAAACCTAAAGGCACTCCAATTAAAATTCCAAAAACTAGGCCCAAAAATACTCTTAAAAAAGAGTCCCATATATGTCCATAAGGAACAGGGATTTTGAATAATTTAAAGTCACCTGTAACAACCTTTAAAACATTACCCTTAAAGTTTTCTTTAACAATTCCGTCTTTGGTGTGAACAGGGTAATCACCTGGCAAAATATCAGCAATCCAATCAGGTAAAATGAAACCAACAATTGATGAAACATCAATCATTTCTATCCATAGCAGTGGAATATTTTTGTAACCGACACTTGGTTTAGACATTAGAATAAATTTATTTAGGGTATCAGAGGGTTTTGGAAGCCATCTTCCAGAACCTTGCTCTGAACAACTTGGTCCACTGGCAACTATTGTGCCTGCTGGAAATAATAGTATATCAATTAATCTCAGACCACCTTGTTCAGATTTTTGTAAATTATCAAACTCAATAATTGCTTTCTGCATCTCATTAAGAGCATTAGGAGGGTAGATACTTGCAAATTCAATACGTCTTGCAATTTTAACAATATTTTTTGCATAGTCTGATGCAATTTCTTCGTTGTCATTTAAATTTTTCCTGTAGGTTTTAATTTCATCTTTTAATAGTTTGATTGAGGTTTTAAACTGAGGATTGTGATTTCTCAGTTTAAAGAATTTATCACTTATGATTTTAAGCTCTTCAGCTGCAGCATGGAATTTAAGACCTTTACTTGTTTCAGGAACCACAGGAACCTCTATAGTATTTTCTATTGATCCTGTACCTGATTGAACCTTTATAATTCCCCATCCACCTTGTTCTGATACAGCATTTTGTCTTTCATTTTTTTGTTTTTGAGTTTCAAAAGGGTAATCTTTTTGTTTAAAGTTTGAGCTTAAGAGTTTTATCTCTTCAGTCATTTCATTAATTTTAGCTTTGGTATCTATCTCAATTAAATCTTCATTAGTTAATAAAGGTATTAATTGAATAGTTTTATTTATGTAGCTAACCAAAATAGTTTTTTGCTGGCTATTTAATTCTGTAGAATTTTGAATTTCTTTAGTTATTTTTTGAAGATTTTTATTTTCAATTTTTATTATTGAGGTGCTTTTAAATTCTCTCTCTTCAATAGGAAATTGATATTTCAATCCCATTAAAGAGTCATTTACTTTTGCAACCTGGCATAATTCATTTGCTGATTTTGGGTAAAAACCTTTTGCTATATCCCAGGAGTAATAAAGCCAAACCAACAGTATTGCAGCACTTCCAACAATTACCCAGTGAGTACCACCTTTTGCTCTTTCAGGATTTCCAAATACGGCATCTACTTTTTCAGTTTTAATTAATCTTCGACCGTAAAGAATACTTCCGATAATCGCCACAAATATTAATAAGGTTACTATTTGAATAAACATTAATTTTCTTTACCCATTATTTCTTCCTCCATATTCCAAATCATGGATAAAATTTCCTCTCTCATTGATGAAAATTCTTTGTTCTTTTTTATTTCTCTCAAATCTTCTTTAAGTCCCATTTCAGCAAAAGGAAGATTGTATTCTTTATGTATTCTACCTGGTCTAGGTGCCATTACATACAATCGTTCTCCAAGCAACAATGCTTCTTCAACTGAGTGAGTAATAAGAATGATAGTTTTTCCCGTCTCTTTCCAAATTTTTAATACCAAAGACTGCATTTTCTCTCTGGTTAAGGCATCCAATGCCCCCAGTGGCTCATCCATTAAAATTAAATCAGGATCATTAATTAGACATCTTGCAAGTGCCACTCTTTGCTGCATACCTCCAGATAATTGATAAGTAGGCGTATTACCAAAACCTTTTAGACCAACAATTTCCAACCATTCTTCAACTTTTTCTTCAGTTAATTTTGTATTTTCTTTTTTCATTCGCAAACCAAAGTTTACGTTTTCTGCAACAGTTAACCACTCAAACAATGCACCTTGTTGAAAAACCATTCCTCTTTCAACTCCTGGGCCGTCTATCTCTTTATTATTAAGAGTTATTATTCCTGAAGTAGGTCTTAAAAACCCAGCAGTAATATTTAGTAAAGTTGTTTTTCCACAACCAGAAGGTCCAAGGACAGTAAGTAATTCACCTTTTTTTAGAGTAAAACTTACATCTTTTAATGCGTGAACCGTTTCTCCTTTTGGAGTTTTAAAAATCATGTTTAGATTTTCAGAAATAAGATCACTCATTAACTACCTTATATTAGAAATTTTATAAAAAAAATAGGCACCAATCATTATAATTGGCGCCTATTTAAATTTTAAACCTTTAAAATTATAAAGGTAGGAAACTTGTATCTACAGCTCCATCTGGTGTTCCCATTCCTTTTAGGAAACCATCAAGATTACCACTTTCCATAGATTGTTTAGTTTCAGATGGAGTTAAGAATTTAAATCCATCTAAAGTTTCTTTCATATCTGCAACTTTCATTTCAGAAGCTTTTGACATAGAGTTCATATCACTTTTCCCTGCTCTATATCTGTCGTTTGCTTCATGAGTTACTTCTATAAAAGTTCTCAACATTCCTGGATTTTCCTTCATAAACTTGTCTGTTACAGAAGTAATATCTATTCCTAAGATACCAGCATCTCTAGCTTCTTGGACTGTTAGTAATCTTGATCCAACAGCAACTGCAGCTTTAATAGAGTTACCGCCAAATAAACATGCCATAACAACATCACCACTTACTAATGCAGCAGCTCCCTCTTCAGGATCCATTTGAATTATATCCATTTTACTTCTATCAGCTCCAACAACTTTCATACTTTCGTCAAAAACGTATTCAGCCATTGTTCCAAGCGGTACAGCAACTTTTTTACCTTCTAACTCTGATCCATTTGCTTTTGTAATTCCAGAAGCATTAGATGTAACACAAGTTGTTCCACCCATACCGTATTCCATAGCAATATCGACTAACTTAAGAGGTGCTTTAGATTTTACAGCATTGATAAAAGGCACTAAACCTTGCGAGTAAGAAATATCAATATCTCCTGCTAACATTGCATCTGTCATCGCTCCACCGTTAGTGAAGTTTGTCCATTTAACTGGTACTCCAAGAGCTTTTGCAAAATTTTTCTTTTGCATGTCCTCTAGGTTAGGACTTGGCCATTCTAGAAAATATGCAACTCTAACTTCTTTTGCAGCTGAATTTGCAACTGAAATAGACAAGTTAAGTGCAAGTATAGATCCTAGAATAAAAGTTAATAATTTTTTCATTTATTCCCCTATGTTTAATTAATTAAATTGAGCATATTTAAATTCAATTTTAGATAGAAGTAAAACACTTTATGACGAAAAGCTGGTGTGCAAATAAATCAATTGTACAATTTTAAGTTGTATATTAAGCTTGTCCAATGTAGGTCAAAATAAATGTAGTAAACAAAACATTTTAGTCTACATATTTTGTTATAACTAAATATTAAAAATTATGAGCTCAGAAAACAGAACTTCGGTACCAAATTCTTTGAATGAACATTGGATGCCATTTACATCTAATAAAGATTTTAAGGCAAACCCAAGATTAATTACAGAAGCTAAAGGAGTTTATTTAAAAACTCACCACGGCAAAACTCAAATTGATGCAAGTTCTGGATTATTTTGTAATCCTTTAGGTCACGGAAGAAAAGAAATTACTGAAGCTGTAACCAAACAATTAGAAACTTTAGACTATGCTCAACCTTTTCAACAAGGTTTCGGTGGATCATTTGAATTAGCCACAAGAATTTCAAAACACACTCCAGCAGATTTAAATAAAATGTTTTATACCATCTGTGGTTCAACCGCTGTAGAAACAGCAATTAAAATTGCAGTCGCTTATCACAGAGCAAAAGGAAATGCTCATAGATTTAGATTTGTAGGTCGTGAACGTGGATATCATGGAATGAATATTGGCTGTGTTTCTGTTGGAGGAATGATTAACAACGTTAAAACTTTTGCAAGTATTTTAATGCCAGGTGTTCAACATATGAGACATACACATTTACCTGAACATAAATTTGTAAGTGGTCAACCAGAAACTGGTGCAGATTTAGCAGATGATTTAGAAAGAATAGCAACTAACTTTGGTCCTGAAAATATTGCAGCATGTATTGTTGAACCAATTGCTGGATCAACTGGAACTTTAGTACCACCAAAAGGTTATTTACAAAAGTTAAGAGACACGTGTGATAAACATGGAATACTATTAATTTTTGATGAAGTGATAACAGGCTGGGGTAGAACAGGATCTGTATTCGCTAGTCAGGAGTTTGGAGTAACACCAGATATTATGACAATGGCTAAAGCAACAACTAATGGCGTAGTTCCTATGGGTGTAGTTGCATGTAAAGATGAAATTTATGATGCAGTAATGGATGCTTCTCCAATGGGTTCAGTAGAATTGTTTCATGGTTATACTTATTCTGGAATACCAGTTGCAGTCGCTGCAGCTTTAGCTGTACAAGATATTTTTGAAAAAGAAGATATCTTTGAAAGAGCAAAAAACTTAGCTCCTTATTTCCAAAAAGGATTATTTTCACTTCAAGATTTAGAAGCTGTAGATAATATTAGAGGATATGGAATGATGGGTGGAATAGATATGAAATTAAACACTAAACCAGGTAAAGCAGGGTATGAAACTTTCAAATCTTGCTATGAAGCAGGAGTGAATTTCAAAGCTACTGGAGATTGCTTAATTATAGCTCCACAGTTTATATGTGAAAAAAAACATATAGATGAAATTATCGACAAACTTAGAACCGGTATAACTAATTATCAAAAAAACCAAAAAAATTAGTTAATCTAACTTAAAAAAGAAAGCCCATGAAGATTGGCGTACCTAAAGAGATAAAACCTCAAGAGAATAGAATTGGGCTAACTCCCGAAAGTGTAAAAACTTTAATCTCTGAAGGTCACGAAGTTATTGTTGAAAATAATGGAGGTTTTGAAGCGGGCTTTGAAAATGAACAATACATAAAAGCTGGAGCTAAAATTGCTAACACTGCAGCAGATATTTTTGATGATGCTGAAATAATTGTTAAAGTTAAAGAACCTCAAAAAGTTGAGGTAGAAATGATTAAAGAAAATCAAATTGTTTACACTTATTTACATCTTGCAGCGGCCAAAGAATTAACTGAAGGTTTAATCAAATCAAAAAGTATCAATATTGCTTATGAGACTGTAACTGACGATAATGGAAGATTACCTTTGCTTGCTCCTATGAGTGCAGTTGCTGGTCGAATGTCTGTACAAGCTGGAGCTCATTGTCTAGAAAAAAATCAAAATGGAAGAGGTCTTTTACTTGGAGGAGCACCTGGCGTAACTGGAGCAACTGTTGTTATTTTAGGTGGTGGTGTGGTTGGAGAAAATGCAGCAGTTATTGCAACTGGAATGCAGGCAAAAGTCCATATTGTTGATAAATCAGAGGAAAGATTAAAACAACTAACAGAAATGTTTGGTGATAAAATTATTCCAGAACAAAGTGATAAAATTGATTTAACTAAATTGATATCAGAAGCTGATCTTTTAGTTGGAGGTGTTTTAATTCCTGGTGCTGAAGCACCTAAATTAGTAACTAAAGAAATGTTAAAATTTATGAAACGTGGATCTGTAATTGTTGACGTTGCAATAGATCAAGGGGGATGTGTTGAAACAAGTAAACCAACTACCCATGGAGATCCAACTTATATAGTTGACGATGTAGTACATTATTGTGTAGCAAATATGCCTGGTGGTGTACCAAGAACATCAACATTAGCCTTAAACAATGCTACACTTCCATTTTTAGTTAAACTTGCGAACAAAGGTTATCAAAAAGCCTTAGGTGAAGACAAAAATTTTCTAGCAGGACTAAATGTTCACAAAGGTCATGTAACCTATAAAGCTGTTGCCGATGTTTTTGGTCATAGTTTTGTGGAGCCTGGAGAAGCTATCAAAAATTAGTGATGGATAAAAAGTATCCCTCAAGCACAAAAGTTGTTGTAATTGGTGGCGGAGTGATTGGATGTTCTGTTGCTTATCACTTAACAAAGTTTGGTTGGAAAGATGTTGTTTTATTAGAAAGAGACCAACTAACATCAGGGACAACTTGGCATGCAGCAGGATTAGTAAGTCAGTTAGGTCCATCAGCTGCAGTAACTAAAATTAGAAAATATACTTTAGACTTATATAAAAATTTAGAAAAGGAAGTTGATCACTCGGCAGGACTAAGACTTAATGGTGCACTTTCGATTGCACAAACTGATAGTCGTTGGCAAGAACTTAAAAGACAAGCAACAACTGCACAACTTTATGATGTTGACTTAAAGATACTTGATAAAGAAGAGATTAAAAGAAGTTATCCAATGATGAACACAGAGGACTTAAAAGGTGGAGTTTTAATGCCAGGAGATGGATCTGCGGACCCTAGTGGGGTAACTCATATGCTTGCAAAAGGAGCAAGAAAAGGAGGTGCAAAAATATATGAACAATCCCCTGTTGAAACTATATTGACTAAAAATGGACGAGTTGATGGTGTTAGAGTTAATGGTCAAGAAATAGAGTGTGAGTATGTTGTTCTAGCAACTGGAATGTGGTCAAGACAAATTGGTGAAAAGATTGGAGTTAGTATACCCCTTTATCCCGCAGAACATTTTTATGTAATTACTGAGCCAGTAGAAAATCTTTCACCAACTCTACCTGTAATAAGAGATTTTGATAGCAGTGTTTATTTTAAGGAAGATGCTGGAAAATTATTAATTGGAATATTTGAAGGTAAATCTATTCCTGCATTTGATAAAACTAATCAAGTACCAGAAGATTTTTCTTTTGGAGAATTTCCTGAAAATTTTGAGCATTTTGAACCTTATTTGGAAAAATCTATGAAAAGGTTTCCTGTATTGGAAAAAATAGGTATTAGAAAATTTTTTTCTGGTCCAGAATCTTTTACCCCTGACACCAACTCTTTATTGGGTGAAGTGGCAGAAGTAAAAAATTTATTTGTCAGCTGTGGTTTAAATAGTATTGGAATTGGAAGTGGAGGAGGTGTTGGAAAAATAACTGCTGAATGGTTGATGAATGGACATATTAATGAAGATATTTTTAATTACGATATAAAAAGATTTCAGAAATTTCATTCTGAAGTAGGTTTTATTAAAGATAGAATTACTGAGTCTTTAGGTGATTTGTATGGAATGCACTGGCCCTACAAACAACATAAAACATCAAGAAATATAAAAATTTTACCACATCATGATTTATTAAAAGGTTTTGGAGCATGCTTTGGGGTATCAGCAGGATATGAGAGACCAATGTGGTTTGCTCTTGATGGTGATAAATCAGAATATCAATACAGTTACAACTATCAAAATTGGTATCCAGCCGTTGAATATGAAACAAGTAATACATTAAATAATCTAGGTTTATATGATTTAACACCATTTTCAAAATTTGAAATCAAATCAGACCAAGCTCATGAAAATTTACAAAGAATTTGTACAGCAAATATCAAAAATGAAGTTGGAAGGTGTACTTATACTCACATGTTAAATGAAGATGGCGGCATTGAAACTGATTTAACAGTAATCTGTATTGATCATAATCATTTTAGAATTATTAGTTCAGCAGTAACAAGAGAAAGAGATAAATTTCATATTAAAAAATATTTGTTAGATGGAATTGATCTCAAAGATGTGACCGATGATTATTGTGTGTTTGGTATATTTGGCCCTAAGAGCAGATCGTTTATGCAAGAGATAAGTAAAGAAGATTTTACAAATGAAAATTTTAAGTTTGGGTATGCAAAATATATTAAAATCGATAACACAAAAATTTGGGCTCAACGATTATCATACGTTGGAGAACTAGGTTATGAATTGTATATTAAAATAAATGAAGCTAAAAAAATCTATGAACTAATTATTGAAAAAGGGAAGAAATTTAATCTTTCTAATTGTGGAATGCATGCTTTAGATACAATGAGAATGGAAAGTGGTTTTTTGCATTGGGGGCATGATATATCTCCAGAAGAAAATCAATTTCAATCTGGTCTAACATTCACTATCAGTAATAAAAAAGAAATTGACTTTATTGGTAAAGAGGCACTTCAAGTTATTAAAAACAAAAAAATTGATCGAAGATTTATTATGCTTGCCCTTAAAGATAATAAACCAGGTTCACCATTGTTACTTCACGATGAGCCTATTTATTTTAAAGATAAAATTATTGGAAAAACTACTTCTAGTAACTACTCATTCAATTTCAAAAAAAATTTAGCTTTTGCATACATAAGCAATCATTATTCAACAGAGGAATTGTTAGAAAATGATATTTTTATAGAAGTTGAGAAACAAAAGTATCAGGCACAACTAATAGAAAAACCTTTAAAACAAACTAATTTTAAAAACATTTAATATTAATTTGAAAAATAATAATTGTTTTATTTAATTTAAAGTGATTAAATTATTTTTTACAAATGACACTTAATTACACAGATTTAAATAAAGAGAGATCTTTAGATGAAAATTTATCTAGTAAAGAGATTAAAACTACAGATGTTAACATTTTACTAAATAGAGTTAGATTAGATAAAAAAAAAACTTTTAAAAAAAATATAATAGTTTCGCTTTTGTTAGTTGCTTTAATCTGTTCAATTGCCATTTATTTTATTATTTAGACCATACCTTGCATGATAAGTTTGCCAAGTATTATGAGGAAAAGTTTCCCGATGAAAAAAAAGTTCCAAGACACGATTTAACTGTATATAATAAACCTTAGTCCTGATTTAGAATATATCTCTACTTGCTGGGACTTTAAACACAACGCTAAAGGAGGCAAATGAAAATAATAATACAATCAATAAAAAACTATTTTAAATCAAAAAAAGATAGGGGATTAGAACCTGTATTTTTTGAAAAAATAGGTGATCAAAAAACCTCAAGAGATGAGATGAAAAAAAATTTGATCAAAGCATTAGAAAAAAATGGTTGGACTATAAAAAAATAAATAACGAACGGGTTTTCACGTGACCAGAAATCCTGGTCCAAATTTGGTCCACTCACGGTCCACGGGGAAACCCTTATTAAAGACAATTTCTTAATTTGTTGTTTGAAAGAAAAAAAATAAGTTGTATAAATCAACATCTATTTTAAGGCGGGGTAGCTCAGTTGGTTAGAGCGCAGGACTCATAAGCCTGAGGTCAGTGGTTCGATCCCACTTCCCGCTACCAATTAATGCCCTGGAAAATTAATTAAATTTTCAACTTTGTAATTATTTTTAATTAAGTTATCTGAACCACCTAAATCAAATAAATTTATAACAAATATGAAAGCAGATACTTTACCGTTTGAAATTTCTACAAGTTTTGCTGCTGCTTCTGCAGTTCCTCCTGTTGCGATTAAATCATCTATAATTAAAACACTGTCGTTTTCATTTAACGAGTCTTTGTGGACTTCAATGGTAGCTGTTCCATATTCAAGCTCAAAATCAACAGAATGAACATCGGCTGGTAATTTATTTTTTTTCCTTAGCATAATAAAAGGTTTTTTTAAAATATAAGAAACTGCAGATGCAAACACAAATCCTCTTGATTCTATTGCAGCTATTTTTGTGAAGTTATAATTCTTTGATCTTTCAACTATTTGATCGATGGTTTCAGAAAAAGCGCCCTCATCTTTAATCAAAGTTGTAATATCTCTAAATAGAATACCTTTTTTTGGATAATCTGGTATGGATCTAATAAAATTTTTTAAGTTCATATGATATGAATAAATTATTTGTTGCAGCTTTAAAAGAAGAAACTCCAGGGCTAGATTATTTTCATTATATTGGAGTTGGAAAAATTAATGCCACATATAACTTATTAAAATTAATCAATAAATTTAAACCCAATCAAGTAATAAATTTTGGAAGTGCAGGTGCAATTAAAAAGGGGTTATCTGGTATTGTAGAATGTACAAAATTTTATCAAAGAGATATGGATGTAAGAGGGTTACTTGATTTTAAATTAGGTGAAACTCCTTTTGATAGTATCAATGAAATAATTAATTTTGAAGAAGGCTTTTCCTGTGGAAGTGGAGATAGTTTTGTAAATAATAAAATAGAAATGAATGTAGATATTGTGGATATGGAGGCATATGCTTTAGCAAAGGTTTGTAAAATAGAAAATGTTAAATTTAGATGCTTTAAGTATATATCTGACAATGCAGATGAAAATGCACCAAGTGACTGGATAGCAAATTGTAAAAAAGGGGCAAAACTCTTTCAAAATAAATTAAAAGAAATTGAATTATAACTTTTTAATTGAAAATAAAAAACAATATCTATATCAAAGATCTCAAATTAAAGTGATAAATGATTAAAGTTGGTGAACATATAACTCTAGATATTATAGGAACTACCAAAGAGTATGACCCCTCATTTTTTGAAAAGGTTATTTACGATGTAGCTAAAGCTGCTAAAGTTACAATACTTAATATTTCAAAATATAAGTTTGAACCCCAAGGTTTTACAATTTTAGCTTTATTAGCAGAAAGCCACATTAGTTTTCATACTTTTCCTGAGAAAGGAATTATTAGCTTTGATTTTTTTACATGTGGTAAAATAAATCCTTCAGTTGCAATAGAAATTATCAAAAAAGAATTTGAACATACAAGAATAGTTAAAAAAGAGTTTAATAGAGATACCAAGTCTCTTTATCCTGATATTTACAGCTCACCAGGCCTACAAAAGTCTTATGTAGTAAACGATGTTTTGGAAGATTTTAAATCAAAAGTTGGTCAACACATTGAAATCCTGGAATTAGAACAATTTGGTAAATCTCTTTTTATTGATGGTGAAATTCAAGTAGCAGCTACAGATGAACATTTGTACAGTTCAACATTTGTGGGAGCAGGTTTGAGTCTAAACAAAAAGAATGAGAGAGCAGCAATTATTGGTGGAGGTGATGGAGGGGTTGCCAGAGAATGCATATCAAAAAAATTTAATTTTATTGATTGGTATGAATTAGATCCAGAGGTTGTTAATGTATGTAACAAACATCTTGGAGATATAGGAAAAAAAGCAACTGAAAAAAATTCTGTTAAGTGTGTTTGGGGAGACGCTTTTGAAAGTATTAAATCTGTAAGCGATGATACTTATGATCATATCTTTGTTGATTTAAACGATGATCAATTCTGTATTGATTTAGCATCAAAGAATATGGAATCGTTAGTTCGAATTTTAAAACCAAAAGGAGTTATTACTGCACAAGTGGGTAGCCAAGATAAAAAACCACAACAGGTTGAAAATTGGTTAAATGTTTTTAATCAAAATTTTGGAAATACGAAATTATCAAGAGTTTACATACCAAGTTTTGATTGTTCTTGGAATTTTTCTTCTTCAATAAACCATTAATTTTTCTTTTTAATTATTAAAATTTGTGAAATAATTATCCTCAATTTAAGGAGAAAATAATGAATATATTTAAAAAAACTATTTTAACAGTTCTTGCTTCTCTTTTTGTTATCGGAAATGTTTACGCTGACAAAATAAAAATAGGAACTGAAGGAGCTTACCCTCCATGGAATTCAAAAGATGCTTCAGGTAATCTTATTGGATTCGAAGTTGAGCTTGCACAAGAATTATGTGCAATCATGAAACATGAATGCACAATTGTTGAACAAGATTGGGATGGAATGATCCCAGCTCTGTTGATGAGAAAGTTTGATGCAATCATGGCAGGAATGTCCATTACTGCTGAAAGACAAAAAACTATTACTTTTTCTCAAGGTTATGCAGACGAAGTTGCATCTCTTGCAGTAATGAAGGGTTCAAGCTTAGTAGGCATGGATACTCCAGAAGGTATAAACTTATCTTTAGGTGGATCTGATGTTAAAAAAGCACTTAAAACTTTGACAGGTGCACTTGCTGGTAAAACAGTTTGCACACAAACTGGAACGATTCACCAAAACTTTTTAGAGTCAGGTGATGTAGGAAGTGTGAATGTTAGAACTTACAAAACACAAGACGAAGTCAATCTTGATCTAACTTCTGGTAGATGTGATGTTGCTTTAGCAGCAGCTGTCGCGTTTACAGACTATGCTGACAAATCAGGTGAAGCAGTTACTCTAGTTGGCCCAACTTTTTCAGGTGGTGCATTTGGTAATGGTGTAGGTGTTGGAATTAGACAAGGTGGAGATGATGCAATCGGAAAACGAGATGCAAAACTTCTAAAAGATTTCAATAAAGCAATTAATACAGCTAGAAAAAAAGGAATTATTAGCAAACTTGCTATTAAACACTTTGGTTTTGACGCATCTATGTAATTAATTTAAGATTTGGCGACTATAATATATAGTCGCCAATCTATATGGAACTTCTCGCATTTGGTAAAACCGGTTGGGGTGATGAACTTTTCTATGCTACTCTGATGACTATAGCTGTCTCAGTTACAGCTATGTTTATTGGATTTTTTTTTGCTCTTATATTTACCCCTTTAAAGTTATCTAAATTTAAGTTTTTAAATTTTATTGGAAATTTTTACACAACAGTTATTCGCGGTGTTCCTGAACTTTTAGTTATTTATCTATTCTTTTTTGGAGGAAGTGGAGCGATTATGTACGTTGCTTCTATCTTTGGATATTTTGAATACATTGAAATTAATGCATTCATTACTGGATCTGTGGCAATTGGAATAATTTCAGGTGCCTATTCTACAGAAGTATTTAGAGGTGCAATTCAATCAATCGATAAAGGTCAATTTGAAGCTGCTAAGGTTCTGGGAATTAATAAATTTACTCAGTTTTATAAGATAATTTTACCTCAAATGTTAAGACTAGCCATTCCAAACTTAAGTAACGTTTGGCAAATTACTTTAAAAGATACGTCTTTAATTTCTGTGACTGGACTTGTAGAAATTATGAGACAATCCTACATTGCAGCAGGCTCTACAAGGGATCCTTTGTTCTTTTATAGTTTTGCAGCAATTTTGTATCTGATGCTCACCTATATCAGTATGAAAATAATTAACAGATTAGAGATTAAATATAACAGGGGGTATTAATGGATTTTGAATTAATGTTCACTAGTTTTCCCAAACTTTTAGGAGCAACCTTAGTAACTATAAAATTATTATCTGCATCATTATTCTTTGGATTAATCATTGGGCTTTTATTTGCAATCTTAAGATTAAATAAAAATATTTTTGTAAATAAATTTGCTTATGGATATTCTTATTTGTTTAGAGGAACACCTTTATTAGTTCAAATTTTCATAATTTATTTTGGATTAGGACAAATCGAATATTTAAGGTCAACATTTTTATGGGTAATTTTGAAAGAGCCGTATTGGTGTGCAATTATAGCTTTTACTTTAAATACTGGCGCCTACACTTCAGAAATATTAAGATCAGCATTTCAGACAATAAAACCAGGAATAATTGAAGCTGGTAAAAGCCTTGGAATACCAAATAAAATTATTTTTTATAAAATACAAATTCCAATTGCTATTAGACAATCTCTTCCAGCTTATGGAAATGAAATTATATTAATGATGAAGGGAACATCTCTAGCAAGTACAGTAACGTTAATGGACTTAACTGGTGTAGCAAAATATATAATATCAACAACATTTAAGCCAATAGAAGTATTTATTGTTGCTGGTGGAATATATTTATTTATGACTTTTATTATCCATAACTTTATTAAATATTTAGAAAAAAAATATAGTTTTTCTCAATAACGATGCTTAGTACAGATCAAATAAGTCATTATAGAAGTAAAGGATATCTCTCTCCGGTAAATGCCTTAACCTCTAATGAAGCAAAAGAAATCAGAGAAGAAATTGAAAAAATTGAAAAAAAATGGCCAGGAGCATTGGATGGGATTAATCGTAATTACGTTCATTTAATTTCACCTAAATTAAATAAAGTTTGTTTAAATAAAAATATACTGGACGCTGTTGAGAGTATTATTGGTAAGAATATTCTTATTTGTGGAACTACGCTTTTTATAAAAGAAAAAAATGAAAAAGGATTTGTGAGTTTTCATCAAGACGCCAAATATATAGGTTTGGAGCCTCATAATTGGGTTACAGTTTGGCTAGCAGTTACTGACTCCAATGAGAAAAATGGTTGTATGAGAATGTTGCCAAGTTCTCATAAAGACAATTTAAAATATCATGAACAAAAATTCGATAAAAATAATTTATTAACACGTGGTCAAACAATAAAAAATATTTCTTTGAAAGAAACAGATCCTATAATTCTAAAAGCAGGAGAAATATCATTACACCACCCTTTGATTGTTCATGGTTCAGGCCTAAACCATAGTGATGATCGAAGAATTGGATTTGTTATTCAAAGTTATATAGGTACCAATGTTAATCAGGTTATAGGTAAAATGTATGTTCAAAAAGCAAGAGGTGAAGACAAGCATAATTATCATGAATATTCTAAAATACCCTCAACACTTATGGGTAAAAATGAAATTATTTCTCAGAACAAAGCAAATAAAGAGTTATCAAAAATTTTTTATAATGGTTTAAATAAAAAAGGTAAATTTTAAATTAAAAGATTAATAATTAGTATATTCTTTAATTTCTTTAATTTTTGAACCAGTAAGATTATTAATTTCTAATTTAATTTTAGCCCTTTCATCATTAAGAAAATGAACATCTCTTGAAAGGTTGATAAATTTTTCGGTAAAATCTTTGTCTTTTTCACACAGTCTTTTATCATCCTCTATTATCCATAATTTTGCATTAATTTTTTTTAATGTTTCAAAAAGTTCATTTAGCTTTTGGTCAGATTTAACATTTTTATTTAATTGATCTTTAAGAATTGAGTGTTCTTCGTTAATAAATTTTAATTTTTCAGTATCTTTAATTTTTTCTTGTTTAATTTCGAGGATAGAAATTTTGTCTAATAACTCACCAACGGACACTTCAACTAGAATTTTATTCATAAAAAAATATACTATGTTAAGTTGTTATAAATATGTCTAATATTTTAATCATTAAACATGGGTCATTGGGTGATATAGCGCAAGCATGTGGAGCAATTCAAGATATTTCTGAAAATCATAAGGATGATGAAGTGCATTTATTAACAACAAGACCATTTTTTGATTTATTTAAAAAAAATCCCTATGTTTCTAATGTGATTTTAGATAAGCGATTATCAAGATTTAACCTAATCTATTTGTATTCATTGATGAAAAATATTAAGAAATTTAAATTCACCAAAATTTATGATCTTCAAAATTCTAGCAGAACATCTTTTTATAAAAAAATATTATTTTCCAAGGCAACAAAAGAAGTGTGGTCATCCACTGAAACCACATTACCAGAAGGTACTACAAAACAAGATTTTGATAAAGACTCAGTATTATCTAGATTTAATCATCAATTAAAAAGTTCTGGAATTAAAACTAATCATACTTTAGCCCCTGATTTCTCATGGAGCACATCAGATATTTCTCAAATAAAAAATCACTATGAATTAGAAAAATATATTGTTCTCTTTCCTTTCTGCTCTCCCCATCTAACATCAAAGAAATGGCCTTATTATAATGATTTAATTTCTTTGATTAATGAAAAATTAGAAAATAAATCTAAAGTAGTTATAGCACCTGGACCAGATGAAATTAAAGAGTCAGCAAGTATAAATGCAATTTGCATATTGGATAACGGTAAAGCTTTAGATATTTCTCAGTTAGCAGCATTGATAAAAGATAGTTCATTTGTTGTTGCAAATGATACTGGACCTGCTCATATGACAGCTCATTTAGGATCAAAAGGAATTACTTTATTTGGTGCACACACAACAGCACATAAAGTAAGTATAGAGAGAGAAAATTTTAAAGCCATTCAAGTAAGTGATCTTTCAAAACTTTCAGCAAATAAAGTATTTGAAAACATTTTATTGTATTTAGATTAGTTAAGAATTTTTTTATAGTCTTCAATAATTTTAGACCATTGGAATTTAGTTACAAATTCTTTTGCATTTTTTCCAAACTCTAAATATTTCTTATTTTCCAAAATTGAATTTGTAGATGAATAAACATCATCTAAATTATTCCCATCACAAATTAAACCTGTTTTTTGATGATCTATTGCATCAGATGCACCGCCATCTTTGCCTCCTATCGATGGTATCCCATATTGAGCTGCCTCAATGTAAGCAATACCAAATCCTTCAACAGATGTTTTGTGTATTATTGATGGCATCACAAATACATTAGATTTTGTAATTAAAGCATTTTTTAAATCATTACTTATGTCTTTAAAAAACATTACTTGACCTTCTAAATCTAATTCTTTTACAAGATTTTTAATATTATCTTCCTCTTCGCCATAACCAACACATATATAAACAATATCAGGATAAATTTGTTTTAAATTTCTAAGAGCCATTATTATTTTTTCATGGTTTTTTCTTTTGTCAAACCTTGAAACAGTAATTAATCTTGGTGTTTTTACTTTTAACAAACTCTCAACTTTATCCATAGTTTTTTTGTCTAATTCTTTAGCAGGATCTACTCCAGGGTTGATTACAACAACTCTATTTTCATTAACACCACAGTCAATTGCTAAATTTTTTGTAAATTGTGAATTGGCAATTACTCTCTCAACATTATTCAAAACATTTAAAACTCTTTTATTTAAACTTGAGCCTTTTGGATGATTTATTTCTTTACTATGAATTAGGCAGTATTTCTTTTCAGATGATTTAATTAGCTCTAAACTCTTCCAATGATCAGCAATAATTCCTTGTATTTTGTTATCTTTAATAAATTCATCTATTAATTGAGCTTTTCTGTATTTTCTTAAAAGTTTAATTCCTCCAACTCTTTCAATTGAAAAAGATGCTTGTTCATCAAATTCTTTATGAGCTTCACTATAATCTGCAAAAACTTTAATCATAAAGTTTTTCGATAATTCTCTTGAAAGACCCCACATTAAACTTTGCATTCCACCAAGCTCTGGTGGAAAAGATCTAGTAACAACTAAATACATTAATCATATTTCCATTTAATGCCACATCCAGCACTTGGAATTTGTTCTTTTGGACCTTTACCTGTTTTAGCTATTTGTTTCATTGCTTGAAATAGATCACTTTCTCCACTTCTAACTGGAATAAGTTTTTTTAATTCTCTCATTCGACCTCTGTATTGAAGGTCTAAATTTTTATTGTATCCAAAGAAATCAGGAGTACATACAGCGTCATATGCTTTAGCAACTTCTTGTGTTTCATCAGCCAAATATGGAAAATTAAAATTATTTTGATTTGCAAATTTAATCATATTTTCAAATGAGTCTTCAGGATAATTAACGGCATCATTTGAACAAATCGCAACAGAGTTTATACCTAATTTTTTTAAATTATTGCAGTCTTCAACTATATCTTTTGTAACTGCTTTGACATAGGGACAATGGTTACAAATAAACATTATTAAAGTTCCATTTTCTCCTTTAATATCATCAAGCTTAAGAATTTTTTCATCAGTTGATTTTAATTCAAATGGAACAGCTTTTTTACCAAAATCACATATTGGAGTTTGTATTGGCATAATGTAATAATATATAAATTATGTTTTACGATTTAAAAGATAAAAAACCAAAAAACTCTGGCGAAAATTGGGTAGCACCAAATGCAACTATAATAGGCGATGTTACATTAGAGAAAAATACAAGTATTTGGTTTAATGCAGTTTTAAGAGGAGATGTTGAAAACATATTTATTGGAGAGGGGTCAAATGTTCAAGATGGAAGTGTTTTACATACAGATCCAGGTTGCCCGTTAAAAGTAGGAAAAGAAGTAACCATAGGCCATATGGTCATGCTTCATGGATGTACTATTGGTGATAATAGTTTGATTGGTATTGGTGCTGTTATTCTTAACAACGCTAAAATTGGAAAAAACTGCATCATTGGTGCTAAAGCTTTAATAACAGAAAATAAGGAAATACCTGACAACTCATTAGTAGTTGGTTCACCTGGTAAAGTTATAAGAGAAATAACTGAGGACGAAAAAAAAGCTATAGTTGAAAATACAAAGCATTACCAGGATAACTGGAAGAAATATTCAAAATCTATATTTTAATTTTTATGCCAACTTATACCGTCACTAATTCAAATTTTAATTTAAGTTCTAAACAGCAAAAAAATTTAGCAGAAGGAATTACTAAGGTTCACAATGTTGTAACGGGTGCAAATACTTATTTTGCTCAAGTAATATTTAATAAAACAAAAAAAAATAATCATTTCATGGGAGGCAAAAAAGTCAAAGAGCCTTCAATATATTTACTGGGTCAAATTAGAGCTGGCAGACCAAAAAAAATAAAGGATAAATTAATTTCTGATCTAAGAGATATTATAATTAAAAATTCTAAATTAGATGAAACACAAGTTTGGGTTTATATTATTGATCTACCTCCATCTCAAATGATCGAGTACGGAGAAGTATTACCTGAGTCAGGAAAAGAAAAAGTATGGTTTTCTAAACTGTCTAAAAAATTAAAAAAAAAATTGTCCAAAATAGGTAATTAAAAATTAAATAATTTTTTCATTATTTAACAAGCAAATTAATACAACTAATAATTGAAGACGCAATTGTTTTGTTTACAAGACCTTTTAATAGGTTTTAAATTTCAATTATATAAATGGTAAACAAGCTAAAAAAACCGAAAAAAAAAAAGAAATTAGTCAAAACTTCTAGAAAAATAAAAATTAAAAAAAAGGTTAAGACTAAAAAAGTTAGGACAAAAAAGTCTGCGACCAAGAAACCTTTAAATAAATCTAGAAGATCTAATAGCATCAAAAAAAATAAAAAAAGAGGAGAGAAAAAAATGAGTGCAGAAGCATTAAAGGTGTCATCAGCTCTAGACACATCTCATTTAAAAGTAGAATTTCCATATAAAGCAAAATATGGAAACTTTATAAATGGGAAATTTGTAGAGCCTTTATCGGGTAAATATTTTGATAATCCAAGCCCAATATCAAATGAAATTATCTGTTCAGTTGCGAGATCAAATGAAAAAGATGTTGAAGCAGCATTAGATGCAGCTCATGCAGCTTTTCCAGAGTGGGGAAAAACAGATATTACGACAAGATCAATCATTCTTAACAAAATAGCAGATGTTCTTGAGCAAAATAAAGACATGCTTGCAGTTGCTGAGTGTTTAGATAACGGTAAACCAATTAGAGAATGTATGGCTGCAGACATAGCTTTAGTGATTGATCACTGGAGATATTTTGCTGGAGTAATTAGAGCAGAAGAAGGTTCTGTTGCTGAAATAAGTAACTCACAATACTCTTACAACATCCCTGAGCCTTTAGGAGTTGTAGCTCAAATAGTTCCGTGGAACTTCCCATTATTAATGGCTACATGGAAATTAGCACCAGCTTTAGCTGCAGGAAATTGTTCAGTTCTAAAACCAGCAGAACAAACACCAGCATCAATTATGGTTATGATGGAATTAATTGGAGATTTACTACCTCCAGGAGTTGTAAACATTGTTAGTGGTTTTGGTTTAGAAGCAGGAAAACCTTTAGCTTCATCTAAAAGAGTTGCTAAAGTTGCATTTACTGGTGAAACTACAACCGGGAGATTGATCATGCAGTATGCTGCACAAAACATTATTCCAATTACACTTGAGTTAGGTGGAAAATCTCCTAACATTTTCTTTGAGGACATCATGGATAAAGATGATGATTTCTTAGATAAGTGTGTTGAAGGTTTTGTAATGTTCAACTTAAACCAGGGTGAGGTTTGTACTTGTCCAAGTAGAGCATTAGTCCAAGAATCTATTTATGATAAATTCATGGAAAAATGTATTGCTAGAACTAAAGCTGTTATCCAAGATAATCCATTGAAAATGGAGACTATGATTGGTGCGCAAGCTTCAGTTGAGCAAATGGAGAAGATTAAATCTTATCTAGATCTTGGTAAAAAAGAAGGTGCTAAAGTTCTTGCTGGAGGTGAAGTTGGAAAACTTAATAGTGGATTGGAAAAAGGAAATTATATCCAACCAACTATTTTTGAAACCAATAACAAATCTCGTATTTCACAAGAAGAAATCTTTGGACCAGTAGTATCTGTAATTAAATTTAAAGACGAAGCAGAAGCATTAGAAATTGCTAATGATACTCTTTATGGTTTAGGTGCAGGTGTTTGGACTAGAAATGGAAATATTGCTTACAGAATGGGTAGAGCAATACAAGCAGGAATAGTATGGACGAATTGTTATCATGCTTATCCAGCTCACTCTCCATTTGGTGGTTACAAACAATCAGGTGTGGGTAGAGAAACTCACAAAATGATGCTTGATCACTACAGACAGAATAAGAACTTACATGTTTCTTATGCTGAGAAGAAATTAGGCTTCTTTTAATAAATAATAATATATACTGGCCCATGATTCTAAATCATGGGCCGTAGTTTAAAAATGAAAGTATCTGCAACTAATTCAGCGTTAAATCTATTATCTGAGCTGCAAGAAAAATATGGTCAAAAATTAATGTTTCATCAATCTGGTGGTTGTTGTGATGGTAGTGCGCCAATGTGCTTTCAAGAAGGTGAATTTCCATTAGGCGACAATGATTTGAAATTAGGTGAAATTGGTGGAGTGCCTTTTTATATGAATGCAGACCAATATGAAAAGTGGAAGCATACTGATCTAACAATTGATGCTGTCAAAGGAATAGGTGGCATGTTCTCATTAGATAATGGAACAGGTCGCAGATTTCTGACTAAATCAGAAATCTGCCTAGTAGTCGATAACGACAAATAAAATTAATCTTTATTATTGACCTGGAGCTTTGTAAGCGCCCGAAGCAACTTCACTTGCTTTAGTTGTAGCTTTATTAAAGTCTATTGCTTCTAACATTGTTAAGTTTTTAACTGCACCTGAAGCTTCTACTACAAGCTTAACCGCTGCAAAATCTTCAAAACTTGTTAATTCATTTACAACTACAAAGTCATATGAACCACGAACGATGTCCATACTATGCATTGTTCCACCCATTGCTTTTGTTAATTGTTCTACTACTGCTTTTCTATCACTTTTAGGATCTTTCAAAAAACCTTGAAAAGCTTTTTCAGTGTAGTTTCCCATTATGTATGCTTTCATTATTTCCTCCTTTTAAAATCAATAGACTAGCACGAAGATGTTACATTTATCATCAACAAATTGTCTCGTTAAAAAAGTAAGAAAATAAATGTTTTTTATAAAATTATTATTGTTAGACTAATTGAATGAATAATTTTTCCACTAAAGAAATAGAGAAGTTCTCAAATAAAATATTAGAAGATTATGATAATAAAATTCCAGGACTAATTTTTAAAGAAAAACAAAAAATTACAAATGAAGATGCTCTACTAATTCAATCAAATGTTGCTAAATTAAGAAAAAAAAGAGGTGAAGAGATAATTGGATATAAAATTGGTTGTGTTTCAAAAGATACACAAAAGAAAATGGGTTTCAATCAACCAGCTTGTGGGTATCTTTGGAAAAATGAACTACACAAAAGTGAAACCATACTAAATAAAAAAGATTATACAAATCCAGCAATGGAAGCTGAATTTGGAGTAACACTAAACAGAGATATAAAACCTGAAGATACTTCCTTTGATTATATTTTAGAATCTATCCAAGGTATTTATCCACTTATAGAAATTCATAATCTAATCTTTTATGGGCATGAACCTTATGGAGCTGAACTGCTTGCAAATAATGCAATACATGCAGGAGTTATTTTAGGGGCAGAGAGCAAAGTTCCAGAAATCAAAATAGAAACTAATCTTAAGCTAATTTATGACAAAGAAATTGTAGATACATGGACTGATAAGATTTGGCCTTTTGATATGCTGTCTGAAATTGAGTGGCTAGTTAAAGAACGAGCTAAAAACAATAATTTTTTGAAAAAAGGGAATTTAATTTTAACAGGAGCTTATGGATTTCCAGTTCCAATTAATGAAAAAAAATTAATTCAAGTCACATCATCTGCTTTTGGTGATGTCGAAGCTACCTTTAATTAAGGAACTAACCAATTATTCTTATTATTATCTAAATTAAATCTGGCTCTTCGGTGACCTTTGGCAGCTAAGTACAACCATTCAATAGACTTAATTTTACACTGGATAACTGTAAAATTTTTATAACCTTCTTCACTTTGTTCTTTTGTATAATCAAAATTATCAAGCTCAGGTTTTAAACCGGAGGTCGGCTCATCAGAAACAGTACCAGGTCCATTATTAACTAAATAACATTTTCTACTTATATGCTGAGTTTTTTCCCATGACTGTTTTGTAACATCATTATTGTGGTTAATAATCGCTTCTACTTTTAATCTTACCTGGATTTTTAATTCTTTGTCATAAAACAAAAATGAGGCTTTGGGATTTTTTTTTAAAATATTTATTTTATCAGATCTAATATCACTATGAAATTGCACTAAATTATTATCTTCATCTGATTTTCTTAGAACTACAATTCTACTCTCGATGTTAGTATTATCCCCACATGAAAAAACTGGAATTCTAAAAGGTGAGCTTCTATCTTTAACTGCATTATTAAGCATTGACCAAATTTTTTTTTTGATCTCATTAAAGTCCTCGTAATAAGGAACTGTATCAGTCACAAATTATTTTTTCTTTTTTAAAAGAGCTATCAAACTAGAACTATCCCAACGATTACCACCCATTTCTTGTACTTTAGCGTAATAACCATCTACAATTTCTGTCACAGGTACTGGTGAACCATTTCTTTTTGCCTCTTCAATTACAATTGCTAGATCTTTTCTCATCCAATCTACAGCAAAACCATAATCAAATTTATCATCAGTCATAGTTCTGTATCTATTTTCCATTTGCCAAGATTGAGCAGCACCTTTTGATATAGTTTCCATAACTATATCCATATCTAATCCAGCATTTATCCCAAAGTTTATAGCTTCTGATAAACCTTGTACAGCTCCAGCTATACACATTTGGTTCATCATTTTAGTAAGTTGTCCACTGCCTGAAGCACCAATTAATTTTACTTTTTGACTGTAACAATCAATTACTGGTTCAGCTTTTTTAAAAGTACTTTCATCACCACCTACCATAACAGTTAATTTTCCACCTTCAGCTCCTGCTTGACCACCAGAAATAGGTGCGTCTAAAAAATCAAAACCTTTATCTTTTGCAGCTGCATATAGTTCTCTAGAAATTTCTGCTGATACAGTTGAATTATCAATATAAACACAACCTTTTTTAGCTGTATTAAATAATCCATGTTCTCCTAATGAAACTTCTCTTAGATCATTATCGTTTCCAACACATGTGAAAACAAAGTCTGCTCCATCAGCGGCTTCAGCAGGGGTATTAGCCATTTTACCTTTGTATTCACCAATCCATTTTTCAGCTTTTGATTTAGTTCTGTTAAAAACAGTTACATTGTGTCCGGCTTTTGATATATATCCAGCCATTGGGTAGCCCATAACCCCAAGACCTATGAAAGCAACATTACAAGTCATAATTTTTTTCTATGTTTAAAATTTTAAATTTAAAAGTAATAATATTTGCATTTATTTTTACATTTTTTTCAAGTTTTGGACAGAGTTTTTTTCTTGGTCTATTTAATTCTAGTATTAGAGAAGCTTTATCAATAACTCATGGACAATTTGGCTCAATTTATGCCTCTGCAACTTTATTAAGTAGTATTGTTTTAGTCTGGATAGGAAAAAAAATAGATGATGTGAATATATTAAAATTTGCCTCATATGTAATTATATTTCTATCAATTTCTTGTTTTATATTTTCTAAAATTTCTTCTGTAATTTTTTTATTCATTGGAATTTTTTTAATGCGATTATCTGGTCAAGGTCTATCAAGCCATACAGCAACAACAACAATTTCTCGGTTTTTTGAAAAAAGTAGAGGTAGAGCTTTAAGCATAGGCTGGTTAGGTTTATCCTTAGCAGAATTTATCTTGCCTGTTCTAATTGTTTTTTTACTTACATTTATTCACTGGAGAGATATTTGGGTTTCTATTTCTATTTTAGTAATTATAGTTTTACCAATTGCTACATATTTTTTAGTCAAAGAAGTTAAACTTGATACCAGAGAAGATAGTAACAATGAAGTCATCACCAAACCAATAAAACAATGGAAAAGAATAGAAGTTTTAAAAGATTATAGATTTTATATTGTTTGTATGACTATGCTAGCTGCACCATGGATTGCAACAGGTACTTTTGTTTATCAATCCTTTATTACTAGCTCAAAAGAATGGGGCCCATATGTAATTGCACAATCTTTTATGGTTTACTCAATAACAACTGTGGTGACTTTGTTTATTTCAGGTTTTTTAATTGATAAATTTTCCAGTAGAAAATTACTGATTTATATGAATGTTCCACTTTTTTTTGCAACAGCAGTCCTGTTCTTTTTTGACAGTGAAGTTTCATCATTTATTTTCTTTGGCTTTTTAGGTGTTACTAACGGCCTAGCTAATGTTTTAGGATCATCTACATGGGCTGAAATTTATGGTGTTAAGCATATTGGATCTATTAAAGCTCTCACAACAGCTTTAATGGTATTTGCTACTGCTTTTGGAACAGCATTATTTGGTATTCTTATAGATATTAATTTTTCAATTGAGCAAATAGCTATTGTTTCAGGGGCATATATTTTGACCTCAATAATTCTGCTTTATTTAGTTAGAAGTAAGCTAAATCCACAATATATGTAAAAAACTCCTTGATTTTAAAGGTCTCACTGTATAGATACTGCGCATGGCAAGAGTAACTGTAGAAGACTGCATCGATAAAGTAGATAGTCCTTATGAATTAGTATTAGTAGCTAAAGAAAGAGCTACTCAATTAAATGCTGGTATAGAACCAACAATTGATAGAGATAATGATAAAAATACAGTTATTTCGTTAAGAGAAATTGCAGAAGAAAAAATTCAAGTATCTGATTTAACCGATAGTGCAGTTTATAAACTTAGAAAACATGTTGAACAAGTTGATGACACCGCAGAGGACGATGAAGATATAGGTGATGATTTTGAGAATTTATACAAAGGAGAAATTTCTAAAAGTGGAACCCCAATTCTTCCATCAAAAAGAGCAAGAAAAACTCCAGAAAAAATTCAAGTTACAAAAGAAGATTTAGCAGAATTATCTGAAACTGCTAAAGCTGATGTTGATAGTTCAGTTGGTGAAGAAACTATGAATGAAGATGGTGAAGTATCTTTAGACGAAGTTTCAGATAGTGAAGAGCCAGCTAATGAAGATACTCAAGAAGATCAATAAATTTTAATTTACAAATTCTTTTATTATTTTTTCTCGGTGCTCATCTAAATCAGGGATGTCACCTCTTTTATTTGGATCATCATATGTAGACATTTTAATAGGGTTTCCTGCCAATTTAAAATCTCCTATTACTTTATGATAAGCTTTTACAATCATGTTTCTTGCCTCAACTTGTGGATTTTCAACCGCTTCTTTAATATTGAATATAGGGCCACAAGGAATTTTATCTTTCTCCATTTGACTAACCCATGCATTTGTTGATTTAGCAGAAAGTTTATTTTCTAGAATTGTTTTAAGTTCATCCATATTTTTTGCTCTTGAAGAATTAGTGTTAAATTTTTCATCAGTAAACATTTCAGGAACTTCTAAAATATTACAAAGCTTTTCAAATAACTTATCATTTCCAGCAGCAATGATTATGTAACTATCTTTAGTTTTAAATGCTTCAAACGGTGCAATTGATGGGTGCCTTGAACCCATTGGCTTTGGTATTTCATTTTTAGATAAATATCTTGCAATTGCATTTTCAAGAATTGCAATTTGACAATCTAGCATGGAGACATCGATATACATTCCTTTACCTGTTTTTTGTCTATCATATAAAGCTGCATTAATTCCAATTGTTGTAAATAATCCAGCAGTAATATCTCCAATTGAAGTACCAACTCTTGTAGGTTCTGAATTTGGTTGACCTGTTACACTCATTAGTCCACCCATTCCTTGAACCACCATATCATACGCAGGTAATTCTTTTAAGGGACCTGTTTGTCCAAAACCAGATGCTGAAGCATAAATTAATTTAGGAAACTTTTTACTAACTTCTTCCCAACCGTATCCCCATTTTTTTAAGGTTCCTGGTTTAAAATTCTCAACTAAGATATCTGCTTTAGATAAAATTTTATCAAATATTTTTTTATCATCTAAATTTTTTAAATTTAAAGCTATGCTTTCTTTTCCCCTATTGAGAGACATAAAATAGGCAGAGTAATTCTCAACAAAAGGACCAAATTTTCTAGAGTCATCACCTATTTCAGGAGCCTCAACTTTTATTACCCTTGCACCCAAATCTGATAAAATCATCGTGCAATATGGTCCGACCAAAACTCTTGTTAAATCAACTACCAATAAGTTTTTAAGTGGTCCATCCATAATTAGTATTAAAAATTAATTGTATTTTTTGTTAACTTGACTCTTAGCGTTAACTTCATTTTAATACAACTATCATAAATAACAATAGAGGGAGAATTAAATGTTAAAAAAAATATCTTTATGTTTAACTTCATTTGTTCTTGCGTTCACTTTAATTGGTTCTGCTTATGCCGTAACTTTAAAAGCAAGTCACCAATGGCCAGGAACTCCAAGAGCTGATGGTTCATTTGACCCTAGACACGAAATGGTTCAAATAATTGCGGATGAAGTTAAAAAAGCTAATGTTGGAATAGATATAAGAATCTACCCAGCGAAATCTTTATACAAACCAAAAGAACAGTGGAAACCAATGACAACTGGTCAATTGGATATTTCTGCATTTCCTTTAGCGTATGCTTCTAAATTCCATCCAGAATTTGATGCAACTTTAATGCCAGGAACTGTAAAAAATCATGATCACGCATTAAGATTTAATAAAGGTCCTATGATGACTGAAATTAAAAGAATTATAACTGATGCAGGTGTAGTTGTTTTATCTGATGCTTGGTTAGGAGGTGGATTTGCCTCTAAGTCTCAATGTATCAAAAATCCAAGCGATGCAAAAGGACAGGTTATGAGAGCTGCAGGAAAAGCATTTAACCAAATGTTAGAAGCAGCTGGTGCAGGTATTCAAAGTATGCCTTCATCTGAAATTTACACTGGATTACAAACAGGTGTCTTAACAGGTGCAAATACTAGCTCAGGAAGTTTTGTAAGTTATAAAATTTATGAGCAAGTAACTTGTGCAACACCTCCAGGAAAATTTGGATTATGGTTTATGTATGAACCAATTCTAATGTCTAAAAAATCATATGATGCTTTAAATTCAAAACAACAAAAAGCACTTATGGCTGCTGGTAAAGTAGCTGAAAAATATATGACAGCTCAAGTTGAGAATTTAGATAAAAAGTTTGAGGATGCATATAAAGCTGCAGGTGTTAAATTAGTCTACATGGACGAGAAAGATCATGCTGCATGGGTAGAGATTGCAAAGAAATCTTCTCATAAAGCTTTTGCTGAAAAAGTTCCAGGTGGAGATAAACTAATGGAAATGGCTTTGGCAGTTAAATAAAGTAATATATAAAGAACCCCTATTTATCAAAAATAAGTAGGGGTTTTTTTTTATGAAAAATAAATATTTAAAATTCTGTAATTTTACAGCCAAAGCTTGTGGAGCATTTGCTGTTCTGGCTTTACTTTTATCAATTCTTGTAATTGTCGAATTAGTATTTGAAAGATATTTTTTTCAAAGAGCAATTACATGGCAAACTGAGCTAGTAACAATGTTGTTAGTTGCATCTACTTTCATTGGTAGTGCTTATGTTTTAAGTGAAAAAGCACATGTTAGTATGGAATGGATTTATGACTTTTTGTCCTCAAAAAACGTTTTAAGATTAAAAATTTTTACATCGTTATTAAGTTTATTATTTTTTTTAATTCTATTTTATTTTGGTTTCCTAATGGTTGAAGAGGCATTTACAAAAAATTACTCAACAGGCACAGTTTGGGATCCTCCACTATGGATACCTTACTCATCAATGATGATTGGAGCTATTTTAATGATACTTCAGTACATTGCAGAAATTATTAAGTTAACTGATGAGGCAGACTAAATAAATGGATCCATTAATAATAGCTATAATTGTTGCGGTTTTTACTTTAATAGTCCTTTTTTCAGGAATTCCAATTGCATTTGGTTTAAGCTTTGTATCAATAGTTCTCTTAGTGTCATTTGAAGGTTTTCAAATGCTAGATGTTTTTGCAGAAACGTTTTACGCAGGACTAAATTCATTTGTCTTACTTTCGATACCAATGTTTATTTTAATGGGAATGGCAGTAGCTAATTCTCCTGCTGGAAAAGATTTATATACTGGTTTAGATAGATGGTTGTGGAGGCTTCCAGGTGGTTTAGTAATTTCTAATATTGGTGCTTGTTCAATTTTTGCAGCTTTAAGTGGATCAAGTCCAGCAACATGTGCAGCGATTGGGACAATGGGAATACCTGAGATGCGAAAAAGAGGTTACTCTGATCAAATTGCTACAGGCACTATAGCAGCAGGTGGCACATTGGGAGTTTTAATTCCTCCAAGTATAGTTTTAATAGTTTATGGAATTGCAACTGGTACATCGATTGGTAGACTATTCCTATGTGGATTAGTACCTGGTTTCATGTTGGCAGGTATGTTTGCAATTTGGGCTCTTATTCATAGCTACTTTATTGATAAAGATGCAGCTAAGGCTTTAAGGAATAGAACACCCCCTACTTTAAGAGAGAAACTTGAAGTATTACCTAGAGTTCTTCCATTTTTAGCAATTATAGCAGGCGTCTTATATGTTTTATATGGAGGTGTAGCAACTCCATCAGAGGCATCTGGTGTCGGAGCATTTTTAGTTTTTGTATTAATCGCTATAGTTTACAAAATTTATCAACCAAAAAAAATATGGAATATTGTTAAAGTTTCAATGAAAGAAAGTGTAATGATAATGTTTATCATTGCTGCTTCTTATCTTTTTGCATTTACACTTTCACAACTTTATGTAACTCAGTCCTTAGCCCAGAGCATGGTTGAACTCAGTTCAAACAAATGGGTTGTATTTCTTTTAATAAATATATTTCTTTTAATAGCAGGTTTCTTTTTACCTCCAGTAGCAGTTATTGTTATGACTTCTGCTATATTATTACCTGTAATTACTACATTAGGTTTTGATCCATATTGGTTTGCTATTGTATTTACTATTAATATGGAGATAGGATTAATAACTCCACCTGTTGGATTAAATCTCTATATAATTAAAGGTATTACCCCAGATGTTAGTTTGTCAGAGATTTTAAAAGGCTCGATACCATTCATGATTATAATGGCTTTAGCTATTTTAATTTTATGTATCTTTCCAGAAATAGTTACATGGCTTCCTGATAAAATAATGGGTAAACCTCTTGGATATTAATAATAAAATTAATAGAAAAATCTCTGTAGCTCCAATGATGGATTGCACGGATAGACACGATCGTTTTTTTTTAAGATTAATGAGCAAAAATGTTATGCTTTATACCGAGATGGTTGCAACAAAATCTGCAATACATGGAGATAGAAAAAAAATCTTATCTTATAGTCCTGAAGAAAAACCACTAGCATTGCAAGTTGGTGGATCAAATAAAGAGGAGCTAGCTGAAGTTGCAAAGATTGCAGAGGGTATGGGATACGACGAAATTAATATTAACTTAGGTTGTCCTAGCAAAAAGGTTCAAAAAAATATGTTTGGTGCTTGCTTAATGAAAGAGCCTGATCTTGTAGCAGAATGTATAAGCGCTATGGTTAATTCATGCAAAATTCCAGTAACTGCTAAAACTAGAATTGGATTTGATAATGTAGAAAGCTTTGAGTATTTAAATAATTTTATACACAAAATGAGAGATGTTGGGACCAAGACATTTATTTTACACGCTAGAAAGGCGATGTTAACAGGACTTTCTCCAAAGCAAAATTTAAATATTCCAAAACTTAATTACAATATGGTTTATGAAATTAAAAAACAAAATCCTGAATTAGAAATAATTATAAATGGAGGTATTTCTAAAATAGATGAAATTAATAATCATTTAAATCACAGTGATGGTGTAATGATTGGAAGATCTATATATCAAAATCCATATTCATTAGTAGAAATTGAAAAAGAAATTTTTAACACAAAAATTAATCCCACTAGAGAACAAGTAGCCGAGCAGCTTTTAGAATATGTTGAAAAAGAAGTTAAATTAGGAACAAAAGTAAATCATATAATGAGACACACTGTAGGTTTATACCATGGCCAAATAGGATCAAAGGAATGGAAAAGATATTTAAGCGATAATTTAATGGCTCGTGAATCTGATTTTCAAAAAACAAAACATATAATGACAATTATTCAAAATAATGAAAAAGCCAATCAGGCAAATACATAATGGATATTTCAAATATTAATGAAATTATAAATTTATTAGTTGTGTTAGCTATTGCTGCAGCAGTAGCTGGTTTTATGGCTGGTTTATTGGGCGTTGGTGGAGGAATAATAATGGTTCCAGCTTTATATTATGCTTTTACAGTTTTAGATTTTGATATCGTTACAAGAATGCATCTTTCGGTTGGAACTTCTTTAGCAATAATAATTCCAACCTCAATAATTTCCACTAAAACACACATGGAATATGATGCTGTGGATTTTAAGATGGTTAAATCATTTGGTATCTTTATTTTATTTGGTGTAATAGCTGGAACTTTTTTAGCAGTTAATTTAAAAACACCATCTTTAGTTTTATTTTTTTCAATATTTGCATTTATTGTTGGTTTATTCTTTATCTTTATTAGAGATAAGCTTTTAGAAAATCCAAAAAAAATATCTAATATAGTAAAAAATATCTCAGGAATTGTTATAGGATTTATTTCAGTTCCTCTTGGTATTGGTGGAGGATCTTTGATGGTTCCTTTTATGAGAACATTTGGTTATGATATAAGAAAATCAATTGGGACAGCCGCTGCAGTTGGATTTTTAATTGCAGTTACAGGAACCACAACAATGATAGTTGGTGGTAAAATTATCAATAATGTAAATACTCCCTTTAGTTTAGGTTATATTAATTTATTAGGTTTTATTGTCTTTGTGCCTGTGACGATGTTAATGGCTCGGATAGGTGCTAAAGCGGTATATAAAATTAATAAGGGTTTATTGAGTAAAATTTTTGGCTCATTTTTAATAATTGTTTCAATAAGATCTTTTTATGAATATTTAAGTATAAATTAGATATGAAAAACATGTTTAACTTAAAAGATATCATCTCATCAATTGCCGATGTAGGTCAAAAGCTATTTAAGAAAAAGGAACTTAAAAAGAATGATTTAGAGACAATACTGTCATTATGTGATGATTTAATCTCTAATAAAGGTGCTGCTTTTGGAATTACTGTTGCTAGAGATGTGACAGATCTTTATCAAAGTCTTTCTCCTGAAAACAAACTAGTTTTTTTCAAAAAAATTAACGAGAAATTTAAACCTAGTCACACCAAAGTGTCAGAAGCGATAGAAACTTATCAAAAAACTCAGAATGATAAAAATTTATTTAATTTATTCATAGTATCTGAAGGAAAGAGAAGAGAATTATTTAGAAGAATGAATATGGCTCCGAATGGTATTTCTACCATAGTCTCATTAAGAGAAGATTTATTAAAAGTTTTAAAAGAGAATTCAGAATTAAAAGGTTTGGATGATGATTTAAGAGAATTATTTAAATCATGGTTTAATCCTGGTTTTTTAAGATTAGCTAAAATTACGTGGGATACTAAAGCAGCAGTGTTAGAAAAAATTATGAAATATGAGAGAGTTCATAAAATTAAAGACATGGATGAACTTAAGAGAAGACTAGGTGAGGATAGAAGATTTTTTTCATATTTCCACCCAGCACTCGAGGATGAACCAATAATATTCGTTGAGGTAGCACTTACCAATGGTTTAAGTAAATCTATCCAAGAAATCACAAAACCACATACTGCTGAAGGTAAAAATCTTGATACTGCAACTTTTTATTCAATCAGTAACTGTCAGGATGGTTTATCAAGAGTAACTTTAGGTAACTTTTTAATTAAAAGAGTTGTTTATGAAATTCAGGAAGAATTACCTAATATAAAACACTTTGGAACTTTATCGCCTATACCAGGATTTAGAGATTGGTTCTCATATTTAGAAGACAATAAAATAAAAAATATTTTAGGTAATATACCTTTAGAAAATATTTCTTTTTTAAAATCCTCAGATTTAAAAGTAGGAGATACTAGAATTGTTTCAAATAAAGATGCTATTTTAAAATTGGTAGCTCATTATTTAATAAATGAAAAAAATCATAAACAATTACCCATTAACGATGTAACTAGATTTCACTTAGGCAATGGAGCTACAATTGAGGATATTAATATAAATGCAAATGTATCTGAAGTTGGTTTTAATAGATCATTTGGTGTTATGGTAAACTATCTTTATGAGCTTAAGAATATTGAAAAAAATCATGAAGATTATATCAATAATAAAAAAGTAATAATCTCAGATAAACTCAAAAAGTTTATTTAATTGGTGCCCCATTTAACTTTGTTCCAAATTCTTTCATGGAAGTAATAGAAAAAAAGAGGAATAATTGATCCGACTCCCAATATTCCAGCTCCCACAAATGTACCAGTATATATGTAGCCAAATATCACCCAATAAATAAAAATAAAAAGTCTCCAAGAAAAAGTTTTTGCAACTGATCTTATTTTTTTATCTGCCATTATTTAGATATATAGGAAAATTAGAGTTTATAAATTACTCAAAAAAAAAGAGGTGATTTCAGTCTCCCTCCATCACCTCACAATTAACATTAGGTGATTCTTGTGATTTTTATTAACACTTAATAGTTGTAAAAGTATTTTATTAACTAATTTAAGTATCAACAATTTAGAGTTGTATTTTGTTCTACTAAAAAACTCAATTTAGCCACACATAATATTTAGTGTTATTATTATAATTGGTACTTTTAACAATGGTCTCAATAAAAGATAGTAATAAAAAAATTAAAAAAATTTTATTTGATCCAATAGACAAAACAAAAAAAAAATTTTCCTCATTTTTAAATGATTTTAAAAAAAACAGGGTTAAAAAAGATTTAGCATTAAAAAAACAATTAGCAAAAGAAAAAAAGAGAGAATTAATTTTAGAAAAAAAATTAGCAAAAAAAGCTAAAGAGGATGAAGTAAAAGAAGAAAGAAAGAAAATTCTTTTCCAAAAAAAATTAATTATTGAAAATGATAAACAAAAGAAAAAAAATGAAGAAAAAAGACAAAAAATAGAAGCTCAAAGAATTAAAATAGAACAAAAAAAAATTAAAGACGAAGAAAAGAAAAAACTTAGAGAGGAAGCTAGAAAGCTTAAACAAGAAGATTTAAGGCTAAAAATGCTTGATAGACAAAGAATTAGAGAAGAAAATTTAAAGATAAAAGAAGAGCAGCTGAAAAATAAAGAACTTGAAGCTCAAAAGATAAGAGATGAAAAAGAAAAGGAAAGACAAGAAAAATTAAGATTAAAAGAAATTGAAAGGAAAAATCGACTTGAGGAAGAGCAAAGATTAAGAGAGGCAGCTAGAAAATTAAAATATGAGCAAGAAAAACTTAAAGAATTTGAGCAGAGGTTAAGAGATCTAGAAACTGAAAGACAGCAGGAAATTCAAAAGCAGATTTTAAAAGAAGAGACAGAACAAAGAGCTAAGGAAGAGGAGTTAAGAATTAAAGAAAAAGAACTTAAACAAGCTGAACGTGAAAGAATAAATAAAGAAAATGAAAGGCGTCAAAGAGAAAGAGAATTAAAAATAGAAGAGGAAAGACAAAAAAGAATTGAAGAAGAAGATGAAAGAATTCGATTGACTGAAATGGCTCAAAAACAAAGAATTGATGAGGAAAACAGAAGAATGAGGGAGTGGGAAAAAAAATTTGACGAGGAACAAAGATTAAAAGAGGAGGAGGTAGTTAAAAAATTTTATAGCGAAGAAATTTCTGAACAGGAAAATAATCAAAATGATAGTAATCTAGATATTAAAACTGATGAAGATAATGTAAAAAATTAAATTTTTTGGTCATATTCACCGACCTTACCTGTTTTTTGTAACAAATCGTCAATAAAATCAAAGATTTTTTTCTTCCTTTCATCTGATGTTGGACTTTCAGTAACAACTACTAAAGAAGGTTTGTTTGATGATGCTCTGATTAAACCCCATGAGCCATCCTCAAAAGAAAATCTAATTCCATTAACTGTTAAAATCTCTGTAATATTTTGATTATCAATTTGTATTTTATCATTTTTAATTTTTTCCACTTTTTTAACTAATTCTTCAACCACTTGATATTTTTCTTTATCTTTACAAAAAGGAGCCATAGTAGGTGATTGATAGGTTGCAGGCAATTCATTCATAATTTCACTTATTTCTTTGTTTTGGTTATCTAGTAAATGACATATTTGAATTGCTGAATTTATCCCATCATCATATCCATAACCTAATGGTTGATTAAAAAAGAAATGTCCACTTTTTTCAAAGCCAGCTAAAGCTTTTTCTGTGTTAACTTTTCTTTTAATATGTGAATGACCTGTTTTCCAATAAATTGTATCACAGTTATTTTTCGTTAATACTATGTCTTTTGAGTATAAGCCTGTAGATTTAACATCTACTACAAACTTTGAATTCTGATGTTTTGTAGATAAATTTCTAGCAATTAATAAACCAATTTTATCTGAGAATATTTCATTACCCTTATTGTCAATTACTCCAACTCTGTCACCATCTCCATCAAAACCAAAGCCAATATCTGCATTATTTTCTTTAACAGATTTTGCTATTTCATGAAGCATCTTTAAATCTTCAGGATTAGGATTATACTTTGGGAATGTCCAGTCGAGATTACAATCTAGTTCGATTACATCACAACCTATTCCTCTTAAAATATCAGGAGCGAATATACCTGCGGTTCCATTACCACATGCAACAACTGCTTTTATTTTTTTATTAATTTTATTATTTTTGATTAAATCGTCTTTATAAACCTGCTGAAAATTTTTAATGTGTTTTTCATTTCCCTGGCCTGATATAAATTTTTCATTTAGTGTTATTTCTTTTAACTCCTTCATTTCTTCTGGTGCATGAGTTAATCCTTTTTTGATACCCATCTTAACTCCAGTCCACCCATTTTCATTATGACTTGCAGTTACCATTGCAACAGCATCAGAGTTTAGATTAAATTGAGCAAAATAAACCATTGGCGACAATGACAACCCAACATCTTCAACATTACAACCAGTCGATAGCAATCCTTTTTTAAGAGCAGTTTTTATTTCCTCGCTATAAGAGCGGTAATCATGACCAACTATGACGTTAGGATTATTTTTTTTGGTACGATTAATTATTTGTGTTCCTAAACCTTTTCCAAGATTCTCTATTCCTGCTTTATTTATGCTTTCTTCGTACAACCATCGCGCGTCATATTCTCTGAAACCATATGGATCAATTTTAATATTTTGTGTCATTTGTTAATTTATTATCTCTTTTATGTTAATTACCTGTAATTTTTTAATTTTTTTTGTTGATATATAATTCACTATGTTCTATAAATGTTCTATTGATTTACTGATTATATAGTATATTAAGTCAAAACGCCTACAACATGTAGTTGTTTTCGTTAAGTAAACCAAATATAACAAGAGTTATGAACAAAATTTTATCTCAGGCCCTAAAGAAAGCTGTCTCTGAATATAGCCCTCAAGTCAACGAAGTTTCAAAAGACAAAAGACCTGATCTTTTCTCATTAAACAATGAAACCGAACTATTTCAAAATGACAAGGGTATTATTATTAAGATTGACCGTTCTAAAGATTCAAATTTAACTGACTTTGGTAAAGCGACTTTAAAAGACAGATATCTTGGTCACAACGAATCTTTTCAAGATCTATTTGCTAGAGTTGCAAGCTCATACGCTGACGACAATCTTCATGCACAAAGAATTTATAACTACATAAGCAACCTTTGGTTTATGCCAGCAACACCTGTTTTATCAAACGGTGGAACCAAAAGAGGATTACCTATTTCTTGTTTTTTAAATGAAGCATCAGATAGCTTAGGTGGCATTTTAGATTTATGGAGTGAAAATGTTTGGCTTGCAGCTAAAGGTGGTGGTATTGGAAGTTATTGGGGCAATCTAAGATCTATTGGTGAAAAAATTGGAAAAGTTGGGAAGACATCTGGAATAATTCCATTTATTAAAGTTATGGACTCTTTAACTATGGCGATTAGCCAAGGTTCTTTGAGAAGAGGTTCTGCTGCTTGTTATCTTCCAGTTGATCATCCAGAAATAGAAGAGTTTATAGAAATGAGAAGACCAACCGGTGGTGACCCAAATAGAAAAGCATTAAATTTACATCATGGTGTTTTAGTTTCAGATGCATTCATGAGAGCTGTGGAAACTGACGAACAATGGGCATTAAAAAGTCCTGCTGATGGAACAGTTCAACAAACTATTTCAGCGAGAAATTTATGGATAAGATTATTGACTGCAAGAATAGAAACTGGTGAACCATATATAATTTATATAGATACTGTTAATAGACAAATACCACAGCATCATAAATTAGCCAATCTGACGGTTAAAACTTCTAACCTGTGTAGTGAAATTACTTTGCCCACAGGAATAGACAAAGATGGTAAAGATAGAACAGCAGTTTGTTGCTTATCATCTTTAAATTTAGAAAAATATGATGAGTGGAAAGATGATCCAAACATGATTAGTGATGTCATGAGATTTTTAGATAATGTCTTATCAGATTTCATCAACAAAGCTCCAGATCAATTTAAAGATGCAAAGTACTCAGCTGAAAGAGAACGAAGTGTTGGATTAGGTGTGATGGGTTTCCATTCATTTCTACAAAAAAATAGAATTCCTTTAGAATCTGTAATGGCTAAGTCTTGGAATAAAAAAATATTTAAAAATATAGATACAAAAGTAAATCAGGCTTCTAAAGATTTAGCAGAAGAAAGAGGTGCATGTCCAGATGCTGCAGAATACGGTTATCAAGAGAGATTTTCCAACAAAACTGCAATAGCACCAACAGCTTCAATTTCTATTATTTGTGGAGGTGCCTCACCAGGAGTAGAACCCATTGCTGCTAATAGTTATACACACAAAACTTTGTCAGGTTCATTTAACGTTAAAAATAGATATCTTCAGGAGATATTAGAGAGCCATGGTAAAAATGATGATGAAACTTGGTCAAGTATTACAACAAACCAAGGCTCAGTATCACATTTAGACTTTTTAACTGATTTAGAGAAAGATGTTTTTAAAACAGCATTTGAATTAAACCAGAATTGGATTATTGAGTTAAGTGGAGACAGAACTCCATTTATATCACAAGCTCAATCAGTAAACTTATTTTTACCCGCTGACGTTCATAAGAAAGAACTTCATAAAATTCATTTTGATGCCTGGAAAAAAGGTTTAAAAAGCCTTTATTACTGTAGATCAAAATCAATTCAAAGAGCTGAAAATATCAATGATGCAAAATCAACAGATATTATGGCCAATGTTTACAAAAATAAATCAACCAAAACCGAAGAAACAGAATACGAGGAGTGTTTATCATGTCAGTAGCAGAAAAAATAAATTCAGAAATTATTCAAACTGAAAAAAAAATAATTCAACCAAAAAAAATGGGATTGTTAGTAGAGAACCCAGTTTACAAACCATTTAGATATCCTTGGTGTTATGATGCTTGGTTGACTCAACAAAGAATTCATTGGTTACCAGAAGAAGTTCCTTTAGGAGATGATGTAAGAGATTGGCAAAAAAATTTATCACAATCAGAAAAAAATTTACTAACTCAAATTTTTAGATTTTTTACTCAAGCTGATGTAGAAGTAAACAATTGTTACTTGAGACATTACACAACAGTTTTTAAACCAACTGAAGTTTTAATGATGATGACTGCTTTTGCTGCAATGGAAACAGTTCATGTTGCCGCTTACTCACATCTTTTAGATACTATTGGAATGCCAGAGTCTGAATATTCTGCTTTCATGAAATATAAAGAAATGAAAGATAAATATGATTACATGCAAAACTTCAATGTAAATTCAAAAGAAGATATTGCTAAGACTGTTGCAGTATTTAGTGCTTTTACTGAAGGGCTTCAGTTATTTGCAAGTTTTGCTATTTTATTAAACTTTCCGAGACATAACAAAATGAAAGGTATGGGTCAGATTGTTACTTGGTCTGTTAGAGATGAAACACTGCACTGTAATTCTATGATAAGAATTTTTAAAGAATTCATTAATGAAAATCCTGAAATATGGACACCAAAATTAAAAAAAGAACTTTATGAAGCGTGTAGAACTATAATAGAGCACGAAGATGCATTTATTGACTTAGCTTTTGAAATGGGTCCAATGGAAGGTTTAACTGCAAAAGATGTTAAAGATTATATTCGATTTATAGCTAATAGAAGATTAGTTCAACTTGGTTTAGAGGCAATTTATGATGTTGATAAAAATCCTTTAGGTTGGCTAGATACTATGCTTAATGCAGTTGAACATATGAACTTTTTTGAAGGACGTGCAACTGAATATTCTAAAGCATCAACTCAAGGTACATGGGTTGAAGCATTTAGTTAATCTGCTTGAAGTATAAAAAATATTTTAGAAAAACAAGTCTTAAACAAAAAGGACATGGCGAGTTCTTTTTGAATGAAATTTTAAGAAAAAAACCTAAATATTTTCTAGAAATTGGTGTATTTCATGGTGTTACAGCCAGAAACGTATGTGAGTTACTTTATAAAATACATCAAGAGGATTTTAAATATATTGGATTAGATCTGTTTGAAAAAAATAGTGAAAACGTTGATGAAGTTATTCCTAATACAAACTTTAACAATCCATTTAAAAAAATATATTTCCAATATATTAAAAGACAAGATCCTTATAGTTTAGAAGCAGTTGAGGATTTACTGAAAAAGTTTAAGAAAAATGTTTATTTAATAAAAGGCAATTCAAATAAACTTTTGAAAAAAATAGAAATGTCTAAAGTTGATTTTGTTTTTTTAGATGGAGGACACGATTATAATACTGTTGTTAATGATCTAAACTCCTGTTTTGAAGTGATTGACTCAAAAGGGACAGTAATTTGTGATGACTATAATCTTGGCTCAGCACCAGGAGTAAGAAAAGCTGTAGACGAGTTTGTGGAAAAAAATAAATTTAAATGTGAAATTATTTGTGATGGTAGATTTGCAAGGATAGAAAAATTATCTTTGATTTAACTCCAAAACTTTTCTGTGTTTGCTGCCTTTGTAGCTTGCCAAAGGCCTAATAAGTTTGTTTGCAGCATGCTGCTCCATAATATGAGCAGACCACCCAGTTATTCTTGAAATGACAAAAATTGGGGTAAAAAAATCAGTATCAAAACCCATCAAGTGATATGTGGGTCCTGTGGGATAGTCTACATTTGGGTGAATATTTTTTTCTTTAATCATAACACTTTCAACAATGTCATAAATTTTTTCAAATTTTTTATCTTTTTTAAGTTTTGCGACTTTTCCAAAATACTTTCTCATAGTTGGAACCCTAGAATCACCAGATTTGTAAACTCTATGGCCAAAGCCCATTACAACTTCTTTATTTTTTAATGCGTTATTAATCCATTTTAATGCATTCTCAGGCTTTTTAATTTTATTCATCATATGCATAACTTCTTCATTAGCACCACCATGCAATGGTCCTTTTAAGCTTGCGATAGCTCCTGTTATTGCTCCATGAATATCTGATAAACTACTTGTTATGGTTCTTGCTGTAAACGTAGAAACGTTAAAACTGTGTTCAGCATATAGAATTAGTGATACATCAAATGCTTTTACAATTTCTTTTTGTGGGACTTTTCCAAAACACATGTAAAAGAAATTCTCAGCAAAAGTTAAATTTTTTTTAGGCTTAATTATTTTTTTACCACTCCTTATTCTGTAAAATGCTGCTAAGGCAGTAGGAGTTTTTGCAAATATTCTTAGAGCTTTTCTCATATTTGCTTCAGGTAAAGAGTCTTGAGTTTCTTTATCTTCCAACCCCATAACACTTACAGCTGTTCTAGCCACATCCATAGGATGAGATTTCTTTGGCATATGTTTTATAATTTCATATAAATTTTTTGACAAATCTCTGTTATTTTTTTCTTCTTTTTCAAATTTTCTAAGTTCTATTGTGTTTGGCAAATCTTTATTTAAAATTAAGTAAGCTACTTCCTCAAATCTACAGTATTCACATAAATCTTGCGCAGCATAACCTCTGTAGGTTAGAGAATTAATTTCTGGCATAACTTTAGAGACTTCTGTCTCATCAACTACAATACCCAATAAACCTTTTTTAATATCTTCACTCATTATTCGTGTCCTTCCGTACTAAAGTTATAAATTTTTTCATCTAACGAATTATATTTTTCGTAATCAACAAGTTCATAAAGTCTTTTTCTAGTTTGCATTTTATCTATTATGTTATTCTGGTGTCCATTTGCATAAATGTCTCTCAAACCATCTTCTACATTTTTCATTGCCAATCTTTGAGTAGTTACTGGGTAAATAACAATATTAAATCCCATATTTTCTAATTTCTTATAATCAAACAATTTAGATTTCCCAAATTCAGTCATGTTCGCCAATAAATAGCATTTGAGTTTTTCTCTTACCTTTTCAAAATCTTTTTCATCTTGGAGTGCTTCAGGAAAAATGATTTCTGCACCTGCATCAACGTAAGCTTTGCACCTTTCAATCATTTTATCAATTCCTTCTACACCTTTTGCATCTGAACGGGCGATAATTTTGAAATTTGAATCTTTTTTAGCAGCAACACATTCTTTAATTTTTTTTACCATCGCTTCAGTTGAGATCAATTCTTTATTATCTAAATGTCCACATCTTTTTCTTTCTATTTGATCTTCTAAATGCACTCCTGTAATTCCAAATTCTTCAAAAGTTTCAATAGTTTCTTTGCAAGATTTAAATCCCGTATCAATATCAACAATAGTTGGAAGGTTTGTTACTCTTGATATCAGGTAAGATCTTGTGCTTACATCTTGTAAAGTAGTAAGTCCTATGTCAGGAAAACCTAAGTCATTAGCCATTACTCCTCCAGAAACATAAACTGCATCATAACCTATCTCTTCGATTAATTTTGCTGTTAAGGGATTATATGCACCTGGAACTCTTAAAATTTTATTTGATTTTAATTTTAGATCAAAATCAATTCTTTTTTGGCTTGGCTCTTTTTCAATGAAATGCATTAAAAAATTCCTTTTTTTTGATTTCTTTTTAACTTACTTTTTTTTATTTCTAAATTCAATTTATGCAATTGACCAGATTTTAAATTTTTCAAATTTTGTACATTCTTTATAAAGCGGTTACTCTCCTTTTTATCAAGAATTCCCTCAGTAAGTGTTGAAAATTTATTAATATAATTTTGTCTTTTAAAAGGTCTTGCACCATAAGGATGCGCATCAGCTCTATCAAGTTGCTCAGAGATTTTTTTTCCATTATTCAAAGTTACAACTACTTTGGCTCCAAAGGACTTATTTTTTGGGTTAGGGTCGTGATATTTTTTAGTCCATTTCTTATCTTCATATGTTTTAATAGATCTCCAAATTTTAATAGTACTTTTTTTATTTGCTCTAGATTTTGTATAGGATTTAACATGGTGCCAATCTCCATCTTCTAATGCAACAGCAAATATATACATAATTGAGTGATCAAGAGTTTCTCGACTTGCATTTGGATCCATTTTCTGTGGGTCATTAGCTCCAGTTCCAATTACAAAGTGAGTGTGGTGACTAGTATAAATGTCGATTTTTTTAATTAAGTTTAAATTTGGTATTTTTATTTTTAATTTTTTGGCAAGATCAATTAATGCCTGCGATTGATATTCGGCAGAATATTCTTTTGTATAGGTTTCGAGTATAGCTTTTTTACTTTCACCCTTTTTTGGTAAAGGAACTTTGTAATTTGCTTTTTTACCGTCTAATATTCTTGCTATTACACTATCCTCACCTTCATAAATTGGACTTGGTGCTCCTTCTCCCCGCATAACTCTGTCGACAGCCTCAATAGCGAGCTTACCTGCATGAGCAGGGGCATATGCTTTCCAGCTAGAAATTTCACCTTTTCTAGATTGTCTTGTAGATATAGTAGTATGGAGAGCTTGTTGAACAGCTTGATAAATAGTTTCTGTATTTAGTTTTAACATTGAACCTAGACCTGCAGCTACACTTGGACCTAGATGAGCAATATGATCAACCTTATGTTTATGCAAACAAATACCTTTGACTAAATTTACTTGAACTTCATATGCAGTTATAATTCCTCGTAAAAGATCTAAACCACTTTTTTTATTTTGTTGTGCAACAGCTAATATTGGTGGAATGTTATCACCTGGATGACTGTAATCTGCTGCTAAAAAAGTATCATGAAAATCGAGCTCTCTAACAGCAGTACCATTTGACCAAGCTGCCCATTCACAATCAAATTTTAAATTTGAATTTACTCCAAACAATGTTGCACCATTTTTCCTTGAATGTTTAAGTGCCATTTCTCTTGATGAGATGACTGGTCGTCTATTTAAAGAAGCAACAGCAACAGAGGCGTTATCAATAATTCTATTGATAACCATTTCAATTGAATCTTTATTAAGTTTTGCATTATCACTAGCTATTTCAGCAATTTTCCATGCAAGCTGTTTCTTCTTTGGTAAATGAATTTTTGATGGATAAACTTTAACAGTATGTAATAACAAAATATCTCCTTTAAGATGTTTTGTTTTTAATAGTTAAATTAAATTAATCAATATTAAAGATATTTTGATATTATTTTTTCAATACCAATAAAGTCTTTTATTAAGTGATTATGATAAATTTCATCAATATTTTTTTCAGTATATCCATCTTTCAATAAAATCATTGGAATATCTGCTGCTTTTGCGGCATTGGCATCAGTTTCACTGTCACCAATCATCATTGTTTTTTTTAAATCTCCATCTAAAATTTCAACAACTGTAGTTAGATGCCTAGGATCTGGTTTACAATAATCAAAGGTATCTGAACCAGCGACATATTCAAAATAACTATAAATACCAATTTTTTTTAATAGATCATTAGATAAATATTCTTGTTTATTTGTGCACACAGCCATTGTTATATTTTTTTCTTTGCACCATTTCAAAAATTCTTTAACTCCTTTAATTAAAGTACTTTCATTAATTATATTTTTTCCATAAAAATCAACAAACTCACTTACCATTTCCTTTTTTATTTTTTCATCATTCACTTTACTAAATTCTTTTTTCGCTTGTCCCCAAATAGATCTACCTAGCATTGCACCTGCACCTTGACCTACTAAATTTCTTACTTCTTCTGTAGATTTCGTTGGATAACCAAATTTTTTCATCACATGATTGTGAGCGTGCATCAAATCTGGTGCAGTATCAACAAGAGTACCGTCTAGGTCAAATAAAATGGTAAATTTTTGTTTCATTATAAAAGTATTTTAAAGAAATAATTTGTGAATTAATTAAGTTATATACTTAATGTAAACAAAATTAAATGAAACCTTTAAATTTACAAAAAATTCAAATTAAATTGAGAAATAAATTTTTAAAAGCAGGTGTTGAAATGTCAGGACCTGAGACGATTTTCTTTTCTAAAGATACAAAAATCGGAAAAAATGTTTCCATTGAACCTTATGTTGTTTTCGGCCCAAAAGTAAAAATTGGAAACAATGTTATAATCAAATCTTTTTCTCATTTAGAGTCTTGTAAAATTGAAAACAAAGTTGAGATTGGTCCTTATGCAAGAATAAGACCTGAAACAATTCTTAAAGAGGGTTCTAAAATTGGGAATTTTGTTGAAGTTAAAAAAAGTACTGTCGGTAAAAAATCAAAGGTAAATCATTTATCCTATATTGGTGATACTGAAATTGGTAAAGCTGTAAATGTGGGAGCTGGTACGATAACTTGTAATTACGATGGTGTAAAAAAAAGTAAAACAAAAATTGAGGATAAAGTATTTATAGGGTCAAATTCTTCATTGGTTGCTCCTCTTACAATTGAAAAACAAAGTATAGTAGGAGCAGGTTCAATTATAACAAAAAATGTATCTAAAAAATCTTTGGCATTAACAAGATCTTTACAAACAGAAATCAAAAATTATAAGAGAAAAAAATAAATTATGTGCGGTATAATAGGAATTTCAAGTAATAAGTCAGTATCTGCAAGTATCATTAATTCACTAAAAAAGCTTGAATATAGAGGTTATGACTCAGCTGGGATTGCAACTCTTTTTGAAGGTGAAATAAAAGAAGTGAAGTCTGAAGGTAGAGTGGACACTTTAGAACAAAATTTTGATTTAAAAAATTTAAAAGGCAACATTGGAATTGGTCATGTTAGATGGGCTACACATGGGGTACCAAACACTATTAATGCTCATCCACACTCATCTCACAATGTGACTGTTGTTCACAATGGTATTATAGAAAATTCAACTATATTAAAAAAATATTTAACAACTAAAGGCCATATATTTAAATCTCAAACAGACACTGAGGTAATAGTACATTTAATTACTGAAAATTTGAAAACTGATGAATTAGAGGAAGCTATAACCAAAACATTAAAACAACTTCACGGTAGTTTTGCTTTAGGAATTGTTTTTAAAGATATTCCTGACTTAATAGTGGGAGCTAGAAGAGGTTCACCTTTAGCTGTAGGCTATGGACCAAATGAAAATTATTTAGGTTCAGATTCTTATGCTCTTAAGGCAATGACTAATAAAATTACTTATCTTGATGATGGTGAATTTTGTATAATTAAAAAGGATCAAGTTTTATTCTTCAATGAAGAAGGAAAAAAAATAAATAAAAAAATCCTAGAACTTTCATCGGACGAAACTAGCTATGAAAAAGGTGATTTTAAGCATTTTATGGCCAAGGAAATTGAAGAACAACCAACTAGCATCAAAACTGGTATTAAGGAATATATAGATAAAACAAATTCAGAGATAAATATTTATAATTTTCCCTGGAAGATGAGTGAAATTAATTCAATTACTTTAATAGGTTGTGGAACTGCCTATCATTCCTGTTTAATGGCTAAATATTGGTTTGAGGAATTAACCCAACTTGATGTTTCTATAGATATTGCTTCAGAATTTAGGTATCGAAAAAATAGATTTAAAAAGGATTCTCTATATGTATTTGTTTCACAATCAGGCGAAACGGCAGATACGTATGCGGCACTAGACCTGTGTAACAAAAACAATATGAAAACTTGTGCTGTAGTTAATATAATTGAGAGTTCTATTGCAAGAGATGCAAATTTTATATTACCAATTCATTGTGGCCCAGAAATTGGTGTTGCATCTACTAAAGCTTTTTTAGGACAGATATTAATTCTATATATTTTAGCCTTAAAATTAGGATCTTTAAGAAATGAAATTATCAAAGAGAGTTACAAAGAAAAAATTAAAGACTTACTCAGTTTACCAAGTTTAATTGAAAAATCATTATTAATAGATAATGATATTCAAGCTATATCCTCTACTTTTAATGAAGCAAAAGGCTCAATGTTTTTGGGAAGGGGTTTTTCATATCCAATCGCACTTGAAGGTGCTTTAAAATTAAAAGAATTATCTTATGTCCATGCAGAAGGTTATCCTGCAGGTGAGATGAAACATGGCCCATTGGCATTGATTGAAGATGGAATGCCAGTTGTGGTGTTAGCTCCAAGAGACAGTTATTATAAAAAAACTATTTCAAATATGCAGGAAGTAATAGCAAGAGGGGCAAAAGTTTTATTAATAACTAACAAAAGTAAAGACGAAATTGTTTCTGAAAATATTTGGGAAACTATTGAAGTTGAAAATACAAATGATGACTTACTTCCTTTTCTTTTAACAATCCCACTTCAAAAATTGGCATATTATTCTGCACTTAAAAAAGGATATGATATCGATAAGCCAAGAAATTTGGCTAAATCTGTCACTGTTGAATAAAATTTAAACTCTGCTAAAACACCTGCAGGTTGCATATGAAAAATTGGAAAAAAAATAGTTGGAGAAAATATCCTGTTAAACACATACCAGAGTATCCAGATAAAAAAGAATTGGATACAGTTTTGGATAAAATAGGAACGTTTCCACCATTAGTTTTTGCAGGAGAAACTAGACATTTAAAAGACCAACTTGCTGAAGTTGTGGACGGAAAAGCTTTTCTTCTCCAAGGTGGAGATTGTGCTGAAAGTTTTGCTGAATTTAATCCAGACAATATAAGAGACACATTTAAACTATTATTACAGATGTCTTTAGTTTTAACATATTCAGCCTCCTTACCAGTTGTGAAACTTGGAAGAATAGCTGGTCAATTTTCAAAACCGAGAAGTTCACCAGTTGAAAAAAAAAATGGTATAGAACTTCCCAGTTATCTAGGAGACAACATTAATGGAATGGAATTTAATGAAAAAGCAAGAGTTCCTGATCCAAAAAGATTATTTAAGGCTTATTCACAGTCAGCTGCAACACTCAATCTTATAAGAGCTTTTTCAAAAGGAGGTTTTGCAGATTTAAACAAAGTACATTTATGGAATTTAGATTATATTAAAAAAAGTCCACAAGCTAAAAAATTTAAAGACCTTGAAGATAAAATTGCTGATGCTATAGCTTTTATGAGAGCATGTGGGATAACATCGGATTTTAACAATAGGCTCTACACTGTTAATTTTTGGACATCGCATGAAGCTTTATTATTACCTTTTGAAGAGTCTATGACAAGAACAGACTCTACTACTGGTGAGAACCATGATACATCAGCTCATTTTGTTTGGATTGGAGATAGAACTAGACAACTAGATGGCGGACATGTTGAATTTTGCAGAGGAATAGAAAACCCAATTGGAATTAAATGTGGACCAACATTAAAATCTGATGATCTAATTAATTTATGTAATAAAATTAACCCAAAAAATGAGAAAGGTAAAATTACATTAATTTCAAGATTTGGTGCAGATAATGTTTCAAAACATTTACCAAAACTTATTCGAGCAATTAAAAAAGAGGGGCTTAATGTTATTTGGTCGTGTGACCCATGTCATGGAAATACTATTCAAGCAGTTACAGGTTTTAAAACAAGACCTTTCAATAGAGTTTTAAAAGAAGTTAAAGATGTTTTTGCTTGTCATCAAAGTGAAGGAAGCTATGCAGGAGGACTTCATATAGAGCTTACTGGTCAAAATGTAACAGAATGTATAGGAGGTGCTCAAAAAATATCTGAGCAAGATCTATCATCAAGATATCACACCCATTGTGACCCAAGATTAAATTCAAATCAGGCTTTGGAATTAGCCTTTTTGATATCAGATGAGATTAAAAAGAATAGCTCTTATTCAAAAAACGCAAATAGAGCGGCATCTTAAAACATTGCAAAATCACAATAAATTAATATTAAGATATTATGAATAATTCTGAAAAAGTTAAATTTATTTCTAACTGGATTAAAGATTACGCAAATAATATGCCATCTAAGGCAGAGTCTTTAGTTATTGGTATCTCCGGGGGAATAGACTCCTCAGTATCAAGCACCTTAAGTGCTATGACAGGTTTAAGAACAATTGTTTTGTCCATGCCTATTAAGCAAAAATCACATCAGCATGATTTAAGTTTAAAACATCAAGAGTGGTTAGTAAAAAATTTTAAAAATGTTGAAGGACATACAGTTAATTTAGATGAATTATTTTTAGCTTTTAGTACCAGTTTATCTAAATTTAATAACGAACATGGGATGGCAAATTCAAGAGCAAGATTAAGAATGACAACTCTTTACCAGGTAGCTGCAGCCAATAAAGGGATTGTTGTAGGAACAGGAAACAAAGTTGAAGATTTTGGAGTTGGATTTTACACTAAATATGGAGATGGTGGAGTTGATATATCACCTATAGCTGACTGCAATAAAACTCAAATTTGGGAATTAGGAAAAGAACTTGGAATTTTAAACGAAATAATTGAAGCTGCACCAACGGATGGGTTGTGGGATGATGGCAGAACTGATGAAGGTCAACTAGGACTTAAATATGACGAATTAGAAGAGGCTATGGCCAATCCTAATTCTCCGAATCGAGCTAAATACGAAACTATAAGAAAACAAAATATGCATAAAATGGAGCCTATTCCAGTATGCATAATTCCAAATTAATCAAATAGATTCACAAATCTATTTTTTAAGTATATTCCTAAAATCATGGGTAATGAAATTTTTTTAACCAATAATCTTAGCAACAAAAAAGAAAAATTTGTTCCTATAGATGAAGAAAATATTAGAATGTATGTTTGCGGTCCAACTGTGTATGACGATCCTCATATTGGTAATGCAAGACCAATTGTTGTTTTTGATATTCTTTATAAAATTTTTAAAAAAAAATATACAAAAGTTACTTATGTTAGAAATATAACTGATGTTGATGATAAAATTATAAATTCATCAAAGGAAAAAAATATTTCCATTTCTGAATTGACTAATACAGTTATTAAGAATTTCGATAAAGATTGTAAATACTTAAATTGTGATATCCCTACACATCAACCAAAAGCAACAGAGCATATAGATATAATGATTGAAATGATTTCTGAGTTAATAAAAAAAGGATTTGCTTATGAGGAAAATCAGCATGTGTATTTTGAGGTAAATAAATTTAAAGATTATGGAAAACTTTCAAATAAAAATCTAGATGAATTAATTGCTGGATCAAGAGTTGAAGTAAGTGATAACAAAAAAAATTCACAAGATTTTGTTCTGTGGAAACCTTCTAAGGATGATGAGCCCTCTTGGGAGTCACCTTGGGGCAAAGGAAGACCTGGTTGGCATCTAGAATGTTCTGCTATGTCAAAAAAGCTTCTTGGAAATGAGTTTGATATTCATGGAGGTGGCATAGACTTATTATTCCCACACCATGAAAATGAAATTGCACAATCAAGATGTGCAAATGATACAAAAGTTTTTGCAAATTACTGGTTGCATAATGCATTTATAACAATGTCGAATGAAAAAATGGCTAAATCGCAGGGAAATATTTTAAAAATAAAGGATTTTAGGAATAAGGTAAATGGTCAAGTATTAAGATTGGCTTTAATGAGTGCACATTATAAACAACCATTAGATTGGAATGATAAACTTTTAATTGATTGTCAAAATACAATTAGTAAATGGTACAATGTTTACTCATCTGATCATCACAAAGAAGAAGTTGATGATGAAATTCTAAAACCACTTTACGACGATTTAAATACGCCAGGCTACATTGCTAACCTTCATAAATTGTATGAGAAAGCACAAAAAGGTAATTTCACTGACAAAGCATTATTTACCTCTGCATGTAATTTTATAGGTTTATTGAATGAAACAGAAATTGAATGGTTAGAATTTAAGATAAATAAACTTTCGATAAATGAAGCTGAAATTTTAGATAAAATTGAGCGAAGAAATAAAGCTAGAGAAGATAAAAACTATAAAGAAGCTGATAAAATAAGAGAAGAGCTTTTAGACAAAGGTGTTTTAATAGAGGATAAAGATGGTAAAACCACGTGGAAATTTAAATGAGTAAAGAGCAACTATATATATTTGACACCACTCTTCGTGACGGAGCACAAACACAAGGTGTAGATTTCTCAATTGATGACAAAGAGAAAATATCCTCTTCTCTAGATGAACTCGGTGTTGATTATATCGAGGGGGGTTGGCCTGGAGCAAACCCAACTGATACAGAATTTTTTAACAAAGATCACAATTTTAAAACAGCTAACTTAACTGCATTTGGAATGACAAAGAAATCAGATCATAGCGCTGAAAATGATCCAATGTTATCCTCTTTAATTAATTCAAAAAGTAAATCAGTTTGCTTGTTTGGAAAATCATGGGATTTTCAAGTTGACATAGCACTTGGTATTTCAAACGAAGAAAACCTAAATAATATTACTGAAAGTGCAAAACACATTGTTAAATCAGGTAAGGAATTTATGTTTGATGCGGAACATTTTTTTGATGGATATAAAGCAAATGCTGATTATGCGCTTACTTGTCTAAAATCTGCTTATGATAATGGAGCAAGATGGATTGTTTTATGTGATACAAATGGTGGAACACTTCCTCATGAAGTTGAAAAAATTGTTAATGAAGTTACAAAACATATACCAGGAAAAAATTTAGGTATTCATGCTCACAATGATACAGAAAATGCTGTAGCAAATAGTTTAACTGCAGTTCAAGCTGGTGTGAGACAAGTTCAAGGAACTATAAATGGGCTAGGTGAAAGATGTGGTAATGCTAACTTAACATCTCTGATCCCAACTTTTTTTTTAAAAAAAGATTTTTATAAAAATTATCAACTAAATATTAAACGTGACAATCTAAAAAATTTGACACAATGTTCAAGATTGTTAGACGAATTACTTAATAGAAAGCCTAATAAACATTTACCTTATGTTGGTGCATCTGCTTTTTCTCACAAAGGAGGAATGCATGTTTCTGCAGTTCAAAAAGATCCAAAAACTTATGAACACATAAATCCTGAGGAAGTAGGAAATTCTAGAAATATTGTTGTTTCAGATCAATCAGGGCAATCAAATATTATATCAAGATTAAATTCAATTGGTATAAAAGTAGAGAAAAATGATCCTAAAATAAAAAAACTTCTTGAAGACGTAAAAGATAGAGAATTTATAGGATATAGTTACGACGGAGCAGATGCTTCTTTTGAATTACTTGCAAGAAGATTGATGGGTGACATACCACGATATATTTCAATTAATGAGTATGATGTTTCTGTTAAAAAAGATAAATCTGGTGAAATTATTTCTCATGCTAAAGCTAAATTAGAAGTGGACGGCCAAAAAATATTATGTGAGGGAGAAGGTAATGGACCTGTTAATGCTTTAGATAACGCAATTAGAAAAAACGTTAATAAACTTGATAAGTATTCAGAATATTTAAAAGATTTAAGATTAGTCGACTATAAGGTTAGAATTTTAAATACGGGAACCGAAGCGGTAACAAGAGTTAGTATTGAAAGCACAGACTCTAAAGGATTAAATTGGTTTACAATAGGAGTCTCACCAAATATTATTGATGCATCCTTTAAAGCACTCATCGATAGTTTAGATTATAAACTATATAAAGATAAAGCTCCTGCCAGTCTTTAAGTATGAAGATTAAAAAGTTTTCTACCAAACCTACAGATATCAATGAGAGAATTGGTGCAAAACCAGTTGTTTGCTATCCAAATAATAAAATTGAAGAAAAAAACTTAAATATTTTACATTTAGCTCGAAAAAATTTGAATAAAAAAAATGAAATAATAATTCCTCCAAGAGACGCTAAAACATTTCAAGTTAAAAAGGGCGAATTCTTTAGAATAGAAAGTGTCGAGGGACCTCAAGTAGGAGACTTAAATCTTTTTAATTTGAATAACTTAACTGAAAAATTTTATTCTGGGAAAACTAGAGCACTTTATGGAACACATCTTTCAGTAGGGGATAAAATGTTTAGTAGTTTTCCTTATCTAAGATCTTTAGCAACTATTACATGGGATACGTTAGATTGGTATGATTATGATAATGACGGTGGATCAGTACATGATGTAATTGGAACTAGGTGCGATCCTTATACTTCAAAGCTTCTATCGGGTAATGACTACCATTACTGTTGTCATTCAAATTTAATTAGAGCTCTAGTCAAAGAAAAAAAACTTAAAATTAATGAAGCTGAAAAAATCGTTCATGATGTTTTAAATGTTTTTATGTTAACTGGATTTACAAATGATACTAAGCAATATTTTATGAAGGCAAGTCCTGTAAGACCAGGTGACTATTTAGAATTTTTTGCAGAGACTGATTTATTGGGAGCTCTATCAGCTTGTCCTGGCGGAGATTGTGGATCTGAACATTCCTCTGATGTAGCAAAATGTTACCCATTGAAAGTGAGTATATGGCAAACAGATGAAAAATTTTTAAGTGATTTAGATACATCTGAAATTTCAAATTATGATAGAAGTCACGGCATAGACTAATTATGTCAATCAGTAATATTTCATTTATTTTACATAAACCACAATTATCAGAAAACATTGGTGCATGTGCAAGAGCTATGAAAAATTTTAGCTTTCAAAAAATGATTGTAGTAGCCCCTAAGCCTATATATCCAAATGATAAAATTTTAGCTACATCTGTGGGAGCAAAAAATATTATTAGCAAGAGTAAAAATTTTGATAATTTAGAGACTGCTTTAAAAAATATTGATGTAGTAATTGCTACTTCAGCTAGGTTTAGAAATAAAAATATCAAACATATTCAATTACAAGATTTAAAGAAGATTGATTATAAAAAAAAAGTGGCTTTCTTATTTGGATCTGAAGCTTCAGGACTTTCAAATAACGAGATAAGTTATGCAAATTATACCCTTCAGATACCAACTAACCCAGATTTTAAATCCCTTAACTTGTCTCACAGTTTAATTATAATTGCTCAAGTTGTGCATAGCATTATTTATTCAAAAATTTCTAGTTTTAAAAAATCTAAAAAAATCAAGCCAGCCTCAAAAAAAGACATATTATCAATGACCAATTTATGTCTTAAAAATTTAGAGGAAATAGAGTTTTTTAAACCCAAAGAAAAGAAACCTCTAATGCTTGAGAACTTGAGAAATATTTTTTATAGGATGGAATTATCTTCTAAGGAAACACGTATTTTATCAAGTGTATTTGCTAGTTTAGGAAAAAAACGTTGATTGACAAAACAATGAGTAAGTTTATAAACCCCTCTATTAAATGACTAAAAGATTAAACTCTAAACATAAAGTAGACAGAAGGTTAAAGGTTAACCTTTGGGGTAGACCAAAAAGTCCATTTAATACTAGAGCTTATGGACCTGGACAACACGGTCAGACCAGATCATCTAAGCCTTCAGATTATGGAATCCAATTACAAGCTAAGCAAAAATTAAAAGCTTACTATGGTAATATCAACGAAAGACAGTTTAGAAATATTTATAAAAAAGCTGTAATGCTTAAAGGAGATACAGGTGAGAATTTAATAGGTTTACTAGAAAGAAGATTGGATGCAGTCATTTACAGAGCAAAATTTGCAACAACAATATTTTCAGCTAGACAACTTATTAACCATGGACATGTTAAAGTTAATGGTAAAAAAGTTAATATCGGGAGTTATTTGGTTAAAGAGGAAGATTCAATTGAAATAAGAGATAAGTCTAAACAATTAGCAATTGTTGATATTGCCTTAGCAAATAAGGAAAGAGAAACTCCAGAATATATTCAAATGGATGAAAAAAATAAAAAGTTGAAATTTGTAAGAACTCCAAAGTTTGAAGAAGTTCCTTATCCAATTGTTATGGAACCTAATCTAGTTATTGAATATTACTCTAGATAATTAATTTTTAGCTTTAAAATTAATATTTTTACTTTCAAGCAGTTTAGCGAGTTCACCACTTTCAAACATTTCTTTTATGATGTCACATCCACCAACAAATTCATTTTTAACATATAATTGCGGGATAGTAGGCCAATCGCTATAAATTTTTATACCTTCTCTAAGTTTCTGATCTGCTAGAACATTTACACCTTTAAAATTTACTTCCATTACTTTTAAAATGTTAGACGTAGCCATTGAAAATCCACACTGAGGTGCATCGGGAGTACCTTTCATGAATAGGCAAACTTCGTTATTTTCAATTTCATTTTTAATTAAATCATTTGTTTCCTGGTCCATTTTAATTTTCCTTTGTTTTGATTGCTAAAGCATGTAATTCGTTACCCATTCTTCCTTTTAATGAGTTGTAAACCATTTTATGCTGTTCTATTTTACTTTTTCCTGAAAATTGAGATGAAGTTATTGTTGCGGAGTAATGATTTCCATCACCAGCTAAGTCCTGAATTTCAACAACAGCATCAGGCATTGCTTCCTTAATTAGACTTTCAATTTCATTTAAATTCATTGCCATTAGTTACTCATATATTCTTTCAACCACTTTGTATTAAAACTTTTTAATTCGTCAATTGTAACTTTTGTCTTTTCATTCAAAAATAGCATATTTTCATCGATTGTTCCAAGCTCATCATAATGAACTGCATTTTTATTCAATATATCTAGTACTTTTTTTTGATCTTTTTTACTAATTTCAACAATGTATCTTCCTTGATCTTCTGAGAAAAAATATTCTATATCACTGATTAAGTATTTTGGTTTTTTTAGATTAATACCTTTATTACCCTTAATACACATTTTTGATACAGCAGTAATTATTCCACCTAAAGAAATATCATGGGCGCTTTTAATTAAATTACTATCGATTAATTTTAAAAGAATTTCTCCATTATTTTTTTCATTAAACAGATTTATTTCTGGTGGAGGTCCATTTTTTTCATCTAATATAACTCTTGCAAATAAACTTTGATCAATATGACCTTCTGTTTTGCCTATAACTAAAACAATATTATCTACTTCTTTAAAGTCCATTGTTATCATTTTAGTATAGTCTTTTATAAGCCCAACACCGCCAATAGATGGAGTAGGCTTGATACCCTGATCTTTTGTTTGATTATAGAAAGATACATTTCCAGACACGACGGGAAATTTTAAATAAGAGCTTGCTTCTCCGATACCCTGAACACATTCAACGAACTCTCCCATATTTTCTTCATTTTCTGGGCTACCAAAATTTAAGCAATTTGTAATAGCGATTGGTTTCGCTCCAACAGATATTAAATTTCTAAAATTTTCACATACCACCTGTTTTCCTCCTGTAAGAGGGTGAGCCCAACAATAAACAGCTGAAGAGTCTACCGATGCTGCAACTGCTTTGTTAGAGCCATGAACTCTGACCACACCAGAGTCTCCTCCAGGTTTTTGAATAGTGTCTCCCATTACTGTGTGATCATATTGCTGCCAAATCCATTCTTTACTACAAATATTTGGATTAGCTAAAATTTTTTTTAGAACCTCAATTATTTTTAAATTATTTATATCATCTTTGTTAATTTTGTTTTTCTTTGGAAGCTTTGCCTTTTTCCATTTACGATCATACATCGGTGAATTTTCAACAAGAGTATTAATTGGAATGTCAGCAACTTTTTCGTTATCAAAAAAAAGTTCAATTTTCTTTGATTTAGTTGTTTTACCAATTACAGCAAAATCTAAATTCCACTTATCAAATATTTTTTTAGCCTGCTCTTCTTTTCCATTTTCTAGAACAATCAGCATTCTTTCCTGACTTTCAGAAAGCATGATTTCATAAGGGGTCATTTTTGTTTCCCTACATGGTACTTTATTTAAATTAACTTCTATTCCAAGATCTCCCTTTGAAGCCATTTCAATACTTGAAGAAGTTAAACCTGCAGCCCCCATATCCTGAATAGCAATGATAGAATCTCCTTCCATTAACTCTAAACATGCTTCAAGTAAAAGTTTTTCTGTAAATGGATCACCGACTTGTACGGTCGGTTTTTTTTCCTCAATTTTGTCATCAAAGCTAGCAGAGGCCATGCTTGCTCCATGAATACCATCACGACCTGTTTTGGACCCTACGTATATTACAGGTTTATTTAAACCAGCAGCTTTTGAGTAAAAAATTTTATCTTTTTTAACTAATCCTAACGTCATTGCGTTGACTAAAATATTCCCGTTATAAGAGCTATCAAAACTTGTTTGTCCTGCAATCGTGGGCACACCCATACAGTTTCCATAACCTCCTATTCCATGCACAACACCTCTTAATAGATTTTTAGTTTTTTTATGCTGTGATGAACCAAAGTGTATTGAATTTAAATTAGCTATCGGTCTAGCACCCATTGTGAATACATCTCTCATTATTCCACCAACTCCGGTAGCAGCACCTTGATAAGGTTCTATAAATGAAGGATGGTTATGGCTTTCAATTTTAAAGACGATTGCATCATTGTCACCAATATCGATTACTCCAGCATTTTCACCAGGTCCTTGAATAACTTGTTTACCCTTAGTAGGTAATTTTTTTAAATGCAATCTTGAAGATTTGTAGGAGCAGTGCTCATTCCACATTGCTGAAAAAATTCCTAATTCTGTTATGTTAGGGGTTCTTTTTAAGAGTTCACAGATTTTTTTATACTCATCTTTTTTTAATCCATGATCAATGGCTATTTTTTCGTTTACTATCATTTTATATTATTGATTAGGTTTTTAAAAAAAAGAGATCCATCTTCTCCTGATAGAGAAGGGTCGATCATTCTTTCAGGATGTGGCATCATTCCTAGAACATTTTTTTTCTTATTAAAAATTCCAGCAATATTTTTTGTTGATCCATTTGGATTGGATGATTTTTCAATTTTACCCTCATTATTACAATAGTTGATTGCAACCTGAGTATTGTCCTCAATTTCTTTTAATTGATCATTTGTACAAAAATAGTTTCCTTCATTATGAGCAATGTGAAGCTCCAAAACGTCATTTTTAATGTTTTTAAAGTAAGCACTATCTTTATCACTAATTTTAACAAAAACATTTTTACAAATAAATTCTAAATATTTATTTCTTAATAAAACTCCAGGCACTAATCCTGTTTCAACTAAAATTTGAAAACCATTACAAATACCCATCACCATTCCACCAGAATTAGCAAAATTAATTACAGATTGCATAATCTTAGATTTAGAGGCCATGCTTCCACATCTAAGATAATCACCATAAGAAAAACCACCGGGCAAAACTACCAAGTCACTTTTGGGTAGTTCAACATCTTGATGCCAAACCATTTTATTTTTAAAACCAAATTTTTTTAAAGCAACATCCATATCTCTATCACAATTAGAACCTGGAAATGTAATTACTGCTGATTTCATTAATTACTGTGCATCAATAATTTTATAATTTTCTATCACAAGATTAGCCAAAAGTTTTTTGCACATTTCTTCAACTTTATTTTTTGCTTTTTGAGGATCAGTTTCTTTAGTATCAATTTCAAAATATTTACCCTGCCTTACTTCATTTACATCATTAAATCCCATACCATCGAGTGCTTGATGAATAACTTTACCCTGTGGATCTAATACATCCTTTTTAAGTGTAATAATTACTGATATTTTCATTTACGTTTTCTTTTAATGGAAGATAGTTTTGTCACATTCACTGCACTTAAGTTGGATTGTTCATGAAGGATACCAAGTCTTTTAGCAACTTCAGTGTAGGCTGGAATTAGATCTCCTAGATCTTTTCTAAACCTGTCTTTATCTAATTTTTTATCAGTTAAACTGTCCCATAACCTGCAAGTATCAGGGCTTATTTCGTCAGCTAAGATTACGTCTTTCTTTCCATTATTATCCAGTCTTCCAAACTCTAATTTAAAGTCTATAAGTTTAATCCCAACACCCCGGAACATACCGATCATAAAGTCATTAATTCTTAAAATCATTTTTTTTACTTTATCTATTTCTTTTTTTGATGCCCAATCAAAAGTTAGTATGTGTTCCTCAGCAATTAATGGATCACCAAGTTTGTCATCTTTTAAGCAATATTCAATTAAAGGCTCTTTTAAAATAGTTCCATCCTCAATTCCAAGACGTTTTGTTAAAGATCCTGTTGCAACATTTCTTACAATAAATTCAATAGGAATTATCTCAACAAGTTTAACAACTTGCTCACGCATATTTAATCTTTTAACTAAGTGATTTTTAATACCTATTTGTGAAAGGCTTGAAAGTATATGTTCAGAAATTCTATTGTTTAAAACACCTTTTCCTTCAATGGTAGATTTTTTTTGATTATTAAAAGCTGTTGCATCATCTTTAAAATATTGAATTACTAAATCTTTATCTGATGTAGCATAAATAATTTTAGCTTTTCCTTCGTATAATTTTTTCCCTTTTTTCATTATTTAAAAACTCTTCTAAATATCAAATTTACATTTTTAAAATGTTTAGAGTAACTGAAAATAGATTTCAGTCTTTTTTGAGAAATTTTAGTCATGATAAATTTATCTTCTAAAAGAACATCATGTAAATTTAGATTTTCCGCAAAACACTTTTTTGCATAGCTCTGAACCATTTTATATGATTTTTCTCTGCTTAACCCAGATTTTGTTAGTTCTAGCATAACTTCTTGTGAAAAAATTAAACCTTTGGTTATATTTAAATTTTCAAGCATTTTTTTTGGATAAACAATCATATTATCTAAAATATTCGTAAGTCTAACTAAAGCAAAGTCTGTTGTTATATTAGCATCTGGACCAATGTTTCTCTCAACACTTGAATGAGAAATATCTCTCTCATGCCATAGTGCAATATTTTCTAATGCAGGCACAACTGCACTTCTTACCATTCTCGCAAGTCCTGTTAGATTTTCACTTAAAATAGGATTTTTTTTGTGAGGCATTGCTGAAGAGCCTTTTTGTTTTTTTGAAAAAAATTCTTGTAACTCATAAACTTCTGTTCGCTGCAGGTGTCTAATTTCAATCGCAACTCTTTCAATTGAGCCTGCTATAATTCCTAAAACTGAAAAATAAAATGCATGTCTGTCTCGTGGTATAACTTGTGTTGAAATTGGCTCAACTTTTAAACTTAATTTTTTTGCAACATGTTTTTCAACATTAGGATTAATATTAGCAAATGTTCCAACGGCTCCTGAAATTGCACAAGTTGATACTTCATCAATTGCGTATGCTAATCTATTTCTATTTCTTTTAAATTCCTCATAAAATGAGGCTAATTTCAAACCAAAAGTAATTGGTTCTGCATGAATCCCATGACTTCGTCCCATACACGGAGTTAGTTTATATTTTTTAGCCTGTCTTTTTAAAACTTTTAAAATTTGATCGATATCGTCTAAAATGATTTTTCCTGATTGGACTAATTGAATATTGAAACTAGTATCTAAAACATCAGAGGAAGTCATACCTTGGTGAAGATATCTAGCTTTTATTCCAGCTTTTTCAGTAACTGAAGTTAAAAAGGCTATCACATCGTGTTTAACCTCAGACTCTATTTTATGAATTCTTGAGACATTAATTTTAGCTTTCTTTTTGACAATAGATGAAACTCCTCTTGGAATCTGTCCCAGTTTTTCCATGGCTTCTGCAGCAGCAATTTCAACATCTAACCAGATTTTATATTTATTTTCCTCTGACCAAATATCAGTTAATTGTTTACGCGAGTATCTTTTAATCATTAATTATAAGTATGGAGGCTTTAGATAACCTTTAGCAGATTCTGTAAAGATTTCATAACCATTTTCAGTAATTCCTAAAGTATGTTCAAATTGAGCTGATAAAGATTTATCTTTTGTAACTGCTGTCCAGCCATCATTTAACATCTTTACATCATATTTTCCCGAGTTGATCATAGGCTCAATAGTAAAAGTCATCCCAGGTCGAAGTTCCATTCCTGTATTTTTGGTTCCATAATGTAAAATATTTGGAGATTCATGAAAAGTTGTACTAATTCCGTGACCACAAAAATCACGAACAACAGAGAAACCTTTATCTTCAACAAATGATTGGATTGTATATCCAATATCACCTAATCTTACACCAGGTTTTAAAATTTTAATTGCTCTCATCATTGACTCGTAAGTTGTATCAATTAAATTTTTTAATTTAACTGGAGTTTTGCCAATACAAAACATTCTACTAGTGTCACCATAATGTTCATCAACAATTGCAGTAACATCTACATTAACTGCATCACCCTCATTTAAAATTCTATCTGAAGGAATTCCATGACAGACAACATGATTTAAAGATGTGCATAGTGATTTTGTAAAACCCCTATAATAAAGTGGAGCAGAGTAGCCCCCATTATCTCTTATAAATTCATATCCTAATTTATCAATGTAGTCCGTACTTACACCTTCCTTTATATTTTCAGTTAACATATCCAAAGTTCTTGCTGCCAGATTACCTGCAACTTTCATCTTTTCGAATTTTTCTTTATAATCACTCATCAACTATTTTAATTTTTTTATCTATAAATATTTTTTTTGAACTTATATTACATCTGTAAGCTAAAAAAATTACTCCAGCTTTTTTAGCTAGTAAATAATTTTTATAATATTGCTCATCTATATCTTTAGCTATTTTAAAATATTTCATATTTTGAATTTGAACTAAAAATAATAGATAAGCCTTATAGCCTTTTTTTATGGCATCAATAAGTGTTAATAAATGTTTTGACCCCCTTGATGTTACAGCATCTGGAAATTCAGCAGTATTTTTGTCTCTAAATAAAGTCACATTTTTAACCTCTAAAAAGCTTTTTTGGCTGTTTTTTTCTAATAAAAAATCAAATCTGGTTTCTTTATTAAAAAACACTTCTGGTTTGATAAAATCATTATTTTTAAGTTCACTGATCAGGTTATTTTCTAAACCATGCTGTACAATTCTATTAGCCATGTGGGTATTAACTCCAACTAAATTTTTTCTTACATTTATAATCTCTAGCCCAAATTTAAGTTTTCTTTTAGGATCGTTATTTGGAAGTAAGTAAACTTCATTGCCTTCATCTAACAGGCCTTTCATTGACCCAGTATTAGGGCAATGAGCAGTTACAGTCTCGCGTTGTAACTTTACATCGGTAAAAAATCTTTTATATCGTTTGATTAATTTGCCTTTTATTAAAGACTTGGTAAATTCCATCACTAAATTATATATATAAAATGACTAAAAAAACAAAAGTTAATGCCGCTATTTTAATTATAGGCAATGAAATATTGTCAGGTAGAACTCAAGACACCAATACTTCAACCATAGCAGTTTGGCTGAACTCGATTGGTGTTAAAGTAGAGGAGGTTAGAGTAATTCCTGATGTTGAAAAAACAATTATAGATACATTAAATTTTTTAAAATCAACTTATGATTATGTTTTTACAACCGGAGGTATAGGTCCAACCCATGATGACATCACAGCAGAGTCTGTTTCAAAAACCTTTGGCATAAAATATGAAATTCATAAAGAAGCTTTTAAAATTTTAGAGGCATACTACAAACCAGGTGAATTCAACGAGGGGCGACAGAAAATGTGCTGGATGCCTGAAAATGCAAATTTAATTTTAAATCCAACAAGTGGAGCACCTGGATTTAATGTTGAAAATGTTTTTTGTTTGCCAGGTGTACCATCTATTTTAAAATCGATGCTAGGTGGTCTAACTAATACCATAGTTGGTGGTGAACCGATTAAAAGCCATACAATAAGTTTAAGAACAGTTGAGAGTGAAATAGCAAACTCATTAACTAAAGTACAAAATGATAATCAAGATGTTGAAATTGGAAGCTATCCCTTTTTTCATGCTGGAAAATTAGGTGTTTCAATTGTAATTAGATCTGAGGATCAATCTAAAATAGATTTATGTAATTCTCAAATTTTAAAATTTGTTAATGCAAAAAAAATTGAAGTAGTAGAGAGGTAATGCTTTATTTTGCATACGGTAGTAATCTGCATCACTTCCAGATGAAACGAAGATGCAAAGATAGCACTTTTATAAAAAAAATTAATTTAAAAGACTTTAAATTAACTTTTAGAAGTAAATATAGAGCTGCAGATATTGAAATTAAGAAAAACTCAATTGTTCCCGGAGGTTTATTTGAGATTTCTAAAAGTGATGAAAAAAAATTGGATGTATATGAGGATTATCCAATACTTTATAAGAAATATTATTTTTATTATTATGGAAAAAAAGTAATGACTTACACAATGGTTAAAAAATCACCATTTAAGTTTCCAACTGAAAGATATCTAAATGTTGTAAAAAAAGGATATAAAGATTGTAATCTTGATAAAAAGTATCTTAATAACGCTTTGAAACCTTAAAATTTATTATGTTTTTACATACAAAATTAGAAAATAGAAAAGATCCTATAAAAATTTGTTTTATCGGATGTGGAAAATTTGTAAGTATGTTTTTGGCTCAATACAATCATCTAGAAAAAATTCAAATAGATTCCATAGTTGATATTAATGTTGATCAAGCAAAGAAAAATTGTTTGAAAAGTGGATTAAATGAACAAGTAGTTAAACAAATAAATTTTTCAAATTCTTTAGAGGAAGTTCTTGATAGAGATATCGAAATTTTTATTGAGGCAACAGGCAACCCAATAGTTGGAACTGTACATGCAACAAAGATTATAAAAAGTAAGAAAAATATTATATTAGTCAATGTTGAAGCGGATATAACTTGTGGTAAATATTTATCTGATCTTGCAAAAGAAAAAGGTGTTATCTGTTCGATGGCTTATGGCGATCAACCATCTTTAATTCTAGAACAAATAGAGTGGGCAAGATTAAACGGATTTTCAATAGTTTGTGCTGGTAAAGGAACAAAATATCATCCAACTTTTGAATATTCTACACCTGACACTGTTTGGGGTCACTATGGCCTAACTAAAGAGCGAGCTGAAAATGAATCTGGAATGAACCCCAAAATGTTTAATAGTTTTTTATGTGGAGACAAGTCTGCAATTGAAATGTGCGCTGTGAGTAATGCAGCTAACTTAAACTGCCCTAGTAATGGATTAACATTTCCTCCGGTTGGTGTTTACGATATTGCAAAAAAAATGATCCCAAAAAATGATGGTGGTCTAATTGAATTTGATGGTCAAGTTGAAGTTATTTCAAGTATAGATTTAGAAAAAAAAGATATTCCAAATGATTTAAGATGGGGTGTTTATATTGTTATTAAAGCACAGAACGAATATGTAAAAAATTGTTTTAAAGATTACGGCATGGTTACAGACGCATCTGGAAACTATTCTGCTATTTGGAGACCCTATCATTATATTGGACTAGAGCTTGCACAGACAGTTTACTCAATAGCTCTAGACAATAGAGCAACAGGCTATACAAAAAATTATAATGCTGATGTTGCAAGTTTAGCGAAGAAAGATTTAAAAGTTGGTGAAAAACTGGATGGAGAAGGAGGCTTCTGTGCTAGAGGGCGGTTAGTTACATCTCAAAAATCTAAAAAAGAAATGATCTTACCTCTAGGTCTTACTGATAATGCTGTATTAAAAAGAGATATAAGTAAGGATGAAGTTATTAGACTTGATGATGTCGAGTTAAATCTTCCAACTGAAGTGATCGAAGCAAGAAACTACCAATATAATTTATTAAATTAGTTATATTTCTTTTCCATTACTAAATCTAAAAATAAAGAAGCGGTCCAAGAGAAGTTACTTGCTCCAAATGCTTTTCCAGTTTTAAAACTGTAGTATTCAAAAAAGCCATTTTTTTTAATTAGATTAATTGTTTTTTCCTTAATTTTATTAGCAAAGTTTTTATCTTTATTTTTTAACCCTTGATAGATAATCCAATTACAATTTATCCAAACAGGACCTCTCCAGTAACGCTTTTCCTCAAACTTTTTATGATTAGGCTTAATACTAGAAAATATGTATTTCTTTGTATGGTTATGATTTTTTAAATTTTTAATTATTTTTTTATTAATAGTTTGATTTTTTAAGTCAGCAAATAAAATAAAATAATTTGTAATTGATGGTACAATAATTTTTTTTTTATTTCTTATATCATAATTTGTAAAAACTCCTTTTTTCTCATTATATAATTTTTCAATCTGATTTTCTGATTTTAAAATAAATTTTTTTAATTTATTGTGCTCTAAATTGAATGATTTAAGTAATTCTAATAAATCTTTATTTGCTCTCAAAAATATAGAGTTAAAACCTACATCAACAACATTAAACATTGATTTATTATAAAGTTTTTTTGGATTATATTTATTTTTTCTAAGATGATTTTTAATTGTTACGTATCTATCATAATCTGCATCTAAGGGTCTGTATTCTGGATTTATAACTTTATTATCCCCTCGTTTATATTTCAAATTTTTTTCAACTTTAACTTCATTCATAGAATAGTCCCAAAGTGGAGAATTATCATATCCACTTTCCCAAGGATGCAATATTGAAACTAGACCAGTATTTTTTGGGTCTCTATATTTAATTAACCATTCATGATATTTTTTCAATTTTTGAACTATTGATTTAATTTTTACTTTATCTAAAATTTCTATTTTATTTTTGTCTAAAATTTTCTTTAAAATAATTGCAAGAACTGGAGGTTGAGTTATTCCTGATGAATGTATCTTGTTTCCACAATTCCATACTGAATGATTTGGATAATAATTTGTTTTTAAATCATGGAATAAGATATGAGGTATCATACCATCTTTCCATTGACCCCTTAAAAGTGTTGTTATTTCATCAAGTGCATACTTTAAATTAAAGTATGAGTATCCGAGGGAAATAAAGCCAGAGTCCCATTTCCATTGTGCCGGATACAATTTGTTATTTGTAGGTAATGTGTAGCCTTTCTTTTTATTCCCTAACAAAACTTTCTTTGCTTCTTCTATTAATTTATTTCTCAACCTTTGACACTCCCTGCAGTAAGACCACTAACTAGATATTTTTCAAAATAAACAAAAATAAATAGAACAGGCAAAGTTACAATAACTGATCCAGCCATTAAATATTGTCTAGGTGTTTCTGCATCACCACTTAAATATTGTATGGCTCTTGAAAGAGTAAAAGAATTAGGGTTATCTAGAAACATTAAAGAAAATAAAAATTCATTCCAAGCTATCATAAATACATATAAAGCCACAGAAGAAATTGCAGGAATACTTAATGGAATTATAATTTTAGAAATTATTCCAAACCAACTAAGTTTGTCTAATATTGCTGCCTCTTCTAATTCCTTTGGGATACTTTTGAAGTATCCTTGAAGCATGTAGATAGCTACTGGAAGCGTTGTAGCTGTATAAACAATTAATAATCCTTCTATAGAGTTTCTGAGGCCTAATTGACTAAAAATTGTATATAAAGGAATTACTAAAACTATCGCTGGAAACATATAAATTATTAATATTGATGTTGACATAAATGTTTTTCCAAAAAAGTTTAATCGAGCAATTGCATATGCTGCTGGAATTGCAAAAAGAAGAGTTATGATCACAGTTCCTACAGATACAATAGTGCTGGTTAAAATATATTTACCAAATTTATAAGATTTAAAGATTACAAAATAGGAATTAAATAAGTCCTTCAAATCTTGGCCAAAATTAATACTAAAATCTAAGGGGTTAACTAATAAAGCAATTTGAGTTTTAAAACTTGTTATTAACATCATGTAAAAAGGAAAAAGAATTACAAACGAAAAAAATAAAATACCAAATAAAGTTAAAAAATCAAAAAAAATTACTTGAGTAGAATGTTCCTGCTTTAAATCTTCAAAACTGTATTTATTTATTTTATTAACAAAAAAATATAAAACTAAAAAAATACCAATATTGTACCATAAGGGTAACTTTTGAATAATATAACCATCACAAATTACAAAAATTAAAGAAAAAATAATTGATTTATAAAAAATTTTAATTTTATTGCCTACTCTTAAGTGAGCAAAAGATATTAGAAGACCAAAAATAAAAATTATTTGTAAATTAAAGTTTTGAATATCCAACCCTTGCAAAGTTGCTAATATTTTCCATATGGAAACTAAGAAAACCAAAAAAAATGAAGATATTAATGGAAATAAAATTAAATTTTTAGTTTTCATCCACCCTCTTTCCTAAAAGTTTGAAGTAAAAAAACATAAACAACAAAAGTAAAACTACAATAACTATTGAAACAGCAGATCCCATTCCTATATCAGATACAGCAAAACCTTGTTGATAAACATTAATTGGTAAAGTTCTGGTACCTGAGGCACCACCAGTAAGTAGGAAAACATCCTCAAACTTATTAAAATTCCAAATAAATCTTATCATAAATAGAATTGATATAACGGCTGTAATTTGAGGAAGTGTTATTTTAAAAAACTTTTGAAATGGACTTGCTCCATCAACATCTGCTGCTTCATATAGTTCTTTTGGAATAGCCTGAAGTCTTGCAAGAATAAATAAAAAAGCTAAAGGAAAATATCTCCAAATTTCAAACATAATTACTGTTGTAAGAGCTAGTCTTAGTTTAAAATCGAACCCTAAAATATTTATTGTAATATATTTTTGCCCTAGCAAATTGATTGGTGTCTCTATAACCTGATAATTGATTAACAAGCTATTTAGTGTCCCGCTATTTGGATCTAATAGAAGTTCCCAAGTGTAAGCTAAAGCCACAACTGGAGCAACATAGGGAAAAAGTAAAACACTCCGCATAAAAGTTCTTCCATAAAATTTTTGATTAACCATTTGAGCTGTTAAAATACCAAAGATAATTGATCCAACTGTACCAAAAAATGTGTAGTAAAAAGTTGTGAGAAGCAGGTCTATAAATTCATCATCAAACAAAACTTTTTTAAAATTTTTTAAAGTAAAAGTGGCATTAAGCAATATATTATCAGAAGTTCCATCTAATTTAGGTTTAGTTGATTTAAGGACTTTTTTATTTATTATTGAGCCGTCATTTGTTTCGAAAACTACTGTAAAATTTTCTCTATATTTTGCAGGCCAATTGCCAAATTTACACTTTAAAGTATATTTTTTGTAATCACATCTTGTGTCTAGCTCTTCAATCTCAAAATTTTTTGGGAATTTATCTTGAAATGAAACATCTCTGATTTCTTGAAGTAAAGAGCTATTTCTTAATTTATATAAAATTTTTATTTTTGAGGGATCTTCTGAAATGGATTTAACAATTTTTTTTGCCCTAGGTTCTGGAATTCTAATATCTTTTAATTCAACTTCCTTAAAACTAATCCAAACATTTGCAAAAATAGGAAATAAAATTATTGCAAAAACTAAAGCAACTGCAGGTAAAGTTAAAATATATGCAGTCTTCTTTTCGGTATTTGCTAAAGTATCTTTCATAAAAAAAGCGGATAAGTAATCTTATCCGCTTTTTTAATTAATTTAAATTACTAGAATTTAGTTAGTGCTTTGTTAATCATATCAACAGCCTCATCTACATCAATTTGGTCATCAATATAAAGTCTAGTGATTCTATTTATAAATTGAGAGTTAATTACTTTTGATGCTCTAGATAGTTCACCTTCTTTAACTCCCCATCTATTCGCAGTGTCTAATCCGGCAACGATATTATTTATAACATCTGGATCATAAAGATCTGACAAAGGAGCTTTTCTATCAACACCAACCGGTAGTTTACTCCAAGCTTTTGTAAATGCCTCTGGATCACTGGCATTTCCTCTTCTCACTGGAAATTTACCTTCTGGAGCAATAGATAAAGTACTTGTATATCCTTCATCCATTGAATACATGATAAATTGTTTTGCCTCATCAGTATCAGCATCAGCTGTTATACCAAAGTATCTAACATCTGCCCATGCTGCGCCTTTTTTATTACTAGGTCCACTAAAATTTGTTATGAAACCAGTTTTAGATGCTAGTTCAGGTGATGTTGGATCACTATTTATTGTTGGTGGAGCTGAGTCTCTTAAACCTGCTAGCTCATCCATAATAAATGGAGACCAAATAATCATTGGAGTTTTTCCAGCAAAATAAAGTGCTCTAGATTGTTTCCAATAAAGTTCACCTGGAGGACTAGCTTTTGCTATAATTTTATAAAACTCTAATGCCTCTTTTAACTTTTTGCCTTGTTTTTTTATTCCACCTTTTTTAACAATATTAACTCCATTAGCTAAAAGAACATGTTCTAGAACCTGACTCATAAAATTTTCATCAGTCTTAGTTGCTGCTACAAATCCAAACATACCATTTGTTTTTGATAGTTTTTCAACAGCAGCGACGATGTTAGCATAACTTGTTGGTGGTTCTAGTTCAGCGTTGTCAAAAAGATCTTTTCTATAAACAACCATTTGCGTCCATCCATCAACTGGAACAGCTGCAATTTTTGATCCTGACTTAGCCATGTTTAGAGCACCTGGAGCAAAAGTATCTTTACCAAGTTCTTTTACAACAGCGTTATTTGCATCAACATCTAAAATTCCAGCTTCTGCCCAAGGTAATACATATTGTAAAGTGTGATAAATCACATCTGGTAAATCACCTGCTGCCGCAGCAGCAGTTGCTCTTGTACCTAATTCCTTTTCCTCAATTGGAATTACATCAACCTTAATACCTGTCTTAGCCTCAAAAGCTTTGGCCATTTCCTCTTGCTTAGCCATTCGAGCAGGTTGGACTTCCGTTGTCCAAAATTTAATATCTGCATAAACAACACTTGTAATGAATAATGATATTATGCAAAATATTTTTATTATATTTTTCATTTCTCCTCCTAGGATTTTTTTTCTAAAAAATTACAATATTTAGTAGTTTGTATCAAATATTTGATTAAATTTTATTAATAAAAATTATTAGTTATTTTCGTAAAAAATTAAATTCTAACAATTTAAAGTTGTATTAAAGTTTTATTCTAATTTGATTTTTATCGAAAATTAATAAATCTTTATAATTAAAACCAATTGTATCTGTAATTGTAACGTTACTTGGAATTTTTGCACTTAACTGTTTTTTATCTTTTTTTATGTAAACAATTTTTTCATTACCAAGATTTTCAATTAACTCTACTTCTGGATTAAAAGTAAAATCACTTTTATCGTTAACTTTTAAATGTTCAGGTCTAATTCCAACATAATGTTTTGTTTTCTCAAATTTAATATTTTTAAAATTAATTTCTAAACCTAATAATTTGAATGTATTTTCAGAAATAATATTTTTCTCACTAATTTCTAGTATATTCATCTTTGGAGTCCCAATAAACTGAGCTACAAAAACATTAGATGGATCATTATATATTTCCTCTGGTGTTCCTATTTGCTCAATATTTCCTCTATTAAGTATTACTATTCTGTCAGCTAAAGTCATAGCCTCAACTTGATCATGTGTAACATAAATCATATTAGTCTTAATTTGATTATGTAACTTTGATATTTCAACTCTCATTTCAGCTCTTAATGCTGCATCTAAATTAGATAATGGTTCATCAAAGAGAAATATCTTTGGATTTCTAGTTATAGCTCTCCCGATTGCAACTCTTTGTCTTTGTCCACCAGATAATTCTTTTGGTCGTCTATCTAAAAGATCTTCTATTTTTAAAATTTTTGCAGCCTCAGTTACTTTTGACAAAATCTCTTCTTTTGGTCTTTTCTCTATTTTTAATCCAAAAGACATATTTTCAAATACATTCATGTGTGGATAAAGGGCGTACGATTGAAATACCATAGCTGTTTGACGTTTTGAGGGGTGAAGCTCGTTTATCTTTTGATCATTAATAAATATTTCTCCCTCATCAATTTTCTCAAGTCCAGCAATCATTCTTAATAATGTTGATTTACCACATCCTGACGGCCCAACTAAAACAAGAAATTCATCTTCTTTACCCTTTAAATTGAAATCTGAAATTATTTTATTTGAACCAAAGGATTTATGAACTCCTTTAAATTTTATATTTGCCATCTCTAATATTAATTAGTTAATAGAACTTAATTAACTTATTTTAATAAATTAAGTATATCAATTAGAAAAAATTTTTTGGAATTTATTAATTAGCAAAATTAAAGATACTGTTTATTATCTTCATTTACAGCTTTTTCTAACCTGATTAAAAAATCGGGAATTGCACTTTTCACTCTACTCCAAGTAGGTATGAAAGGTGCATCCATTGGGTTTAAATAAAAATCCTCTCCAGCTCTAATTATATTACTTGAAAACAATTCAACTGCTTTTTCTTCAGTATGAGAGTCAAATTTTAGACCATTCATTTCAGCATCAGCTCTGTAAGCATCTATTAAATCTAAAGCAGATCTGTAATATGTTGCTTTCAAAGACCTTAGTTGCTCTCTGCTGAAGGAATGACCTTGAGTTGCTAATTTTTTGATAAAGGTTTTAATAATATCTATAGACATTCTTGATAAACCTTTTTTTTCATTATCTAGAGATAAATCTTGGTGTTTATGGTCATAAGTATCAGCTAAATCTACTTGGCAAATATTTTGAGGTGAAAAATTTCTTTGCATTTCTGATAATATTCCAATCTCTATACCCCAGTCAGATGAAATTCTAAGTTCTGGTAAAATATTTCTCCTAAAAGAAAATTCGCCAGCCAATGGGTATTTAAATGATTTCATAAAATCTAAATAGTCACTTTTGCCAATAGTTTTTTCTAAAGCATTCAATAAAGGAAACACTAATAGTCTTGCTACACGTCCATTCATCTTGTTGTCAGCTACTCTTGGATAAAAGCCTTTACAAAATTCAAAATTAAACAGTGGGTTTACAACTGGATAAAATAGTTTTGCTAACATTCTTCTATCATAAGTTTTAATATCACAATCGTGTAATGCAACTGATCTTGCACTATCTCTTGCAATAGACATTCCTATGCAATACCAAACATTTCTTCCTTTACCATGCTCACTTGGAGCTAATCCTTTTTTTTGTAACTCTTTATCTAATTTTTTTAAATTAGGCCCATCATTCCAAAGGATTGTAAAAGGAGTTTCTAATTTTTCAAAAAAAGTCCAAGCTTTCCTTGCTTCAGACTCGCTTGCTTGATCTAAGCCTATGATTATATGATTTATGTAATTTGTTTTACTAATCTCTTTTACAATATTAGGCAATGCATCACCTTTTAATTCTGAATAAAGACATGGCAGGATAAGTTCCATCTTCCTTTCTTTAGAAAAACCCAAAAGTTCCTTTTCTATTTGTTCTAAAGATTTTGTTCCAAAATCATGAAGAGTTGAAATTATTCCATTTTGAGAAAAATCACTCATAAAATATAGTATTAATTATTATTTATTTTAACTAGGGCCATTTTGATCACATCTGCCCAGCCCTCAGGTGATGGCTTATTTGTTATTATTAAATCATTTATAGGGATTTGATCTAATGTAAATTTATCATTAAAAACTAAGCAAGGAAAATCACTAACTTTAAGCATATCTAAATCATTGTAATTATCACCAACTGCTATTGTTTTTACATTTTTATTATTTTTTTTAAAAAATCTCACAAATACCTGAAGTGCTTTAGATTTATTTACTTTATCAGTTAAATTAATAACTCTCCCACCTTCTTGTAAATTTAAACCTTTATTTCTAACAATTTTAGATAATTCATTTCTTTCACTTTTGTTTCCCTCAAATATAAAAGGAATAGTGTATTTACGATCTAAAGCCAATTTTAATTGTTCATTTTCTAAACCTAAAATTAAGCTTTGTTTCTTCTTGTTCATTTCAGACAACCATTTACATTTATTTTGTAAATCTATTGGCACCAACTTTTCAAAAATTTTTATAAGATTATCTTTTTCTCTGCTTAAAATTAATTCTTTAGGTAAATTAGAATTTAATAAATCTAAGCCATTTATAGCAGCACCATTTTCAGAGATGTAAGGTAAACTTTTACCTAATTCTTTGTTAAATACTAAAATTTCTTTTTCAGTTTTACTTGTGTTGGGTATAATAAAAATTCCCTTAGATATTAATTGTTTTATATAGTCTTTTATTTTATCAAATTTGAAAGTATCTCTATGAAGAAGTGAGCCATCAAGATCTGTAAATATCAAAACTTTGAATACTTTTTCCATTTAACGATGTTTATAAAATATTCAAATAAATAACAATTTTACATATTAGTCTTGTTCAATTATAAATATTAGCATAAACACTCATGAAATTCATTAATGCCCTTGTGGTTAAATCAGAAGACTCAAAGGACTTAAAATACCTTTTCCTTTTAAGAGCCCTAGTTCTTGTGTTATTGCATGAATCAAAAAACTTATTTGAAACATTTAATATAGTCATATAGTTATTTAATCTTATTATGAAGTATATATTAGGTATTAAATATGGTGGACATGACACATCAGCAGCCTTACTTTTCAATGGAAAACTTATAGCCGCTTGTTCTCAAGAAAGATACACAAGAGATAAACACAGCAGATTATTTCCTAAAGATGCGGTAATGGATTGTTTAAAAATTGGAAAAATAGATATTAATCAAATTAATGAAATAGCTTTTGTTAATGATTTAAAATCAATGACTAGAGAGATTTATCTTAAACCAGCTATTCAAAGTGATGAAAGATTAGATTTTTTAATTAAAGACATTGATAAAATTAAAAGAATGAACAATATGGATCAGATCATAAGAAATAATTTAAATTATAAAGGTACTATAAAATATTATAGGCATCATCTATGTCATGTAGCAAGCGCATATTACCCTAGTGGATTTAAAAATGCTTTGTGTTTAAGTATTGATGGAGTCGGAGAATATGAAACTGGAATTATAGCATCTGGTAAATTAGGCAAAATTAAAACACTGAATAATGAAAATAAGTACCCTCATTCCTTAGGATTATTATATTCAGCAATAACATATTACCTAGGTTGGAAACATCATTGTGATGAAGGAATCATCATGGGATTAGCTCCTTACGGAAATTCATCAAAAAAAATTCCAGGATTTAAAAAGACATATCTACAAGTTTTTAGAGAAATACTTACTAATAAAGGAAATTTTCAATATAAGATAAATTTAGATTATATAGATTATTACTCAGAAAGAGATAAATGGGTTACCGATAAATTCATTAAGATTTTTGGACCAAAAAGAAAATACGAGGAACCATTAACAAATCATCATAAGAATATTGCTGCAGCCTTACAGGATCAATTGGAAAGTGTTGTTTTAAAACAATTAAAAATTGCAAGAAAAAAATTCAAATTTAATAAATTATGCTTGGCTGGAGGGGTGGCATTAAACTGTTCTTTAAATGGAAAAATAGCAAAAAGTAAAATATTCAAAGAAATATTTATACAACCTGCAAGTGGAGATGATGGTTGTGCTTATGGTGCAACTTTACTTGCATATACTTCATCAAAAAAAAAAATGATACCAAAAAGAATGCATAATTTCTATAAAGGATCATGTTTCACAAATAAAGAAATAGAGTCGGAACTTAAAAAGAAAAAATTAAATTACGTTCGTCCTAAAAATTTATATCATGAAGTTTCAAAACATTTGAAGGATGGAAAAATTATAGGTTGGTTTCAAGGTGGGGCTGAATTTGGACCACGAGCTTTAGGAAATAGATCAATATTATGTAAACCATATCCAAAACAAATGAAAGACCATCTAAATATTAGAGTTAAATTTAGAGAGGAATTTAGACCATTTGCACCATCTGTTTTGAATGAATATAGGGAAGATTTTTTCCATATAAATCAAGATAGCCCACATATGCTTATGGCATGCAAAATTAAAAAAAATAAGATGAAAGATGTTCCAGCAATAGTTCATATTGATGGGACATGTAGAGTTCAAACAGTTAAAAAAGAAATTAATGAGAAATTTTATAATTTAATTAAAGAATTCAACCATTTGACAAAGATACCAGTATTATTAAACACTTCTTTTAATGTCAAAGGCCAGCCTATTGTCAATACTCCATCAGAAGCTATAGAAACTTTTAAAGCTACTAAAATAGATGTCTTAGCTGTAGGAGATTTTTTATTAACTAAAAAAAGTAATGTCTGAGAGACTATCAACTCAAATTTCTAAATATTTTGATCGCCTATGGCCTTTGAATAGATCAATCACAGGACAAGGTGTAAGAAAAACTCATAAAATTTTAAAAGAAATAATTCCTTTTAAAACTCTTGAAATTCCATCTGGTCTAAAAGTACATGATTGGAAGGTACCAAAAGAATGGATAATTAAAGATGCATATATTTTAACTCCCGAAGGTAAAAAAATTTGTGACATGAAAGAAAACAATTTGCATGTTCTAAATTATTCATCTCCAGTAAATAAGACAGTTTCACTTAAAGAACTACAAAAACATTTATTTAGCATTAAAGAAATTCCAAATGCTATTCCTTATTTAACAAGTTATTATGGTAAAAACTGGGGATTTTGTATTCAGGATAATATAAGAAAAAAATTAAAACCAGGAAAATATAAAGTTTTAATTAAATCAAAATTTATAAATGGATCTCTTACTATTTCCGAAAAAATTCTAAAAGGAAAAAGTAAAAAAGAAATTTTATTTACAACATACACCTGCCATCCATCATTGGCTAACAATGAGTTAAGTGGTCCTTTAGTTCAGTCTTTTTTATATAAAAAAATATTATCTATGAAAAATAGATATTTTACATACCGTTTTGTTTTTCACCCTGAAACAATTGGATCAATCGCATACCTGGCTAAAAAAGGTAAATATTTAAAAAAAAATGTTTTTGGAGCATATAATCTGACATGTCTGGGTTTAAAAAATAGTAAAATTACATATAAAAAATCAAAAATAGGTAACAGTTTATCCGATTTTGTAGCTCTAGAAATAATGAAAAATATTAATAAAAAAAAAATTGAAGTATTGGATTTTTTTCCAACAGGAAGTGATGAAAGGCAGTATTGTTCACCAGGTTATAATTTACCAATGGGTGTTTTTATGAGAGGTGTTCCTGGTACTTACAAAGAGTACCATACATCACTAGACAATAAAAAGATTTTATCAAACAAAGTTTTAATTGAAATGATTAATATTTATTATCGAATAATTAAATATTTTGAAAAAAATAAAAATGAATTATTTGAAAAAAAAATTAAAGTTATAAAAAATAATTATAACAAGAAAGGTCAATTTTATTTAAATCTTAAACCTTATTGTGAACCTCACTTCAGCAAAATAAATTTACAGAGCACAATAGGAGGTAAAAGAAAACAAATAAGAGATTTGAAAGCAATAAAATGGTTACTTTCATATTCAGATGGAGAAAATAGCATCAAAACAATTTCAAAAAAAAGTGGTATAAAATTAAAAATTTTAAAATTCAATGCAAATTTATGTTGTAAAAAAAAACTTTTAAAAAAAATTGATTATTAATCTTGTTTAATTATATATATTAACATAAATACTCATGAAATTCATTAAAGCCCTCGTGGTGAAATTGGTAGACACAAAGGACTTAAAATCCTTGCCGCTTGCGGAGTGCCAGTTCGAGTCTGGCCGAGGGCACCATTAAATGAACAAACTACAAATTATTTCGGACAAAAATAAAAAATCTCTTAGAATTAAATCTTTGCTTACAAAAAAAATTAAAGCAAATAAATTTAAAAAATTAAATCTTATAATTGTAATAGGAGGTGATGGTTTTATGCTTCAAACACTTAAAAAAAATAAGAGTCCTAAAAAGCAATTTTATGGAATTAATTCAGGAAATTATGGTTTTCTAATGAATATATTTTCTTCAAAAAACATTATTAAAAATTTAACAAAAGCTAATATGATCTCTATTTCCCCTTTAGAAATGACAGTAAAAAATAAAAATAATAAATCAAAAAAATCAATAGCTATTAATGAAGTTTCAGTTCTAAGACAAAGTAGGCAAGCAGCATCGTTATCAATTAAACATGGTTCAAAACAAATAATGAAAAACTTAGTTTCTGATGGTGTTCTGGTTTCTACCCCCGCAGGAAGCACTGCCTATAATTTATCAGTTCACGGTCCAATATTAAGTTTGAATTCGAAAAAATTATCTATTTCTCCAATAAGCCCATTTAGACCTAGAAGATGGAAAGGAAAAATCGTTAATGATAAATCAAAAATTACAATCACTAATTTAAACCCAGTTAAAAGGCCCATAAGTGCGGTTGCTGATAATTTAGAAGTAAGAAATGCAAAATCAATTACTGTTAAAACTAACTACAAAATTAAGTTCAACTTACTTTATGATAAAAATAGAAGTCTACAAAAAAAAATTAAAATAGAGCAATTAAGAAGAGAAACAAACTAGATCAAATGGATACAGACCAATATTTTTTTAAAAAAAATGGTTATCTTTTAAAAAAAAATTTAATTAATAAGAAAACGATAGATAAAATAAACAAACTCATAAATGAAGTTGTATCAAAAGATAAACAAAAAAATAAAAAGAAGATTACAAATGGGACACAATCTTATGACAATTATCATTTTGTTTACAGTTCCAATTCCTCAAAAAATAAAGAAATTTTAAGACTTAACAATCCTCAAAACAGACATAAAATTTTTTATGATTTGTCTAGAAATAAAAAAATAATATCAATAGTTAAAAAACTGATTGGTGGATCAGTAAGATTTCATTTGGGAAAATTAAACTTTAAGCTTCCAAATAAGAAAAAAGGAAGCGAAGTTGGGTGGCATCAAGATTGGGCTTTTTATCCTCACACCAACGATGATTTAGTAACCGTTGGTATTTACTTAGATGATTGTTCAGAAAAAAATGGTCCTCTTAAAATAATAAAAAATTCGCACACAAAAAAACTATATAGCCATCATAGTAGTGAAAACTTTTTTGTTGGAAAAATTGATACAAGTAAGAGCAAAATTGGGGTTAATAATAGTATTTCAATTACAGGTACTGCTGGAACGGTTGTTTTTTTTCATTGCAGATCTGTTCATGGATCTGGCAGCAATCAAATGAACAGTTCAAGACCTTTAATTCTATTTGGTTATAGAGCATGTGATGCTTGGCCGTTAATTAATGATGGAAACCCTCATCCTGAAGTTAACTTAGAAAATTATAATAAAAATATTATTGTCGGAAAAAAATCTATAAAACCAAGATTAACAAAAGTCCCAATCATTATTCCATTACCTAAAAAAAAACATTATGTTTCTATTTACGAACTTCAAAAAAAATAAACATGAAACATAAATTAGAGTTGATATATTTTAAAATGAGAGCTTTGGCAGAAGCTCCAAGACTTCTTCTTCATTATACTGAAACTGAGTATGACGATATAATGTCATGGGAATACTACGGTAAAGAATGGTCAGAGATAAAATATAAAGTTCCATTTAGACAATTACCTATGTTAGTGGTTGATCAAAAACATGAAATTTGTCAGAGTATTGCAATATTAACCTTCATTGAAAAAATTGCAGGTATCAATATTTCAGATCCAATACTAAATGCTAAAGCGAATGCTGTTATGCAAAGTGCACAAGAATTATTTATGCCGCTCAATCCTGCAATAAATTTTGCAGTAGGGGACAGTTTTAAAAAAAAAAAAGAGGATATGATGCCTTTTTTGAATACAAGATTTGAGGATTTAGAAAGAGCTTTAAAAGATAATGATAAAAAGTTTTATGTAGATGACAAGCCACATGGGTGTGATTTTGCGGTATACCATCATTTAGATTTATCAAAATTACTCGATACAAAACTTATAAATAAATTTCCAAGACTTGAAAAATTTATTGAAGATATTGAGTCAATAGAAACAGTTAAATCTTATCTAAATTCAAGACCTGAATTGATTGATGTGAGTGTTGAGCCAAAGTTAGTGATAGATGGAATTGCTCATCCGACTGGTGTTAAAAAAACTTAATTATGAAAAAAATTCATCCACTTGCCTTAGTGGTAATTGTTTTAGTAGTTGGTTTTTTTTCTTTTAAAATTATGTCTTTCTTAGGTTGTTATGTTCGTATTGAAGACGTATCTAGATGCTTGAAACTAACAGCGTGGTAAGACTCATGAAAAAACTTTTAGGCATTATGGTTCTGGGTTTGTTGTGGATTATTCCAGTATCAGCTGATGAAAGATTTATTCCTTTAGAGCTCTTCACTGGCGGTGAAATAAGAGAAGATACAGAAATTGAATTTACAAATGCTAATTTGATTTTTGGTAAAAAGAAAAGAAAAAAAATTATTGGACCTGAAGATTGGAAAAATCCTCAATCTGGAGAAACAATAAAGGTTTATAAAAGAACAAGAAAAAGTCAAAGTGGATTAAAAACACAGTTATTTACAGTCACTAATAATGGACAGTGTATTGGTAGAGTTTGGGATAGTAGACGTGGAGGTAGAGTAATAAAAAATGGATGTAAATTTCCTTTAGGAGTTTGGAAAAAAGGTGAGACCAGGTCATTTAAAGGTGCTTCAGGCGGTAAGCCAAGAATAATAGAATTGACTATTTTAAAATTAGGAAAGAAGCAAAAAGATAAAGTAAAATTTAATTGGAAGCTTTATGATGGAAGTGGAAAATTAATGGATGACAATGATTATACTTTTTCCCCTGGAAAAGCTATGACTAAGCTTAATGATAAAAAATTATAATTAATCTCGACACTCTAAAAATAAAACAGTTATAAGTTATTAATTATATTAAAAAAAATTATTATTGAGTTTATTGAGTGATGGTGCCCCCGCACGGATTCGAACCGCGGACCTATTGATTACAAATCAATTGCTCTACCAACTGAGCTACAAGGGCATGCGCAATAATTATTAACTATTTATTAAATAATCAACTCTTTTTTTTAATATAACTTAAATGATGAAAGACAATAGCAGCACTATTAGAGATATTTAAACTTTCAATCTTATCATTCATATTAATTTTAACAAAGAAATCAGCGTATTTACTAGTATGTTGTCTCATTCCAAAACCTTCAGATCCAAATAATAAAATATTATTTCCTTCCCACTTGATGTCTGTAAAATCCTTTTCACCCCTTGCATCAAAACCATAAACCCAAAAATTTTTTTCTCTTAGATTTTTTAGTGTTGAATTTATATTAGATACTTCAAAAATATTTAAATGCTCCATACATCCGCTAGCTGATTTATACATTAACTTACTATCACTTGGAAAATGTCTTTCTTTTATTATCAAACCATCAATTTTAAATGATGCTGCACTCCTAATTAAAGAACCAATATTTCTTGGGTCTGTTACTTCATCTAAACAAACAAATGTGAGATTATTTTTATCTTTTATAAATTGTTTAAGATCAGTTTGATCTAAATGTTCTACCTCCGCAACATAACCATTATGCATTAACTGTTCTTTAGATGAATATTTATCCAGCTCTTTTTTTGATTTAAAATAAACTTTAACGTCTTCTAAAAGATTTTTATTTTGGTTTTTTCTGTGAATATTTTTTTTTGCTTCTTCAGTTAAAAAAACCCTTAAAACCTTCCTTTGAGGGTTTCGAAGAGCTTCGATAACTGCATGTTGACCAACAATAAAAAATGATGATTTGTTCATAAATTATCATGAGTTTTACACGTTTTTTTGAATATTTGGCTATTAAATCACGTGTTGCATTTGCATAAATAAAATATATAAAACGCATGTTGTTTGAAGCTTTATTGAACAGGGGACACTTCCCCATGGGAGGGGTTCCAGAGCGGTCAAATGGGGCGGGCTGTAAACCCGTTGACTTCGGTCTTCGAAAGTTCGAATCTTTCCCCCTCCACCATTCAGTAGAATTTTAAGTGGCAATGGAGTGTTACTCTTGGGGTTGTGCGGGTGTAGTTCAATGGTAGAACGCTAGCCTTCCAAGCTGGATGTAAGGGTTCGATTCCCTTTACCCGCTCCAAGAAAAAAATTAGTAATGAAACAAATAAAACTGAGGTAAAAAAGTAATGTCGAAAGAAAAATTTGTAAGAAATAAACCCCACTGTAACATTGGGACTATTGGTCATGTCGACCATGGTAAAACAACTCTTACTGCTGCAATCACAAATGTGTTAGCACAAGCAGGTGGTGGAACTGCGGTTGCTTACGATCAAATTGATAAAGCACCAGAAGAAAAAGAAAGAGGAATAACAATTTCAACTGCTCACGTTGAGTATGAAACTGAAAAGAGACACTATGCTCACGTAGATTGTCCAGGTCACGCTGACTACGTAAAAAATATGATTACAGGTGCAGCACAAATGGATGGTGCGATTTTAGTTGTAAATGCTGCAGACGGTCCAATGCCACAAACTAGAGAACATATTCTTTTAGGTAGACAAGTTGGTATTCCAGCAATTGTTGTTTATCTTAATAAAGTTGATCAAGTCGACGATAAAGAAATGATTGAACTTGTAGAAGAAGAAATAAAAGAACTTTTAACTTCTTATAAATATCCAGGTGACAAAACACCAATCGTTAAAGGTTCTGCTTTAGCAGCTGTTGAGGGAAGAGATGATGAAATTGGAAAAAATTCAATTTTAGAATTAATGAAAGCTGTTGACGAACATATCCCACAACCAACTAGAGAAGTAGATAAGCCTTTCCTGATGCCTGTTGAGGATGTATTTTCAATTTCTGGTAGAGGAACAGTTGCAACTGGTAGAGTTGAATCAGGTGTGATCAAAACTGGTGAAGAAGTTGAAATCGTTGGAATTAAAGAAACAAAAAAATCAGTTTGCACTGGTGTTGAAATGTTTAGAAAACTTTTAGATACAGGTGAAGCTGGAGATAATGTTGGAATTTTATTGAGAGGTATAGAAAGAGATGACATCGAAAGAGGTCAAGTACTTTGTAAACCTGGATCAATTACTCCACACACTAAATTTGAAGCTCAAGCGTATGTACTTAAAAAAGATGAAGGTGGAAGGCACACTCCATTCTTTACTAAATACAGACCACAGTTTTATTTTAGAACAACAGATGTAACAGGTGAGGTAGAATTACCAGCTGGAACTGAAATGGTTATGCCAGGTGATGATGCTAAATTCACAGTTAAATTAATTACACCGATTGCAATGGCCGAAAAATTAAACTTTGCTATTCGAGAAGGTGGAAGAACTGTTGGAGCAGGAGTAGTAACTAAAATTATAGAGTAACTCTATAAATAGGAGTGTAGCTCAATTGGTAGAGCGCCGGTCTCCAAAACCGGAGGCTGAGGGTTCGAGTCCCTCCGCTCCTGCCAATTAGAGCTAAAAAAGTATGAGAAACCCGATTAAATTTATTCAAGAAGTTAAACAAGAGGCATTTAAAGTTACTTGGCCTACTTGGAAAGAGACTTTGCAAGGTGCCTTGATGGTATTTGCCATGGCTGTGGTTATGTCTCTATTTTTCTTACTTTTAGATCAGGTTTTAAAGTTTTTCTTAGAACTTTTACTTAAGGTAAGTATTTAATGAAAAACTGGTATATTGTTCAATCTCATTCTAGCTTTGAAAATAAGGTTGCTTCATTAATTAAAGAAGAAGCAGATAAAGCTAAAATTAGTGAAAAATTTGAAGAAATTGTTGTTCCAACTCACGATGTTACTGAAGTAAAAAGAGGTAAAAGAATTCAAAGAAAAAAGAAATATTTTCCTGGATATGTATTAATTAAAAGTGAGATGGACAATAATATTTATCATATGATAAAGAACATAAAAAGAGTGAGTGGCTTCCTTGGCACCAAGGGTATTCCAGTTCCTGTTTCAGATAAGGAAGTAGAAAAGATTTTAGGTCAAATAAAAGATGGTGTGGCTCAGCCAAAATCTGGTATAGAATATAGCATTGGTGAAAAAGTTCAGGTTGTTGATGGCCCTTTTGCTTCATTTAGTGGAATGATTGAAGAAATAGATGAAGAAAAGTCTAGACTTAAAGTGTCAGTTTCTATATTTGGACGTCCAACACCAGTAGATTTAGAATATAACCAAGTTGAGAAAGCAAGTTAATGGCAAAAGAAATTAGTGGATTCATAAAATTACAAATCAAAGGTGGTCAAGCTAACCCAGCTCCACCAGTAGGACCTGCTTTAGGTCAACGGGGTGTAAACATCATGGAATTTTGTAAAGCTTTCAATGATAAAACAAAATCAATGGCAGGCAAACCTGTTCCTGTTGAAATTACAGTTTATAAAGACAAAAAATTTGACTTTAAAATTAAATCACCTCCTGCATCTTACTATATTAAAGAGGCAGTAAAACTTAAGGGTGGATCAAAAGAACCAGGAAGAAATATTGTAGCTTCAATTTCTAAAAAACAATTAGAGGATATTGCTAAAGAAAAAATGAATGATCTTAACGCTCATGACATCAATGAAGCAGTAAAAATTATAGCAGGATCTGCAAGATCAATGGGTATAGAGGTAAAAGAATAATGCCTTCAAAAAGATTTAAAAATTTGCCAAAAAAAACGAAAGATCTTAGCCCTGAGACTTTTGAAAAATTGATACCAGAATTAAAAAAAAATTGTACTACCAAGTTTGATGAGTCTTTAGATTTAAGTTTTCAAATAAACAACAAACAAAAGAAGAGCGAAGTTAATATTAGAACAGTGGTTAATTTACCAGGTGGAACAGGTAAGAAAGTAAAAGTTGCAGTTGTTTGTGAAGACAATAAAGCTCAAGAGGCTAAAGATGCAGGAGCAGATATTGTAGGTAGTGATGAATTTGTTGAAAAAATTAAAGGTGGTGAATTAAATTTCGAAAAATTAATTTGTACACCTGGAATGATGGTGAAACTTTCAAAATTAGGAAAAGTTTTAGGACCAAAAGGTTTAATGCCAAATCCAAAACTTGGCTCTGTGTCTGATAATATTAAAGAGGCAGTTACAAATGCTAAATCAGGTCAGGTTGAAATCAGAAATGATAAAGATGGTAATATAGGTGTAAGTATTGGTAAAAAATCTTTTAGTGATGACCAACTAATGAAAAATTACAATGCTATATTAGAAACTTTAGAAAAAGAAAAATCAAATAATACTCTAAAAGGGGATTTAATAAAAAATGTTTTTGCAACCTCAACAATGGGTGTCTCTTATAAAGTTAAATTAGGTAAGTCGATATAGTTATGATGAATAAAGACCAAAAGAAAAATTATATTCAAGAAATGACCTCTAAATTTGAGAACAGCAAAGCTGTTATGGTTACTCATTATCAAGGTTTAACTATGACTCAATTAGATGATTTAAGAGCAAAAATGAGAGAGCATGGAATTGTTTTTAAAATTACTAAAAATAGAATTACTAAACTTGCTTTAGAAAAAACTAAATGCAAAGATTTGACTAATTTGTTCACTGGCCCAACAGCGGTTGCTTTTGGAGAGGATGCAATTATGTCTGCAAGGATTCTATCAAAATTTGCAAAGGATAATGAAAATTTAAAATTAATTGGCGGCATAATGGATAATGAAGTCTTAGATCAGACTGGTGTCCAAAATGTAGCAAGTTTACCTACTTTAGATGAAGCTAGAGCTAATATTGTGGGTATTTTAAACGCACCTGCATCTAAATTAATTAGCATTTTACTTGCACATTCGGAAAAAATGAGTAGTTTGACCGCAGAAAATTCTGAAACACAACCCAAAGAGTAATTGATATGCCTGACCTTAACAAAATTATTGAAGATCTTTCAAGTTTAACAGTTGCAGAAGCAGCTGAACTTTCAAAACAACTAGAAGAAAAATGGGGTGTAACTCCAATGGCCGCTGCAGCTCCAGCAGCAGCAGGTGGTGCAGCTCCAGCAGAAGAAAAAGATGATTTTACTATCATGTTAGTTTCTGCAGGTGATAAAAAAATTAATGTTATTAAAGAAGTAAGAGCAGCTACTTCATTAGGATTAAAAGAAGCTAAAGATCTAGTAGAGGGAGCACCAAAAGAAGTCAAATCTGGTGTTAACAAAAAAGAAGCTGAAGAGATCAAAGCTAAGTTAGAAGCTGCAGGCGCTAAAGTAGAACTTAAGTAAATTAATAAGAAAGAATTCAAGTACTGATTATTTAATCAGTATTATTAAATATAAATGCAATTATCTTTTACTGAAAAGAAAAATATAAGAAAAAGTTTTGGAAAACTAAAAGAAAGTTTATCAATACCAAATTTAATAGAAGTTCAAAAAAACTCATACAAAGAATTAACTGAATTTAATTCTGAAATAACAGATTTGACCAAAGGGTTTGATAGAGTTTTTAAAAGTATATTTCCTATTGAAGATTTAAACGATAAAGCAACATTAGAATATGTTTCATATAGATTAGAAAAACCAAAATTTGATGTTGAAGAATGTATTACTAGAGGACTTACTTACTCATCAGCTTTAAAGTGCACTTTAAGATTAGTTGTTTATGAAATAGATCAAGATAACAATACAAAAGATATTTTGTCCGCTAAAGAGCAAGAAGTTTACATGGGAGAAGTTCCAATGATGACAAATAGTGGAACATTTATTACTAATGGTGTTCAACGTGTTGTAGTGAACCAGATGCATAGAAGTCCTGGTGTTTTCTTTGATCATGACAAAGGCAAAACCCATGCAAGTGGTAAACTTTTATTTAATTGTCGGGTTATACCAAACAGGGGATCTTGGTTAGATTTTGAATACGATGTGAAAGATTTTTTATATTTCAAAATAGACAGAAAAAAGAAAATTTTTGCATCCACTTTACTTTTGGCACTTGGATATACTAAAGCTGAAATTGCAGACGAGTTTTATGAAAACGAACAGTATACTTATGATGCTAAAACAGAAAAATGGAAAACAAAGTTTAATCCTGAAAATTACAAAGCTAAAAACTTTGCTGAAGAAGTAATCGATGCAAAAACTGGTGAAGTTGTAATAAAATTAGGTGATAAAATTAATTTCTTAAATGCAAAAAAATTAGCAAATGACGGATTAAAGGATATTTTAGTTTCAAGAGAATCTTTATTCGGTAAAATTTTACATAGAGATATCAAAGTTAATGATGAGGAAGAGGGAACATTTAAAATTGGTACCGAATTAAATGATACAGTAATCCAACAAATTTTAGACGCAAATATTTACTCAATTCAGATTTCAGTTACAAACTCAATTAATAAAGGTCCTTATTTGCTTACTACAATTTTGAATGACAAAAATAATTCAAAAGACGAAGCAATAACTGAAGTTTATAAAATGTTAAGACCTGGTGAGCCACCAACAATAGAAATTGCTACGCAGATATTTAATAACTTATTCTTCAGCTCAGACAGATACGATTTGTCTGATGTAGGTAGAGTGAAAATGAATTCTAGATTAAATCAAGAATGTTCTGATAAAATTACAATTCTAAGAAATGATGACATTATAGCGATTGTTCATAAAATGTTGGATTTAAGAGATGGTAAAGATGAAGTTGATGATATTGATCATTTAGGAAATAGAAGAGTTCGTTCTGTTGGCGAGTTGGTTGAAAACCAAGCTCGTATAGGTGTTTATAGAATGGAAAGAGCAATCAAAGAAAAGATGACTACTTTAGATGTAGAGTCTGCAATGCCACAAGACCTTATTAACGCAAAACCTTTAACAGTTTCTCTAAAAGACTTTTTTGCAAGTTCACAACTTTCACAATTTATGGATCAAACAAATCCTCTTTCTGAAATTACTCACAAAAGAAGAGTATCAGCATTAGGACCTGGTGGTCTTACTAGAGAAAGAGCAGGATTTGAAGTTCGTGATGTTCACCCAACTCACTATGGTAGAATTTGCCCGATCGAAACTCCAGAAGGACCAAACATTGGTTTAATTAACAGTTTATCTACTTATGCAAAAATTAATAAGTATGGTTTTATTGAAAGTCCATATAAAAAAGTTAAAGACGGAGTTGTTCAAGATAAAGTAGAATATCTTTCTGCAATGGAAGAAACCAAATACACTATTGCACAAGCAAATACCAAACTTGATAAAAATGGAAAAATTATTGAAGACCTAGTTTCATGTAGGCAGAATTTAAACTTTCTTTTATCTAAACCAGACACTATTGATTATATTGATGTATCACCTAAACAACTTGTTTCAGTTGCAGCATCTTTAATTCCTTTTTTAGAGAATGATGACGCTAACAGAGCTCTCATGGGTTCAAACATGATGAGACAGGCTGTTCCTTTACTAAAACCAGAGTCACCACTTGTTGGAACTGGTATTGAAAGTGACGTTGCATTAGACTCTGGTGTAACAATTGTAGCAAAAAGAGATGGTATTGTTGATAAAATTGATGGAAAAAGAATTGTTATTAAAGTTACGGAGGAAACAGATTTTAGTGAGTCTGGTGTGGATATCTACAATTTGCAAAAATTTAAAAGATCAAATCAAAATACTTGTATAAATCAAAGACCATTAGTAAGAGTTGGTGATAAAGTTAAATCTGGAGATATAATTGCTGATGGACCTTCAACGAAATTAGGTGAATTAGCTTTAGGAAAAAATGTAACTGTAGCCTTTATGCCTTGGCAAGGGTACAATTTTGAAGACTCTATCTTAATTTCTGAGAGATGTGTAACCGACGATGTATTTACTTCGGTTCACATAGAAGAGTATGAAATTATGGCAAGAGACACTAAACTTGGTGAAGAAGAAATTACAAGAGATATTCCAAATGTTAATGAGGAAGCTTTAAAAAACCTTGATGAATCAGGAGTTGTTTACATTGGTGCGGAAGTAAATGCAGGCGATATTTTAGTAGGAAAAGTTACTCCAAAAGGTGACTCAGCATCAGGTCCAGAAGAAAAATTATTAAGATCAATATTTGGTGAAAAAGCAATTGATGTAACTGATACATCTTTAAGAATGTCTCGAGGAAGTAGTGGAACAATTGTCGATGTAAGAGTATTTAATAGACACGGTATTGAAAAAGATGAAAGATCAATAACTATCGAAAGAGCTGAAATAGAGGAAGTTCAGCAAGATAAAATAGTTGAAGAAGAAATCTTAGAAAGAAGTATCAAGCAAAGAGCAGGTCAAATTTTATCTGGAACATCATTAGGTAAAAAAGTTAAAGATTTATCCGAAGGTACAAAACTAGACTTTGAGGCCATAAGCAATCTTCCTATTAATGATGTTTTCAAAATTTCAAATGGAAATGCAGCAAATGAAACAACTCTTTTACAATTAAAAGACCAGTACAATAAAGCCAAGCAAGATATTACCGAAAGGTTTGAGGATAAAGTTCTTAAAATCAGAAGTGGAGACGACTTACTCCCAAGCGTAATGAAAATGGTAAAAGTTTTTGTCGCAATTAAAAGAAGATTAAGACCAGGTGATAAAATGTCTGGAAGACATGGAAACAAAGGTGTAGTTAGTAAAATTGTTCCAGTAGAAGATATGCCTTACCGTGAAGATGGCAGACCAGTTGATATTGTTCTTAATCCCTTAGGTGTACCTAGTAGGATGAATGTAGGTCAAATTTTAGAAACTCACCTAGGTTGGGCTTGCAAAGAATTTGGGGAAGAAGTTAAGAAATTAGTAAATGAGAACAGTAAAAAAATTGAAAAAACTGAGAAAATTGCAAGTTTTTTAAAATCTGTTTATGGAGAAGAAATTTTTAACGATAAGGTTGATAAATTAAGTAAAAATGAATTTAAGGATTTGTGTGAAAATTTACAAAACGGAATAGCAATCTCAACTCCAGTATTTGATGGAGCTAAAGAAAAAAATGTTACCGAAATGCTTGAATTAGCAAAATTACCAGGTTCTGGTCAAACATATTTATGGGATGGAAGAACAGGTGAGAAATTTGATAGACCAGTAACAGTTGGAATTATTTATATGTTAAAACTTCATCATTTAGTTGAAGATAAAATACATGCAAGATCAACAGGACCTTACAGTTTGGTTACACAACAACCCCTTGGAGGTAAAGCTCAACTTGGTGGTCAAAGATTTGGTGAAATGGAAGTTTGGGCACTGGAGGCTTATGGAGCTTCATACACTCTTCAAGAAATTTTGACCGTTAAGTCTGATGACGTAGCTGGTAGAGTTAAAGTTTACGAGACAATCGTTAAAGGTGAGGAGAACTTTGAGTCAGGTATTCCAGAGTCCTTTAACGTATTGGTAAAAGAAATTAAATCATTAGCATTAAACGTGGAGCTTAATTAAATGAAAAAAGAATTAACAGATTTATTTAAAAATACTGAAATATCCGAAGCTCAAAATTTTAATAGTATTAAAATTTCTCTTGCTAGTCCTGAAAAAATTAAATCTTGGACCTATGGTGAAATTAAAAAACCTGAAACAATTAACTATAGAACGTTCAGACCTGAAAAAGATGGTTTATTTTGCGCAAGAATTTTTGGTCCAATTAAAGATTACGAATGTTTGTGTGGAAAATACAAACGAATGAAATTTAGAGGTATTATTTGTGAGAAATGTGGCGTTGAAGTTACAAAATCAAATGTAAGAAGAGAAAGAATGGGCCATATTAATCTTGCTACACCAGTAGCACATATATGGTTTTTAAAATCACTACCTAGTAGAATTGCACTCGCTGTTGATATGAAGCTTAAAGAAATAGAGAGAGTTCTTTATTTTGAGAATTTTATTGTCATAGAACCTGGTTTAACTGGACTACAAAAAAATCAATTATTAAATGAAGAAGAATTAGCAAAATATCAAGATGAGTTTGGTGAAGAGTCGTTTACTGCAGGAATAGGTGCTGAAGCGGTTCTTGAGATGCTTAAGAATTTAGATTTAGAGCAAGAGAGAAAAAATTTAGTTAATTTTATTAAAGAAACAAAATCAAAAGTAAACGAGGAAAGAGCTATTAAAAGACTAAAACTTGTTGAGTCATTTATTGAGACTGGTCAAAAACCTGAGTGGATGATTATGACAGTTGTACCTGTAATTCCACCTGAATTGAGACCACTTGTTCCATTAGATGGTGGTAGATTTGCAACTTCCGATCTGAATGATCTTTATAGAAGAGTAATCAATAGAAATAATAGATTAAAAAGATTAATGGATCTTAAAGCTCCAGATATTATTGTTCGAAACGAAAAAAGAATGCTCCAAGAATCAGTTGACGCATTATTTGACAACGGACGAAGAGGAAGAGTAATTACTGGTACAGGAAAAAGACCTCTTAAATCACTTGCCGAAATGCTTAAAGGCAAGCAAGGTAGGTTTAGACAAAACTTATTAGGAAAACGTGTAGATTACTCTGGTAGATCTGTAATTGTTGTTGGTCCAGATTTAAAACTTCATGAGTGTGGCTTACCTAAAAAAATGGCTTTAGAATTATTTAAACCATTCTTGTATGCAAGATTAAATAAACTAGGTTTAGCCTCAACAATTAAGCAGGCCAAAAAACTTGTTGAAAAAGAAACCAATGCAGTTTGGGATGCACTTGAGTTAATTGTAAGAGAGCACCCAGTATTACTAAATAGAGCACCGACACTTCATAGGCTTGGTGTACAAGCATTTGAACCAAAATTAATTGAGGGAGATGCAATTGAACTTCACCCTTTAACATGTGCAGCATTTAATGCTGATTTTGATGGTGACCAGATGGCGGTACACGTACCTTTGAGTTTAGAAGCTCAGTTAGAGGCAAGAATTTTAATGTTATCGACTAATAACATTCTTTCACCTTCAAATGGTAAACCTATTATTGTTCCAAGTCAGGATATGATCTTAGGAATTTATTACCTATCGCAAGAGCCAGTTACTGATAAACCAGCTGGTTATTTTGTTGATTCTGATCAAATTGAATTTGCATTATCTTCTGGTCAGATAAAGGTACACAGTACAATCATATCTAGATTTGAAACTGTTGATGATAAAGGAAATAAAAAATTTGAAAAATATACTTCAACGGCTGGAAGATTCTTACTAGCAAATTTATTACCGAAAAATAGTAATATTAAATTCTCTTTAATAGATAGATTACTACCTAAAAAAGTAGTTTCTGAAATTATTGATATTGTCTTTAGATTTTGTGGACAAAAAACTACAGTTATATTCTGTGATAAATTAAAAGATCTAGGATTTAAGCATGCGTTTAAAGCTGGAATATCATTTGGAAAAGATGATCTGGTAATTCCTGAGAGTAAAACACAATTAATTGATGATACTAAAAAATTAATTGCAGACTATGAAACACAGTATGCAGAAGGATTAATTACAAGAGGTGAAAAATACAACAAGGTTGTTGATGCTTGGTCTAAGTGTACAGATAAAGTAGCTGGTGAAATGATGAAAGGTATTTCTGCAACTGAGAAAACATTAGAGGGATTAAAAATTAATTCAGTATTCATGATGGCTGATAGTGGTGCAAGAGGTTCTGCTGCCCAAATGAAGCAATTAGCTGGAATGCGTGGCCTAATTGCAAAACCATCTGGGGAAATCATTGAAAGTCCAATTATTTCTAACTTTAAAGAAGGTTTAACAGCTTTAGAATATTTTAATTCAACTCACGGAGCAAGAAAAGGTCTAGCTGATACCGCACTTAAGACTGCGAGTTCCGGTTATTTAACAAGAAGACTTTGTGATGTTGCACAGGATTTAACTGTAACTAAAAAAGTATGTGACTGTAAAAAACCAGGTTTCATTGAATTATCTGAAATTTTAGAGGGTGGAAACGTTGTAGTTAGTTTATCAGAAAGAGCTTTGGGAAGAGTTACTTTCGATGAAGTTAAGCATCCTTTAACAGGTGAAGTAATTATTAAAAAAGAAGAAATGATTGATGAGGCAGGCTGCGATAAAATTGATGCAGCAGGGGTAAAAGCAATTAAGGTTTATTCTGTAATGACTTGTGGATCTAAAGAGGGTGTCTGTGCAACTTCTTACGGAAGAGATTTATCTAGAGGTAAAATGGTGCATGTGGGCGAGGCAATTGGTATGATTTCTGCTCAATCTATTGGTGAACCAGGAACTCAATTAACAATGAGAACTTTCCATGTTGGTGGTACAGCATCTGTTAAACAAGATTCTCAAATTGTAACTAAGAATGAAGGAACATTAAAAATTTTAAATTCAAATATTCTTGAAGACTCTAAGAAAAATTTAATTGTAATGGGAAGAAATACACAGCTTTCTATTGAGGATGACAATGGAGTTCAAATAGCAGTTTATAAAGTTGCTTATGGTTCAAGATTATTTTTTAATAATGGTGATAAAGTTAAAGCAAATACGAAAATTTGTGAGTGGGATCCATATACAACACCGGTTATAGCTGAGAAAAGTGGTGAAGCTAGTTTTGTTGATTTGATAGACGGTGTTTCTATTCAAGAAACTACTGATGATGCAACTGGAATATCTTCTAAATCTGTAATTGACTGGAGAGGTCAATCAAAAAGTACTGATTTAAAACCAAGAATTACTTTAAGAGATGAAAAAGGAAACGTAATTAAAAAGGCAGATGATAATGAAGCAAGATACTATTTAGTACCAGATTCAATTTTATCTATAAAAGATGGACAAAAAGTTTTTGCAGGAGATGTTATTGCAAGATTACCTAAAGAGACTACCAAAACAAAAGATATCACTGGTGGTCTTCCAAGAGTTGCAGAACTATTTGAAGCAAGAAAAGCTAAAGACAGTGCAATTATTGCTGAAAATGATGGTCAAGTAGTTTTTGGTAAAGAGGTTAGAGGAAAACAAAGAGTTTCAATAGTACCTGAGGATGGAGCAGAACCTTCAAATTATTTAATACCAAAAGGTAAGCACATTAACTTTAACCCTGGTGAAAAAATTCAAAAAGGTGAATATCTTCTTGATGGTCAGCCATTACCACATGACATACTAAGAATATTAGGAATAAAAGAATTAACTGAATATTTTGTCAATCAAGTTCAAGAAGTCTACAGATTACAAGGTGTAATTATCAACGATAAACACATTGAAACTATTTTAAGACAAATGTTGAAAAAAGTTGAGGTTAAAGTATCTGGAGATTCATCATATTTACCGGGTGAAATTGTGGATAGAATTAAATTTGAAAATACAAATGAAAAATTAGTTGCAGACGGCAAAGATCCAGCTGTTGGTGAAAGAGTATTGATGGGTATCACTAAAGCATCATTGCAAACAGAGTCATTTATTTCTGCAGCATCATTCCAAGAAACCACAAGAGTGTTAACCGATGCAGCTATTAAAGGTAAAGTTGATCCATTAAACGGTCTTAAAGAGAACGTTATCGTTGGTAGATTGGTACCTGCTGGAACTGGAAATATTAAAAATAATTGGAACAAAAAAGCTCTTAAGGATGATAATGAGTTCTTATCAGAACAAGAAAAAATTGAGAGCTCAGAACCTTCTGAAACACAAGCAAATCAGTAAAAAAATCGCCTAATACTTGAACTTTTAGTTTGACAATAGTTAATTAATAAGTAATTTGGCGATGTTTTTGGTTGGAATGTAGTGCTTCTAACAGTACTAAACGCTGCCACAAAATAACCTGTCAGTTATTTTCATCTAAAAATAAACTAATTAACTTTAAAAATTTATGCCAACAATTAACCAATTGTTAAGAAAAAAAAGAGTCAAACAAGTATCCAGGAACAAAGTTCCTGCTTTACAAAAACAACCTTTGAAAAGAGGTGTTTGTGTTAAAGTTTATACGACTACTCCAAAGAAGCCTAATTCAGCTTTAAGAAAAGTCGCAAGAGTAAGACTATCAAATGGTTTTGAAGTTACAGCTTATATTCCAGGTGAAGGTCATAATTTACAAGAACACTCTGTAGTTCTAATTAGAGGCGGAAGGGTAAAAGATTTACCGGGTGTTAGGTATCATATCCTTAGAGGTAATCTTGATACTCAAGGCGTTGCTAACAGAAAACAAAGAAGATCTTTGTACGGAACAAAAAAAGGTAAGTAATGTCTAGAAAAAAAACTCAACCAAAAAAAAATGTTGTTCCAGATCCAAAATTTAACTCAACAATAATTCCAAAACTAATCAACAATATTATGTACGACGGCAAAAGGGGTGTTGCTGCTAAAATTGTTTATGATGCAATAGATAAAATTAAAACCAAAAGTAAAGACGAGCCAATTAATATTTTTAATGAAGCTATAAACAATATCAAGCCAACTGTAGAAGTTAGATCAAGAAGAGTTGGTGGTGCAACTTATCAAGTACCTGTTGAGGTAAAAAGTAAAAGAGCACAAGCTTTAGCAATTAGATGGTTAGTAGATTCAGCAAGAAAAAGAAAAGATAAACATATGTCAGATAAAATTTTTAATGAACTTTACGATGCATATGAAAAAAAAGGTGCTGCAGTTAAAAAAAGAGAAGATGTTCATAAGATGGCAGAATCTAACAAGGCTTTTGCACATTTTAGGTGGTAAAAAATTATGGCTAGAACTCATACTTTAGATAAATATAGAAATATTGGGATCATGGCCCACATAGATGCTGGTAAGACAACGACTACTGAAAGAGTTTTATATTACACTGGTAAAAGTCATAAAATTGGAGAAGTTCATGATGGCGCTGCAACAATGGATTGGATGGAGCAAGAGCAAGAAAGAGGAATTACAATTACATCAGCAGCAACTACTTGTTTTTGGAATGATCATAGAATTAATATAATCGATACTCCAGGTCATGTAGATTTTACAATCGAAGTTGAAAGATCACTTAAAGTTTTAGATGGAGCTGTTGCTGTATTTGATGGTGTAGCCGGTGTAGAGCCACAATCAGAAACTGTATGGAGACAAGCAGATAAATATAAAGTTCCTCGAATTTGTTTTGTAAATAAACTCGACAGAACTGGCGCAGACTTCTTTAGATGCGTAGACATGATTAGAGATAGATTAGGTGCAAAACCTTTAGTTCTTCAGGTTCCGATAGGTGCAGAAGCTTCTTTAACAGGTGTAGTTGATTTAGTAAAAATGAAAGCACAAGTATGGAAAAACGAAGCTCTGGGAGCAGAATGGGAATATAAAGATATCCCAGATGATTTAAAAGAAATTTCAGAAAAATATAGAACAGAATTAGTTGAAACAGCTGTTGAGCAAGATGAAAAGCTTATGGAAGCTTATTTAAATGGAGATGAAATCAAAGAGGAAGATTTAATTAAATGCATAAGAAGTGGAACTCTAAATTTTAGTTTTGTACCAGTTTTAACTGGTTCTGCATTTAAAAACAAAGGTGTACAGCCTTTACTTGATGCTGTTGTACATTATTTACCAAGTCCCGTTGATATTGGTTCTATTAAAGGAACAAAATTAGGGTCTGAAGATGAGATGGAAATGAAATTTGATGATAATGTACCATTTTCAGCTTTAGCTTTTAAAGTTGCTAACGATCCATTTGTTGGTTCTTTAACTTTTATAAGAATTTATTCAGGAACAGTTAAAACTGGAACTGCTGTATTTAACTCATCTAAAGAAAAAGAGGAAAGAGTTGGGAGAATGCTTTTAATGCATGCAAATTCAAGAGAAGACATTAAAGAAGCTAATGCTGGTGATATAGTTGCTTTAGCTGGATTAAAAAATACCATTACTGGTCATACTTTATGTGACGAGGAAAATTCGGTTTTACTTGAACCTATGGAATTTCCTGATCCAGTTATCGAAATTGCAGTAGAGCCAAAAACAAAAGCAGACCAAGAAAAAATGGGTGAAGCTTTAGGGAGATTAGCAAAAGAGGACCCATCATTTAGAGTAACTTCTGATGAAGAGTCTGGTCAAACAATCATTAAAGGTATGGGCGAGCTACACTTAGACATTATTGTTGATAGAATGAAAAGAGAATTTAAAGTTGAAGCTAATGTTGGTGCTCCTCAAGTTGCATACAGAGAAACAATTGAAGCTGCTTCTGAGGTTGAATACACACATAAAAAACAAAGTGGAGGAGCAGGACAATTCGCTAAAGTTAAATTATTAGTTGAGCCACAAGAAGCTGGCAAAGGAAGAGAAGTCGAGAGTAAAATTAAAGGTGGAGCAATACCTAAGGAATTCATACCAGGTGTAGAAAAGGGAATTGAAACAATATCAGATGGTGGAATTTTAGCTGGTTTTCCAATGATAGATTACAAAGTAACTATTTTAGATGGACTTCATCATGATGTTGACTCAAGTGTGTTAGCTTTTGAATTAGCTAGTAGAGCTTGTTTCAAAGAAGCGTGTACAAAAGGTGGTTTAAAGTTATTAGAACCAGTGATGAGAGTTGAAGTAGTAACTCCAGAAGATTATATGGGTGATGTTATAGGAGATCTAAACAGTAGAAGAGGCCAGATTAGCACTCAAGAGCAAAGAGGAAATGCAACTGTAATTACAGCAATGGTACCTTTAGCGAATATGTTTGGATACATTAATAATTTAAGATCAATGTCACAAGGTAGAGCCCAATATTCTATGTTTTTTGATCATTATTCTAAAGTCCCACAAAATGTACAGGACGAAGTAACTAAAAAGATTGCAGGGTAATTATGGAAAAACAGAATATTAGAATTAAACTTAGAGCCTACGATAATAAAGTATTAGATGCATCAACTGAGGAAATAGTTAATACTGTAAAAAGAACTGGTGCTACAATCAAGGGACCAATTCCTCTACCGACAAGGATAGAGAGATACACTGTACTAAGATCTCCCCATATTGATAAAAAAAGTAGGGAACAATTTGAGACTAGAACACACAAAAGATTAATAGATATTATTGAACCAACACCACAAACAGTAGAAGCATTAATGAAGTTAGACTTAGCTTCTGGTGTAGATGTGGAAATAAAAATTTAATTATGAGTGAAATAGCTTTAATAGGTAAAAAAATTGGAATGACTAGAGAATTTTATAAATCTGGTCAGATAGTGCCGGTTACAGTTTTAAAAGTTGAGAAAGCTAGAGTAATTCAAGTTATTGAAGAAGAAAACCGTGGATATAAAGCAGTACAGCTTGGATATGGTAAGATTAAAAATTCGAAGCTAACAAAAGCTATGAAAGGTTTTTTTGCTAAAAAAAATACTGAAGCAAAGAAGAAATTGAAAGAATTTAGGGTAAATGACACTTCTGTATATAAAGAAGGTAATGAGTTCGGTTTGGAAATTTTCAAGGATACTAAATTTGTAGACACAAGATCAAAAACGATTGGTAAAGGTTTTGCAGGTGCTATGAAAAGACACAATTTTGGTGGTTTAAGAGCTAGTCATGGAGTATCTATCTCTCACAGAGCACATGGTTCAACAGGTCATAGCCAAGATCCAGGAAAAGTTTTCAAAGGCAAGAAAATGGCTGGTCATATGGGAGATAAATCAAGAACTATGCAAAATATTGAAATTATCAAAACAGATTTAGAAAACGAACTACTTTATTTAAAAGGATCAATTCCAGGTTCAAAAAATTCAGAAGTATTGGTTAAGGGTTCAGTAAAAAATATTAGTAAAATGACTATAACTGAAAAATTAGCCGCTGCTGAACAAGCAAAAAAAACGCCTGATAAAAAGAAAAAATAATGAAATTAGATAAAATTAATATTGATGGAAAAAAAGATAGCATTGAGGTGCTAGATAAAATTTTCTCAGCAAAAGTTAACAATAAACTCGTTAGCAGCGTACTTTATAAAACAAATGCAAATTATAAAGGTAGACATGCAAAAACTAAGCAGCAAAATGAGGTAAGGGGCCCAACATCAAAAATATATGCACAAAAAGGTACGGGTGGAGCTAGACACGCAAGTAGAAAAGCTCCAATTTTTGTTGGTGGTGGTATAGCACATGGACCAAAAGGTGAACTAGCCTACAAAAAAAGAAAATTAAATAAAAATGAAAAAAAATTGAGTGTTGCATCACTAATTACGGAAAAAAATAATAATAAGAATTTGTTAATTTTAAATGACTTTAGTTCTGAAATTAAAAAAACTAAAGAAATGAGCTCAATAATTAATAAACTAGAAATTTCAAATTCACTATTAATACTAGATAAAAATTCTAAGGAAAAAATTGAAAAATCAGCAAGAAATATCCCAAACGTTAAAGTTACAGATATCAATCATTTTAGTGCCTACGACATAATTAAATTTAAAAAAGTTGTATTTACAGAAAGTTCAGTAAAAGAACTAGAAAAGAGATATTCTTAAAATGGATAAAATACATTTATACGACAAAATTCTTTCACCAGTTGTTACAGAGAAATCAACAAATTTGTCTGAGTTAAATAAGATTACATTCAAAGTACCTGATGGTGCTAACAAAAAAAATCTAAAAAAGAATATTGAAAAAATCTTTAAAGTAAATGTTACTAAAATTAATATTATCAATAAGCAGAACAGAACTAAAGTTACTAGAGGAAAAAAAGTAAAAGTTTCAGGATACAAAAAAGCAATAATTACACTTAAAAAAGGTCAGAGTATTGATCTAACAACAGGAATTTAATAAATGGCATTAAAAACTTTTAAACCGTACACAAAATCTACTAGAGGGACTATTTTAGTAGATAGAACTGGACTATGGAAAGGTAAACCTTTCAAGTCGCTTGTTTCTCCTAAAAATGCCATGAAAGGTAGAAATAATAATGGTCATATTACTTCAATAAACAGAGCTGGTGGTCACAAAAAAATGTACAGACATGTTGACTTTTATAGAAAGAAATTTGACATGGAAGCTACTGTCGAAAGAGTAGAATACGATCCAAATAGATCATGCTATATTATGTTGGTTAAGTTTGAAGACGGAACTCACGCATACTTTCTTGCACCTCAAAAAATAAAAGTAGGTGATAAAATTGAAAGTGGATCCAAAAAAGAGATTAAAATTGGAAACTGTATGCCTTTGCAAGATATCCCGGTTGGTATTAATATTCATAATGTCGAGATACAGCCAGGCGGTGGTGGAAAAATCGCTAGATCAGCAGGATCTTCGGTAACTATTAGCGGTTTAGACGGGAATTACAGTTTAATTAAACTTGCATCAGGCGAAGTTAGAAAAATTGATTCTAGAGCATTAGCTACAATAGGAATTTTAAGTAATCCGGATCAAAAAAATATTAAAATTGGAAAAGCAGGTAGATCAAGATGGTTGGGAAGAAGACCACATACCAGAGGTGTTGTTAAAAACCCAGTAGATCACCCACATGGAGGTGGTGAAGGTAAATCTGCTGGTGGTAGACATCCTGTTTCGCCTACAGGTCAATCAGCCAAAGGATTAAAAACAAGAGATAATAAGAGAACAGATAAATTCATAGTTAAAAGAAGAAACAAAAGGAAGGATACTAAGTAATGGCTAGAGCAGTTTGGAAAGGACCTTTTGTAGAAGAAAGTTTAATGAAAAAAGTTGATAAATATAAAGATGACCCAAAAAAAATTCCTATTAAAACATGGTCTAGAAAGTCAACTATTTTACCAGATTTTGTGGGAGTTAGTTTTCAAATTTATAATGGAAAAAAATTTATTCCAATCACGGTATCAGAAGATATGGTTGGACATAAGCTGGGTGAATTTGCACCGACAAGAACTTTTTTTGGTCATACTCCAGCAGATAAGAAAGCTAAACCTGCTACAACAGAGAAGAAATAATTATGGGTAAAAAAAAGAAAATTGATAAAAATAACGATAAGACTGTAAAGTCTATTAATAATGGTGTGAGATCAAGTGTTAGAAAACTTAATCCAATACTAAGAAGTATTGTTGGAAAAAAAGTTGATGTAGCAATTAGAGATTTACAGTTTTCTGAAAAAAGAATTACAAGAGATATTAGAAAAACTATTAGTTCAGCAGTTGCAAACGCAGAAAATAACTTTCAGTATGATATTGATAATTTAGTCGTGAAAGAGGCATATTGTGGAAAAAAAATAGTTATGAAAAGATTTAGACCACGTGCAAAAGGGAGAGCTGCTCCTATTTTAAAACCTTGGTCAACAGTTACAATAATATTATCAGAAACAAAACAATTGGAGAAACATGGGACAAAAAGTTAATCCTGTAGGTTTTAGGTTAGGTGTGAATAGAGGCTGGGACTCTGTTTGGTATGCTAAGAAAAAAGATTTTGGTAATTACTTGATCGAAGATTTTAAAATCCGTGAATATATTAAGAAAAATGTTATTAATTCTGGTGTATCCAAAGTTATGATCGAACGAACATCTAACAAATGTTACGTCACTATCTATACTTCTAGACCAGGTTTTGTTATCGGAAAAAAGGGAAGTGACATTGACAAAATAAAAAATAATTTGTCAAAATTTACTACTAATGAGGTAAACTTAAATATTAAAGAAGTAAAAAAACCTGAGACTAATGCTTATTTAGTAGCAGAAAATATTGCACAACAACTTGTTAAAAGAATTTCCTACAGAAGAGCTATGAAAAGAGCAATGCAATCTTGTATAAGATTGGGTGCTAAAGGTATCAAAGTTTCTGTTAGTGGAAGATTAGGTGGAAATGAAATCGCTAGAACTGAATGGTTACGGGATGGAAGCATACCTTCACACACATTAAGAGCAGATATTGATTATGCTGAAGCCGAAGCATTAACTACTTATGGAATTATTGGAATTAAAGTTTGGATTTACAAAGGCGAAGTATTTGCAAGAGAATTTAGTCAAGAAACAAATAAAGCAACACCACAAGAGGGCAAACAATAATGTTACAACCAGTAAGAACCAAGTGGAGAAAGGCACATAAAGGTAGAATTCATGGAACTGCCACAAGGGCAAGTACTATAAATTATGGAGCCTATGCATTAAAAGCTTTGCAACCAGAAAGAGTCACAGGGAAACAAATTGAGGCTGCAAGGGTAGCTTTAACAAGACATATGAAAAGACAGGGTCGAGTTTGGACAAGAATTTTCCCAAATATACCAGTTTCTAAGAAACCGATTGAGGTTAGAATGGGTAAAGGAAAAGGGTCACCAGAGTTTTTTGCTTGTAGAGTTAAACCGGGTAGAATTTTATTCGAGGTTGATGGTGTTTCAGAACAAATAGCAAAAGAGGCTTTATATAAAGCTTCTGCAAAATTACCAATTAAAACAAAAACAATTAAGAGATTTGTATAATGAAAAAACAAGAAATAAAAAAATTATCAAAAGATGAAGTTTTAAAAAATATTGAGAAACTTAAAAAAGATCTTTTTAATTTTAGATTTCAGAAAATGAATTCGCAAATAACAAATCCAGCTAAAATTGGAGAAACAAGAAAAACAATAGCTAGATTAAAAACTATATTAAAAGGAAAAATAAATGCCTAAAAAGATATTAACAGGTGTAGTTGTAAGCGATAAGCCAAACAAAACGGTGACCGTAATGGTAGAGAGAAAGTATTCACATCCTGTACTAAAAAAAGTAATTAGAGTTAGAAAAAACTATAATGCTCATGATGAAAATAACAAATTCAAAACAGGTGATAAAGTATCAATTATTGAAAGTAAGCCTTTTTCAAAAAATAAAAAATTTCAAGTTATGGAGAATACAAAATAATGATTGGTGTACAAACAGAATTACAAGTAGCCGATAATACTGGTGCAAAAAGAATAGAGTGTATCAAAGTTCTTGGTGGATCTAAAAGAAGATATGCCAGTATTGGAGATACTATTGTTATAGCTGTTAAAGAAGCAATACCTAAAGGAAAAGTCAAAAAAGGTACAGTCCATAAGGCAGTTGTTGTAAGAGTTAAAAAAGGGATTCATAGAAATGATGGTTCAAAAGTAAAATTTGACAATAATGCAGCAGTCTTAGTAGATGATAAAGGTGAACCAGTAGGTACTAGAATTTTTGGCCCTGTCACAAGAGAATTAAGAAGCAGAGGTCAAATGAAAATTATCTCATTAGCCCCGGAGGTTTTATAAGATGATTAAAAAGGGTTTAAAAGTGAGAATTTTGACTGGTAAAGATAAAAAAAAAGAGGGCGAAGTTATAGAAATTGATAGAGCAAATAATAGGGCAAAAGTAAAAGAAATTAATATGGTTAAAAAACATGTCAAGACAACTAAAGAGAAAAAAGGTGGTATTTTTCCAAAAGAAAGCTTTATTCATTTGTCTAATTTAAAATTAATTGATGAAAAAGCTGCTAAAAAAAAAGAGGCTAAAAAATAATGACTCCTAGATTAAAAGAAATATTCAATAAAGAAATTCAGCCAGCATTGAAAGATCAATTTGGATTTAAAAATATTTATATGGCACCTAAAATTGAAAAAATAGTTTTAAATATGGGTCTTGGACTAGATGCTTCAGATGCAAAAATTCTAAAATCATGTGAGGAAGATATGGCGAAGATCACTGGACAAAAACCAGTTACAACAAAGTTTAAAAAGTCAGTTGCAAATTTTAAAACAAGAAAAGGTTCTAATGCTGGTTTAAAAGTTACACTTAGAAAGAACAAAATGTATGAATTTTTAGATAGATTAGTTAATATTGCCCTACCTAGAATTAAAGATTTTAGAGGATTATCTCCAAAAGGGTTTGATAAATTTGGCAATTACACTTTTGGTATCAAAGAACATATCATTTTTCCTGAAGTTAGCTTTGATAGAGCTGATAAGGTGAGAGGATTAGATATTATAATTGTAATTAAAGCGATTAATAAAGAACACAGTTTTGCATTATTAGAAAAAATGAATTTTCCATTTATAAAAAAAGGAGATAATTAAACATGGCTAAATTGAGTGCTGTAAATAAAAATAAAAGTAGAATTAAATTATCTGATAGGCTTTATAAGAAAAGAGCAGCTTTAAAGAAAATAGTTATGGATAAGAAAATCACACTTGAAGAAAGATTCAAGGCACAACAAAAATTATCAAAATTACCAAGGAACTCAGCAAAAACCAGAGTCATGAATAGATGTGAAATAACAGGAAGACCGCATGGAGTTTATAGGAAATTAAAAATTTCAAGAATTGCATTAAGACAGTTAGGATTACAAGGAAAGATACCAGGTCTAGTTAAATCTAGCTGGTAGAAAGGATAATTATGAGTTTAAGTGACCCAATAGGAGATATGATTGCAAGAGTTAAAAATGCTCAAGCTAGAAATCACAAAAAAGTAGAATTACCTTCTTCTAATTTTAAAACAAAAATTGCTGATATATTAAAAAATGAAGGATTTATAAAAGATTTCAAAATAAACTCTGAAGACAAGAAGTCTACTTTATCATTAGAATTGAAATATCATTCAGGGAATCCAGTTATCAGTGCTTTTGAAAGAGTTTCGAAGCCTGGAAGAAGAATTTTTTCAAGTGCAAGTGGTCTACCGAAGATCAATAATGGACTAGGAATTGCTATAATCTCTACACCAAAAGGTGTTATGACTGATATTGATGCCAGAAAACAAAAAGTCGGTGGAGAAATAATCTGTAAGGTATTTTAATGTCTAAAATAGGAAAAATAAATATATCAATCCCTGAAAAAGTAAAAGTTGCTTTATCAGGTAATGTTATCAATATTGAAGGTCCGTTAGGTAAAAAATCAATTAACGTTGATCTTGAAATGTTTAATTTAGACATACAAGAGGGAAAAGAAATATCAATCAAACCAAAAAAAGTTGATCAAAATTCAAAAAGACTTTGGGGTATGAACAGAAGTTTAATAAATAATGCTGTTATAGGCTCAAGTTCTGGTTATGAAAAAATCTTAGAATTAGTTGGTGTAGGATACAGGGCTGCTCTTAAAGGCAATCAATTAAATTTACAATTGGGATATAGTCACGATATTGATTTCGATATACCTGAGGGGATTAAAATTGCAGTTGAAAAACAAACAACTTTGAAGATTACAGGATCAGACAAGCAACTTGTTGGTGCTGTTGCATCCAAAATTAAAACCTTAAGAAAAATAGAACCTTATAAAGGTAAGGGAATAAGAGAAAAAGGCCAATACGTTCTTAAAAAAGAAGGAAAGAAAAAATAATGAAACTAAAAACAAGTATTAGAAAAAGGTTTAGAGTAAGCAATAAAGTTAAAAGAGTTGCACCAAATGATAGATTTAGATTGAGCATTTCTAGATCAGCAAAAAATATTTCAGCTCAAATAATTGATGATATTAAAAAGGTGACATTATTGTCTGCATCTTCAGTTGAAAAGGATCTTAAGTCTGGTGAAAAAGTGAATAAAACTGAACTATCTAAACTAGTGGCACAAAAATTAGCAAAAAAGGCTCAAGAAAAAAATATAAGTAAAATCTATTTTGATAGAGGTTCGTATAAATATCATGGCAGAGTTAAAGCTTTTGCAGAAACCTTAAGAGAAAATGGAATGGAATTTTAATATGGAAAATTTTAAAGATAAAAAAAACGACGATATACTAGAAAAATTAGTTCACATAAACAGAATTACAAAAGTTGTGAAGGGTGGAAGAAGATTTGGTTTTTCTGCACTAGTTGTAGTTGGTAATCAAGCTGGAAAAATTGGAATAGCTCATGCAAAGGCGAAACAAGTCCCAGATGCTATTAAAAAAGCCAATGAAATGGCAAGAAGAAAACTTACTCATATTCCTCTTAGGGAAGGTAGAACCATACATCACGATGTTAAAGCAAAAGATGGTTCGGGCAGAATAGTTTTAAGAGCAGCTTCTAAAGGAACAGGAATTATCGCTGGAGGACCTGTTAGAGCAGTATGTGAAGTTTTAGGTGTAAAAGACATTGTAGCTAAATCAATGGGAACTTCTAATGCACATAACGTTATTAGGGCTACAATGAAAGCATTATTGAAACAAAGTTCACCCAAACAAATATCTGCAATAAGAAATAAGAAAATTTCAGAAATAGTTGAAAAAAGAGGATAATGATTAGTTTAAATAATAGAGAAAAGATAAATAAATCCAAAATTAGAGTTGGTAGAGGTATAGGCTCTGGTAAAGGCAAAACATCTGGTAGAGGAGTTAAAGGTCAAAAATCAAGATCTGGTGTTGCTATAAAAAGTTTTGAAGGTGGTCAAATGCCATTGTACAGAAGATTACCAAAAAGAGGATTTAATCCTATTTTAAAGGATCAAGTAGCAATTTTAAATCTAGAAAAAATTCAATCGTATATTGATAAGAAAAATATAAATCCTAACGAAGTACTTAATTCTGAGTTATTAAAAAAGTTGAAGTTAATAAACAAAAATTCAAAAAAACTTAAGATTTTAGGCACAGGTGAAGTAAAGGATAAAATTAATATTGAAGCAGATTTGGCTTCAAAGTCCGCAATAGAAAAACTTGAAAAAATTGGTGGATCTATTCAACTAAAAAAATAGTTAATTGATATGAGTGATTCATCATCAACAACTGATTTACGAAATAGGATAATATTTACTATCTTTATTCTTGCCGTATATAGATTTGGAACATTTGTTCCTCTTCCGGGCATAGATCCAGAACAATTAAAGATAATGATGGATGGTAATCAAAAGGGATTGCTTGGAATGTTTAACGTGTTTGCAGGTGGTGCTGTTAGCCGAATGGCTATTTTCGCTCTTGGTATCATGCCATATATTTCTTCTGCAATTATTGTTCAGCTTTTAACTGGGGTATCCGATTATTTTAAGAATCTAAAAGCACAAGGGGAAACTGGTAGAGCAAAAATTACACAAATTACAAGATATGGAACTGTTTTGTTAGCAACCGTGCAAGGTTATGGATTATCAGTTGGTTTAGAATCTTCGGCAGATTTAGTCATTAATCCTGGAGCTTTCTTTAAAATCACAACTGTAACAACAATTGTAGCTGGTACAATATTCTTAATGTGGCTAGGTGAACAAATTACCCAAAGAGGAATTGGTAATGGTATATCTTTAATAATTTTTGCAGGGATTGTTGCGGAAATACCTAGGGCTTTAGTAACTACTTTTGAACTTGGAAGAACGGGGGCTGTATCAACATTTATGATCTTAGCTATTTTTGTTCTACTGATTTTAACAATATTATTTGTTGTATTTATGGAAAGAGCACTTAGAAAAATTCTTATCAATTACCCAAAGAGACAAATGGGAAACAAAATGTATGGTGGAGAGTCATCACATTTACCATTAAAAATAAATCAAGCAGGTGTAATACCTGCTATATTTGCTTCTGCACTTTTATTATTACCAGTAACTTTTTCAAATTTTTCGTTTTCAGATAATGAGACTTTTTTAAATTTAAGTTCATTTTTCACTCAAGGTCAGCCTTTATATATGTTGCTTTATGCATCTGGTATAATATTTTTTACCTTTTTTTACACTTCTATAACATTTAACCCAACGGAGACGGCAGAAAATTTAAGAAAATATGGTGGGTTTGTTCCAGGTATTAGACCAGGTGAAAGCACAGCAATGTATATTGAAAACATTTCTACCAAACTTACTACTATAGGCGCTTTATATTTAACTTTGGTATGTTTAATGCCTGAATTTTTAATTGCAAATTATCCTATTCCTTTTTATTTAGGTGGTGCTTCAATTTTAATTGTTGTAGTTGTTGCAATTGACACAGTAACACAAATCCAAACTAGATTGATGAGTTCACAGTACGAACAATTAATTAAAAAAACTAAATTTGGTAGATAAGTGAATATAATTTTATTTGGACCTCCGGGTGCTGGTAAAGGAACTCAAGCAAAATATTTAGTAAAAAAACTTAGTAATTTTCAAATTTCAACTGGAGATATTTTAAGAGAGGAAATAAAAAATAATTCAGATATTGGTAAAAAAATTATTGATGTTATGAATGACGGAAGATTTGTTAGTGACGATATTGTTAATCAACTTTTAGAAAAACAAGTATTTGATCCTAAAAAAAAAAATAAACTAATATTTGATGGTTATCCACGGTCTATAAATCAGGCAAAAAATCTAGACTTACTACTTGATAGTTCAAACCAGAAGATAGATTTTGTTTTTTTTCTTAATGTAGATAAAGAGACAATAATCAAAAGAATACAAAAAAGAAAAATCCTAGAAAAAAGATCAGACGATGAATTGGATACAATTTTAAAAAGGTATGACACTTACATGGAAACAACTAAACCAGTTTTAGATTTCTATTCTAAAAATTCTAATTTCCATGAAATTGATGGAAGTGATGAAATAGAACAAATAACCAATAAAATCGACACTTTTATCAATGTTTAAGGCGTTGACTTTGATTAATCTTCTTATATAAAAGGCACAATTTATCACAAAACTTATGGCTCGTATAGCAGGTATAAATATTCCACAGAACAAACTTGTCCACATTGGACTTACCTATATCTATGGAATAGGAGATAAATTTTCCAATCAGATTTGTTCGTCACTTGAAATTCCAAAAGAAAAAAGAGTTAACGATCTTACTGACGATGAAATATTAAAAATACGTGAGTATATAGACCAAAATTTTAAAGTCGAAGGAGACCTTAGAAGAGATTATTCACTGAGTATAAAAAGATTAATCGATCTAGCTTGTTATAGAGGAACAAGACATAGAAAAAAATTACCAGTTAGAGGTCAAAGAACTAGATGTAATGCAAGAACAAGAAAAGGAAAAGCAATAGCAATTGCAGGAAAAAAATTAACACCAACTAAAAAATAGTCATGGCAAAATCTGATAAAATTGAAAATAACGATCAGAAGGTAGAGAAGTCTTCTAAAAAAAGTGCAAAAAGTTCTTATTCAAAAAAGAAGAAAGTTAAAAAGAATATTCTAAATGGAATCGCATATGTGCAGTCAACTTTTAATAACACAATAATTTCAATAGCTGATACAAATGGTAATGTAATATCTTGGGCTTCAGCTGGTCAAAAAGGTTTTAAGGGATCAAGAAAATCTACTCCATATGCTGCACAGATTGCAGCAGACTCCGCTGCTTCAAAAGCGCTGGAGTATGGAATGAAAACTTTATCTGTTGAGGTAAAAGGACCGGGATCAGGAAGAGAAACTGCTTTGAGAGCTTTACAAGCAAGAGGATTTAAAATTTTGTCTATTAAAGACACTACACCCATGCCTCATAATGGGACTAGACCACCAAAGAAAAGGAGAGTTTAATGGAAGTCGAAAATGTTAATATAAAAAATTGGAAGTCATTAATCAAGCCGTCAAAACTAGATGTACAAATAAGTGATGACTTAACTCATGCAAAAATAGTTGCTGAACCATTAGAAAAAGGCTATGGCTTAACTTTAGGAAATTCACTTAGAAGAATTTTACTTTCTTCAATAAGAGGAGCAGCAGTTACATCGATACAAATAGATGGTGTTCTGCATGAATTTACATCAATTAAAGGTGTTAGAGAAGATGTAACAGATATCGTATTAAACGTTAAATCTTTAGCTTTAAAATGCAATTCAGAGGGTACAAAAAAATTAGTTTTAGATGCTAAAGGGCCAGGTGAAATTAAAGCTTCTGATATTGCACCTGTTGCTGATGTTGAAATATTAAATCCGGAATTAGTAATTTGTAATCTAGACGAAAACACTTCTTTTCATATGGAAATGAATGTTAGCACTGGAAAAGGTTATGTGCCAGCTGATCTTAATAAGCCGGAGGAGCCACCGTTAGGATTAATTGCTATTGACTCTCTTTACAGTCCAGTAAAAAAAGTTTCATTTTCTGTAAGCACTGCTAGAGAAGGAAAAGCACTTGATTATGACAAACTAATTATGGAAGTAGAAACTAACGGATCTATATCAGCAGAAGATGCTGTTGCTTATTCAGCAAGAATTTTTCAAGATCAACTTAAAATGTTTATTAATTTTGATGAACCAGTTGAAGCTCCAGTGAAAGAAGTTTCAACAGAACCTGAGTTCAATAAAAATTTATTAAGAAAAGTAGATGAGCTAGAATTGTCTGTTAGATCTATGAATTGTCTAAAAAATGATAATATTATCTACATTGGAGATTTAGTTCAAAAATCTGAAGGTGAAATGCTAAGGACTCCTAATTTTGGAAGAAAATCTTTAAATGAAATTAAAGAAGTTCTAACTGGTATGTCGTTATATCTAGGTATGGAAATACCTAACTGGCCACCAGACAATATTGCAGAAATGTCTAAAAAATTAGAGGAAGCCATCTAATGAGACACGGAATGGCTAATAAGAAGTTAAATAGAACTTCTGAACATAGAAAAGCTCTATTAAAGAACATGCTTAACTCTTTAATAAAATATGAGCAAATTAAAACTACCTTGCCAAAAGCTAAATTTTTAAAACCACAAGCAGATAAAATTATTACATTAGGAAAGAAGGAAACTTTACAAACAACTAAAATGTTAGTTACGCAACTTCAAGATATTAAGTCTGCTAATAAAGTTAAAAAAACACTTTCTAAAAGATACGAAAACAGAAAAGGTGGATATACTAGAATTATTAAGGCTGGATATAGATATGGTGATAATGCACCAATGGCAATAATTGAATTTGTTGACAGAGATGTAGAGGCAAAAAGAGTAGATAAACCAAAAAAAGACACAACTAAAGAAGCACCAAAGGCTGTAGAAAAACAAGCATCAGCATAAATCTAAAGTTATGAAAAAGTCTTACATCGTTGATTCAACGTGTAATGATATGCGTATTGATCGATGGATCAGATTTAAATTTGGAAAGATACCCCAAGGACTAATAGAAAAATATTTACGCTCAGGTAAAATTAAATTAAATAAAAAAAAAATTAAAAGTTCACAAAAAATTAGCACAAAAGATATTATTGATTTATTTAATGTCGAATTTAAAGATACGATTGTACAAAAAAAAATTAAATTTAAACCATCCAAAGAAGTTATAAAATCAAATGAAGATCAAATAATAGATAATAATGAAAACTTTATAGTATTAAATAAAAGTCCTGGAATATCAGTTCAAGGAGGAACTAAATCAAAAAAAAACCTTGTTGATATTTTTTCTAAAAGTGAAATCTTTCAAGGCACAAAACCATTTTCAGTTCACCGTTTAGATAAAGATACATCTGGAGTATTTATTATGGCAAAAAATAGAGAAAGTGCACAATTATTAACTTCTTTATTTAGACTAAGGAAAGTTCACAAAACTTATTTAGCGATCTGTCATGGTGAACTTGTTAAAGATTCGGGTGAATGGAATAACGACTTAATTAGATATGATGGAGAAAAAAAAATCATAGAAAAGGCTAAAACACTATACAAAGTACTCGATAAAAATTCAGAGGCAAGCTTAGTCGAACTAAAGCCAATAACTGGTCGTAAGCATCAATTAAGAAAACAATTGTATGCATTAGGTCAGCCGATTTTTGGAGATATTAAATATAAATTATCAAATTCTACGAGAGGCCTTAATAAAAATTTAATGCTCCACTCATATCAAATTAAATTTATTATTAATAATGTTAAGCACACTTATACAGCTTTATTACCCGATTATTTCAGAAATTTATTGAAAACAAAAAGACTTAGTTTTTCAGGTTTGAAATAAATTTTTCTATTAATAAATCTCCCAATTTTGAATAATCTTTTTTTTTAATTTTAACTAAATTAGTAATTCCTTTATCTTTTATCCCGCAAGGTATAATTTTTTTATATTGATCTAAATTATTATTTATATTTATAGCAAAACCATGATAAGCAATCCATTTTTTTACTTTTACTCCAATTGCAGCAACTTTTTTTATTTTACCTTTTTCATTATACCAGATCCCAACGTTATCTTTATCAGAAAAGGTTTCTATATCAAAAGTTTTTAAAGTCTCTATAATTGTTTTTTCAATAGAATTAATAAATTTTCTAATATCTTTTTTGTTTCTTAGGTCTAATACAAAGTAAAAAATTAATTGTCCAGGACCATGACAAGTAATTTTTCCACCTCTGTTTGTTTCAATAATTTTGATCGATTTGTCAATAATATCTTTTTCGCTGTAACTAGTTCCAGCCGTGTAAATGTCCTCATGCTCCAAGGTCCAAATCAATTCTTTCTCTTTATTATTAAATATTTGCTCTAATCTTTCTTCCATAATATTTATGGCATCAATATAATTTACCGGTTTTACTGACTTTTTGATCTCTATATTCATTTATAAATTGTATTATCTTTATTATGTATTAATAGTGCAAATCTAATTTATAGGTAGATCTATGTCTTTAACAAAAAAAACTAAAGATAAAAAAGTAAATTTTGAATTTAATAAAGAGTACATCAGAGTTGTTACCTCAAAAATAGCTAACAATGACGCTCAATTTATTACTAATTCTTTCAGCGAAATGCACCCAGCTGATGCGGCAGATATAATCGAACATCTAAGTCAAAATGATAGAGAAAGTTTAATTAAACTAAATAACTTTAATATAGATCCAGAAGTATTTGTCGAGTTAAATGAGTCTATACAAACAGAAATTATTACTAATTTATCTTCTGACTCAATTGTAAGTATTATTAAAAATTTAGACTCAGATGATGCAATATCTATTTTAGAAAATGTCCCTGAAGAGAATAAAAATAATATTCTTAGTTCTTTACCACCCAAAGATCGTTTTGCTTTACTGGAGAGTTTGAGTTATCCAGAAGATACGGCTGCTAGATTAATGCAAAGAGAATTTACAGCTATACCTAGTAACTGGTCTGTGGGACAAACAATTGATTATTTGAGAGAAAACAAGGATCTTCCTGAGGAATTTTTAGAAATATTTATAGTTAATGAAGACTTTAATCCCATTGGTACTGTTCCGTCCTCTAAGGTATTAACATCACCAAGAGATACCAAAATGGCAACTGTAATGTCAGAGTCTCAATTATTAGTACCAGTTGATATGGATAGGGAGGAGGTTGCTAATTTATTTGAAAATTACAATCTAAATTCAGCAGCAGTTGTCGATAAGAACAACAAGCTTGTTGGTATGATCATGAATGACGATGTTCTAACAGTATTAAAAGAAGAAGCTGAGGAAGATGCGTTACGTTTAGCAGGGGTTGGTGATGAAGAAATCACAGATGGAGTATTAACAAAAACAAAGAGAAGATTTAATTGGTTACTTCTTAATTTATTCACTGCATTTCTAGCAACTTGGTGCATTAGTTTATTTGGCGCAACTATAGAACAAATGGTGGTTCTAGCTTTTTTAATGCCTATAGTTGCATCCATGGGTGGAAATGCTGGAATGCAAACATTAGCTGTAACTGTTCGAACTATTGCAACTAATGACTTAACTAAAAACAATTTCTCATCAAATGTTTTCAAAGAATTTTCTATTGGTATTCTAAATGGAGTTATTTTTGCAGTAATAAGTGCTTTAATTGTTCAAATATGGTTTCAAGACAATCTGCTCTCGTTAATTATTGCTATTTCGATGGTATTGACAATGATTATTGCAGGTTTGTTTGGAATATTAGTTCCTTTTACTTTAAAAAAAATGAATATTGATCCAGCAATAGCATCAAGCGTATTTGTTACGACAATAACAGACGTGATTGGTTTTGTATCTTTTCTAGGAGTAGGGGCTTATTTTTTATAAATTATCTATTAATCTTACTCCGTTTAAATAATACGCTACAAATAACCTAGATTTATTAATAACACTTGATAATTTTAGGTTATAAATATTTCTTAATTCTAAGTACTCAATCTTAATATTAAATTTTTTCTCAAGATCATTTTTCACTGTATTTAAGTATCTATTTTTATTTTTTTTTAATTTAATATTTTTTTTCAAATTAATTAATTTTCTTATTATTACACTTGCTAAAGCAAGATTTTTTTTAGATAGTAAATAATTTCTTGAAGATAAAGCAACTTTATTTTTTTCACGGATAGTTTTGCATCCTATAACTTCTGTATCATATTTATTTTTTAAATATTTTTTAACTAAAAATAATTGCTGAAAATCCTTTTCACCCATAAAAATTTTATTCGGTTTTACTATATTTGTTAACCTATCCATTACATCCAAAACACCTTCAAAATGGCCCTTTCTAAATTTAGCACATAGAATCTTATCTTTTTTATTAATTTTAATTTTAGGTTTTTTATTATTGTTAAAGATATCTCTAAATTTTGGAACATAGATAAAGTCAACTTTTCTTGTTTCAATTAACAATCGTAAATCTTTCTTCATATTCTTAGGATAAGTTTTAAAATCCTTTTTGTTATTGAATTGTTTTGGATTTACAAAAATACTAACAATTGTTTTGTTACAAACCTGATTCGATCTATTAATAAGTGACAAATGACCTTTATGTATAGAGCCCATAGTAGGTACAAACCCAATGTCATCAAAAGGCCCTAATGATTTAGTCAATGATGTCTTATTTAATAAAATTTTCATTTGTGTAAAATTCTTAAATAAGTAAAACATTTAAATGATTAAACAAGCTATAATTCCATTAGCTGGTCTAGGTACCAGATTATTACCTCTAACGAGTGTTTTTGCAAAAGAGTTATTACCAATAAATGGTAAACCTGGAATTGAATATATATTACAAGAATGTATTGACGCTGGTATAAAAGAAATAATTTTTATTATTTCTAAGAAGAAAATGGTGATCAAAAAATATTTTTATAGTGATAAATTTTATAAAAATATTATCAAAAAAAAAAAAGATCTAAAAATTATTGAGGAGTACAAAAAAATTCTTAAATACAAAAAAATGATAAAGTTTGTTTATCAAAATAAACCTAAGGGGACAGGTGACGCTGTCCTTAAAACTAAAAAATTTATTAAAGATAAATATTTTTTAATGTTATTACCTGATGATTTAATAATGAAACATAATTGTTCAAAGTCTATGATTTCTGCCCATAAGAAACACAAATCATCTGTCATGGCGAGCATGAAAGTTGAAAAAAAAACAGTATCCAGGTGGGGCATTTATAATTTAAGTAAAAAAGTATCTAAAAATAATTTTATTATTAAAGAAGTGGTAGAAAAACCATCTATTAAAAATGCGCCATCAAACAAAGCAGTAATTGGTAGATATATTTTACCAAAGACGATTTTTAATAAATTATCAAACCAAAAACCTGGTAAAGGTGGCGAAATTCACATTACAGATGCAATACAATCTTTAATTAATGAAAATGAGAGATTTATTGCTCACAATTTTACAGGCAAATATTTGGACTGCGGTACAATGAATGGATTTATAAAATCTAATATTGAAATAAGTAAGATATGAAACTTTGCATGATAGGTACTGGTTACGTTGGTCTTGTCAGTGGTGTATGTTTTTCTGATATAGGAAATACAGTTTATTGTGTAGATAAAGATCAAAAAAAAATTGATTTATTAAATAAAGGTATTATTCCTATTTTTGAACCAGGTCTTGAAGAGATTTTAAAAAGAAATTATAAACAAAAGCGATTAATTTTCACGACAGATTTAAAAAAAGCGGTAATAAATTCAGATATAATTTTTATCTGTGTTGGGACGCCCACTAAAAAAAATACTAATTCAGCTGATTTGAAATATGTTTTTAGTGTAGCTAAAGATTTAAAAAAAATAATTAAAAAAAAATATAAAATAATAATTACCAAATCTACAGTACCTGTATCAACAGGAGATAAAATTGAGGAGATTTTAATTAATTTAAAGAAAAAGAAATTAGTTGATGTTGTGTCAAATCCTGAATTTTTAAGAGAGGGTGAAGCAATAAGAGATTTCATTTATCCTGACAGAGTAATTATTGGAACAGACAGTAATAAAGCTAACAGAATATTAAAATCTCTTTATTTTCCAATTATTAAAAAAAAAAGTAGATATTTTAATACTTCAAGAAAAGGTGCAGAGCTTATAAAATACGCTTCTAATGCTTTTCTAGCGACAAAGATTTCATTTATTAACGAAATAGCCAATTTGTGTGAAAAAACAGGAGTTGACATCAAAGATGTATCTCAAGGTATGGGTTCAGATGAAAGAATAGGTGATAGGTTTTTGAGAGCAGGTCCTGCCTATGGTGGATCTTGTTTTCCAAAAGATACTCGTGCATTGATTGATACTGGAAATAAATTTAAAGCTGATTTAACTATAGTTAAAAGTGTAGTTAATTCAAATGATAATCGAAAAACTTTACTAATTAAAAGAGTTGCAAAAATTCTTGGTGGTAATTTAAAAAATAAAATTATAACTTTTTTAGGTGTAACATTTAAACCAAATACAGATGATATGCGTGAAGCAACAAGTATACCAATGATTAAATATCTAAATAAAAAAAATAGTAAAATCAAATATTATGATCCATCAGGAGAAAAAGATGAATTTAAAAGTTTAAAGAATGTTAATTACTGCAATTCAATTTCTTCCGCTTGTTTAAGTGCAGATATGCTTATTTTACACACAGAGTGGAACGATTTTAAACTATTAAATTTCAAAAAATTAGTAAAAAAACAGAAATTTAAAATATACGATATGCGTAATATGTATTCACCTTCAAGAATGAAAAAATTGAATATTGACTATTATGCTGTTGGTAGATAAATCAATTTAATTCAAATATAGCATCTACTTCAACGGATACTCCTAATGGCAAACTGTTAGTACTAACAGCAGCTCTGGTGTGCATTCCGGCGTCACCAAATATCGATGCTATAATATCTGAAGCACCATTTATTACCTTAGGTTGTTCTATGAAATCTTCAGTAGAATTTACGTAGCCTGTTAATTTTATACATGATCTTATTTTTGATAAATCATTATCACAGGCATTTTTAACTTGAGATATAATACTCAAACCACATCTTTTAGCAGCGTTATAACCATCTTCAGTTGTCAGCTCTTTACCAATTTTGCCTTTTATTAATTCTCCATTTTCATTAATAGATATTTGTCCTGATACAAATAATAGTTTCCCAATAATCTTAGTTGCAACATAAGAACCTACTGGAGCTTTTGCATCTGGTAAATTTATTTTCAAATTTTTGATGTTCTCTTCAAAGGACATAATTAATTTTCTACAAAATCTTTATGTGATTTACTATTTTTGAATTTCAATAATTTATCTTTAATGTTTAATTTATTAAATTTTTTCTTTCCTTGTTCGATTTTATCAGACGCTTTATCTTTTAAAACTTCTGCATTTTTTTTTAATAATTTTGCATTACATTCAGCATACTCTTTACTTAATTTATCTAATTTACTGCAATCCTGGGCTATGACAATCGACTGATTTGTAGAAAATAGAGCTATTGATAAAATTAAAATTTTTATTATTTTCATTTTTTTTTCTTTTTTTTAGTTTTCTTATTTTTATCGTATTCACGTCTTTTCTCAATAAGGATAAGAGCCTCCTCCATATTTAGCTCTGTAGGGTCTTTTTCCTCAGGAATTGTTGCATTAAGGGATTTGTATTTTATATAAGGACCGTATTGCCCTTTCATGATTCTTACAGGCTTTTTGTCTTCAGGATGTTCGCCAAGATCTTTTATAATTGAGGATGACATTCTTCCTGGTTTGGCATCAGCTATTAATGTTATTGCTCTATTCAAACCTATTGAAAAAATCTCCTCAACATTTTCTAGTCTAGCTGACTTATTTTCACACTTTAAATAAGGGCCAAATCTTCCTGTGTTTAGAGAAATCTCTTTTTGATTGTCGGGATTAATGCCTAAAGATTTTGGTAGTGAACACAAAAATCTCGCTTTATCAATATCAATACTGTGTAATTCAATTCCTTTTGGAATGGAGACATTTTTTAACAATTCATTTACATCTTTTTTAGCTTTTTTTGTTTTTTTCTTTTTTTTGTTATTTTCTTTTTCAATGCTTTCTAGAAGTTTTTCATATTGTAAATAAGGTCCAAATCTTCCATTTTTAAGAAAGATATCATTTCCATTATCATGTTTGCCTAAATATTTTGGTTCAGCTAATTGAGCCTGTGCTGCAGCTTTAGCTTTTGACAAAGGTCTAGTAAATTTACATTCTGGATAATTAGAGCAACCAATAAATGCGCCACCCCTAAAACTATTTTTTAAACTTAACGATCCTGTATTGCACAATTGGCATTTTCTGACAACATTACCACTGTCATCTTTGTCAAAAATTAATGCACCCAAACTTTCGTTTAGTAAATCCAAAACTTCTCTAGTTCTTTTCTCTTTTACTTCTGATACATTGCTATTAAAATCTTTCCAAAATAATTCTAAAACTTTTATCCAACTTTCTTTTCCAGTTGTAATTTCATCTAATTGATTTTCTAATCCTGCAGTAAAATTATAATCAACATATTTAGAAAATAATTTTTCTAAAAAAGCAGAAATTAATTTTCCTCGATCAGTTGGAAAAAATCTTTTATTAGTTATCTCAGCATATCCACGGTTAGAAATTGTAGATATAATACTTGCATAGGTAGAAGGTCGTCCAATGCCAAGTTCCTCTAATTTCTTAACCAAGCTCGCTTCTGAATATCTTGGAGGTGGTTGTGTAAAATGTTGTTCATCTAAAAATGACTCAATATTAATAGGTCCTTTTTTTACTTCTGGAAGTATTTCATCACCTTCTTCTGAATTAGGATTTTTATAAACTTTTAAAAAACCATCAAATTTCAAAACTGATCCACTTGTTTTACAAATGGTATTTTTATCCTCTGTTTCAATAGTTATTGTATTTCTATCAAACTTAGCAGATACCATTTGAGAGGATAAAGCTCTGCTCCATATCAAATTATACAATTTATTTTGGTCAGTACTTAAATATTTTTTAACATTTTCAGGAGATCTATTAATATCTGTTGGCCTTATCGCTTCATGTGCCTCTTGTGCATTTTTGGCTTTTTTACCTGAATAATTATTAGCTTTTTCAGGTATATACTCATTCCCATAACTTTTTTTAATAAAATTTCTAAAATCACTGATAGCATCAGCTGATAAGTTTGTACCATCTGTTCTCATGTAGGTTATTAAACCAACTGTATCTCCCTCAATTTCAATTCCTTGATAAAGTTTTTGTGCAATTTGCATGGTTCTAGAAGCACCAAATCCCAATCTACTTGAAGCAACTTGTTGTAGTGTAGAAGTTGTAAATGGACCAGATGGATTTCTATTAACAATTTTTGATGAAATATCACTAATATTAAATTTTTTATTCTTTAATCCAGAGATTGCCTTTTCAATATTTTCTTTTTTTTTAAAGGTAAATTTTTCAATTTTTTCCCCATCTAATTGATAGATGCTTGCGGTAATTACATTTTTTTTCTCATCTTGAAATTTTAAACTTAAAGTCCAAAACTCTTCTGGATTAAATAACTCAATTTCATGCTCTCTTTCTGTTATTAATTTTAAAGCAACAGATTGCACTCTACCTGCTGATTTTGACCCAGGAAGTTTAGTCCACAATATTGGTGAAATATTAAAACCAACAAGGTAATCAAGTGCTCTTCTTGCCATGTAAGCATCAACTAGCAAGGGCTCGATTTTCCTTGGATTTTCAATTCCAAAGATAACAGCCTTTTTAGTAATTTCGTTGAACACAACTCTTTCAACCTCTTTATCTTTCAGTAGTTTTTTATCATTCAAATATTCTTTTACATGCCATGCTATAGCTTCTCCTTCACGATCAGGGTCTGTTGCTAAAATAATTTTAGATGATTCTTTTGCAGCATCAGTAATATCTTTAAGATATTTTTTTGAAAAGTTATCAACTTCCCATTCCATTTTAAAATTTTGATCTGGATCAACTGAGCCATTTTTTGATGGTAAATCTCTAATATGACCGTAACTAGCTAAAACAGTATAATTATCTCCTAAGTATTTATTAATTGTTTTGGCTTTTGCAGGACTTTCAACTATGACTAGATTCATAATTTAACAAACTACTTAAAAGTAGTTGATAGTCAATTTAATAAATTTTTGTCTTACTTTCTTCTTTATTTTTCAGACGTTTAATATTTTCTCTGTGAGTATAAAATATCAATACAAACATAATTCCAAAAAAAAGTGCATTACTCATTTGATCATTAAAAAAAATATATACTGGTATCGTTAGTGAACCAATAAGTGATGACAAAGAAGAGTATTTTGATATTAAAAAAATTAGTAACCAAGACACACAAAAAATAAAACCTAAAAAAATATTTATAGTAAACAATATGCCTACATATGTGGCGACACCCTTACCACCTTTAAACTTTAACCAAACTGGAAAAACATGACCTAAAAAAGCACAAAGAGATGCAATATAAATTAATTCTGGATGAATAATTTTTACATATAGTACAGGAAGTATAGCTTTCATAACATCTAGCAAAAGGGTTGAATATCCAATTAATTTATTACCTGTTCTTAATGCATTTGTTGCACCAATATTTCCAGATCCAATTTCTCTTATATCTTTTTTTAAAAAAATTTTTGTTAGTATAAACCCAAAAGGTATAGAACCCATTAGGTATGAGATTATACCTATAGTTAAAAATTCCATTTTTATACTTTAAATAATTCCTGACCTTTTACAAACGTATTGGTTACTTTTCCTTGCAATTTTTTATCCTCTATAGATGTATTTTTTGATTTAGAGATTAAATTTTCTTTTTTAACAACCCAAGGTTTGTCTATATCTACAATACAAAAATCAGCTTCATTTCCAATAGATAAGTTTCCTTTATTTATATTTAATATTTTTGCAGGATTTGATGTCAATGCTTGAATTATAGTATCCAGTTTAATAGATCCATTATGAAATAATTCTAAGCTTAATGACAATAGTGTTTCAATACCTGATGCTCCTGTTGCAGCTTGGGAAAATGTTAATCTTTTAGACTCTTCATCTTCAGGTTTATGGTCTGAGACGATTACATCAATCACGCCATCTTTTAATCCTTGGACCAATGCTTCTCTATCTTCTTCTTTTCTGAGAGGAGGGGATAATTTTAAAAAAGTTCTAAAATCTCCAATGTCATTTTCATTCAGCGATAAATTATTTATTGAAACTCCTGATGTAAATTTTATATCTTCTTTTCTTTGTTTTATAATATCAACAGACTTCGAAGAGGAAAGTTGTGAGATGTGATATCTACATTTAACCTTTTCAAGCAATGTCAAATCTCTTTCAATTATAATTCTTTCAGCAATATCAGGTATTCCAGACAGCCCTAGCTTTGAGGCAATTATTCCAGAATTAATCATACCGTTTTCTGATAAATGCAAATCTTCAGCGTGTTGCATAATTAAACAACCCAGGTCTTTTGCTGAATTCATTATTCTGGACATTAGTCTTGTATTTTGAATAGTTTTGACGCCATCAGTAAATGCAATTATTCCTTTTTTGGCCAAAAGACCAAATTCGGTCATGTTAGTTCCTTCGATATTATGAGTTAAAGAAGCGCAAGGAAAAATATTTATCTTAGATTTATCTCTTCCTCTTCTTTTTAAAAAATCAACAATAGAAACATTATCTATAATCGGATCTGTATTTGGCATAGTAACAACAGAAGTTACACCACCAGATAAAGCAGCATTACTTAAAGTTTTAAAATTTTCTTTATATTCGTAACCTGGTTCACCTACAAACACTCTCATATCCACAAGACCAGGGAAGATATATTTTCCTTTTAAATCAATTGGTTTTTCTCGTGATGGAAGATTATTGTTGTTTACTTTTTTACCTATTGCTTCGATCTTTCCATCTTCATCAATAATTAATCCACCATTTTCGTTTAATGAATTATGAGGATCTATAATATTTGCATTTATAAAGTATTGTTTTTTCATTTATTCACAAAATATTTTTAAACACGCCATTCTTACAGCAACACCAAGTTCAACCTGTTCCTTAATAACACTCTTGTTAATATCGTCAGCTAACCTAGTGTCAATTTCGATACCCCTGTTCATTGGACCTGGATGCATAATAAGGGCATCAGATTTTGCATGATCTAATTTGTCTGGTGTTAAACCATAGTATTCATAATACTCTCTATTAGATGACAAGAATGAACTAGTCATTCTCTCATTTTGCAATCTCAACATCATTACAATGTCACAATCTTTCAGTCCTTTTTTCATATCAGTAAAAGTATTAACCCCAAATTTTTCTATTTCTTTTGGCATCAAATTCGTAGGAGCAACTATATTTACCTCAGCTCCAAGCATAGTTAACAAGTAAATATTTGATCTAGCTACACGTGAATGCAAAATATCTCCACATATTGCAATTTTTAATCCTTGGATTTTATCTTTTCGGTTAATTATTGTTAGTGCATCTAGTAACGCTTGTGTAGGATGTTCTCTGCGACCGTCCCCAGCATTTAATACTACACAATTAACTTTTTGTGAAAGAAGATTGCAAGCCCCTGAGTCTTGATGTCTAATCACTATGATATCTGGATGCATTGCATTTAAAGTCATAGCAGTGTCAATTAGTGTTTCACCTTTTTTAATTGCTGAATTACCCATGTTCATTGACATCACATCAGCACCTAATCTTTTTCCTGCTAATTCAAATGAGCTTTGAGTTCTGGTTGACGGCTCAAAAAAGAGGTTTATTTGAGTTTTGCCTCTTAAAACGTCAATTTTTTTATTCTTACTTCGATTTACTTTTATAAAGGTTTGAGCTTCATCAAGAATAATATTTATGTCACTAACTGACAAATCTTGAATACCTAACAAATGTTTTTGAGAGATTTTAATAGCTTTATTGGTTTTAGATGCCATTAAAATTAACTCTATAACTATAATACAGTTAGTTGGCAAGCATTAATTGTTTAAAAAATCTATTGCTCCTTGAAGTATGAATGCAGCAGCATTCTGATCTATATTTTTTTCTCTTTTAGTTACATTTATATCCAATTGACTAGATAAATTGAATGCACCTACCGTTGAGAGTCTTTCATCCCATAAACAAACATCAATATCTAATTTCTTATCTAGATTGTTAGAGACATCATGAACAGACTGGGCAGATCTGCCTAAAGTTCCATCCATATTAATAGGATATCCTATTATAATTCCCTTAATACTATTTTCCTCAATAATCATTTTTAATTCACTGATTAAATTATCCGCACTAGTTTTATTTAATGTTTTTAATGGTGTAGCTATAGATTGTTTTTCGTCACAGATTGAAACACCAATTCTTTTAGAGCCAAGATCTAGACCAATTAATCTACATGTTTCTGACTGTTTTTTTTTAAACTCTTCTATAGTGATCATATTGTATAATTTAGACTTAAGTGATAGTTTGCGACATATTTAATTATCATATGAGTATCGATCTTAAAACAATAAAGCACATATCAAAATTATCAAGAATTTCTGTCGATGAAAAAAAAGCAGAGAAACTGGCAGGAGATTTAAATTCAATTTTTGAATTTATTGAAAAACTTAATGAATTAAAGACAGATAACGTTCAACCTTTAACTTCGGTTGCAGAAACAACATTAAAGTTAAGAGATGATAAGGTAAAAAGCAAAAATTTAAGAGATCAAATAATTAAAAATTCTCCTCAGGAAAATGAGGATTATTTTGTTGTGCCAAAGGTGATTGAATAATGTCTGAAATTACAAAACAATCACTTTCAGAATTAATTAAAAATATTAAAGATAAAAAACTTTCATCTACTGAAGTTACAAAAGCATTTGTAGAAAGGTCTGAAAAATCCAAAAAGTTAAATGCCTATGTAACAGAAGACTTTTCAGCTGCAATTGATAAAGCTAAAAAGTTTGATCAAAACCCTAATTTAGATTTAAAATTACCTGGTATACCAATGGCTGTTAAAGATCTATTTTGTACAAAAAATGTTAAAACTACTGCAGGGAGTAAAATTTTGAATAATTTTATTCCAACTTATGAGTCCACAGTTACTCAAAATATTTGGAATGAGGGAGCTATTCTTCTTGGAAAATTAAATTGTGATGAGTTTGCCATGGGATCTTCTAATGAAACAAGTTTTTTTGGCTGTGTGCAGAACCCAATTGATAAAGATTTAGTTCCTGGTGGATCCTCAGGTGGTTCATCTTCAGCTGTTGCAGCACAATTAACACCAATTACAATAGGAACAGATACTGGTGGTTCAATTAGACAACCTGCATCCTTCACAGGCATCGTTGGTTTAAAACCAACTTATGGAAGCTGTTCAAGATACGGAATTGTAGCATTCGCATCTTCTTTAGATCAAGCAGGACCAATGGCTCAAAACGTAAGAGATTGTGCTTTATTACACGAGGTTATTAGTTCTTATGATGAAAAAGACTCTACCTCCATAGATTTTAAGCGAAACAATTACGTTAAGGAATTAACTAATAATATCAAAGGAAAAAAAATAGGAATACCTAAAGAGTATAGAGTTGATGCAATGCCCAAGGAAATAGAAGATCTTTGGAAGAAAGGTATTGATTATGTAAAAGATTGTGGTGCAGAAATTATAGATATTTCACTACCTCACACTAACTATGCTCTACCCACTTATTATATTGTAGCTCCCGCAGAAGCTTCATCTAATCTTGCGCGATATGATGGTGTTAAATATGGATTTAGAGCTGATGGAGAAAATTTGATAGATATGTATGAGAAAACTAGATCTGAAGGTTTTGGAGCAGAAGTTCAAAGAAGAATAATGATTGGGACTTATGTTTTATCATCAGGATATTACGATGCATATTATCTTAAGGCTCAAAAAGTAAGAAAGCTTATTAAAAATGATTTTGATGAAGCTTATAAAAAAGTTGATGCGATATTAACTCCATCAACTCCAAGTTCAGCGTTCAAAATAGGTGAAAAGACAAATGATCCTGTTTCGATGTATTTAAACGATATTTTTACAGTTCCAGTAAATTTGGCAGGTTTGCCTGGAATTTCGATACCTGCTGGTCATGATGCAAAAGGTTATCCTTTAGGACTACAAATAATTGGAAAAGCATTTGATGAACAAAATTTATTAAACATCGCATATGCAATGGAAGAAAAGATTAATTTTAAAAATAAAATTACTGATTGGTGGATAAAATGAGTAAAGATAAATCAGAGTATCTAATCAATAGAAAAGATAATCAATATGAAGTTGTAATAGGCTTAGAGGTTCATGCTCAAGTCACTTCAGAATCAAAGTTATTTTCAACATCATCAACTAAATTTGGTGCAGAACCCAATACTCAGGTAAGTTTAGTAGATGCTGCTTTGCCAGGTATGCTGCCAGTTATAAATGAGTTTTGTGTAAAACAGGCAATAAAAACCGGCATAGGATTAAAAGCCAAAATAAATAAACGATCTGTTTTTGATAGAAAAAATTACTTTTATGCAGATCTACCTCAAGGATATCAAATATCTCAATTTAAAGATCCAATTGTTGGTGAAGGTAAAGTTATATTAGATATGCCGGATGGTCAAAAAGAGGTTGGTATTGAAAGATTACACTTAGAGCAAGACGCGGGTAAAAGCATACATGATTTAGACCCAAAAAATACATTTGTTGATCTTAATAGATCAGGTGTTGCCTTAATGGAAATTGTTAGTAAACCAGATTTAAGATCACCAGATGAAGTGAATGCTTATGTAAAAAAATTAAGATCAATAATGAGATACCTTGGAACGTGTGATGGGAATATGCAAGAGGGTTCATTAAGAGCTGATGTGAATGTTTCTGTTAGAAAAAAAGGCACAAAAGAATTTGGAACTAGATGTGAAATTAAAAATGTAAACTCAATAAAATTTATGCAAATGGCTATTGAATACGAAGCTAATAGACAAGTAGATCTTATCGAAGATGGTCATTCTATTGATCAAGAGACTAGACTTTTTGATACTAAAAAAAATGAGACAAGATCAATGCGATCAAAAGAAGATGCACATGACTATAGATATTTTCCTGATCCAGATCTTTTGCCTCTAGAAGTTTCAGATGATTTTATAGAAAAGTTAAAATCAGAAATTCCAGAGTTACCTGATGAAAAGAAAAAAAGATTTATTGAAAAATTCAAACTATCTCCTTATGAGGCAACCATTTTAGTTTCAGATAATGAAACCTCTAATTATTTTGAAAATGTAATAAAAAAATCAGATGTGAAACTTGCTACTAACTGGATAATTGGTGAATTGTTTGCTGCTTTAAATGAAAAGAATCTAGAAATTATTGAAAGCCCAATAAGTGCAGGTAATTTATCAAAATTAATAAATTTAATTAAAGATGGAACTATTTCTGGGAAAATAGCTAAAACTGTTTTTGAACATATGATGGAGGGGGACAAAGACCCAAAAAAAATAGTCGAAGAAAAAGGATTAAAACAAGAAAGTGATCCTAAAGCTCTAGAAGCACTAATTGATAAAGTTATTGACGATAACCGAGAAAAAGCCACTGAATATAAATCAGGTAAAGTAAAATTATTTGGTTTTTTTGTTGGACAAGTAATGAAAGTATCAGGTGGAAAAGCCAACCCTCAATTAGTAAATAAGATTTTAAAGAAGAAACTTTAGAGTTTATGGGTTCAGACCTTAATATCACACAAGAGCTGCAAGATTATATTTTAGAACATGGACATAATCTTCACCCAGTCCAAAAAGAAATAATTGAGTATAATACATCACTTGGTGATATAAAAAGAATGCAGATATCAATTTCACAAACTCAGTTTCTTCATTTAATTATTAAAGTTTCTAACATAAAAAAAGTATTAGAAATCGGCACATTTACAGGTTTAAGTACTTTATCTATGTCACTAGCATTACCTAATGATGGTAAAATACTTGCATTAGATAAAAATGAGCAAACAAATAAAGTTGCAATTAATTTTTTTAAAAAAGCAAAACAAGATCATAAAATTACAACTTTAATTAAACCAGCTCTAGAGAGTTTAGACGAAATTAAAGAAAAATTTGAACTCATATTCATAGATGCCGATAAAGGAAACTATAAAGAATATTATGAAAGATCATTGATTTTGCTTGAGACAAGTGGCTTAATTATAATTGATAATGTCCTTTGGTATGGAGAAGTGGCAAAGAAAAACGAACATGACAAAATTACTAAAACCATTAAAAACTTTAACGAATTTGTATCTAACGATAAAAGAGTAGAGAAAACCATAATTCCTCTAGGGGATGGAATGACTATATGTAGGAAATTGTAATGTATGAAGTATTTGGTTTCTATAGGTTTTTAAATATTAAGTATTTAAAAAAAAATAAGAGATTGATAAATGAAGTTTTAATAAAAAATAATATTCGAGGAACAGTAATAATTTCAAAAGAAGGTGTAAATGGTACTATATCTGGTAAAGGACCAGATATTAAAACTACTATTAATAAGTTAAAAAAAATTTTAAAATTTAAAGATTTTAATAGTTTCAATAAATCAAAAAGTTTTTTTCAACCGTTTCATAAACCTAGAATAAAAATTAAGACTGAGCTTGTTCCTATGAACTTAAAACTTAGTCAAATGATTAAAAAAAAAGACAGTCATGTTGACCCAAACAAATGGAATAAATTAATAAGGAATAAAAAAACACTTGTTATTGATGCCAGAAAACCATTTGAATATGATGTTGGTACTTTTAAAGGTTCTACGAATCCAAATATTGACAATTTTAGAGATTTTCCAAAATATTTAAAAAAACTTAAAAAAAATAAGCCTATAGCAATGTTTTGTACTGGTGGTATTCGATGTGAGAAAGCTGCCGTCTATTTAGAAAAAAAAGGCTTTAGTAACGTATATCAATTAAAAGGTGGGATTTTAAATTATTTAAAAAAAACTGATCAAAAAAAAAGTTTATGGGAAGGTGAATGTTTTGTTTTTGATAACAGAGTTAGTTTAAAACATGGTCTAAAATCTGGTTCTTATTCAATTTGTAGTGGTTGCAGAAAACCAATTTCTCCACAGATTAAAAATTCAAAAAAATATGAGGAAGGTGTTTCATGTCCAAATTGTCACGATAAATTAACAGATCAACAAAAAACAAGATTTAGAATGAGACAAAAGCAAATTAACCTTGCTAAAAAAGTTGGAAAAAGACATATCTTCCAAAAAGAATATTAATAACATTTAACAAACTAGATGAATTTATTAAAAGATGAAGTTTCAACTTTAGTCAGAAAGCTTGCAATACCAGCAAGTATAGGAACGCTTTTTCAAACCCTGTACACAATAGTTGATACCTTTTATGCTGGAAAAATATCTCCTGAAGCGCTTTCTGCTTTAAGTAAGTCATTTCCAATTTTCTTTATAATAATTGCCACATCTATTGGTGTTACAGTAGCTGGCACATCTTTGATTGGTAGCAGTATTGGAGAGAAAAATGAAAAAAATGTTTTAGGTTATTTTGTAAACGTTATTTTCTATGCAATAATTATTTCGTTAATCGTATCAATACTTGGTTTTACATTTGGTGAAAAAGTATTTCTATTAATGAATTCAACGACAGAGGTCACCAGTCTAGGTCTTAAATATATAAATATAATTTTCTTGGGTACAATATTGTTTATTTTAGTTGTAGCACTAAATTCTTTTTTACATGCAGAAGGAGACACAGTAACATATAGAAATGCTTTAATTTTATCCTTTTTCCTGAATATAATTTTAAATCCTATTTTTATTTTTGGTTTCTTATTTATACCAGCTTTAGGAATATCAGGAATTGGTGTAGCAACGCTAATTGCTCAATTTGTTTCTCTTTTAATTGTACTTAGAAAAATTCTAACTAATGAAAGAATAAAGAAAATTACTTTTAGTTATTTTAAAGTAAAATATTTTTTTCTAAAAAATATTTTCTTTCAATCTATGCCAATAACAGTTGCTATTTTAGGATACTCAGTGGCTGCTGCTATTGTTTTTACTTATGTTGGTTTTTCTAGCGAATATGCAGTAGCAGGTTATGGGTCTGCAACTAGAATTGAACAGGTTGTTTTACTTCCTATTTTAGGAATAAATACAGCAATTATTTCTATAATTGCTCAAAATATTGGAGCTAAATATTATAAGCGAGTTGAACAATCATATTTTACATCAGTAAAATACGGTTTGTATTTAATGTTATTCTCAGGTGTTCTTGTATATTTAAGTGCTGACATTGTTCCAAAATTCTTCTCCTCTAATTCTGAAGTAATCACATATGGTTCTATTTACTTAAAAATATCAGCCTTCATCTTACCAGCATATCCAATTTTCTTTCTTTCAAATGGCTTTTTTATGGCTTTAAAAAAATCAGAAAAGGCCATGTTAAATAATATTATAAGAAACGTTATAGTACCCATATTGTCATTTCATATTGCCAGATATATTAACGCAGATTTTAAAACATTTTTTTATATTTGGGCCACATTTCAATGGTCGATATCAATTATTTTATTCTTTTACGTTAAATATTATATAAAAAATAAATTAGTCACCACATAATTTGATCTAAATTACTTAAAGATGTTTTTTACCAAAAAAAAAGTTTTAATAATGATTATTATTTGTTTAGTTGTTTTTATATTTACTTACAATGATGTTAAGTCAGAAGAAATTAAGGAAATTACTGGTTTTGCAAAAATTATTGATGGAGATACAATTAAAATAAGTAATAAAAAAATTAGGTTACATGGGATAGATGCTCCAGAAAAAAAACAAACATGTAAAAAGCCTTACCTAACAATTAGTGTTTTTTCGTTCACCAAGAGCTACATGTGTGGACAAGTTTCTACTAATAAATTAACTAAAAAAATAAATAATCAAATTATAAAATGTAAGATAAAGGATGTTGATAGATATAATAGGCTTATTGGAGAATGTTATAAAAGAAACCAAAATCTTAATTCTTGGTTAGTATCAAACGGTTATGCAGTTGCTTATAGAAAGTATTCTAAAAAATACATTTCAGATGAAATGTATGCAAAAAATAATAAACTTGGTATTTGGCAGGGTAAATTTGAAATGCCGTGGGATTTTAGAAGAAAAAATTAAATTTATAATCTTGAAGCACTATCATTAATCCAGGACCAAAGATGTTGAGCAAAAGACCTTCTTACAAATAAATTAACAATTTGATCTCCCTTATTGTGAACTATAACATCTATATGATTTAAAATTGTTTGCACAGATGAACCTTTTTTATCTTTAAATTCACTAAAGTTGAATGGACTTCCTGCAGAAAATATTTCGTAGATATTTTTCCCTTTGATTTCTAATTGAACAAATTGATCTGTAACATCAATTATAGCACCTAAACATGATTTGGATATATCATTAAAAAGTATTTCATGTAGCTGATATTCATTTGTATCTTTTTTCACCTCATCGTTAGTAACAATCATCCATTCATCAGGGCTAAGCCAAATAGCTGTTAATTTATCACTGATTGTTGAGGTATTAGCCTCTGTTGGAAGAAGCATATTTAGATTTTTACCTATATTAGTAAAAAATTCTCTTTTTTTACCTCTTAAATTTAATTTCATTGTAGGTGAAATTTCTTTAACAACGACACCATTGTAGTTAATTTCTTCATTTGTTGCTGTTTTATAATTAAGCATTTAGCCTCTCATTTTTCTCATCATAAAACACTGTATTAGCCACGGTGACACTAATATTTTTATTTTCCATTGGAACGAAAAGTTTTCTACCCATCATATTTTTTCCATCTTTAACAACTGCTAATGCTATTGATTTATTAAGATTTGGGCTGAAATAACTTGATGTTACATGACCAAGCATTTCAACTGGTTTTTGATTTAATTCAGAAACAATTTGAGCACCTTCTTCCAAAACAATATTTGGATCTTCAGTCAATAAACCTACTAATTGTTTTCTATCTTCTTTCATTGTGTCGGATCTATAAAGTGATCTTTTTCCAATAAAGTCATATTTTTTCTTACTTACAATCCAGTCCATTTGAAGATCAATAGGTGTCATAGTTCCATCTGTATCTTGACCTACAATTATAAAACCTTTTTCTGCTCTTAATAAATGCATTGTTTCTGTTCCATAGGGAGTAATATTAAATTCTTTTCCAGCCTCTATACATTTTTGCCATATAGCCTCACCATAACTTGCTGGTGCATTAATCTCATAACTCAGCTCACCCGTAAAACTTATTCTCATAATTCTGCATTTGATTTTATCAATTAATACCTCTTTAAATGACATGTGTGGAAAATTGTCATCTGATAAATCTAAATCAGGAATAATTTTATTTAAAATTTTTTTACTGTTAGGACCACATAGACTAGCTGTTGCAAAATGATCTGTGACAGAAGTTAAATATACGTCTAACTCGGGCCATTCAGTCTGAAGGTAATCTTCAAGTTTTCCTAAAACATTTGCGGCACCACCTGTTGTAGTTGTCATAATATAATGATTTTCACCTAGTCTCGTCGTAACACCATCATCATAAACCATACCGTCCTCATTAAGCATCAATCCATATCTGCATTTACCAATAGCAAGTTTTGACCATGCGTTAGTGTAAACTCTATTTAAAAATTCAGAAGCATCACTTCCCTGAATATCAATTTTACCTAAGGTAGAAGCATCTAATATTCCAGCACTCTGTCTAGCTGCTTTACTTTCTCTTTGAACGGCTTGATGCATTGTTTCATCTTCTTTAGGGTAATACCAAGATCTTTTCCACTGTCCAACATTTTCAAATTCAGCTTTATTTTTAATGTGCCAATCATTCATAGGAGTTCTTCGGAATGTATCAAAAAATTCTCCTACATTTCTTCCAACAATAGTTCCAAATGTTAAAGGAGTGTATGGCGGTCTAAAAGTTGTCGTACCTAATTCTCCCATTTTTACACCTGCTGTATCTGCAATGATTCCTAAAGCATGCATATTTCCAAGTTTACCTTGGTCAGTGCCCATTCCTGTTGTTGTATATCTTTTAACATGCTCGATTGATCTAAAACCCTCTCTTAATGCGAGTTTTATGTCTTTTGCTGTTGCATCATTCTGGTAATCGACGAAAGGCTTAGTTTTACCAATAGTCTTATCAGAGGGTAAAAGCCAAATGTTTCTTTTTGAAGTTTCATGATCATTTTCTAAACTAATACCTTCAAAATCAGTTTTGTTGATGTTTAAAAAATTTTTTAATTTATAATTTAAATTTGTAATTATTTCATCTAGTTCAAAGTCGCCCCCACAGGATCCAACACTAATTTGTTCTTTGGTATCAGTTTTAGGAAAAAAAATTTTTCGTTCTTCATCAAAGGTTAGTTTACTACCAGATTGCGTGTATAAATGTACGGCAGGTGTCCAACCTCCTGCAATACCTAAGCAATCACAAGAAATAGAAATTTTATTACCAGTAACCGATGTACCGTCATTTGAAAGTTTCATTATAGATACGCCACTTAATCGTTTGTACCCTCTAGTATCAACAATTGTATGTGCCCAGTATATTTTTATACCAGCATCATTTATTTTTTTAATTATTTTTGTATCAGAATTTTCCCTGATATCTATAATAGCTTCAACCTTAATTCCTTTATTATGCAATGATAAAGCACTTTCATAAGCGCTATCATTATTTGTGAAAAAAATGTTTTTAGTTCCACATGCAACACCATAAAAATTACTATATTTTTTAATAGCTGAAGAGAGCATGATACCAGGTCTATCATTATTATTAAAAATTAAAGGTCTTTCTAGTGCACCTGTTGCTAAAATCACTTTTTTAGCTCTAATTTTAAGAAGTCGTTGTCTAATTTTATTTTTTTTATCCTTTTTGACTAAATGATCTGTTAAATTTTCTCTAGCAAGTAAATAATTGTATTGATGATATGCAGCTACGCTTGTTCTAGTTTTAATCTCAAGATTCTCAATATTTTTAAGTTCATTAATTTCTTTTTTTAACCATTCAGATGCTGAATTATGATTAATTTTATTGTCTTCATTTGCCTCAAATATTGTTGATCCACCAAGTTCATTCTTTTCATCTAAAAGTAAAGTTTTGAAATTATTTTTTGCTGCGTTTTTTGCTGCTAATATTCCAGATATACCGGCACCCACAACTAATACATCACAATGAATATTTCTATGGTCGTATATATCGGGATCTCTTGTATTTGGAGATTTGCCAAGGCCAGCAGAATGTCTAATAAAAAATTCATACTTCTCCCAAAAACTTTTAGGCCACATAAAAGTTTTATAATAAAAGCCTGCTGGAAAGAGGGGAGCTAGAAAATTGTTTATTCCACCTATATCAAAATTAACACTTGGCCAACAATTTTGGCTAGATGCTTCTAAACCTTCATAAATTTCTATTTCTGTTGCTCTTGCATTTGGTTCTGTAATATTTGAATTAGGATTTACTTGAACGATTGCATTCGGTTCCTCAGAACCAGACGTCATAATTCCTCTTGGTCGATGATATTTAAAACTTCTACCAACTAAATGAACATTATTTGCTATTAAAGCAGATGCTAAAGTATCTCCTTTAAATCCGTAGTATGTTTTTCCATCAAACTTAAATGAAATTCTATTAGTCTCATCTATAAATTCACTTGATTTTACTCTTAGATTTAGTGTCATTTTATTGTGTTGGAGGTTTTTCACCCATTTTATAAATTGCTTTTATTTCATCATTAGATGTATCTCTAGCCATATTAAACCATTTACGACAACCATGAGCATGATTCCATCTTTCAAACTGCACACCTTTAATATTTTTTCTCATAAATAAATATTCTGCCCATTCATCATCACTTAGTTCAGTTGGTTGTTTGGGTCTTTCAATGTGTGCTTCTCCACCAGCTTTAAATTCTTGCTGATCTCTTTCTCCACAATACGGACAATTAATTAAAAACATTAATGTGCAACAGCTGCAGCACCATGTTCATCTACAAGGTCACCGCTTACAAATCTATTTAAATTAAATGCAGCATTCAGTTTATGAGGCTCGTCATTAGCAATAGTATGAGCAAATAAATCTCCAGAACCAGGTGTTGCTTTAAATCCACCTGTACCCCAACCACAATTAAAATATAATCCTTTGATCGATGTTTTGCTTAGAATAGGACTTGCATCAGGACATATATCAACAATACCACCCCATTGTCTCAGCATTCTCATACGACTAAAAATTGGATATAATTCTAAAATTGCATTCAAAGTGCCTTCTACAATTTGATGACTACCTTTTTGAGAATAAGAAATATAATCATCTGTACCAGCACCTATAACTAGCTCACCTTTATCTGATTGACTAACATATGCATGAACAGCATTTGACATAACAACAGTGTCAATAATTGGTTTCACAGGTTCAGAAACTAAAGCTTGCAAGGGTTTACTTTCAAGTGGAAGTTTTAAACCTGCCATATTAGCAACTACGCTAGAATGTCCTGCTGCAACTACACCAATTTTTTTAGTTTTAATAAATCCTTTTGTTGTGTCTATACCCTCAACTATATCACCACTTCTCTTGATACTTTTAACTTCACAGTTTTGAATGATATCAACTCCCATTTCATCTGCACCCCTGGCATATCCCCAGGCAACTGCATCATGTCTAGCTGTACCAGCTCTTCTTTGTAAAGTACCACCCAAAACAGGATATCTAATATCTTGTGATGTATTTATAATTGGACAAAATTTTTTTACTTCCTCAGTGTTTAAATAAACTGCATCTATTCCATTCAGTCTGTTTGCGTGAGTTCTTCTTTTTAAATCTCTCACATCTTGTAAATTGTGAGCAAGATTCATTACACCTCTTTGACTAAACATAACATTATAATTTAGTTCTTGTGATAAACCTTCCCATATTTTTAAGGCATGATCATACAAACCGGCACTAGCATCCCATAAATAATTTGATCTAATAATTGTTGTATTACGACCGGTGTTTCCACCACCAATCCAACCTTTTTCTACTACAGCAATATTTTGCATATTATGTTTTTTTGCTAAGTAATATGCTGTTGCTAAACCGTGACCACCGCCACCAACAATTACAGCATCATATTCTTTTTTAGGTGCTGGATCTTTCCAGGCTCTTTGCCAATTTTCATGATACGACAAAGCATTTTTAAATAAAGAAAATATAGAGTACTTATTTCTCATAATAATTGAATAATTACTTTATAAAGATTGAATTTTCAATACAATCGCTTATTACACAATGTCATACGGAAGAGTGGGTGAGAGGCTGAAACCAGTCGTTTGCTAAATGACCGTGCGAGGAAACTTGTACCGAGGGTTCGAATCCCTCCTCTTCCGCCATTAAAATAGAGGACGATCTTTAAAGAAATTTCTCATTGGAACAGGCCTTTGTTCTAATATATATCGGTAAACATTGTAGTTTTCCATTACCCGCTGAACGTAGTTTCGTGTTTCCCTAAATTTTATTAACTCAACCCAATCAACATAATTAATTTGTTTCTTTTGTGGATTTTTATTAATTTTTTTCCAATACTTAACTCGGTTTGGTCCTGCATTATAAGCGGCAACTGCAAAAGGGTATGCACCATCATATTGTAAGATAAGGCCTGCAATATAATGAGAACCTAAATTGATATTATATTCGGGATCAGTAGTTAATCTTGATTTTGAATAAGGAAGTTTTGCTTGTTTAGAAACTAATTTTGCAGTGTAGGGCATTAGTTGCATTAATCCTTTTGCACCAGCGTGACTGTTGGCTTCTAAATCAAACTCACTTTCTTGTCTTATAATAGATAAAATTAAAGCGCTATCTGGGATTTTTCTTCCATTAATACTTTTTGGAGTACTAATTATCGGATAATTAAATTTATTATGAAACCTTTTTTGATAGGAAGCAATTTTAGAAACTTGTATAGCAAAATCATATCTATTTATATTTGTTGCAAGTTCAGCTGCTAGTATTTCACTACCTTTGGAAATATCATCATTGGCTAGATGCCTTAGAATAAATTTTGTATATTTATCTTTTTTAAGCTCATCTAAAAGATAAGTAATCTTAACCAGTTCTTTATTAAAAAAAATAAGTCGATATTTTTTATCAACTTCCATGTCTTTATTAAGTTCAAATTTTCCATTTGGATTGATCTTTAAAAATGCTAATTGACCATAATAAGTAGTTAAATATTTTGATGCTTCTAAATACCATTTATTCGATTGCTCTTTATCTCCAAGTTTCTCATATGCGCTAGCAAGCCAATAAGCTCCTCTAGAGGTACTAATTGGATAGTTAACATTGTCATAAAAATTTTTAAAATGATTTTTTGCTGTTAAAGGATCATTTAAAAAACTCAATGCTATCCAGCCACTCATCCACTCTGCTGCTGCAAAGTCTGACCCTTCAGTCATACCGTGATTACTTGATATTTTATAAGCAATTTCGTATTTTTTTTTATAAATTAGAGCCCGTGAAATTATTTCTCTTTCTTTCCACCATTTTTCTGGCATCACTAAATAATCTTTATCATTTCTAATTTTAAGTAGAATTTCTGTTGATGAGTCTACACGACCTTTTTTTCTTCTCCATTTCAAACGATCATAATTAAGACCTGCATCATTTTTAAATTTTTGTGGCACATTTTTAATTGCTTGGTCAACTCCATATCCCTTACTTATTAGTATTTGTCTGGCCGTATATAAAAGCTCATAATCTTTTGGCAAATATCTTGTTAGTCTTTTAAGATCCCAATGCTTTCCATTCCACGCAAGGTAATCAGCTCTTTTAATATAATCATCAGCATTTAGACTTTTTTTAAATTTCTTTCTAAAAAACTTTAAATCGTTCCTAGATAATTTTGCTGTAATCCAACCTTCTTTAATTAAATTTGTACCCTTAGATTTATCACCAATTAATAGGTGACTTTCACCTAATATCATTTTACCATATCCACTAAGCGGTTCGTTAGCTCCAAACCATGTAATGATCTTCTTGGGCGAAACATTAGCCGTAGACAATTTATGTTCTGCCAAATATCTTAATCTATCAATTCTTGGATATTCAGGATTACTATCTATAAAAACCTTATAATCGTAAAAAGAGGCTTGATTCCCAGTTGTTAGTAGATGTCTCCACTGAATAAAATTATAAATAGATTTATCTTTAGCTTTTTTGGAAATATTTAAAGCTGAAGTCCATTTACTTTTTTGCATTTCAGAAATAGCTTTTTTTGCCAAACCAAAATCTTTTTTGCTAAAATATTTAGATATTTTAATGTTTTTAGTAGTTGTTACTCCTGCAACACTTGGTTTTTTTTTAGGAATTTTAAAACTTAATTTTTTCTCTTTTATTTCCTTAACAACAACCTTTTTTTCAACCTTTTTTAATTTTGTAGGTTTTTTAAGAGGAATAATAATATTTTTTGATATTTTTTTAATTATCTCTTCTGATGATAAAGTAGGTTTTTGAGGAGGAACAATTTGTATTGTCTCTGCGTAAAGGTTAGTTATTTTAAGAGAAACAAATAAGACCATTCCAAGAATAAATAATATTTTTTTGCACATAATCTTTATGTATATGAATCTCTAAACTATGTTATAAGTATTTATGTTTAAAGGATCAAATGTTGCCTTAATCACTCCATTCAAAAATAATGGTCTAGATGAAGATGCATATATAAAGCTAATTCATTTTCATATTGACAATGGTACGTCCGGACTAGTTCCTGCTGGTACTACTGGAGAATCTCCAACCCTCAGCCATACTGAACATGAGCGTGTGATTGATTTATGCATTAAAGAGAGTAATGGAAAAATACCAGTTATCGCTGGTACGGGCTCTAACTCTACTGAGGAGGCTATTTCTCTAACTTCTCATGCTGAAAAGGCAGGTGCAAATGGTGCATTAATTGTAACACCATATTACAACAAGCCCACTCAAGAGGGACTATATCAACATTATAAAGCTATTAATGATAAATGTGGAATTCCTATTATAATTTATAATATACCAGGCAGGTCAGTAATTGATATGTCTGTTGATACAATGGCAAGACTATATGAATTAAAGAATATTGTTGGCGTAAAAGATGCCACTGGTGATTTAGACAGAGTTGATCAACAGTTAAAGAAAATGGGTAATGAATTTATTCAATTAACAGGAAACGATGATAACGCATTTGAATTTAATAAAAGAGGAGGCGTTGGGACTATTAGTGTAACTGCAAATATAGCACCAAAGCTTTGCTCAGAATTTCAAAAAAATTCAACATCTAAAAATGACAAAAATCTTATTAAAGCAAAAGAATTAGATGACATTTTGCAACCAGTACATACTGCAATGTTTGTAGAGAGCAACCCTAGTCCAGTAAAATATGCTGCCAAACTAATGAATTTGTGTGACGATGAAGTTAGATTACCATTGGTTAAAGTTACAGAAGAGACTAAAATAATTATAAAAAAAGCCATCGAGTCTGCAAAACTTATTTAATGAACAAAAAAACCAATTCTGGTTTAAAAATTATTTGTTTAAACAGAAAAGCAAGTTTTAATTATTTTTTTGAAGATCTCTTAGAGGCAGGTATTGTTTTAAAAGGTTCTGAAATTAAGTCCATCAGAGATGGTAAAGTTAATATAGCGGATGCATATGCAGTTGAAAAAAAAGGTGAAATAGTGCTTATTAATTCGCATATTTCTCCATACAAACAAGCAAGCTATTCAAATCACAATCCAACAGATGAAAGAAAACTTTTGTTAAACAAAAGAGAGATAAACAAACTTATTGGAAAAATGCAAAGAGACGGTTTTACCATTGTACCTACAAAAATGTATTTTAAAAAAGGTAAAGCTAAAATTGAACTAGCAGTTGCTAAAGGAAAAAAACAATACGATAAAAGAGCAACAAAAAAAAACAGAGATTGGAACCGTGAAAAATCAAGATATATCAGAAAATCTAGCTAAAATTGTTTATTTAGGCATAGGATCAAATCTTGGTGTTAGAAGTGAAAATATTGAAAAAGCTAAATTTCATTTAAAAGAAAATAACATAAAATTTATTTCAATTTCAAAATACTATGAAACACCATCATGGCCTAACCCCAATTATCCAAAATATTTAAATATAATATTGAAAATTATTAGTTATCATGATCCTCTAAGTTTACTCAATATTTGTAAAAAAATTGAGATTAACTTAGGTAGAAAAAAATCAAAAAAAAACTCTCCCCGTATATGTGATATTGACATTATTGATTTTCATGGAATGAAATTAAATATCAAAAGTAAGCTAAATTTACCTCATAAAAGAATGCATAAAAGAAATTTTGTTTTACTCCCCTTGTTTGAGATTGAAAAAAACTGGAAACACCCATCTAAAAAATTAGATATTAAGACCCTAATTTCGTTACTTCCTGTGGACGATATTACATCTATTAAACAAATTTAATTTAATGATATAGTAAAGAATGTTGAATTCTAATGAACTTATAAATAAAGTTAAAGTATATAACAAATTTCTTAATCATGAGAGATTAGATAAAGCATATAACTTTGCCATTAAGGCACATCAAAATCAAAAAAGAGCATCTGGTGACCCTTATTCTGTTCATCCAATTGAGGTTGCAAATATTCTTACTGAATTAAAATTAGATAGCGCAACTATTACTACCGGATTATTACATGATACAATTGAAGATACTGTTGCTACATATGAGACAATCAAAAATGAATTTGGACCTGAGGTTGCAGATTTAGTAGATGGAGTTACTAAAATTTCTGTTTTTGAAAACACTGCAAGTTTTAACTCAAAAGCAGAAAATTTTAGAAAATTAATTTTAGCAACTTCTAAAGATATTAGAGTTTTATTAGTTAAAATTGCTGATCGACTTCATAATATGAGAACCATCAAAGCAATAACTAAGGAAGATAAAAGAAAAAGGATTGCCCAAGAAACAATGGAAATATATGCACCACTTGCAGACAGAATGGGAATGCATAGAATCCGTGATGAGCTTGAAGATTTATCCTTTGAAATTTTAAATAATGATGCAAGAAAATTAATTAAAAAAAGATTGGACGAAATCAAACTCGATAAGAAAAATTTATTTGAAGAACTTTCTTTTGAGTTAAGCTCTATTTTAAATGAAAATCATATCAACGCAGAAATTTATGGAAGAGAAAAAACTCCATTTTCAATTTGGAGAAAAGTTCAAAAAAAAAGAGTTTCTCTAGAACAAGTAACCGATATTATTGGATTTAGAGTAATTTTAAAAAATATTGATGACTGCTATAAAACACTAGGAATATTTCATAAAAAATGGAATTGTATTCCTGGAAAGTTTAAAGATTATATATCTTCTCCTAAAATTAACGGTTATGAGTCTATTCATACTTCAGTAATAGGTTCAAATAAAAAACCAATTGAAATACAAATAAGAACAAGTGAAATGCATGAATTTGCAGAAAGAGGTATAGCATCACATTGGAAATATAAATCTTCAGAAAAGTTTAATTCATTAAGCTGGAAGGAATATGATTGGTTAAAAGATTTAGTTGAAATTATAGAAAAAAATGAAAATCCAGAGCATTCATATGAATACACTAAACTTCAGATGTTCCAGGAAAACGTTTTTTGTTTTACACCTAAAGGTTCAGTTATCAAATTACCTAAAGAAGCTACTGCTATCGATTTTGCTTATGCTGTACACACGAAAATTGGTAATTCTGCAACTGGGTGTGAAATAAATGGAAACAAAAGCGATCTTCAAACAATTCTGCATAATGGTGATCGTATAAATATCATAACATCAAAAAATAATTCCCCATCACTCCATTGGATACCTACTACTAAAACTGGAAAAGCTAGAGCTGCCATAAGGAGGTATTGGCACGATAAGGGTGAACAAAAAGAGGAAAAAATTAAAAAATATAATACAACGCTATGGATGTCTTTACCCGATAAACCTGGTCAACTTGGTGATATCAGTTCGTTAATTGGAAGTCATAAATTAAATATCTCTAGTTTAGAGATGGTAGGCAAAAATCCAAACTATATTAATTTTAAATTTAAATTAATTATAAGAAACCTTAAAAATTTTACAAATTTTATTGCAGTGCTAAAACAAAAGAGTATAAAATTTAAGATAATTAGACACGAAGAAAAAAGAAATGCTTTCACACAAAAAATCCTTAAATATTTTAAAAAAAACTAATGCATTATTGGAAGGTCACTTCATTTTATCATCAGGATTGCATTCATCAAAATATATTCAATGCGCAAAACTTCTAAGTTTCCCGAACTTAGCTGAAAAAATTTGCAAATCATTAGCAAACCAAATTAAAAAAAAATATAAAAAAATTGACTTAATTCTGGCTCCAGCGATGGGTGGAATAATCATTGGATATGAGATTGGTAGACTTCTTAAAAAAGAAACAATTTTTTGTGAGCGAGTTAAGGGAAAATTTACACTCAGACGTGGTTTTTATATTAATAAAGGTGCTAGAGTTTTAATTATTGAAGATGTTATTACTACAGGAAAATCAAGTTTAGAATGCGTTAAGCTAATAAAAAAAGCAAATGCTAAATTATTAGGATTTGCGTCTATCATAGATAGATCTTCTAAAAAATCTTTAAAAATAAAAACTAAAGTTGTTTCCCATTTAAAAATAGATGTGCCTGTATACAGCCCAAAAAAATTACCTGAAACACTTAAATCTGTACCAATAACAACACCAGGAAGTAGATTTATCAAGTGATAAGACTAGGTGTAAATATTGATCACGTTGCAACTTTAAGAAATGCAAGAGGTGAAAAACATCCAGACCCAATCAGTGCTGCATTACACGTAGTCAAGTGTGGAGCGGACTCTGTAACAATACATTTAAGAGAAGATAGAAGACATATTAATGATAAAGATGCAAAAAAGATATGTAATTTGAAAAACGTATTGGTTAATCTTGAGCTTTCAATGAATGAAAGCATTGTATCTAATGCTCTAAGAATTAAACCAAATTACATTTGTATAGTACCAGAAAATAGAAAAGAAATTACGACTGAGGGAGGTTTAAATTTAAAAAAAAATTTTAATAAATTAAAAAAAATAGTTTCTAAATTCAAAAAAGCTAAAATAAGAACCAGTTTATTTATTAATCCCTCTTTAAAAGATATTAAAATTTCAAAATCACTTGGAGTGGATTGTGTTGAAATCCATACAGGAAATTTATCAAATAAGGTTAAATCAAATCAAAAACATAACAAAGAACTTCAAAGAATAAAAAATAGTTCTAAGCTTGCAAATTCTTTGGGTATTGAAGTTCATGCGGGGCATGGTTTGGATTATAAAACCACTAAATTACTGTTAAGAATAAAAGAAATTCACGAATATAATATTGGTCATTTCATAATAGGGGAGTCAGTATTTCATGGTTTGTCAAAAGTGATTAAAAATTTTAAAAAATTATTGAAATAATATGAAAATTCTTGGAATTGGGATTGACATCATTGATAACAATAGGATCAGGGAATGTATTAAGAACAATAAATTTAAAAGTCGAATTTATAGTAGTAATGAACTTAAATTATCAAAAAAAACCAAAAATAAAGTAGCTTTTTTTTCGAAGAGATTTGCAGCTAAAGAGGCTTTTTCTAAAGCATTAGGGACTGGATTTTCCTCCAATTTAAGCTTTAAAGACATTGAGATCACAAATGATAAAAAAGGTATGCCTAAATATGTTGATAATAAAAAAATTATAAAAATTGTCCAAAAAAAATACAAAATTAAAAAGTTTAATTCTTTTCTGTCAATTTCAGATGAAAAAGATTATTCAACAGCCTTTGCAATTATTCAATCAATATGAAGCTAGATAAAAATTTTTTTTCTGAAAATATAAAAACTTTATTTTATGCTTTAATAATTGCTATAGTAATAAGATCCCTTTTAATTCAACCATTCTATATTCCTTCATCATCGATGGAGCCAACATTGCTAGTAGGTGACAGGTTGTTTGTTACAAAATATTCCTACGGCTATAGTAAGCATTCTTTTCCTTTTAGTCCTCCACTACTTAGCAAAAGAGTAATGTTCAATAGTCCAAAACGTGGAGATGTAGTTGTTTTTAAAACGCCAGCAGATAATAGAACAGATTATATAAAAAGACTTATTGGTCTTCCAGGTGATAAGATTCAATTTATAGACTCTAACCTATATTTAAACAACGGTGAAATATTAAAGTCAAAAACTCTTAGCAAAAGTAATATTTATTGTGGAAGTGAAATTATTGATGTTTTTAAATTTGAGGAAAAATTACCGAATGGAAAAAAATTTCACACAGTTTACTTGAAGGAATACTCTTACCAGAATTCAGATATCTTTACTGTCCCTGATGATCATTATTTTTTTTTAGGTGACAATAGAGATTGCTCTAAAGACAGCAGATATCTAACAAGTGTTGGTTATGTTCATAAAGACAATCTAGTTGGTAAAGCTCAATTTATTTTTTTTTCATCTAATAGAAAAGTGGGTAGTATTTTTGAATTTTGGAAATGGCATAAATCAATTAGATTTAATAGAACATTTGATAAAATTAATTGATGAAAATAAACTATCAAAAATTAGAAAAAAAACTAAACATAAAATTTAAAAATAATAATTTGTTAATTCAATCATTAACCCACAAAAGTTTTAACCCAAATGAAAATAATGAAAAGATTGAATTTTTAGGAGATAGAGTGCTTGGGCTGGTTATTGCTCAAAAACTTTTAAAAATCTATCCTAGTGAAAAAGAGGGTATACTTGATAAAAAATTTGCATCATTAGTAAATAAAAAAACATGTTTAGAAGTTGCTAAAGCAATTGAATTAGAAAATTATATAAAAACGTTCAACCCAAAAAATAAAATTATCAAAATTGAAGACAAGATTATTTCAGATAGTTGTGAGGCATTAATGGGAGCCATTTATTTAGACAAAGGATTGAATATAGCTGAAAAAGTTATTTTAAAACTTTGGGGTAGTCATATTGAAAAAAGTGTTGTTACTCAAATTGATGCAAAAACAACACTTCAAGAACTAGCTTTAAAAAAATTTAAAAAATTACCAACATATAAAATAATTTCTAATACAGGTCCACGTCATAAACCTATTTTTAAGGTAGGGGTTAAGCTTCCTAATACGAAATTTTTTATATCATCAGGTAAATCAAAAAAAGATGCTGAGCAAAATGCTGCTATCGAATGTTTAAAAAATATAAATTGAAAAAAAAATGAATTGGATAGATCAAGGTTTTTTAGTAAGTAAAAGCAGATACAGTGAAAACTCTATAATTGCTGAATTATATACTTTGGATAGAGGTAAAGTTTCAGGTATTATATTCGGAGGAACTTCAAAAAAAATTAAAAATTATCTTCAGGTAGGAAACAAGCTTCATATTAATTATAACTCAAAAAACGATAATAGAATGGGTTATTTTAAAATTGAAATTTTGAATGCTTACAGTCCATATTATTTTGATCATAAACAAAAGCTTTCTTGTATTACTTCAGCAATGAACCTAATAAAAATATTAACAGCTGAAGCACAGGCAAATAAAAAAGTTTACTCTCTAATCAAAGATCTTTTTAATTTATTAAATGATCAAAATTGGCTTAAAAAATATGTTTTCTGGGAATTAGAGTTACTTAAACTATTGGGTTACGATCTTGAACTAGAAAATTTAGTCGAGAAAAATTTAGAGGATAATAAAACTGTTTATTTTGCAAGTACTTATAGTGAAAAGAAATATGTTCCGAATTTTCTTATTGAGAAAGATTTAGAGGTAACTGATATAAATATTTTATTAAGCGGATTGAAGTTGGTTGGAGATTATTTGGATAAAACCATCTTGAAACCAAATAATTTAAATTATCCTAGTAGTAGAGTAATTTTTTTAAATTCTTTAAAATAATTATTCTAAAATTTTGTCTATTCTATCAGCATAATATGAAACAATAGCGTTTGCTCCTGCACGTTTAAAAGAAACTAAACTTTCATAAACGGCATTTCTTTGTATTAGTTTTTTATTAATAGCAGCTTCCAAAAGACTGTATTCTCCAGAAACTTGGTAGGCTAAAACTGGAATTCTAAACTTTTCTTTTATTGATTTAATTATATCTAAGTAAGGCATTCCTGGTTTAACCATAACCATATCTGCGCCTTCCTTTATATCTAATGCAACTTCACGTATAGCCTCATCGCTATTTCTAAAGTCCATTTGATATGTTTTTTTATCACCTTTAAGTGAACTTTTAGAGCCAACCGCATCTCTAAAAGGACCATAAAAACTAGAGGCATACTTTGCAGCATAGGACAAAATTTGGGTATTTTTAAAATTAGAATTATCAAGAGCTTTTCTTATTTTTCCTATTCTTCCATCCATCATATCTGAAGGTGCAATGACATCACATCCCATTTCAGCCTGTAATAGAGATTGATTTATTAACACTTCAATTGTTTCATCATTAATTATTTGATTAGACTTTATTAATCCATCATGACCATGTGAGGTATAAGGATCAAGTGCAACATCACACATAATCCCAATTTGGTTTTTATATCTTTTTTTGATTTCTACTATGGCTCTGCAAACTAAATTATTTTCATTTAATGATTCAGTACCTAAATTATTTTTTAAAGTATTTTTCGTTTTGGGAAAAAGAGCAACCATTGGAATACCTTTTTTAATTGCTTTATCTACTATTTGAGAAATTCTATTTATTGTGTATCTAAAAACACCTGGCATTGTAGATATTGATTCTTTTTTATTTGATCCATCTATTAAGAAAATTGGTAGTATAAAATCATTTGGACTCAGTGTATTTTCTTGAACCAGCCTTCTAGTCCACGATTCCTTTCTGTTTCTTCTTAATCTTAAATTTGGATATTTTCCTGTAATCATGTTCAAATATACTTTATTAATGCGACAAAAGTATTATACAAATATATTAATTTATAAGTACAACACAATTCGATGACTATAGATAACACAAAAATTGTAGACCTGAATATAAAAAAAGAGAAAAGAATTTTAGATTTCAGTGATTTTCAAAAACAAAATATTAAATTTGACATAAATAAGTTGCAAGAAGCATACAATCAAATTGTAAATATTAAAAAATTTGATGATGGTGGTGGTGTAACTCACTTTGGAGCCATTTCACTAACTCAAATACCGGGAGATCCAGACTCAATAAAAGGCAGTAAGGCTAGAGGAGTTTATTGGACTAAACCTGATAAAACTGGAAAAGAAGTTTCAAGAGATATTAAAGTTGATGAATCACAATATTCTGAATTTATTAAAGATTATGAAAATACGTATTTTAAGGAAGTATATGATGTGCTCTCTTCAAAATATAAATTGGGCAGAATAAGAATTCTTTTAAAAGAGCCAAGATCTACTTTGAGTTGGCATAGAGATCCTGAACCAAGACTTCATATACCAATTATCACTAACCCAGGTTGTTTAATGGTAATAGATAATGTTGCAAAACATATGCCTGCAGATGGTTCTGTATGGATTACAAATAATACGAAATATCACAATGCATTTAATGGGGGTGAAGAAAATAGAATTCACCTTGTAGCTTGTGTTCTAGATTATAAATTTAATTAGTTTGAAAAAAATATATATTTCCTCTGATCACGCTGGTTTTAAATTAAAGGAAATTATTAAAAAATACCTTCTTAAAAAAAAAATGAATTATTTTGATCTAGGACCGTCCTCTGATATCAGAGTAGATTACCCTGATTACGCACATAAGGTTGCTCGAAAAGTAAAAATTAGCAAAAATAATGTTGGAATTTTAGTTTGTGGATCTGGCACAGGGATGAATATTGCTGCAAATAAACATAAAAATATTCGTGCTGCTCAATGTTTTAATTTAAAATCAACAAAATTATCAAGATTGCATAATGATGCAAATATCATTACATTAGGTTCAAGGTTGTTAACTAAAAAAAATGCTTTAAATTATATTAGTGTTTTTTTGAAAACTAAATTTGAAGGTGGTAGACACTTAAAAAGAGTGAAAAAAATATAATGTCTAGTGAAAAAAATTATATAAACGATAGCTATAAAAGTTTTTTTGAAGACAGTTTATCTTCAAAAGACCCAGAACTTTACAAGGCGATTCAAGATGAACTCTTGAGACAGCAACAACATATAGAATTGATTGCTTCAGAGAACATTGTTTCTCAAGCTGTTTTGGAGGCTCAAGGATCAGTGCTAACAAATAAATATGCTGAAGGTTATCCTGGCAAAAGATATTATAATGGATGTGAACATGTTGACGTTGCTGAAAACTTAGCAATAGAAAGATTAAAAAAACTTTTCAATTGTAAATTTGCTAATGCGCAGCCACACTCAGGAGCACAAGCTAATGGTGCTGTATTTTTAGCACTGTTAAAACCTGGTGATACTTTTATGGGTATGAGTTTAAATTCAGGAGGTCATATTACTCATGGTTTAAAAATTTCAATGTCAGGAAAATGGTTTAATCCGGTGGGATATGATGTTGATAAAAAATCTGAACTTATAGATTATGACAATGTTGAAAAACTTGCATTAGAACATAAACCAAAATTGATAATTGCAGGTGGAAGTGCATATTCCAGAGTTATAGATTTTAAAAGATTTAGAGAGATTGCAGATAAAGTTGGGGCTTATCTAATGGTTGATATGGCTCATTTTTCAGGTTTGGTTGCTGGAAAGGGATATCCAAATCCGTGTGACTATGCTCATGTAGTTACATCTACCACGCATAAAGTTTTTAGAAGTGCTAGAGGTGGAATAATTTTAACCAATCATGAAGAATTATCAAAAAAATTTAACACAGCGGTTTTCCCTGGCTACCAGGGTGGACCATTAATGCATGTCATTGCAGCTAAAGCAGCTGGTTTTTTAGAAGCTCTTCAGCCTGATTTTAAAGACTATATTAAATCCGTTTTAGCAAATGCAAAAATTTTAGCAGAAACTTTAAAAAATAATGGTTTTAAAATTTATTCTGATGGTACGGATACGCATCTTATGTTGGTTGACTTACGTCCATACAATGTGAAAGGTAACTTAGCTGCTGAAAGCTTATCAAGAGCTAATATTACGTGTAATAAAAATGGTATTCCTTTTGATACAGAAAAGCCAATGGTAACATCTGGTATAAGACTAGGAACTCAAGCTATTACAACACGTGGTTTTGGTTTAAATGAATGTAAGAAAGTGGGTGAATTGATTACAAAAACTCTTAAAGGATTATCAGAAAACCCAGATGACAATAGCAAAATAGAAGAAGAAGTGAGAAATGAAGTTATTGCTTTAACTTCTTCATTTCCGATATATAAGAATCTTTAATTAATGATTTGCCCGTGCGAAAAAAAAGGTGAGACCTCTGTTGTTGACTCACGTCCTACCGAAGATGGTACTGCTATTAGAAGAAGAAGAATGTGTGTATGTGGCGAAAGATTTACTACTTTTGAGAGAATACAATTTAGAGAGCTGATGGTAGTTAAAAAGAATGGGAGAAAATCTGCATTTGATCGAGATAAACTTTCTAAATCAATATATATTGCTCTTAAAAAAAGACCTATAGATACTGGTACAGCTGAAAAATTCATCAGCAAAATTTCAAGAGCTTTAGAAGAACTAGGCCAAAGTGAAATTTCAACAAGTACAATTGGTACAATGGTTATGGAGGGTTTAAAAGAATTGGATCCCGTTGCTTATGTTCGTTTTGCATCAGTTTATCGTAACTTTAGAGAAGAACAAGACTTTGTTCAATTCGTGGACAAGATAGATGTCTTCAAAAAAAAATAAATTTTCTAGAAAAGATAAATTATTTATGGAGATTGCCTTAGACTTGGCAAGATCACGAGAAGGTTTAACAGGAGTAAATCCATCTGTTGGATGTGTAATAGTTAAAAACGATAATATTATTTCAATTGGTAACACTTCTTATAATGGTAGACCTCATGCAGAATTTAATGCAATCAAAAATTGCAATGAGAAACTTAAAGGTTCAAAAATGTATGTTACATTGGAACCATGTAGCCACTATGGTGTAACTCCACCATGTACAAATGAAATAATTAAATCAAAAATATCTGAAGTAGTTTATGCACTTGAAGATACTGACAAAAGGGTAAGAAAAAAAAGTTTTAAAATTTTAAAATCTCACAAAATTAATGTTTCGATAGGCCTTCTAAAAGATAAAGTTAAAAAATTTTATATTCCATATTTTTTTAATAGAAAAAATAAAATGCCTTTTGTTACTGGCAAGCTAGCTGTCTCAAAAAACAAACTAATTTATAGTAAATTTAAAACAAAAATAACTAACAAGTATTCTGACAAATTTACTCATTTATTAAGATACAAAAATGACTCAATAATGACATCAAGCAGAACTGTAAATATTGATAACCCAAAATTAAATTGCAGAATAAAAGGTTTTGAAAAATTTTCTCCAGTAAGAATTATTTTAGACAACAACCTAAGTTTAAACAAAAATACTTATATTTTTAAGTCAGCTAATAAAAAAAATACTATCGTTTTTTATAATAAAGCAAATAAGTCAAGAATTTCTATGTTTAAAAAAAAGAAAATAGGACTTATTAAAGCAAAATTAAATAATAGTAAGCAACTAGATTTAAGACCAATTATGAAAAAACTCTATTCTTTAGGTTTTAGAAATACTTTAGTGGAAGGAGGCGATCTTCTTACAACAAACTTATTAAAGAATAAAATATTTAATGAATTTTATTTATTTAAAAGTCAAAAAAAACTGCCAACAAATTCTGATTTTGTTAAATTTAATGGATTAAGTGTCTTAAATAAAAAATATCTATTTAGACAAAATCTTAATTCTTCCTATGGAAAAGATACAATAACTCATTATAACAAATAATATGTTTAACGGAATTATTTATAATCAAGGGTCTATTTCTAAAATAGTCAAAAGAGATAAGGGGCTTAATATTTTTGTAAAAAGTAATCTTAAAGTTTCAAGTAGAGATATGGGTTTATCAGTAGCTTGTGATGGTGTGTGCTTAACATTAATTTCTTTTAAAAAAAAGAATATGGAATTTTATCTTTCAAATGAAACAATCAAACGATCAAAGTTTAAATTTTTAAAACCTAGAGATATTATAAACTTAGAATTACCATTAAAATACGGTACTAAAATTTCAGGACATATATGTCAGGGACATGTAGATACTGTTGGTAAAGTTTTGAATATCTTTAAGGTTGATAAATCATATGTTTTTGACTTTGAAATCCCTAAGAAGGAAAGAAAACATCTAATAGAAAAAGCATCAATTAGTGTAAATGGTATATCTCTTACTATTTCAAAAGTTACAAAAAAAGGATTTCAAATTTGGATTATCCCTCACACCTATAAAGAAACAAATTTATCTACTTTAAAGAAATCGAGCCTAGTTAATATTGAGATAGATATCCTATCTAAATACGTTAGAAATTATTTTAATGAAAAAAAATAATTTTGCGAAAATTGAACAAATAATCAATGTAGCCAAAAAAGGTGGCATGTTTATTCTTGTAGATGATGAAAAAAGAGAGAATGAAGGTGATTTAGTCATTTCTACTTCTGACACTAATGCAAAAAATATAAATTTTATGGCTAGGTATGGACGTGGATTAATTTGTCTTGCTTTAGATAGTGTTCAGGCAAAAAAATTAAATTTGAGTTTAATGTCGCCTATCAATAAATCTAGAAACAAAACTGCATTTACTATTTCTATAGAAGCAAAAAAAGGAATAACAACAGGAATTTCTGCAAAAGATAGATCTAGAACAATTAAAATTGCATCAAAAAAAAATGCTAATAAAAATGATATTGTTTCCCCAGGTCATATTTTTCCAATTATAGCTAAAGATGGTGGAGTATTAGTTAGAGCAGGACATACAGAGGCATCAGTAGATATATCTAGATTGGCTAAAAAAAATAATTCAGCAGTTATATGTGAGATTATGAATGAAGATGGGACAATGGCAAAAGGTGACAATCTTTTTAATTTTGCAAAAAAACATAAACTTAAAATTGGAAAAATTGAAGATCTAATTGCTTACAGATTAAAAAAAGAAAAATTAATACGATTAAAAAAACAAAGTAATATTGAAGTAAAAGATCAAAAATATAAAATAAAAATATACGAAAATTTATTAGACGGTGCAGAGCATTTTGCATTAATAAAGGGAAATATTAAAAAAGGTGTTACACCTAGAGTAAGAGTAATTTCGTCTAATGTAGTCCAAAATTATTTAATCAGTCAACAATTGCCAAATTCGTTTAATAAAACTTTAAATTATTTTAAAAAATATTCTTGTTGTGTTTTGGTTTTTATTAAAGATTCTAATCTTCGATCTGTTACTCAAACTCTGAAAGACTACAAAAACAAAGAATTTTATAAAAGAGGGAATGACAAACTCATAAGAAATTACGGAATAGGTGCTCAAATAATTAAAGATTTAAAAATTAAAAATATGATTTTGATTACCAAATCACCGAAAAAAGTTATTGGTTTAGAAGGATATGATATAAAGATTACTAAACAGGAACTAATTTAATGAAAAAAAAATATTTAATAGTTATTGCAGATTATTATAAAGATATATCAAAAGGATTACTGAGCAGTGCCTTAAGTTTAATTCCTAAATCAAATATTATTAAAATTATATCTGTTCCAGGGGTATTTGAAATACCAGTTACAATTTCAAAAAATATTAAAAAGTATGATGCATTTTTAGCTCTCGGGTGTGTCATCAAAGGTCAAACCCCTCATTTTGATTTTATTTCTCAAGCATCGACCAATGCAATTATGGACATATCTGTAAATAATAAAAAGCCTGTCGGTAACGGCATTATTACTTGCCTTAATATGAAACAAGCTAAAGCAAGAAAACGAAAAGGTGCTGAAGCTGCTAAAGCTGTAATTTCTATTTTGGCTCAAAAATGAGAACTCATTTTAATCCAAAAAATAATCCAAGAGTTATAATTATTCAAAAATTATATGGTAAATTTTACAATGAAGATGATAATTTAGATTTCCCAAAACACCGATTTAAAAAATTTATTAAAGATATAGTAACAGGGACTATAGAGAGAAATGACCTTATATTAGATGAATTAAACACAAAATTAGGTGATGATTTTGTATTTGAAAATCTTGATAAAGTTTTTCAAACTATTCTTAAAGCGGCAACTTATGAATTCATGTACAAACCTCAATTATCACTAAATATAATTATCAAGGAATATTTAAATTCATCTAATTTTTTTTTAGAAAATTCTCAGACAAAATATCTAAATGCCTTACTAGATAATGTTGGAAAAAAATTGAGATCTAAAAATGCATGAATTTGAATTAATTAAAAATTATTTTTCAAAGATCGCAAAAAAAAATAAATCTGCTCTTAATTTAAATGATGATGTTTTTTTTGATAAAAAAAAAGGTATAGCAATTTCTGTTGATACATACAATTTAGGATATCATTTTAATGATTTTAAATACCCCGATTTAGTCATTAAAAAAATTTTGCGATCTTCTATTTCAGATCTAATTTGCAAAGGAGTTACACCAAAATTTTATTTTATAGCTGGCTCAGGTAACAATAAGACTTTCTCAAAAAAAAACTTATCTTTAATTTCAAAGTCCTTAATACAAGAACAAAATAAATATAATATTTCTCTATGTGGTGGTGATACCACATTTTCTAATAAACTTAGTTTTACTGTTACATCGCTAGGCTATTCAAAAAAAATAATCTATAGAAATAAAGCTCTAATAAATGACGATATTTATGTAACAGGTGTTCTAGGTGATAGCTTTATGGGTTTACAAATTTTAAAAAACAAAATTAAGGTATCTAAAGAACTAAAAAACTATTTTACTCAAAAATATTATCTGCCTGATATAAGAATAAAATTGACTAAAAAGTTGTTAAACTTTGCAAATTCCTCGATTGATTTGTCTGATGGTCTGATTGATGACTTGAGTAAAATGATAAACAATCAAAATTTATCATTTTCCTTGAATGAAAATAAAATCCCAATTTCAAAGAATTTGTTAAAAATAATAAAAATGAAGAAAATGAAAAAGATTAAACTGGTATCAAATGGTGATGATTATCAAATTTTATTTACTGCAAGCAAAGATAAATCTAGAATCATAGCTCAAACATCTAAAAATCTTGGTATTAAAATTTCTAAAATAGGTAAAATTTCTTCTAATAAAAAAAGATCAGTAATTATTGATGAAAAAGGTAAGGAAATAGTACTTAAAAACAAAGGTTATGTTCATCAGTTCTAAAAGTTAATTATTGTCTTTTTTAGCTTTTTTTGTATTGTGCGGGCTTAAAATTTAACAACCAACAACATTAAGGTTTTCATGAGCTCAACAGTAGAAACGATTTTATTATATACAATAGCAGCAGGTCTTCTATCCATTGTCTATGGATTTTTCACTGGAAAAAATATTCTTAATTCAAACGCAGGTAATAAGAAAATGCAAGAGATTGCATCTGCTATTCAAATTGGTGCTAAAGCATATTTAGCAAGACAATATAAAACAATAGCAATTGTTGGTGTTGTTGTTTTAGTAATTGTTAGTATAGCTTTTAGTCCCTTAGTTGGAGTAGGTTATTTAATTGGTGCTGCATTATCAGGTATTGCAGGTTATGTTGGAATGTTGGTATCTGTTGAAGCTAATGTAAGAACAGCAGAGGCTTCAAGAAAAGGTTTAGCTCAAGGTCTTTCCGTTGCTTTTAAATCAGGTGCCGTAACTGGTATGCTAGTTGCTGGTTTAGCATTGTTGTCAATAGCTGTTTATTACTATCTCTTGTTAAAATTAAATGTTGATGAAAGAGAAATTGTTAATGCTCTTGTTGCATTAGGTTTTGGTGCTTCTTTAATTTCAATTTTTGCAAGATTAGGTGGGGGAATTTTTACGAAGGGTGCTGATGTAGGTGCTGATTTAGTCGGAAAAGTAGAAGCAGGTATCCCAGAAGATGATCCAAGAAATCCAGCTGTTATAGCTGACAATGTTGGAGATAACGTTGGTGATTGTGCAGGTATGGCAGCTGATCTTTTTGAAACATATGCTGTAACTATTGTTGCTACTATGGTTTTGTCATCAATTTTCTTTGTGGGTGATTTAAATATGATGATTTATCCTTTAAGTATCGGCGCAGCATGTTTGTTAACTTCAATACTTGGAACTTTTTTTGTAAAATTGGGTAAAACTAAAAATGTTATGAATGCACTTTACAAAGGCTTCATCGTATCTGCTGTAGCATCATTAGTTATTTTGTGGCCAGTAACAGACTATGTAATAGGGTTTGCAAATGAATATACAGTAAATGGTAAAACTTTTAATGGTATGAATCTTTACTATTGTGGAGTTATTGGTTTGGTAATTACAGGATTATTAATTTGGATAACTGAATATTATACAGGTACAAATTACAGACCTGTTAAATCTGTTGCTTTATCATCAACAACTGGACATGGAACAAACGTTATTCAGGGATTGGCTGTATCAATGGAAGCTACAGCAATTCCAGCTTTAATAATTGTTGCTGGTATTTTAATTACTAACTCAGTAGCTGGTTTATTTGGTATTGCTATAGCGGTGACTACAATGCTCGCTTTAGCTGGTATGGTTGTTGCATTAGATGCTTATGGACCTGTAACAGATAATGCTGGTGGTATAGCTGAAATGTCTAATTTAGATAAAAAAGTAAGAAAAACTACAGACGCTTTAGATGCTGTCGGTAACACAACAAAAGCTGTAACAAAAGGATATGCAATAGGATCAGCTGGTTTAGGTGCCTTAGTTTTATTTGCTGCTTATACAGAAGATATTAAACATTTTTCAAAAGAAGCAGGTTCTGCTCTTGAAGGTATTGTCGTAACTTTTGATTTATCAAATCCTTATGTTGTTGTTGGTTTGTTAATTGGTGGAATGTTACCTTATTTATTTGGTTCAATGGGTATGCAAGCTGTTGGTAGAGCAGGTGGAGCTGTAGTTGTTGAGGTAAGAAGACAATTCAAAAAATACCCAGGTATAATGAAAAGAAAACAAAAACCAGATTATGCAAAATTAGTAGATTTATTGACAGTAGCAGCAATTAAAGAAATGATTATTCCATCTTTATTACCTGTACTTTCTCCAGTTGTTCTATATTTCATAATTCTTGCAATTGGTGGTCAAGTTGCTGCACTTGCTGCAGTAGGTGCAATGTTGTTAGGTGTTATTATCACAGGTTTATTTGTTGCAGTTTCAATGACAGCAGGTGGTGGTGCTTGGGATAACGCTAAAAAATATATTGAAGATGGTAATCATGGTGGAAAAGGTTCTGAAGCTCATAAAGCAGCAGTAACAGGAGACACAGTTGGTGATCCTTATAAGGATACAGCTGGACCAGCTGTAAATCCAATGATTAAAATTACAAATATAGTAGCATTATTATTATTAGCTGTTATCGCTGGCTAATTTCTTTACGTTTTTTGGCCCTCACACCAAGAGGGTCATTAATTTTTTGTCTCATACTAGACATAAATTCGTATATGAATGAACTTTTCTTAAATCCTGCATTTGTCGTAGCGTCAACAATTTTTATATTTTCCATATCCTCTTTATTATAAAATTCTTTTTTTTTTAGTATTCCATAACTATCTATTTCTAATACCAACACATCATTTTGAAATATTTTCATTCTGCCAAGATTTTTTAATTTTGATTGAGTTTGTTTTCTCTCGATATAAATCCATATATCATTATCAAATTTACTTTTAGTAGATGGTGATCCCAAAGTTTTTTTGATATCATTTTTATTGCTTTTATTAACTATTAGTGAGGCTTGCTTTTTTTCTAGAAAGGGCACTCCATGGTGTTTAACAACAGGCTTAAAAGAGCAATTTGCAACTATTAATGAGAAAAAAATTATATATAATGTTTTATGCATGAAACAAAAGTATCTATATCTTTATAATAATTTAATAAATTACACTAGAAATAAAAATTTATACAAAGATTTAAACAGAGAAGATAATTTTTCTGATAGATTAACCTTATTTTTACTTCATTTTTCTTTTTTCCTAAAGAATTACAAAAATGATGAAAATAAGATTGTGTTACAGGAAATTTATGATTTTAATTTTCGTCAACTTGAATTAAGTATTAGAGAAATTGGTTACGGCGACCAATCTATTAATAAAAAAATGAAGGATTATATAAATTTGTTCCATTCAATGGTTTCTGAAATTCATTTCTGGGAAGATTTATCTAAATCCGATAAATTAAAAAAAATTTCAACTTTTTTAAGCGATTTTAGAAATATTGAATATTTACTGGATTATTTTGAGAATTTTAATGATGATTTATCAAAAAAAACTTTGAATTCTTATTTAAAAAGTGTAAGTAACCTTTAATTATGGCTGTACCAAAACGAAAACAAACTCCTTCACGAACTGGAATGAGAAGGGCCCAAACTATGAAATATTCGACTAAAAATATAGTTGAGGATAAAAAATCTGGTGAATATAGGCTATCTCATCACCTCGATTTGAAAACCGGTATGTATAAAGGAAGACAAGTTTTAGACCCAAAAGAATAGTATAATAAATCATTAAAATGTCTGATTTGATTAAAATTGCAGTAGATGCAATGGGCGGTGATGGGTCGCCAAAGAAAATTATTGATGGAATTGTTTTAAACAATAAATCAAATAAAAATATTTTTTACAAAATTTTTGGAGATGAAAATCAAATTTCAAAATTAATTAAGAATAAAATTGATAACAAATTTTATGAAATTATTCACACCAATAAGGTTATTAAGAGCACTGATAGTCCTTTAGAAGGAGCAAAGAGAGGTAAAGAAACTAGTATGTGGCTTGCTATTCAGAGTGTTAAAGAAAAAAAAGCAGATATAGTTATTTCAGCTGGAAACACTGGAGCTTTATTAGTTGTTGCTAAACTAAATTTAAAAATGATTGAAAATATTGACAAACCTGCATTGTCTGCGCTTTGGCCAAATAAAATAGGGATGAGTGTTGTATTAGATTTGGGTGCAAATATTGAATGTAGTTCAAAAAATTTGATAGATTTTTCTATAATGGGTGCCTCTTTATACACATCTCTATATCCTGATGAAAAACCTAATGTTGCACTATTAAATATTGGATCTGAAGAATTAAAGGGAAATGAAACAATAAAAGAGACCTTTCAAATTTTAAATGAAAGAAATTCTAATAATTATAATTTTGCAGGTTATATTGAAGGTAATCATTTAATGGACGGGGATGTAAATGTAATAGTTTCTGATGGCTTTACAGGAAATGTAGCTTTAAAAACTGCTGAAGGTACAGCAAATTTTATTACTAGTGAATTAAAAAAAACAATGACAGGAAATATAATGGGTAAAATTTCTTCATTATTAAATATATCTAACCTAAAGAAATTTAAAAAAAGGCTAGATCCCAGATTATATAACGGCGCAATTTTTATTGGACTTGATTCGCCAGTAGTTAAAAGTCATGGTGGAACAGATTATGTGGGGTTTTCAAACTCACTTGATGTTTGTCATAGAATTGTAAAAGGTAATTTGATAGAAAAGATAAAGCATAATATTTAACATGAGAATAAATTTAACTAAAAAAGACTTAGTTAATTTAGTTTATATGCAGCTTGGTTTTTCCAAGCAAATATCAGAAAATCTCATTGAAGATTTTTTAGAAACGATTGTTACAAACATTATATCTGAGAAAAAATTAAAATTATCAAAATTTGGTACATTTTCTATAAGACAAAAGAAATCAAGGATAGGAAGAAATCCTAAAACCAAGGAGTCAAAAGTAATATCTAGCAGGAAAGTTGTTTTGTTTAAGCCATCAAAAGAATTTAAAGAATTGATAAATATAAGAGAAAATGGATAAATCTGAGAGTGCTTACAAAACTATTGGTGAAGTTGCAAAAATTTTAAAACTTCAAGTAAATAAAAATGGCACTCTTCCAACTTATATAATTAGATTTTGGGAGACACAATTTAAGCAAATTAAACCCAAAATATTAAATTCAAACAGAAGATATTATGATGAAAAAACAATTAATCTTTTAAAGAAAGTTAAGTTTCTTTTAAAGGAACAAGGTATGACAATTAATGGTGTAAAAAAGATACTAAATAATGAAGTATCTTTAAAGCTTGACGAAATTGCAGATAAATCTATAAAAGCTGAAAATTTAAAAAATAAATTAGTTAAAATTTCTAAAATTATAAAAGAATTGAAATAATATGGCAAAAAAAACACATGTTAAAGTACGACTTGTTCCTGAAGCTAAACCTGATAGTTCCTTCTTTTATTATGTTAAAAAACCTGCTGGAGGTGAAAAAGCTAAAGTGAAACTTTCAGCTAAAAAATATAATCCTGATACAAGAAAACATGAAATGTTTGTGGAAAAGAAGTTACCACCACATAGTAAATAACTATTTTTTTTTAAAATTTCTTTTTTCGTATTCAATATAGGCCCAAATCATATTCTTCCATATCCTGTTTGTAATTTTTGGGTCTATTTTATTTTTAACCGATTTTTTTTTTATATTTCTTAAAATAATATTTATTCTTTTTTGATCAATAATTTGGTTTTTTTTATCTTTTAATTTAAGAACTTTTTTAACAAGATTTGTTCTTTTTTTTATTATATTGATTAGAGAATTATCAAGTTTATCTAATTGAATTCTAATTTTACTTAATTTTTTTTTATTTAGAGGCGACATTTATATATTTGGATTATTAAAAAAATATTATATTTAGAGCCTTATGTACACCGTAAATACAAAAATTAATGATCAATTGTCTTCATGGTTAATTGTAATGTTTATTATAATTTCTATTATGATTGTAGTTGGTGGTTTGACCAGACTCACCGACTCAGGTCTTTCAATAACTGAATGGCAATTATTTTCTGGATTACTTCCTCCTCTAAACCAAAATGATTGGATATTATATTTTAATTTATACAAAGAAATACCTGAGTTTAAATTACAGAACTTCAATATGACTTTACAAGAATTTAAAGTTATTTTCTGGTGGGAGTGGGTGCATAGATTTTTAGGCAGATTAATAGGCTTATGTTTTTTAATCCCACTCTTATATTTCTCCTTCAAATTAAAAATCTCAAGAATATTAAATTTATATTTTATTTTTTTTCTTATTTGTTTCCAGGGCTTTATTGGTTGGTATATGGTCAGCAGTGGTTTAGTTGATAGGGTGGACGTTAGTCACTTCAGACTATCTCTTCATTTATTAATCGCTTTCTTGATTTTATCATTAATTTTTTGGAATTACCTAAAATATAAAAATTATAACCCTGTTGTAGGAGGAATAAATTCAATCATTCCATTTATATTTTTAGGTTTAATATTAATACAAATTGTAATTGGTGCATTTGTATCGGGCATGGATGCGGGAAAAATTTACAATTCTTGGCCTCTAATGGGAAATACTTATTTCCCAAATGATAACAATATTGAAAATTTATTCAAATTATCTGCTCTTAGCGATCCCTCATTAGTTCAGTTTATTCACAGAAACCTAGCATATGGAATTGGATTATTTTATATAGTGATATTTTTTAAAGTTTATAAAAGTAAAATTACTAAACTGTATAAATCAGTTAATATTTTAGGATTTTTAATAATTTTACAAATTATTTTAGGAATCTATACAATTTTACTTGGTGCACATATTTATATAGCCGCCGCACACCAAGTGAGTTCTATTTTTTTAGTTACCTCTTCTATTTATTTTTTCTATATAAATACTAAACCTAACTAACTGCTTTAAGCTTACCCTTTGAGGATTTATTTAAAGCCTGATCTAAATCTTCAATAATATCGTCTATATGCTCGATGCCTATACACAGCCTAACATAACTTTGCGTTACACCAGAAGCAATAAGCTCTTTTTCATTTAATTGGCTGTGTGTTGTGCTTGCTGGGTGAATAGCTAAACTTCTAGCATCACCAATATTGGCAACATGATAAAACATTTTTAAAGACTCAATAAATTTTTTACCAGCTTCAATTCCACCTTTTAGCTCAATACCAACCATTGGTCCATTACCACCTTTTAAGTATTGTTTAGCTCTGTCTGAGATATGTTTATCATGTTCAGTTGAGTAAATTACTTTAGTTACTTCTTTATGTTTTTTTAAAAAATTAACAGCCTTTTGTGCATTTTCACAGTGCTGTTTCATTCTTAAAGCCACGGTCTCAAGACCTTGTATAATCGCAAAAGCATTATCAGGTGCACATGCTGATCCAAGATCTCTTAGTAAACAAACTCTTGCACGTACTGCAAAAGGAACATTTGCTCCTGTCATCTCAGGTACTGCTTTTCCCCATATAACATTATTATAGCTAGCATCTGGTTCATTAAATAATGGTTGTCTTTTAGGATCAGCTGTCCAATCAAAATTACCACTATCGACAATGCTGCCTGCAATTGCTGTTCCATGTCCACCAATATATTTTGTCAAAGAATGAATAACTACAGCAGCTCCATGTTCTATAGGCTTACAGATAACAGGTGCAGCAGTATTGTCCATTATAAGAGGAATGTTGTATCTTCTTCCTATATCTGAAACTTCTTTAATTGGGAAAACTCTTAAATATGGATTAGGTAGAGTTTCTCCATAAAAAGCACGTGTATTATCATCAATTAGTTTTTCAAAATTTTTAGGATCACTTGGATCTGCGTATCTTATCTCTATTCCAAGTTTACTAAGTGTGTTGTTAAACAATGATACAGTTCCACCATATAAATCTGTAGAACTCACGATGTTGTCCCCAGCTTGAGCAACATTTAATACAGCAAAAGAGGAGGCTGTTTGTCCGGAAGATACAGTTACACATGATAGACCACCTTCAAGAGCAGCGACTCTTTTCTCTAATACATCGTTTGTTGGATTCATTATTCGGGTATAAATATTCCCAAACTCTTTTAGTGAAAATAGGTTTGCCGCATGTTCTGTACTATTAAATTCGTATGATGTTGTTCTATATATAGGCACAGCAACAGCATTTGTTGCAGGATCACTTCTGTAATCACCGCCATGGACCGCAATAGTCTCAGGATTGTTTCTTTTAGTACTCATTATATTCTCCTTTTTTAGTGCTTTAACATAATGTAAGGCGCACAATACAGTTCAAATGCCTACCGATAATTTAATGAATATTCCTGTTTAGCAGTTTAAAGCCCGCAATAGGATCAAATCGGCTTTATCTTTTTATCAAATTAAGACCAATTTTCAAGGTAAATATAAAATTGACTTTGATTTTAATAATAGTATTAATCCTCGCACAATGACGAAATTCCTTAAAAAAGACCAAATAACTTCATCTTGGTATGAAATTGATGCAACTAATGCAGTTGTTGGTAGATTAGCAACTGTTGTTTCAAATATTATAAGAGGAAAAAATAAAACAACTTATACTCCACATATGGATGACGGTGATTTTGTTGTTGTTAAAAATATTGAACAAGTAAAATTTACAGGAAAAAAATTTCAAGACAAAAAGTATTACAGACATACAGGTCACCCTGGTGGTATTAAGATTGCTACACCTGAAAAGTTACATGAAAAAAAACCAGGTGAAACATTAAAACTTGCAGTGAAAAGAATGTTACCTGGTGGTGTTTTGGGTCGAAAACAATTAACTAAACTAAAAATTTATGCAGGTAATGATCACCCGCATTCTGCACAAAATCCTACGGTCATCGAATTAAATAAATTGAATAGTAAAAATTTAGCAAGAAATTAACATGGAAAACACTCAAACATCTCCAAAATCTCCTAAACTTAAATTAGATTTTAAAGACAGTAAATATGCAACTGGTAGAAGAAAAACTTCTATTGCGAAAGTTTGGTTAAAAAAAGGATCTGGTAAAATCTATGTGAATGGCAAATTATTTAGTGATTATTTTGCGGATGAAACACATAAAATGCAAATTACAAGACCTTTTGAGATTATAAATCAGTCTACAGATTATGACGTTAGATGTAGCGTTAAAGGTGGAGGACCAACAGGTCAAGCTGGTGCAATGGTTCATGGTATATCCAAAGCATTAGTTTTATTTGATGAAAATTTAAAAGGTACTTTGAAAACCGAAAAACTTACCACCAGAGACTCTAGAGCAGTTGAGAGGAAAAAACCTGGTAGAAGAAAAGCTAGAAGAAGCTTTCAATTCTCTAAAAGATAATTTTTTTTTAATATTAAACTGTTATAATATAAAATGCCTAAGCTTAATGCGTTAGTCGCAGGATCAACCGGATATATTGGTACTCAATTAATAAAGATATTAGTTAAGCACAAATATATAAACATAAAATATCTATGTGGTAATTCGTCAGTAGGTAAGAGTATTTCATTCTATGAAAAGTCATTATCAAAATATAAATTACCTAAAATAAGAAAATTTAATAAAAATTTATTAGATGATGTTGATATAATTTTTACAGCTTTACCAAATGGAGAAGCTCAAGATTTATCTAAACATTTAAATAAAAAAAATATATTAATTGATTTAGCTGCAGATTTTAGACTTGAAAAAGCTTCAGAGTATAAAAAATGGTATAAGCAGAAGCATCGAGCAATTAAACTTATAAAAAAAAGTATCTATTCACTACCTGAAATTAATAGAAAAGAAATTAAAAATTATAATATTATCTCAAGTCCTGGTTGTTATCCAACATCTATACTTTTGCCATTAATACCTTTGATTAATAAAAATTTAGTCAAGGTTTCAAATATTATAATAGACTCCAAATCAGGTTATTCTGGTGCAGGAAGAGGCGTTCATAAAAAATATAAAAATAAAAATTTATATGATTCTTTAAGTGCTTATGGTGTTGGAAATCATCGTCATAATTCAGAAATTGACCAGATGTTAAAAAAATTTTCTAAGAAGAAAATTGAAGTAAGTTTTACACCACATTTATCACCAATGTTTAAAGGAATTCTAAGTACTATATATTTAGATTTGAATAGAAATGTAAATATGACAAAGGTTTTAGGTTTACTGACAAAATTTTACAAGCAAGAAAAATTTGTAAAGATTTCCAAATCAAATACACTCATAAGTACAAATGATGTTATTAATACTAATAATTGTCTAATTTCTGTCTGCAAGTCAAAATTTCATAATAAAATTATTATACTTTCAGCTATAGATAATTTAATAAAAGGTGGAGCAGGGCAAGCAGTGCAAAGTCTAAACAATAGATATAACTTTCCAGAAACAACTGGATTAATATGAGATTAATATGTTGTTTATTTTTACTATTATTTATTAGCAACTGTTCTTTAAATAAAGATTCTCAGTATTGGACTGAAGATATTATTAAAAAAAAAAATGAGCAAAAAAACCTTTCAAAAATATTAAAAAAATCTAAAGATATAACGTCAATGACTTTAGATGAATATAAATTATATATAGAAGACTACACAAAAAAAAGTAAATATCCTGATATTAGTAAATGAAAAAAACATATAATATTGCAGTAGTTGGTTTAGGACAGGTTGGTATCTATTTACTTAATGAGTTAAATACTAAGAAAAAAAGTATTGAAACAAAGACTGGATCAAGAATTAATCTAGTAGCTATATCAGCAAAAAATATTAAAAAAAAAAGAAAATTTAAATTTAATAAGAAAATTTTTTATACTAACCCTCTTGAAATACTTAAAAAACATAAAGTAGATATTTTATTTGAAGCAATAGGATTATCTGATGGTGTATCTAAAAAGATTGTAGAGAAAGCTTTAAAAAGTAAGATTCACGTCATTACACCAAATAAAGCTTTAATTTCTAAACATGGAAATTATCTAGCTAAATTAGCTGAAAAAAATAATGTTAACTTAGAGTTTGAAGCTTCTGTAGCAGGAGGTATCCCAATCTTAAGATCAATTAAGGAAGGATTAGCAACTAACAAGATCTCAAAGATTTATGGAATATTAAATGGTACCTCAAATTATATCTTATCTGAAATGGAAAATTCTAATCAAAAATTTAATGATGTTCTCATTAAAGCACAAAAACTTGGCTATGCTGAACCTGGCAATCCTAAATTAGATTTAAATGGTTTTGATGCTTTCGCAAAGGTAAGAATTTTATCTGCACTCGCTTTTAATAGTAAAATTTCAAACCACAAATGTTTAATGGAAGGAATAGAAAAAATTGAATTAAAAGATATTAAAATTGCTAATCAATTGGATTTAAGAATAAAACTTCTTGGAATAACAGAATTAAAAAAAAATCAACTTTTTGAAACAGTCCACCCATGCTTAGTTAACAAAAAATCTTATATAGGTAATGTTAATGGAGTAATGAATGCAGTAATTCTTGAGGGTAAACCAGTCGGTGAAAGTATTTTACAAGGTGAAGGCGCAGGTCCTGGTCCTACTTCATCTTCTCTACTTTCTGACTTATTGTCCATACTTAGAGGGAATATTAAAAAACCTTTTGGAACTCCTTTTGCACAATTAAAAGCACTAAAATCATATAATATAAATAATTATACAAATTCATTATATTTAAGGTTTGAAGTGAGGGATCGACCTGGAGTTTTATCTCAAATTACTAATCGTTTAGCAAAGTATAAAATATCTGTAAAAAGACTTATTCAAACACCTGATAAAAAAACAAATAAAGCAACAATAGTAATCATAACTCACAAAACTTCTGAGATAAATTCCAAGAATTGTTTATCTATATTTAAAAAAAATGAAAATATTTTAAAAACGCCAACACTTATTAGAGTGCTTGGTTAATGGATATTTATTTTAAACTTTTTGAAGTTTTATTTCCTGTTTTTTTTATGGTGGGTATTGGTTACTTTATTGGTAAAAAAAATCCTAAATTAGATACTTCTTTTATCACAAATTTTGCTGCTAATGTTGGAAGCCCTGCGATGGTTTTTTATGCTATTACTACCACTGGTGTTACATTCACAATGTTTATTGAGTATTTTTGGTATTCATTAATTGCAATATTTGCCTTTGCTTTAGTAGGTGTAATCTTTTTAGTTTTTTTAAAAAAAGAAATAATACGTGAACTTCCTCCATTTGTTTTACCAAATGTAGGCAATATGGGATTACCAATTTGTTTATTTGCTTATGGTGATTTAGGCTTAGGTATTGCAGCTACTATTTCTTCATTAGTTATATTTTTTCATTTTACAATAAATGTTTTTTTGGCTAGTAAAAAATTTAGCTTTAAGCTTTTACTTCAAAGCCCACCTGTATATGCAATAATAATTTCAATTATCTTTATATATTATGAAATTGAAACTCCAGTTTTTTTAGTGAATACGACTATGATTACTGCTTATACAGCAATATTTTTAATATTGATGTCTTTAGGCATAGCCCTTACAAGATTAAAAGTTTTTTCATTTAAATCTGCTTTTATTTCTTCAATATGTAGAGTTTTTATTGGTCCATTAATTGGACTAGGTATTATTAAAATGTTCAATTTGTCTGGATTCGCAGCAGGTGTATTTTTAATTCAATGTGCTATGCCAAGTGCGGTTTTGACTTATTTAATTGGCTCAATGTATTCACCTAAAAAAATAGTTGATAGTATTGCTAGCATGATCGTAGTTTCAACAATCATGTCATTTATAACTTTACCAATTGTTGTATTCTTTGCTTTAAAGTACTTCTATTAAACGATATTCTTCTTTTATGAAGGCAATAATTTTAAATGCATCCGCATGGATGATTGTTCCAGTGATGGATGCTTTTGCTAAATATTTAAGTTCATCGATGGATGTTCTTCAAATTACCTGGGCTAGATATTTTTTTACTGTAGTTTTTACCTTATCTTTAATGCTTATTTTTTATAGGCACTCTTTAGTTTGGACAAAAAAACCAACACTTCAATTAATCAGAGGATTAATTTTTGTTTTTTCTACTTATTTATTCTTTTATGCAATTTCAGAAATTTCTCTTCCAAAAGCTTTAACCTTAGCTTTTGTTGCTCCAATTTGTGTTACAGCCTTATCTCCATTTTTTTTAAATGAGAAAGTAGGGGTGAAAAGGTGGACCGCTGTATCATTAGGTTTTATTGGAACTTTAATTGTAATAAGACCTGGCTTCATAGAGCTTAACTTAGCTACTATGGCTGCTTTAGGTAATGGAATTTGCTATGGATTTTATCTTATTATAACTAGGAAGCTCAGCACCTCTGATAACCCACTTTTAACACTTTTACTTTCTGGTTTAATAGGAACCATCATTATTAGTTTATTTATGCCCTCAGTTTGGGTTAATCCTACGTCAAATCAGTGGATTTTAATGGCTCTAATCGGCCTTATAGCTTCTGTAGCGCATCTTTTCCTCATATTATCACTCAAATACGCTGATGCCTCTAAATTAGCTCCTTTGGGCTATACAGAGATAATCACAAATATACTTATTAGCTACTATTTCTTCCATGAATTACCTGATAATTGGACTTATTTAGGTTTATTTATCATTGTTCTCAGCGGTCTATATATTTCTAGAAGAGAATATTTGCTTACTCGTTCTAACTAATAGTAAATAAATATTTACTAATATATAATGTAATACTTTAATATATATATTTAAACTATTGTAATTATTAATTAAATTAGTTTTACATATAAAGATAAATTAACATAAATTATTTATTTTATATAGGAAAATTAAAAGTAAATACTATTATTTTTAAAGAAATAAAAACAAAGATGGCAAGTTTGATATAAAAAATAGGGCATCATTTTTAAAAGTGTTTAATACCAATGGTTTTTTTTATCTAATTATATAGAAAATTCAAAATTCTTATTAAAACAAGTGGGCAGGGGATGAAAATTCATTAAAAATTCTTTGGAATTATAGATTAAAATGGGACCTGTAATTATTGAAAAGTAGAGCAATGCAGTTATAGAATATATGTTTTAAACAGCCATAGAGGTGCTTTATTTAGGAATATCTTAATAAGCAGCACAACTGAAGGGTGCATAATACTATTTATGCTAAAATACCGTTAAATATTGAAAAAATGTTGATATTACTTGGTTTTTGACCATAAAATAGTCCTAAAAAGCCATTAAATCTTAACTTTTTCAGATCTTAATAAACTTAGTTTTTGCTTAATTCCACCACTGCCTGAGTATCCACCAAGGCCTCCATCAGACCGAATTACTCTATGACATGGTATTTTGGGGGCATAAGGGTTTTTTCCACATGCATTAGCCACAGCACGAGCTGATTTTGGGCTTTTTATAGCAATTGCTACCTGTTTATAGGTTTTAACAGTGCCTTTTGGTATAGTTTTAAGGTATTTCCAGACTTTTAATTGAAATTTAGTGCCCTTCATCAATAAAAATTTAAAATAATAAAGCAGACTATAAAAAAAACAGTCAAAATGGAAAGATAGATAGTTTCTAGAGTTTTTCCAGATTTTTTATAATTAATAAAGCTTAATATTGCAAAACCAACAGATGTTATTAAGAAATATATCGGCTCAATTACTCCGTCTATGCCCATTTTCAAATTATATTTCATCCTTATTGTGCACGCAATATCATTAATTGTCCTTCAAATTAATAAATTATTTTATTTGACATTGTAAAACACTTAATATATTACTAACGATAATTAATTGTTATCAATAGTAATTACATGAATGAACTAACAACTGATCTAAAATCGCTTCATGAGGAAACTCTTAGTAACCTTAAAAGCTCTAAAGCAAATAATACTTTAAGGGCATATAAATCAGATTTTAAAGATTTTGGGGCTTTTTGTGCAAAGCATAGTTTGAATCCTTTACCTTCAGAGCCTAAAATAGTTTCATTATATCTTACGCACCTTTCTAAAAATTCAAAAATAAGCACTTTAAGAAGACGTTTAGTATCAATAAGCATGGTTCATAGACTAAAAGGGCATTATTTAGATACAAAACATCCAATCATTGTTGAAAACCTTATGGGAATAAGAAGGGTTAAAGGAAGTATTCAAAAAGGTAAAAAACCTATATTAATCAATCATTTAAAAGCTATAATTAATGTAATTGATGATCAAAAAATTGAAGATATTAAAAAATTTAGAGATAAGTCAATAATCTTAATAGGCTTTGGAGGTGGATTTAGAAGAAATGAACTTATTTCAATTGATCATGAGGATTTAGAATTTGTAACTGAGGGGCTAAAAATCACTATCAGAAAATCAAAAACAGACCAATTTGGTGAAGGAATGGTAAAAGGACTGCCCTACTTCACTAATGAAACTTATTGCCCAATTGTTAATCTTAAAAAATGGTTGGAAATTACTAAAATTAAATCTGGACCAATTTTTAGAAGATTTTCTAAAGGATTGTCATTAACTGATAAAAGGTTAACTGACCAATCTGTAGTTTTATTAATGAAAGAATATTTGCAGTTAGCAGGTATTGATAACAAAAATTTTTCTGGTCATAGTTTAAGGTCAGGTTTTGCAACAGTTGCTGCTGAGTCAGGAGCAGATGAACGAAGTATAATGGCTATGACAGGTCATAAAACTACTCAAATGGTTAGAAGGTATATAAAAGAAGCAAATATATTTAAAAATAACGCTTTAAATAGAATAAAAATATAATTTATTTACCTAAAGTAATTAACAAATGTTCTCCAAGATTTTTAGACAATATACGAAATATTTTTTTATTCATAAATTTAAAATGATTAATTTTTTCATATTTATTTCTTTTATAAGGTTTAATTTTATAAGGGAATATGAAATCTTGTTCGATATTAATAATTTTAAATTTTTTAAAAATAGTTTTTACATCTGAATGATCATAAAAATCAATAACAGGGACGCCTTTTTGAGCTTCATATCTGATCAAATTTTCTTTCATTAAAAAATATTTATAACTATTTTTAGCATAGAGCATAATTTTACAAATTGTGTTTTTATTCATCAACTTATGTATTACATTTAAGCATTTTGATAAGCTTGAGGAATGATGAAGTACTCCAAAAGAGTATATTAAATGAAAATTATCTTTTGCACTAAAGTATTTTAAAAGGTTTTCTGCTTCATCGTTTATTAAAATCGATTTTTTTGAATAATTGAAGATTTCAATCCTTTTTTTTGTTATATCAAATGACTTGTTTGATAATTCGACTCCATTATAGTTTGCTCCATTCACTAAAAATTGTATTGCATCAGTACCTATACCAAATCCTATTTCTAGAACATTTTTATTTTTACAATTCTTAAAATCAGCAAATTTTTTGATATGCGACTCAACAAAATATCTTTTTTTTGTGATCTCATCAAAATATTCTTTTGAAAGAAATTTTTTTTTAGAGTGATTAATATTACATGGTTGCTTATTCCAAAATCGTTTTGAAATTTTATTAAGTTTGTGCATTTTATTTCCAGCGCGTCTTATGTTTGTGCTTAGTTAAAGATAAGTTTTCATTAGTATAATAATACAAATTTAAAGAAATTCTTTTTTTATTAACTTTTGTAAAACCATGTGGAACGTTTTTGTTTGTCATAAATATTACAGCATTATTATAAAATGGATCTATATAAAATCTCTTTTTCGTATCGATATTTATATAATAAAATCTTCCTCCATCTTTTTTTTTATAATTTAAATTCAAATAAAGTAATAGATTTATTGATCTAAATTTTCTTAATTCATTACTATAATTAAAATCAACATGTTCTTTAAGAATAGAACCTTTATGAGAAATATTTAGACCAGAATAAAGGTTTTTTTTATCTGAATATAATTCTTTAAGATTAAAAATTTTTTTTAATATATTGATGAATTTTTTTGAATTTAATTCTTTGTATAAATTCTTAAGATTATTATTAAATTTTGTAAAATCATTAAACTCATGTTTAACTATCTTATTATTGTATTTAAATATTTTAGAAGGAATTTTAGAAGATTTCTTAATAGATTTAAGTATAATATTTTTTTTATTAGGAAGTATCAATCCGTTAATTTTTATAATTTTTTGTTTTATATTTTTTTCAAAAATTTTTAAATTTTCCAATTTTGAATAATCAATATTCATTATTGTCACCAATTCTTATAACTTTAACACCATCAGAATTTTTATTAATCATTCTAAATGGATCTATAACAATTGAGTTTTTAGGGAATGTAAATTTTTCAAAAATTTCATGTTGAGTGCCAATGAAATAAACTCCTTTTTCAAATTTTGGTTTATCTGTATCTACATAAGGATCATAAACAATTGCATCAATCCCCTCTTCTTTAAGTAAATTATTTAATAAAATTGAGGGACTGCCTGTAGTAATGTTGGTCTCTGGCTTGAAAGATTTGCCTAAAATATAGACTTGGTCATTCGTTGAAAGATTCTCTTTGATAAGACTTACAAGCCATTCTGTTTGTTTTTCTCTTTGTTTCATAATGTGATCAAAAAAATCATTACTAATATTTAATTTTCTAGCTAACCACGAAAGAGCAATATTATCTCTAGGATGACAACCTCCACCATCACCCATACCTCCTCTTAAATAAGCTCCACTTATTAAACGTCTACTACCTAACATTAGAGCATTTGTAACATCATCTATATTAGTATTTGGAAGTTTATGACACATTTCCATAATTGTGTTTATAAAAGTTATTTTTGTTGAAATAAAAGTATTATATGAAACTTTAATTAGTTCAGCATTTTCAATTGTTGTTTTAAAGAAAGTTGCATTATTAATTGTTTTGTAGAATTTTTCAGCTTTATCAGCAGCTATTAAATCATCCACACCAAATAAAATAAATTCTGGGTAAAGAAAGTCTTTCATTGTTGTACCCATAGCGATAAAAAAGGGATTATAACAAATCTTTGTATGCTTGCCTAATAATGGTTTAATTTGTTGTCTTATAGTGCCAGGTAAAACTGTAGATATAATAATTACAACCTTATCCTCACCCAATTTCTCGATTTCATCAGAAAGTTTTTTCATGCCTGATATTAAATAACTATAGTCAAAATCAACTCTTTCATCTGGTATTCTAGTAACTCCTTCATATAAAGGATCATGAGGCGTTTGAATAGGAACAAATATAATTTCTGAATGCTCTACAACATTTTTTAATGATTTAAATTTTATATTTGATTTTTCAAGATAATCTTGTGCCCAAATTTCCTTATAAGGAATCTTTTTTGCATCAATGATGTTTTTTACATTATCTGAAATGTCATAACCAATAACCTTATGACCTTTGGACTCTACAGCTAAAGCAACGGGTAAACCAAGTTTTCCAAGTCCAACAAAACCAATTTTCATGAATTAATATTTAGTAATTTTAAAAATGAGATACTTATCAATACTATTTAGAAAATTCAATATAATTTAACTATAGAAAATAATACATTAAAAAATTTTTAAATTATATTTTTTTTCAAAGCATCATTTTTGAGAATTTTTTTAAGAATCAAAGAGTTTTTTTTAACATTTTCGTGATAATATTTATAATTTTTTGAAATTTTAATAATTTTATTTACAAAATCGTTTATATTTTTTGCTTCTTCATATGACTTATGTTTTAATATATCATTCATAAAATTAGTGTTTTTAGGAATTACCATAGCAGTCTGGTAAGGTACACACGAATACATTGTCCCAGAAGTTACAAGATTTATCTCTTTAGAATTGTGTAAAATTGGCATTATATCAATTTTTTTTAATAGATTTAAGTATTCTTGATAATCTAAATACCTTTCAACAATTGTAATTCTTTTATTGGTTTTTGATAAAGTGTATAATTTTCTTTTTATCTTAATCAAATCATTAGAAATTTTAGAAAATTGTATAAGATATTTAAAATTATTTTTTTTTCTCTCAAGAATATTTATTATTTTAGGCATATGCTGAAATCCTCTTGAAGGTCTGGCATCGCCCATATACCCAATGACATGATTATTTTTTTTAAATTTTCTTTTATAAAATGACCAAGGAATGTTTGATTTAAAAATTCCATTTTTGTTTTGAATTTTTTTTAAAAACAATCTGTAATTATAATCACTCCACAAATAAACAAATGCTGTCTTATTATTAAGTTGTTTTTGAATCTGCTTTAAATAGTAAAAAAAATCTTTGAATTTATCATTTGGTGGTAACATTACTCTTATATGAAATTTTGGATGTTTCTTGTCGATTTTGATTAAAAAATTAATTAATGACATATCTTTACGTCTAGCTGTTGGAAAAAAAATATGATCATTTCTATTTAAATTTAATCTTTTATAATTTTTATAAAAAGATCTAAAATATTTAGGTAAAATAAAATAGTTTGATTTTAAAGCAAAAAAATAATTAAAAAAATTTTTTTTTTTTAAAAAATAAAAACTAAAAAAAAAGACATTAAATAAATTTAGTAAAAAAAAATATATTTCAAATGATATATATAAAATTTTATTATTTTTTCTTTTAAAAGTATTCGTAGAAATAATTTTGAAAATTCTTGCCTCATTCGGTATATAGGTACCTTCATCATTAAAATTTTTATTTAATACCCAATAAATTTTAAGCTTTTTTTTAAAAAATATAGTTGTATCAATTAAATTATTCAAAAAATGACCCTTGGGGCCCATCATTTCAGTCTCTACAAGGACTAGTTTATTTTTCTTTTTCAATGTTATTAAAATAATTATTTATTTTCCCAAAAATATTTTTTACTTTTATTAATATTTAAAGTCTTATTAATAATATACGAAGCAACAATCGTCGAATTCATATATTTGTGATATTTTTTCATACCATTTTGAGCAATTCTATTTCTTAAATTGTGTGAATTTTTAAAAAAATTAATTTTTTTTGATAAATCTTTAACATTTTTATAAAAAACTACTTCCTTATTAGAAAACAATTTATTTAATTTGGTTTTAATATCAATAAACGTTAAAATACCATTACCTACCAGCTGGGCCAGCCTATCGCTTGAATAGAATTTTAGCGGTTCACCTTGACTAAGATTCAGTGCCATTTTAGATTTAGATAATTCTCTCCTAAAATTTTCTGCCCAAATAGGCTGATTATTATTAATACCAAGTAAATTAAATCTAATTTCACTGTTTTTGTTTAGCAAATTTTGTAAAAAAAATTCTCTATTGTCATTTTTACCTTTTTTAAGAGTTCCACGGTGAACGCCGTGTGATAAAGCGAAGAATAAGTCATACTTATAAAATTTATTAGAATAAATATTTAGATTCTCAAAAGTTTCATCAACTGGATTTGGTATAAAAAATATATTTTTGCGTGTTTTAAAATTTATCGATGAGGGATGAGTAGTACAAAAACTCGCATCAATACACTCAAGTTTATTAATAAATCTTTTTTTATTATTAAGCCATTTTTTATCATCCATCTTATCAAGAAACCATTGAGATATAGATATACTTGGATAAAATTTTTTGATTAAGTATAAAGTATCCACAGATATTTGATCTGCATGTCCAATAACTATTAAGTCGGGTGTAAAGTTTCCAACTAGCTCTAAAAGTTTAAGATTTAATGATTTAGATCCGTAAATATCTATTATTTTACGCTCTTGACTTATTGTATCTCTGTCACTCAGTGTCTGCACTGTATGACCAAGTTTTAATAATCCATTGTTTATTCTTCTACCTGTATTGTAAAAAAGTCTACCATTATGTCTTACATTAAAATTTGTAACGTGAAGAATTTTAAGTTTTTTATTCTTATTTATTGAATTTTTAAATAATTTATATCTATAGTTGTCTATTAATGATGAAGAATATTTATTATCTAAATAAAAGTTATTTAAGGAATTTTTTTGTAATTTTAGTAATTTTTTTTTATTTAAAATCAAATTTTTTATTTCTTTATATATACTAATAGAATTTAGTTTTTTTAATATTATACCATCAGTTATTGTTTCAGGTAATCCACCTTTATTACTTATGATTACAGCACATCCCCTACTACTTGCTTCTAAACTTGCTCTACCAAATGGTTCATCCCATTTTGAACAAGCGACAGCAATACTAGATTTATTAAAAGTTTTAAGAACATTATTATTAGACTGATATCCCATGTTAATAAGTCGTTCATGATAGAAATTAATTTTTTCACGTGGCTCATCTCCAAAAACTACTGACCTCCAATCTTTAAACTCATTTAAAATTTTAATAATCGCTTTACCAAATAAGTCATAACCCTTTGACTTATTTAACTTTCCTACAAATGTAATAATTTTTTCTTTTTTATGTAAATTAATTTTTTTTTTACTTGTTGATTGGTAAATAATTTCGATTTTCTCACTATTTAAATAAAATTTGTCAAGATCTTTAAAAAATCTATTTTTAGTCCACTCACTATTAAAAATAATTTTATTACATTTGTTTAAAATAAAATATCTTTCTTTAACTGAAATTGAACCGTTCATTGATAAAGGATCGTTATGAAAATAAAAAACTATCTTTTTTTTAAAGTAAGAAAAGTACTTTAAATAAGACGGTCTATTATGAATCTCAATTATATCGGATTTTCTTTCTTTTTCTAAATTAATAAAATTATTTACATAAACTTTTGAAGAACTTTGAAAATATTTTTTTTGGAAAGGGATATTAACATAATTTTTTGATAATTTTTTTGGATAATCAGTATTACCATAAACTTTAATATTTCGATTAAATTTACTAAATTCGTTTACACCACTTACAAATATAGATACTGCTCCAGCATATTCCATTGAATAGTTTTCTTTATACGGAAGAAGGATTGAAATTTTCATTAAATATTTTTCAAAAATTTTTTTTTAATACTAGATCTTTTTTTAATATTTTTCTTTAGTAGATATTCATTCTTCATAGCAGACGATTTTGTATTATATGCTTTTTTATATATTAATTTCCATTTTCTACCCCTTGTAAATTTAGCTCCCTTGGAGGTGTTATGTAATCTAACTCTATTTTTAATATTTGAGGTATAACCAACATATGTAACTGATTTATCATTACTGCCACTAATTAATAAATATACAAAATACTTCATTATTGGCGGTCCCTAGGGGAATCGAACCCCTCTTTCGAGGATGAAAACCACGTGTCCTAACCGATAGACGAAGGGACCGAATTGCTGTTTTTTATTGTAAAAAATTATATTAATCAAGCTTTAATAGATTTTTAGGATTAATCAACCTCATCTATTATCAATATTTTTTATTATTTTTTTAATTCCAGAGCTTTTGTGTGTAATTAATGTTTCGGAAACAAATTTTTTATTTTTAATTTTTATACCTGATACTAAATCACCTGAAGTTATACCTGTCGCACAAAAAATACTATCGCCTCGAATAATTTCGTTCAATTCATATTTTTTTGTTAAATCTTTAATTCCCATTTTATTTGCCCTATTTTTATCATCATCTGTATCAAATAAAAATCTTCCTTGAAAATGACAATTATAAGCGTCTAAAGCTGCAGCAGCTAAAACACCTTCTGGACCTCCTCCAATGCCTAGAAATATATCAACTTTATATTTTTTATCTGTCACAAACAAAGCTCCCATAACATCACCATCTGTAATTAATTTTATTTTAACTCCTATTCGACTTAACTCGTTGATGATATCATTATGTCTAGGTCTATCCATAACACAAGCTGTTATATTTTCTGGTTTTTTATTTAAATATTCTGATAAATTAAAAATATTTTCCTTAACGGTATAATCTAAATCAATAACACCCTTTTCATTTACTTTGGCAGATATTTTTTCCATATATGTTTCTGGAGCGTTAAAAAGATTATTTTTTTCAGCTATTGATATGACTGATAGAGCGCCTGGAAGATTATTTGCAACAAAATTAGTACCTTCTAGTGGATCGACAGCAATATCAATTTCAGGACCGTAAGTTGTACCAACTTTTTCACCTATATATAGCATTGGAGCCTTATCAAGTTCCCCTTCACCAATTACTATTTCACCTTTAATATTCATTTGATTCAATTCGTTTCTCATAGAGTCAACTGCAGCTTTATCAGCAGCAATTTTATCTTTTTTTCCTACGAATTGATATGAAGCAATAGCTGCTTTTGTAGTTACGTTTACAAGTTGATGTATAAATTTTTGATCAATTGTCATTAAATTTTTTCATCAACAAATTCTTCTTGTTTTATTTTATATTCAAATTCTCTTAAACGTTTATATACACTTGCCAATTCAATGATTGTTGGCCAAGCTTTTAATATATACTGCATTGATCCTTCTACTCTACCAAAAGCTCTTATTATTTGTTGCATAACACCAAGAGTAACTGCCCCAGCTACAATTGCTGGTGCTAAAAAAACATATGCAGATAATACATTGGCTTGCAAGTAAGCAATTCTACCAATATTGAAATATAAATATCTTAAATAACTTAAATAATGGATACTTCTTACATCTTCAAATAATTCGTCTATAGTTTTCGGTCTTATAGTTCCATCATCCTCAGCTATTACTAATATTTTTCTATAAGCTGCTTCTTTTTTTTGCAAATCATATTCAACTCCTACTAACCTCAATATTAAGCCTAAAATTATAAGAAAAATTGTTCCACCAATTGACCAAATAAGAGCACCAACGATTAAACCGTAATTCCAATCACCAAAAAAGAAAATTGGAATACCAATACTTAGGCCAAATAAAATTGGCATAAATTCAATTAAAATCATCAAAGCTTCAATCAAACTCGTTCCAAGAGACTCCATTATCCTAGAAAACTTTATTGTATCCTCTTGAACTCTTTGAGCGGCACCTTCAATTTTACGAGCTTTGTCATAAACAGAGTGGTACCATTCAACCATGGCAGCTCTCCATCTGAACAAATAATGTGATGTGAAAAAACTAACTAATACCGCAACACCAACATACATAGCTGCCAAAATTATAAATGATAATAAACTTGCCCAATATTCTTCTATTGTTATCGCATTTGGAGCTCCAAGTGCTTTTTGGATCATGTCGTAAAATTCACCAAACCACTCATTTATTTTTACATCAATTTTAACTTGAATCCAAAGTGATGAAAGTATTATGGCAGAGCCTAACCAGGACCACAGATACCAATTTTTTTCAGTAAAAAATCTAAACATTTAATTATTTTAAAAAATTATCTGCATAAGATTTTTTTACAGTTTTTCTTTTTCTAGGTTCAATTAGCTCAAATTCTATTTTTTTCTTTTTTGCATAATTTATTGCAAGATCTTTAGATGAAAATTCCAATTTCAACTCAGTTAAAGTATCATCAGAACTTTCCCATCCCATCAAAGGATTTTTTGTTGGGTCTTTTGTTTTAAATTCCAAAACCCACTTGTTAGTTTTTCCAAGACCTGATTGCATAGGACTTTTGTTTGGAATATAAATAATTGCTTTTTTCATAATGATGGTCGGAGTGGCAGGATTCGAACCTGCGACCCTCTGGTCCCAAACCAGATGCGCTACCAGGCTGCGCTACACTCCGAGAGCAATACTAATACAGTAGTTATTGATATTTTCAACGATTAAAGCTTCAAAATTAAAAGAATTTTAATAAATTTCTGATATATAGGAATTTATGATTATTGAATGTCCTTGTAAAAAAAAAAAATTCAATATTGATATAAATTTAATCCCAGCTGAAGGACGTAATCTACAATGTGGTTCGTGTGATCGTGTTTGGTTTTATAAAAAAGAAGATCCAATACCTGAAACTCTACAAATAAAAGAGGAAATTGCTATTCAAGAAAATGTAAATAGTGAGATATTAAATGATGATAAATCTAATGATCAAATAACAAAACAACCAATTGATGAGAATAAAAAAACAAAATCTGAATTATCTGCTATTAAAGAAACTAAGAGCAAACTTGAGGCAATAAAAAAAACTCAAAGTAGTAAGTTTTTTTCATATTTAATTGTATTTATAATTTCCTTAGGGGCACTAATTATTTTACTCGACACTCTAAAAGCACCATTAATGAACATATTTCCTGGATTGGAAGTGTTGCTATTCAACCTATATGAAACATTGAAAGATATTAAACTATTTATTATAGACCTTTCATAATTCTATGATTAATTACATATCAAAACCTTTTAAATGGTTCTTTAAATTAGAAGCAGCTAGTGGATTAGTTTTGTTATTTGCTGCTATTATTGCTTTATTTATAAGTAATTCAAACTTAGCAGATTTATATTTTTCAACTTTAAACAAATATCTATTCATCGGTATTAATAATTTTGGATTAAAACTTTCTGTAATCCATTGGATTAATGATGCTTTAATGGCAATATTTTTCTTCTTTGTAACACTTGAGATTAAAAGAGAATTTTTACAAGGCGAGCTTTCAAATATAAAACAAGCCTTACTTCCAATAATTGCAGCTGTAGGAGGAATGTTGGTGCCTGCATTATTTTATGTTTTTATTAATTTTGGTGACAGTGAAACTTTAAAAGGATGGGCTATACCTTCAGCTACTGATATAGCTTTCTCGTTAGGTGTTTTGTCACTACTTGGAAAAAGAGTACCTTTATCTTTAAAAGTTTTTTTAACAGCACTAGCTATTATAGATGACTTGGGAGCGATAGTTATTATAGCTCTTTTCTACTCAGGAAATTTAAGTATAAAATATCTAATTTTAATGCTTGCAGCATTTATCATTTTATTATTGATCAATAAATTTAATATCAAAAAATTTTTACCCTACTTGATTGTAGGATTGTTTCTATGGGATTTTACTCACAACTCAGGTGTACACGCAACCATTGCTGGTGTTTTGCTAGCTATGACAATACCTCATAGGAAAAAAGAAAAAGATTTTTCATTATTAATTAAAATTGAACATGCCATCAGTCCTTATGTTGCCTTTGGTATAATGCCATTATTTGCTTTTGCTAATGCAGGTGTATCTCTAGAAGGTTTAACTTTTGGCTCTTTATTAAATAAAGTACCATTAGGAATTTTATTAGGATTATTTGTTGGTAAACAATTTGGTGTCTTTATTTTCTCTTATGTGGCTATTAAAACCAAAATAGCACAAATGCCTAATGATACGAGCTGGTACAATTTTTATGGCGTCGGTGTATTAACTGGTATTGGTTTTACAATGAGTCTTTTTGTTGGAAATTTAGCTTTTGCAGAAAATATGCAGTATATGGATGGAGTTAAAATTGGTGTATTAAGTGGGTCATTATTGTCCACTTTGTTTGGGTATTTCTTAATACTCCTTACTCCTAATAGACCTAAAAAGTAATTACAAAAATGAAGAAATTATATTTAAGTGTTATATTAATAATTATGTTTTTTTTTAACAATATAGTTAAAGCTGAGTATGAAAAAATTTTTTACGATCTAAAAATAGAAAGCATAACTGGAGAGATAATAGATTTTAAGGAATACGAAAATAAAGCTGTCTTAGTAGTTAATACTGCAAGTTATTGTGGTTTTACAAGTCAGTATCAAGAATTACAAGAGCTATGGGACACTTATAAATCAAAGGGCTTAATAGTCTTAGGCATACCCTCAAATACATTTAATCAAGAAAAAAAAGATAATGAAGAAGTCAAAAAGTTTTGTGAGGTAAATTTTAATATTAACTTCCCTTTATCCACTATTACTGAAATTAAAGGTGATAATGCACATGAAATCTATAAATGGGCAAAAAAAAACTATGGAAAATCAGCCATTCCAAAATGGAATTTTTATAAAATATTGATTAATAAAGAAGGTAAAATTGAGGATACATTTGCATCTTTTACTAAACCTATGTCTGGTAAATTAATAAAAAAAATTGAAGGTATATTATAATTTAATTGTTAAACCATCATGTGCTGGAATAACATTTTTAGGTAAAAGTTTTTTTAAAACTTTGTAATCTAATACGGGTGATAAATTTGTTAAAATAGCATTTTTAGGTTTAAATTTCTCAATTATTGATAAAGAGTTTTCTAAATTAAAGTGAGATGGATGAAAATTGTACCATAAACAATCAATTATTAAATATTTCAGATTTTTAAAATATTTGTAATCTTTATTATATATTTTACTTACATCGCTTATATAGGCTAATTTCTTATCTATAATAAAGCAGTTTGATTTAATTTTACCATGATCAACTTCAACAGATTTAATTTTAATTTTCCTCTTATTATTTAATGTGAAAAAATCATTTTTTAATTTATTTAATTTTAAAGTTGCGGGATATTCTTTCGTATAGCTTTTAAAAATATAAGAAAAAGTTTTCACAAGATAATTTGAGGTAAGTTTATCAGCATAAACGTCAATAGGTTTTCTACTATTAATAAAAAAAGATCTTAAATCATTAATACCATGAGTTTGATCTCCGTGCATATGTGAGTAAAGTACTTTATTTATTTTTTTAACTTTATGTCTCAATAGTTGCTGTCTAAGGTCTGGTGATGTATCTATTAAAATATTTTCATTTGAAGTTTGAAATAATGCTGAACATCTGGTTCTATGGTTTTTTTTATTATTTGGATCACAGTTTCCATAAAAACCATCTGGTCTTGGCACACCCATTGAACTACCACAACCTAATATAATAAATTTCATAACTATTAGTTAAAGAATAGTTGATTAAAATTATTTGTAGTTATTTCTACGAGTTTTGACTTTGGTATTTCTTTAATTTCTGCAAGTTTAACGGCTGTAAAATCAATAAATGATGGTTCATTTTTTTTACCTCTATTTGGTACAGGAGCTAGAAAAGGACTGTCGGTTTCAATCAACACTTTTTCTAGAGGTAACGTCTTAAAGGTATCTTGCAAATCTAAAGAGTTTTTAAATGTAATAATTCCACTTGCTGAAAAATATGAGTTTAGTAGTAAAAGTTTTTTTGAAAATTCTTTAGATCCTGTAAAACAATGCATTAAAATTTTAAGGTCGCTATTTTTATATGAATTAAGTATTTCATATGTTTCATCTTCTGCATTTCTTGAATGAACAATTAATGGAGACTTGGTCTCAATGGAAGCTTCTATGTGTTCTTTAAAACTAGATATTTGTTTCTCACGATCACTATTATTATAATAAAAATCTAATCCAGTTTCACCTATGCCAATAATCTTCTCATTTTCATTAAAGTTATGAACTAATTGAGAGGAAGTTAAAACATTTTTGTCACTTTCGTGTGGATGAATACCAACAGTACCGTAAATAATGTCGTCTTTATGGATCAATTGTTTAATTTTAGAAAAACTATCTATTGATGTTGATATTGTCAGCAATTTTTTAATACCAACATCTTTTGATCTTTGTATTACGTTACTAAGATCACTTATCAATGGTTCATGATCAAGATGACAGTGTGAATCAATCATTATCTTTTTCTATTTTTTTAAAAAGTATATCTATTTTATTTATACTATTTCCTTTAATTAAAAATTCATTTTTAGATACGTCTTCTAATTTAATGTCATTTTCACCAAGATTGAATATTTTTAAAGCCTTTAATACTGATCCTGGGATTATTGGATAGAGTAAAAAACTTATTTTTCTAATAATTTCTAAAGAAGTAAAAACGATGGTATTTAATCTAGTAATATCATCCTTCTTTTTCCAAGGTTCTTGATCATTAAAATATTTATTAGCCTCAAAGAGAGAGTTAACTATATAATCAATATAAAAGTTTAAGTCTTGTTGATCTATTTTGGATCTTATGTTTTCTAAATTATCTTTAAATTTATTTAAAATATTAAAATCATCATCCTCGAATTTTATTTTTTCTGGTATTTTTCCATCACAATTTTTTATAGCAAATGCAGTAACACGTTGACATAAATTGCCATAATTGTTTGCCAAATCACTATTTATACAATCCTCTAGTCTATCTTGAGATATATTACCATCATTCCCAAAAGAAACTTCTTTAATTAAATAATATCTTAAAGGATCTAAGCCATATTCATCAATAATTTGTAAAGGATCTAAAATATTACCTTTTGATTTTGACATTTTCTCGTCACCCGACAGTATCCATCCATGACCGTAAACTTTTTTTGGTAGTTCTATTTTAGCAGCTAATAAAAAGGCTGGCCAATATATGGCGTGAAATCTTAATATATCTTTGCCAATTAAATGTAATGAAGCAGGCCAAAATTTTTTAAATAACTCATCTTCTTTATTGGGATAGTTCAAGGCGCTTATGTAGTTGGTAAGTGCATCAAGCCAAACGTAAATAACATGATTTTTATTTCCAGGAACCTGTACACCCCATGAAAAACTTTTTCTGCTTACAGAGAGATCCTTAAGTCCACTTTTAACAAAACTTATTACTTCATTTCTTCTAGAAGATGGTGAAATAAATTCAGGATTTTTTTCATAAAATTCTAATAAGGGTTTTTCCCATTTCGAAAGTCTAAAAAAATAAGACTCCTCCTCTATCCATTCAACAGCTGATTTTGAAGTAATTGAAATTTTTTTACCATCTACTTCTTCTATTTCATCCTCATTATAAAATGCTTCATCTGAAACAGAATACCATCCCGAGTAATTAGAAAGATAAATATGGTCATTTTTTTCTAGCTCTTTCCATAAATGCTGCACTGTTTTTTTATGTCTATCTTCTGTTGTTCGAATAAAATCAGTATTAGTTAAATTAAGAGTTTTAGACAAATCTCTAAAAGTTTCACTAATTTGATTACAGAATTTAATTGGATCTAAACCTTGTTTCTCAGCTGATCTTTGAATTTTAAGTCCGTGCTCATCTGTTCCTGTTAAGAAATGTACTTTGTAACCATCGATAGATTTAAATCTTGAAAAAAAATCAGCAATTATACTTGAATATGCATGTCCCATGTGAGGTCTTGCTGAAGGATAATATATTGGAGTTGTAATATAAAAATTTTTATCCATTTAAAATTCGATCCTCAAATTCCATAAAAAGAGACTCCTCATCTAAATTATAAATTTTAGTATTAATTATTTTTTTTAAAAAAATTCTATAAAAGTTTAATACGTCGATATTTGCAATAGTAATATTTTTTCTTAAATAAATTTCAATAAAAGAGTAAAGTAATTCATTTAAGATTTTATTTTTTTTATATAGTCTATTTTTGATTATCAACGATAGAAAGTTTTTTAATGACAAATTTTTTGCATCAATCTCAAGTTCTTTTGAAATTAAAAAGATTTTTAATAGCTGCCCTGGTGTTAAATAATAATTAATTAATTCCTCATTTAATAAGTCGTAAATATCTTTATCAATAATCTTATTAGTGATCTCAATTACTTCATTTTTAGAAAGAGAAATCTTAAAATTTATACATCTTGATTTTAAAGTTGGAAGAACACGTCTATTACTATTTATTAATATAAAATAAATATTATTATTTGGTTCTTCAATTACTTTTAATAATGCGTTTACAGAATTCAAATTAAGTAAATTAATATTATCAATCAAAACAAACCTAGGTATCGAGTTAAAAGATGATTTATTTAAATTAGAAATTAAATTCCTAATTTGATTTATATCAATATTTTTCTTACCTTCTTCAACATCGATAAGATTAAAATTTGGATGAGATTTATTAAGGACTAGTTTAAAAGACTTATTTTCACTATTGATTTTATAATTTTTTATATCATAGCCGAAATCCTCATTTAACGATAAGATATAATTAATTAAATGATAGGCTAAAGTGCATTTACCTATTCCCTTCTCACCAGATAAAATTATTTTATTAGGTAGCTTTTTTTTTAGTTGAAGTTTTTTTAATATGTTAAAAGTTTCTTGATGTCCAAACAAACTTTGTTGTGATTGAGATTTTATATACATTAGATTAACTTATTTATTTTATTTAAAATTAATTTCTTATTATTTTTAATTTCTAAATTTGAATCAATTATCATATACGATTTTTTTTTCGAGTTAGCTAATTTAATAAAACCTTTCTGAACTTTGTTATAAAATTCTGAATTAAATTTATCGTACCTATTAAGTGATTTTCTTTTTTTAAGTCTTAAAAATAAGTTTTTGTTATTTACCGTATTTAAAAATGTAAAATTTATTTTAATATTTTTGAGTAAATACTTATTTAGCATATTAATTAAATTTAAATTTACACCCATACCATAATGCTGGTAAGCGACGGTAGAGTCAGTAAATCTATCAATAAGAATAATTTTTTTGTTATAATTTTTTCTAATTAAACTTATATTTTCACTTCTTGATGACAAAAATAACAATAAATCTGTAACTTTATTAAAATTTGATTTATTATTTAGCATTAATCTTCTAATTTTTTCCGAATTAAGACTTCCACCTGGCTCTCGTATTTTAATAAAATTTATTTTTTTTTGTTTTAAATATCTTGCAACAGAAGCTAAATGGTAGCTTTTTCCACTCCCTTCAATACCCTCAAAAACAATAATAGGTTTTTTAGACATCACCCCAGATTAAATAGTTAATTGATTTAATTAATCTGGATATAAAATTTACTTTTTTAACCTCTTTCGATGATAATAGGTCATATTCGCCAACTAATTCTTGATCATAAACTACTCTTAATGTTGCAATTTTTTGATTTTTTTTAATCGGAGCTTCTACAGGACCCTCATATTTAACAGTAACTTTTAGTAATTTTTTTTTAGCTTTTTTAATAGTTTTGTAAATATCTTGTTCAGTATAAGCTTCAACTGAGTCTTGTTTACCGAGCCAGACATTTATTTTTTGAAAAGGTTCATTGGATTTGGCTATTCTAACTAAGTCATAATTAGTTAATCCATATGTTAAAAGTTTGGTACTTTCTTTGGATCTTGAATTTTTTGTATTAAAACCACTGCCTACTGCTATCAACCTTCGACCATTTCTTTCTAAAGAAGATGCTAAAGAGTATTTTTCTACAGCGAGATAACCTGTTTTAATTCCATCAGCTCCAAGGTTTTTATAAAGTAAAGGATTTCTATTGCCTTGGGTAATTGGATCACCTCCAGTACGACTCCATGTAAATTCTTTTTCGGCAAACATTTTGTAAAACTCAGGGTGTTTTTCAATTAAATATCTAGACATAATCATTATGTCTCTGACGGTAGAATAGTTATCAGGATCATTAATACCTGAAGAATTTGTAAAATTTGTATTTTCCATGCCAATTTCTCTTGCTTTAGCAGTCATTAACAAAGCAAACTCCTCTTCTGTACCAGCAATACCCTCTGCTAAAGCTATGCACGCATCATTACCTGATGCAATAATTATACCTTTAAGTAAATCTTCAACAGAAACTTGGTCTCCTACCATAATAAACATAGAAGAATAACCCGCAGTAGATAGTCTCCAAGCCTTTTCAGAAATAATAAATTTTTCATCTAAACTTAAATCGCCTGATTTGATTAAATCAAAAGCAATTATTGAAGTCATTATTTTAGTCATTGAAGCTGGATAAATTGATCTATCAGGTTCTTTTTCATACAAAATTTCACCAGAGTAGTAATCTTGAAGTATTGCTGTTCTTGCTTTTACATCAAAATTGGCCTGAGAAAATGAATATATAAACAAGCTGAGTAAAATATAAATTACTAATTTCCTAAGCATCTTTTAATATTTCTAAGTTTTCAAATTCTAATAGTTTTATTTCATCAAACGATTTTTCAAGTTTTTTTATATCATTATATGGACCTAATAATACCCTATATTTAGTCTGTGATAATTTTTTTATTAATGGATTTTTTAAATTTGTCTCTTTTTTAATTCTTAAGATCATATTCTCTGCTGAGTCTTTATAATAAAAATCAGCAATCTTAATAGAGTATAAAAATTTATGTTTCTTTACTTTATTTTTTTTATTTAAATCTACACCTAAATTATCAATTGTAATACCATCAACAGGTGCTTTTTCAGCTACATTTTTTTCTTCATCGAATGTTTTTGCTTTTTTAGCAATAAATGTAGAGTTTTCAGATATAAGAACAAGATCAACGTAAGGCTCACTTAAATCAATAGATAATTCATTAGCAATTCTTTTTGTTATTACTGAATTATAAAAATCTGAAAATTGAACATTATTTGAAATAACTTTAGCAATGATTGATTTATCATTTACAGGATTGGTAATTTTAACAAATGAATTTTTTTTAATTTTTTTGTGAAAAATAACTAAAGCTCTATTATCAATTTTTTTTGTTATTTTATTATCTTTTTTAAGCTGTTCATCATAAATTAATGCAAAACCTGTATTACTATATTTTAGATAGTTAGAGTAATTTACTACTTTTTTTTTATCATCAAATTGTTGGCATGCTGTTAAAAATAAAATTAATAATATAGTTAAAAATTTATCTAAGTTCATTTTTAAATTTATCTTTTAAAGTACAGACAGCTAAAGCAAATCTTAAGGATCTGTTCCATTGCAGTATAATTTCATAATTATCAAAAACAATAAAGGCTGGATTTAATGTATCAGCATCAGGTATTATATCTTTATCAGGTGTAATTATTGCTACTTGAAGATTTTGATATTTATTGTCTATTTCATTTATATTTTTAATAAATTTACTGTACGATTTTAATTTTTGTTTGTTATGAAGTTTCTTGGCTGAAACATTTAAATATTCTCTAGGTACATCATTGGATAAATTGACACTTAAAAAACAAGGTTGACCAGGCTTCCAACCAATTTGATTTAAATAATTACCTGCAGATGCATATGCATCTTTATTATTTTTTAAATCAATTGATCCATTATTGTCATAATCTATTGCGTAGTTTTTCATAGTTGAAGGCATAAATTGAAAAAAACCAAATGCACCTGCCCAAGATCCAAAAAGAGTTTCATAATTAATTTGTTGTTTTTCAATAAGTTTTAAAAGTATTAACAATTCATTTGTAAAAAACTCAGATCGCCTTTGATCAAAACTTAGTGTTGCAAGTGATGATAAAATATCCATTTTTCCTACATAAGTTCCAAAATTAGTTTCGATGCCCATTAGTGATAAAAGTAATTCTTGTTCAATATTAAATTTTTTTTCTACTGATTTAACCAGATTTGAATTTTGTTTATAAAAAGATAACCCTTTAGAAACCTTTTTTTCAGAAGTTCTCTTAGAAATATAAGTCTTTGTGTCTTCATAAAATTCTGGTTGAAAACGATCGTATTTAATAACATTAGGAAGGAATTTAGTATTAGACATAACTTCATCAAAAGTTTTTTCAGAAATATTATTTTTAAGTGCTATTTTTTTAAAACTTTTTTTCCAATTTTCAAATTCAATATTGATATCAGCATAAACATTAATATTTAAAGTAAATAAGATTATTAATAAGTATTTAATTATTTTCATGTAAATCTTTCAAGTATACAATTACAGCAATCCAAATAAAAATAAAACTAACTAATTTATTTAATGAAAAAACTTCATCATAATAAAAGAAACCAAGTAAAAATTGCAAAGTTGGAGTTATATAAAAAATCATTCCAGTTGGACCAAGTCCACATAGTTCAACCCCTCTAACATATAAAAATAGTGGTATAACAGTCATTGGTCCTGCCAAAAAAATTAGTAACATAACAGGAGGATTTTCAATTTTAAAATCATTAAATCCATTAATGGAGATTAAATAAAAAGCTGCAATAGCAAATGGTAATATAAATAAGCTCTCTATTAATAATCCAATATCCGTATCAACATTAATTTTTTTTCTTAATAAATTATAAAACCCCCAGCTAAATGCTACGACTAAACCAAGCCATGGTAAAGATTTATAGCTCATAATAATTAAGTAAAGTATGGATACTATCACTAAAATAATAGAAAAAATTCTTTTCTTGTTAAGAACTTCTTTAAAAAAAATATAACCTAACATCACACTAAGAATTGGCATTATAAAATAACCAAAACTTGCATCAATTATTCTATTTGTGGCAATAGCATAAATCCATGCAGCCCAATTTACAAAAATTAAACTGCCTGAAAAAAAAAGGTAAATTAAATTTTTTTTATTTTTTAAAATTTCAAAAAAAATATGCCATTTGGAAAAAAGAAACGTGGTTAATATTAATGTAACAGTCGACCAAAGGCATCTATGAACAACAAGTTCTATGTGACCAATATAAGTGATAGATTTAAAATAAATAACACCGATAAATCCCCACCAAAATGAGCCCGAACCAGCTAGTAGTAACCCCTTATTGAATTCTTTATTCATAAGATTTAATGGAATTAGTCGTTATTAGTTTTATTAGACTATTTTAAGGTTGAATTAAATAATTATAATTATAAAACCTTGCGAACGGAGAGATGGCTGAGCGGTTGAAAGCACCGGTCTTGAAAACCGGCAAAGGGGCAACTCTTTCCTGGGTTCGAATCCCAGTCTCTCCGCCATTTTTTAATATTTAAAATTTTTAAAAAGTAAATTAACTTTATTATTCTCTATTTCAAAATCTGTTTCAGCACCTGTATAGAAGTTGTATAAATTTGTGTCATCTATATTTAGCAATTTTTCTAAATCAATTAAGTCTTCATTATCTAAATTATTAATATTTTTTTTGGTAAATGTGCCCAAAAGTTTGTCCATCTCTTTTGTGCCACGGTAATTAGATCTGTAAATAATTTTTTTTTTTAATTCATCTATATCGATAGTCATTATTAGAATATATTAATTTAATATGAATATTAAAAGTAATTATAAATATTTATTATCGGATTTAACAGCATTAAAAGGTGTTGGAACTAAAACAAGAAATTTACTAAAAAAGAAAAATATTAATAATTTGTTTGATCTTTTATGGAAGCTTCCAAAATCATACACTGATAGAAGCTTGTCATCAAAAATAAAAGATATCAAAATTGGTGAGAATCAAACTGTTATCGTTACACCTCAAAAGTACCTATTTCCTAGGATAAGGAACTTGCCCAATAGAGTTATTTGTTCAGACGATACTGGAAATTTAGACTGCGTTTTCTTTAATAGTTATGAAGGATATATAAAAAAAATACTTCCTCTAGGTAAAGAAATAACCATAAGTGGCAAAATAAGTTATTTTAAAAACAAATATCAATTAACAAACCCAAAATATATATCTGAGGACTCATCTCTAATAAAACAAGTACATAATCAGTACTCTTTAACAGATGGGATATCTGAAAAAGTTTATAATAAAATTATTAATCAAATTATTAATAAATTACCTATATTAGATGAGTGGCATTCTGATGAAATTGCAAAGAAATTTGGAAATTTAAGTTGGAATAATTCCATTGTAGAACTTCATAAACCAGAAAATATAGGTAAATATAAAGATAACTTTTATCAAAGACTGGCTTATGATGAAATATTTTCAACTTTTTTAGTAAATTCGGAAATAAGAAAAAAAATAAAAAAAATCAAAAAAAAAAGAAAAAAAATTAATTTTAGTTTACAGAATAATTTAATAAATAAATTAAGTTTTTCTCTTACAAATGATCAATTAAATTCCCTCGAACAAATTAATAGAGATTTAAGTACATCAACAAAAATGTTTAGACTTTTACAAGGCGATGTTGGAAGTGGGAAAACGATTATAGCACTTCTATCAGCATACAATACTATAAACTCAGGCTATCAAGTTGCTTTTATGGCTCCTACAGAAATATTGGCACGTCAACATTATAATTTAGCGAAAGAAATTTTTCCTAGTAACAAAAAAATAGAATTAATTTCAGGAAAATTTGATTACAAATATAAAAAAATAATTTTAGAGAAATTAAAAAATAATAAAATAGATATAATTTTTGGTACTCATGCAATATTTCAAAAAAAAGTTACCTATAAAAAACTTGGATTAATTATTATCGATGAGCAACATAAGTTTGGCGTTAATCAAAGAAAAAGGCTATCTGATAAAGGTGGTGATGATTGTGACGTTTTATTAATGACTGCTACGCCAATACCACGAACTTTAACCATGACAATGTACGGTGATATGGACTTATCAATAATAAAAGAAAAACCTAAATCTAGAAAACCAATTAAAACATATAGTAAATTAGAGAGTAAAATTGATGATGTTCTTAAATTTATTAAAAAAGAGATAAATTCAGGTAACCAAATTTTTTGGGTATGCCCTCTCATAGAAGAGTCTAAAAAATTAGATCATACCTCTGCAGTTAATAAATTTGAATTTTTAAAAAAATTATTCCCAAATCAAGTATTATTATTACATGGAAAAACTGAAATTAATGAAAAAGAGAAAATCTTAAATAATTTCCAAAAAAATAAATTCCAAATTTTAGTCTCAACAACAATAATTGAGGTAGGAATTGATTTTCCAAACGCAAATGTAATAATTATTGAAAATGCAAATAAATTTGGTTTATCCCAACTTCACCAGCTAAGAGGTCGTGTTGGTCGTGGAGATAAAGAGTCATCTTGTATATTAATGTTTAAATCAAATTTGTCTGAAAATGCTAAAAAAAGAATTAATATATTAAAACAAAGTAATGATGGTTTTTTAATATCTGAGGAAGACATGAAAATTAGAGGTTTTGGTGACATACTAGGTTTCAAACAGAGTGGTATTAAGAATTTTAAATTAGCTGACCCTATTCATAATAGTGATCTTTTTTTACTTGCCGAGAAAGAAATTAAAAGAATTGAAAATTCTAATGAAGATATTAGAAAATTTAAACCATTGATAAAACTTTATGATAGGGCAGATGTTATTAACGATATTGCTTAAGATTTTGTAGAAGTTCCTGCAGAAACTATAAATTTAGAAGCTTCTTCAAATGACATGTTTAAATATATAACATCTTCTATCGGAAACATAAGTAAAAAACCACTGGTTGGATTTGGGGTGGTAGGAACAAAAACATTAATTAGTTTTTTATCAGTTTTTTGAGCCATCTCACCTTTATTTTCTTTAGTTGCAAAACCAACAGCCCAAACTCCTTTTCTCGGATATTCGATCAATACAACACTTTTTTGACTGTCATCTTTCTTAGAAAATGTTTCAGTCATTTGAACTATTGCTGAATAAACAGTTCTTAAAAAAGGAATTCTTTTAAACAGATCGTCAATTAACTTTAGAATTCTTCTTCCAAAAAAAGAGAGTGATAAACCACCTACAAAAGTAATAAATACGATGGAAATTACTATTTCGACACCTGGTATATTAAAAGGCAAATAACTATTTGGATTGATATTTGCTGGTATTAGGTTTGATGAAATGCCTATAAGAATTTTGCTTAGATATAAGGTAAATCCAATCGGTATTAAAACAACTACACCAGTTATAAAATAATTTCTTAATGTAAGAGATATTGATTTTTTTGAATTTTTTTTAGCCATATTTTAATTATAACTTGCGTAAATAACAAAAATAATTGCAATGATAAATAAAACAATTAAAATTTTATTATTAAGATTCATAATATTTTAATATTATCAATTTTATACACTTATGAATAGAAGAAAATTTTTATCCTATGTTGGTTGTAGTTGTTGTGGATATTTCTTGCCCTCTTGTACTACGGCACCAATTACTGAGCGAAAACAATTAAAAATAGTTTCAGAGGCTAAGCTAAATGCACAGGCAGCTCAAATTTATGAAAAAATTAAAGAAAAAGAAAAAATGAGTGAGGATAAAAAAACTCTTAATGAAATTAAAGAAATTGGTAGAAAAATGGAAAATTCTATATCTAAATATTTTGATAAAGAAGGTTTAAATGACCCTACTGCCAATTTTGATTGGGAGTATATCCTAATAGATAAAAAAAAAGTTAGAAATGCATGGTGTATGCCAGGAGGAAAAATTGCTGTATACACGGGTATACTTGAGGCAACAAAAAATACAGATGGTTTAGCTGCTGTCATGGGTCATGAAATAGCTCATGCTGTTGCAAAACACTCAGTAGAAAGAGCTAGTAGAGGAACTCTATTAAATGTAGGAACACGAATAATTGATATTGCCTCCGGTGGTGTGCTTTCAGATATAAACAGAACAACAGGCATGAACACTGTTGGTTTACTAGCTCAATTGGGAATTTTAAATCCTTTTAATAGAAAACAAGAAAGTGAAGCAGACTATTTGGGAATGATATTTTCATCTTTATCTGGATATGATATAAGAGAAACAGTTAAAATTTGGGAAAGAATGAAAAAACTAAATAAAGGGAAGGAACCCCCTGAATTTATGAGTACTCACCCATCATCTGATAATAGAATTAAAGATTTAAATGATAAAATGAACAAGGTGATATTGGATTATCCTCCTATGAAGACGATTTAGTTGAAATATGGTGAGCCCTGATGGACTCGAACCATCGACCCATTCCTTAAAAGGGAATTGCTCTACCAACTGAGCTAAGGGCCCACAATTTATTCAAACTGAATAATTGTTATATATAGATTTATTTTATTTTTTCAAATGTCAATTTAAGCCATTATTAAAAGGTACTACAACTTATCAATGTATTTATCATGAAATTTATCAAATGTGCCAGACTCTATATGATCTCTGATACAGGACATTAATTCTTGATAAAAATTGATATTGTGAAGAGTTAAAAGCATTGAAGCTAGAATTTCATTCGTATTAAAAAGATGGTTTAGATAATTTTTAGAATATTTATTCAAGCTTAAATTATCACAATAGGAATCAAGTGGCGTGTTATCGTTTTGATATTTATTATTTTTAATATTTATTCTTCCTTCCCAGGTGAAGGCGAGCCCAGTTCTTCCAGATCTTGTAGGTAAAACGCAATCAAACATGTCAATACCACGTTTTACAGCCCCAAGAAGATCAGATGGTGTACCAACACCCATTAGATAATGAGGCTTATCCTCAGGTAGATACTCTTTAATATCTTCTAAAACTGAAAACATTTCCTCTTGTGTTTCCCCGACAGCTAGTCCCCCTAAGGCATAACCATCAAAACCTATATTAATTAGTTCATTTAGTGACTTAATTCTTAAATCTTTAAATAGTCCTCCTTGAACAATACCAAATAATGCTTTATGTGGATTTGTGCCAAATGACTTTTTTGATCTTTTAGCCCAATATAATGAAAGATCCATAGATTTTTTAATTAAATCATAATCATTAGTTTTTTTTGGACACTCATCCATGATCATAACAATATCAGAATTTAAACCTAATTGAATTCTTATACTTTCTTCTGGGCTTAAATAAAATTTTTTACCATCAATGTGTGAATTGAAGATAGCACCTTTTTCACGATCTATTTTATTGAGTTTTGAAAGAGACATTACTTGAAAGCCACCAGAATCTGTTAAAATTGGTAAATCACAATTCATAAATTCATGTAACCCTCCAGCAGATTTAATTCGATCAACACCAGGTCTTATCATTAGATGATAAGTGTTGGACAAAATTATTTGTGAGCCTGTTTTTTTAATATCATCAATTGTACAGGCTTTTACTGTAGCCTGTGTACCAACTGGCATAAAGGCTGGAGTATTTATATTACCACGATGGGTCTCAATTACACCTGATCTGGCAAATTTATCTTTCTTTAAAACTCTAAAGGCAAAATTTTTTAATGCCATTCAAAAGATTAAAGTGATTTAAAGCTTATGATTTTATCTGGATCTTTTACAGATCCATTATTACTTTCATCACCTCTTTTAATTTTGTCTACTAAATCCATTCCTTCTATTACTTTGCCAAAAACAGTATATTGTCTGTCTAAAAAAGGTGCTGGTTTAAAACATATAAAAAATTGACTATTTGCACTATTTGGATCTGAAGATCTCGCCATAGATAAAGTTCCTCTATCATGAGGCAAGCTACTGAATTCTTGATTCAAGTCTGGCAAGTCAGATCCTCCCATTCCTGCTCTTCTTAAATCAAAATCTTTTGATTCTGAATTACCAAATTTTACATCGCCAGTTTGAGCCATAAATCCATCAATCACTCTATGGAAAACGACGTTATCGTATTTTCCATCATTTGCTAATTCTTTGATTCTTTTCACGTGATTTGGCGCGACATCTTCAAATAACTCTATTTTTACATCTCCATCTTTTAATTTTAAAATCATTATATTCTCCTCTGCTATTGATTGATTGTTAATAAAAAAAAATAAAATAAATAAATTAATTAAAATTCTATTCATATTTTTCTTTTAAAGATTTGATAGTGCTTTTAGTAGTAAATTTTTTAATATCGCCATTTAATTTTACAATCTCTTTGACAAATCTAGAAGATATAATTTGATTTTCAACGTCTGACATTAAAAAAATAGTTTCTATGTTTTGATTTAATTTTCTGTTCATTCCGGCTAATTGAAATTCGTACTCAAAGTCAGATACAGCTCTTAATCCCCTAAGAATAATATTTGATTTATATTTTTTGCATAAATCGGTAGTTAATGAGCTAAAAGATACTACTGTAATTTTTTTTTTGTTAAGTTTTAAATCGTTGAATAAAGCTTCATTGACTATTTCTATTCTCTCCTCTGAGCTAAATAGATAATTTTTACTACTGACATCTGATACACCCACAACAATCTTATCAAACAGTTTCAAAGCTTTTTTTATTACATCTATGTGCCCATAGGTAATTGGATCAAATGTGCCAGGATATATAGCTATTTTACTCATTAAATTAAATCAAGTTATCTTCTATTTTAATTGCAGATACAACTTTTTCTTCACCAGATAATTTAATTATTCTAACGCCTTGAGTATTTCTTCCCGCCGTTCTTATTTCTTTAACAGCAACTCTTATAACTCTACCTTTATTAGTTGATATTAAAATTTCATCACCCTCAAATACAGGAAAAGATGATGTAATATTTCCATTTCTTGGTGAATTGACAATACCAATAATGCCTTTACCTCCACGGTTTGTAACTCTGTAATCAAAATGAGAGGTTTTTTTACCAAATCCGTTTTCACTTATTGATAAAACAAACTTTTCTTTTGCATTTAACTCTGATTTTTCATCTTTAGATTTTTTTCCATTTTTTTTTATTTTATCACTATCAATAACTGATAAAGAAACTATTTGATCATTTGGTGCTAATTCTACCCCCTTTATACCTTTTGATGATCTTCCTTTAAAAACTCTCAATTTTTTTGCCTCAAATCTTATGCATTTACCAAATTTTGTACTTAGAATTACATCTTGATCGTCTTTACAAATTTTAACCCCAACTATCTTATCGTTATTATCTAATTTCATTGCAATTTTTCCAGATGCATTAATTGATGAAAAATCATCTAAACTATTTTTTCTAACTTTTCCCAAGGCTGTAGCAAATATTATTTGATAGTTTTTAGAGTCAGTTTCGTCCTCTGGCATTGGCATAATAGAACTAATTGCCTGATGACTCTTTAAAGGTAAAATATTAAACAAAGATTTTCCTTTTGATGAAGATGATCCTTCAGGTATTTTCCAAGCTTTTACTTTATAAACTAATCCTTCTGTTGAAAAAAACAAAACTGAGGTATGTGTATTTACAGATAATGTTTGTATAACAGAATCTTGATCTCTTGTTGTAATTCCAGATTTACCTTTACCACCTCTTTTTTGCTTTTTTACACTGTCTAAAGAACCTCTTTTAATATAACCTTGAAGCGTAACTGTAATAATTACTGATTGTTTTTGGATTGTTTCCTCAATATCGTAATTTAAAATAGCATCAATAATTTTAGTTCTTCTTGGTACAGCAAATTTTTCTTTGATATTTTTAAGTTCTTCACTGATAACTTTTAACAACTCTTTTTTTGAATGTATAATTTTCTTAAATTTAGCAATCAATTCAGCTAGTTTTTTAATTTCAACTTCAATCTCATTTATTCCTAGAGCAGTTAATTTTTGTAATCTTAACTCTAAAATAGCTAGAACTTGTGGCTCGGATAATGAATATAGGTTTTTACCTTTTTTACCTTCAACCAATGATATTAATTTTTGTGATTTATTAATTTTCCATTTAGTTTTTAATATAGAACTTTTAGCATGATCTGGCGTTTTTGAAGATCTGATTATTTTTATAATTTTATCTAAATTTTCAACAGAAACCGATAAACCAATTAAGATATGAGCTCGCTCTTCTGCTTTTTGTAAATCAAATTTAGTTTTTTTAATTACAACATCTTCCCTAAAAGATAAAAAATTTGACAAGAAATCTTTAAGAGTGCAAGTTTTAGGTTTACCTTCAACAATAGCTAAAGTATTAAATCCGAAAGAGCTCTCTATTTGAGTGTTTTTATAAAGTTGTCTTTTAATTGTTTCTGGCTCAACACCATTTCTTAAATCAATAGCAACTCTAATTCCTTCTCTGTTGGATTCGTCCCTTATATCTTTTATTCCTTCAATTTTTTTTTCTCTAACGAGCTGAGCAATTCTTTCATTTAAAACTGATTTATTTACTTGATAGGGAATTGAAGTGATAACTAGTCTCTCTCTTCCATTTTTTTGTTGTTCTATCGATACTTCACCTCTAATTTTAAAAGATCCTCTTCCATTATTATAACCTTGTTTAATAATATCTTTTCCAATGATGACACCACCCGTGGGAAAATCTGGACCAGGTATAAGTTTCATCAATTCTTTAATTTTAATATCTTTGTCCTCTATAAGAGCTAAAGTTCCATCAATTATTTCACCTAAATTGTGTGGTGGAATACTGGTCGCCATTCCTACTGCAATACCACCAGCGCCATTTACCAATAAATTTGGAAATTGTGCGGGTAAAACACTTGGTTCTTTTTCCGTTTCATCGTAATTGCTCTTAAAAGAAATAGTATTTTTCTCAATGTCATCAATTAAAAATTGCGAAACTTTTGATAAACGTGTTTCGGTATATCTCATAGCTGCAGCTGGATCGCCATCAATCGAACCAAAGTTTCCTTGGCCCTGAACCAAAGGTAAGCTCATTGAAAAATCCTGTACCATTCTAACTAAAGCATCATAAACAGATTGATCTCCATGAGGATGATATTTACCAATAACATCACCAACTATTCTTGCAGATTTTCTAAATTGTTTTGACCAATCATAACCACCTTTATACATCGCATATAAAATTCTACGATGAACAGGTTTAAGTCCGTCTCTAATATCTGGTAGAGCGCGACTTACAATGACACTCATTGCATAAGAAAGATATGATGAGCTCATCTCATCATGCATTGAGATTAGTTTAATATTATTATCTTTTGTCTCTTCAGATTTTTGCATAGAAACTAAAAGGGAATTTCATCATCCATGTCGTTAGATATTTGGGAAGAGTCCTCAATATTATTTTGTGGATTAGGATCATTTTGAATGCCACCCCCATTACCACCACCTAACATTGTTAACGAAGAATTATATCCTTGAATTACAACTTCAGTAGAATATTTATCTTGACCAGATTGTTCATCTTTCCATTTTCTTGTTGTTATTTGACCCTCAACATAAATTTGAGCACCTTTCTTAAGATACTGTTGAACAACATTTACTAGACCCTCATTAAATACAACTATACGGTGCCATTCAGTTTTTTCTTTTTTTTCTCCAGTATTTTTGTCTTTCCAAGATTGACTTGTTGCAAGGCTTAATCTCGCTACACTCTTGCCATTTACCATTTGTTTGATTTCTGGATCTGCGCCCAAACGACCAATTAATAACACTTTATTTAAACTTCCAGCCATAATATTTTTATATTTGTTTATTTAATTAATTAGATTTATACCACAATTCCTCTGAATATTAATTTTATTAATTCAAAGCAACAAAAATTATGATGAAAAAGATAGTTATTAAGGGTGCTAAAGAACATAATTTGAAGAATGTTTCTGTTGAGATTCCTAAAGATAAATTTGTTGTAATTACAGGTCTCTCTGGTTCAGGAAAATCATCTTTAGCATTCGATACTATTTATGCCGAAGGACAACGAAGATACGTTGAGAGTTTATCTGCATATGCAAGACAATTTTTGGATAAAATGAAAAAACCAAATGTTGATCTTATCGAAGGATTAAGTCCAGCGATTGCTATTGAACAAAAAAATACTTCAAAGAACCCGAGATCTACTGTTGCAACAGTTACTGAAATTTATGATTACATGAGGGTTCTCTATGCAAGAGCTGGTATTCCCTATTCACCCTTTACTGGTAAACCAATAACTTCACAAACCATAACTCAAATAGTAGATTTAATTAAAAAACTTCCTAAAAAATCTACTATTTACATATACGCCCCAGTAGTAAGAGGTCGTAAAGGTGAATATAGAAAAGATATTTTAAGTTACAAAAGAAGAGGTTTTAGAAAAATCAAGATCGATAACGTTTTATATGATATTGAAAAATCTCCCAATTTAGATAAAAAACTTAAACACGATATTTCTGTTTTGGTTGATAGAATTGTTTTAAACTCAAAGCTAGGAAATAGATTAGCTGAAAGCATTGAAACAGCTGTAAATTTAGCAAACGGATTGGTTTTTGTAGAGTATGAAGATGAAACTTTGCCACAAAAACATAGAAAAATAGAAAAATTAATTTATTCAACAAAATTTGCTTGTCCAGAAAGTGGATTTACAATTGAAGAAATAGAGCCGAGATTATTTTCATTTAATAGTCCTTACGGAGCATGTGAGGAGTGTGAAGGTATTGGTATGAAATTAAATGTGGATCCAAATCTTGTCGTACCAGATGAAAGAAAAAGTCTTGCTGATGGTGCTATTGAACCTTGGTCAAAATCTACAACCTTATATTATGCTCAAACTTTATCATCTCTTGCTAAACATTATAGTTTTTCTTTAGATGAAAAATGGAAAAAACTCCCAAAAAAAATAAAGGATATAATTCTTTATGGATCGGATGAAGATGAAATTAAGTTTAATTATGATGATGGTTACGAAAAATATTCTTATAAAAAAACTTTTGAAGGTGTAATAAACAATCTTGAAAGAAGATTTTTAGAGTCCGATAGTGAATGGAAAAGAGAAGCTATAGCAGAATATCAATCAGATACTGCCTGTGAATCATGTAATGGAGATCGTTTAAAAGAAGAGGCATTATGTGTAAAAATTAACAATCTTAATATTAGTGAAGTAACGAAAAAGTCAATATTTGATGCAGCAGAATGGTTTAAAGATTTAGTAAATCATATAGACAAAAGGCAATTTAAAATTGCAGAACATGTATTAAAAGAAATAAATGAAAGATTGAATTTTTTGTTAAATGTAGGCTTGGATTATTTAACTCTTTCTAGAGAGTCTGGTACGTTATCTGGTGGTGAGGCTCAAAGAATAAGATTGGCTTCTCAAATAGGTTCAGGATTGACTGGTGTTCTTTACGTGTTGGACGAACCATCAATTGGTTTACATCAAAAAGATAATGTTAAACTTATTAATGCACTTAAAAGATTAAGGGATCTTGGTAACACCGTGATAGTTGTGGAACATGATACTGAAACTATGGAAAATGCTGATCATATAATAGACTTAGGGCCAGAGGCAGGTACTAATGGTGGTCAAATATCCTCGCAAGGTACTTATGATGAGATTAAAAAAGATAAAAATAGTATCACTGGACAATATCTTGCTAACAAAAAGAAAATAGATATACCAAATACAAGACGATTAGCTAAAAATGGAAGGTTTGTTGAAATCAATGGTGCAACAGGAAATAATTTAAACAACGTTAACCTTAAAATTCCAACAGGAACTTTTACTTGTGTTACTGGTGTATCTGGAAGTGGAAAATCTACACTTATATTACAAACTCTCTTTCATGCATTAAATTTAACACTTAACAATAAAGCTAAAAAAGCTCCAAAAGCTTTTAAAGGTTACAAGGGTGTTGAATTAATTGATAAAATTATTGATATAGACCAATCACCCATTGGAAGAACACCAAGATCAAATCCAGCAACCTATACAGGTGCTTTTGGCCCAATAAGAGATTGGTTTACAAGTTTGCCAGAATCTAAAACAAGAGGTTATAAACCAGGACGATTTTCATTTAATGTCAAAGGTGGAAGATGCGAAGCATGTGAAGGTGATGGTGTTATTACTTATGAAATGCACTTTTTACCAGATGTTTATATTCAATGTGATGAATGCAAAGGTACAAGATATAATAGAGAAACTTTAGAAATTAAATTTAAAGGTAAAAGTATAGCAGACGTTTTAGATATGTCAGTTGATGAAGGTTGTGAATATTTTGAAAATATATCAAATATTAAAACAAAATTATTAACATTAAAGAAAGTTGGATTGGGCTATATAAAAATTGGTCAGCAAGCAACAACCCTTTCAGGTGGTGAAGCGCAAAGGATTAAGCTTGCTAAAGAATTATCAAAGAGATCTACAGGGAGAACAATGTATATTTTAGATGAACCAACAACCGGTTTACATCAACATGACATTAAAAAGCTTTTAGAAATTCTTCACACATTTGTAAAACTTGGTAACACAGTTGTTGTAATTGAGCATAATTTAGATGTTATAAAAACTGCTGACTATATTGTTGATATGGGTCCTGAGGGTGGCGTAAAGGGTGGTAAAATTATCGCAGAGGGTAAACCTGAGGAAGTGTCGAAAATTAAAGAGAGTTACACTGGTCAATTTTTAAAGCCTTTACTAAATTAAATATAAAAACTTAAAAATTACCAAAATTTAGTGTATAAATTTAAGAATCATGAGTAATTTATTATCTTCTTTACCAAAAACAATACATGCTTCTCTTGCAATAGCTATAATTTTGTTTGTAGGAATGTTTTTTCACAATGAAGGTATTGCCTTTGACACATTGTTCTGGAGTTGGCTATTTAGATTTATACATGTAGTTGTTGCAATAATGTGGATTGGATTACTTTGGTATTTCAATTTTGTTCAAATCCCAAACATGGCTAAAATTCCAGATGAACAAAAGCCTGCAATTGGAAAAGTAATTGCTCCAGCAGCTTTATTTTATTTTAGATGGGCTGCAGCTTTTACTGTTTTATCGGGTTTAATTCTTGCTTGGTTAAATGGTTATTTACATGATGCAATGACTTTTAGTATTAGTTCTGGAATACCGAAACATACTGCAATTGGAATAGGAATGTGGCTTGGTCTTATAATGGCCTTTAACGTTTGGTTTGTAATATGGCCAAATCAAAAAAGAGCATTAGGAATTGTTGAAACTGATCCTGAAACAAAAGCAAAATCTGCTAAAACAGCGATGTTGTTCTCTAGAACAAATACTCTTCTCTCACTACCAATGTTGTTAACAATGGTAGCTGCACAAAATATTTATTAATTTATTTACTGTCGTCTTCTCTTAAGACTGTTTTTTGAGAAACTCTTAGTCTTACCAATACAGTATTGGCTATGTATATTGATGAATAAGTTCCAAAGACAACACCTAAAATCATAGCTAATGAAAATCCTTTTAAGATCTCACCACCAAAAAAATAAATCGCAAGTAATGCAAGTAGAGTTGTTGCCGAAGTAATTATTGTTCTAGATAAAGTTTCATTAATTGAAATATTGGTTAGCTCAAAGATCTTTATATCTGAATATTTTCTTAAATTTTCTCTTACGCGATCAAATATCACAACAGTGTCATTCATTGAATAACCTACAATAGTTAACACCGCAGCAATAATTGATAAGTTGATCTCTAAACTGAATAGTGAAAAGACACCAAGTGTAACAATAACGTCATGAAATAGAGCTAAAATAGCTCCAAGACTAAACTGCCATTCAAACCTAATCCAAATATAAATGAGCATTATTGCAAGTGATAAGGAAATTGCTATTACTCCAGATTTTAATAATTCCGTACTTACTTTTGGTCCTACATTTTCAACTCTTCTAAAATCATAGCTATTACCAAATGACTTATCAAGATTTACCTTAATCTCTTCAATTATATTTTTCTTATTATCTTTATTTTCAAATTTAATTAAAAAATCATTATCAGATCCAAATTTTTTAACTGAGACATCACCTAGGTTCATTTGACTAAATTTATCACGAAGTGAGCTTACGTTAATTTTTGAATCATTAGATCTTAACTCAATTAACGTTCCACCTTTAAAATCTATACCAAAATTAAGACCCTTAAACACGAGTAAAAGTAACGAAATAATAATTAAGGCGCTAGATAATACATTAAAATGATTATAATATTTATTAAATGCAATCATTAGATCAGCTTCCCATTATTTTTGTTTTTAGCCACATAGAGACTAGTGAATAATCTGGCTATAAAATAAACTGAAAATAGTGTTGTAAATATTCCAACACCAAGAGTTACAGCAAAACCTTTAACAGGTCCTGATCCCATAAAAAACAGAATTACTGCAGCTAATAAAGTTGTAATATTGGCATCAATTATTGCAGTTCTAGATTTAGTATAACCACCATCAAATGCTAAAATGTTATTTGTTTCGTCTTTAAGCTCTTCTTTAATTCTTTCAAAAATCAAAACATTTGCATCAACAGCCATACCAACAGTCAAAATTATTCCTGCAATACCTGGTAGGGTTAGGGTTGCTTCAAATAGAGTAAGAACACCTAAAAGGATAAATAAATTTATTACTAGAGTAACGTTTGTTATTAAACCAAATAATCTGTACTTTACAAACATAAAGATAATCACTAACAAAAAACCAATTGATAAAGCAATCATACCAGCATTTATTGAGTCTTGACCAAGGTCAGGACCAACTGTTCTTTCTTCAATTATTTCTAAAGGAGCTGGTAATGCACCTGATCTTAACAATAAAGCTAGATCAGTTGCTGATTGAAAAGTAAATCCTCCACTAATTTGTCCGGCACCACTTGCAATAGTATCTCTTACTACTGGGGCACTTATTATTTTTCCATCTAAGACTATTGCTAATTGTTTTCCTATACCTGTTGAAGTTGCTTTACCAAATCTTTTAGCCCCTACTCTGTCTAAAGTGAAAGAAACAATTGTTTGATTATTTTGTGTATCCATTTTGGGCTGTGCATCAAGTAGGTTTTCACCACTAATTATAATTCTCTTACTTACTACCGCTTCTTGAGTTCCATCCTCAAATTCTAATTTTTCAACACCAAATCTGTCGTCCTCGTTTTGTGTTACAAATCTAAATGTAAGATTTGCAGTTTTACCTAAAAGAGATTTAACTCTCATAGGATCGTCTAAACCAGGAAGTTCTACCAAAATCCGGCTGTTACCTCTTTTAAGAATATTAGGTTCATTAGTTCCTACTTCATCAACTCTTCTTCTTACAATTTCAATAGCTTGATCTTGAGAGGAGGTTTTTAGATTTATAAGACCTTGTCGTGAAAAATTAATCTTAAGATTGAGTCCAGTGTCTTCAATTTCTAACTGGTGAGATTTAAATCTAGGATAATAAGGATTAATTTCACTATTTTCATCTTCAAAAATTTCTATGACTTGTTGCTTATTATCGTCTGAAACATTAAAAAAAATATTTTGATTATCTATTTTTATATTATTTATTCTAATATCTTTGTCTTTGAAGAAATTTCTAATTGTAGTTGTTAAGTTTTGTAATTTTTGTTCTATTACAGGTTCATTATCAATTTCAAGTAATAAGTAAGAACCACCCTGAAGATCTAAACCTAAATTAATTTTCTTATCAAAAAAGCTGTCATCAAACTTAAATAAATTCGATGAAGCAATTAGAACGAATAATAAAGAAAAAATAGTTATAAAAACAATTCTTAACTTAGAAAAATAAAGCACTTATCTAAAATTATTTATTTTTTAACTTCTTGAGTAGTTTGAAGACTTTGAATACCAGTAGCTTTTACAACTTCAACTTTAATATTTTCAGCTATTTCTACTTCAACTTTGTCATTATCTATAAGTCTTTCAACTGTACCAGTGATACCACCTGAAGTAATAACTTTGTCACCTCTTTTAAGGTTTTCAACCATAGCTTTATGTTCTTTTACTTTTTTTTGTTGAGGTCTAATTAAGAAAAAATAAAAAATAACAAATATTAAAATTAACGGTATAAATTGTCCTATTCCTGAACCTTCCATAATTCTCCTTCTAAATATTGTGAATATTTATACTATCTATATCTCTAAAACAACTTTATTTCTGTGAAATTAATTCTAAATTATTCATATATTCTCTTAGAACTTTAGGAACAACAATTGACCCATCTTTTTGCTGATAATTTTCTAATACAGCTATTAAAGTCCTTCCAACTGCAAGACCACTTCCATTTAAAGTGCCAACAAAGACAGTTTCTTTATTTTTGTTTTTATATCTAGTTTTCATTCTTTGAGCCTGGAATGTTGAACACGACGAACATGAGGAAATTTCACGATACTTGTTTTCTGATGGTAACCAGACTTCAATGTCATAAGTTTTCTCAGCACTGAAACCCATATCTCCAGAACACAAAATAACTTTTCTGTAAGGTAATTCCAATTTATCAAGGATGTCTGTTGCACAATTTGTCATTCTTTCTAACTCATCTAAACAATTGTCTTTTTCAACAATGCTAACTAGTTCAACTTTATAAAATTGATGTTGTCTGATCATCCCTTTTGTATCTTTGCCATAACTTCCTGCTTCTTTTCTAAAGCAAGGTGTTGATGCTACAAATCGCATTGGAAGGTGATTTTGATCAACTATTTTATCTTTCACAATGTTTGTTAAAATTACTTCAGCTGTAGGAATTAAAAATTTTCTATCTGAACCTTCATCAAATTTAATTTCAAATTGATCATTCTCAAATTTAGGTAACTGGCCAGTGCCATACATTGTATTATCTGAAGCAATTAAAGGAGGTGATATTTCTTGATATCCATTTTTATTTATATGAGTATCCAACATAAAGTTAGATAAGGCTCGTTCTAGCAATGCTAAATGGTTTTTTACAAAAACAAATCTAGATCCTGTTGTTTTAGTTGCTAAGTCAAAGTCTAACATTCCAAGGTTTTCACCTAGCTCATAGTGAGATTTAGGTTTAAAATCAAATTTTGGTATATTTCCTGATTTTAATACCTCTACGTTATCATTTTCATCTTTACCACTAGGGACATCAGCGTGAGGAATATTGGGTATATTAGAAAGTAAACTATCTAACTCTCTTTTTATATTTTTTTGTAAGTCAGTTAATTTATCTAATTCTAATGTGAGATCTTTAGATTTTTTGAATAAAGTTTCATCTTTTGATTTTGAAATAACTTTTTTTTCTTTTTCAAGAGCTTCTTTTTTTTGAATTAAATCTCGATTTTCTTCATCTAAATTTTGTAATTTTTTAAAATCAATTTTAATAGATCTTTTTTCTAGAGCTTTTTCAAAACTAGGGAAATCTTTTCTAATTTCCTTTAAATTATGCATCAGTTTTTTCTAAATTTTTGTTTTCTATAAATTTTACTGAAAATATTGATAATTCATATAAAATTAACAATGGTATTGCTAATCCTATTTGTGTAATTGGATCTGGAGGAGTTAACAAAGCTGCAGCAGCAAAAATTATAACCACAACATACTTTCTTCTATCTTTTAAAAACTGGCTATCTACAACACCTATTCTTGCAAGAAGACTTAACACAACAGGTAATTGAAAACTAATTCCAAAAGCAAAAATTAATTTCATCACTAAAGACAAGTATTCATTTACCTTTGCTTCTAGTTGTATTGGTAAGCTTGTTGATAAACCGGTACTCTCAAATGATAAAAAGAACTTAATAGCTAACGGCATAATCAAATAGTAAACCAACATACCACCTAGAAAAAAAAGTATAGGGGTAAGTATTAAGTAAGGTAAAATTGCAATTTTTTCATGTTTATATAAACCTGGCGCAATAAACTTCCATATTTGCATTAATATAAACGGGCAAGTTACAAAAAATGCTGTAAAAAAAGACACCTTCAAATAAGTTAAAAAAGTCTCTTGAAGTGCTGTAAAGATTAATCTTCTATCTGAACCATCATCTTTTACTGCTTGTGCAAATGGGTCTACTAAAAAACCATAAATATATTCAGCAAAAAAATAGCAAAAAATAAAAAATATAAATAAAAAAATAAAACTATGTATAAGTCTTTTTCTTAATTCAGTTAAATGACTAACAAAGCCATTGTCTTTTTCCTCATTATTCATCTTTTTTTGTTTCTTTTTTTACTTCGTTATTAATTTTTTCATCATCAATTTCTAAATTAGAAACTTCGTTTTGAATATTACTGACATATCTTTTTGCAGTACCAATCCATGAGCCTGCTTTTTTTAACATAACTGGAAAATCTTTAGGGCCGAGAACAACAATAGCGATAGCAACAACTATCAATATCTCAAACCAACCAATAGTAGGCATGTGAGTTATTCTTTATTGTTGGAGTCTTTATTTTCGTCGGAAATATTTTTTGGCTCTGTATCGTCAGTTACATCTGACGCCATACCTTTTTTGAAGCTTTTAATACCTTTGGCAACATCTCCCATCAAACTAGAGATTTTACCTCGTCCAAATAATAAGACTACCAATATTACAACAACTGCTATTTGCCAAATTCCTATGCTCATAGAAACTTATAACCTTTTTATGATAAATTTAAAAGTTACTTTTTTGTTACTCTTTCTCTTCACTATCAAGAGTACTATTCAGCATCTCATCAATATTAGAATAAATATCTTCTTTTTTTTCTTCCTGCTTTTCTTTATAAAACTTACCTGTACCAAAAATAGCGCTATCAACACTAGAGCTATCAATCATGCCTGCTGCACCTAATTCATCTATATTTGGAAGATCTGATAGTTTTTGGATATTAAAATGACTTAAAAAATCATCTGTAGTTACATATTGAATAGGTCTTCCAGGCACATCTTTTCTTCCACCAGGTTTAACCCAATTAAGCTCCATTAAAATATCAAGTGTATTTGTTCCAAAAGCCACACCTCTTATCTCCTCAATTTCAGCCCGTGTTACAGGTTGGTGATAAACAATTATAGCTAAAGTTTCGACAGCAGCTCTGGATAATTTTTTTTCAACAGTTTTCTCTTGAGACATAAGGTTTGCTAATTTTGGAGATGTTCTAAAAGACCACTTGTTCTTAATGCATACTAAATTTATTCCTCGATTTGAGTACTCTTGTTGTAATTTTTCTAGTGATTTTGAAACATTTAATTTTTTTGAAAGTTTGCTTTCAATAGTGTCAACATCAAGTGGTTCGGCAGCAGCGAAAATTACACCCTCTATTTCTTTCTCAATTTCAGTTAATTTTGAGGGAAACTTGACTACATTATCTTTATTTATTTTTTGTTTTTTAATCACTTAATTCCTTTACATATATATCATCAAATAGTTTTTCCTGTTTAATTGAAAGATTTCCCTCTTTAGCAAGCTCAAGAGACCCAGCAAAAATTCCTGCTTTACCAGTTCTTTTATATATTGAACCAGATTTAAAATTTGCAGGTATTAATTCATCAAGTTTTTTCCAGTCAGTTAGTTTTCCAAAAAAATCTTTAATAGTTTTAATTCCATCTTCTGTAGTAAATACTGGTAATTTTGGAATGTTCATCCTTTGAAAATCTTTAGTCATAATAATAGTTGAATAGGTTTTTAAAAGTTCAAATAAACTTAAATTATATTCAGTGCTATAAATGGATCTGATATTTCCCTTCATCCCTCTTGTTCTTATTTCACGACCTAATCTTTTTCTTTTAAGCATTTGTTCAGAAAGTAAACGAATAAGTTCTAATTTTTTTAGTTGTAACTTTAATTTTTCTGCCACTTCTTGAACTTTAAATTCTTCCTCCGGGGTTCCTGGTAGTAATAACTTAGATTTCAAATAAGCAAGCCATGTAGCCATTAATAAATACTCGGAAGCTATTTCTAAATTTAAGTCTTTTTCTTTAGTTAAATATTCATGAAATTGATCAGCTAGCTTTGTTATTGATATTTCTTCAAGATCAACTTTTTGGGCTTTAGCTAAATCTAAAAGAACATCTAATGGCCCGTTATAGTTATTTATATCGACATTAAATAAAGCAGAATCAGACTCGGACATGATGCAATATTAGCTTAAATTCTTGTAAAATAGTGATGTTTTTTTGATAATAAAATTATTTACTAAGGGTGAATTTTCAGCAACAACCTTCATTTCATTGAAATTACCATTACAATGTAAGGCTAGGTTGCATCCAGCTTCAAAACTTTTAATTGTATTAGTGCTTAAATCATATTTTAAACTCTTCATCGACAAGTCATCAGAAATCAAAACATTTTTAAACCCTATTTTTTTACGAATAATATTTATAATTTTTTTGGAATGCGTTGCTGTGTTAAGTGGGTCAATTTTTTTATAAATAATATGGGCAGTCATGGCAAATAAACTATTTTTATTTTTAAAAGGGAAGAAATCATTTTTCATAAGGTGATTAATGCTTTTATCCACAACCGGTGTAAAATTATGGCTATCAACCTTTGCTAGTCCATGACCTGGGATATGCTTGATTACTGTGCCTATTGAGTTTTGGTTAAATAAATCAATACAAATATCACCTACCTTTGAAACAATTTTCTTATTTTCTGAGAACGATCTATCACCAATAATATTACTCGCCCCTTTAATTCTAAGATCCAGTACAGGTAGTGTATTAATATTTACACCTATTTGTTTTAGAAGATATGAGGATTTATCAATAAATAATTTATAAATAATATTAAATTTTCTTTTATCTTGGACATATAATTTTCCAAAATATTCACCTGTCAAATTATCAAATATTATAATATTTTTTAACCTGTTCACTCTTCCTCCCTCTTGATCAATCAAAATAGGATAATGGGGATCTTTAAATAGCTTTCTGATGCTATTTGTTAATAGTTTGGTCTGGTTTATAGATTTAATATTTCTTGAAAATAATATTATTCCCCAAGGTTTGTGTCTTTTCAAAAATTTTACTTCACTGGTTGTTAATTTCAGTGATTTAATACCAGTAATAAAGGCTTTTCTATTACTTATCATTTTCTAAAAGTTTCCAAAAATTAAACTTTTTTTTCTTATCTTTATTTGTTTGTTTTACATACTCAATGATGTCTTGGGTATCATTTTCTAATATAGGTAAGTTTTCTGAATACAGTTTTATCTTCTCGTCATTATTTTTATAGGAACGGTAGGAATTTTTTAAATTTTCATCAGAAAAATAGTATCTGCCTGTAAAAAAAATAAATACCGAGATAACTATTATAAAAATTAAATATTTGATTTCTTTTAACATTACATTTTGGGTGGAGTATCAACGCCAACAATATCCATTCCAGATTTTATTACGTTAGAAATAACTTTTAAAAATACTAACTTGTCTAACGGAACTTCTTTTTGTTCATTTATAAATCGTTTTTCTGGTTGTTGTTTTCCGAGATTCCAATATGAGTGAAATTCTGAGGCTAACTCATATAGATAAACAGGAATTCTATGTGGCTCAAGTTTTGTACTTGATATATCAATACATTTTGGCCATTCAGATAATTTTTTTAAAATTTTAATTTCATCTTCAGAATATTCAAAATTAAAATTATTAATTTCAATTTTTTTATTTAAATCTTTATTAATGTGTCTGAATACAGATGAAATTCGTGCATAACAATATTGAACATAATATAATGGATTATCTTTTGACTTTTCTTTTACTGCATCAAAATCAAAATCGAGTTCTGCATCACTGCTTCTGTTCAACATAATAAATCGAGTAGCGTCTTTGCCAACTTCTTCTATAAGATCGTCTACAGTAATATAGTCTCCTTTTCTTTTAGACATTTTAAAAGGTTTATTGTCTTTTATAAGTTTTACTAACTGACTAATTTTACAAATTAATTTATCTTTCTCTCCTGAAATTGCTTCGACTGATGATGAAATTCTTTTTATATATCCAGCATGATCTGCGCCAAGTATATTAATCAAATAATCAAATTTTCTATCAACTTTGTTTTTATGATAAGCAACATCGCTTGCAAAATATGTCCATGATCCATCTGATTTTTGGAGAGCACGATCTTTATCATCACCAAAATCTGTAGATTTAAACAACAATTGCTCACGTTCTACCCAATTATTATTGTCCTCACCTTCTGGTGCTTTGATTTTACCTTTATAAACAAACTTATTTTTCTCTAAAAATTGAACAACATTTTCAACTTCTTTGTCTAAAACAATTTTTTTTTCACTTACAAAATTGTCATGATTTATGCCAAGACTGTTAAGATTTTTTTTAATTAGCATTAATGCTTGTTCAATTGATAATTCCGTTAATTCCTCACTAACTTCATCATAATTATCAAAATTTAAATTAGAGTTAGAGGATATATTTTTTGCAAAATCTATTAAATAATCACCAGGGTATAAATCATCATTGTCAGTTGGAAATGCTTCTTTATGGGTTATTTCACGTATTCGAAAATATACTGATTTTGTAAAATTAATAATTTGATTACCGTAGTCATTTACATAGTATTCTTTAGTGACTTTATGATTGTTGAAAGTTAATATATTTGAAATTACATCACCAAGTATTGCGCCACGACAATGACCAACATGTAATGGTCCTGTTGGGTTCGCAGACACAAATTCCACAAGATAATTGTTCTTTTTTTCTTTTTGATTTATTCCAAAAATTTCAGAATTGTCACTTATTTCTTTAGTAAAATTTGTCCAGAAAGATTTCTTAAACTTTATGTTAATAAAACCAGGCTTAGCAATAGTTATTGTTTCAATTAATTTATCTTTATCTTTTATTGTGGGTGCAAGTTGTTCTGCTAGTTCAAGAGGTGGTTTATTATTAATTTTAGATAAAACCATTGCAACATTAGTTGAAATGTCACAATTAAATTTTGGTGGAGGTATTTCAGCATTTATTCCGTTAAAATTATCAGGAACAATTATTTTATTATCTTTTTGAAGTTCACTAATTATCGATTTAATTTTTTCTAGATAAATTTCAAAAATGTTCATTTATTTGCATTATAAAGGTTGATAGCATACCGATCAGTCATACCAGAAATAAAGTCTGAGATAGCTCTATATTTATCTTTAGTCAATTGTTCTTTTGTAAGAAACTTTCTAGGCGAAGATTGAATTATCTTGAATAATTTTTTTATAATTTTTTTACCTCTTTGGTTTTTTCTTAAAACGGATTTATTATCATACATGTTAGATCTTAAAAATGATTTAATTTCTTTTTCTGAACTTTGAATATTTTTAGAGAAACAAACTATTAATTCTTTTGATTTTGCAATATCTTTAAGAGATTTTATTTTTAATCTCTTTAAATTTTTTTGTGTATTAGTTATTAGGTCTTTTATCATTAGATCAATTGAGTCTCTTACTATTTGATTAATTGCTATTTTATAATTTTTTTTATTTATTTTTTTTTTATAATTTACATAAATATTTTTAAGAAAATTTATCTCACATAGCTCTTCTAATTTAAAAAGATTTGCTTTAATTCCATCTTGAATATCATGATTATTGTAAGCTATATCGTCTGAAATAGCTGAGATTTGTGCTTCTAATGATGGAAAAGTATTAAATTTAATTTTATTTTTAAAAACTTTTGATCCAATAAGTTTATTTATTGTTTTCAATTCATTAATTGGTCCATTATGTTTTAAAAGTCCCTCCAAGGTTTCAATTGTAAGATTTAATCCTTTAAATTTTAAATATTTATTTTCTAAAAACATAACAATTCTCAATGTTTGTAGATTATGATCAAAACCACCATGATTATCCATACATTCGTGCAATGCATCTTCACCAGCATGTCCAAACGGTGTATGTCCTAAGTCATGAGCTAGACTTAAAGTTTCCGCCAAATCCTCATTTAGATCTAAATATTTTGAAATCGACCTTGCTATTTGGGCAACTTCAATTGAGTGGGTTATCCTGGTTCTAAAATGATCACCTTCAGTGTTTACGAAAACTTGAGTCTTGTGCTTTAGTCTTCTAAACGACGCACTATGGATAATTCTATCTCTGTCTCTTTGAAAAGGTGATCGATACTTAGAGTTAGCTTCTTTATTAAGTCTACCTTTACTTTTAAATACTCCCAACAAAGTGTCTTTTTTCATCCTTTAATTTAAATAATTAAGTATTATATTAGTAATATCAGTGTTCAGTCATGATTAAAGAAATTAAATTTACGGATAAAGCGTTAAAACAAATAGAAAATTTATTGTCAAAAAAAGACGAAGGTTCTTTTTTTAGAATCGCTATTAAAGGTGGTGGTTGTTCTGGTTTTCAATATGAATTTACTTTTGATAAATCAAAACAAGCTGACGATCTTAATTATCAAAATATTTTAATTGATAAAGCTTCAGCTGACTTATTAAAAGGATCTGAAGTTGATTATGTATCTGAATTAATTGGTGAGTCTTTTAAAATTTCCAACCCTCAAACAAAATCTTCTTGTGGGTGTGGAGTTTCATTCTCTCTTTAATGCTCATCTCATCGTGGAACGTTAATTCTGTTAGAGCAAGAATAGAAAATATCAAAAGCTATCTGTTAAAATATAAACCAGATATTTTAATGATGCAGGAGATAAAAACTGAGGATATTAATTTCCCTTATGACGACTTTTCTTCAATGGATTATGAAAGTCATGTGTTTGGTCAAAAAAGCTATAATGGTGTAGCAATTATTTCAAAAAAAAAACTAACTAACATTAGAACAGATTTAATTAAGGATAAATTAAAGCAATCTAGAATTATTTCTGCTGAAGTTGAATATAAGAAAAAAACTATTCAATTAATAAATATTTATACTCCTAATGGAAATCCAGTGGACACAGAAAAATATGATTATAAAAAAAATTGGATGGATCAATTAATTAAACAATTAAAATCCTTATCAAAGAAAAATTCTAACTTAATTCTTGCTGGAGATTTTAATGTTATTCCTGCTGCAGAGGATGTTTATAATGTGAAAAGTTTTGAAGATGATGCTTTGTATCGACTTGAAATTAGAAAAAAATTTAGAGAAATGCTAAATCTTGGATTTAGTGATGTTTACCGACATTTTAATGAAGATAAAGAAGGCTATACCTTTTGGGATTATATGAGGGGTGCATGGCAAAAAAATAACGGAATGAGAATTGATCACTTTTTAGTATCAAGCTCAATAATTGATAATATTAAAAGTATTAATATAAATAAAGATCCTCGTGGAAGAGAAAAACCTTCGGATCACACTCCAATTGAGATTAACTTAGCTTAAAGATTTAATTTTATTAACCAATTCCTCGTTAATATTTCTTGGTCCACTGTCTAACCTGTTTTTATGTCGTCTTTCACCTGGAAGTCTTACTTCACCCATTGACTTCATTTTATCAAAAAATTCATCTGCATGTTTTTGCCAATCTGTTCCTGATGTTTTATCTGGACTAATTGCTAAAATAAATTCACCACCACTTGGAGGACCACCATCATTGTTATCTTTAGCAGCTGTTTCAAAACTAAAATTATCACCAACTAAAGCACCGGCTAATAATTCTACCATCATAGCAATTGCTGAGCCTTTATAACCACCGAAAGGAAGCAATACTCCACCATCGGCTATTTGTCCTGGATCAGTAGTTTCTTTACCGTCTTTCGTAAGTCCAGTTCCTAATGGAACTTTGTGCCCTTCTCTTTTAGCAACTTGTACTTCTCCCATAGCCATTGAAGCAGTTGCCATATCATAAACTACAGGCGTCTTTCCAGGTCTAGGCCATGCAAATGAAATTGGATTTGTTCCAAAAAGAGGTTTAATCGCACCAGCAGGTGCAACAGCAGGCTTATAAGAAGTACATGCAAAAGCAACTAAACCATCTTCAGCTAATTTTTCGGTTTCTGGCCACATAGCAGCCATATGATGAGAATTATTTATTGCTAAGACAGCAACACCATTTTCTTTAGCAGCTTTACTTAATTCTGGTAAACTTTTATTTAATACCACTGGAGCTAAACAATTATTTCCTGCAACTTTAATTACAGATGGTGATATTTTTTTAATTTCAGGTTTTCCTTTACCATTTATTTTTCCACTTTTTAATCCTGAAACATAAGCTGGTAATCTAAATAAACCATGAGAAAGCGAACCATCTCTTTCTGCATTTGTAATTAATTCTGATAGTATTGATGCGGTATCTTCATCACATCCATTTGCTAAGAGAGTTTTTTTTGCTAAATTATTAATTTCGTCTAAGGTTAATGAAACAGTGTTCATTATTTTGATTTACATTTCTTACATAAACCAAAAAATTCTAAATTGTATTTACTGTATTTCATCCCAGCATCATCAGCAAAGTTTGATAAATATTTTGATAGTTTAGTATTACTTATTTCAGAAACTTTTTCACAACTTTCACATATTGAAAATGCTGTAGCCTTAGAAATTTGGCAACTAGAATTCTGACATGCGATGAAAGCATTTCTACTTTCAATTTTGTGGATTTTACCTATTTCAACTAATTTATCTAATGCTCTATAAACTTGTAGAGGTGCATTGATACCTTTTTTCTGTACATTAAAAAGAATTGAATATGCTTTTAAGGGCTCAGGAGATTTATCAATTAAATCAAAAATAATTTTTTGGTTTTTTGAAAGATTGTGTTGTTTTTCCATTTTTAAATTTCCTATTAGTTTTTTAATTTAATCGATTGTTTAATTTTAAACAAAGATAATATGAACAATATCAACGCTGCTGCAATAATTGAGGGTCCAGAAGATGTATTAAATTCTAATGAAGAATATAGACCTAAGATAACCGATAATAGGCCACCAATTATAGAGAATAGAACCATTTTCTGAGGACTATCAGAGATATTTCTAGCCATTGCAGCAGGGATAATTAACATTCCTGTAATCAATAATAATCCAACCATTTTGATAGAAATAGCAATTACCGCTGCCATTAATATTGTAAAAATAGCTTTTGCTCTGTCAGGGTTTAATCCCTCTGCCTCAGCTAATTCATAATTAACAGTTGATGCAAGTAAAGGTTTCCAAATTAATTTAAGTACTATTAAAATTAATGCTCCCCCTGTCCAGATTACAAGTAAGTCATCGGTGGTTACTGCTAATATATCGCCAAATAATAAACCCATAATATCAAATCTTATAAATGTTAAGAAACCAATAACTACTAATCCAACTGCTAATGATGAATGTGCTAAAAGACCTAACAATGCATCACCAGGAAGATTAGTTTTTTTCTGAAGCTGAATTAATATTAATGCAATAACTGATGATATTAAAAATACTGAAATAGCGATGTTTAAATCAAATGTATAAGCCATTGTAACTCCAAGTAGAGCTGAGTGGGCAAGTGTATCTCCAAAATAAGACAATCTTCTCCACACAACAAAACATCCAAGTGGACCAGTAACAAATGCTATTCCAATACCTGCAACTAGTGCTCTTATAAAAAAATCATCAAACATTTAATTTTTCTTTATTTCCCCTTCATCAGAATGAACATGATCATGCTTATGTTCGTATGTTGTTAAAATTTGAGAAGCTTTTTCACCAAACAAAGCTTTGTATTCATTATTTTTTGCTACATCTATTGGTGAACCAGAACAACAAACGTGCCCGTTTAAACAAACTACGTGATCAGTTGCTGTCATCACCATATGTAAATCATGAGAAATTAATAATATACCACAATTTAAAGTATCAGATATTTTTTTAATTAATTCATACAAAGCAATCTCACCTGTATAATCAACTCCCTGTACTGGTTCATCTAACACTAATAATTCTGGTTTTTTAGAAATTGCTCTTGCAATTAAAACTCTTTGAAATTCTCCACCAGATAAACTACCTAAATTTTTATTTTTAAGATGAATTACGCCTGTTAATGATAACGCCTCATCAATAGCACTATCTTCTATAGTTTCTGTTAAAAGCATAAAATCATAAACTCTAATAGGTAAAGTCCAATCAATTGAAATTTTTTGGGGAACATAACCAACTTTGGTTGTATATTTTTCAACAGTCCCCTCGATATTTTTGTAAATTCCTAAAGCAATTTTAGCAGTAGTACTTTTACCAGAACCATTAGGACCAATGAGAGTTACAATTTTACCTTTTTCAACCGTAAGAGAAACACCCTCGACTAACCATTTTTCGCTTTGGCGAAAACCAGCATTATTTAATTTAACTAAAA
>CACMIX010000002.1 GCA_902613855.1 uncultured Pelagibacteraceae bacterium
TAAAAATATTCTCTATTCGGAAAATGAAATATTTAATACTCCTTATTCTTTAAAGATCATTAACCACAAAGACGAAAAAAAATTATACACAAAATTAAATTTAGAATTGATAGGGCTCAAAATAGAAAATATACATAACTATGATGATGAGATTAAATCAGGCTCAACTACTCTCAACCTTAAAAGAAATAAAAGCTTTGTAAATTACAAGGGTAATAAAAATTTTTTTGAATTTAGTTATTATAACGATTTAGATAAAAAAAAATTTTTATATAATGGAAAATTAAACTTTAACCCTTTTTATTCTACCCTTGAAGGCACTACAGAAGAAATTAAAACTTCTTATTTGTTTGGTACAAATGCAATAATTCCTGAATTATTAAGAACTAGTATTTTTAATAGTAGAAACATAGATTTTAAATTAAACATAAATGCAAATAAAATTCAGAATAATCGTAATTTTGTTAATCTTTTTTTAAAAACTAAAATTCAAGAAGGCCTTATTGATATAGATGATACCCAAATAGAGTGGAAAAATAATTCAACTATAAAATTAACTGATACACTAATTTTTGTTAAGGATGGCAAACTTTTTTTAGATGGAAAATCACAGGTAAATATTAAAAATGTTAAAAATATCTATAAATTTTTACTTACACCTAAAAATTATAGAAAAAAAATAAAGACAATTGATTTTCGCTTTTCTTATGCATTTAATGAAAAAGTAATAATTCTGAACGATATTATTATAGACGGGAAATATAATCAAAAAGTTAACGAAAAATTAAATAATATTTATTTTCGTGGTTCTGATATGCAAAATAAAATATTTTTTAAAAATATGACGAATGATTTGCTTAAAGCTTATGCTGGATAGATCATTTTTTTAGGATCAACTATTTTTTTATAATCTTTTTCTGTGATTAGCCCAGTCTTTAATGTTTCATGTTTTAAAGTAGTATTTTTTTTCAACGCAGTCTTTGCAATTTTAGCAGCATTATCGTAGCCTATGTGGGGTGCCAATGCTGTTACTAGCATTAAAGAATTGTCTAAGTGTTCCTGAATTTTCTTTTTATTGGCTTTTATCCCTTTAACACAATAAAGAGCAAAATTTTTAGTACTGTCTGCTATTAGATCTACAGATTGTAAAATATTATGAGCAATCAAAGGTTTAAAAACATTCAATTCAAAATGTCCATGAGATCCAGCCATTGTTATACCATTATGGTTTCCAATAACTTTTACGCAAACCATTGTAACAGCTTCACATTGAGTAGGGTTAACTTTACCTGGCATAATTGATGAACCAGGCTCATTTTCTGGTAAAATTAATTCTCCATATCCAGCTCTTGGACCTGAACCTAAAAATCTTATATCATTAGATATCTTCATTAATGCGACTGCGCAAGTATTTAAGGTTCCAGAGAAATTAACTATCGCATCATGTGCTGCAAGTTCCGCAAATTTATTTGGAGCAGGTTTAAATTTTATTTTTGTAAATTTTGCAATTTCTTTAACTATTTTTTTGTCAAAGTTTTTCCTTGAATTAATTCCTGTGCCAACAGCAGTTCCTCCCTGAGCAAGAAATAAAATTTCTTTTAAAGCATATTCAATTCTTTCGATACTTTTTTTAACTTGCACATGGTATCCAGAAAATTCTTGACCCAACGAGAGTGGAGTAGCATCTTGCAGATGTGTCCGTCCAATTTTTACTATATTTTTAAATTCTTTAGATTTTCTATTTAATTCTTTTTCTAAAATCCTTAAGCTTGGTAACAATTTACTTAATGCTTCTTTTGCAACTGATATATGCATTGCAGTTGGAAAAACATCATTTGTAGATTGTGATTTATTCACATGATCATTTGGATGAACAGGTTTTTTTGAACCTTTTTTTCCACCCATTATTTCTATTGCTCGATTGGCAATAACTTCATTTACATTCATGTTTGTTTGTGTTCCGGAGCCTGTTTGCCAAACTTTTAATGGAAAATTATCATCTAACTTACCTTTTATTACTTCATCTGAAGCTCTAATAATTGCTTTAGATATTCTGCTATCTATTAATTTGTCATTTGCGTGAACTATTGCTGCAGATCTCTTAATAATTGCGATAGATTTAATTATGGAAATATTTACTAAAATTTTGCCAATGTTAAAAAACTTCTTAGATCTTTGAGTAGACGCTCCCCATAATTTATCATTTGGAACATTTACACTTCCAATGCTATCGAATTCTTTTCTTAATTTCATTGATTAATTTCTTAGTTACAAATAATTATAAATATACAATAAATTATTAAAAACATACAGGAGCAATATGTCGAATTTTAGCAAAGTAGGAACTTTCATGAAAACTTTTGGGCAAGAAGTTAAAACAGAACCATCATTTAGCACAGATAAAATCAACAAATTAAGGATTGATCTTATTAAGGAGGAATTAGAAGAGTTGACTGACGCTATGTATAAAAAGGATTTATTAGAAATAGCTGATGCCTTAACTGATATTTTGTATGTTACTTATGGGGCAGGGCACGCATTTGGAATTGACTTAGATAAGTGTTTCGATGAGGTTCAAAATTCAAATATGAGTAAGTTAGATGAGAATGGCAAACCTATATACAATGATGCAGGCAAAGTAATGAAAGGACCAAATTACTTCAAACCTGATCTTTCTAAATTCGTATCTTAAATTTCCAATTTAAGATCAACCGCTTGTGCACTATGAGTAATAGACCCTACAGAAATTCTATTAACACCTGTTGCTGCAACTAACTTTACTTTTTTTAAACTTATATTTCCTGATGCCTCAGTTTCATAAAGTTTGTTACAGATTTTGACACCTTTTTTTAAACTTTTAATACTCATATTGTCAAATAATACAGTATCAAACTTAAGCCCCATTATTGATTTAAGTTGATTAAGGTTGTCCACCTCGACTGTAATTTTTCTTCCCCGTTTATTGTTTATAGCTTTTGATACTAAAGTTTTAAGATCTGAATTGGCTATATGATTGTCTTTGATTAAATATTCATCACTTAAATTAAATCGATGATTTGTCCCTCCTCCTAATTTAACTGCATATTTTTGAATTACTCTTAAATTTGGGATTGTTTTTCGTGTACAACAAATTTTAGTTCTTTTTCCAGCCAGCTTTACAAATTCATTAGTCCTAGTAGCTATACCAGAAATATGAGACAAAAAATTTAATGCAACCCTTTCAGCAATTAATATATTTTTCGCATTTCCTTTAATTAAAGCAATTAAAGAACCTTTTTTTACCTTTGAGCCATCTTTCTTTTTAATTATGAATTTAATTTTACTGTCAATTAGTGCGAAAGCTTGCTTAGTAAATAATAATCCTCCTATAATAGCATTTTGATTTGATAAAAGTTTAATCGTAATAATTTTATCATCTTTAATTAAGCCTGAAGTAATATCTCCAGAAGGGTATAGGTCTTCATTAAGTGCTAGCTTGACAGTATTACGAATAAATTCTTTGCTGAGTTTTATTTTTGACACCTATTTATCTACCGATAGCTGCCATTTTCTCAACTGAAATTCTTGCCTTATCGATAGTTTCTTTATCCATAATTATTTCACCTGTTTCATTTTCTAAACAGTCTAAAATTTTTGGAAGGGTAATTTTTTTCATGTGAGGACACATATTGCATGGCTTGATAAATTCAACATTTGGATTTTCAACCTCTATGTTGTCACTCATTGAACACTCTGTGACCATCATTACTTTTTTGGGCTGGTTATCTTTAACATAGTTGATCATACCCGATGTAGAGCCTGCAAAGTCACTTGCTTTAATCACATCTGGAGGACATTCGGGGTGTGCAATTATTTTTATCCCAGGATTATTTTTTCGAATATCATGTATCTCTTGCTCGTTAAATTGATCATGAACAATGCAAATGCCTTTCCATGAAATAATTTCTATGTCTGTTTGTGAAGCAACATACTTTGCAAGGTAGTCGTCAGGTAAAAATATTACTTTTTTAACTCCAAGTGATTTTACAATTTTAAGGGCATTGGCAGATGTACAACATACATCAGTTTCTGCTTTAACCTCTGCAGAAGTGTTTACATATGAAACAACAGGAACGCCTGGATATTTTTCTTTCAATAATCTCACATCTTTACCAGTTATTGATGAAGACAACGAACAACCTGCATCCATATCAGGTAAAATTACTTTTTTTTCAGGGCTCATTAATTTTGCAGTTTCTGCCATGAAATGAACTCCTGCCATCAAAATTATATCTGCTGAAGTCTTAGAAGCTTCAATTGCTAGTGCCAAAGAGTCAGCAGAAAAATCAGCAACACCATGATATATTTCAGGGGTTTGATAATTATGAGCAAGAATAACTGCGTTCTTTTCTTTTTTTAATTTATTAATTTTGTGAATGTAAGGTGCATGAACTGACCACTCAATTTCAGGCATGACCTTAGAAATTTTTTGGTAAATTGGATCTGTTGCTTGCTTTACTTCTTGTGTAAATTCCATGCAGATTTTTACCAATTTGAAAGATAGTTGTCATTCATTTATTATGAGACATATTGCGGTCGTGCTGAAATTGGTAGACAGGCACGGTTGAGGGCCGTGTGGACCTTGTCCATGAGAGTTCGAGTCTCTCCGACCGCACCAATTAATTAGTTATTTGCTCATCCAATCAGGCTTTTTAATTCTGATCAATGCTTCTTTGGTTTTGAATTCAATATTTTCATCAAAATTTTTATCTAGAAATTTTATGAGCGCAAATGGATATTCATTATTAATCAATACTTTTCCAATTTCTTTTTCGTTATTGAAAATACCTTCACCTTCATGCAATTTTCCATTTATAATATTTATTGGTAACAATCTCTTTGTGAGTTTCTTTTTAAGTTTGATTCTTGCTGTATTTTCTTGTCCAACATAACAACCTTTTTTAAAATCAATTCCATTAAGTTCATCATAATTACATTCAATTCCAAAAGCTTTATTTTGTAATTGGTTTAGGTTTTTTGGAACTATTCCAAGTTTATGACTTAATGAATAGTAATCATTTACATCAGCATCATATAACTCTAATTTTTTTAAAGATAAATAGAGTTTCTCTAAATTTATAATTAATCTTGCACCTAATTTTTTGTTACGGGGATCTAAAAATATAGGATCTTCTCTAAATTTTAATGTAAACCCAGCAACATCTTGTACATTGTCAAAAGCTAAAAACTTTTCATAACTAAAAGCAGCAACTACAAATTCATTACTAAGATTTAATATTTCAACTTTTGATCTTAATTTGTAAAGACTAAGCTGTTTATATAATCCATCTATTTGAGATTTTTCACAATCAATTAAGTAACCTGACTTATGTTTAATTATAATGAATTCATACAAAAATTTTCCTTGAGCAGATAACAAAGACGCAAAGCAACTGCAGGTTTTACTAACCTTACCAATATCATTACTAATAAGATTCTGAAGAAAACTTATAGCATCTTCTCCGTTTATATAGAGTATTGCTCGATCATCTAAAATGTAAACGTTCTTGATATTCATATTTGATTAATCATGATATGTAATATAATAACATTTTCTTATAATGTTAGATCTTATAATTAAAAACGGTAAATGCTACATTGATGAAGAATTAAAGGATGTAGATGTAGCTATAAAAGACAAAAAAATTCATAAGATTGGCCAAATTTCAGAAGAAGCTAAGGAAATAATTGATGCAAGCGATCATACAGTATTACCAGGATGTATAGATACTCAAACTCATTTTAGAGAACCTGGATCAACAGACACTGAAGATCTTCATTCAGGAAGTAGAGCAGCAATTGCAGGAGGTATCACGAGTGTTTTTGAAATGCCTAATACCAACCCACCAACTTCTAATAAGAAAGAGTTTCAAAGAAAGTTAGATCTCGCTAAAAACAGAATGTATTGTAATTATGCATTTTATTTTGGAGCGACAGCCGATAATGCGGACGATTTAGCAAGTTTAAAAGATCTAGAAGGTTGCTGTGGAATTAAACTTTTTGCAGGATCTTCAACAGGCAATTTACTTGTGGCTGAAGAAGATGAAATAGACAAAGTTTTTCAAAACAGTTCAAAAGTTGTTGCAGTTCACTCAGAGGATGAAGCAATATTAAAAGTTAATAAAAAACTAATTAAGAAAGGAGACGTTCATACGCATCCTGTTTGGAGAAGTGCAGAATGCGCAATTTCATCTACTCGTAGAATTGTAAGGATTGCTGAAAAATATAATAAAAAAGCGCATGTTCTTCATATAACAACAAAAGAGGAAATTGATTTTTTATCTCAGCATAAAGGAAACATTACTTTTGAGATTACTCCTCAGCATCTAACATTGTACGCTCCCGATTGTTACGATAAACTTGGTACATATGCACAAATGAATCCTCCACTAAGAGAAAAATCTCACTACGATAGATTATGGTATGCAGTAAGAAATAACTTTAATGATACAATTGGTTCGGATCATGCTCCTCATTTAAAGATAAATAAAGATAAAGAATATCCGAATACTCCCTCAGGTATGCCGGGTGTTCAAACTTTAATGCCAGTGATGTTAAACCATGTGAATGACGGAAAATTATCCTTAACTCAGTTAATAAATCTTGTTTGTGAAAATCCTATTAAAATTTTTGGTATCCAAAACAAAGGATTTATTAAAGAGGGATACGATGCTGATTTTACAATAGTGGACATGAACAAAACTATTGAGATTAAAAATGAAAATATTGAGAGTAAATGTGCATGGTCTCCTTTCAATGGTTATAAATTTAAAGGAACACCTACCCATACGATTATTGCTGGTAAAATTAAAATGCAAAAGGGAAAAATTTTAGGTGATCCAGAAGGTAAACCTCTTTCTTTTAATAAATAATTTATAAAGATAATTATATGCTTGATAGTTCTTACGATTATCTAAAACCTTTTGATGAGATTGATTTAATAAGACTTGGAAAAAAAGGGGATGGAGGATACGTAATCTCAAAAAAAAGTTTAGAAGCAGATAACTGTTTATTAACCTTTGGGATGTCCAACGATTGGTCCTTCGAGGAAGATTTTGTGAAACACAATTCACAAAATTTCGTGCACATTTATGATCACACTGTAAATTTAAATTTTTTTTTATATAGATTGTATAAATCAGTAAAGAGACTGCTTTACTTTAAATCTAATTTCTTAAATATTTATGAAAAATTTAATGAATTAACTAAATACCTAAAACTAAATAATTCAAAAATAAATCACTTTAAATACAAGATTAGTAACAAAAAAGAATTAAGTAATAAAAGTCTTGAAGAAACGATAAAAGACACAGGACACAATGGAAAACTTATGCTTAAAATTGATATCGAGGGAGACGAATTTGAAATATTAAACGATATTACTTTATACTCTAACCAAATTCACACTCTGATTGTTGAATTTCATGAGCTGAATAAAAACTATAATAAATTTGAGACATTAATAAAAGAAATCAATAAGAAATTTTATATTATACATATACACGGCAACAACGTTACAGGTGTCAATGAAATGGGCTTACCTAATACCTTGGAAATAAGTTTCTTAAATTATAACCTTTTTTTTAAAAAAAATATAAAAACTAAAAGTAAATTTCCTATCAAAAATTTAGATTTTCCAAATCATAAGTATATTGAAGATATAGAAATAAATTTTACAGAATAAATTTAAATATCTTCGATTATTTAATTTAGTTTTACAGTAAAACTATTTACAAGAATAACACCAATTACAATTAAAAATAACCCAACTATGGCTTGCCATGCTAAGGTTTGTTTAAAGAATATATAACCTAGTATTGCAATTGTAAAAATTCCAAGACCACTCCATGTAGCATAAACAATTGCAATTGGCAGCTTGTTAACAACAAATGTTAAAAGATAGAATGCACAAAGATAAAATATTGAAAGTGCAACAGTTGGCACAAGCTTAGTAAAATTTTGAGACACAGGTAATAGCATAGTTCCAGCAACTTCACAAAATATTGCCCCAACTAAAAAAATATAAGTCTTAACCATTAAGAATTTTATGTTTGATTAAATCTTCTTTTATTTCAGTTAATATGGCTGGATCATCTATTGTAGGAGGAACTTTATATTCAACTTTGTCAGCTATTTTTCTTATAGTTCCTCTTAAAATTTTTCCTGATCTTGTTTTTGGAAGTCTCTTAATAACTATTGCTACTTTAAATGCAGCTACAGGACCAATTTTTGCTCTAACCATTTGTATACATTCTTTAGAAATTGTTTCATTATCTTTATCAACTCCAGATTTTAGAACGACCAAGCCAATTGGTAATTGACCCTTTAATTTATCTGCAATCCCTAACACCGCACATTCAGCAACTGACTGATGTTCAGATAAAACTTCTTCTATTGCTCCAGTAGATAACCTATGACCAGCTACGTTAATAATATCATCTGTTCTAGACATAATCCAAATGTAACCATCATCATCGATGTGACCAGCGTCATAGGTTTGATAATAGCCCTCATAATTTGACATGTAATTTTCTTTATATCTTTTGTCAGCATTCCATAACGTAGGGAATGTTCCAGGAGGCAAAGGTAATTTTACTACAATATCCCCCATCTCATTTGGTTTTGCTAAAGATTGATCTGGTTTGATAATTTTTACATCATATCCAGGCACTGCTTTACATGCTGAACCGTATTTAGTTTCCATCATTTCAATCCCTGTGCAATTCGAGCTTATTGCCCAACTTGTTTCAGTTTGCCACCAATGATCTATTACTGGAACTTTAAGTAAATTTTCAGCCCATTTAATAGTATCTGGATCTGCTCTTTCCCCGGCAAGAAACAAGCTTTTAAAACTACTAAGATCATACTTAGAAAAAAATTTACCTTCAGGATCTTCTTTTTTTATTGCTCTAAATGCAGTTGGTGCAGTAAATAAGGATTTAACTTTATAGTCTGAAATAATTTTCCAAAATGCTCCAGCATCAGGAGTTCCAACTGGTTTACCTTCAAATAAAACTGTTGTGCATCCTTTGAATAAAGGAGCATAAACAATATATGAGTGTCCAACAATCCATCCAATATCACTAGCTGACCACCAAATATCATTCGTATCAATATTATATATATTTTTCATGGTCCATTTTAGAGCAACAATATGACCTCCAACATCTCTCACTATTCCTTTAGGAGTTCCAGTCGTACCAGAGGTATATAAAATATATGCAAACTCATTTGAATTCATCTCAACACAATCAGCAGATTCAGCATGTGATACTACCTCATCCCAACTAACTTCGGTCGGTGCATTTAATTTTACCTCATTACCTGGTCTTTGAAATAAAATCATCTTTTCAATTTTATGATTTGCAATTTTTATGGCTTCATCTACCAGTGGCTTATATTCAACTGTTCTACCTGGCTCAAAACCACATGAAGCTGTCACTAATAATTTTGCTTTACTATCATCAATTCTGCTTGCAAGTTCATTTGATGCAAATCCTCCAAAGACAACAGAGTGAATTGCACCAATTCTTGCACACCCAAGCATTGCAATCACGGACTCTGGGATCATCGGCATGTAAATAATTACCCGGTCACCTTTGTTAACCCCTTGAGCTTTTAATGCTCCAGCAAATTTTGCAACTTTAGATTTAAGTTCTTCGTAGGTGAGCTTAGTTTTGTTACCCGTGATTGGGCTATCATAAATAAGAGCAATGTTTTTTCCTCTACCTTGATCAATATGAAAGTCTAAGGCGTTATAACAAGTGTTGGTTACTCCATCTTCATACCATTTATAGAAGGGAGGGTTAGATTGATTTAAAATTTTTGTCGGTTTTTTAAACCAAAAGATGTCTTCAGCTGCTTCTTGCCAAAATTTTTCAGGATTTTTTATTGAATGATCGTAAATTTTATTGAATTTAGCCGACATATTTATTTGATTCGATTTTAGTAATTTATATGGTTTTTAACTTATAAATTGTATTTAATTTTAAAAATTAAGTAAAATCAATGTTAATTAGTGACAATTTATTCTTCATTAATCTATTTTTATTTGCTATTTAACGTGAACTTTGGCTTAGGGTGACTTAAGTCTAGTTTATATAAACTAAAAAAATAAAAACTAACTAGAGAGGGAGTTTTTTATGAATAAACTAAAATTGTTTGCTTTAGCAGCTATGGCACTGATTGGATTTTCAGGTATAGCTATTGCGGCAGACGCAACCATGTTGAATCAGGATGATTTCGTAGGTATTTCATTTTGGATCATATCTATGGGAATGTTAGCAGCGACTGCTTTCTTTTTCATGGAAGTTGGTAACGTAGCAGCAGGCTGGAGAACTTCAGTTATCGTTGCTGGGCTAGTAACTGGTATTGCATTCATACACTACATGTACATGAGAGAAGTATGGGTTGCTACTGGGGACTCACCAACTGTTTACAGATATATTGACTGGTTAATTACTGTGCCATTACAGATGGTAGAATTTTATTTAATTCTAGCTGCTATCGGTAAAGCAAATTCTGGAATGTTCTGGAGATTGCTAATTGGTTCATTAGTAATGTTAATCGGTGGATACTTAGGTGAAGCTGGATACATCAACGCTACTCTTGGATTTATAATCGGAATGGCTGGTTGGGTATACATTCTTTATGAAGTATTCTCAGGTGAAGCTGGAAAAGCTGCAGCAAAAAGTGGAAGCAAGGCTCTTGTAACTGCTTTTGGTGCAATGAGAATGATTGTTACAGTAGGTTGGGCTATTTACCCATTAGGTTACATATTTGGTTACCTAACAGGTGGAGTAGATGCTGACTCACTTAACGTTGTTTACAACTTAGCAGACTTTATTAACAAAATTGCATTTGGTCTAGTAATCTGGGCTGCTGCAACTAGTGTTAGCGGAAAAAGAGCTAAGTAGTTTTACTTAAAAGTTTAAATTAAGGGCAGGTATATTTTTATACTTGCCCTTTTTTTTGTCTGTAATAAAATTATGTATAATCACTATACATATATTTAAAAATGGACGTTAAATTAGATAAATGGCACAAATGTCATGTAGACAAAGAAATCCTTAAAGAGTTATCAAAAAAATCTGACTTAAAAGGTATTCAACATATTTCTGTTTTTTTTGGATTATTAATAATAACTGGAACTTTAGCTTTTATAACGTGGGGAACCTGGTGGTCGGTATTTTGGTTTTTAGTCTATGGAAATATTTATTCTTTCTCTAATCCATTGTGGCATGAGACAGGGCACAAGACTGCTTTTAAATCTAAATTTTTAAACGAAATTTTTTACTATGTTTCCTCTTTCATGTCGAACTTTGAACCTATAAGATGGAGATATACTCATTTCGTTCACCATGGAAATACTTATTCTACAGAAAATCCTTTTGATCATGAAATAGAATATGGTAACAACTTAAGAGAAACTCCAAAAAGATTATTAATTAATATTATTCCTTTTTTAGATTTACTTTTTTTCAAAAAACATATTTCATTTGAAATTATTCAGCACGCTTTTGGAATTAAAACAAAAGTTATGCAAGACAGTATTCCTGAAAATGCTCACTCGAAAGCAGTATTAAATTCAAGAGTATATTTATTTATTTGGTTATCTATTATTTGGTGGTCAATATTAGCTACAAGTTGGTTACCTGTTCTTTATTTTTTATTACCACAATTTTATGGAAAAACACTACATAAACTTGTTGCTTTTACTCAACATGCTGGCCTTGCAAGAAATGTTAAGGATCATCGTCTTACTTCAAGAGAAATGTACTTAAACCCTGTTTTAAGTTTTTTGTATTGGAAGATGGAATACCATTTGACACACCACATGTTCCCAACAGTACCATCTTACAATTTAGATAAGCTTCATCATCACATTAAAGATCAACTTCCAAGAACAAACGAGGGACTGATTGATGCATATAAAGAAATCATTCCAGCAATAATGAAACAATCAAAAGAGGAAGATTATTTTCTAAAAAAAGACATCCCGCAGTTACAAAATGTCTAAAAATAGACTAAGTCTATCTTTACTCACTTGCTCTATCTAGAGAAGAGCCTATATATAAATCATGCCAAAAATTACATACAATACACACGATAACCAAACTCATACCATTGATGTTCAAAATGGATTGACTGTGATGGAAGGTGCAATCCAAAATGATATTCCAGGTATTGATGCAGATTGCGGCGGAGGAATGTCGTGTGCTACCTGTCACGTATATGTTAATGAGGAATGGCTTGATAAGCTTCCAAAAAAAGAAGATGGTGAGGAAGATATGTTAGATATGGCATTTGAACCAAAAAAAAATAGCCGATTAAGTTGCCAACTTATTGTTTCAGATACACTTGATGGGCTGGTAGTAAACATTCCATCAAAGCAAGGATAAATGATCAAAACAGATGTATTAATTATTGGAGCAGGTCCAACAGGTTTATTTTGTGCGCATCAACTTGGAATAATTGGATTAACTTGTGAGATAGTTGATAATTTGGATAAGGCTGGCGGACAATGTATCGAGCTTTATCCTGATAAACCTATTTATGATATTCCAGCAATACCTGAGTGTACCGGTGAAGAATTAACTAATAATCTTTTAAAACAAATCAAACCATTTAATGTTAATTTCCACTTAAATCAAAGAGTTGAAGAACTCAAAAAAGTTGAAAAACGTTGGCACGTAAAAACTAATGGTAATAAAGAATTTGATGTTGCAAGTATTGTTGTTGCGGGAGGGGTAGGATCTTTTGAACCAAGAAAATTTTCAGTAAAAGAATGCGAAAAATTTGAGGGAAATTCTTTATTTTACTCAGTTAAAGATAAAACAATTTTCAAAGATAAAACAATTTCAATTTTTGGTGGAGGAGACTCAGCATTAGATTGGGCTATAGAACTTTCAAATACGTCTAAAGTAAATTTAATTCACCGAAGAGATGGATTTAGCGGTATGGAGTCAAGTGTTCAAAAAGTAAAAGAATTAAATAATCAAGGTAAAATAAATTTATATACCAAATATCAATTAGAGTCTGTTTCAGGAGATAATAAAATTGATTTAGTTAAAATTAAACACGATGAGGGTGAAGTAAAAGAAATTAAATCTGATTATATACTTGGTTTCTTTGGTTTAATTATGCAACTTGGTCCAATATTGGATTGGGGATTAAATATTGATAAAAAAAAAGTTGAGGTCAATACAGAAAATTTTGAGACCAATATAAATGGTATATTTGCAATTGGCGATATTTGTTCTTATCCAGGGAAATTAAAATTAATTCTTTCTGGTTTTCATGAAGGAGCTTTGGCTGCTAGAGGTTGTTTTAAATATGCAAAACCAGATGAAAAATTAAAGTTTGAGTTTACAACTACTTCGAAAGTTGCTCAGGAAAGGCTTGGCATTAAAAATGATTGAATTGTTTTCGTCTGACACACCTAATGGAAAAAAAATAAGTATAATGTTGGAGGAAATAGGTTTTGAATACAAAGTTACAAAATTAGATTTAGCTAAGGGAGATCAATTTAAACCTGATTTTAAGAAGATAAGCCCTTTTTCAAAAATACCAACAATTGTTGATCATTCAAATAATAATCAAGCAGTTTTTGAATCTGGTGCAATCCTTATTTATTTATCAGAAAGAAGTGGAAAGTTTTATGACAAAGAGAATAAATTAAATATTGATCAATGGCTAATGGCACAAATGGGATTGATAGGACCAATGATAGGACAATATCACTATTTTTACAGATTTAATAAAGGCCTAAGTGAAGTCGGTGAAAAAAGATATTTTGAAATTACTAGAAGTATTTATGAGGTTTTAGAAGATCACTTATCAAAAAATAAATATTTAGCGGGTGAAAATTATTCAATTGCAGATATTGCCACCTGGCCATGGTTAGCTAGACACGAATGGCACGACATTGGTCTTAAAAATTATCAAAATTTATCAAGATGGTATTTAGAAATTGCAGATCGTGATGCAGTTATTAAAGGTTATGCTTTTATGGATGAAAATGCAGTTATACCTAAGCCTTAAGATTAGCTCATCAATCTATACAAAGAACTAAATATTCCCATTCCAGACAACTCTATTGCTATAACTACAATGATTATCAAAATTAGTTTTTTGTTCATTTAAGAAATAGGTAAAGTATTAAAATTGCCCAAATAAAAGGATAATAAAAATAGATATATTTTTTTGCAAACAAGAAAGAGATAGAATTTTGATATGCAGATTTTCTTTTATTTTTTTTAGTCATCAGCGTGAACTTTTTCATCTTTTTCATGCTTCTCTTGAGCTGCAATAGTATATTTAGCTACAGGTCGTGCCATTAATCTTTTTAATCCTATTGGCTCAGCTGTATCTAAACAATATCCATAAGTATCATCTCTAATTCTCATTAAAGCTTTATCAATTTCAGAGATTAGTTTTATTTGTCTATTGATAGCTTTCATTTCTACATTTTTATCAGTATACGAGCTTGCCTGATCAACAATATCAGCTGAGATACTGTTGTCATCCATACTGCCATTGTAAAGTGCCTCATTGTTTGCCTTTACTAATTCTTTTTTCCACTCATTCAATTTGATTCTAAAAAAAACTTTATGTTTTTCACACATATATTTTTCAGTATCTTTTGGTATATAAGTTTTTGAAATTTTGATAGGACCTTTGGCTACAGCTATTTTTGCTTTGCTCACAATTTTAGATTTAGGTTTGCTCGCAACCTTAGCTTTTGATTTGATGACTTTTTTCTTTGCTTTGATAGTCTTTGGCATAGGTCAATTTTGAGTTCCGGAGTATATTCAGCAAATTATGGGTGTCAAGCAACCTGATTTGATATAAATATTTACAAATGAGCGTTAATAGCAAAAATATAAATAATATTTTTTATATTTTTGTTACAGTTCATCTAATATTCTGGACTTTAATTCCATCGCTCACAAATAACAACTTGCCTCTAGACACCATTGAAGCTTTAGCTTGGGGTAGCAATTTAGATTGGGGATTTAATAAACATCCACCCATGAGTGCTTTTTTTCCAGAAGTCTTTTATCAAATTTTTGGTTCACAAGATTGGGTTTATTATTTGCTTAGTCAAATCTTTGTAGTTATTTCATTCTATTATGTTTTTAAACTTTCTAAAGAAATCTTAAATAATAACTTATTAGGTTTAATTTCAGTTTTATTAATTGAAACTATTTATTTTTATAATTTTACTTCACCAGAATTTAATGTAAATGTTTGCCAACTTCCATTTTGGTCATTGACTGCTTATTATTCATGGAGAATATTTAGTGGAAAGAATATTAAATTTTCTGACTGTTTTTTAGTTGGTCTGTTTGCAGCTTTTGGTTTTTTATCTAAATACTTGTTTCTTTATCTTTTAGTGTCAATTGATCTTTTCTTTATTTATCTAATCTTTATCAAGAAAGATCGAAAATTTGATTTTAAATATTTGATAACTGCTGAAGTATTTTTGGTTGTATTAGTACCTCACTTTATTTGGCTTACCAACAATGAGTTTATTACTATTACTTATGGTCTAGCTAGAACAGGTTTAGAACAATCAAGCTTAATAAACCATGTTCAATTTCCTTTAATTTTTATAGGAAAACAAATTGGGATATTAATTCCATTTTTGATTTTAACCTGGCTATTAGTTCAAAAAATAAAATTTAAAATAAATTTTAAGGATAAAAAATTACTTTTTTTGTTATCCATTAATCTCTTACCAATCTTTTTAATATTTTTAACATCATTTATAACTGGATCAAAAATTAGAACGATGTGGATGACACCATTTTATTTATTTTTTGGTACATTCTTCGTCTATATGCTTCAAACTCAAATCAATATAAAAAGATTAAAACCATTTGTAATTGGATTTGTATTCTTTTTCTTTTTATCACCAGTGCTCTATGCATATGTATCAATTTCAAAAGACGATAAAAGAACAGATTATCCAGGAAAAGAAATTGCTATTAAAACACAATACGCTTGGGACCAACAATTTGACTCGAAGATAAATGTAGTTTTAGGTAATGAATGGAATGCTGGTAATTTATCTTTTCACTTAAAATCAAGACCAGTTTGGGAAGGTTTTGTAGAAAGATCTAAACTAGATCAATTGAAAGATTATATGTGCCTTGATAATGTTTGTGTGGGCTCAAGATAGTTTATGAAAAAGTATACAATTTTAATTCCTATTTATAACGATAGAGAGTCTTTAACAAAATTAATTGAAAATATTAATGAGGAGCTAAATGGGGTGAATTCTGAAGTATCAATTTTAGTAATAAATGATGCCTCATCACAACAAATTGTAGATACTTACCAAAATCTTGAAAATATCCATTCTTTTGAAATCATCAATATGAAACAAAATAGAGGACACGCAAGATGTATTGCTTCAGGATTGAAATATATTTATGAAAAAAAAGAATTTGATTATGTAATACCAATGGATGGAGATGGGGAAGATAGACCTGAAGAAATTAAAAATTTTATTGAACTTTCTGAACAGGTAGGAGAACAATCAATTATAGGAGAGAGAGTTAAGAGGTCCGAGGGATTATTTTTTCAAATATGTTACAAATTTCACAAGTTTTTGACTTTAGCATTTACAGGTCAGTCAATTAAATTTGGAAATTTTACTTGTTTATCAAAATCAACAATTGAAAAAATGTTAAAGGAAAAGGCTACTTGGAGTAGTTTTTCTGGATCATTAAGAAAATTAGAGAAAGATTTAGTATCTTCGCCATCTATTAGAGGAACAAGATATTTTGGACCCTCACAAATGAGTTTTTTCAATTTATTAAAACATTCTTTGTCAATTATAAGTGTCTATAGAAAAACTGTATTAATTCGTTCCGCTTTATTTATTGTTTTTTACATTTTGCTAATCAAAAGTAATGCCTCAGTTATTACCTCTTTGCCTTTAGTTTTTTTGCTAATTATGATTTATTCAATTTCTAGTTTAGCTTTAAGAGAAAATATTGATGAATTTAATAATTGTTTAACAAATATTAATGATATTGAAAAAATAAAGTAATTTTTATAACTTTTATTTATGAAAAACTTCTTTAGAAAAGTTGCATTTGGAATAGGACCTAACGAAGAAGTTCCATCAGATCCTCTAAACTGGGCTTTAAGTCAAATTAATGAAATTCCAGATTTATCTTGGCAAGGTAAAATATTTTCAGAAAAGGAGTTAAGAAAGCATTACAGAAATTATGTTTATAATGACAGAAAGGTTTTAAGAAAAAAATATAAAGACGATAAAACTCTTTATAAAACTTATAAAGACCTATTAAGACATGAGACAGGTCAAAAGTTTTGGGAGTCGTTAGAGATATCAATTAGACATAATGAGGGAATAAATAGTCAAAATCCTGTACTTGCAAAACTTTGGATGTTTTGGGGTAACTTTTTTGCAATCAGTGAAAAAGATATGTTGGCATATTATTCCACAGGCCCATATCAGCGAGAAATAATTAGACCGAACTTAAATCAGACTTTTGAAAAAATGGTTTACGATGCAACTACTTCATGGGCAATGATACATCATTTGGATAATAGTGAAAGTGCAGGACCAAAAAGTGTCACTGCAAGTCAAGAGTGGAGAAGAAGAAAAAAAAGACCAGCTACTATAAATGAAAATCATGCAAGGGAATTATTAGAACTACATACCGTATCTCCTAAAGCTGGCTACACACAAGAGGATGTTATTCAGCTTGCTTATATCATGACAGGCTGGCAACAAAGATGGAGCAAACAAAAGCTAGAGACAGGCAATGTCTGGTTTAATAGCGAGTATCACCAGCCCGGTAAAAAAAATGTTTTGGGAAAAGAATACAAAAGTGGAAAGAAAAGTTTAGCAGTAGTTATTAAAGATTTGGTAAATCATCCAAATTGTAGAGACTTTGTTGCAGATAGATTATGCAAATTTTTAATTACTGATGAACCTACAAAGCAAATGAAACAACCTATTATTGATGCTTTTAAAAAATCTGATGGATTTCTTCCTGAAATACACAAAGCAGTAATAAAAGTTGCATTCGAAAATAATAATAAATTTAAAAAGTTCCAAACCCCTGAAAATTGGTTCATTCAAGTAGCAAAAATTGGTGATTTGCAATGGCCTCCATCACCAAAAGTAATGGACTCATATGAGCTAGGAACAAAACCTTCAAGAAAACAAAGATCACCTGAAAGACTTCTAAGAAATTTAGGGCACCATCCTTACAGAGCAAAACAACCTAATGGTTGGCCTGATCATTCTGATGAATGGATTTCGCCAGAATTGTTAATAAGAAGACTTGTGTATGCCAAGTTAAGTCATTCTTTTTCAAAAATAGAAAATAATAATAATGAGTATTATGAAAATATAGTACAAAAAAACTTTGATAATCCAGGAAAAATTATGAAATATTTAAATCAAAAAAATAGAACTATTGAAAAACAAACTTTACTTTTTAATCATCCGGAGTTCTTAAAATCATGAAAATTACCAGAAGAGATTTTTTAAAAACTACTGCATTAACGTCTTTGTATTTTGCTGGGTTTGCAGCTCCAGGATATACAAATTCTGGAACAAAAAAAAACTTAGTGGTTATTATGTTGAGAGGTGGCATGGATGGTTTATGCGCAATACCTATTAAGGGTGATAAAAATTTTGAAAAATTAAGAAACAAAATTAACCTTGATAGAACTTTATCACTATCAAGTGATTTTGATTTACATCCTGCGTTAAAAACATTTAAAAGTCTTTGGGATCAAAATCAAAGTGCAGCTGTCCATGCAACAAATATTCCATATACAGGTAGATCACATTTTGACGGACAAAATTTAATGGAGTCAGGTGGTAAAATTCCTTACCAAGAAAAAACTGGTTGGCTTGGACGAGGTATGAAAATTGCCGGATTAACCGGAAATGGATTGGCATTAGCACTACCGATGCCATTACTAATAAGAGGTGTGCCAATGAACAACAATTATTTTCCTGTTGGTCATAAGTTGCCATATCCTTCTACTCTAAAAATAATTCAAGAGGCATATAAACAATATGATGAAAAATTATTAAGTGAAAATTTAGAGATAATTCAAACTAGAGAATTAAGCAACACTACAAGTGATGAAAGTTGGGTGCTTGCTTCAAATGCTGCTAACGAATTATCTAAAACTGATGGACCTCGAGTAGCTGTTTTCGAAGTTGATGGATTCGATACCCATGCAGCTCAAGGAGGAACAAACGGAGCTCATGCAGATTGCCTCTCAGATTATGATAATATTGTTCGATCACTTAAGTCATCAATGACAAAAGAAGCTTTTGATAATACTTTAATTTTAACTCTTACAGAGTTTGGTAGAACCATAAAACAGAACAGCGGTAATGGAACTGAACATGGTTATGGTTCAGCTGTTTTAATGGCTGGTGGATTAGTTAAAAAGGCTCAAGTACACGCAGATTGGCCTGGATTGAAAAGAAAAGAACTATTTGAAGGAAGAGATTTAAATTCTACTATTGATGCTAGATCAATTTATGCATCAGCAATGTCGACTGTATTTGATTTAGATTTTAAACGTATTCAAAAAGATGTTTTTTGGGGAGAGAATTTACAAAATCTATCTGATAAACTTTTTAAAGTTTAGCAACAACTACAACTTTTTTTAGCAGCTTTAGGTTGATTGTTAACTCTTGCAGCTTCTAATTCTTTTTGCTCGTTTTCAAAAGCTTTCTGCTTCTTTGATATTTTATATTCAAAGTAATCATAGAGGCATGTAAAACCTAATTTAGAGGCTCTTTTTTCCTCATAATTTCTTCGGCCTCCAAGATTTTCTATTATTTTAACTATTTCTTGATTTTGCATGCTCTCTTTTTATAAAAAAACCCTATTAAATCAACCACTAATAGTGGGTAGACAATAAAAGTCAGCAGTATCAATTTTAGAAGAATATTGCCTTCTCATGTTCCACTTTTTATGAACCCCAGCACTTGCAACACTCAAAGTAGATCTTCCGTATCGATGATTGGTATTATCAATTGATCTCATCAAGCTATTTATTTTCTCATCTTTTTTAGATGTAAATAAATTTGTTTTATCACTAGCATTAGATAATCCTGTAAGCATCACTCCTGCTTTTTGATATCGGTAACCATTTTTAAATATATTTTCCAAGATTGAAACTGCTGTTTTAACTATTTCAATACTATTGTTTGTTGCAATTGGAAAATCTACTGTTTTTGAATTTGAATAATAACCAAAGTTTCTTTGAAAGGGACTGGTTCTAACAAATACCGTAATTGCTTTTGCAACCAAAGACTCTGATCTTATTTTTTCAGATGCGTTTAAACAATAATTTGCAACTGCTTCTTTTAACTCTTGGAACATTTCAATTCTTTTTCCAAACGATCTGGATACGACACAACTCTTTCTTTTAGTGGTAGTGGTTTCTAAACCTATACAAGGAATTCCTCTAAGCTCCATTGCTGTTCTTGAACTTAGAACATTTGAAGATTTTTTGATCCAGGTATTAGATTTATTCTTTAATTGTTTAGCGTTATAAATACCATGCTTTTGATAAAATTTAGTTAATTGTCTACCAACGCCCCAAACATCATTAATTTCAACTTTTTCTAAAATAGGATCTAAATTTTCTATACCAATTAAACTAGTAACTCCTGATTGTTTTTTCTTTGCAATATGATTTGCAATTTTACTTAAAGTTTTTGTTTTAGCAATTCCAATACTAGTTGGAATACCTGTCCATTGTAAAACAGTTTCTCTAATTTCTTTACCAATTTTTTCTACATCTTCATCAGGAAAATTTGATAAATCTAAAAATGCCTCATCAATTGAATAGACTTCTATTTCTGAATTAAATCTTTTAAGAGTTCGCATCACTCTTCTAGATAAATCACCATACAAAGAATAATTTGAGGAAAAAACTTCAACTTTATTTTTAATAATAATATCTTTTCCTTTAAAGTAGGGCTCTCCCATCTTAATTCCTAAAGCTTTTGCTTCATTGGATCTAGAGATGATACAGCCATCATTATTAGATAAAACAACAACAGGTTTTCGTCTTATTTTAGGATTAAATAATCTTTCACAAGAAACATAAAAAGAATTACAGTCAACTAATGCTATTTTTTTAGTACGTAGAATGGATGACATAAGTTACAACCCCCCAAATAAAAATATCTTGCTCTTCATTAATTAAAATTCTGTCAGCAAATTCTTTAGATCCTGATGTTAAAAATTTTTTATCTCGCTCTTGAACTAAAGTTTTTACCACTAACTCGTCATGAACATTTGCAATCACTGTTGAAAAGTTTTTTGGTTTCAAACTCTTATCAACTACTAATAAATCTCCATCATTAATTCCAACATCCACCATGGATTTACCTTGCACTCTGATAATGAAAGTAGCTGGAACATTTCTTATTAAATGCATGTTCAGATCAATATCTTCCTCGATATAATCAGTTGCAGGGGAAGGAAAACCAGCGCCTGCTTTATGTAGATAATAAGGGATTGTTAGTTTCATGTTCTTGTTTTGTTCCAATTTATAGACCATTTATACAATACACTCAAGAGGTTGTATTTTGAGTCTGTAACTGAATCAAAAGTGAATCAAAAGGTGAACATTCAAACTACATTTTGTATGGTTGTGGATAACTTCAACCAGAGATAGTTTAAATAATTAAAAATGAAAAAAATTTTAGTAATTTTAATTTCAATAATAACCTTAAGTTCTCAAACCATGGCATACGAAGAAGCAAACTACGAGATAATAAATGAAAATAATAACTACGAAATAAGAAAATATTTTGATCGTTTGGTGATAGAAACTAACACAACACAGGGTAATGGTTTTAGAAAGTTATTTAATTATATCTCAGGAAATAATGAGCAAAAAAAAGAAATTAAAATGACTGTTCCGGTAACCCAAGAAATTAAGAACGGAAATATGACAATGCAGTTTTATTTGCCATCAAAATTCAACAAAGATAATGCGCCCAAGCCATCTAATTCAGATATAAAAATTTTAACTATAGAAGGTGGATATTATGCAGTGATTAAATATTCAGGTCGATCTTCAGATAATAATTTTTTAAAAAATAAAGAAATTCTGGAAGAAGAACTTAAAAAAGATAAGATTGTAATTCTAAGCCCACCTATTAGAGCGTCTTACAATTCACCATTTACTCTGCCAATGTTAAAAAGAAATGAAATAATGTTTAGAGTAGATATAAACAAAGGATAAATAAATATGAAAATACTAAAATGTCATTGTGGAAGTGTAGAGGCAGAGATTAATATAGATGGAGATTTAGCCAAAGTAATAAAATGCAATTGTTCTATTTGTAAAAGAAAAGGTGCAATTATGTCGATGGTAAAAAATGAAGATTTTAAAATTATTAAAGGTGAAGATAAATTAAAACTTTATCAATTTCATTCAAAGGTTGCCAAACACTACTTTTGCTCTGATTGTGGAATTTATACCCATCATAATCCAAGAATAAATCCAGCAATGACAGGCTTTAATGTTGGATGTATAGATGAGATTGATACACTTGCACTAGAAAATGTTCCAGTTAATGATGGACAAAATCATCCTTTAGACCAAAAAAAATAATCTTTATGCAGTCGGTAAGTCTTTGTTTTAATAAGGTGAAAAATGACTGTATAAAGTTTATTACATCTCAAGAAACTGCTAATGATAAATTTAAAAATAAAGAGAAGATGATAAAGTTTTTTTTGATCCCAATATGTTTTTGGATTGCAAAAAAAGCAAACAAAAAAAAACCTTATTTTATTGGTTTAGCTGGTGGACAAGGAACTGGTAAAACTACAATTAGCTCAATTATAAAAATTATATTAGAGAAATATTTTAAAAAGAAAGTATTTAAAATTTCTATCGATGATTTTTATAAAACGAGAAAAGAAAGGATAAATTTATCAAAAAAAATCCACCCAATGTTAATGACGAGGGGAGTACCAGGTACTCATGACATTAAGATGATGTTAGACTTTTTTAAAAAAGCAAAAAACAAAAAATTTAAAAAATTGAAATTGCCAAATTTTAATAAGGCGATAGATGATAGATTTCCTAAGAAAAACTGGAATAATATTAATGAACAACCAGATATTATTATATTTGAAGGTTGGTGTGTGGGTGCTAGAGCAGAGATAAATAAAACGTTAAAAAAACCAATTAACTCTCTTGAGAAAACTAATGATCAAAATTTAATTTGGAGAAAACACGTAAATCAACAATTAAAAACAAAATATAAAAAGCTATACTCACAGCTTAATTGTATGATTTACTTAAAAGCTAGAAGTTTCAGCTTGTTACAAAAATGGCGATTAAAGCAGGAAAAAAAACTATGGCTCAAAACTAAGAATAAAAGTAGCCATAAAATAATGAGTAAAGGGGATGTAATTAATTTTATGCAAACTTATCAAAGAATTACTCAAAATATGTTTAAGAATATGCCTAAATATGCCTCAATAATTTTAAATTTAAATGATAACCATCAAATTAAATCTGCTGTATATAAAACCAAATGAAAAAAATATTAGTACTAATTAGTTTATCATTATTTTATTTTAGTAATGCATTTTCTGTCACCCTATATGATGCATTAAACCAAACTTACCAAAATAATATTCAATTAAATGCAGAAAGAGAAAACATTAAAGCTTCAGAGGAAGATGTAAATATTTCTAAGGCTGATTATAAACCTTCATTAACATTAAGTGGATCTAAAAGTATTGAGGATACCACTAAGTTAACCAATCAAAGTGGTGGAGATGCAACTATCAGTGACGTTGATCCATTTACAACTTCAATTAAATTAGAACAAACAATATTGGATTTTGGAAGAAACAAAACACTTCAGAAAACTATTACAGCTTTAGATTTAGCAAAAGCCAAATTAGTAAAAAAAGAGCAGGACATTCTTCACAGTGCAATTTATGCTTTCACAAATTTAATATACGCTAGAGAAACACTTGAAATTAATGAACAGAATTTAAATCTTTTAATTAGACAAGTAGAAAACGATAAAATTAGAAGAAATAGAGGTCAAATTACAAATACGGACTTAGCACAATCAGAATCCTCTCTTGCAGGTGCCCAAGCTCAATTCGCAAAATCAAAAAGTGATTTATTAATTAGCAAATTAAACTATGAAAATATAATTGGTAAAATTAATGATCCAAATCAATTGCAAAAAAATTCTAATGCAATTGTTGGTATTCCAAGTACCCTTAATGAAGCTATTAATCTTTCAAAAAAAAGTAATCCAGATATTTTAATTGCAAAACTTGATCTTGAAAAGTCTGAAAAAGATTTAGCAATTTCTGAGTCTGACTTAAAACCTACAGCCTCTTTATCTTTAGAAAGATCTTACTCAGACGACCTTACTTCAACTATTGATGAGAGGGAAAAAGATACATTAAAAGCAACTTTAAGTTGGCCTTTTTATTCAGGTGGAAAAAAAAGATCGACTATTAATAAAAACTCAAATTTAACCACTCGAAAAAGGTTATTGTTAGATGATGCTGTTAGAACTAATGAGACTAATGTTGCTAGTGCCTGGTCAAGTTTGCAATCTTCAGAAAGTTTCCTGAGTTCTGTAAAAGTTCAGGTTAAATCATCTCAAATAGCGTATGAGGGAATTGCAGCAGAGTATGAAAGAGGATCGAGAAATACTCTTGATGTTATTCAATCAAATGCATTATTGCTTTCTGCTCAAATATCTTTAGCAAATTCTGAGAAAAACTACCTTATGGCCCAATATAATCTCCTGAAAGCAGTAGGGCTTTTAAATAGTCAGTATCTAAATCTTAAGTAATTATTTGACTTTTTGAGATACAAAAATAAATATATTGCTAATGAGAACAAAATGTGTACATTTAATATCATGATTCGAGTGTTAAAAAATTTAATAAAAGAGGCAAAATATGACTAAAAATAACCTAAAAGTAGTTAAATCTACTAAAGATCAAGAGGCGGACAACAAAGAGAAAAACAAAGCATTAGATGCTGCGATAGCTCAGATTACAGATAATTTTGGAAAAGGCTCAGTAATGAAGCTTGGCGAAAAAAGAGCTATGGATATTGAGTCAATATCTACAGGATCTTTAAGTTTAGATTTAGCATTAGGAATAGGTGGATTGCCTAAAGGAAGAATTGTTGAAGTTTACGGACCAGAGTCATCTGGAAAAACAACATTAGCTTTACAAGTTGTTGCTGAAGCACAAAAGGCTGGAGGAATTTGTGCATTTGTTGATGCAGAGCATGCTTTAGATCCAGTTTATGCAAAAAAATTAGGTGTTAATACTGAAGAACTTTTAATTTCACAACCAGATGCTGGTGAGCAAGCCTTAGAAATTGCTGATACACTAGTAAAATCAGGGTCTATTTCAGTAATTGTTATCGACTCTGTTGCTGCCTTAACACCAAAAGCTGAAATCGAAGGAGAGATGGGAGATCATCATGTTGGTCTTCAATCAAGATTAATGAGTCAGGCTTTAAGAAAATTAACTGGTTCAATTTCTAACACAAACACAATGATGATTTTCATTAACCAAATCAGAATGAAAATTGGAGTTATGTTTGGAAGTCCTGAAACAACATCAGGTGGAAATGCACTTAAATTTTATTCATCAGTAAGAATGGACATTAGAAGAATTGGTGCCATTAAAGATAAAGATGAAATTATTGGTAACTCAACACGAGTTAAAGTAGTTAAGAACAAAGTTGCTCCACCATTTAAAGTTGTAGAATTTGACTTAATGTATGGAAGAGGAATTAGCAAGATGGGTGAACTCGTCGATCTTGGTTCTAAAGCTGATATAATTGAAAAATCTGGTGCATGGTATGCTTATAAAGGAGAGAAAATTGGTCAAGGTAGAGAGAATGCTAAGACTTATTTAGCTCAAAATCCTCAAGTTGCTGCAGAAATTGAAATGGCTATCAGAGAGAAAGCAGGAGTAATTTCTAAGAAAATAGAGGGAAATCCGCTTGATCCTGACAAAATTGAGAAAGAAAAGAAAGTAGCTGAAAAAGAAGAAGCTGAAAAAGCAGAAGCTACTCCTCCATCTAAAAAGAATTAATAAGTCATCTTTATTAATAAAAGGCGCTTAATTTAAGCGCCTTTTTCCCTATCGATATCTAGACATAAAATTAAAAAGCTGTATTTTAAAAATATGGCAGACAAAACACTTAATGAAATAAGAAATACTTTTCTAAAGTATTTTGAAAAGAATGAACACAAGATTGTTGAGTCTAGCAATTTAGTTCCCAATAATGATCCAACATTGATGTTTGCCAACTCCGGCATGGTACAGTTTAAAAATGTATTTACAGGTTTGGAAAAAAGAGATTATGTAAGAGCGACTACTTCTCAAAAATGTGTCAGGGCAGGAGGAAAACATAATGACCTAGAAAATGTTGGTTATACACCTCGTCACCACACTTTTTTTGAGATGCTAGGAAACTTTTCTTTTGGAGATTACTTTAAAGAACAAGCAATTCATTATGCTTGGGATTTGATCACTAAAGATTTTGGCATAGATAAAGACCGGCTTTATGTAACTGTATTTCACGAAGATGATGAAGCCTTCAATTTTTGGAAGAAAATAGCGGGTTTTAGCGATGATCGAATTATTAGAATAGCTACTTCAGATAATTTTTGGTCAATGGGTGAAACAGGTCCATGTGGCCCTTGTTCTGAAATCTTTTTTGACCATGGAGATCATTTAGCTGGGGGATTGCCTGGTTCTAAAGACGAAGATGGGGATAGATTTATTGAGATTTGGAATTTAGTCTTTATGCAATATGAGCAAGTTTCAAAAGACAAAAGAATAAATTTACCAAAACCATCTGTTGATACTGGTATGGGTTTAGAGAGAATAGCTGCTTTGTTACAAGGTTCACATGATAACTATGAAACAGATCATTTTAAAAAAATAATTAGTTCAGCATCCGAAATTGTAAAAGTTAAATCAGATAAATCTAATCTTGCAAGTTTCAGAGTAATTGCTGATCATCTAAGAGCAAGCTCCTTTTTAATTGCAGAAGGTGTTTTACCTTCCAATGAAGGAAGAGGATATGTGCTTAGAAGAATTATGAGAAGGGGAATGAGACACTCTCACTTATTAGGATCCAAGGAACCAGTTTTTTATAATTTGTTTGATACACTTAAAGATGAAATGTCAGGAAATTATCCAGAACTTGTGAGAGCTGATTCTTTGATAAAAGAAACTTTAAGAATGGAAGAGGAAAAATTTTTAGTTCTACTTGATAGAGGAATTAAAATTTTAAATGATGAAATTTCTAAAATTGATAAAGTTTTACCAGGTGAGGTGGCATTTAAATTGTATGATACTTATGGTTTCCCATTAGATCTTACTGAAGATATTTTAAGAAACAAATCAATGTCCATTGATACAAATAAGTTTAAATCTTTAATGAAAGAAAGTAGAGAACTTGCAAAAAAAAATTGGAAAGGTTCAGGAGATGCTGCAGTCGAAGATATTTGGTTTGGGATTAAAGATAGGTTAGAGCCAACAGAATTTTTAGGTTACGAAACAAATCAAGCAGAGGGTGTTGTATTGTCTTTATTAAAGAAAAATAAGGAAGTTGATCAACTAAAAGAAAATGATGAGGGGATGATTATAGTAAATCAAACTCCATTTTATGGAGAGTCTGGAGGTCAAGTAGGAGATACGGGTGAGATAGTGTCGAATGAATTTAAATTCGAGGTGACAGATGTTCAGAAAAAACTTGGAGACCTATTTGTACATTACGGAAAAGTGGTTAGTGGCTCTATAAACCTCAAAGATAGTGTTGAAATGAAGATAAATGTTGAAAGGAGAGATGATACTAGAGCTTATCACTCTGCAACTCATCTTTTACATGAATCTTTGAGAAGAGTATTAGGGGATCACGTTACACAAAAAGGTTCTCTAGTTGAACCTAGTAGATTGAGATTTGATTTTAGTCATATGAAGCCAATCCAAAATGATGAAATTGATAAGATAGAGAACTTTGTAAATAATATGGTTTCAAAAAAGTCAGATGTAAAAACCAGGTTAATGACACCTGATGAAGCTGTAGAAAACGGAGCTTTAGCTTTATTTGGCGAAAAATATGGTGACGAAGTAAGGGTGCTTTCTATGGGAGATGAAGATGGAAAGTATTTCTCCACAGAATTATGTGGTGGAACCCACGTTAAAAATACTGGAGATATTGGAAAATTTAAAATAGTCAGCCAATCCTCAATAGCTGCTGGGGTAAGAAGAATAGAGGCTTTAAGAGACAAACAATTAGAGGATTATCTGAAAAATAAAGAAAAACTTTCAGCGTTATCCTCTGAAAAAGACAATGAAACCGTTAAAGATTTAAGTGAGCAAATTATCAAGCTTGGAGGAAACCCTAGCTTGGACCAATCTGATCAAAAAAACTTAATTAAAAACTTAACAAAGCAATTAGAAACACTTTCTGTAAATTCAATTTTAAATGATAAATCAAAAAATATTATTAAAGACCAAGATATTAATGGAATTAAATTAAGACTTCAAAAAGTTGATGATCTTCCTCCTAAAGAGTTAAGAAAATTAGTTGATCAAGGTAAAAAAGATTTATCACAAGGTATTGTGATAGTTTTCGCAAGTAAAGATGACAAAGTTGGAATAGCAGTAGGGGTTACAGAAAGCTTAACTAGTAAATATGATGCTGTTGAATTCGTAAAAATTGGTTCAGAGATTATTGGTGGTCAGGGTGGTGGCGGAAGAAAAGATTTTGCCCAAGCTGGAGGCCAAGATCAGTCAAAAATTGAAGATGCTTTTGAAAAACTTAAGACTTTAATTTAATTTCGCTTTTAGATTTCCATCAATTTCATCTAAAAATTGATTAGTCGTTAAGTATTTGCTGGAGGGGCCAATTAGTATTGCTAAATCTTTCGTCATAGCTCCGTTTTCAACACACTCAATACAAACTTTTTCAATTGTTTGGGCAAATTTAATTAATTCATTATTATTATCCAGCTTTCCTCTATGAGCTAGACCTCTAGTCCATGCAAATATAGATGCGATAGGATTTGTTGAAGTTTCTTTACCTTGTTGATGCATCCTATAATGTCTTGTCACCGTTCCATGAGCAGCTTCTGCTTCCATAATTTTCCCATCTGGTGTTAGGAGGGTACTAGTCATTAATCCCAATGAACCATAACCCTGTGCCATAGTATCAGACTGAACATCACCATCGTAATTTTTACAAGCCCAAATATATTTACCACTCCATTTCATTGCACATGCAACCATGTCATCGATTAATCTATGTTCGTAAGTTAATTTATTTTTATCAAAATCTTCTTTATATTCATCCTCAAATACTTCTTGGAAAATATCTTTAAATCTACCATCATACTGTTTTAGAATTGTATTTTTTGTCGACATATAAACTGGCCATTTTTTTATTAATCCATAGCTGAAACATGATCTTGCAAAATCTTGAATAGATTTATCTAAATTATACATTGAAAGTGCTACACCTGGACCAGTGAAATTAAATACCTCGTATTTTATCTCGTCTTTTCCATCTTCTGATGTCCACTTAACTTCCATTTTTCCTTTACCAGGAACTTTAAAATCTGTTGCTCTGTACTGATCTCCAAAAGCATGTCTTCCTATAATTACTGGATCTGTCCAAGAGGGAACAAGTTTTGGGATATTTTTACAAATAATAGGCTCTCTAAATACAGTTCCTCCGATTATATTTCTGATTGTACCATTTGGTGACCTCCACATTTTCTTTAGGTCAAATTCTTCTACTCTTGCTTCATCAGGTGTAATAGTTGCACATTTAATCCCAACTCCAATTTTTTTGATAGCATTTGCCGAGTCTATTGTGATTTGATCATCTGTATTATCACGGCTTTTCATGCCTAGATCGTAATATTCTATGCCCAAATCAAGATATGGTAGGATAAGTTTATTCTTAATGAACTCCCATATAATTCGAGTCATTTCATCTCCGTCTAACTCTACAACTGGGTTTTTTACCTTGATTTTACTCATTAAAATAAAAATTATCTTATTAATTGAATTTGATTGGTTTATATACATATTAATCAAAAATTAGCAAATAGAAGAATATGTTTACCAAGATATTTCCAAAAATTCACACAGAGGGATATAAGTTTTTAGTCATTGCTGCTTTCATAACTATTATTTTATTAATCATTAACAACTTTTTAGGCCTGATTGGTTTGTTGTTAACGATATGGGTTTATTATTTTTTTAGAGACCCTGACAGAATTATTATAGGTGATGATAATTATCTTGTGAGTCCTGCTGATGGGGAAATTATAAAAGTTGAAGAAGTAGATGGACCAAAAGAAGTGGGTCTTGAAAATAAAAAATTTAAAAAAATTAGTATTTTTATGAATGTATTTGATTGCCATGTAAACAGAACTCCATGCTCAGGAACTGTTGAAGATATTTTATATAAACCTGGAAAATTTTTAAATGCATCATTAGACAAAGCTAGTGAGGATAATGAAAGAAATTATTACAAAATAAAAGATAAGCACGGCAATGATATAATAGTAGTACAAATTGCAGGTTTAGTAGCAAGAAGAATTGTTTGTGAAACAGATAAGAGCCAAGAACTAAAACAAGGTGATAGAATTGGAATGATAAGGTTTGGAAGTCGAGCAGATGTTTATTATGAAAACTATGAGCCTCTTGTAAAAGTTGGTCAAACAGCAATTTCTGGTGAGACTTTACTGGCTAAAAAATAATTATGCTAAAACCAAAAAATAATTTTAAAGTTGTTACTGACAAAAAAACAGCAAGAGTAATTTTACCCAATATGCTTACACTTATCGGAGTTTGTATTGGGTTAACTTCAATTAGATTTGCTTTGGATGGAAGATTTGAGTTCGCAATTGTTGCAATAATCTTAGCAGCACTAATAGATGGATTAGATGGACGAATTGCAAGATTGATTAAAGGCACCTCAAAAGTTGGAAAAGAATTAGACTCTTTAACTGACATGATTAGCTTTGGTGTTGCCCCAGCTTTTATAATGTATTTTTGGAAACTAAATACCTTAGGGCGGTTTGGTTGGTTAGTTTGCCTTGTTTATGTAATTTGTGTTGCTCTAAGACTAGCAAGATTTAATGTTAATTCTAGTCAAGAACCTTCATGGAGAGATAATTTCTTTGAAGGAGTGCCATCCCCAGCAGGAGGAATTTTAGTTTTAACACCATTGATATTTAGTTTGAGTGGAATTGAAATATTTCAAATTAATTACTCTGTAATTGTTCCATTGTTCTTCATTGCAACATCATTATTATTAATAAGTAAGCTTCCAACATATTCGTTTAAAAAAATTGTTATTAGAAGGAGCACAACTATCTTTTTACTATTTTCAATAATATTGTTTTTTGGTTTATTATTAATTTACACTTTTGAAGTTATAGCAGTGAGTAGTATAATTTATATTTTATTAATTCCAGTAAGTTTCTTTCATTTTCGAAAAATCAAAAAAGAAAGCAGCACTATAGAAGACGAAGATGAAAAATTAGAAGATATCTTATAATTTCAATTTTGAAGAAATTAGAAATTTTAAAATGTATGAAAATTCTTGTCTATAATTCAGGTGGTGGTTTAGGTGATAGTATTCAATTATTTGATTTAATCACAAGTTTGAAAGAAAAATTTGGTCAAAACAATATATTTTATCTTTCAGCGCACAAGAATCATTTTAACAATGCCCTTATGGATTACAATGTTCATATAAATGATTTTAAAACTGAAATTTCTTATTTTGGCTTCAGGCTTTGGCATTTTTTAATCTCTAAAAAAAAACTATTATTAAAAAATTCTATTGAAAAATTTGATTTGATTATTGATCTTCAGTCTAAGTTAAGAAATACAATCATTCTTAATCAAATCCCTAGTAAATATTTCTATTCCTCTACTTTTAATTTTAAATTTTGTAGTACTTCTAAGGATTATATTTCGACAAAATTTGATAATAATAAAATATTACATAATTTGGAGAAACTACTCAATGATACCATAATCTATGAAAAATATAATATCGATTTAATAGATGATAAATATTTCAAAGAAGCAAAGAGATTATTACCTGATAATAATTATATTGGCTTCTCTATAACTCAAGGTAATATTTATAGAAAGAAAAGTTGGCCATTAGAAAAATTTTTAAATGTAGCAGATAAAATTTTAAAAAAAAATAGAAAGCCAGTTTTTTTTATTGAAAAACATAATTCAGAATTAATTAATAAAATTAAAAAACAAATTCCAAATGCATTAATTCCAGAATTAGACTCTAATTTATCTGGTCCTCCACTTGTCACTGCTCTTTCAAAGAGGTTGGATAAGGCAATTTCAATAGATAATGGAATTATGCATATGATTGGACTAGCTAATATTCCTATGATTGTATTATTTGGACCTACTAATTCAAAAAAGTTTTCTCCAAAAATTAAAAATATAAATATTTTAGATAGTAAAATACTTTATAATTCTAAAGAAATATCAAAAATAAAAGAAGAAGATGTTTTAAATTTAATATAAACTTATACTTCTTAAGTAAAACATTAATAAATTGAAAAAAAACAAAATTTCTAAAAATTGGGTAAATAAGCAAAGAAGAGATATTTATGTAAGACAATCTAGGGTTGATGGATACAGAGCAAGATCGGCCTACAAATTGATTGAAATAGACGAAAAATTTAAAATATTCAAAGGTGGATTATCAGTAATTGATATTGGTGCAGCTCCAGGTAGTTGGTCTCAATATGCATCGAAAGTTATTAAAAATGGAAAATTAATTTCAATTGACCTTAAAAAAATGGAACCGATTGGTAATAGCTTTCAAATCCAGGGTGATTTTACAGAAGACAAAACTCAAGATGAAATTAGAAATAATATAAATACAAAAGTTGACGTTGTTTTGTCTGATATGGCCGTGAATACTACAGGAATAAAGAATATTGACTCAATCCAAACTGGAGAATTATGTAAAGAGGCAATGTTATTTGCTAAAGAAATGATAAAAGAAAATGGTTATTTCATATCAAAAATTTTTATGGGTGGGACATTTAATGAAATAGTCGCAGAAGGTAAAAAGTATTTTAAAGAAGTTAAGGTTTTTAAACCTAAATCAAGTAGAAAAGATTCCAAAGAAAGTTTTATAATTTGTAGAAAAATAAGATCGGGACTTTAAATTTAAAAGGAATCGTATATAAAAGATTATGGTTCCTATAAAAGAAGCACTTACCTTTGACGACGTAACATTAGCTCCGAATTACTCAGAAATACTTCCGTCCGAGACTGATACTGCTGTATCATTAACTAATAATCTTAAGCTTAAAATTCCACTTTTATCTTCTGCAATGGATACAGTTACTGAGAGTAAAATGGCTATTGCTATTGCCAAAGCAGGCGGGATAGGTGTTATTCATAGAAATTTAGATATCAAAACACAAGTTTCAGAAATTAGAAAAGTTAAAAAACACTCCTTAAATGTTGGAGCAGCTGTAGGGGCGTCAGATAAAGAATTTAATAGAGCAAAAGAAATTATTAAAGAAGGTGTGGATTTAATTGTAGTGGATACAGCACATGGGCATACTAGAAAAGTTGGAGAAATTATAAAATATATAAAAAAAAGTAAAAACAATAAAATTGCGTTATGTGCAGGAAATATTGCAACACCGGATGCTGCAAAATTTTTAATCAAATTAGGAGTAGACATAATTAAAGTTGGAATTGGTCCAGGCTCAATTTGTACTACTAGATTAGTTGCGGGCATTGGGGTTCCACAGCTTAGTGCAATTTTGTCAGTGAGAAATGGAGTTAAAAATAAAAAGGTTAAAATAATTTCTGATGGAGGAATAAAATATTCTGGTGATTTAGCAAAAGCATTTGCTGCTGGTGCAGATGCTGTAATGATAGGATCATTATTTGCTGGAACAGACGAGACCCCTGGAAAATTAATAAAAAAAAAGGGTAAGATTTTTAAAAGTTTTCGAGGAATGGGCTCTGTAGGCGCTATGAACAAAGGTTCAGCAGATAGATATTTTCAAAATAAACAAAAAGATATGTCTAAATATGTACCAGAGGGTGTTGAAGGTTTTGTAAAATATAAAGGAGACGTTGGAAGCATTATTTATAAATTAGTTGGAGGCTTAAAATCTTCCATGGGATATTTAGGTTCAAAAAATATTATTGGATTAAGAAATAAACCTCACTTTGTTAAAATTACCAAAGCGGGATTTTATGAGAGTATGGTTCACAATGTTGATGTAATAAAAAGTGATAGTAAATATTAATGAGCAAAATTTTTAAATTAATATTTATAATTGTATTATTTTTTTCATTTAATACTCAAACATTTAGTAAAGAAAATTTTTTTAAAAAAGCCTTAAAATTATATGAAAAAGAAAAGTATGAAGATGCTCGCTTTCTATTTGAAAGAAATATAGTTTTTAACCCTAAAGATGCTACTTCATATTTATATCTTGCCAAAATTTATAATCATGAAGAAAATCAGCGTAAAGAAGAGTTTAATTTAGAAACCGCCCTTTTAATAGAACCAGACAATGAAGAAGCTATATTAATGATGATGAAAATAGCAATTGAAAAATCAAATTATGTCGAAGTTAAAAATCTGTCTGATACATTTTCAAAAGTTTGTAAAAATTTATGCGATCAAAATCAGGAAATTAAAGAGTCATTAAAAAATATAGACCCGAAAAATGAGTCTTGATCAAAATCTGGATAAAATTGTAATCATAGATTTTGGTTCACAGTTCACACAATTAATTGCAAGAAGAATTAGAGAATTAGGTGTTTTTTCTGAAATTATAAGTCATAAAAAAATTAGAATTATCGATATTAACCACAGAGTAAGAGGAATTATTTTATCTGGAGGACCTTTAAATGTTTACCAAATCAATAAATATTCATTTGATAAAAAAATATTAGAATTGAATATTCCAATTTTAGGAATTTGTTTTGGTCATCAAATTTTATCAAAGTTAAATGGGGGTAGAGTAAAACAATCAAAACACCGTGAATTTGGATTGGCTAATATTTTTAAAAAAAGAGATAGCTTATTAATTAAGAACTTCTATGGTATCAAAAAAACCAAAAAAGTCTGGATGAGCCATGCAGATCAGGTTTCCACACTACCTAAAAATTTTAAGGTTATTGCTTCTAGTACAAATTCTAAATATGCCATAGTTGAAAATAAACAAAAAAAATTTTATGGGGTACAATTTCATCCAGAGGTTACTCATACTGAAAATGGAAAAAAATTAATAAGTAACTTTATATTTTTAATCTGTAAGGTGAGAAGAAACTGGTCTTTAAGAGATCAAAAAATAAAATTAATCAATGAAATAAGAGATCAAGTAGGTACCCATAAAGTTATTTGTGCTTTATCTGGAGGAGTAGATAGTAGTGTGGTTGCTCAACTATTAAATAAAGCAATTGGAAAGAAATTATATTGTATTTTTGTTAATACAGGGCTTTTAAGAAAAAATGAGGAAACTCAAGTAGTTCAAACTTTTAAGAAGAAATTAAAAATGAATCTCATCTACGTAAATGCAGAAAAGGAATTTTTAGGAAAATTAAAAAATGTTTCTGATCCAGAAAAAAAAAGAAAAATAATAGGAAATTTATTTATAAAAATTTTTGAACGATATGCCAAAAAAATCAAAAATGTTAAATTTTTGGCTCAAGGGACACTTTATCCTGATTTGATTGAAAGTAAATCTGTCACTGGCAGTCAAACTTCTAAGATAAAATCTCATCATAATGTTGGTGGTTTACCAAAAAAAATGAACCTAAAACTTGTTGAGCCATTAAAGTTTTTATTTAAAGATGAAGTTAGAAAATTAGGTCTAGAATTAAAATTAAGAGAAGAGATTATATCAAGACACCCTTTCCCTGGTCCAGGCCTAGCAATTAGAATGCCAGGAATTATTACTAATAAGAAAATTAAAATTTTAAAAGAAGCTGATTATTATTTTATACAAGCATTAAGGGAACATGGACTTTATCATAAAATCTGGCAGGCATATGCTGCTTTGCTTCCTGTCAAAACGGTCGGTGTAATGGGCGATAATCGTACTTATGAGTATTTATGTCTTTTAAGAGCAATTACATCTGAAGATGGAATGACAGCAGATTTTTTTGAATTTAGAAAGTCCTTTATGCAAACAATTTCTAATAAAATAGTTAATAGCATAAGAGGTATAAATAGAGTTGTTTATGATGTTACCTCAAAACCTCCAAGCACTATTGAATTAGAGTAGTTTTAAACTATAAAGTAAGTCAATGAAATATTTACATACAATGATTAGAATTAAGAATGTAGATGAGTCTTTAAAATTTTTCTGCGAAGGCCTTGGTCTTAAAGAAACAAGAAGAATGGAAGATGAAAAGGGAAGATATACACTTATTTTTCTTGCTGCACCTAATGATGATAATGCAGAAATTGAATTAACTTACAATTGGGATGGAGACGAATTAGGAGAAGGCTCAAGAAATTTTGGTCATCTCGCTTACCGTGTAGACAATATTTATGAAACTTGTCAAAGATTAATGGATATGGGCTATACTATAAGTAGACCTCCAAGAGATGGTCACATGGCATTTGTTAGATCTCCAGATAAGATTTCTATTGAAATTCTTCAAGAAGGAAACCTAGAGCCTAAAGAACCTTGGGCTTCTATGGAGAATTCTGGCTCTTGGTAAGCCAATGAATAAAAAAATATTATCTATAATTAAAAAAAAAAATAAAACTAAAATCGTAAGCTTGTCTGCTTACTCAAAAAATGTAGCTGAAATTCTAGATAATTATTGTGATATTGTTCTTGTTGGTGACTCACTTGGGTCTGTTTTATATAATTATAGATCAACCAGAGAAGTTACATTAAATACTATGATTGAACATTCTAAAAGCGTGAGATTAGGAGTTAAAAAAAGTTTGATGGTCGTTGATATGCCTTATAATACTTATAGAAATTCTAAAGAGGCACTTAAAAATGCAAAAAAAATAATGTCAAAAACTAAATGTGATGCTTTAAAATTAGAAGGTGGAAAAAAAATTTATGAAATTATTAAAAATTTAGTAAAGAATAATATCCCTGTTATGGGTCATTTGGGACTTCTTCCACAATCAGCTAAGAATTTTAGGTTTAAGGGAAAAAAAAATTACGAAAGAGAAAAAATTTTAAAAGAAGCAAAATTACTAGAAACTGCAGGTGTTTTTTCAATGGTATTAGAATGCATAGAAAGCTCTCTAGCTAAGGCTATTACAAAACAAATCAAAATCCCAACCATTGGTATAGGAGCCTCAAATAATTGTGATGGGCAAATTTTGGTTTTTGATGACTTAATTGGTTTAAATCCAATTAATGTTAGATTTATAAAGAAATACACGAACATTAGAAAAGAGATTGCCGAAGCTGTATCAACTTATGCAAGAGAAGTGAGAAGTAAGAAATTTCCTTTAAAAAAACACTCTTATTAATTAAAAGTATTTTTTAAATTCTTCGTTAATATTTAGAATTTCTAAATCTACCAGTCCACCGATAATCAATTGAAGACCAACTATTAAGATAAATACTAAACCCACATAGGCTATCCAAATATGTTGTTGGATATATTTTGCCATATATGTGGCTAATGCTCCTGTTAAAACTACAGATAAAACTAATCCAAAAATCATGAAACCAAAATAACCTTTGGCCGCTCCAACTACTCCAATTACGTTATCAAAACTAATTGTAATATCTGCAAATAAAACTTTGTAAACACTTTTGATAAAGGAAGGTTCTTTTGATTTCTTGGTAGGAGATTTCTTTTCCTTTTTAATTTCAACCAAATCTTTTCTCAGATCATTAACGATCCATATCAGTAAAAGACCACCCAGAATTTTAATGAAATAAAACTTAAACAAGTATGTAGCAAAGACTGCAAAAATAACTTTAAAAACTAAAGCACCAGCTACACCCCACAAAATAATTTTTTTTCTATTTTTAGGAACAAAATTTGCTGCTATTAGACCAATAATAATAGCATTATCAGCAGCTAGAATTATATCTATAAAGATTATTTGTAATAAAATTATGGATTGTTCAATCAAAATAAAAATATATTAGTCTAATTTAGTAAAATTTCAATGTGAGCTGTGTTAATTTTTATTTATATGAGGTGCAGATTAATATTTAGACTCTTTTACACCTTCTATGATATCTTTTAACTGATCATACTCTTCACAATTACAGTTTTCTAACACTTTCAATCTCTCCCTTGCTAGCTCTATCCTGTTTGTGGTTACATATAGTTCACCCAAATACTCATTTATACCTATATGATTAGGGTTAATTTCTAAACCCATTAGATAATATTTTTCGCCGTTTTCGTAATCACCCAATTTTCTTGTAGTAAAACCTAAATAATTCAATGTATCAGCTTGATTTGGTTTTTCTTTGTTTGATTTAAGAAGAAATTTTTGAGCCTTTTCATATCTTTTTTTAGCTTTTTCAACTTTACCTTTTTTTTCATATTTTTTGGCAAATTTAATTGACTCCACAGCTTTGTCATAATCTGATTTTACTTTTTTGGGAGTAGAGTCAGAGCCAGCTGAATATGCGTGAGCTGAAAATAGTATTAAAAATAAAACTAAAGATATTTTTTTTAACATTAAATAAATTTCTCCAAATGATTTAAAGGTTTTAATTTAAGCCCATTATCTAACAAATTATTTTTTATAGAAACTGCTGTAGCTAATGCACTTTTATTATCTCCATGTATGCAAATAGAGTCTATTTCACAAGGTATTTGTTTTCCACTGTGACAATTAAGTGACTGATTTTTAACCATTGATAAAACGTGTTTTTTTGCTTGTTCTGGATCAGTTATTAAAGCATGAGGTTTTTTTCTTGAGACCAGGTTTCCATCATCCTCATAGTTTCTATCTGCAAAGATTTCACATGCAATTTTCATATTTAATTTTTTAGCAGCTTGTTCCATTTTTGAACCAGTGGGAACTAAATATATTAAATCTTTACTAATTTCGTTTATTGCGCTTGCTAAAGTTGTTGCTAAGTTAATATCTTCACATGCCATATTGTTTAATGCTCCGTGAGGCTTAATATGAGTAACGGTTTCTCCATGATCATGAGCAATTTTTTGAAGAATTTCATATTGATCGAAAATTAGTTTTTTTATTTCAACAGATGATAATTCCATTCTTTTACGTCCAAAATTTTCTGGATCATTGAATGATGGATGAGCACCAATACTTACTCCATTTTTTTTTGATATTTGGACCACTTCATTCATGGATTGACTATCTCCAGCGTGATATCCACAAGCTACGTTAGCAGAATTTACTATTTCAAGTAAATCTGGATCATAAATATTCGAATGGTGTTTTGATTTTTCACCTAAATCACAATTTATATTAATTTCCATACCGTTAATTGTTGAAGTATAACATGGCATGTTAAAAAATATATCAAATCTTGGTGACGCAGCTTTATATTGTGACTTTGGTATACAGGTAAATAAAGCAACAAATTTAGAAGTAATAAAATATTTCAATACTATTAGAGAAAAAAAAATTAAAGGAATAAACAACCTTACTCCATCATATAATAAATTAATTATTTCATTTGATCTTCGAGTTACCAATTTTAGTGAAATTAAAAATAAAGTTGAAAACTTGGATACAACCATTGAACAGAACAAAAATAATAAAAAAATTGAAGTACCTGTTTGTTGTGAGGAAAATTTTGCATTAGATAAAAGTAGATTAGAAAAAAAATTAAATTTAAGTTATCAGGAAATTTTGACAAAGTTTTTTGATAAAGATTATTTTTGTTATATGACAGGTTTTATTGCTGGAATGCCTTTTTTGGGAGATATAGATGAAAATTTAAGAACTCAACGTTTAGAAACTCCTAGAGTCAAAGTACCCCAGGGATCAGTCGGTATAACTGAACAATTTGCAAATATTTATACTTTTGATAGCCCAGGCGGTTGGAATATAATTGGAAACACTCCTCTAAAAGTATTTGATGATAGTAAAGAGAGAGATCCAAATTTAATTAATCCTGGAGATACAATCATTTTTAAAAAAATTTCACGACAAGAATATGAGAGTAGCAATGACAAGTAATTATTTTGAAATATTAAGGGGTGGCGTTAATACAACGTTCCAAGATAAAGGAAGAGAAAATTTATATCATATTGGAATTCCTTTTAGTGGTGTAATGGATAACCGAAATTTCCTTTTGGCAAATAAATTAGTTGGCAATCATTTGACTGCTCCTGTTATTGAATTTGCTTATCAGGGTCCACATTTGAGATATACAGGTGATCAATTAAATTTTGTAATTACTGGAGATGTAATTTTTAAAATCAAAAAAAAAGATTATGAAATTGATGGAGATTGTTATCATAGCTACCATTTAGAAAATGGCGATGAAATTAACATAATTTCTACGAACAAATCTGTTTATGGTTATTTTGCAATAGGGTCTGAAATTGATCTTAAATTTCAGTGGAATAGTTGTTCAATAAATACTAAAGCAAATATAGGTTCAAATAATGGAAAGAAATTAGATAGTGGACAAAAAATTAATCTATTAAAAATCAATTCTGACAAAACACTTAAAAAAGTAAATTATATAAACAGTAAAATTGAAAATATAAGAGTAATTAAGGGAACTAATTTTGACTATTTTTCAGACGAGGGAAAAAAAATATTTTTTGAAAAAGAATTTATTGTTTCAAAGTTATCTGACAGAATGGGGATGAGACTTGAGGGGCCAAAAATTGAAAATATTATAAATACTAATATTAAGTCTGAGGGTTTGGTCAAGGGTGTCATCCAGGTACCAGCTGATGGTAATCCAATAATTATGCTATCAGATCATGGCACAGTAGGTGGTTATCCAAAAATAGGTGTTGTAGTTAGCGTTGATTATGATCGCTTAGTGCAGTTAGCTCCAGGTTCGAAAGTGAAGTTTCAAGAAATAGAATTATCAGATGCAGAAACTTTATTTAAACTGTATGAAATGGAGACAAAAAATTTACTTAATCAAATTTGATGAATATAATTAGAAAATTACCAGGACCCTTATTAGTATTTCTGGGTGCATGTAGTTTAAGCTTTGGGGGATTAATAGTAAAATCTTTTGAGGGAGCAACTCTTTGGCAAATTTTATTTTGGAGAACTGTTTTTTTTCTAATTATAATTAGTCTTTACTTAATCATAACTTACAAAAAACAAGTATTTCGTTCATTCTATAATTTAGGTTTTCCAGGATTTATTGGAGGTTTTGTTTTATCGTTTGGTTTTTGCGGTTACGTTTTTGCGATGTATAACACTACTGTTGCAAATGCTAATTTCATTATTCAAACTCAAACAATCTTTTTAGCAATTTTTGGATATTTTTTTTTAAAGGAAAAAATTTCAGTCATCACACTCACTTCTATAATATTAGCAATTTCTGGTATCCTGTTGATGGTAGGAAACTCTTTATCTCCTGGTCAAATGACAGGAAATATTGCTGCATTTATAATGCCAATTTCGTTTGCAGTTTTAATATTAGTTGTAAGAAAATATCCTAATGTAGATATGGTGCCTGCACAATTTATTGCTGGGGTTTTTGCTCTAACCATTGGGTTTTTAATGTCTGGAAAAATTCTAATTTCTGCACATGATATTTTTTTAGGTTTCTTGGCAGGTTTTATGCAATTAGGATTTGGATTTATTTTAATTACAATTGGTGCTCAAAGAACACCCTCTGCTATGGTTGGAATCATAATGTTGACAGAGGCAGTTTTAGGGCCGCTTTGGGCATGGATGTTTATTAATGAACAGCCACCATTTATAGTGATTATTGGAGGTGCAATTGTAATTTTTGCAGTATTACTTCAATTTTACAATCTTTATTCATTAGAAAAAAAGGCTGCTTAAAATATTGACATTGGTTAATATATGATAGAATATTTCTTAACGGGAGAGATCACAATTTAATGTGGCACCGAAGGAGCAACCACCCAGGAAACTCTCAGGTAAAAGGACCGTAACATATTAACTCTGGAAAGAGATTAGATTCTCGCCGAAGGAGTAAAACTCTCAGGCAAATATACAGATGGGTACGATAGAGTTAGTATGGAAATTAAAAAAACATCTTTAAATAAACTACATCAAGATAGTCAAGCTAAGTTTGTTGAATTTGCTGGGTATGAGATGCCAATTCAATACAGTAAAGGTGTTATTGAAGAGCATAAATTTACAAGATCTCATGCTGGTATCTTTGATGTTTCACATATGGGTCAATTATTTATTTATGGAAATAAAAATCTAACATCCGATCTTGAAAAAATTTTTCCTTTAGATTTAAAAAATCTTCAACAAAATTTCTCTAAGTATAGTTTTCTTATGAATGAAGAGGCAGGTATTTATGATGATCTTATAATTACCAAACTGGAAGATGGATACTTAATTATTTTAAATGCTGCATGCAAAGAAAAAGATTTTGAAATTCTAAGCAATATATTGTCTAAAAAATATAAAATGGAACTAAGTAATGATAGAGCACTAGTTGCAATACAAGGTCCAAAAGCAGTTGAAATTTTAAATGAAACTATAAATGGGGTTAAAAACTTAACTTTTATGACTGGTGACTGGTTTGATTATAATGGTCAAAAGTTATTTGTGACTAGATCAGGATACACAGGAGAAGATGGTTTTGAAGTATCCATTCTAAATGATTTAGCTGAAGAATTCACAAAAAGCCTAATTAAGAAGGGTGCAGAACTAATTGGTCTTGGAGCAAGAGATACTTTGAGATTAGAGGCGGGATTATGCTTATATGGTCATGAATTAGACCTAAATAAAACTCCAGTAGAGGCAAACCTTAAATGGGCAATATCCAAGGAAAGATTATCGAATGGAGGTTTTGTGGGTTCGGATAAAATAATTAACCAAATTAAGGATGGTGCCAAACAAATAAGAGTTGGAATTAAACCTGAAGGTAGATTAATCGCTAGAGAAAAGACTAAGATTTTTAATGAAACTGAATTACCAATTGGAGAAATTACAAGTGGTACATTTGGTCCAAGTATTAATGGTCCAATAGCAATGGGATATGTTGATAAAGAATTTTCTAAAATTGATACTAAAATTTTATTAGAGGTAAGAGGTAAAAAACATCCAGCAAATATTTGTAAGTTACCGTTTTATAAAAAAAGTTATGTGAAAGGAGCGAATTAATGAGTGAAGTTAAATTTTCAAAAGAACATGAGTGGATTACTTTAGAGGGAGATGTAGCCACAATTGGTATAACTCAACATGCAACTGAAATGCTGGGTGATATAGTATTTGCAGAATTACCTGAGAAGGGCTCAAATGTTGAAAAAGATGGAACCGCTGGAGTAGTTGAATCTACTAAAGCTGCAAGTGACGTTTATACACCTGTAAGTGGGGAAGTTGTTGATATAAACCAAGCCATTGTTGATGATCCTGCAAAAATAAATGAGGATCCAGAGGGTACAGCTTGGTTTTTTAAATTAAAAATGAAAGATATTTCTGAGCTAGATAGTTTAATGAATAAAGAGGAATATGATAAGTTCGCAAAGGAGAGTTCTAGTTAATGTTACATAATTCACAAAAAGATTTTTTGAGAAGGCATATCGGACCGTCTGAAGAAGATCAAAAAAAAATGCTCAGTGAACTTAAATATAGTTCTTTAGATGACCTTATAAAAAATACTGTTCCAGAAAAAATACAGTTTAAAGGTGAACTTAATATCGGCGAGTCTAATTCAGAATATGAAGCGCTAAGAAAATTAAAAGTGATTTCAAAAAAAAATCAGATTTACTCTAATTTTATTGGTATGGGTTATTATGGAACTTATACACCTTATGTGATTTTAAGAAATATATTAGAAAATCCTGGTTGGTATACTTCATACACACCTTATCAGCCTGAAGTAGCTCAAGGTAGGTTAGAAATGTTACTGAACTTCCAACAGATGATTGTTGATTTTACTGGTATGGACATTGCAAATGCATCTTTACTTGATGAAAGCACAGCTGCTGCTGAAGCTGTAGGTTTGAGCTACAGATTAAATAAAAGTGATTGCAAACTAGTATTTGTCTCTGAAAACTGTCATCCACAAACAATTGATCTCATAAAAACTAGGGCAGAACCCATGGGGCTCAAAGTTCTTGTTGGGAATGAAGATAAAGTTTTAGATAATTTAAAAGAAGATATTGTATGTGGAATTTTACAATATCCTGGAACTTTAGGTGACATTAAAGATCCAAGTGAGTCAATAAGTAAAATTCATAAAAAGAATGGTAAAGCGATACTTGCATGTGATCTACTTTCACTCGCTAAGTTGAAAACACCAAGAGAATTAGGTGCTGATATAGCCGTGGGTAGTTCTCAACGGTTTGGAATTCCAATGGGTTATGGTGGACCTCATGCAGCATTTTTTGCGACAAAAGATGAATATAAAAGATCCTTACCTGGTAGATTAGTAGGAGTTTCAGTAGATAGACATGGAAATAAAGCCTACAGATTATCATTACAAACAAGAGAACAGCACATAAGAAGAGATAAAGCTACAAGCAACATTTGTACAGCTCAAGCCTTGTTAGCAATTGTGTCAGCAGCATATGCTATTTATCATGGACCTGATGGAATTAAAAATATTTCTGAAAGAGTATCTCAATTAGCAAAAAATTTTGCTGATAAAATTAAACAATCTGGATATGAATTATATTCAGATTATTTTTTTGATACTGTAACTATTATCACTAAAGAAAAAACTGATCAGATTTTTGAAAATGCTTTAAATCAAAAAGTTAATATTAGAAAAGTAAATTCAGAAATGTTGTCTGTATCTTTCGATGAAAGAAAAAATGTTTATAGAGTAAACCAACTACTAAAAATTTTTAATGCAGCAGAATCAATTAAAAAAGAAGATCCTGTAGCAAATTTAGTAAATTTACCAAAAAATTTAATTAGAACTTCAAAATTTCTAGTGCATCCTGTTTTTAATTCTTACCATTCAGAGACAGAAATGCTTAGATATCTTAAAAAGTTAGAAGATAAAGATATAGCTCTTAACAGAACCATGATTGCACTAGGCTCATGTACTATGAAATTAAATGCTACTGCAGAAATGATACCTATTTCATGGAGAGAATTAGCTGAGCCTCATCCGTTTGTGCCTGTTGAACAGATGGAGGGTTATAGAGAATTGTTCACTGATCTTAAAAATTGGCTAAGATCAATTACTGGTTTTTCTGGAGTTTCGCTTCAGCCAAACGCAGGTGCTCAAGGTGAATATGCAGGATTAATGGTAATACGAAAATATCATTTAGACAGAGGTGATAAAAATAGAAATATATGTTTAATACCTAGCTCAGCACATGGAACAAATCCAGCAAGTGCACAAATGGTTGGAATGAAAGTTGTAGTAGTTGATTGTGATAAAGAAGGGAATGTAGATTTTGAAGATTTAAAGAAAAAAGCAGAAACACATTCAGAAAATCTTGGAGCTTTAATGGTTACATATCCATCTACACATGGTGTTTTTGAAGAAAAAATATCAGATATCTGTGATTTAATTCATAAACATGGTGGTCAAGTTTATATGGATGGTGCAAACCTAAATGCGCTCGTAGGTATTGCAAAACCTGGAAATTTTGGTCCAGATGTTTGTCATATAAACTTACACAAAACTTTCTGTATTCCACATGGTGGTGGAGGACCAGGTATGGGTCCAATTGCTTGCAAAAGACATTTACAAGTTTATCTGCCCAATCATCCAGTAGTTAAAGATTGTGGTCCTGCAACAGGTATAGGAGCAGTTTCTGCAGCACCTTGGGGTAGTTCAAGTATTTTATCTATTTCTTGGATGTATATAAAAATGATGGGATCTCAAGGTTTGAAATTAGCTACAGAAGTTGCCATTTTAAACGCCAATTATATAGCTCATAGATTAAAAAACCATTTTCCAATTTTATACAAAGGTACTAATGGGAATGTTGCCCATGAATGCATAATTGATATTAGATCAATTAAAAGCGAAACGGGTGTGAGTGAGGAAGACATTGCAAAAAGATTAATAGACTATGGGTTCCATGCACCAACTATGTCATGGCCAGTTGCTGGTACAATGATGATAGAACCAACTGAAAGTGAAAGTTTACCGGAAATAGATAGATTTTGTGATACTTTAATAAATATTAAAACGGAAATAGAAATGATTAAGTCTGGTAAATTTGATAAAGCAGATAATCCAATTAAAAATGCACCTCATACTGATATTGAACTTTCATCAGATGAATGGGAACACAAATATTCTAGACAGCAAGCAGCGTATCCTGCAAAATTCTTGAAAACAAATAAATTTTGGCCTCCAGTCGCAAGAGTAGACAATGTTTATGGAGATAAAAATATTTTTTGTACTTGTCCTAGTATGGATGAGTTTAAAGAAGATGCAGCATAAAAATTAATGAAAATTGCTGTTGTTGGCTCAGGTATTTCCGGTTTAAGTGCTGCATACTACTTATCCCAAAAACATCATGTAGATCTTTTTGAAAAAGAAGACCGTTTTGGGGGTCACTCACATACCATTGATCTTACTTTTGGAGAAAAAAAAGTCTCTGTTGATATAGGTTTTATTGTATTTAACTTTCAAACATACCCAAATTTAATAAAATTTTTTAAAGAAAATAATATTGAAATTGAAAAAAGTGACATGTCTTTTTCAGTTTCAGTTGATAATACCAATTTTGAATATTGTGGAAAAGGGATAAGTGGTATTTTCTCTAATAGATTAAATTTGTTTAATATAAAATTTTTAAAAATGTTCTTTGATATAATTAAATTTTATAAAAAAAGTGATCAAGAAAGTATCTCAGAAGAAAAATTAACTTTAGGTGAATATCTTGAAAAAAACAAATTATCAAAACCATTTATAGATTACCATATAATTCCTATGGTTTCAGCTATTTGGTCAATGCCTCCATTAGAGGCAAGTAAAATGCCAATAAGTTTTTTTTTAAAATTTTTTCAAAATCATGGTTTATTTAAATTAAAAAACAGACCTCAATGGTATACGGTATCAAATAGAAGCAGAACTTATGTAAATCAAATCATATCAAAAATTAGTGGTGAGCATTATAAAAATTATAAAGTTAAAAAATTAAAAAGAAAGACATCAGGTATTGATTTATACTATGGAGGGCAAAGTGAGTTTTTTGATTATGACAAAGTAGTCATAGCAACTCATGCAGACGAAGCTTTAGAAATAATTGATAATCCAACAGAGGACGAAAAAAAAATTCTATCTAATTTTAGCTATAAAGAAAATATCGCTTATATTCATACTGATGTTAGAGCTATGCCTAAGAACAAAAAAGCTTGGAGTTCTTGGAATTCATCTATCGACGATAAAGACGTTGAAAAGAACTCAATTAGTTATTGGCTAAATTTGCTACAAAATTTAAAGTGTGAACAAGATATTTTTTTGACCTTAAATCCATATTTTGAGATTGATAAGTCAAAAATACTTAAAAAAGTTAGATTTACTCATCCATATTATGATCAAAAAGCATTGGATACGCAACACGAGCTCTCTAAATTACAAAATCAAAAAGATCTACTTTTTTGTGGAAGTTATTTTGGTTACGGATTTCATGAAGATGGAATAAAATCATCTATTGAAATGCTGAATAACCTTAATGATTAACTCTTGTATATATACTGGAACCGTAATCCATAAACGATTTAAACCTAAAGAGCATTTCTTTAAATATAAAGTTTTTTCACTGTTTATAGATTTGTCTGAACTAGAAACATTAAGTGATAAAATAAGTTTTTTTTCTCTAAATCGTTTTAACTTAATTAGTTTTCAAGAAAAAGATCACGGAGATCGAGATGGTTCATCCCTTGTCGAATGGGTAAAAAAAAACCTGAAACAAAATAATATTAATTCAGAAAATATTAAAATTAAACTTTTGTGCTACCCAAGAATATTGGGATACGTATTTAATCCTCTTAGTATTTTTTTTGTTTACAACAATCAAGAACAGTTGGTATCAATCTTATATGAAGTAAAAAATACGTTTGGAGAACAACATACTTATGTATTTAGAGTGGATGATAAAAATAATTTAATAAAGAATAATTGCTCAAAGAAATTTCATGTATCTCCATTTATTGAAATGGACTGTCAGTACTTTTTTAAAATATTAAAACCAGAAGATAAATTATCTGTAATTATTGATCAATATGATAAGGATGGAAAGATTTTGTTTGCTTCTCAAGATGGTGTAAGAAATGACCTAAATAGTAAACAATTAATTAAATCTTATATAAAACATCCTTTGATGACTTTAAAAATTATTTCTGCGATACATTTTGAAGCGTTCAAATTATGGTTAAAAGGAATAAGATTAGTTAAAAAAAAATTTAATATTAAAAATAATTTAACAGTTGAGAATTAATGTTTCTAAATAAAATATCAGATAAATTGGTTTTTAATTTTTTGAGTAAGATTGATTATGGATATCTTGAGATTAAAACTTTTGATGGAGAACTTCACAAGTTTGGAAATCAAGAAGAACCACTTAGTGCTAATATAATTATTAAAAAACCAAATTTTAATTATAATTTAATACGTGGTGGAAGCATTGGTTTTGCCGAGTCTTATATGAGAGGTGAATTTGAAACAGACAATCTCTCAAATTTGATTGAGCTTACCGCAAGAAATATAAAAATTATTCACAAGTTTTCAGGTTTACTTGATATACCTTTAATTAATTTCATTAAAAATAAAATTATTAAAAACACCAAGAGTAGGAGTAAGGAGAATATCGCTAAGCACTACGACTTAGGAAACGAATTTTTTTCACTATGGCTTGATGATACTTTAACTTATTCAAGTGCTATATTTAATGAAAATTCAAAAAACTTATCCGAAGCACAAAATAATAAATATCAAAAATTAATTGATCTTATTAAACCGAATAATGGTGACAAAGTTTTAGAAATTGGTTGCGGGTGGGGTGGTTTTGCTGAGTACTTAGGTAAAAAATATGACGTAAAACTTGATTGCATTACTATTTCAAAAAAACAATTTGAATATGCCAAAGAGCGAATTCACAAATGTGGTTTAAATGAAAAAGTTAATATTGAGATAAAAGATTATAGAGATTTACAAGGAAAATATAATTCTATTGCTTCAATAGAAATGATCGAAGCTGTTGGGCAAAATTATCTTGATGGATATTTTAGAACAATCAAAAATAATTTATCAGGAGGTGGTAAAGCAGCTATTCAAGCAATAACAATTGATGACAATTTGTTTGATAGATATAAAAATAAACAAGATTTTATTCAAAAATATATCTTTCCTGGAGGATTTCTTCCCAATAAAAACAGCATAAATAGATATGTTTCAGATAATGGACTGACAATTAACTCATATATCTCATATGCAGATCACTATGCTGATACTTTAGAAATTTGGAGAAATCAATTTATCAAAAAATGGGAGTTAATTAAAAATCAAGGTTTTGATTTAAAATTTAAGAGAATGTGGGAATTTTATTTATCTTATTGTGAAGCTGGCTTTAAATCAAAGAATATAGATCTAATTCAATTTTCACTTCAAAACAAATAACTGATAAAAGGACATTTATGCAAAATATAAAAACAATTAAATCTATTTTATTGATAATTTGTGCTTTCTTAATTACAAGTTGTTCAAACAATAGTGCTATGAAACCAGAAGATTTTAAAAATAAAGAGCCGAGATTAATAATTGAAGAATATTTAAGTGGAAATGTTAAGGCATGGGGTGTTTTACAAAACAGATCAGGTAAAGTTACAAGACAGTTTAATGCTGATTTAAATGGTACATGGGATGGCAAACAATTAATTTTAAAAGAAAAATTTAATTGGGATGATGGCGAAGTCCAAGACAGAGAATGGACAATAAATAAAATTGATGAACATAATTATGAGGGAACCGCAGGAGATGTTGTAGGTAAAGCCAAAGGTTATTCATATGGTCCAGCCTTTAAATTTGAATATGTTTTATTAGTTCCAGTAAAAGGAAGAGAATTAAAAATCACATTTGATGATTGGATTTTTAAACAAGATGACCGTGTCGCAATCAATAGAGCTACAATGACAAAATTTGGTTTTAAAGTTGCTGAGCTGACTGTAGTATTTGTTAAAGATTAATTATTTCTTTTGATGTTTTGTCAATCGACCTACTAAATTAAAATATAACTTGCTAGGCAGAAAACTTAAAATTTTAAGTGTAATTGTAAGTGCTTTTGGAAAATGTATTTCAAAAGACTTTTTGTTAACTAAACCTTCATAAATTTGATCTGCAGCATATTCTGGTGTTTTTAAGAAAGGCATTTTAAAATCATTTTTATCTGTCATAGGAGTTTTTATAAATCCAGGTGAAACTAAACAAACACGTACGTTAGACCTTTTAAAATCAAAATATAGGCTTTCAGCTAGATTATTTAATGCAGATTTAGATGGACCATAGCCTGTAGAATTAGGAAGTCCCCTGTAACCAGCGATAGAGGAAACTATAGTAATTACACCATTTTTTCTGTCTTTAAAGTGTTGTTCAACAGCTTTAATGGTATTTACAGTCCCAAAAAAATTAACTTTAAATACTTCCTCCATTTGCTCTACATCAATATCTTTTTCTTTTTTAGGGTTCCATGTCCCTGTTGAAAAAAAACAAATATCAATATCATTAAATTTATTTTTAATTTCATTGAATACCTCAAAACAATTTTCTTTATGTGTAACATCTAAAGGAAAAGCTGTAATATTTTCATATTGATCACAAAGCTCATTTAATAATTCAACTCTTCTTGCAGAAACTGCAACATTCCATCCTTTACTAGAAAATTTAATAGCTAGAGCCTTGCCGATACCTGTACTTCCGCCTGTGATCCATATTGTTTTTTTATTCATAGTTAATCGTATATATTACTAACATGTTTAAAAATAAATTTTTAACTTTTATATCCTTTCTTCTGGTCACTTTTGGAGCTTCAGCTATTGGAAGCTTAGCAACAATTAATTATAAAGAGCCATGGTATTCATTATTGAATAAACCAACCTTTAATCCTCCAGATTGGGTTTTTGGACCTGTGTGGACAACATTGTACTTGATGATGACACTTGCAATATGGTTATTTTGGCACTCAAACAATAGGAATAAAAATACTGTTTATGTTTATTTAATTCATCTAGTGTTTAATACAACTTGGAGTGTAGTTTTCTTTGTTTTGCACAATATGGTCTTAGCTTTATTTATATTAATTTTATTAATTGGACTGATAATTAATCTCATTTTAAGATTTAAACGTGTCAATCTAGTTAGTTCCTATTTAATGATTCCTTATTTACTTTGGTGTAGCTTTGCACTATTCCTCAATATTAATCTTATAATGATAAATTAATATGGATGATGTTGTAGTAATAGGTGGTGGAATTATTGGGGCAGCAACAGCCTATTTTTTGTCTAAAGAGGGCAGAAAAGTTAAAGTAATCGAGAGAGACCCAACATACAAAACTGCATCATTCCCATTATCTTTAGGTGGGTTTAGAAGACAATTTTTTCAAAAAGAAAATATTTTACTAGGAAAATTTGCTAGAGAATTTATTAATCAAATACCACAATTATTAAAAACTGAAAAAAATCCAAACCCTACTGCTAGCATGGTAACAAATGGTTATTTATTAATGTTTGGACCTGAACATGCTGAAGAACAATACCGAGCATTAGAAAATCATAAAAAGTGTGAAGCAGGAACAAAAAATATTAAAGGGTCAGAATTATCTGACATATTTCCCTATATAAATAATGAGGGAATAGAAACAGCAACTTACACGGATAATCAAACTGAAGGTTGGATTGATCCTTTTCTTTTTCATACTGCATTAAAAAGTAAAGCAATTGAGCTTGGAGCTGAATTTATTAAAGGAGAAATTAAAAACATTTCTGAAGTAAAGGCTAAAACTATTGTTTCTGCTGCAGGGTGTTGGACAAAAAAATTACTTGAAGATATTCCTGTAGTACCGCAGAAGCACACGGTATTTAGAGTTAAATGTCCAAAATATATTAAAGAAATGCCCCTAACAGGGGATCTAACAACAGGTGTTTATTGGAGACCAGAGGGTGGTGAATACCTAGCCGGATCACCAATTTCTGTGTTTGACGCTGATGATTTAGAACCAGCATGGAATGATTTTGAAGAATTAGTTTGGCCAGCATTAGCAAAAAGAATCCCAGCTTTTGAAGAACTAAAACTAACAGGTGGATGGGCTGGATATTACGATTGTAATAAATTAGATAACAATGCAGTGGTTGGTAAGCATCCAAAATATGAAAATGTTTATATGGCATCTGGTTTCACTGGGCGGGGATTAATGCAAGCACCTGGTATTGGAAGAGCATTAACAGAATTAATTACAACGGGATCTTACCAAACAATTGATATTAGTGATTTTTCAGTTGAAAGAGTGCTAGGTAATAGCGCAAGGCCAGAACCATACGTATTGTAATTTTAAGTCCCACAAAAAGTTTGATACTTCTCTTTTGATGCTGGTGCAGGTGTTTGAAATTTTAAAATATCAACTTTAGGGTCATAAGGGTTTTGAATTACTGACAATAATATATTAAGAGTGTTATAATTATTTTTCTCTGCATCAGATAAAGCCTCTTCTACTTTATGATTTCTAGGAATGATGACTGGATTGACTTTTTTCATTAGTTCAAATTGTTTTTCTTTGTCAGAATTGTTTAAACTTGATCTATTTTTCCATGCATCTAACCAGTCTTCGAAACTTTTATTTTTATAAATTTCATCACCATCATAAATTCCCATTAAAAAACAAAATGTATTTGTGTAATCAGCTTTATTTTTTTCCATCCAATTAAGTAAAGAATTAATCAGTTTTAAGTCATCTTTATTATCACCCACCAAACCAAGTTTAGATTTCATCATATCCAACCATTTTTGTTCATAGATATTTTGAAAATTATCAATAATTTTAGTTGCAGTTTTAATAGCCTGTTCTTCGTCTTCATCAATTAGAGGGATTAAGCATTCAGCAAATCGAGCTAAATTCCATTTTGCAATTGCTGGCTGGTTAGAAAATGCATATCTTCCAAACTTATCGATTGAACTAAAAACAGTTTTAGGATCATAGTAATCCATAAAAGCACAGGGTCCATAATCTATAGTTTCACCTGAAATCGCCATGTTATCAGTATTCATTACTCCATGAATAAATCCAACTCGCATCCAATTAACTATTAGCTGACATTGTTTCTCAATTACCAAATTTAACAAATCTACAGCTTTTGTTTTGGAAGATTTAATTTCTGGGTAATGTCTATCAACTGTATAATCAAGTAACACTTTCATCTCATCAATATTTTGTTTTGCAGCGATGTATTGAAATGTGCCAACTCGAATATGACTAGAGGCAACTCTAGTTAATATTGCACCCTCTAATAAATTTTCCCTCACAACCTTCTCTCCAGTTTTAGTCACAGCAAGACTTCTAGTTGTAGGAATATTTAATGAGTTTATGGCCTCACTAATAATATATTCTCTTAGCATTGGCCCCAAAGCTGCACGACCATCACCGCCTCTTGAAAAAGAAGTCCTGCCAGATCCTTTGAATTGAATATCATATCTTTTATTTTGATTAGTTACATGCTCACCGATTAAAACTGCCCTTCCATCACCTAACATTGTAAAATGTCCAAATTGATGCCCTGCATAAGCTTGAGCTATTGAGCTAGTTCCTTCAGGTAGAATATTTCCTGCAAATAGAGCGGATAATTCATTTTTTTCGATTTTAGAAAAATCAAGCCCTAATTCCTTTGCCAAATTTTCATTTAAGATAACCAACTCAGGTTTCAAAACTGAAACAGGTTTAATAATCTCCTTAAAAGCTTTGGGTAACTTTGAATAAGAATTATCAAAATTCCATTTAATATAGTTTTTCACAGATTTTATAGGTTCCAAATATTGTTTAAAATTTCTTCTCTTCTGCAAGCTTTTTTATATTCCAAATACCTTTGAAATTTTTTTACATAAAAATCTTGGTGATAAACTTCAGCTTGGTAAAATTTATCGAAACTTCTTACGTAAGTGACGATTTCTTTATTAAATTTTTTCTCTAATTCATTAACACTATTTTCTATAAGTTTTTTTTCCTCATTGTTTTGATAAAAAGCAACTGATCTATAGCTATATCCTTTATCACAAAATTGCCCATAAGGATCGAAGGGATCTATATTTTTCCAAAAAATATTAAGTAATTCTTTAAAAGAAATAATTTCTTCGTCATAGATAATTTCAACAACTTCAAAATGGCCTGTCTTACCATAAACTACTTCTTTGTAGGTTGGGTTTTCTGTGGTCCCACCAGAGTAACCCGATATTACCTTTTCAACTCCACTCAATTTTTCAAAGGATTCTTCCATGCACCAAAAACACCCACCAGCAAAATATGCCTTACTTTTTTGGTTTGCCTCTGCTGCAGTAAAGAAGGATATAATAAAAATTATGATAGTTAAAAATTTCATTAAACATCATAAACAAAAAAAAAGAATTTAGTCTATGATATTAAAGGTAGCTACTTTTAGTAAACTACCTTTAATAAGTATTAGTGTGAGTTATTTTTTCTTATATTTAGCTGCTTCCTCAGATCCACCTGTTGCTGATCCTTTACTGTATGAGTGAGCGCCCATTCCAGCTAATTGGCCGTCTTTAACAATAAGATATTGATCTCTAATTTCACTACCTGCAAAGAAACATTCTAAAATTTCTCTTACACCATCAGCATATCTCGTTTGTGCAGATAATGAAGTTCCAGAAGTGTGTGGTGTCATTCCATGATTGGGCATAGTTCTCCAAACATGATCATTTGGAGCTGGCTGCGGAAACCAAACGTCTCCTGCATAACCACTTAATTGTCCACTTTTTAGAGCTTTTGCAATAGCCTCACGGTTACAAATTTTACCTCTAGCAGTATTAACAATGTATGCACCTTTTTTCATTTTACTTATCATTGCATCATCAAATAGGTTTTCAGTTTCTGGATGGAGTGGACAATTTATTGTCACCACATCACAGACTTTAACCATAGATTCTACTGACTCATGAAAAGTTAAATTTAATTCCTTTTCAACACTGTCAGGTAGTTTATGTCTATCAAAGTAATGTAAATGTACATCAAAAGGTTTCATCTTTCTAAGTGCGTCTAATCCTATACGACCAGCAGCAACTGTTCCGATATGCATACCTTCAACGTCATAAGATCTTTGCACAGCGTCTGCTATATTCCAACCACCTTCATTAACGATCCTATGTTGATTGTGATAATCTCTTACCATTGAAACAATCATCATTACTATATGTTCTGCAACTGATCTTGAATTACAAAATGTAACTTCCACTACATCAATTTTGTTATCCATTGCTGCTTGTAAATCAACATGGTCTGAACCAATTCCAGCAGTAATAGCCATTTTTAAATTTTTTGCTTTAGCAATTCTCTCCTTTGTTAAATAGTAAGGAAAAAATGGTTGAGATATAACAATATCTGCATCAACGATATGTTTATCTGCTTCACATCCATCTCCATCTTTACTATTTGTTACAACAAATTCATGTCCATTAGACTCTAAATATTTTCTTAATCCTAATCCTCCTGAAACACATCCTAATAATTCACCTGGTGTGAAGTCTCTACCTTTTGGACTAGGTAAAGTCATTCCATCTGGATATTTTTCTAATTTAGGAAGATCACTAAGTGGATATGATTTTGGCATTCCACCTTTAGGATCATCGTATAATACGCACAATATCTTCATTTAATCTCCTGTATGTAATAAAATATTAATTTATTTTTGGCCATCTAACCTTATTTTCAAGAGGCTAGCAAACAAATTATTTCTTAGAGGGATAATTTTTTTTTAGGATTAATCGATTAATAATTATTGCAAAAATTAGAATAATTATTGAACCAGAAATCACAGGGGTCAATAAGTAGTCCACCGACACACTACCCATTATGACTATAATAGGATTTCCACCAGCTGGTGGATGAGTTACATTAAATAATATCATCAATCCAACACCAAAACCTACAGCCAAAGGGATAGTTAAATATAAAGGTAAAGGTATAAAGTATAAAAAAATCATTCCCACAATTGCAGTAAGAACGTGACCAAAGAAAACATTTTTTGGCTGGGCGAAAGGACTTTCTGGATATCCATAGAGTAGAACCATTGAAGATCCAAAGGAAGCAATTAAAAATATTCCATACTCAGTTTTGTAAGTTAAAAGAGTAAGTATTCCAATTGTAATAATCGAAAAGAGTCCTGCGTAGAATGATTGCTTTAAATTTCCCATAATTTAATTTGATATAATCTTTTTTAAGGCATTGAAAGGAAGAAGAATACATTCTTTTCTTGATAAATTTTTTTGATCAAACAATTTACTTAAAAAAGACCATTTTTTTTCAATACTTTCTTGTTCTTTATTAAAAAAAGATTTTGCATAATCACAAAGCTCTTTAATTTTATTTTTTTTGGAGTTTATCAAATTTTTTGACAATAGACTTGCAGTAGCCTGACAATAAACACATGATTTTCCCTGGTAGCCAAAATCAACAAGTTTTTCATTTTTCATAACTAACTTAATTTCAATTTCATCACCACATAAAGGATTTTTGGATTTTGCAGCATGAGTGTAATTTTTGATATTTTTGTTATTTTCTGTATCTGAAGCAATCTCTAAAATTTTTAAATCCATATAAACTTTTAATTTTATTTCATATATATCACTGATTTTATATTTAGATTTAAAATATATTTTTGTTGTAGAAAATTCTATTTAGAATTAGATTTCGGCATATGATTGAGCTTAGAAGTCCTAAAATATCTATTCCAGTTGTTTTATTTGCAGGCTTACTGTGGTCATTTGGCCCATTAGTTGTGAGATACATGGATAATCCGCAATTAGTCCCATGGCAGTATATTTTTGGTAGAGGCTTAACTATTTTCATTTTATTAAATCTTTATTTATTTTTTGAAGAAGGAAAAAATTTTTATAAAAATTACTTTAAAATAGGATTATCAGGCATGATAGGTGGGGCTGGCCTAGGTGTTGCAATGATCACCTTTATTTATTCAATTACTAACACTAGTGCTGCTGTAACATTACTATGTTTAGCTGCAATGCCATTTTTTACTGCATTATTAGCATTTTTGTTTTTAAAAGAAAAAATTTCTTTAAATGTTTGGATTTCAATTGTCATAGCAACAGCAGGTATACTAATTATGGCACTTGGTAATACCAGTGAAAAATCTTTAATTGGATTTGTATTTGGTCTTACGGCTTCAATTGGTTTCTCAGTTTTTTCAGTGACGTTAAGATGGAGAAAAGAAACTCCTAAATTCACAACAGTTGCTTTTGCAGGCTTCTTTTGTGTTGTTTTTTCATCTATAGCAATCATTACAAACGATTTAGTATTTTTTTCATCAAGCTATAATGGAACTTTATTTTCTTTACATGGAACATTAGTTTGCTTTGGTTTAATTTTATATTCAATAGGCTCAAAAGCTATTCCAGCAGCAGAACTTACATTGCTATCTTTAACTGAAGTAGTGGGTGGAATATTCTGGGTATGGCTACCACTATTTGGTATCAATGAGGTTCCTACAACAAACACTATTATTGGTGGATTTTTTCTTTTTGTTTCAATAATTTATTACAGTTTGATCATGAGATGGAATAAAAGATACATCGCTTTAAATTAATCTATGAACAAAAATAATATTATTGTGAATAGTTGGAATGAATGGGATCCATTAAAACATGTAATTGTCGGAAGAGCAGATGGCACTTGTATTCCAGCACCCGAACCAGCACTTGATGCTAAAGTTCCTGAAGATAGTGATATGCGAGGCCAGTTTGGACCAAGAACTAAAGATACAGTTGATAAAGCCAATCAACTTTTAGATGATTTTTCAAATATACTTAAGAAAAGAGGAATTAAAGTTGATAGACCGACACCTTTAGATTTTAATCAAAAAACATCTACTCCTGATTGGGAGGCAGAAACCATGTTTGGCTGTATGCCACCAAGAGATGTTTTATTGACCGTTGGTAATGAAATTTTAGAAGCGACAATGAGCTATCGTTGTCGTTGGTTTGAATATTTATGTTACAGACCACTTCTACAAGATTATTACAATCAAGATCCAAATATGAGACATGAGTCTGCACCAAAACCTAGATTGACAGACCTTGATTATAGAAAAGATTACTTATCAGATAAAATTGGAGTACAGAAAAGATTAGAATGGACAGAAAAAAAACATTTTGTAACAACAGAGGAAGAACCATTATTTGATGCAGCTGATGTATTGAGATTTGGAAAAGATTTAGTAGTGCAACATGGTTTTACTACAAATCTAAAAGGTATTGATTGGTTAAAGAGACATTATAAAGATCACAGAGTTCATGCAGTGAACTTTCCTGGTGATCCATATCCAATTCATATTGATGCAACCTTCACACCAATAAAAGAAGGGTTAATAATAAATAATCCTCAAAGAAGACTACCAAAAGAACAAAGAAAATTATTTGAAAATAATGGATGGGAAATAATTGATAGTGCACAACCAGCACACAACGAGCCGCCCCCATTATGTTATTCATCAACTTGGTTATCTATGAATGTGTTAGTCTTAGATTCTAAAACTGTATGTGTTGAAAAAAGTGAGACTTATCAAGCAGAGCAATTAGATAAACTTGGAATGGAAGTTGTACCAGTAGAGCTACGAGATGCTTATGCATTTGGAGGAGGACTTCATTGTTGTACTGCAGATGTATATAGAGAAGGGGAGCTTAAGGATTATTTTCCTAAACAATAAGTCTCTAATTTGGATTTTGTTTCAAAAATTCAATATATTTTATAACTTCATCAAACTTTTCATCAGGGATATCCTTATAACTTGCATTAAAATTAGATTTTACACAAATAGCTACATGGGCATAGGCATTTCTACCCTTAGGATGATTAGGATGATCAGGTAATTGCCCCTGTAAATAATCGCCAGCTTCCTGAATAATTTTCCAGAGTTTACTTGCGTTTTCTTTATTCATTCTTTCTAAATCGATACTTTATCTAATTCTGGCATAGTGAATAGCATAGTTTATAATTTTAAAAATTAAATTTTAAAAATGATTAAAGAATTTAACATTAATTTTACTGAAAAAGAGATTTCTTTGATTTATCAAAAAGTTAAAGATTATCCTTGGGACTCAATAAAGGATTTAGATGGTTGGGAACATGGAACTAACAAAAAATATTTAAAAGAATTATGTAATTATTGGATTACTAAATTTGATTGGAGCAAACATGAATTAGAAATAAATAAGTTTAATAATTATACAACAAATATAGATGGTATAAAAATTCATTTTATTAAAGTAAAAGGAAGCAGCGCAAATTCTAAACCATTACTTCTAATGCATGGTTGGCCTGGATCAATAATTGAATTTCTACATATTATTGAAAAACTTGCTCATCCAGAAAAATTTGGAGGAAATGAAAATGATTCTTTTGATGTAATAGTTCCTTCTTTGCCAGGGTTTGGTTTTTCAGGTAGTCCATCTAAACCAATGGGGCCTAGAAAAATGGCTGAAATATTAAATAAACTAATGATAGAAAATCTTGGTTACAAAAATTATATTGCTCAAGGAGGTGATTGGGGCGCAACCATTGCCAATTGGCTTGGTTATGATCATTCAAATTCTTGCAAAGCAATTCACATAAACTGTCTAACTATGCGCCATCCTGAAGGCCCACAATCTGATGAAGAAAGAAATTGGCAAAAAAAATTTAATGAAGATCAAATTATGCAAGAAGGATATAGAACTCAACAAGCAACAAAACCTCAATCTTTAGGTTATGGAATGATGGACAGTCCAGTTGGTATAGCTGCTTGGATAACTGAAAAAATGTACTCATGGTCAGATTTAAAGAATAATGATATTGAAAGCGTCTATTCTAAAGATACTTTGTTAGCAAATATAATGGTTTATATTTTAACAAAAACATTTGATACAGCTAGTTGGATTTATTTTGGTAGAAGAGAGGAAGGAGGAAGATTTTTTCCAAAAGATTTTAAAAAAATTGAAACTCCAACAGCAGCAGCAATATTCCCAGCTGAAATGTCTGAATGGCCACCCAGGTCCTATGTGGAAAGAATATTTAATCTTAAACAATGGACTGAAATGCCAGCAGGAGGTCATTTCGCTGCATTGGAAAAGCCTGATCTTTTAATTGACGATATTAAAAAATTTTCAAGCAGTTTAAAATTTAATTAATATTCTTGCTAATTTGAATTATTAATAATAACTTAATCCCTTAATGTCTGTTAACTACAAATCTATTGCACAAAAATTAAAATTTGAAGGCCGTGCCTTTATAAATGGTAAGTATGTTAATGCTATAGATGGTAAAAAATTTGAAACCATAAATCCTGCGACTGGAGAAAAACTTTGTGCAGTAGCGAAATGTAACGAAAAAGACGTTAATTTAGCAGTCAAAGTTTCAAGGAAAGCATTCAATAGCGGTGTTTGGTCTAGAAGCTCACCTGAATATCGAAAAGAAGTATTATTAAAATTTGCTGAACTACTTAGAAAGTATGGCAATGAAAATTCAGTTTTAGAATGCGTCGATACAGGAAAATTAATATTGGACTGTATAAATGAAGTTGCTAACGACGCTCCAATGCATTTTCAGTGGTATGGAGAATTAATTGATAAGGTTTTTGGAAAGGTTGGTCCTACCGAACCATCTATTACAAGTTTAATAGTAAAAGAACCTATTGGAGTTGTTGCAGGTATAGTACCATGGAATTTCCCTTTGATGATGGCAGTTTGGAAAATGGCGCCTGCTCTTGCTGCAGGATGTTCTGTTATTATTAAACCGGCAGAAGACACACCACTAACAGCTATAAGAGTTGCAAAAATCGCTCAAGAAGCAGGAATTCCTGATGGAGTTTTAAATGTTCTTCCTGGTTATGGTGATGTGGGAGAAGCACTTGGTAGACATAAAGATGTAGATGCGGTTTCCTTTACAGGATCAACTGAAGTAGGTGGATATTTTCTAAAATATTCAAGTGAAAGTAATTTAAAACCAGTTGCGCTAGAAATGGGAGGTAAAAGTCCATTCATAGTATTAGAAGATGCAAAAATTAATGATGATTTAATTGATAATGCAATTAATTCTGCTTTTTGGAATGGAGGCCAAAACTGCTCTGCAAATATGAGGCAGATAGTTCATGAAAAAGTTAAAGATGAATTTTTAGATAAAGTTTCAAAAAAAGTTAAGAGTTTAAAAGTTGGAGATCCATTAAATTTAAAATCAAATATGGGATCAATGATTTCAAAAAATCATTTAATTAATGTTAATAATTATATCCAAAAAGGAATCGATGAAGGTGCAAAACTTTTATTAGGAGGTGTTTCAGACATTAAACAAAAAGGCTTTTATGCAAAACCAACATTATTTGATGGATTAAAAGAAAATATGACCATTGCTCAAGAAGAAATTTTTGGACCGGTGTTAGGAGTTTTGACTGTTAAGAATGATAAAGATGCTCTCAAAGTTGCAAGTAATTCTAAATATGGTTTGCATGCAAGTGTATTTACTCAAGACATAGATAGAGCATTTCATTTGGCAAAAAGTTTACCTTGTGGAACAGTTTCTGTTAATACGTTTTCAGAGGGAGATATAAAAACTCCATTTGGTGGATATAAACAATCTGGATCTTTATCAAGAGATCAAGGTACCGAGGCTTTAAATTCTTTTCTTCAAACAAAAACAATTTGGATTAGTCATTCTTAAAATAATTTAAGCAGTTTATATAAGCTAATTGCATATCAGTTAACCCAAAATGGACGAGCATTTTCTTTGACTCGTCTTTGTTAATCTAGTTAAATTAAAACTTAAATTAAAGAAGGGGAAAATAATGAAAATAATTAATACTAAAAAAATTTGCAAAACTTTGCTTAAAGTATTTGCAATTGCTTTTTTTGCCCAAGCTGCCTATGCAGAGGTAACTCTTAAGCTTGGAACTACTGGAAGATTGGGTATGCCTATTGGTGATGCCATAGATCAAGCATTGATACCAGCTTTGGCAAAAGCTTCTGGTGGTAAAATGAAAATCGAACCACATTATCAAAAAAGTTTATGCGCAGAGCAAAAATGTGGTGAACAAGCCAATCAAGGACTTATAGCTCTGTGGACTAGTTCTACTGCAAACTATGGTAATTTTGGACCAGAGTTAGCAATTTTTGATTTGCCTTTCATTTTTAAATCATTGGAAGATGCAAAAAGAATATCAGATGAATGGTTAGCTGAAAGGCAGTGTAAACTTGCCCTTGAAAATGCTGGTCACATTTGCCTTTCTGTATATTCAAGTGGTGGATTTAGACAGCTTGGAAATGCAACTAAACCAGTCCATGTTCCTAATGATATGAAGGGACTGAAATGGCGTACTACCAAGAGTCCTGTTGAGTTCATGCTAGTTAAAAATTGGGGTGCAACTCCAACTCCTTATGACTGGAGCCAGTTATACTCAGGCCTACAGTCGGGTGTAGTTGAAGGCCAGTATGTTGCTAGTCCATGGCAGCACGTAGCAAAACTTCATGAAGTTGCAAAATACTTCACTGAAATTGGTGGTATGTGGTCTGGAAACATTTTAGCAATGGATGCAAAGCAGTATAATGCTCTGTCATCTCAAGAGAAGAAATGGTTACACGAAGCAGCTGATGCTTATGGAGAAAAAGTAAACCAGTTAGATAACGCTTGGATTAAGAATGGTGAAGATGCAATCAAAGCTTCTGCTAAAGAGTGGTATGTACCAACTGAAGCGGAAATGTCTAAATGGAGAGCAGGTGCAATTGGTGCTTGGTTAGATGCTAAAGGTACTTTTGAACCAGAAGTAGCTAAAAGAGTTCTTCTAGAACAAGGAATGGATGGATTTGTAGCTCAGTTAGAGAAAGCTGGGGCTCTATAAATCGTTTAAAGATAAACTGTGTAAAGATCATTTAGTTCTATTTAGAGCTAGATGATCTTTACCTAAAACAAATCATAACATATAAGTAACTATGGAAAGTATCATTCTACTTGTAGTACTACTTTTCCTAATCTTATTAGGTGCACCCATTGGCTTCATATTAATACTAATACCATTCGTTTATATTTTATTTACCGACGCTGTACCGCTTGTTTTGATCCCTAGTCAAATGTTTAATGCTATTGACTCAGTTCCATTAACTGCAATCGCGTTCTTTATGCTAACAGGTGAGTTAATGACAAGTGCTACGATTACGGACCGATTAGTAGCTTTGAGTAGGGCATTAATTGGACGTATACGAGGGGGGTTGGCCCAAGTAAATGTTCTTGTAAGCATGTTTTTTGCGGGGATGAATGGTTCTGTAGTAGCAGATACAGCTACAGTGGGAGCACTAGTTTTACCAGCAATGAAAAAAGCTGGATATCCTGCTGCGTTTTCGGCTGCAGTTACAGGAGTTAGTTCCACCATCGGAGGGATAATTCCACCTAGTATCATGATGATTGTGCTTGCTAACTCGACTGAAATTTCGATTGCAGCTTTATTTGCGGCTGGGATTGTTCCAGGCGTATTGATAGGAGTTGTTATCATGATAATCAATCATTACTTTGCAATCAAATATAACTTTGAGAGAAGTGATGAACCATTTTCGATACGTCGAGCTGGTAGAGAATTATATCGATCCTCGTTCGCCCTCCTAATACCTTTAGTTCTAGTCGGTTCAGTAATGGGTGGCGTGGCATCAGTTGTTGAAGCTGGTGCTATAACAGCTATGGTTGCGTTATTAACAGGGGTATTTGTTTATCGAACTATTAAATGGAAAGAATGTACTGGTGCTTTTCGTCGAGCATTCCGTAATTCAGCAATGGTTTTTATTATTATAGCTGCTTCAGGACCTTTTAGTTGGTTACTTACATCTCTAGGAGCAATCGGTGATCTTGAAAGTTGGCTTTTAAGCCTGACAGATTCCCCCATTATTTTTATTTTAGCAGTGATTCTATTCATTTTTCTTCTTGGAACAGTAATGGACTCAGCGGTAAACATAATCATAGTTGGCCCAGTTCTAGTTAATGTTATGGCTCAAGCGGGCTTTCCTGAGGTACAAGCAGCCATTGTTGTAATAGTTGGTTTTTTAATAGGATCAGTAACACCACCAGTAGGCGTCGCGTACTTTACTGCTGCAACAATAGCACAAGTGCGTCTTGAAAAGGTGGCTGTTGCTTTAATTCCTTATTTAGTTGGTCTTTTTTTACTTTTATTTTTTATTCTTGTTATTCCAGAGTTGACTATGTTTCTTCCTAACTTAATGAGCAATTAGACATATGTTAAAATTTTTAAACAACTTTGACCGTTTTATTCATCGAATATTAGAAGCTATGTGTTCACTCTTTTTGGCTGCGATGGTTTTTTTCACTATTTATAACGTTACTATGCGATATGTTTTTAACAACCCTCCTGTTTGGGGTGATCTACTAACAGTATTAAGTAATATTTGGTTGATGTTTATAGCACTTTCCTTAACAGCGAGAGACAATGAACACATAGCTTTAAATCTAATTTATGAAAGATTACCAAATAGACTATCACTATATATACGTCAATTTTGGAAAATTATGATTATGGTAATTGGTATAGTTCTAATAATTTATGGAGTTGAACTTGTAGAAGGTATGCGTGGGAAGTATTGGGAAATGTGGTATTTTGAAATTAGTTTTAAAGGTATTGAGTTCAAAGAGAATTATATGCCAAAAAAATACGCAGTCGCAATTTTGCCATTAGCTGGATTTTTGACAACTATTGGTGCTGCTATTAGTTTTGTGAAAAAGGTCTAGTTCTTCGAGTTATGATATTTGTTAAAAATTTTAATTCAATCTCCAGTCAAGAATGGAAAACAAGTGAGAAATATCCTGGAGTGAGATGGAAATTTTTAGTTGATGCAGATATTGATGGAAGCAAAGGAATTTCTTGCGGTTTTGCTGAAGTTTTACCAGGTGGAAAATTAACTTTACATCATCACGCGCCAGACGAAATTTATGTTGTTACAAATGGTTCTGCAACTTTAAACAAGGATGGTGAACTTGAAGAGATAAAAAAAGGGGACGTAGTTTATATTTCCAACAATGCTAAACATGCATTAAAAAATAATACTAGTGAAATATTTGGATTTTATTGGCTTTTCCCAACAGATCGATTTAAGGAAGTTGAATATTTTTCTGATGAGTAAAATTTTTTAATTTAGAAAATGAACACTAAAAAGTTTTTTGTCATCAATCCAAGTTTTATCTAGTTTCCATCCTGCTTTATTAGCTAAGTTTTTGAAGGATTTAATCGTATATTTATGAGAATTTTCAGTGTGAATTTCTTCATTTTTTTTAATTAAATAATTTGAACCATTAATTCTAATATTATTTCTTTTTTTTGATTTTAGTCTCATCTCAATTCTTTTTTTTTGTTTATTATAAATTGCTAAATGTTTATAGGAATTCAGATTTATATCTGCACCTAATTCAGTATTGATTCTTCGTAAAATATTTTTATTGAATTTTGCAGTCACACCTTTTTTGTCATCATAAGCAGTAATTAGAGTTGGGATATCTTTTACTAAATCAGCTCCAATGATAATTTTTTTTGCTTTAAATTTTGATTTTAACATTTTTAAAAATTTAACAGCATCCTTCTCTTCGAAATTTCCAATGGTTGATCCTGGAAAAAATATAATTATATTTTCAGATGAATTGATTTTAAAAGGTAGTTTATTATTTCTTGAAAAGTCATATCCTTTAGGAGTAATAGCTATTTTTGGGAATTTTTTTTTAAAATTTTGAGATATCTTGATTATATAATCTTCTGAAATATCCAAAGGTATATATTTTTTGGGCTTATCTAAACTGTTGAGAAAAATAGCTATTTTCTTGAAGTCTCCAGCACCTGGTTCAATTAAAACTGCTCGCTTACCTATTTTATTAGCAATTTCAATTTTATTATCTTTTAAAATTTTTCTTTCAGTTCTTGTTGGGTAATATGTTTTCAATTTTGTTATTTGTTCAAAAAGTTTTGATCCACGAAAGTCATAAAACCATTTAGAACTCAACTCTTTATTTTTTTTACTTAAACCGAAACTTACTTCTTGTAAAAATGATTTCATTTTATACTTTGCCTAACTAAAAGACGACTAATTGGCATTGAAAATCGCCCTTGTCTTTCATTATCTGTACTCACTTTGGATATTGCGAGCATGTCAGATAGATTTTTAATCATTAATTTTCTTTTTTCTGGTTTTAAGATAAATGCTGCGTAAAAAAATCCTGAAGCAATTTCAGCTACTTTAATAACTGGTCCTTCCATAGATACAACATTTGTTTCGATTGTCACAATTGCTTCTGGAAACGCTTTATGTGCAAGATTACTTAGACTTTCAGATCCTCGTATCCTTGGATCACCTAAATCAATCTCTCCATAACTAGGTATTTCTTCTTGAACATAACTATAAATTAAATCATGTACATCTGCATATCCAGATGCTGCATTTATTGGTCCATCAACTAATGCTGCAAACTGACCTTCAGAAGTTAAAACTCGTTTGATTTCATCTAAAACAGGAACTATCGGGTCCATTAACGACAAAGCCCAATGACATAACACAATGTCTATAGAGTTATCATTGATTGCCGTCAAATTTTGTGCTTTTGACTCAATAAGATTAACCCCACTATTTTTAAGACGATTCTTAGCTAGTACCAATTCTTCAGGGCACATGTCTATACCTTTTAAATTTAAATTTTTATTACGATCAAATAAAATTTTTAATAACGGCCCTGACCCACAGGCAAGATCTAATACACTCAAACTCGCGTTATCAGGTACAACTTCACTTAGCCATTCATAACTATTACGTCCAGCTTCATCACGACAAGAACTTGCACATGCTTCAGTAAATCCAGTATTTTCTTGATGGATTGTTTTTAAATGATCAACTAAAGCATTACCATTAGGATGAAGATTACGAGCAAGACTTTTAGTCCAGATCGAATTTAATCCATTTTGATTATTTATGTTTTTCATGATTTGTCTTTTACTGGCCAACAAATCGGATTTAGTGGACTAGCAGCCAAGTCTCCTGGTTTGACATTTGGTACAAATTTCTGCCAATCACCAGAAACCATCGTAGGTGAATCAACTATTCTCGCTCCATCACGATAATAAGTATTGGCAAGAGCCACTCGACTACGATTAGTTCGGTTGCGTGAAGCGGTATGAAAATTTAAATTATGATGAAAGCTTACTTCGCCCAGCTCAAATGGAGTTTCATTCACAGTTACATTATTTTTTGAAAAAACATCTGTAACCCCACGGTCATATCCAGTACCAGTTTTTTCAAACGTAACTGCATTGACTAATTTATGGACATCGAGTGGATAGGCGAAAGAGAGCGGTCCCATCTCGAGAGGAATTGGCTGTGCAGGTGCCCAAGCAGTAACTACGTCATTGGTATCTAGAGGAAAATGATGATCATCGAAGTGCCATGGGGTACGACCACAACCAGCTTGTTTAGCTAATACATTGTCATGATAAAGTCTAACAGCTGGTACTCCAAGAAGATCTGCTGAAATTTGTCCTAGACGAGGTGATAATACATAGGCACGAAGCAGTGCGTTGTCAGGCCAAACCATTTCAAGACTAAGGAAACGGGCATGTGCTCCTTTATCTGGATCAACCTTAAATTCTTCTTTTAATAAACTAATTAACTCAGATCTAAGTTTTAACACGGCCCCAGGTGAAAAAACTTTTTTAAGTTTAATAAAACCATTTTTTTTAAAAAAATCAATTTGATCATCAGTTAAATGGTAGGGATTAGCTAATTCTGAGATAATTTCATCATCACTTGGTATTGTAATATCTGGTAAAGGATCGGCATTAATAATTTCATTATCTTTATCATCATTATTTGCGAGACTAACATACCAGTCCCACCAGGCCTGATTATCCTTATCCCATGGTTTACTAATATCCGTAGCATCAGCTAGTTTAGAATTTAAATTGGTATTAGATTTAGACATTTATGTTGTTCTTATAGTTTTATTTTTTTTTAGTAACAGCGCGTTTTGACATGTAATGATTGATTTATCTGAAAAAAGTCTAGTTTTTTGTTCTAGCCATGCAAAAATTCTCTCATTTAGCAAGTCTTAGTCCAGACATTTGCCATCTTTGATGAGGATAAAAGAAATTACGATATGATTTTCTCATTTGATCTTTAGGTGTAAGGCAAGAGCCTCCTTTTAACACCATCTGGTTGACCATAAATTTACCATTGTATTCGCTAATATCATCATTGTGATATTTAAACCCTGGATAAGGAGAGAAGTTTGAAGAAGTCCACTCCCATACGTGTCCCCAATGTTGATTTAAATCTGCACCATTTTTTTTTGAATATGGCTGATATATTTTATTTTCTAAAAAATTCCCTTGAATATTATCATTAGAAGCAACTTCCCATTCAAATTCTGTTGGCAGTCGTTTATTGTTCCATCTTGCAAAAGCGTCAGCTTCAAAGTAGCTAATATTACTTACAGGCGCATTGAGATCTATTTCTTTATTCCCATTTAAAGTGAAGTGAAACCATTTACCTTCTTTTTTTTTCCAATAAAGAGGGGACTGCCAATTTTCCTGCTGGCATTTTGAAAATCCGTCGGACAACCAATATTCACTTTTATTATAACCATCATTACCAATAAACTCGATCCATTCACCATTTGTTACTAACTTGTTTGATATTTCAAAAGGTAGGATTAAAACTTCATGTTTAGGTCGCTCACAATCGAAAGAGAAATTTTCATCATCTGTACCAACACTTTTAATAGCTTTTTCAAAACCAACCCATTCTTGTTTAATATTTTCACTTTCAATATCTTTTTTAGTTGGATCGTACTTGGGACCAGTAGGGTTGAAGCTTAAACCATGCTGTAGATCTGTTAACATTAATTCTTGATGTTGCATTTCATGGTGACAGCCTACTTTAATCATATCTAACTTGGAGTTACTTGATTGACATAACTCTGTAATTCTATGGTTTATAGTTTGCCTATATTCTAGAACCTCTTCAATCCCTGGGCGTGAAATTATGTTTCGAAGTGATCTTGTGTATCTTGGACCTGCTTTGACATAATAAGAATTAAATAAATAATTATAATCCTCATTAAAATATTTATAATTAGACTTTATTTTACTTAAAACGAATTTTTCAAAAAACCAAGTAGTGTGAGCAAGATGCCATTTAATAGGTGACGCATCTTCCATCGACTGGATATTCATGTCCTCTGAACTTAGATTTTCAACAATTTTAATCGATTGATTTCGTGTTTTCTCAAATAAGTTCTCAATATCGTTATTATTCATAAGATTACTTTATCAAAATAACAATAAAGCCAACATAGTTCACTTTACAAAACGACGCTGATTATCAAACTTAGTTAGATTGTTGATCAGAAGCTTTTATGTCTTCAACAGTAGTTTCAGAAGCTAATTTTGTTGGTTCATCAATTGGCTCTGTAGTTGGGCTTAATTCAATACCTGCAGGCGTAATTGACTGAGGCATTGCAATAAATTGAGAGTCTGGATTTTCAACTGCTGGTCTAACTCTAGATCTATAGACACCATAAATTCCAATTAAAATATGAAAAAACATTAGAAAAACAAAAAAACCATTAAGACCCGCAATGTCCATAAAAATTGAGCACAAAAATGGACCACCAATTGCACCTAAACCAAAAATAAATTGTAAACTAGCACCAGCTGCAACAAATTTTTCTTTAGGAATAAAATCATTTGTGTGAGCAAGGATCAATGAGAACATTGGTAAACTACAAAAGGCAAATAAAATTAAAAAAAAATAAAACCAAAATTTACTTGTTCCCAGTCCTTCAGGCAAATACATCTGTGCAGAGGAAAAAATTGCACATAATGCAAAAAAGGCTGCAGCAAAACTCACAACAATAATTACTTTTCTTCTATCATACATATCTGATATTTTTCCTATTGGCCACTGTGAAACTGCGCCAGAAATTGCTAACAAGAACGTAACTAATGAAATATGAAAAATAGAAAAATTCATTCCTGCAGCGTATACAGCTAGCAATGTGAATAATGCAGATTGAATTGTTCCATAAAGAAATGCACTAACCATTCCGAAAGGAGATGAAATATAAACCTCTTGAATAGACATGGTTTCTATTTTTTTAAATGTTGGAGGTTTTCTTTTGGTAAGTAAAATTGGAATTAGTGCACCTGATGTTATAATTGATATCAATATAAAAGGTTCAAAATTTATTGGATTACTAAAGTTTAAAAAAAACATTCCTATACCCATTGAACCATACAAAATCACCATATAGATTGATAAGACACTTCCTCTGTTTTTATTACTTGCTCTATCGTTTAACCAACTTTCAGCAACAGTATAAATAGAGACCATACTGATACCTGTAAGCACTCTCAATAGGAACCAAACAAATGGACTAACAAAAACAGCATGAACTAAAATCACTAAAGATGCAATTGATGCAAAAACTGCAAAAATTCTGATATGACCAACCCTTGATATGAATTTAGGAATAGTCATTGCTCCTATAAAATATCCAACAAAATAACCGGACATCATAAATCCAGTTGCAGTTAAACTAAACTCTTCTTTGACTGCTCGAACCCCTAAAAGTGATCCTTGAAAACCGTAGGCGAGCATAATTGCTCCCATACCTAAAAATAAAGCCCACGAATTTTTTAACACCTTGTTCATATGAGTCGCTATCTATTTCTGATTTGCGGCCAAATCAAGTTAATTGTAATAGGGCTATGATTTTTTTAGTTTATGAAAAGAGTGAATAGCTATCGTTAGAATGATGACAATGCCTCCTTGAATTGTTTCTAGACTTGGTTGTTCTTTAATCACCATCCAGACCCAAATTGGCCCGATGATTGTCTCTAGTAAAAAGAATAAGTTTACCTCTTCTGCAGGTATAAATCTTGGTGCAATAGTGACTAAAACAAAAGGTATCGCAACACACATTACACACATTAGAGGAACAATTAATAGGTCTCTACCAACTAATGCATAAGTTTCAATAAAGAAAATAGCAAATATTGCAACCAACAGCTTACCGACTACAGCAGCAGGAACTAGGTTTTTTGTTTTTGCGGATCTAATCGTAACGGCTCCAACTGCTAATCCCAAGGCACAAACGAGACCCAATAAATCTCCAAAAATATTCCCTAATTGTAAGGAGTCGTAAAATATATATATCGCAGCAAAAAAAGTTACTGCGATTGCTATCCAAGTTTTACTATCTGGCATCTCTTTTAAAAATATTGCTCCTAAAATTGCTGAAAGCATAGGAGCCATAGCAATCATAACCAATGTATTGGCTACATTCGTATTCTGAATAGAAACAACAAAAGCAATATTGGTTATAGAAAAAGTTATTATATAAATTATTCCATGATGCCCACTCGTGAAAAGCATTTTGAAGAAATTTGCTTTGTAGATAAGTAACATACCGACCAACACAGTGAAAAAAGGAATTACTCCTCGATAAAAAACTAAACTCCAGGTATCAACACTAGCCAATCTTATAAATAAACTATCAGGAGTAATAAACATCACTGCAACAAAGGCTAACAAAGAACCTTTTTGTTGCTCGTTTAAAGTTTTCACGCTTTAAGTTCTTTCCAAAAAATTTTAGCAAGATTTATGCCTGATAAATCCAAAAAAGTTTTAAGTCCAGTTGGGGAGGTTACGTTAATATCTCCATTAAGTTTTTGATCAATAAAATCTATTCCTGCAAAAAAAATATTATCTTTTTTTAAATCCTTAGCAATCAATCTTGATATCTTATTTTCATTTATACTCAGTTTGATATTAACAGGCTTTGCACCTTTACTCATATTACTTAAAATAGATCCTTTCTTTGGAATTCTAGAGATTGCGCCACAAACTTTACCATTGATTATAAAAACTCTTTTATCTCCTTTACTAATTTTAGGTAAAAATTTTTGCAACATAATGTGATCGTGTTTTTTGATGAAACTATTGATTAATTTTGAATTAAATTTGCTTAATAAATGTATATCGTTCCCACTGTAACTGTGGATTGGTTTTAAAATAACTTTTTTGTTCTTTCTAAAAAATTTTTTTATTTCATCAATATTTTTAGTGAAAATAGTACTCGGCATATATTTTTGATATTTTGCTGAATACAACTTTTCTGAAACATTTCTTATAGAAGTAGGGTTATTTAAAATTTTTACTTTATCTTTAATAGTATCTAAAATGTAAGTCGTTGAAATATACTCAAGATTAAAGGGTGGATCTTGTCGTATAAGTATAAATTTAGCTTTAGTGAGTTCTAAACTACATTTTTTTAATATTTTAAAAAATTTATTTTGAGTGTAATTAAATTTAACAAAAAAACCTGTTGCAATTACTTTTGAATTAATAATTGAAAGGTCTTTTGGCTCATAATAGAATATTTTATAATTCTTATTTTGAGCCTCATTAGCTAAAAAAATACTTGTATCTGAAACTGGATTTAATTTTGAAGGATGATTACCTTGAATAGCAACAATTTTATTTGTCATATAATTCATCTAAATTTTCATTTTCTGAAAATTTACTAATCATATGATCTGCGTTTGTTGTCTTATTATCAATTACTTTTTGTAAGTGACTTAAAAAAATTTTTTCGTTGTTTCCTTTTCTGCTCAAAATATCTCTGTTTTCCAAACCTTTTTTTGATAAATTTAATAGTGTGGATGACCAGTAAAGAAGATCTTTACCCATTAATTGAGTATTAAATCCTTTTTTTGGTGCTTCTAAATATGCATTAATAACCTTATCTGTTTCCCACTTAGAAATAACATCATAAACTTCTTCAAGATTTCCATAAAGTATTCCTATATTAAATGCAGGTCCAGCACACAAGCAATCCCAACCACATGTATCCATTGATCTAAGCTCAATATATTTTTTTAACCTATTCTCAGTAAAGATTGTACTTAAATGTGTTGTAAGATCACCCTCTGTAGGTAATCGGTTATTAATTTCTGAAATTTTACCCTCCATAAAATCTCTAAAAATATACTTTCTCCCAGAAATATATTCATCTTTATCTTGAATAAATAAAATAGGAAAATCCATTGTAAATTCTGCATATTTTTCAAAATTTAAATTTTCAAAAAACAATTTTGGAAGTCCTCCTCTAGAAGTATTTTGCCAAACTTTTGATCTGTACGATAAATAATTACTTTTTTTCTTTTCAACTATTGAGGAATTAGCAAATAAAGCAATAGAAATGGGTACAATTGAATTTATAACTTTAAATTTTTTAATAAAATCTTCTTCTGAGCAATAATCTATATTTAATTGTGTCCCACAAGTTCGATACATCATATCTAAACTTAATTCACCACCAAAGGGCATATCTTGAGTCATTAATTTATATCTCTGCTTAGGATTATTTGGGATCTCTTCTAATTTCGAAATAGGATCAAAACCAGCACTGACAATTTCAATATCTAATTTTTTTGTAACTTGCTTTAGCTCAAACAAATAATCTTGAGACTCTGAACAAGCCTCATGTATATGGTTAAGTTTATCTCCTGATAATTCAATTTGATTACCGGGCTCAAGAGTAATGTTTTTTCCTCCTTTATTAAGTGCAATAATATTCTCTTTTTCAAAAACTGGGTTCCATCCAAACTCCAACAATGCATTAAACATTTCTTTAATTTTAGAATAATCTACTCGTTTATTATCTTTCTTATTAAATAAAAACTTTTCATGTTCAATTCCAATTTTAAAATCTTTATTCTGTTTTACTCCAGATTTAAAATACTCAATTATTTTTTCTTTATTATCGATCATGCTTATTTAAATAGTATCTTTTATTTTTTTTTAAAGAACTCTTTTTATCTTACTAGTTGTTCGAGGCAGTACTTAACAAAGATAGTTGTGTAATTTTACTATCTCCTAGTTCGTCAACTGGTTTAACTGGATAATCTCCTGTAAAATAATGATCTGTTAATTGAGGGTAAGTGTCATTTCGCTTATCAAAACCAATAGCTCTATATAGACCATCAATAGACAAAAATTTTAATGATTTAGCACCAATATACTTGCAAATTTCATCATTCGTTTTATTTGCAGCTAACAATTCTTTTTTAGTTGGAGTATCCACACCATAAAAATCAGGATATCTAATTTCAGGACACGCTATTCTAACGTGAACCTCTTCTGCACCTGCATCGTACAACATTTTTACTATTTTATGAGAAGTAGTTCCTCTGACAAGCGAGTCATCAATTAAAATAATTTTTTTATTTTTAATAGTAGTTTGATTTGCATTTAATTTAAGCTTAACACCTAAACTTCTAATTTTTTGGCTTGGTTCAATAAAAGTTCGACCTACGTAATGATTTCTTATCAAACCATGTTCAAAGTTTATTTTAAGTTTTTGGGAAAATCCTAGTGCTGCTGCATTACCAGAGTCTGGCACTGGAACTACAATGTCTGCATCGATATCATTTTCTTTTGCAAGCTCCACACCTAAATTTTTTCTATGTTCATAAGCAGTCTTATTATCTATTAAGCTATCAGGTCTTGCAAAGTAGATATATTCAAAAACACATGGTCTTACTTTTTTAGGTGGAAAAGGTTTGATGCTTGTCAGTTGATTGTTCTCAATTAAAACAATTTCACCATTTTCAACCTCTCTTATAAAGTTTGCACCAATAATATCTAATGCACAAGTTTCTGATGCTAAGACGTAACTACTTCCCAATTTTCCAATCAACAAAGGTCTTATGCCATAAGGATCTCTTACCCCAATTAGAGAGTTTTGAGTAAGCATTACTAAAGCATATCCACCTTGTATTTGAAAAATTGCATCAATTACTTTATCAATAGTTTTTGATCTCTTTGATTTTGCAATCAATTGTACAATAGTTTCAGTATCTGAAGTGGTGTAGAAAATAGCTCCTTCCTCTACAAGTTTTTTTCTCAAAGAAATTGAATTAGTTAAATTTCCATTATGTGAAACTCCGATTCCTCCTGCATTAGTATCAGCAAAAAAAGGCTGGATATTTCTTAAAGTATTATTACCAGTTGTACTATATCGATTGTGACCTATGGCGTAATTACCTTTTAAATTATTTAATACTTTTTCCTTATTAAAGTTGTCTCCAACTAAACCAAATCGCTTTTCAGAATAATATTTCTCACCATCAAAACTAACAATTCCACAACCTTCTTGTCCTCGATGTTGTAAAGCATGTAAACCAAGAGCGGTTAAAGCTGAAGCATCTTTTGCATTACTAATACCAAATACTCCACATTCTTCTTTTAGTTTTGGATCAAAGATCTTTAATTTTTTCTTTAGATTCTTGATATGTTTTTTCATTAGGAAATTCTTTAATTAAGTAACTACTACCTTTTTCTAAATATGGAAAGGCGTATGATTTGTCCATATTTATTGGCCATTTATCATGATTATAAACGATATGAATACCTGAGAAAATACAAACAGAAATTATATAAGCTTTTATAAAGCCAAAAAAGAATCCAAACGTTGTATCTAAACCGCCAATACCAGTATATTTAACAGCTTTACTAATACCTTTGTTAACTAACAATACTAAAAAAATAACTACAATAAAAATTGCTATACCAAGACCAACATCTAATACATATTCATTATCAATCATATCCTTTACATAAGGTTTAACTCTTGGAAATAGAATTAGAGTTATCACATAGGCTAAAAGCCACTTTGCCATGGAAAGGATACTTAATATAAAACCTTTTTTATAACAGCTAATTAAAGACCAAATAGTGATGACCAAATAAATTAAATCTATAATAGAAGTTGCTTTGTAAAAATCTGCCAAAGTTTCTAACATTAAGCTGATTTACCAAAGGGTTTGATAATCAAGATCAATGCAGGCAGTAAAGTTAATACAGAGATCATAGCTAATAACATTGCTAAACCAGTGAACATGCCAAAATAAATTGTAGGAATAAACTTAGACAAAACTAAAATTGAAAATCCAAAAACAATTGTGATTGAAGTGTTTAAAATTGCAACCCCCACTGTAGAATGACATAATTGCAATGTTTTATTATAATCCTTAATATTATTGAATTCCTCTTTAAATCGATAAATATAATGGATACTATTGTCTACAGCTATACCAATAGTAATCGCAGCAATGGTAATAGTCATCATATCTAGAGGAATTTCTAATAAACCTATAATTCCAAGTATGAAAAATGCAGCGATGAAATTTGGCACCACTCCTATTAAAGATAATTTTATATTTCTAAATAGAATTAAAAACATTATAAAAATCCCAAACATTACCAATCCTAATGTAAGTATTTGTGATTTAAATAAGCTCTGTAACAAGTTATTAAATAAAATTAATACCCCAGCAAGCTGATATTCACTTTCGTCTAGACCAATCTTATCTTTAAGATCAAAATTTATTTTATTAATTAAATCGTTTCTTCTTAAATTTTCTTGGGAGTCTATTATTCTTAAGCTAATCCTTGCTTCATCATTTTCTATTGAAAGATATGGATCAATAATTTCTGTTTTAATACTTTCAGGTATCTTAGAATAAAGAACACCCATTTCTAGAGTTCCTAAAGGTTTATTATTATTTAATTGGGTTGCTACATCAATAATTGATGAAAAAGATAAAACTTTTCCAATTTCAGGAAGACTATCTAAGTAATTATGAACAGATGCAATTTTATCAATTTTATCTTTGGTAAACCAATATTTGTCATCATTTTTGTCATTTTCATCTCCCCAGTCCTCAAACTCATCATCTTCAGTTGATTTTTTTTCTTTTTCTTTCTTAGGAAACTTAAGAATTACTTCTAATGGTGTTGTGCCTCCAAGCTCTTCATCTATAAGTTTCATGCCTTTATAGATTTCAGTATTTTTGTTAAAATAATTAATAAAGCTGTTTTCAACTTCTAGCTTGCCAATACCAATAATACTTAAAATAATTACAAATCCTGTTACTGAAAAAATTAAATTTTTTTTATTTATAGAAATTGATCCTAGAAAAGTCGTAAATTTAGTGTCTTGCTCTTTTTTAAGTGAGATATTGTCAGAAGGAGCGAAACTTAAAAAAGTCGGGAGTAAAGTGAAGGTAATTATAAATGAAGTAATTAGACCAAAAGTCATCATCCACCCGAAGTCAATAATAGGTTTGATTTCACTAAAAATTAAGGACAAAAATGCTAAAATTGTAGTCAATGCAGTGTAAAAAATTGGCCAAAACATTTTTCTGGTGGTCAATGAAATAATTTCTAAAGTATTTTTAGAAGGGGAAACTTTTTTAAGCTGTAAAAATCTCGTACTCATGTGAATGTTCATTGCCATTGTTAAAATCAACATCAAAGCAATGAAGTTTGATGAAATAACAGTGACTTTCCATCCTAGTAGTCCAAGTAACCCAATCATTATAACGACTGAAACTACACAACTGCTAATTGGAACTATAATCCAGATAAGTTTCCTAAAGACAAACCATAGGGTTGCAACAATAAATAATAAAACACCTATACCAAAAACCACAATGTCACTTTTAATAAAGGTCATCATGTCATCAGCAATCATTGGTATACCACCTAAGTAAATCTTACCTACATCCCCATAGCTTTGGATAACTTGTCTGATCTCCAGAATATTTTGATGATTTTGTTTTTTGTTTTGATCTTTATAATTTTCAATTTCATCTTTTGATTTACTTTCAATGTTTTCAAGTTTTTGAGATTGTTTAATATAAACAATTATGCCACTTGTTTTTCCATCTTCACTAATGACAAAGTTTCTAAATACAGGACTATTAAGAATTTCCTTAAATCCTCTATTTTTATCAACATCGTCGTCTTTTAAAGTTTTAAAACTTTCTAATCTTTCTTGAAGTGGGGCATCTGAATTACTTAACAATGGAATATCTAGAAGAGTAACAACACTATGTACCCAATCCAAACTTTGTATTTTATATTTTAAACTTAATAAATTATTAATTGATGTATCAGTTACCATCCCTTCATTAGGAGTATAAGTAAGAATTAAAAACTCTCTAGATCCGTATCTTTCAGAAACTTCTTTTAAATATGCTAAATCTGGATCTCCATCGATCAATAATGTCTCTGAAGATGCATCTAGTCTAAAATCTTTTGTATAATAACCAAAACTTAAAATAGTGATTATTAGTAATAGAAGTATTGCTTTAGGATTCTTTAAGATAATGTTTTGATACATTTGAGCCAACATTAGCTCTTTTATATTGGAAATTAATTAGTTTGAGTATCTTTAAATTTTGTAAATCTTTCTTCAAATTCAAGAGTTACGTTACCTATTGGACCGTGTCTTTGTTTCCCAATAATAATTTGAGCAAGGTGTGCTACTTCATTCATTTTTGCTTGCCATTCAGCATGCTCAACTGTCGCTTCTCTTGGCTCTTTTCTTTGCAAATAATACCCTTCTCTATAAACAAACATAACAACATCAGCATCCTGCTCAATTGAACCAGACTCTCTCAAATCTGCTAATTGAGGTTTGTGATCATCTCTTTGCTCAACTTGTCTGGATAATTGAGAAAGAGCTACCACTGGAAGAGCAAGTTCTTTAGCAATTGCTTTTAAGCCCTGAGTAATTTGAGATATTTCCTGAACTCTACCATCTTTATTGAATGTAGTACCTCTCATCAGCTGAATATAATCAACTACAATCATATCAAGACCAAACAATCTCTTAATACGTCTAGCTCTATTACTTAAAGCAGCAATACTTATTGCTGGAGTTTCATCAATATAAAGTGGAAGTTCAGAAATATTTTTTGAAGTTTCTAAAAATTTATCAAATTGATCATCAGAAATTCTTCCTCTTCTAATATCATTTGAACTTATTCTTGCTTGTTCTGAAATTATTCTGGTTGAAAGTTGTTCAGACGACATCTCTAGTGAAAAAAATGCAATTGAGGATTTTTTTCCACTATCTTGTAATTTTTGTGCTGCGTTAAATGCAATATTTGTTGCAAGTGAAGTTTTACCCATTGAAGGTCGTCCAGCGATGATAATTAGATCAGATTGGTGCAAACCTCCTAGCTTGTCATCTAAATCTCTAAGACCAGTTGGAACACCAACAATTCCTTCCTCATTTTTATAAGCAGCAGATGCCATTTCAATGGTTTGTTTCATTGCCTCATCAAACTTTACTAAAGAAGAATTAAAAGATCCTTTTTCTGCTAAATCAAATAATAGTCTTTCTGAATTTTCTATAATGGATTGTCCATTGGTATCAAGATCATTTAATTTTGCACTATCTATAGTTTGCTCAGAGATTTTTATTAATTCTCTTCGAACAAACATATCATAAATAATTTTAGAATACTCTACAGCCTGTCTAACAGATGTAGAAAATTTAGTAATCTTAACTAAGTACTCTGGAACATTTAAATCGTCTTTTTCATCTTCAAAATAATTCTTCAACGTGATTGGATTTGCTAGCATTCCTTTATAAATTAGACTCTCGATTGCTTCAAAAATCTTTTGGTGCATAGGATCATAAAAATTTATACTAGAAATTATTGTACTTATCTCATCAAATATATCATTACTAACAAGAATAGATCCTATTACAGCTTGTTCAGCTTCGATATTGTTTGGCAGTTCTTTGAATTGATTTTTGACTAAGCTTAAATTATTTTCCATACATATAATTTATATTAAAAAATTATTTATAAAATTCTTAATTATTGTTGGGGAAAAAAATGTATAATTATTGAATTGTTTCTGCCGAGGAAACGTCTATAGAGATTTGTGCGTCAACTTCAGAGTGTAGAGAAATTTTGACCTTAAACTTTCCTAAAGATTTAATTTCTTCAATGGGTTGTATCATTGAAGGTTTAATGTTTATCTTGTTCTCTTGTTGTATTAGTTTAGCAATTTCAGTTGGTTTGACTGAACCATATAATTCTTTATTCTCTGTACTCAATTTTTTGACTGCATATTCTTTTCCATTAATCTGCTCAGCAATTTGAGAAGCTTCTTTTTTCTTTTCATTATCTTTTTTAGATAGATCGGTTTTAATTTTTTCTACCTCTTTAATATTTTCTTTTGAAGCGTAGAGAGCTTTTTTGTTTGCAATAAGATAGTTTCTTGCAAAACCTCTCTTTACATCTATTACTTCACCAATAGATCCAATTCTCTTAACATTTTCTAATAATATTACTTTCATTTATATTAACGCTAGATTTCTAGCTCTTTTTATTGATAAAGATAATTCACGTTGTTTTTTTTGAGAAACATTAGTTATTCTTGAAGGTAAAATCTTCCCATTTTCAGACATATATTTTTTTAATAATTTAATATTTTTATAGTCAACATGCGGAGCACCTTTAGCAGAGAGCGGACATGTTTTTTTGAATTTATATTTATTAGGTTGAAATATACTTAGTTTTGCAAAATTACTTTGTTTACCTTTTTTATTTCCACTTTGTCTCTTTGGCATTAGTTTTTAAAACTTTCTTTTTTTTCACTATCTTCTTTTTTACCAAAGTAGTTAGTATCTAAATCAAATTTTTTAACTCTCACTGTTAGATATCTCAGTAATTTTTTATCTATTGACTCGTTCTTTTCTAATTCACTAATAACTTTTCCATTACCTTTAATTTTAAAATGGAGATAACTGCCTTTTCTGTTTTTTTTTATCAAATATGATAAGTTTAACAATCCCCAGCTTTCTGTCTTTATTACTTCACCTTCATTTTTTTCGATAATTTTTGTATATTTTTCGTTTAATTGCTTTAATTCACTTGGCGAAGTATCTTGTCGGGCAATAATAGTATGTTCGTATAAATTCATTTAAGTTCTTTAATAAAAAATGAGGATATACTATTATAAAAGTTCAATTACAATAGTTAAAAAGGCAAATTAATTAGTTTTTTTTATATGTTTTCAGTAATTTTTCCAGGTCAAGGTTCTCAAATGGTAGGAATGGGAAAAGAGTTCTATGATAGATTTGATATTGTTAAAAACCTATTTAAGCAAGCAGATGATAGTTTAAATTTTTCTATTTCAAAGCTAATTTTAGAAGGCTCAAAAGAAGAGTTAGACTTAACAAAAAATACACAACCAGCAATATTTTTAATCAGTTATTCAATATTTCATACAGTAAAAAAGGAATTTAACTTAGACTTAAGCAAAGCTAGATATTTTGCTGGACATTCGCTAGGTGAATATTCAGCGTTATCATGTGCTGGATATTTAGATTTTACAGATTCTTTAAAAATTTTAAGGATTAGAGGAGAAGCAATGCAAAATTCATTGCCTAAAGGAGAGGGAGGCATGGTTGCAGTATTAGGCTCAAAAGTAGAATTAATCGAAAAAATCTTATCAGATAATAAAAAAATGTTTAATGCTCAAATTGCAAATGACAATTCTGACGGTCAAATTGTTTTAAGTGGGAAAACAGACGATTTAGAAAAGTTAATTCAAATTTTAAAAGAAAATTCAATTAAAAATATTAAACTTCCAGTTAGTGCCCCTTTTCATTGTGATTTGATGAGTAATGCTACCACAATTATGACAGAAGAGTTAAATAAACTTAATTTTAAAAATGGAAAAAATAAATTAATTTCAAATGTGACTGCCAATGAGATCAAAGACCTAGATGAGTTAAAAACTCTCTTAATAAAACAAATAGAGAGTAGAGTAAGGTGGAGAGAAAGCGTTATTAATATGATAGAAAACAATGTAAACCATTTTATAGAAATTGGACCTGGGAAAGTTTTGTCAGGTTTGGTAAAAAGAATAAACAAGGATGTTAAAATTGATACAATAAATCATCAAAGTGATATTGAGAATATAAAAATATGATAGATTTAAAAGATAAAAATATTATTGTTACAGGGGCATCAGGTGGAATTGGAAATTCAATAATTAAAAAGTTAAATAAAGTTGGAGCAAATATTTTAGCCTCTGGTACAAAAGAAGAAAAACTTAGTGATTTAAAAGATAAATTTCAAAATATAAAAATATTGAAATTTGATATTTCTCAAAGTGATAAAATTGAAGAGTTTATAGAAAATGCAACCAAAGAAATCGGTGGAAATTTAGATTGTATTATCAATAATGCAGGAGTGACTCAGGATAACTTAGCAATAAGAATGAGTTTGGAGGAATGGCAAAAAGTAATAAATATTAATTTAACATCGACATTTTTAATAAGTAAATTTGCAATTAAGAAAATGCTTAAGAATAAATCAGGTAAGATTGTAAATATTACATCTGTTGTTGGCCATACTGGAAATTTAGGGCAGTCTAATTATACAGCATCTAAAGCAGGTATAATTGCAATGTCAAAGAGTATGGCTATAGAGTATGCAAAAAAAAATATAAATATAAATTGCATTTCACCAGGTTTCATTAAAACAGCAATGACTGATAAATTAGATAATAAATTTAAAGAAGCTATTATATCAAAAATTCCTTCAGCCCGTCTTGGCGATCCAGATGATATTGCAAATGCAGTGCTATTTTTGTGCTCAAATCAGTCTGACTACATAAACGGAGAGACTTTACACGTTAATGGTGGAATGTATATGGCTTGACAAAATAGGTTTTTAAACTATTAAGAATTTATAACAAAAAGGATCAATATGTCAGAAGACGTTTCAAGCAAAGTTAAAAAAATTGTAGCCGACCATTTAGGAATCGATGAATCGAAAGTTACTGAAGAATCTAGTTTTATAGATGATTTAGGAGCTGACAGCTTAGATACAGTAGAATTAGTAATGGCTTTCGAGGAAGAATTTGGATCAGAAATATCGGATAGCGAAGCTGAGAAAATTTTAACAGTTGGAGATGCTGTTAAATTTATCGAAGGAAAAGCAAACTAGAATAATAAATGCCCTTTGATAAAGATGGGGTAATGATAATTTTATCTTCTCCTTCTGGAGCAGGTAAAACCACTCTGGTAAAAATGTTATCAGGTATAGATAATTTTGAAGTTTCAATTTCACATACCACTCGTCAACCAAGACCTAAAGAAACGTCAAATAAAGATTATTTCTTTGTAAACGAGCATGAGTTTAAAAGATTAATTAACAATCAAGAGTTTTTAGAATACGCAAAAGTATTTGGCAATTTTTACGGCACTACAAGATCACCAGTTATTGATAAACTTAGCAAAGGAAGAAATGTTTTATTTGATATTGATTGGCAAGGTGCTGATCAAATAAAAAATAAAAAATTAGACTATAAATTAATTACTTTTTTTATACTGCCACCCAGTAAAGAGGTTTTATTTAGAAGGTTATCAAATAGAGATATGAGAGATAAGCTTATTGCAGAGGAGAGAATGAAGCAGTTTGAAAGAGATGTTTTGCACTGGATTAACTATGACTATGTAGTTGTTAATGATGACTTAAATCTATGTTTTTCTAGAATTAAAAATCTTATAAACTCAGAAATAAACAATGGATCAAAAGATTACGATCTTGAATTTATAAGAGAACATATAAATAAATTAACCACTTAAATTTTCATACTCAGCAGTTAATTTATAGTAGGTTTCAAAATTTAAGTTTTGAGGTCTGAGATTTAAGTCAATATTGAGTTTATCAGAAACTTTTTGGTTACTACCAAATAACTGTTTAAAAGGTTTTTTTAGCATTTTTCTTCTATGATTAAAAAAAATTCTTGTTACTTTTTCTAAGTTTTTAGGGTCCTTAATATTATAAAATTTATCTCTAGGTGTAAAAAATAACAACGAACTTCTTATTTTTGGTCTTGGTGTAAAAGATTGTGGCTCAATATCGCAAATTTTTCTAACATTCAGTTTCCAATTAGACAATATTGATAATCGACCATATGTAGAGGTATTAGATTTTGCTATAATTCTATCTGCAACCTCCTTCTGAAACATCAAAACTAAAAAATCAAACCAAAAATAATTCTTCAAATTAAGTATCCATTTAATTAAAATTTCAGTAGAGATATTATATGGAAGATTGCCAAAGACAGTAAGCTTTTCATTTATTAACGAACTTTCATCAATTTTTAAAACGTCATCATTTATAATAGTTATTTCATTTTTGAATTTATCTTTAAGAATATTCGCAAGATATTCATCTTTTTCAATCACAAAAATTTTTCTAGGATTTTTTTTTAGAATAAAGGAAGTCAAATTTCCAGTTCCAGGACCGATTTCGAGAATATTTTTTTCCTTTATTGGAGTTACATTAATAATTTTTTCTAAAACGCTAATGTCATTTAAAAAATTTTGACCTAAGCTTTTTTTAGCCTTCATCAATATTTTTCTAAAAATTTTATTGCTTTTAACAAACTTAATGGATTAGAGATATTTTTACCTAACATTTTTTCATTTGGACCGTGATCAGGAGTTATTCTGTCAAATGGCAGTCCTAATGTTATATTAATTGCATCGTATTCAAAGAGTGTCTTTAATGGGGTTAAGACTTGATCGTGGTACATACCAAGAATCACATTAAAATTTTTTCTATTATCCTTTAAAAAAATAGTATCTGCAGAGTAAGGGCCTGAGACATTATATTTTTTTTTTAAATATCTTATTGTTGGTTTGATGATTTTTTCATCTTCATTAAAATTATGAATACTTTCGCAGTGTGGATTTAGACCTAAAATTGCAATTTTAGGCTTATAACCAAATTTTTTAACATAAAAATTATTTATTAAATAAACTTTATCTGAAATATTTTTTTTATTAATTTCTTTCGTTACTAATTTTATTGGTAAATGAGTTGTTAAAGGACAAACCGATAAAATTTCATTGTAAATCAACATACAAGTTTTTTTTTTTGAAAATGATTTTGAAATATATTCTGTCAAACCTAAAAATTTTTTATTAAGAAAATTTTTTTTAGAAATTGGTCCATTAATAAATTTTTTAATATTATTAAGTTTTAAAATTTCAAATGCTGTATTAAATGAATTTTGAATAAATAAATTCGATTTATTAGTAATCTTTTCAAAAGTATTTACATTATTATAGGTAACATTTATTAAGTTTATTGATTTATTATCTAATTTTAGCTGGTCTATATCTTTAGATTTAATTAGTCTTACATTTTTTTTAAATCCTAATTTTTTCATTTGTAATTTTAGTAAAGTCTCTGATGTAATTAAAATTAGTGGATTTTTAATTTTTTTTGTTGATAAAACTTTAAAAAAAATTTCAAGAAAAACACTATTTGGTTCACCACTTACAATCAGGATTGCTTTAGAATTCATAAATGTTCACGTTTTTTTTTATTTTATTATAGTAAATGTTTGAAAATTGATTGAGTTGTTCATTGGTCCGCCTTTTGACTATCTTATCAATTTCTTTTTTAATATCTAATTCTACCAAAGTTTCTCTTTTATCTTCTTTATAAAGAATAATGAATGCACCAGGTATACTAATTGGTATAGTTACTTCTCCTATTTTAGTTTTCTTAATCACATTTTTAATTTCACTTGATAGCGAGCTCTCTTTAATCCATCCTAATTTGCCACCATTAATTGATGTATCAGATATGCTGTGAATTAGTGCTGCATTAGAAAAACTATTATTTTTTATTTCTTCTCTAATTTCATTAAATTTATTTTGTAATTCGTCTTTACTTTTTATATTAAAAACGATTTCAGAAATCAAAAACTCCTGTTGTAATTTTTTTTCTGAAATTTGTTTTTCTATTTTATTTTTATCAATTTTTATATTTTGTGAAAATTTTTTTAAAATAAGTTCATTCCACATTAATTGTAATGTTATTTTTTTTTTCATAAATGCTAATTTTAAATTATTTTCTATTAAAAACTTTTCTAAATCTTCTATAGAATTGAAATTATATTTTGAAAAATAGTCTAAAATAAACTTTTCTACAAATACTTCATCTAATTCTATTTTTTTAAAAATTTTTTTTAAGTAGTCTTCTTTAATTATATCCCTTGTTGTTGAATTTTTAGCAATTTTATAAATTTTACCCTGTTCTAAATTTTTAAAATTCTCATTAAGTAATTTTAAGTATTGTATCTCATTTAAAACATCTAATGTAGTTATAATATTATTATTAATTTTAAATAAAATTTTATTTTCTAAAGCTAAAATTTTAGTGGGTAATGAAATTAAAATAAAAAAAAATATAAAAATTTTATAATTAAAATTTATAAAATAATTACCTCTCGATTTTTTGTTCATAATTTGTAAGTGGTATTAGACTAATTGTGAAAAATAAGTTTTCTGATGGTTTTAAATCTCTATCTTCATAATATGTTTTTTTATATTTTATTCCTGCTGACAAGCAATCATTTTTATACTGATAAACAAGATCATAGTATTCTGTAAGATTTAGTTTTCTATTCCTTCTAGTTTTAAATGTTATATAGTTCTGGCTGTTGATTGAATATGAAGTATTATTCTCAATAAAATTATTATCACCCATTACACCTCTTTCCTCAAGGAAATCAAACTTACTTGTTAAGTTATGAAAACTAAACTCTGCACTTACATTGTTATATTCAATAGTGTTTAAGTCATTATTTACTGCGAAATTATATTTTAAATTAAAATAATCAGAAAAATTATTTGATATGGACCCAAATAAATTAGAGTTTTTTTTATTTAGGGTAGTTTTATTTGGAATAAAATTTTCTTCTTTGTCTCTTAAAACTGTAGCAATGTTAAATTCAAAAAATTTATTTAAATCCTGTAAGCTTTCTTTTTTATAATTTACTCCTAAAGTTAAAGATCTTCCCGCTTCTAAAGTATCCTCAACACCTAGTCTGTTATTATTAAAAATATTATTTACATTTGTAGTTATATCCATAGATGAATAATCTTTCATATCACTTGGATTTATTTTCATCATAGCTCTTGGTGTTAAATAATTAATATTACTTTCAGTCTGTTTTAAAAGTGGATAACTTACATCAAGTTTTATTTCATTCATTAATTCTATTTGTGGACTAGACTTATATTCTGCATTATTTTTACCAAGCGAATTTAAATTTTTACTATTTATTGCAAATGAACTTTTAATACCATTCAAAGATATAAAATCTTTACTATTATAAACTATATCATTTATAACGTTAGATTTCAGTTGGTTTGTATTGTTAAGTATATTTTTTCCAGAAGATGAAAAATTTATTTCACCATCAAAAGGATTATATTTTAGTATCGAACTATAGTTATAATAAGGAAGTATATATTCATATCTATCAGAATTAGTTTCTTGTAAATTTTCATAACTTATTAAACCGCTGGTAAAAATATGATTATCATTATTTAATGAAATTTTAATCTCATTTTTTAAATTGTCATAATCCTCTGGTTTTAAAATACTATTTTGAATATGAGTATCAAAGATTTTTAAAAAGGTGTCTTTTGTTACTCTTTCAATAGAAACTAATAAATTACTGTATGAAAATTTTTCAAAATTAAGATTCAGCTCATAGTCTGCAAATAGATTAAATATACTATTCTTTTTATTTTCTGAAGTTGTTTTATAATTATTTACAAAACCAAAATTTGTGTAAAGTTTTGAATATTTATTAATTTGTCTAAATTCGTTTTGAAACATTTGTAAATTATTCTCAAAAATAAAAGGAGTAAATGTAAAATCTTTGCTTTCTGATAATACCGAGTAATATGGAACAGAATAAGAATTACCAAGAATATTTGAATTATTTATTTGAGGTGTTAAAAAACCTGATCGACGATTTACAGTTGGGTCTGGATGAAAAAATTTAGGAAAATATAAAACTGGAATATCATATATCTTCAATAAAGCATTGTTATAAATTATTTCTTTTTTATTTTTGTCATGAATTATTTCCTTTGCTTGAATTGACCATGGTGTACAATTTTCATTCTCTTTACAGCTTGTAAAAATACCTTTACTTATTTTGATTTCATCTTTATTTCCTGATGCAGATACTCCCATTATTCTTGGGTCATTATTTAAGTCATCAAAAATATCTTTTTTAACTTTAATAATCGTATCAGTGCCAAGAAATGATTGATCTTTTAAATTTATAATTGCACTTTTGAAATAAAATTTATCACTTGTAGGTAAATTATAATTTGTATTAATTAATAAATTTTGTCCTTTTAATATTTCTTTATCAATTTGATAACTAAATTTTTCTAAATTATATAAATTAAGTTTATCTTTAACTATTGTTTTTTTTTTAGAACTAAACTGTCTCAAGTCACCTAGATAAGTTACATCTTCAGATATAAGTCTATATTTTGAGAATATATCTGCATTAGTTTTTCCTGTCGAAAATATTTTATTTTTATTTCTTAAATAAGTAATTTGATTTGACGAAACTTTGTAATTTTCTGTTTTATTTTCTATGACTGCGTTATTTTTGGCAGTTATTATGTTTTTGGTTATATTATATTCAAATCTGTCTGCACTAATCTCAAAATTATTTACTAAATCGAAAGCTTTTGAATTTTTATCTGTAAATATAAAGTTATTATTTTTATCATAAGTTATATTGTCTGAATAAATTTCAAAATTATTAATTCGGTTGATTATCTTGACATTTCCATTTGCATTCAAAATATTTAATTTTTTTTGATATTCAAATTGGTCTGCATTAATTATAATACCATCATTAGAAGTAATTGTGCCTCTTTTAGTTCCAATAAATTTGTTACCGTTTTCTAGAATATCAATTTGGGTAACATCAAAATTAAATTGTTCCTGACTATTTACATTTAACGAAAATAAAAAGAAAAATAGTAAAAATATAAATTTGTAAATTTTATTTTTCATTAATTTTATATAGCATTAAGCAGTTTATCGAGAGCAGAATAAGTATAGGAAGAAATATTGAAAATATTATTGATATTCTCTCTGTACTTCCTAATACATATGAAAAATTATTTAAGTAATAAATTATCACAGAGAAAAATAATCCAATTGATATTTTAAAAGTTGTACCTTTAATTTGTTTAATATTTAACATGATGACTGATGAGAATAGTGTAATTAATAGTAAAAAAATAGGATAAGATAAAAGTTTATATAAATGCATATCAACTTCGGTTGTTGAATAATTTAATTTTGTATAATTTTCTCTCAGTTGATAAAGTTCCACAAAACTTAAAGCAGATAAATTTGAATAGAGTTTTTGAATTCTCTCTAAATTAAAATTTGTTTTTAAATATATTGACTCTTTGTTGCTATAATCATTCTCTTCATAAACTTTTGCCCCCTGTATTATCCATTTATTACTAGAAATATCTATCTTATTACTTTTAATATTTCTTATAACATTAAAATTTTCATCGAATTCAGTAATAAAAATATTATTTAAAAAATTTTTATCTATAGATGAGGCGTTAGTAATTATTATTTTATTATCAATTTTATCTTTTATCCAAAGTCCATTTTTTGTAATTACTGCAAGATATTTACCATCTGTTGAGTATCCTGATTTTATTTCAAGATAAATATTTTTTAAATTTGAGGATAGGTGGTAAAATATAGTAATTATTATTATTCCAGTTATTATAGAAAGACCACTTAGGATATTTAATATTGAAGAGTTTTTAAGTCCAGAATATTTAAAAATATCTATCTCTCTATTCTCAAAAAATTTTATAAAAAAAAGTTGTATTGTGATTAATAGTATAAATGGAAACAATTCAAATATCTGTATAGGTGAATTCAAAAGAGATAAAAATAGAGTGAAACTCACACTTACATTTTCATCTTTAAAAAATTCTAGTTCACTTAATAAATTTAAAATAAATACTAAACTAGTCATAATGAAAAAAACAAAAAAAAGTGACTTAAAATAGACTATTGATATAAATTTAATGTACACTCTCATGATTTATGAATTATCAATTTTTATATTAAATTTATTTGCCAAAAATAAATATAGAAATATAAGCAAAATAATAGGAATTATCATTACACCTAAATCATAAATAGATATTTTTGATACTAATCTAATTGTTGTTTCTGAAAAAATAATTACTGTCAATCCTATCAAAAATGTAATTAATCTCATTTTGTTATAGTTAGAATTTTCTTTTGATGTAGTAATTAATAAAAATGGAATTAAAGATAGTAAAGGTATATAAAATGGAATTATAAATCTTTTATAAAATTCTTTTACTATGTTTTGAATATTACCGTAAGAGCAATTTTCAATACTTTTTACGTTCTTTTCAAATTCATTTTTTTCTAATTTATAAAAATTTTTTATACATAAAAATAATTTTAGAGATGAAATCTCTTGGGTTTTTTTATAAGTTGTAGTATTGGTTTCAATATTAGCCAATGAAAAATCAGATTTTGAAAATGATATATTTGTAATTTCATCATTTTTAGAAGTAACAGTTGCCCCTTCAAATAAAACTAAAATTGGAGAATTTCCAATTTGTTTAAATTGACCTTTTTTTGCATATGTTATTTGAAATTCATTTGAATTTATTTCTTTCTTTAAATATAAATTTGTTAAATTACCAAATTTATCTTTTTTATCACTATAGATTGTAACTCCTTTAATTGTATCATTAAATTTTTGAGCTTTTATAAAATTATCAAAAAAATTTACAGTTGATGATCTGAGAAATGATCTTGCTATATCTTGAGATTTTGGAACAATAAATGATGTCAAAATAATTTGAAAAATTAATAAAGTAATAGATATTTTGAGTATAAATTTAACAATCTTTATTTTATGAACCCCAAAATTCCATAAAATTATTAATTCATTATTTAATTCATACTTAATAGTGACATAAAATAGACTAAAAAATAAAGCAAAAGGAAATACTTTGCTTAAAATTTTTGGAAAATTTAGTAATGAAAAATTAATATAAACTAAGTAATCTCTGCCATCTTCAATCATAATATCTAGGAAATTAACTGCTTGAAAAACCCAAATTACTATACTTGTGCTAACTAGAGTTATAAAAAAGAAAGTTAGATAATCACTTAATAATTTCTTAAATAAAATTTTTTTCATTGAAATATGATAATTTAAATATATATAACACTCTACTCGTATTGAGTGTATTTAAAATTTATGTCTATCCAAATTAATTATAAAGCTGGTCCATTTAAAAAAAAATCAAGTAATCTAGTGTTATTTGTAGATGAAAATTTCAATATTACAGGTTTAAAAAAATTAATTTCAAATGGAGAGTATTCATTTATAGGCGATTTACTTGCAATTAATGATAAAAAAAAAAAGATAATTGCCTATGATCTTAATTCAAGAAGAAGAATAATTCTAATATCTATCAAAAAAAAAATTACGACCTCTGAAGCTGAAGGCTTGGGGGCAAAATTTTACGATATATTTAAGGATATCAAACAAAACCATTTTGACATTAATTCTGAAACTGCAAAAAATACATTAAAAAATTTTGTTGGTTATTTCTTGCATGGATTAAAATTAAAATCCTATATCTTCGATAAATATAAATCTAAAAAAGAAAAGAAAAATCTTATCATTAATATTTTAGGAAAAAATATTCCATCTCTCAAGCATCAAATAAAATTCCAAGCTGTTGAAAACGGAACTTTTTTTGCAAGAGACTTAGTATCTGAGCCTGGTAATATTCTACATCCAGATGAATATGCAAAAAGATTAAATTCACTAAAAAAAATTGGTTTGAAAGTAAATGTTTATGATGAAAAAAAACTTAAAAAATTAGGTATGAATACTTTGCTTGGAGTGGGTCAAGGAAGTGTTAGAGGATCTTATCTTGTAACAATGGAGTGGAAAGGTAAAAAAGATAATTCAAAACCTTTAGCTTTTGTTGGAAAAGGTGTCTGTTTTGATACGGGAGGTATATCGTTAAAACCAGCAAAATTTATGGAGGATATGACTTACGATATGGCTGGATCAGCTACTGTTGTTGGTTTGATGAAAAGTTTGGCCTTAAGAAAAGCGAGAGTTAATGCAATAGGTGTAGTAGGTTTAGTTGAAAACATGCCTGGTGGAAATGCTCAAAGACCCGGAGATATAGTAAAATCTTATAGTGGTAAAACAGTGGAAATTTTGAATACTGACGCAGAAGGAAGATTAGTATTAGCAGATGCTCTTACTTTTACAGAAGAAAAATACAGTCCAAAATTTATTGTTGATTTGGCTACTTTAACTGGCGCAATTATTGTTTCTTTAGGATCAGAGTATGCTGGCTTATTTTCTAATGATGATAAATTATCCAAACAATTAATTGATGTAGGAGAAAAGACAGAAGAAAAAGTTTGGAGAATGCCTTTAAATAAAAATTTTGATAAATTAATTGACTCTAAAAACGCAGATATGCAAAATATTAATTATGTTGGTGGAGCTGGCTCAACTACAGCAGCACAATTTTTACAGAGATTTATTTTAAATAAAACACCTTGGGCTCATTTAGATATAGCTGGCATGGCTTTTTCAAAATATGGCGGAGCTCTTAATTCAGGTGGTGCAACAGGTTATGGAGTTAGATTATTAAATAAACTAGTAGAGGATTATTATGAGTAATTTAGAACAAACTTTATCAATTATAAAACCAGACGCAGTAGAAAGAAATCTAGAAAATGAAATTAAAGAAATGTTTAAGAATAAAGGTTTTTCAATCTTAAAAGAAAAAAAGATCCAAATTGAAAAATCTGAAGCTGAAAAATTTTATAAGGTGCACGAAACAAAGCCTTTTTACAATGATTTATGTGCATATCTCTCTTCAGGACCTATTGTTGTGATGGTTATTGAAAAAGTTAATGCAGTCTTTGGAAATAGAGAGCTTATGGGAGCCACTAACCCTAATGACGCTGAAGAGGGTACTATCAGAAAAAAATATGGAATATCAATAGATAAAAATTCAGTGCATGGCTCGGACAGTGTTGAGAATGCTAAAATTGAAATAGATTTCTTTTTTAAAGATTAAATACTTTGCTAATTGCTTTTGGATACAGCTTGTGTTCTTGAATTAAAATCTTCTTTGCTAAGGACGCAGCCGTTTCACCTTTATTAATTTTAACCTTTTTTTGAAGAATAATTTTTCCAGAGTCTAGTTGAGAATTAACAAAATGCACAGTACAACCTGAGTATTTTTCACTATTTGATATTGCTCTTTGGTGAGTATTCAGACCTTTATATTTTGGAAGTAAAGAGGGATGAATATTTAATATTTTACCTTTAAATTTTTTTATAAAATTTTTGGATAGAATTCTCATAAATCCTGCAAGGCAAATTAATTCAATTTTTTTATTTTTAATTTCAGAAATAATTTTTTTTTCAGCAATTAACTTATTTTTATAATTAAAAACTTTATTTGATATTTTAAATATTTTTCCAAATTTTAATCCCTTAGCATTCAAGTTGTCTGAAATAATTAATTCTATTGATATAGGTGAGTTTTTTTTGATAGAAAATTCAATTAATGACTTTAAGTTACTTCCTGTTCCAGAAATAAATACTGAACACTTTATTTTTTTAGGACCAGTTGATTGAACCATTTAATTTAACCTTACTGATACCTTTAGAAATTTTACCAATGACATAGGGTTTATAGTACCTTGAAAAATATTTTGAAATTTTATTTAAATATTTAGGATTTATTATTAAGCAAAATCCAACTCCACAATTAAATGTTTTCAGCATTTCCTTTTCTGATATTCCAGTTTCTTTAAGCCATTTAAAAATACTCAAAGTTTTAATTTTATTTAAATCAATATCTGCAACTAATTTATTAGGAATTATTCTTTTGATATTATCTGATAAACCTCCACCAGTTATATTTGCACAACCATTAATTAAACTTTTATCAATTAATTTTAATACCTCATTAACATATATTTTAGTAGGTTTTAAAAGTTCAGATTTTAAAAATTTATTTTTTTTTATATTAATTTTTTTTTGATTTATGATAAATCTTACTAATGAAAAACCATTAGAATGCAGACCACTTGATGGTAATGCTAAGATAAGATCACCTTTTTTTATTTTATTTTTAGTTAAAATTTTATTTTTGCCTACTACACCTACTGCAAAACCTGCAATATCAAATTTATCTTTCTCGTATGTACCAGGCATTTCAGCTGTCTCACCACCAGCCAATTCACAGCCAGAAAGTCTGCAGCCTTCAATAATTCCTTTGATTATTGATTTAAGTTTTTTTAAGTTAATTTTATTTATTGAAATGTAATCTAAAAACAAAAGTGGTTTGGCGCCTTGAATGATTAAGTCATTAACACTCATTGCAACTAGATCTATACCAATTGTGTCAAACTTATTTAGTTCGTTTGCTATCTCAATTTTAGTACCAACCCCATCTGTACAAGCCACAATTCTAGGTTGGTTTATACCTTTAGGAATATTAGTTATAGACCCAAATCCGCCAATATTTGAAAACTTTTTTTCGCCTTTTTTCTTTGATGAAACATTAGAGATGAAATTAACAAAATTATCTGCAGCAGTGATATTAACACCACTTTTTTTATAGGTAAATTTTTTTTTATTCATTAAAAAGGTCTATGAAATATATTTATCAAAATTTTAAATTAAGAAAGTTATATATATTTTTTTTATTTCTTGCTGTATTAAATATTTTTTTTTCCACAGGAATTAGTTATGCAAAGACTTTCTCTATAAATGATGTTGAATTATCTACTCCTTTTAAGATCAATTTTAACAAAAATAAAATAATAGACGAGGGATTTATTCAAGCTTTTAATGAGTTAATGTTATCAACTGTTCAGTCTAAGGATCATCAGAAGCTAAAAAAAATAACTTTGAGTCAAATAAAAAGTATGATTAGTACATTTTCAATTAAAGAGGAAAAATTTGTTGATGAAATTTATTATATAAAACTCAATGTTTCCTTTAATAAAAAAATTATCTTTGATTTATTAGAAAAGAATAATATTTTTCCTTCATTACCAGTAAAAAAAGATATTATTTTCATACCAATTATTATTGATCAAAATGAAAATCAAATAAAAATGTTTTCAGATAATATTATATACAATCAGTGGAATTCTAATATTAAACAATACGACCTTTTAAATTATATTTTACCTACAGAGGATCTTGAAGATTTAAATTTAGTTAAAAAAAATATTAAAAATTTAGAAAATTTTGAATTTAGTGAAATAGTAAAGAAATATAACATTGAAAATTATATAATATCAATATTTTTCATAGACTCTGTTCAAACTAGGCTTTTAAATAAAATTAATTTTGATAATAAAAAAAACTTAAAAAACACAGTAATAAAAAATATTAATTTTAATAGTAGTCCTGAAATTAATAAATACATAGAAACTTTAAAAATTACCTTTGAAGATTATTGGAAATCTCAAAATGAAATAAATACATCTGTCAAATTACCTTTAACAATCTCAGTTGAAAATAGTAATAATATAAAAATTTATCAATTAGAGGAAAAACTTTCTAACATAGACCTAATTTACAATTTTTATATTTATAAATTTAATAATAAAAATAATATTTACAAAATAATTTTTAACGGAACACCTGATAAATTTATTGAAGTGATGAAAAATAATAATTATGAATTTGAAACTATTAATAAAATTTGGGTTATGAAATGAAAAACTTAAATCAACAGATTCTTAATTTTGATTATGAACAAAATTTTAAAGACCAAGATTTTTATGTTTCTAAAAGTAATGAATATTCATTTAAACTTTTAAATAGTTGGCCTAAATGGGAAAAAAATTTTATTAATTTAATTGGTGAAAATTTTTCTGGTAAGTCTCACCTGATAAATATTTTTATACAAAATTTTAATGGTATTAAAGTTTCGGCTAAAAAATTAAACAATAATTTTTTAAAAGAAATTAAAATATACGAAAATATTATCATTGAAGATCTGATAGATAGTGTTGATGAAAATCTATTATTTACTCTAATTAATACTATAGAGCAGGATAATAAATATCTCATAGTTACTTCCACAAAACCTATTGTAAAATATAAATTTTCACTACGTGATTTAAATTCAAGATCTAATAATTTTCTTTTATCAGTAATAGAAAAACCTGGAGATGATCTGATGTACGCTTTAATATTAAAAAATTTATCTGACCGTCAGATCTCAATTAATAAAAAATTAATCGATTTTATTATTAAAAGGATAAGTAGATCCTATGGTAAAATATCGGATTTCATATATAAAATCGACGAAATTAGTTTAAAAAGAAAAAAGCCAATTGACTTTAAAATTATTAGAGAGGCTTTAGGAGAATAATTGAACAAATACAGAACACATAATTGCAACGAGTTAAGAAAAAGTGATGTTGATAAAAATGTCTCGCTCTCTGGTTGGATAAACAAAAAAAGAGATCATGGAAATTTACTATTTATTGACCTGCGGGATAATTATGGGATCACACAGTGCATAATTGATAAAGAAAATAAAAATTTTTTAGAATTAGAAAAGAAACAGTTAGAGACTGTAATTAAGGTTAATGGTAAGGTCGTAAATCGCTCTGATGAAACTAAAAATAAGGATATTCAGACTGGAGATATTGAAGTTGTAATATCTGCTTATGAAACATTAGGTATTTGCAAAGAATTACCAATGCCTGTTTTTAGTGATCAAGAATACTCAGAAGAAATAAGACTAAAATATAGATTTTTAGATTTAAGAAGAAAAAAAATTCATGAAAATATCATTTTAAGATCTAAAGTTATTTCTTACATAAGAAATGAAATGATTAAACTAGGTTTTTTAGAATTTCAAACTCCAATTTTAACCTCTTCTAGTCCTGAAGGTGCTAGGGATTTTCTTGTACCTAGTCGTTTAAATCCAGGAAAGTTTTATGCTCTACCTCAAGCACCACAACAATTTAAACAATTAATAATGGTATCTGGTTTTGACAAATATTTTCAAATAGCTCCTTGCTTTAGAGATGAAGATGCTAGGGCCGATAGAAGTCCAGGTGAATTCTATCAACTAGACTTAGAAATGTCTTTTGTCGAACAAGAGGATGTATTTAATATTGTAGAGAGATTAATGGTAAATACTTTTAAAAATTTTTCTGATAAAAAATTAATGTATGATGTTTTTCCAAAGATTCCTTACTCTGAAGCAATGCTTAAGTATGGTAGTGATAAACCTGATTTAAGAAACCCTCTTATTATAAATGATATTACAGAAATATTTAATAGAGAAGATGTTTCATTTGATATTTTTAAAAAATTAGTTCGATCTGGATCTAAAGTCAGATCTATCATTACTAAAGATACAAAAGATAAACCTAGAAGTTTTTTTGATAATATCGATAAGTGGGCCAAAGACCAAGGCGCCTCAGGATTAGCCTACTTTACTTTTGAAAAAGATAATAAAATTTCAGCTAAAGGGCCAGTAGGAAAATTTTTTTCTGAGGAGGCACTCTTAGAAATAATGAAAATTACTCAATCTGAGGTAGGGGATAGTATTTTTCTAGCATGTGGAAAACAAAATGAATTAGAAAAAATAACAGCACTTGCCAGAGACAAAATTGCGAAAGATTTAGATCTAATTGATGATGATACTTTTGCTTTCTGTTGGATAGTTGACTACCCGATGTTTGAAAAAGATGAATTAACAAATAAGGTTAAATTCAGTCATAACCCATTTTCTATGCCACAAGGGGAATTAAAAGACAATGATTTTAAAAATCCTCTTGATATTCTTGCTTACCAATATGATATAGTTTGTAATGGAATAGAGCTATCTTCTGGTGCAATAAGAAATCATAAACCAGATCTTATGTATAAACTGTTTTCAATTGCAGGATACAACAAATCAGAAGTAAATGAAAAGTTCAGTGGGATGATTAATGCATTAAGTTATGGTGCACCACCACATGGTGGAATAGCACCTGGAATTGATAGGATTGTAATGCTTTTGGCTAATGAAAAAAATATAAGAGAAGTTACTATGTTTCCTATGAACCAAAACGCTCAAGATTTAATGATGAACGCACCATCAGAGATTAATCAAGAGCAATTAAAAGAATTAAATCTCTCAATAAAAACTAAAAAGTAAAATTATTTTTTTCCTTTTAAGTTAATTTTAACGTCAGATAGGTCTACTAAATTTTTTTTATAATTGTTTCTTACAAATCCTTTACTTGTGATATCTTTAACAATTTTTAGTAGTTGATTTTGATCTTCTGAATTTTGATCATCCAGACCACTTATGTCGTTGCCCACAATTGAGGGTGTATGTGCTAGATCTTCTCTATTTTGATAAGAAATTGCTAGTTCCCTAAAAATATAATCTAGAATAGATGTGGCACTTAAAATTCTATCATTTCCTAAAACTTTACCCGATGGCTCGAATTTTGTTCCGACAAATGCACTTATATACTCATCTAAAGGTACTCCATATTGAAGCCCAAGAGAAACTGCAATTGCAAAATTATTCATTAAAGCTTTAACTAGCTCACCTTCTTTACTTGTATCGATAAATATTTCTCCTATTTTTCCATCTTCGTATTCTCCAGTATGCAGATATACCTTATGATCTCCAATTGTTGCCTTTTGAATATATCCTTTTCTTCTATCAGGCATACCAAATCTCTTTCCGCCTCTTTCCGACGCATTATTGAGATTTGTTACTACATTTTCTTTGCTAATTGGTTTCAAGTTTTCTTTGTTGTTTAATATTTCTACATTTTTATTATCTAAAATTTTATTATTTTTAGGGTCAAGACTTTTAGTTTTTCTATTGTCCAATTTAACATCTAGAACTTCGAATTTACCATCATCTCTTTTTTCTAAATTTTTTAATTCTGTCTCATTTATATCATCCAAGTAATGATTGACCTTGAATGTGCACGTATAATAAGTTTCAACTAGATATTTTGCCATTTGACCTCAATTTTAAATTAATTTGATTAATGAATCATTTAATTTATATACTTATTCAAATTTTAGTCTAATTTAAATTTTACAATTTTTAATTGAAATATAAAAAATAATAATGTTGACACTTTTTAAAAAAATTTTCATTTGGTGGAATCAAGATACATTTGGAACTAGATTAAAAACTATTTTTTTTGGAAAACTTGTTGGAACAGATGAACTGGGGAACAAATACTATCAAAGTAAAAAAGGGAAGAGGTGGGTTATATATGCTGATACAACTGATGCATCAAATATTCCAGTAGAGTGGTATTCTTGGATACATTTTACCCCTAATAAAATAGAGAAAAAACACATCCTTGAAAAATATGAATGGCAAAAACCTCATCAACCTAATTTGACAGGAACTGATCAAGCATACTACCCTAATAAAAATAAAAATGGAGTTAAAAAAAAATATAAAAGCTGGAAAGAATAATCTTAAATTAAAATTAATAATTTTTATTTATTATTCTTTATTGTCAGTTGCATTTTCGCAAAGTAATTTGGAAGGCACTCATACGGATATTAAAATTTTAGATAAAATAAGTTCCAAAAACACCCTTTTGAAATTAAAAAATGGAGACCTAGTATCATTTAAAGACTTGTCTATAAAAAGTTTAAAATGTAAAAATTCAGAATTTGATGACAATCCTGAAATTACTGCTTATATGCAAGTGATTGATCTTAATAATTCTAATAATGATGAAGTTTTTGTTTTCAATGGATGGATGTTTTCTTCAAGCCCATCTATAACTCCTTTTGACCATCCAGTTTATGATATTTGGCTTGTAAACTGCTATTAAATAATTTTTTCTTTATCTATCCATCCTACATTGAAATCAGACTCAATAAATTTTTTATGATTTAAAAGTTTTTTATGCAAAGGAATAGTTGTTATAATACCTTCGATTACAAATTCATCCAGGGATCTATTCATTCTTTGAATTGCTTCTGATCTATTTCGACCATGACAAATTAACTTGCAAATCATACTGTCATAATAAGGAGTTACTTTATAGCCCTGATATATAGCTCCATCTACTCTTGTTCTAAAACCAGAAGGTTGATGACACATTCCAATAGTTCCCGGAGAAGGTTGGAAGTTTTTACTTGCATCTTCTGCATTAATTCTACACTCAATTGCATGGCCTCTTGGATTAATGTCACTTTGTTCTAATGCTGTCTCATCTGAAAACGCAATCCAAATTTGCTCTTTGATAATATCAATTCCTGTAACCATCTCTGTTACTGGATGTTCTACTTGAACCCTAGTATTCATTTCAAGAAAATAGAATTTACCATCCTCATATATAAATTCGACTGTCCCAGCGCCCATATAACCAATTTTTTCAACCATATTCACTGTTTTTTCAAAAAGATCTTTTCTAATTTCATTATTTAAAACTGGACTAGGTGTCTCCTCAATAAGTTTTTGATGTCTCCTTTGGACTGAACAATCTCTTTCATGAAGATGCACAACTCGGTTCTTTCCAGCTAAAATCTGTACTTCAATATGCCTAGGATTTTGAAAAAATTTTTCAATGTAAACTTCGTCATTTCCAAAATATTTTTGTGCCTCTGATTTAGCAGTTGAGAATAATGCTTCAAACTCCTCTTCTTTATAAACAATTTTCATACCTTTTCCACCACCACCACCTGATGCTTTAATTAAAACAGGAAAACCAATTTTTTTACAAAGTTCCTTAGCTTGAGCTATATCTTTTACACCGCCCTCTGAACCCTCAATAATTGGTAATCCATTTTCTTTTGCAATTTTTTTTGCTTGAATTTTATCTCCCATCATCGCAATTAATTTAGAAGATGCTCCAATAAATTTAATTTTATTTTCCTCTAATATTTTTGCAAAATTTGCATTTTCTGAAAGAAAACCATAACCAGGATGAACAGCTTCAGCATTAGTTAGCTCTATAGCAGACATCAATGCAGGAATATTTAGGTAACTGTTTTGAGGTTGGTGAGAACCTATACAAACACTCTCATCAGCAAGTCTAACGTGCATACTATCTCGATCAACATCAGAATGGACAGCAACTGTTGATATTCCCCATTCTTTACAAGCTCTAATAATTCTAACCGCAATTTCCCCACGGTTAGCAATTAAAATTTTTTTAAACATAGTTTATTCTAAAACGATAAGAGTTTGACCAAATTCAACTGGTTGGCCATCATCGATACATATTTCTTTAACAACCCCATCAGACGAGGAGGGCACATGATTCATTGTCTTCATGGCTTCAACAATCATTATTGTATCACCTTTTTTAATTTTTTTGCCTACTTCAATAAATTTTTTTGCACCTGGTTCAGGCGCATGGTAAGCAGTACCAATTATTGGAGATGTAATTTCAATACCAGTTTTAATACTTTGACTACTTTCTGAAATACTTTTTTCAGTTGGTGAATTATAAGCAACCATTGAAGGCTGATTAATATTCGATCCTGTATTTTTTGAGACTTTTATTTTGGTATCTTTATCAGTAATTTCTATTTCAGTAAGATTAAACTCTTCAAGATATTCGTTTAATTCTTTAATAATTTTTTTATCGATTTTCATTCTCTATGATCTTTTGTATAGAAATTATGGCTAAAATATAACCCTCAGTACCTAAACCAAAAATACCACCAGTTGCTATATCACTTATTAAAGATTTTTGTCTAAACTCCTCTCTTTTATAAATATTAGATATATGTAATTCGATTATTGGTTTTTTAAAAAGACTAAGGGCATCTCTAATTGCTACTGATGTATGTGTAAACCCTGCAGCATTAATTATCATTCCATTAAATTGTTTTCTTGCTTCTTGAATGATATTTACAATTTCACCTTCTAAATTTGATTGTGTAAAGTTTACCTCTAAATCAATTTCTTTTGATTTTGTTAAGCATTTTTCTTTTAATTCCTCAAATGTATCTGATCCATATTGTGATTGTTCTCTTTCACCTAATAGATTAAGATTTGGACCATTAATAATAATTATTTTATTAGTCATTCAGCACTTATATACGATGAAAAAAATAAAAATTAAAGTAAATGGTAAAGTTAAAACAGTTTTGAATAACTCTAAGTTGTCTGATCTTCTAAAAAATCTTAATATTCCAATAAAAAAAGTAGCAATTGAATTAAATCAAGAAATTATTGATAAAAAAAGAACTAGCAATATAAAATTAAAAAAAAATGATAAAATTGAAATAGTTCATTTTATTGGAGGAGGATAATTTGAAAAAAGATAAGTTAATAATTGCAAAAAAAAAATTTGACTCAAGATTAATAGTTGGAACTGGAAAATATAAAAGTATGTCAGAATGTGCAAAGGCAATAAAATTTTCTGGTGCAGAGATTGTAACAGTTGCTGTAAGACGCGTGAATATTTCAAATAAAAATAAACCACTTTTAATGGATTACATTGATCCTAAAAAAATTACTTATCTTCCAAATACAGCAGGATGTTTTAATTCAAAAGATGCCCTAAGAACTCTAAGATTAGCAAGAGAAATTGGAGGATGGAAGCTGGTCAAGCTTGAAGTTTTGGGCGACAAAACAAATTTATTTCCAGACATGATTGAAACCCTAAAAACAACCGAGGTACTTGCGAGAGAAGGATTTAGAGTAATGGTTTATTGCAATGATGATCCTTTAATGGCAAAACGTTTAGAAAACTCTGGAGCAGATGCAATTATGCCTTTGGCAGCTCCGATTGGTTCTGGCTTAGGAATATTAAATAAAATTAATATTCAAATTATTCGCAAGCAAACTAAACTTCCTGTTATTATCGATGCAGGTTTAGGCCAAGCATCAGACGCAACGGTTGCAATGGAGCTTGGTTGTGATGGTGTTTTAGTAAATACAGCAATAGCAAAAGCAAAAAAACCATTTGAAATGGCTTTAGCTTTTAAAAATGCAGTTGTTGCTGGTAGACAATCTTACAACTCAGGTAGAATAGGTAAAACCTTAATGGGAAACCCATCGTCGCCGATTGAAGGAATCATTTAGATTTTTTATAAAATCTTTTTTTTTTATAAGCTTTTTTATAAGTTTTTTTTTCTTTATTCTGGATTATTTTATTCTCTTTATTTTGTAGTTCTAAATTTTTAAGCTTTTCATAACTCTCAATTAGTTCTAAAGTTTTTTTAGATTTGTTCTGAACATTAATTATATATTCAGGAATAATTAATGAATTATCGCTGATTATGTCTAGTGTCATCTTATTTTTTTTTTCAAAATAAGTTAAATCATTAACAAAGTTTTCTTTTAAAAAGTCAGAAATTTTTTTGCAAACTTTTAACTCTACAAATTTTGCTTTATTTAAAACTGCTTTTAATTCTACAATTTTAAGCAATTTTTGGGCAAATGACTCGTCCGTTAGAGTAACTTTCCATTTAATCGCACTTTCTCTTAATCTTTGTCTAGACATTTCTAAAAGACCAAAAGTGCTTATCCTACCTATTTGTATTCTGGCCCTGTCTGATCTACATTTTTCTTTAAGTTTTTTCTCTACTAATCTTCTATTTCCATAACTGAGCATATCAATAAAATCTATTATAATTAAACCAGATAAATCTCTAATTTTAATTTGTCTTGCAATTTCCTCTGCTGCCTCAATGTTTGTATCTAGCGCAGTGCTTTCAACATTTTTACCTCTTATTGAGCTCCCAGAGTTTATGTCTATGGATACCAACGCTTCTGTAGGATTAATAACTATGTATCCTCCTGATTTAAGTTTAATTTCAGAGTCAAAAATTTGATTTAGTTTTTGTTCAATATTTTCTTCGATAAATAATGGTATTTTACCTCTATATTTTTTTACTTTTTTAACACTAGATGGCATCATTGTTTTCATAAATGACTGTGCTTTTTTATAACCATCTGTACCTTCTACGATTATATTTTGAGTATTGTCATCAAACATGTCTCTTAAGGTCCTTTTAATTATTTCACTTTCTTGATGAATAAGTGACGGGGCAATTGAATTAATTGCGTTATCTTTAATTTGACTCCAAGTTTTAATAAGAGTTGTTAAATCATTATTTATTTCATTTTTAGTTTTATTACTTCCAGCAGTTCTAACTATCAATCCCATTTCTTTGGGTATTTCGATTTCGTTTAAAATTGTTCTTATTTTTTTTCTATCAGCAGGATTAAAAATTTTTCTCGAAATACCCCCACCTTTTGGTGTATTCGGCATTAGGACAATATATTTTCCAGCAATAGAAATAAAAGTGCTTAAAGCTGCTCCCTTTTGACCTCTTTCATCTTTAATAACCTGAACAAGTATCACCTGATTTGGTTTTATTACTTCCTGTATTTTATATCTTTTAAACTTGAACTTATTTTCTTTCTTTTTTTCTTTTTCCTCATTTGTATTATTCTTTTCGTTTTCAATTTCTTTATCTTCTGTTTGATTTTCTATTTCTTTATCTTCTGTTTGATTTTCTATTTCTTTTTCAATGGGGTCGTCTATCTCTAATTTTCCTTCAGCAATATTTTTTTCTTCTTTAGCTTCAACTTGTTTTGAGAGTTCCTCTCTAGCTTTCTCCTCTTCTTCTTTAATTTTATCTAAATCAGCTTTTGGTACTTGGTAATAATCTGATTGAATGTCATTAAAAGATAGAAAACCATGTCTATCTCTTCCAAAGTCAACAAAAGCTGCTTGAAGAGATGGCTCAATTCTACTTACTTTACCTAAATAAATATTATTTTTAATTAGGTTATTCTTTAAACCTTCGTATTCGTAATCCTCAATATTTTCACCAGATTTAAGAACAACTCTAGTTTCATCAGGATGCGAAGCATCGATATATAAATTTTTTTCCATAATATTTTAATTGTTGATTTCATTAAATTTTCTATGTTTAAATAAATTTTGTTTAGTTCTTGTGCCTTATCTTTAACAAATTCCAGGATATAATGGAATTAAAATGCATAAGTTTTTAAAGAATATTCTTCTTATTTCTACATCTATAGTTCTTTTAATTGGTGTTTTGATAGTTTATGTTTTGTGGACCTATTCAAATGATATTCCTGATTATAAATTTTTAAAAAATTATAAACCACCTGTTTCAAGTAAGGTTTACTCAGGAAAGGGAGAGTTAGTTGCAGACTTTTCAAAAGAAAAAAGAGTATTTGTACCATTCAGCTCAATTCCTAAAAATGTAATAAATTCATTTTTATCTGCAGAGGATAAGAATTTTTTTTCACATCCAGGTGTAGACGCAAAGGGAGTATTGAGAGCAGTCGTTAATAATATATCAAACATTATTTCTTCTAAGCGATTAGAGGGTGCTTCAACAATAACTCAACAAGTAGCTAAAAATTTTTTATTAACAAATGAAGTTAGCATTAATAGAAAAATTAAAGAAGCAATTTTAGCATTTAGAATTGAAAGAGCACTTTCTAAAGAAAGAATATTAGAATTATATTTAAATCAAATATACTTAGGAAGTGGAGCTTATGGAGTAGCAGCTGCCAGCTTAGAATATTTTGATAAATCAATTAGGGATTTAAACTATTCGGAAGCTGCACTACTAGCCGCACTACCTAAGGCCCCAAGTAAGTATAATCCGTATAGAGATATTGAGCTTGCAAAGTTTAGAAGAAATCTAGTTTTAAAAAATTTATTTGATAATAATTACATTACATCTGAGTGGTATGAGAAATTAAAATCTCAAGAAATCATATTAAGTAAAAATAAAAAAATCTATTTAGAAGATGCTCAATATTTTATTGAGGATGTAAGAAAAAATGTAATTGAAAACTTTACTTATGACAAAGTATATAAACAAGGCCTCAATATAAACACACCTATAAATTTAGAATTTCAAAAAATTGCTACAAACTCACTGAGAAATGGATTAATTTTATATGATCAAAGAAAAGGATGGAGAGGACCATTAACTAATAAAATTTATAATAATAATTGGAATAAAGATTTAAAAAAATTTGATTTAGAAAATTCAATTGATTGGTCAATAGCAATAGTAAAAAAAATAAATAAATTTTCAGTAGAAATTGAGACGCAAAATAAAATAGAAGGAATTATTGAATACAAAGATATTTCTTGGACTAAAAAAGAATTAAAAAATCTTTTACGACCAGGTGATGTTATTTATGTAAAAAAAGTAAAAGATAAAAAATTTAGTTTAAAACAATTACCTAAAATTAATGGAGGAATTGTTGTTATGGACCCTTATACTGGAAGAGTTTTGGCACTTAGCGGTGGATTTAGTTTTAAAAAAAGTGAATTTAATAGAGCTTCTCAAGCAAATAGACAGCCAGGTTCTGCTTTTAAACCATTTGTTTATGCGTTGGCATTAGAAAATAATTATACTCCAACATCGTTAGTATTAGATGCACCTTTAGTTTTAGATCAAGGTGATGACCTAAAGATGTGGAAACCTGAAAATTATGGAAAAAAATTTTATGGACCATCTACACTTCGCACTGGATTAGAAAAATCTAGAAATTTAATGACCGTAAGAATTGCTCAGAATCTTGGCATTGAAAAAATTGTAAATTTTTCAAAAGATCTTAAAATTTATGAAAATCCGGAGGAATTATTATCTATATCATTAGGTTCTGCTGAGACTACACTATTAAATTTAACATCAGCTTATTCAGCTTTTATAAATGGGGGTAAACTTGTTCAGCCAATATTAATTGATAGAATTCAAGATAGTGAAGGCAATACTATTTACAATAATATTATGAGGCAGTGCATAGATTGTGATCAAATCTCTTACTTGAGCAATGACTATCCAAAAATTAAAAGTAACTACAAGCAAATTTTTTCAGCAGCCACAGCATATCAAATGACTTCGATACTTGAAGGTGTAGTTCAAAGAGGTACAGCAAAAAAACTTAAAGACCTGAAATTAAATATAGCTGGTAAAACTGGCACAACAAACAAGAACACTGATACGTGGTTTATTGGCTTTACTTCAAATTTACTAGTAGGTGTTTATGTGGGTTCTGATAACCCTACACCTCTAGGTAAATATGAAACTGGCTCTAAAACAGCATTACCTATCTTTAAAGATTTTGTTAAGAAAGCTGTAAAAAAATCTGATGCTAGACCGTTTAAAGCTGCAGAAGATACAATTATGATGGTAGTAGATCCTAAAACTGGACAAAAAGCTAAATTTACTTCTAAAAATACAATCATAGAGGTCTTCAAAAAAGAAAATATTGTGAATGGAAAAGTTCTATATTCAAATACAGATAGATTAGATATTAATAATGTACTAAAGTTTTATTAATGGAAAAAAATTTTCAAAATTATAAAGAGCAAATAGATAAAATTAATCAAAGAATTAAGGAGTATCTTTGAAGAGAATAATATTTATTCAAAAATTCAGTCTCTAAATACAAAAATGCTAGAAGTCAATTTCTGGCAAAATAAAAATAACTCCCAAAAAGTAGTTAAAGAAAAAAAATTTTTTGAAGATTTAATAAATTCTTTAAATTCATCAGTTGAAAAACTAAATGATTTTGAAGATTTAAATCAATTAGCTTTGGAGGAAAATAATTTAGACATTCAAGGAGAAATTATACAAAATATTAAACAACTAAGGTCAGAAATTAAAAAAAGTGAAATCAAATGTTTTTTATCAAGTGAAGCTGATCCATTAGACTGTTATATTGAGATACATGCTGGTGCTGGAGGTACTGAGAGTCAAGATTGGGCTGATATGTTAAGAAGAATGTATCTAAAATGGTCTGATAAAAAGAATTTTAAATCTAATTTAATAAGTGAACATAGGGGAGATGAGGCAGGAATTAAGTCAGCAACAATAAAGATAGAAGGCGATTATGTTTTTGGTTGGCTTAAAAAAGAGTCTGGTATTCATCGCTTGGTTAGAATATCTCCATTCGACTCAGGTGCAAGAAGGCATACAAGTTTTGCAAGTATATGGATATATCCAGTTGTTGACGAAAATATTAATATAGAAATTTCAGAAAAAGATTTAAGAATAGATACTTACAGATCTAGTGGAGCAGGTGGGCAACATGTTAATACCACTGATAGTGCAGTAAGAATTACTCATTTACCCTCCAAAATTGTTGTACAATGTCAAAATGAGAGGTCTCAACATAAAAATAAAGAAACATGCATGAATATGTTGAAAGCCAGATTGTATGATTATGAAATTAAGAAAAGAGAGGAACAAAATCAAAATACTGAAAACTCAAAATCTGAGATTGGATGGGGACACCAAATAAGATCCTATGTGCTACAACCTTATAGACTAGTTAAAGACAATAGAACAAATTTTGAAAGTACTAGTCCAGATAAAATTTTAGATGGTGATCTGGATGAATTTTTAGAACAATCTCTGTATAAAATTAAATGAAAAAATTTTTATTAAAGCTTTATATAACGATCACAGTTTTAATTTTTTTACCGATAATTTATTTAAGTACGCTTGGAATAGAAACTGAAAGTTTTAATGAACAGATTATAAATAAAGTTAACGAGAGTAATAAAAATTTACAACTTAATCTAAAAAAAATAAAATTGAAATTGGATCCTTTTGGATTCAAATTTAATGCAAAAACAGTTGGTGCTACTGTCTATTATAATAATAAACCAATTGAATTAGAATATATAGGAACAGAAGTATCTCTAGCTTCGATAATTAAAAATAAATTTGTTTCATCAAATCTTGAAATAGGATCAAAATCATTGCCACTAGGTGACTTAATTAAATTTGCTAGGGAAGCTTACAAAGGTCCAGAATTATTTATTTTAGAAAAAATTATAAATAAAGGTCACGTAATATTTGATCTAAAAATTAATTATGATGAAAATGGGAAAATTAAAGATGACTATGAAATAAATGGCATAATAAAAGATGGAAAAATTCAATTATTAAATAATTATATTTACGAAAAAATTAATTTTATATTTAATCTAAAGAAACAAGAGTTTAAATTCCAAGAAATAAAATTTGAGACAAATAAAATTGATTTTTTTTCTGACAAAGTAAACGTTAAGCAAAAAAAAGATATTTTTTACATTGATGGAAATATCAAAAATAAAAATGGTGCTTTATCGAAAAATTTTTTAAAAATAGTAAACTTAAATTTAAAAAATTTTAATTTTGATAACACAATTTTCAGCTCAACTAATAATTTTAGTTTTGAGGTTAATAAAAATTTTAAATTAAAAAATGTGTTAATTAAGTCTGATATTGACTTAGATCAGCTTAAATATAAGAGAGAAAATTATATCTTAGACTATTTCTCAAAAATAAATGAGGAAATTGTTTTAAAAAATCATAAGTTAAAATTAGAGTATAGTAAGAATTTATTATTAATTATTGGTAAAGGAGAAATAAAATTAGAAGAAAATTTTAATAAAATTGATTATATTTTTAAAAATAATGATCAAAGTTTTAATATTCAATCAAATTTAACTTTAGATGCTATTAGTTTAAAAAAACAAGATTTTATAAGTGTTTTTTTTCCATCTGCTAATGAGAATATTAATTTTAAAAATCAAAAACTAAATATTAAATATAATAATAAAAAATTGTCTTTAGCAGGCGAAGGTAAGATAAAAGTTGATGAGGAATTTGAAAGAATAAAATATTTAATATCAACTAAAGATAAAAAAATTAATTTTGATTTAGATTTGAATTTAGACAAAACTAATTTTGAAGTAAATTTTTTTAATTATAAAAAAAATGATAAATTAGACACCCAATTAAAAATTGATGGTTCTTATGAGCAAGATAAAAATCTTTTTATAAATAATCTAACTATCTTAGAAGACAAAAATAAAATTGAATTAAGTAACCTTATTTTAAATAAGGATAATTCAATTATCAATGTTGATTATATTGAGTTTGATTATTTAGACACTGAGAATAAGTTAAACAAATATTCTATAAAAAGAATAAAAAAAAATGATTATGATATTATTGGCTTTAGTTTAAATGCAAATACATTAATTACAAACCTTTTAAAAGGCAGTGATAAAAAAAGAAATAATATTTTTCAAAATAATATTGTTTTAAACATAAATTTAGATCAAGTTTCTTTAGATGAAATTAATTATATTTTAGATTTAAAAGGAAATTTATTTATTAAAGATAATAGTGTTGTAGATGCTAATTTATCTGCATTTTTTGATGATAAAACAAATATATCGTTTTCAATTAATAGTGATGCGGAAAATAACAAAATAACCACGCTATACTCCTCAAAAGCAAAACCATTAGTTGAGCGATACAAATTTATTAAAGGATTTGATGAAGGATATCTAGATTTCTATTCATCTAAAAAAAATAATATTTCTAAATCTAAACTTAATATTTATGATTTTAAACTGAAAGAATTACCAGTTTTAACAAAAATCCTAACTCTTGCTTCTCTCCAGGGAATTGCAGATATTTTATCAGGAGAGGGAATTAGATTTGACGAATTTGAAATGAATTTTAAAAATCAGGGAGACCTAATGACAATTGAAGAGATTTATGCAATTGGTCCTGCAATTTCAGTATTAATTAGTGGATATATAGAGGATGACAAACTAATTAGCCTAAGGGGTACTCTTGTGCCAGCAACCACTATTAATAAAACAATTAGCTCAATACCAGTTCTTGGGAAAATTTTGGTTGGAGACAAAACAGGAGAAGGAGTTTTTGGAGTAAGTTTTAAGATTAAAGGGCCACCAAAGAAGCTAGAAACAACAGTAAATCCAATTAAGACATTAACCCCAAGATTTATAACTCGTACTATAGAAAAAATTAAAAAAAATTAATTTAGCTCAACTTTAATGTGTCTTTTTTTTCCTATAGATAATTTGAGGTAATTTTCTTTAAAAAGATCGTGATCAATAATAAATTTTTCGTCAGATATAGTATTATCATTAATTTTTATTGCATTTCCTTTTATAAGTCTTCTAATCTCACTTTTAGAATTTTCTAATTTAGATAGTAATATAAGATCCAAAAGGTTAATTTTTTTATCAATATTTTCTGATGAAATATTCACTGAAGGTAAATTTGAACCGAGTGAATTCCCAGAAAATGCCTCTTTAGCAGCCTGTTCAGAGTTCTTCGCTGCTTTTTCGCCATGAAGCAAAGAAGTAGTTTTATTTGCAAGCAATATTTTTAATTCATTTATATTACTTTTTTTTAATTTTTCTATCTCATTAATATCAAGATCAGTAAACATTTTTATAAATTTAATCACATCCCTGTCATCAATATTTCTCCAAAATTGCCAGTACTCATAAGCTGATAAAAATTTTTCATCTAACCATACTGCACCATTTTCTGTCTTACCCATTTTTGCACCTGTAGCTAAAGTAATTAGTGGAGTAGTTAAACCAAAAGTTTGATTATTAGAGTATCTTTTAATAAGCTCAACACCGTTCACAATATTCCCCCACTGATCAGAACCACCAATTTGTAAAACACAATTTTCTTTTTTATTTAATTCTAAAAAATCATATGCTTGCAAAATCATATAATTAAATTCCATATAACTTAGTGATTGTTCTCTATCCAATCTTAATTTGACACTATCAAATGTTAACATCCTATTTATAGTAAAATGTTTTCCAATATCTCTTAGGAAAGATATGTAATTCAAATTTTTTAACCAATTAAAATTATTTACAAATATTGGTTTTGTACTCGAGTCGTCATTGTCTAAAAATTTTTTAAGAATATTTTTAATATTATGAATATTTTTTTCAATTTCTTCTTCGCTTAAAATTTTTCTAGTTTTATCTTTTCCTGATGGGTCACCAATTCTAGTAGTTCCACCACCAAGTAAAACTATTGGACGATGTCCATTTTTTTGAAGTAATCTCAAACACATTATTTGCAGTAAGCTACCAACGTGTAAACTTTCTGCGGTACAATCAAAACCAATATAAGCTTTGATTTTTTCTTTATCTAGTAGATTTGATAATTCATCCTCGCTAGTACATTGGTAGAAATATCCACGATCTTTAAATTCTTTTAAAAATTTATTCATAAGTCTATAGTCACAATATACAAATTTTTAATAAAAAGAATATCAATGAAACAAAAATTATATACATCTGTAGGATTAATGAGTGGAACTTCAATGGATGGAGTAGATATTTCAATAATACAATCTGACGGGCAACATCAATTTTATAACATTTTAGATGAGTATTTTGAGTATGATGCTGAACTACAGGCAGAGTTAATTAAATTAAGAAACTTAGTTTTAAGTGAAAATGATTTATTCAAATATTCTAAAGAATTGGGAAATCTAGAGAGAAAAATCACTGTTTTTCATGCAGAAAAGATAAACCAAATATTATTAAAATATAAGCATGAAATTGATCTAATTGGTTTTCATGGCCAAACAATATTTCACGAGCCACAAATTAAAATCACAAAACAACTTGGAGACGGTAAGCTGCTATCTCAACTATTAAAAAAAAAGGTAGTTTATGAATTTAGACAAAAAGATATTGAAAATGATGGACAAGGAGCACCTCTAACACCAATATTTCACTATCTCATATCTAATATTGTAAATGAAAAATTTAAAACGGGATTTCCAATTGGATTTATAAATATTGGAGGAATAACAAACCTCACTAAGATTATAAATATTTCAAGTAATTTTGAGGATAATATTACTGCTTATGATATTGGACCTGGAAATTGTTTGATAGATGACTGGGTCAGAAAAAATTCTAATAAAAAATTTGATGAAAACGGGAATATATCAAAAGCAGGAAAAATTGATGAATTAATAACTAATCAAATTATTGAAAATTTTAACATAGATACATACGCAAAATCTTTAGATATTAAAGATTTTGACAACTCATTTGCCAGAGGTCTTACATTTGAAAATGGCTGCTCAACAATAACTAACTTTACAGGATATCTAATAGCTAAAGGAATAGAAAATATAGGTAATGATAGTAAAATAAAATATTTAATTTCGGGTGGAGGAAGAAAAAATATTGCCTTAATAGATTGTATTAAAGAAAATCTTAATAATAAAAATAAATTTATTTTAGATAATATAGATAACTATGGTTTCAATGGTGATTTTATTGAATCCCAGGCATTTGGGTATTTGGCTATAAGATCTTTTTTAAATTTACCTATTTCATTTCCAAGTACAACAGGATGCAAAAAGCCAACACTTGGTGGTAAACTAGTAGAAAATTTTTAATAAAGAGCTGTTTCTTTTTTAATATATTTATCAAGAGTTTTAACTAATACATTATCAGTTTTAGAAAAAAAATGATTTGCATCAGCGATTGTGTTGAATTCAACTTTTATACCTTTTTGTGCACTTAGTCTTTTATCTAGTTCTGTAATATAATCTACTGGAACTAATTCATCCTTTTTTCCATAAACTACCATTCCAGATGTAGGACATGGCGATAAAAAAGAAAAATCATAAACATTAGGTTGAGGCGAAATAGCAATAAATCTATTTATTTCAGGTCTTCTCATTAACAGCTGCATAGCTATCAATGATCCAAAAGAAAAACCAGAAACCCAACATTGTGAATTATCAAAATTTTCTCTTTCTAACCAATCTAGCGCTGCAGCAGCATCTGCTAGTTCTCCTTGACCATTATCAAATTCTCCATCACTTTTTCCAACACCTCTAAAATTAACTCTGCAAACAGAGAAATCATTTTCCATAAATGTGTGAAATGTATCTACTACAACCTTATTATTCATGGTTCCGCCATATTGTGGATGAGGTTGTAATACTAGTGCAACAGGAGATGTATTTTTTTTACTTTTAAAATATTTAGCTTCAAGACGACCAGCAGGACCTGGAATAAATATTTCTAAAATTTTGTTATCCATAAGCGCAATTGATTATTATTCTCAAAAAAAAGTTACGTTTATCACAAGTGAGCGACAAAATGTTAGTTTTTTTTTAAAGTCTAAACTTGACCAATTTAGTCAGGTATGTATAAAAAGCCCACAATTCAAAGGGTAATATGAAATTAACATCAAAAGGTAGATACGCCGTTATGGCGTTAGTTGATCTTGCAAGGTTCGACACTATTAATCCAGTGTCTTTGAGGGATATTTCATTAAGACAAGGAATTTCCCTAGACTATTTGGAGCAAATTTTTTCAAAATTAAAAAAAAATCAAATCGTGAAAAGTACTAGAGGAACCCAAGGTGGATATGTTTTGTCAAAAAAACCAAATGAAATTAAACTTACCAATATTTTAAATGCAGTTGATGAAAAAGTTAAAACTGTTCAGTGTAAAAAAGAGTCTAAAAAAGGCTGTAATGGTAAAGCAACTAAATGTGTAACACACAATCTTTGGGATGAATTAGAAACTCATATTAATACTTTTTTTGAAAATAAAAGTTTACAGGATTTGTTAAAAAATAATTCAGAACGGGTTAATTAAGATGGAAAATAGACAAAAGGAAATTGACAAATTAAAAGATTATAAATACGGCTTCTCAACCGATATAGAAAATACAAGAGCACCCAAGGGTTTAAACGAGGATGTAATTAAATTTATTTCTAATATTAAAAAAGAACCACAATGGATGCTTGATTTTAGATTAAAAGCTTTTGAAAGATTTAAACAATTAAAAGAACCAGATTGGCAAAAACCAAAATATCCTAAGATAGATTATCAAGATTTATATTATTATTCTGCACCTAAAAGCATGGATGATAAACCGAAAAGTTTAGATGAATTAGATCCTAAACTTTTAGAAACATATAAAAAACTAGGAATACCTCTTCAAGAGCAAGCAAGATTAAATGGTATTGCTGTAGACGCAGTTTTTGATTCAGTTTCTGTTGCAACAACTTTTAGAGAAGAATTAATTAAACAAGGTATTATTTTTTGTCCGATTTCAGAGGCTATTCAAAAACATCCAGACTTAGTTAAAAAATATTTAGGATCTGTAATTCCTTTAACTGATCATTTTTTTGCAACTTTAAATTCAGCAGTTTTTACTGATGGTTCATTTGTATACATTCCAGAGGGAGTTCGATGTCCAATGGAACTTTCTACATATTTTAGAATAAACGCATCTAATACAGGTCAGTTTGAGAGAACTTTAATTATTGCTGACAAAGGAAGCTATGTTAGCTACTTAGAAGGTTGTACAGCTCCTATGAGAGACGAAAATCAATTGCATGCTGCAAATGTCGAATTAGTTGCTCTGGATGATGCTGAAATAAAATATTCAACAGTTCAAAATTGGTATCCAGGAGATAAAGATGGAAAAGGCGGTATATACAATTTTGTAACCAAAAGGGGTTTATGTAAAGGAAAGAACTCTAAAATATCTTGGACACAAGTTGAAACTGGATCTGCAATCACTTGGAAATATCCTAGTTGTATTTTAAAAGGCGATAATTCTGTTGGGGAATTTTATTCAATTGCCATTACAAATAATCATCAAAAAGCTGATACAGGCACTAAAATGATCCATTTAGGTAAAAATACAAAAAGTAAAATTATATCAAAGGGAATTAGTGCTGGCTTTTCAGACATGACGTATAGAGGATTGGTTGATATTTCCTCGAAGGCATCAAATTCAAATAATTATACCCAGTGCGACTCTCTATTGATGGGTAATAAATGTGGCGCTCATACTGTTCCTTATATTAAAAACAAAAATTCAGAGTCCAATATAGCTCATGAGGCGACCACTTCTAAAATTAGTGAGGAACAGTTACATTACTGTCAACAAAGAGGACTAAGTGCAGAGGAGGCAGTTGGGTTAATTGTAAATGGGTTTTGTAAGGAAGTATTACAACAATTACCAATGGAATTTGCTGTTGAAGCACAAAAGTTAGTAGGGATTAGTTTAGAAGGAAGTGTGGGCTAATGTTAAAAATAAATAAATTAAATGCTAAAATAGATAATAAAGAAATTTTAAAAGGATTTTCACTTGATGTTAATCCTGGTGAAGTTCACGCTATAATGGGTCCAAACGGATCAGGTAAAAGTACTTTATCAAATATTTTGTCAGGAAAGAAAGGATATGAAGTTTCTGGTGAAGTTCTTTTTGAAGAAAAAGATTTATTTGAGCTTGAAACAGAGGAAAGAGCTCACAAAGGTATTTTTTTAGCTTTTCAATATCCATTAGAAATTCCTGGAGTAAATACAAATATATTTTTAAAAACTTCTCTAAACGCAGTTAGAAAAGCAAGAGGAGAAAAAGAACTTGATGCAATAGAATTCCTTAAATTAGTTAGAGAAAAGTCTAAAGAACTTAAATTTGACGAAGAAAAATTAAATAGACAATTAAATGTTGGTTTTTCTGGAGGAGAAAAAAAGAAAAATGAAATTTTACAAATGTCAATGTTATCTCCAAAACTTTCAATTCTTGATGAAACAGACTCAGGGCTAGACATAGATGCTCTAAGAATTGTTGCAGATGGAGTAAATACTTTAAGAAATGAAAAAAACTCATTTTTAATAATCACCCATTATCAAAGGTTGCTAGATTATATAAAGCCTGACTTTGTACATGTTTTAATGAATGGTAAGATTGTTAAATCTGGAGGTCCAGATCTAGCTCTTGAGTTAGAAAAAAAAGGATATGAAAATTTTAATTAGATGAAAGAACAATTACAAAAAGATTTTGAAAATACTATTAGAAATTTAAGTTTGTCTCAAAAAGATATTGAAATAAAAAAATTTTCTTTAGATAGTTTTATAAACAAAGGTTTTCCAAATAGAAGAGAAGAAGATTGGAAATTCTCAGATCTTAACCAGATAATTAATAAGAATATTGGGGAATTAAGTTTTTATAATGATTATACATCTACCAACAAAGTTGATACTTCTGTATTTGTAGATGGATTAGTACACAATAAAGTAGTCTTTATAAATGGCAGAATTGAAAAAATTGATTTTGATTATGAGAAAAAAGATCAAATAGAAATAATTGATCAGTCAGAAATTATTAATAAATTTGAAAACAATAACTCTTTATCTGATCTAAATAGTGCTTTTACCAATAAATCCTTTAAAATAGTCCTTAAAAAGGGTTATCAGCTATCAAAACCACTTATTATTTACCATACAACAAACTCTAAAATTTGGTCCAAAAATATTAATTTAAGATTAGATTTTGAGCTGCAAGAAGATAGCTCCTTAAGATTGATTGACTTATTCAATGATACATCTGAAAAAAATTTTTTAAATATTTTTTATAATTTTGATTTAAAAGAAAATGCAATTCTTAAAAATTATAAAATAGATAAAATAGAAAATAAAAATATTAAATATTCTTTTAACAATATTGAACAAAATAAAAATACAATTTCGGAGACATTTATTTTATCTTCAGGATCAAATTTCTTTAAAAATGAAGTTAATTGTAATTTAAAAGGAGAACACTCATCAGCTTTTGTGAATGGCATTTTCTCTCTTGATAAAAATAAACATCACGAAATAAGAACAACTGTAAATCATTTAACAGAGAATACAAAAAGCTATCAACTAATTAAGAGTGTTTTAGAAGACAGTTCTAAAGCAGCATATCAAGGAAAAATATTTGTAAATTCTGATGCACAAAAAACAGATGGATACCAGCTTAGTAAAGCAATATTATTAAATAAAGATTCTGAATTTAATGCTAAACCTGAATTAGAAATTTATGCAGATGATGTTAAATGTTCACATGGTTCAGCCTCAGGAAGTCTCAATGAAGACTCTATATTTTACTTAATGTCTAGGGGTTTAAATTATAATCAAGCAAGAGAACTTTTAATAAATGGTTTTTTACTTGATGTGGTAGAAAAAATTACAGACTCAGAAATTAAAAATTTAATTAAAAACATGATTGGAATCAAGGAATGAAAATAGAAAATATAAAAAACGAATTTCCTATATTTGATGAAAAAATTCAAAATAATGATCTTGTTTATCTTGATAGCGCCAACTCTTCACAAAAACCAAAAGTTGTTGCAGATAAAATTAATGAATTTTATACCAAACAGTTTTCGAATGTAGGAAGAAGTGTTCATTATCTTGCAGTTGCAGCTACAAATTTGTATGAGAATACAAGATCCTCTGTTCAAAAATATATTAATGCTAAAGACAAAAATGAAATAGTTTTTACAAAAGGTGCAACTGAAGCATTAAATTTAGTTGCAAATACTTTGGGACAAAATTACTTAAAAGAAGGAGATGAAATATTAATTACTGAACTTGAGCATCATTCAAATTATGTTCCATGGCATTTTTTAAGAAAATCAAAAAATATTAAAATTAATTTTGCAGAAATGAATGAAAATGGCGATGTTTCTTTAGAGGAAATTGAAAAGAAAATAACTCCTAAAACTAAAGTGATAGCAATTACACATTTGTCAAATGTAACAGGAGCAATATTACCAATTAAAGAAATAACTGATCTAGCACATTCAAAAGGAATAATTGTTGTTATTGATGGTTGTCAGGGTGCGCCACATCTTAAACTTGATATGCAAGATCTTGATTGTGATTTTTATGCAATATCGTGTCACAAAATGTACGGACCAACAGGACTTGGTGTTTTATACGGTAAAAAAAAGTGGTTAGAGGAACTACCTCCTTATCAAGGTGGTGGAGGAATGATCAGAGAAGTTAAAAAAGATAGTATTTCTTATGGTGAATTACCAAATAAATATGAAGCAGGAACAATGGCAACTGCTCAAGTCATTGCATTTGACGAGTCAATTAAGTTTATGGAAAGCATTGGTGTAGAAAATATTATGCAACACGAAGCAGATTTAGTTGAATATGGACAAGAATTATTACAAAAAAATAATTCTGTTAAATTGATTGGTAGTCCAAAAAACAAAGGTGGAGTTTTATCATTTACTTTAGAAGGTGTTCATCCACATGATATTGCAACTATACTTGATGAAGACGGAGTTGCAATAAGAGCAGGACATCATTGCTGTCAAATTTTACATGATAAATTAAATATACCTGCTAGTGCAAGAGCTTCTGTTGGAATTTATAATACTAAGGACGATCTAGATAAATTAAATGATTCAATAAATAACTGTAAAAAAATATTTAACTTAAAATGAATTTAAAAGAATTATATCAAGAAATTATTTTAGAGCATGGAAAAAATCCAAGAAATCTTGGAAAGACAGTTGACTTCAATAAAGATGCAAAAGGTAACAATCCTTTATGTGGTGATAATGTTCATGTTTATTTAAAATTAAATGGTCAAAAAATAGTTGAAGATATTTCATTTGAAGGAAGTGGTTGTGCTATTTCAATGGCGTCAGCCTCAATAATGACAGATTTAATTAAAGGTAAAAATGAAAATGAAGCTAAAGAAATCGTTGAAGATTTTTTAGGAATGATTAAAGAAAATCCAGAATTAAAATCAGAATATTTACAGGAAGATGAAAAAACTAAATTAATGTGCTTGTCAGGTGTTAAACAATATCCAATGAGAGTGAAGTGTGCTACACTTTCATGGCACACTTTGGTTTCAGCATTTGATGATAAAAAAAAAGAAGTAAAAACAGAGAATTAATTATGTCAAAAAAAGAACTAATCATAGAGGAAATAAGAAAAATTTATGACCCTGAGTTGCCTGTTAATATTTATGAATTGGGTTTAATTTATGATATAATAGTTGAAAATGAAAAATCTGCTAAAATTAAAATGACTTTAACAACGCCAAATTGCCCTGTAGCCGAAAGTTTACCTAAAGAAGTTAAAGAGGGTGCAATGCAAGTTGAAGGGATTGAAGAAGTTGATTTAGAATTAGTATGGGATCCACCATGGACCAAAGACATGATGTCTGAAGCAGCTAAATTGGAATTGAATTTATAATGACTCAAATAATTAAATTAAGTGATAACGCTGCATCTAGAATTAAAGAGATAATGACTAATGCAGAAAAAGATTCTCTTGGAGTAAGAGTATCAGTTAAATCTGGTGGTTGTGCAGGAATGTCTTATGTTATGGAATATACGAAAGAAGTTAATCCAAATGATGAAATAATTGAAGATAAAGGTGTGAAGGTATTCGTAGACTCCGCTGCTATTATGTATCTATTAGGAACTGAAATGGATTATAAGAAAGAAGAATTATCCTCAACTTTTGTTTTTAATAATCCTAATGAAACCGAGCGTTGTGGCTGTGGTGAATCATTTAAAACTTCATAGGCCAACAATCCCATTTTGAGCATATCAGATTTGCATTATTTGCATATCTAATATATAGCTTAGTAATGAATACATTTGAGTTTAAAAATCTTGTTAAAAACTTAAAAAATTCTTTGAAAGAGAAATCATTTTTCAAAGACCTTAGAAAAGAAGTAGACACTGGTGCCAACGGCACACAGGACTACGTTGTTAAAAAAGGTATTAACAAAGATACAATAGCTACAACTAAGCAGTAACTAATTACTAACTGCTGTAATACATCTCAAACTCAACTGGATGAGGTGCATGTTCAAATTTATGAATTTCTTCAAATTTAAGAGCGATGTATGCATCAATTTGATCATCTGTAAACACACCACCTTGAGTTAAGAATTCTCTATCTTTATCTAAACTTTCCATTGCTTCTCTTAAAGATCCACAAACTGTTGGAATAGCTTTTACTTCCTCTGGTGGTAATTCATAAAGATCTTTATCAAAAGACTCACCTGGGTGAATTTTATTTTTAATACCATCAATTCCAGCCATAAGCATTGCAGCAAATGTTAAATATGGATTACCAGATGCATCTGGGAACCTAATTTCACATCTTGCACCTTTTTTACTCAAGGTGATTGGAATTCTACACGAGGCTGATCTATTTCTTGCAGAGTATGCAAGTAATACTGGAGCCTCAAATCCTGGTATTAATCTTTTATAACTATTTGTAGTAGAGTTAGCAAAAGCATTAATAGCTTTAGCATGTTTTAAAATTCCACCAATATAATGCAACGCAGTTTCAGATAATCCTGCATAAGCGTCACCAGAAAAAACAGGCGTATCACCTTTCCAAATTGATTGGTGAATATGCATACCAGAACCATTATCTCCTGCTACTGGTTTAGGCATAAAAGTTGCAGTTTTGCCAAACGAGTGGGTTACCATTTGAACAACATATTTATATAATTGAACATTATCAGCCTGATCCACTAAAGTTCCAAAATACATTCCAAGCTCATGCTGACTCGGAGCAACCTCATGGTGATGTTTTTCAACTTTGATTCCTACTTCTTTTAAATTTTTAAGATATTCACCACGCATATCCTGCTCACTATCAACTGGTGGCACAGGGAAGTATCCACCTTTGATTGGAGGTCTGTGTCCCATGTTTCCACTTTCATATTCTTTTCCTGAATTATATGGACCTTCTTTGCTATCAATTTTAAATCCACATTCATTCATATCATTTTTAATTCTTACGTCATCGAAAACAAAAAATTCTGGTTCTGGACCGAAGAATGCTTTATCACCAATACCTGAAGCTTTTAAATATTCTTCAGCTTTTTTAGCTACACCCCTTGGGTCTCTTTCGTAAGGATCTTTTTTAATTGCATCTAAAATATCACAAAACAAAACTACAGTATTGTGGGAAGTAAAAGGATCCATAAACATTCTAGAAGTATCTGGTTTTAAAATCATGTCTGACTCATTAATTGCTTTCCAACCAGCAATAGATGATCCATCAAAAAATACACCTTCATTAAGCATATCTGCATCAACAACAGTTGAGTCCATTGTTAAATGTTGAAGTTTACCTCTTGGATCAGTAAATCTCAAATCTACGAATTCAGCTTCTTTTTCTTTAATAAATTTTAAAACGTTTTCTGCACTCATTATGTCTCCTATGTAATTTCAGAGCATTAATTAGCAAATAAACTCTTATAAATATTGCTTATTTAACAAATAACACTTATGCAATTTTCACATAAGTAGTGTATTTAATCAATATTATTAATCATACGAGTAAATAAGTGAATTCCATTTTAGATAAAGAACCAGTTAAAAGAGCAGAGAAAATTCTTAAAGACTTTGATCAAAATATTAATGTTATTATTTTAGAACAAACAGCAAGAACAGCAAATGATGCTGCTACAGCCTTAGGTTGTAATGTAGGTGCAATTGTAAAAAGCTTACTTTTTAAATCAGGCAATAAATTTTGTCTTTGTTTAGTATCGGGAGACAAAAGATGCTCTTTAAATAAGTTGAAAAAAAAATTCAGCGAAAAAGATGTATCAATGGCAAGTCCCGAGGAGGTTAAGCAAATTACTGGTTATACAATAGGAGGCGTGTCCCCAATAGGTCATATAGTGAATACTAAAGTATACATGGATAAACATTTAGAAAGATTTTCAAAGGTTTTTGCGGCAGCAGGACATCCAAACGCAGTTTTTGGAATTACTTTCTTTGAACTTAAAAAATTAACTAATTCAGAAGTTGATGATTTAACAGAATGAGGCAACCAAAATTAATAGATTATGCTTTATTAACCATATTATCTTTAATATGGGCATCTGCATTTTTTAATATAAAAATTGCAACTTATTCATTTGGTCCAGTTACAATCGCTTTCCTGCGAGTATTTTTTGGAGCAATTCCAGTTCTACTTCTTTGTTACTATAAAAAAATAAAAATTGAGGCTTTCTCTAAAGATTGGCATTGGTTTGCTATGATTGGTTTTATAAATTTGGTTGCACCATTCTTTCTAATTGCCTATGGAGTAAAATCTGTTCAAAGTAATCTCGCTGCAATCTTAATGTCAACAACACCACTGAGTTCTACTATACTAGGTCATTTTTATACAAAAAATGAAAAATTTAATTTAGTTAAAACGTTTGGAATTTTAATTGGTTTTTCTGGAATAATTTTTTTATTTTCAGACAATCTTTTAATTGATCAAAATAATTTTACTTCGGCTTTGTTAATTTTGTTGGGTTCAACATGTTATGTTATTGGTGGTGTATTAACTTTAAAAATTAGTAAGAAAAAAAATGAAAATGTGACAGGTTCGATATTAATCTGGGCAACAATTATTTTAATACCATTGGTATCATTTATTGAACAACCGTGGCAGGTAGTGCCAAGAACAGACTCATTAATATCTGTAATTTATCTAGGCATTGTTCCTACAGGAATCGCATGGCTATTAAGGTTTAAAATACTAAAAGATAATGGTTTGATTTTTCAATCCCAGGTATCTTATTTAATACCAATTTTTGGAACAATTCTAGGATACATATTCTTAAAAGAATTAATAACAATTAAAGTCTTAATTTCTTTGACTGCAGTTTGTATAGGTATTTATTTTGTTCGAAGAGCTGATAGAAAAAAATTATCTTAGTTTAGCAATTTCTCTAATATCCTCTGGTGTTGTTTCGCAACATCCACCAAGAATTGTTGCGCCTTGTTCAACAAGTCTTTTCGAAAAATCATAGAATTTTTTAGCTGAATTGTTGTCTCTTTTCCCAAGAGTAACATTCGGATTAGTACCTATTTCATCAGGTTTAGCCTTATTAAAAGTTTGAACTGGAGTTGGTTCTTCCACTTTCCAAAGGTTGGCTTTAAACCCAAACGGGATATCTAACTTTTTAATTTCAGAGGTGCACTCTTCAGCAATTTTTGGAGAAACGCATGCTGTAATTACTCCTAGCCAATTATTACTTCTATATTTATTAAAGACTTCAGTGATAGTTTCATTTGAGGGGAGTAAGTTATTTTTTTTAACATGAATACCCAAAAGAACAGGTTTATTTAATTTGACCGCAACGTTTGATGCTATGTCTATTTCTCTTCCACTTGAAACAACATCTAAATAAAAAAAATCTACATATGGAGCAATAACCTCAGCTTGTTCATAAAAAGCTTTTTCTAATTCTTTGCTATCTCTTTGATCTTCTACATAAGTATCATTTTGACATGGTAAGCTACCAGCAATTAAAACATCTTTTCCAGATTTTTCCTTTGCTTTAATAGATAATAAACAAGCTTGTTCGTTTATATATACAAAGTCTTTATCAACTTTATTTTGTATTAATCTAATTTTTCTCGCCGAAAAGGTATTTGTAAGTATCACCTCAGATCCGGCATTTATAAATGATAAGTGTACGTTAACAACCAGATCATGAAATTTTTTATCTAAATTAGCACTAGCGGACCACAACGTGCCTTTAGAAATTAATCCTTTGGCTAATAGCTGTTGCCCCATACCGCCATCCAAAATTCTAATATTTTTAAAAAAATTAGTATCCATTTATTTTTTAAAAATAATTTTTACATTAAAAGAAAATGATCGTCTTTCTCCATTTATGTTAAATGGATATGCAGTGTGCATTAGATAGTTTGGAAATATTATTAAGTCTCCAATTTTTGGAATTAGATTATAAATACTATTACAAAGAAATGCTTTTTGTCCATTTATAAAGTCAATTGTTCCATTGGTTTTAAGTTTTTTATTTTTAACTAAATTGTTTTTTGTCATATTTTTTGGCAAAGTTAAATATCCAACCCCAGACAAATCGCCAGTATGATAATGGATAGGGTTATACTCACCTTTAAACTGTCGAACAACCCAAAGATTAAGTATTTTTACTTCTTTTATATTTTTAATTTGTTCATTGGCTAAAAATTTTTTGATATTTATTCTTAGTTCTTTAAATAAATATTTTTTAATAAAATTATTTGAAATCTTTATTTCATTTTTTATTTGACTCGCTAATTTTGAACTATAATCAATTTTTTTATTATTTGATTTTTTATCAAATTCCTCATTTAGTTTATTTATAAACCTTTTAGATATTTTTGTTTTTCCAATAGAGGGACCAAATGGCTTAATATTTTTCATAACTAAATTGATTATATTATAAATCTACAAAATCAATGTGACGGTTTAAAATTTAATAAGCTCAAATTTTTTTGTTTTTAAAGATTTATTTGCTGTTTCAGCCAATATCACTGACATTCTTCCATCTTCAAAATTTGCCCGTGGTTTAATGTTTTTTTTACAAAGTCTTGCTAAGTCACTTAATTGGTTTTTAAATGCCTCTGAATATCTCTCGATAAAAAAATTTTTAAAAGATCGTTTACTTCCTGTTGAATTTTTAAAATAGGATGTTGTTTCTAAATCTCTTTGATTTTCAGAAATTACCATCCCTTTACTACCAAATAACTCAACTCTTTGATCATAACCAAAACTACAATGCCTTGAATTTGTTATTACACACTGGACACCTTTCCTAGTTTTCATTACCACTGTAGCTAATTCTAAATCTTTTACTTTTTTAAATTTTTTATCTTTAAAGTATTCACCTGTTGCAAATAAATGCTTAAACTCATCTGAGCCCACATAGTATCTTGCTAAATCAAAGTCATGGATCATCATATCCTTAAAAATACCACCAGAATTTTTCAAGTAATCAGTTGAAGGAGGTGCAGGGTCCCGACTGGTAATAATTATTTTTTCTAATTTACCAATTTTTCCATTAACAAGATTTTTTTTCAAAGAATTATGTCCTGCATCATATCTTCTATTAAAACCAATTTGAATCTTTGGATTGAACTTAGAAAGTTTTTTTTTGTATTCATCAATTTTTTTTAAACTTAAATCTAATGGTTTTTCACAGAATACAATTTTTTTATTTCTAACTGCTTTATCAATATAATTTAAATGTGTCTTAGTACTTGTGGCTATAAAAATACATTTAATGCTCTTATCATTGAATGCAACATTGGGATTATTAATAGGAATTGACTTATATTTTTTTCCTAATTGGTTATTTAAATTTTTATCAATATCAAATGTATATTTTAAATTGAATTCTGCATGATTAATTAAATTTAAGGCATGCATCTGGCCTATTCTTCCAAGACCAAGTAATGCAATATTTATTTGATTTTGACCCATCTTTTATTTTTTGATGAAACTTTACAAGCATTTATAAATTTTGCTGTTTCCAATCCCTCATCCTCATTTGGATAAAAATATCTTTTTTTTGATTTATTTTTTAAGGAGTCGGCAAATTCTCTATAAATATTTGCAAATGCATCCAAATATCCTTCTGGATGTCCGAATTTTATTCTAGAGAATTTTTTTGAAAGCTCAGCATTATGAAAACCTCTCTCAAGGTATCTTACTGCGCCCTTGTCTGGATTTAATTTTAGATAATTTGGGTCATTTTGAACCCACTCTAAGCTTCCTTTAGAACCAAATACTCTAATTCTAAGACCATAAACTCCACCTTTAGCCATGACGCTTGTCCAAAACATACCTTTTGCACCGTTTGTAAAATTAATCATTACTTGTGCGTTATCATCCATTTTTATTTTTTTTGAAATTTGTTTAATATCAGCAAAAATTTTTTCTGCTTTTAATCCTGAAATATATGTAGCTAAATGGTAAGCATGAGTTCCAATTTCATTAAGAACAGCAGATGCACCGACTATTTTATTATCTATTTTCCATTTTAGTTTTTTTTTGGCATTTCTTACATTAATTTTTGTTCCACCAGACCAATCCTGGATATATTCAACATTCACATATTCAATTTTTCCAATTTTATCTTTTTCTATTAAAACTTTAGCTTCTCTAACCATTGGGTAAGCTGAGTAGTTATGAGTTAAAGCATATTTAATTTTTTTATTTGATTTTATTTTTTTATAAAGTTTTTTGGCTTGATCTAGATTACCAGCAAATGGTTTATCCGAGATAATATTGATATTTTTTTCAATAAATTTTTCAGCAATAATTTGATGACTTGATGGGGGCGTCATTATCGAGACTACTTGAATACCATCATTTCTTTTTGACTCTTTCAAAGCCATCTCTTTAAAAGTTGAATAGCATCTATCTTTAGAGATACCTAAAGTTTTTCCAAAGTTAATTGATAATTTTGCATTTCTTGAGAATACACCAGCTACTATTTCGTACTTGTCATCAAATCTTGCAGAAATTCGATGGACATGACCTATCCAAGATTTTGGACCTCCACCAACGATACCTAAGGATAATTTATTTGTATTCATTAGATTATGATTTTATATATCATAACAAATATAAGTATTATGTCAGTAAAATTAGGAATAGCACCAATAGCATGGAGCAATGACGACATGCCTGAACTTGGTGGTGAAACACCTTTGGAACAGTGTTTATCAGAAGCAAGTGAAGCAGGTTTTTCTGGAATAGAGTCTGGAGGGAAATTTCCAAAAAAATCAGAGGAACTCATTCCATTGTTACAAAAATATAAACTAAAGTTATGTTCAGGCTGGTACAGTGCAAATTTGAGAAAAAATTCTGTAAAGGATGAAATTATATTAATTCAAGAGCAACTAAATCTTTTTCAAGATTGTAAAGCACCATGTATTGTATTTGCTGAAGTGTCAGACTCTATTGCTGGAGACCCAAATAGACCCTTATCCAGTAGACCACAAATGAATAAAGATGAATGGAATGAATATTGTAAAAAAATTTCTGAGATGGGAAAATATTTAGAAGACCAAGATATGCCTTTAGCTTATCATCATCACATGGGTACAGTTATCGAAACAGAAGATGACACAAAAAGACTGTTAGAAAACACAAGTGACCAAGTCAAATTAATACTAGATACTGGTCACATGCTATTTGCCAAAGGTAATTCTGTAAAAATAGCAGAAGATTATAAAGACAGAATAATTCATATACACTGTAAGGACATGAGAGAAGATATTTTAAATAAATCCCTTGAAAAAGATTGGAGTTTTAGAAAAGCATTTTTAGAGGGAGCTTTTACAGTACCAGGAGACGGATGCATTGATTATAAGCCTTTATTGAAATATTTAAAAAATATTGATTATAAGGGCTGGTTAGTTGTAGAAGCAGAACAAGATCCAGCTAAAGCAAATCCTTTAGAATATGCAAAAAAAGGTTTCAAATATTTATCTGAGGTGTGTGCAGATATTGATCTTAAAATAGCTTTATAGTTTTACTTTTTTTGAATTTTCTAAACTACCGTCAAAAAAATCAAATATATTTTGTATAGTTTCTTTACCCATTCTTGTCATACATTCTTCTGTGAAAGCTGCAGTATGTGGACTCAAAAAAACTTTCTTATTTTTTAAAAGAGGATTGTTTTCAGCAGGAGGTTCAGTTTCAAATACATCCAAACCAGCACCAAAGATTAAATTTTCGTTTAAAGCTCTATCTAAATCAACTTCGTTCACAATACCTCCTCTGGCGGCATTGATTATAATACAATTCTTTTTCATAGATTTAAGTAATTCATAATTAATTATATTTTTTGTTTCATCATTCAAGGGAATGTGAAGTGACATTACATCCATATCTTTTGATGTTTCGCTTAAATTATCCACTTTTGTACCACCACGTTTTTCTATAAATTCTTTAGAAACAAAAGGATCAAAAACAAAAACATTCATTTCAAAACCGAGACACCTTTTAATTAAGGCTTGTCCTATTCTACCAAATCCTGCAATTAAAATATTTTTATTCCATAGTTCTATCGTTTTAGGTAATTTATTTCTTTCATTAAATTTTCCATTTTTTACAGTGTCATCATACATGCTGCCTCTTTTAGAAATATTTAGAGTCATGAACATTACATGTTCAGCTACCGCCACTGCGTTTGCAGTTGCTGTAATGGCTAAAGTAATATTCTTTTTTTTTGAAACCTCTAAATCGATATTGTCATATCCAACACCATGTCTTGAAATAATTTTAAGATTATTAGCAGCTTCAATTACTTCCCCACTAAGTTTAGCAGTACGAATTGAAATACCATCGCAGTCTTTAATTTTTGATTTTAGAAATTCTGTATCGACGTTATCTACAACTTCATATTCAAAATTTGAATTATCTTTTAAAAGGTTGATACCTTCTTCATGAATAGGCTGAATAACAAGAATTTTTTTCATATTCACTTATACACCTATATTTGTTTTATAAAATATTTAATTAAGAGTTAATTAAATTCGAAAGGTCTCTTTTATTATTTTTGAAAGTAGGGAGTGGATATTTAAATGCATATTTTCTTGGTATACATTTTTCTTTAGCTTTCTCCCAAAGTGTTAACCACTGTTTAAAATTTTGAATTTTAATATTATTTTTATTTTTACTTCTAACATAAAAGTTTGGAAGTGGCTCTCTACCAGACGGTTGTCCAGCAACATTATATCTAAGGTCAGCACTTATTCTAAAATCATTTGATCTATTTGGTAATGAGCAATGTATTGAATGTTTATGTAAAAGAATAATGTCGCCTACATCCGCTTCTAAAGGGACATGTTTCATTTTATCTAATAATTTGCTATTTTTTAATTCAACTTGGCCTCTATATCCTGGTATATGATTTAATAATCCCATTTTATTAATTTCTTTGACTGTAATCATACAGCCATTTTTTTTTGTAGTTTTAGTAAAAGGTATCCAAACAGTGACCATTTCAGTTAACTTTTGTCCTTTAGAATTTAGAACAGCAGCATCTTGATGCCATGGTGTTCTTCCACTCAATCCATCATGCAAAGAATCTTTTGGCAATTTTTTTTCTGGTTGCTTAATTCTTGTATTTTGCACTGGATTAGACATTATTTCTTTACCTAAAATCTTTTCAACTACATCTAAAATATTTTTATTTGTAATTAAGTTCCACAGCGATTGAGTGGCAAAATAATCACTTTCTGGTTTTACATGATCTCTAGGTAATCTGGTATTGAAGTATTGATCTAGATCATGAATATTTAATTTTGAAACGTACGAGTATTTTTTTTTAAAATCCAAATTTAAAATTTTCTGTATATTTTTCTTTCTTGCATATTTTTGAATTAAGCAATCCATCACAAATTCCATATCATTCAAAACTGGTTTAAGATCTTTTTTAAAGTTAAGTATATTTTTAACTATTAAATAACCCTGTTCATGTAATTTTTTTTTAAGATTATTTTTCATATTTAAATTTTATTTTATTACAAAAAAATATCAATATTTAGGCTCTGAAGTTAAATAGTTTGCGTCATGGAAAGAGGTAAGCATTCTTTTTTTTGAATAAATTATATGTGGATAATATGTAGCATCTTTATATTTCCATATAACAGGGGTATTTTGTGCATAACTTCCATAAATAAAAAACCTTTTAGGACAGTTCTTTTCGATAAAACGTTTAACTCCATGATATGAATTTGGAGTTGATTGAAAAAAAACTACAGTTCCTTTTTTAGGGGTAAATGATTTTACTATTTCAAGCTCACTCATTTTTGGAAATCTTTTAAAACTTTTTCTAATATTTTTTTTTGCTTTTTTTTTATAAATTGTCAAAGATCCCCCATTTTTTCTTGGAATATCTGTTAAATAAATTAAGAAATTATATAACCTGGTTATATCATCACGATGTGGTCTTAATCTGTATCCTCCTTTTGAGACTGAGAAATCAATATCCAAATTTACATTTGTGTGTTTGTAGTTTTTACCAAGTAAAGCCTTAAGTTCGATTGAATTTATCTTTTTTTTTATGGTAAATTTTTTAGTATTAAATAATTTTGGTGGATACAAATTTACCCATGATTGATTTTTAAAATTTTTTTTAAAAATATTCTCAATTTTATTATAAAACTTTTTACTATTAAATAATTGAAAAAGTTTTTTTGAAATTTTGGATTTATTGATATATTTTTTGAAGTTTTTTGAGCCCTTGTTAATTCTGCTTCTTCCGCCCATGATTAAATCATCAAACGTTTCAGATGAACTTATTTCTTTAATTAAAGACTCACAAAGATGATTTGAAATTGTGTTGTTACCAACTAAAATTGGAAAATTACTTTTAAACTTTTTTAATTTTTCAATTCTTAGCATTTAGCTATACATTCCCTCCTTTACTTTAATCATTTTATACATCAGGTCGTTTAAAGGTGTATTAATACCGTGTTTTTTACCCAATTTTGATACCACTCCACTTATAAAGTCAATTTCGGTTTTTCTTTTATATTGCACATCGAAAGCCATTGAAGATTTATTAGTCTGATTAGAGTCTACAATCTTGTTAAACATAAAAAGACATTCATCCTCTGATACTTCTACACCATCTGCTAGTGCAATTTTTCTAGTTTCTAGAATAATTTCCTTTCCAAGTGATCTAGAAATTTTATTTGCAGTATTATTTATATACAAATCAGTGTGATTGAGATCGAAGATGGCTGAAAGTGGACCTATTGCGGTTAATGCAAATAATTTCATCCACTTTCTCTTCTTAACATCATCTGCTGCAATTGTTTCTAATCCATAAGCTGTAAAAGTATCAGCAATATCTTTTACTCTGTCACTCATACCTCCTTCATATTCACCAATCCAAGAGGGCAGAGATGCATGGTTCATAATATGTCCAGGACCTAAAATGTTTGATGCTTGAGTGGTTGTTCCGCCTAAAACTTTTTCGGTTCCAACTATTTCTTGCATAATTGCCTCGTGACCAAACCCATTTTGAAATGACATGAAGGCAGTTTTTTCACCAATAATATTTTTTACACTTTTTAAAGCAGGCTCCAATGATGTTGCTTTGCACATTACAATTACTGCATCAACTACACCTACACTTGAAGGGTCACTTGTAGCTTTGACTTTGATAAATCTGTCGCCACCATGTCCATCCATCTTTAGACCATTTTTATTTATGGTATCTACATGTTCTTTCCAAACATCAATCAATGTTACATTTAAACCTTTTTCTGCTAACAAACCTCCAAATAAACAGCCCATAGCACCGGCACCTAGAACACCAACTTTTAAATCTTTATTAATCATTTAGACTTTCTTTAAATTAATTTATGTATAGATATTATATATATTATCTATAGACATTATGCAAAATAAAATATAGCTTAATTAGCAATGCAATTAAATATTGAAAAATCAAACTTTACAAAATACTCACTAGAAAAAATATCTGAGGCTTTACAAGTTGGATTATCAAATAATTATAAAGTTGTTGAGGTTTCTATAGTTGATTGCCCTAATTTAAGAAATTGGGGATGTCCATCCGAAGGTATAAGTGGTAATCAAAAAATTATCGATGTTGGTGGTGAGCCCTACATGCATGATCCTAATTTTATAGGAGCTGAGTTTGATTATGAAGAAATTTCAAAAATTATTGGTTCAGAAAAATCATATGCATTAGGTGCTGGTTCAGGTGCTATGTCTTGTTTAGATGGCCATTGTGGAGAACTGATTATAAATGAAAATTTAATTACATCTGAGTCAAAATCTATAATAGCTCGGGTTGGGATAAATAAAGAGTGTATTGCTGAAAAATATACAGCAAGAAAACATGGTGGTTTAGGCAACGTTTTTTATACTGATGGAGTTAAAGGAAAAGTTATCAAAATTAAGATACATGGAAGATCTGGTGAGCAGGGCTCTCTTCCTCAAGCTATGAGAAAAGCTTTAAAAGATAATTTAAAAATTGAAAAAAATGAACATTTAGCTTTAGCGGGTGTATTTAGAATTTTAAATGGAAAAATAAGATCACATGTTCAACCAGATTATTCGGATATTAAGCATGAATATTATGATCCTAAACAGATGAAGTGTGTTAAGGATTTTTTACAATTTTATGAACCTATCGGGCCAGAACTACAAGGTTATAGTGTTTTGTGGACAGGTGATCCAACAGGTGGAGATCTTAACTTAAGAGAGTCTGGTGAGCACACCCATTTTCACTCATATACAAAACAAAATATAGCTGGCCACTATCATTTTGATGTAACTCCAGAGGAAATTGAATATGAAGGTTATTTTAATACTGCAGAAGAAGTACACAGGGTTAATAATATTTATAAAGAATTGAGTAATAAAAAATAATATTAAATTAATATTCTTTGAGATAATATTTTGGAATGAAGAAACAGTTTAAGTACCCTAAGCATTTTGAGGAACAAAAAAAAATTCCTAAAATTACTCAAAAACGAATTAAATTAGCTGAAATTTCATTAGGGGATTTTGAAGGTAGATTGGAAAATGAATTACTTAATTGGTTTTCATTAACACCTCAGCATTGGATTATGCTTCACATGGTTATGCTTGCTTATTATAAAAATAAATCCATAACTAAAAATCAATTATTAAAAGTAATAGAAAAATCCTATTTAACTTCAAATATTTATATTGATACCGCCATCAAAAAAGGTTTTTTCAGAATAATCAGAAATGAAAAAGATAAGAGATCAATTTTTATATTACCATCTGTAATTACAATAAAAACCTTTGAAGGATTTATTGATAGAAGAGATATTCTTTACAAAGGTATTAAATGAAAAATATTTATACATGGGCAGCTAAACCAGCTAAAAGAACTTTAACTGTTGGAGATTTAAAAACATCAAAAGGAAAAAGAAAATTTACACAAGTTACGGCAAATAGTGTTGAGGAAGCTGAGGCAGCTGAAAAAGCAGGTTTTGATATGATTATCTCAAATGCAAAAAATGTAATTTCTGTAAGAGAAGGTTCAAAAAATTTATTTTTAACTGCAGCTTTAGGATTAAATGAATTTGTGACAGAAGAAGATATTATGCGTGGTGCATTTAAAGCATTAGAAAATGGGGCAGATGCAGTTATGACACCAAGAAGTATGTATATAGTTGAAATGCTATCTAAAGAAGATGTTCCAGTGATGGGTCATCTAGGTTTAGTACCAAGAAAGTCGACTTGGATTGGTGGGTTGCGAGCAGTAGGTAAAACTGCAAATGAAGCGTATGAACTTTTTCAAAAGTTTAAAAGATTAGAAGAAGCTGGTGCATTTTCCGCAGAATGCGAAGTTATACCAGAAAATGTTATGGGTGAAATTTCAAAGCGTACTGACATAGTTACTGTTTCTTTGGGATCAGGAAAAAATGCTGATGTGATGTATTTATTTATGGAAGATATTTGTGGTGATACAAAAAATCCTCCAAGACATTCCAAAGCTTATGGAAATTTATTAAAATTGAGAAATGAAATTAAAAATGAAAGAGTAAAAGCTCTAAAAGCTTTTAAAAAAGATTCAATGAATGGAAAATTTCCAGGAAAAAATCAATCATCAAATTTAGAAAAAAAACAATTTGAGGAATTTTTAGATCAAATAAATTAGTAAGTAGCGTTATCGTCTTTTTTTGATAAAGAGCCCTTCATTTTATCTACGGTAGATTTAGCACCAGCACTTAAAGCTCTCAAATCAGATGCTATAGTTACAAAATTAAAACCTTTTTCAATCATCTTAGTTGCATACTCTGTAGTACCGTTATGAATTCCTGCAAAAATATTATTTTTTTTCGCATGTTCCAAGATTCTTAAAATTTCAGAATAAGCTTTTGTAGATTCTGGTCTATCAAAACCAGGCTTTTCACCTATTGCTAAGCTTAAGTCTGCTGGACCAATATAAATACCATCGACACCTGGTGTAGACATAATCTCATCAAGATTTTCCAAAGATTCTTTTGTTTCTATCATCGCCAGTTTTAATATTTCTTCATTAGCATGATCTGCATAATCAGCTCCTCCATAAATTAAACCTCTTACTGGGCCAAAACTTCTATAACCATCAGGTGGATACATACATGCTTGAACAAAATTTTCTGCCTCCTTTTTATTACTCACCATTGGGCATATAATTCCATAACATCCAGCGTCTAAAATTTTCATTATTTGACCTGGTTCGTTCCAATTTACTCTTGCTAAAGGAGTTACATCTGTTGTTGATATTGTTTGCATCATTGGTAGTGCATTACTGTAATCTACTAAACCGTGTTGCATATCCACAGTTAATGAGTCCCAACCTTGATGAGCCATTGCCTCAGCGGATGCAGTGCTAGGAATTGCACACCAACCATTAATGACGGGCTTACCGTCTTTCATCATTTGTTTAATTTTATTTTTTCTCACAATTAGATTTTTAAACCCATGTGAGTATATTTTACATTTAAATAGTCTTTGATTGCTCCTGAGCCACCTTCACGTCCATAACCAGTTTGTTTTATTCCTCCAAATGGTGCTTCTGCAAGTGCTACCACGCCTGTATTAACTGCAACACATCCTGTTTCTAATTTTTCAGAACCTATGTGAGCTTTGTCCATTGAATTTGTATAGAGATAGCTACATAAACCTAGATCGTTATCATTAGCTCTTTCAATAACCTCATCAAAAGTTTTGAATGTTAAAATTGGAACCAACGGACCAAAAGGCTCTTCCTTCATAATTGTATAATTATCTTTAACATCATCAAAAACCGTTGGTTCATAATAATACCCTTTATTGAAACCTGCGGGTCTTTTCCCACCCATTAAAACTTTAGCACCCTCTTTCTTTGTAGTTTCAACTAATTTTTCTATTTCTTCTAATCTCTTTGCAGTGCTTAAAGGTCCTAATTCCACACCTTCATCCATACCATTACCAATTTTTAATTTTTTGGCCCTATCTATAAAAGCACTTACAAATTCATCTTTTCTATTTTCTTGAATATAAAATCTGTTAGGTGAAATACATACTTGGCCATTATTTCTAAATTTACCAGCAATTGCAATGTCAGCTACCTTGTTCATATCCACATCTTCACATACAATGAAAGGAGAATGTCCACTTAGCTCCATAGTAACTCTTTGAACTTTGTCAGCAGCTTTTTTTAAAATAATTTTACCTACTCTTGTCGAACCTGTAATTGAAACTTTTTTAATTATATCAGACTCCATTAATTCGTTAGATATTTCAGCAGGATCTCCTGATAGAAGATTTACTACTCCATCTGGCACACCAGCTTCTTTACATATATTAACTAATTCCATTACAGCACCAGGTGTAATTACATCTGGCTTACAAATAACAGAGCAACCTGCAGCTAAAGAAGTAGAAATTTTTCTAGCAGCTAATACAATTGGGAAATTCCAAGGAACTAAAGCAGCTACAACTCCAACTGGCTGATAATAAACATGAACTCTTGTATCTGGAAACCTACTTTGTTGTGTTTGCCCATAAATTCTTTTAGTTTCTTCAGCATTCCATTCAAAAATGTCTGCTGCACCTCCAACTTCTCCAACAGCTTCGGCAATAGGTTTTCCTACCTCAAGTGTTAACCATTTTGCAAGAACGTCTTTTCTTTCTCTCATTAGATCAGCAATTTTTCTAAGTATATAAGCTCTTTGCCATGGGGCAGTATTTTTCCAAATCTCTAAACCTTTCTCTGCAGCTTTGAGAGCTTTTTGAACATCTATAGAAGACGCCTTTGATGCTTTTCCAATTACTTCTTCAGTAGCTGGATTTATAACGTCATATGTTTCTTTTTTTTCAGCTTGTTGCCATTTACCATCAATGAATTGTCCAAAGTTACTATACATAGAATTTATTTTTAAGTTTACTAATCTGGGTTTTTTAATTTATAATTTAATTATATATAAACACTATACACAGTTAAAGACAAACTTAGATCATGAAAAAAATTACTCTTACTTGTGCCCATGCAATAGTTAAATATTTAATAGCACAAAAAATATTAATTGATGGCAAAAAAGAACCATTATTTCCTGGTGTATTTGGGATATTTGGACATGGAAATGTTGCATGTTTAGGACAAGCTTTAGAGGAAAATCAAAATGAGCTACCTACTTACAGAGGACATCATGAACAAAATATGGCTCTTACTGGAATAGGTTATGCAAGAGGAAAAAGAAGACAACAAATTTTTGTAGCAACTTCATCAGTTGGACCTGGAGCAACAAATATGGTTACAGCTGCAGCAGTTGCAATGAGCAATAGATTACCAATTCTATTTTTACCTGGAGATACTTATGCAAATAGAATGCCAGATCCAGTTTTACAACAAGTAGAACATTTCAATAATCCTGGAATTACAGCAAACGATGCATTCAAACCAGTGACAAGATATTTTGACAGAATAACAAGACCAGAACAAATCATTCAGTCTTTTCCTAATGCAGTTCAAACAATGTTGGATCCTGCTGATTGTGGACCAGCGTGTATATCTTTGTGTCAAGATATTCAAGGTCAGACATTTGAATACCCTGAAGAGTTTTTTAAAGAAAGAATTCATTCAATAAGAAGGCCAAGACCAGATGATTTTCAGATAAAAGAGGCTGCTGAAAAAATCAAAAAATCAAAAAATCCAATTATCATTTCTGGCGGTGGAGTTTTTTATTCTAATGCAATAGAGGAATTAAGTAATTTTGCAATTAAACACAATATACCAGTTACTCAAACTGTAATGGGTTATTCAACAATGAAAAGAGACCATTCTCACTATGCTGGACAAATTGGAGGCTTAGGTGGAAAAAATACCAATGACCTTGCTAAAGAAACTGATCTTGCAATTGCCGTTGGAACAAAACTTGCAGATTTTACGACTGGATCTTGGGCAAATTTTGAAAATGAAAAATTTAAACTTGTTTCTATAAATGTTTCAAGATTTGATGCCAATAAACATTTAGCTCAGGCTATAGTTGGAGATGCTAAAGTTTCATTAATTGAACTTTCTAAAGCATTAGGAGATTGGAAAGTAGGAGATGAGTGGAATGAAAAATCACAAAGAAAATTAAAAATTTGGAACGAACATATAGATAAAGAAAGTGCACCAACAAATCAGGAAGTACCAAGCTATGTTCAAGTAATAGGGGCTATTTATAGAAATTCTGAACCAACAGATATTGCGGTAACTGCTGCAGGTGGTCTTGTAGGTGAGGTAGTTCAAGTTTGGCGACCTAAAGAATTAAATACACATGAAAGTGAATGGGGATTTAGCTGTATGAGTTATGAAATTTCTGGTGCTTTAGGAATTAAGATGGCTAACCCTGATAAAGAAGTAATTTCTTTTGTAGGTGATGGCTCTTATTTATTAAATAATACTGACATATACTCATCAGTAATTACAAAAAATAAACTGATTATAATTGTTTGTGATAATGGAGGTTTCGCAGTTATTAATAGATTACAATTGTTTAAAGGTGGAAAAGAATACAATAACTTACTAAAGAGCTCAAAAACTCCTGGTTTAGTAGATGTAGATTTTGCAAAACATGCTGAAAGTATGGGGGCAAAATCTGAACATGTAACATCTATTTCTGATTTAGAAGAAGCATTTAAAAGAGCCAAAAAATCAGAAGTAACTTATGTAATTTCAATAAAAACTCATGCTTACAAATGGGTAGAGGGTTCAGCTTTTTGGGACAGCCCAACTTTAGAAATTCCTTCAACAGATGAAAATAAAGAGGCTTTAAAACTTCACAAAGACGGTAAGTCCAAACAAAGACAAGGCATCTAGTTTTTTAATGAATAAAGTATTTAAGGTTGGTTTGATAGGGTGTGGACATATTGCAGAAACATATTTCAGAGGGCATCAGTATTTTAACAATTTCAAAATTATTGCTTGTGCAGATATTAATCAAAAAGCTGCAGATAAATGTGCAAAACTATATAATATTAAATCTAAAACAGTTGGAGACCTTCTTAAGGATAAGGAGATCGAAGTAATTCTAAATCTAACAATACCCCAATCTCATTACACGGTATCTAAAAGAGTTTTAAGTGCAGGCAAACATGTTTATTCAGAAAAACCTTTAGCTACATATTTTGAAAAAGGAAAAGAACTGGTTGCTCTAGCAAAAAAAAAGAAACTTTATATTGGTAATGCTCCTGACACTTTTTTAGGTGGAGGAATTCAAAAAGCAAGAGAGTTGATAGACTCTGACTTAATCGGAGATATAAAACTTGGTAATGCAATTTTTGCCTTTCCAGGTGTAGAGTCATTTCATCCAAAACCCGAGTCTTGGTATAAAAAAGAGGGTGGGCCGGTAATTGATATGGGACCTTACTTTTTTACAACACTAGTAAATTTACTTGGACCTGCAAAACAAGTACAGGGAAGAACATTAACAGCTTTTAAAAAAAGAATTTATGGGGCTGGACCGAAAAAAAATAAATCTTTCAAGGTTGAAACACCTACAACTTATTTAGCAACTATTCAGTTTCATACAGGAGCAATTATTCAAGTGACATTGTCATTCGACGTCGTAAATCACCAAAGAAATCACATGGAGCTTTATGGAACTAAAGGCTCAATCATAGTACCTGATCCAAATATGTTTGGTGGGTCAGTTTATATATCAGTTACTGAGGGAGGTAGATGGGGAGAACATAAAACTGACAAAATGCATTTGGGAAAAATAAATATCACTTCATCAAGTGGTAGATCTAACGAGTCTCCTACGAACGCTAATTATAGAAGTGTTGGTTTATCTGAAATGCTTTATTCAATTCAGCAAAAAAAGAAACATAGATGCTCAGGAGAATTATCACTTCATGTTCTTGATATAATTCAATCAACAATGAAAGCAGCTACCACTGGTATACCTCAAAAAATTTTCACTAAGTGTGAAAAGCCAAAGAAATTCAGTGAAGAGGAAGTAAAACGTATACTTATTTAAATGGGAAAACATATTGCCATAGTTGATCCATTTCCAAGAACTCTAGAATTAATTTTTTCTAAAGATAAATTTAAAATTCTTAAATCAAGGTATGAATTACTTTATGCACCAAAAAATAAAAAAAATTTTTTTTATGAGAAAAATATTCACAAAGCTTCATTTATTATAGGCCAACCTGATTTACCAAAAAATCTTTTAATAAAAGCAAAAAAATTGAAAGCAATTATAAATGTTGAAAGTAATTTTATTAATAATATGGATTATCAATACTGTTTTAAAAAGGGAATTCACGTTATTGCAACTTCTCCTGTTTTTTCAAAACCAGTTGCCGAAATTGCTCTTGGAATGACCTTATCTTTGTTAAGAAATATTCATACTGCTCATTTAGATTTTATTAAAGGTAAAGAAAAATATGGATTAGAGAGTAATTTGAAAGCTTCTTTATTATCCGAAAAGAAAATTGGATTATTAGGTTTTGGAGATCTTGCTAAATCTTTGTATCCATTATTATTGCCATTCACCAAAGATATAAATGTTTATGATCCATGGATTCCAAAAATAAAAATTAAAAAGCTAGGATTCAAAAATATGAGTTTAAATAAGATGTTTGAAAATTGTGAGATTATTTATGTACTAGCGACTGTGACTACAAAAAACAAAAACTTCATAGATAAAAAACTTTTAAATAAGATGAAACCTAATTCCTGTTTTGTATTGATGAGTCGTGCTGCGGTTGTAAATTTTAAGGATTTGATAAACACAGTGAAAAAAAGAAACATATTTGTTGCAACAGACGTTTTTCCTGAAGAACCAGTGCCAAAAAAAAGTTCTTTAAGAAAAGTAAAGAATATTTTGTTTTCTGCTCATAGAGCTGGGGCTTTAAAGTCTGCTTTTTTTAATATGGGGGAGATAGTTTTAAAAGATATGAGCTTAATTAGAAAAAATTTAAAACCTAAATTCTGCAAAACAGCAAATAAGAGGACAGTCAATCTAATAGCCTCAAAACCTGTTGCAATTAATTGATTTTTTTATAATTTCGTAATTTATGTCAACTTTCCAAAATCCACTATTAGAAGCAAAAGGAATAACTAAATATTTTGGTACAATTACTGCTTTAGAAAATGTTGATTTAAAAGTACATGCAGGAGAATGTTTAGGTGTAGTTGGAGATAATGGAGCAGGAAAATCAACCCTGATGAAAGTTTTATCAGGCTTATATAAACCTAGTTCAGGTTCATTATATTTTCAAGGAAAAGAAGAAATTTTAGAAAGTCCAAAGGACTCACAAAACCTTGGATTAGAAATGGTTTATCAAGACCTTGCTCTAGCTGGAAATTTACCTATTGGAGAAAATATTTTTTTAGGAAGAGAGCCAACTAAAAATATTGGTTTCTTAAAATTTTTAGATTTTAATAAAATAAAAGAATTAACAAACGCTCATTTAGGAAAACTAAAAATAAATGTTAAGAGCGCTGATCAAAAAGTCGAAGAACTTTCTGGAGGTCAAAGACAAGCTGTTGCAATTGCTAGATCAACAGCATTTAATGCTAAAGTTGTCATCATGGATGAACCAACAGCAGCTCTTGCAATTAAAGAAGTAGGAAAAGTATTAGATCTTATAAATAGCTTAAAAAAAACAGGTGTTGGGGTTATAGTTATAAGTCATAGAATGGATGACATTTTTTCAGTTTGTGATCGAGTGATGGCGCTATTTCAAGGTACAAATTTTGCAGAGTCTGAACTCTCAAATACTTCAAGGGATGAAGTAATTGGATGGATTATGGGTAAAAAATAAAATGGAAGAAAAAGATAATAAAAAAGTCAGTCTATATTTAAAATTAATGCCCTACATTGAGAAGTATGGTATCCTTTTACTACTTGTACTTATGATACTGGTAATGCATATTTTGCAGCCAGATGTCTTCTTATCATGGAGAAATGTAACTAACGTTTTCAAACAAATCTCTTGGCAGTCAATGTTAGCTTTAGGGGTGTTCATGGTCATAGTAACTGCTGGTATAGATCTTTCTGTCGGCTCAATAATGATGTTGTCACTCATGGTTTTAGCAATAGTTGCAAAAGCAGGAGCACCGTGGTTTATAGTTGTTATAACTCCTCTGATAGCAGGTTTCTTGTGTGGATTGTTTAATGGAGCAGGAATTACTTTATTGAGGATGCCCCATCCATTTATAATGACCTTAGGAACACTTTATATTTTTAGAGGGACAGGAAACCTTATATCTGGTGGAACACCAATTAGTGGTTTCACAGATGAAGTTAGATATCTGGGACATGGTAGAATTGATTTAACGTGGCTTGGATTAGAAAAGTCACAGTATCTACCTGTTAGTTTAGTTTTAATTGCAGTTGTGTATGTTATTTTTTGGTTTTTTCTTAATCACAGCAGAACAGGAAAATGGATTTATGCCATAGGTGGAAATCCAAGTGCTGCTAGAGCATCAGGTATAAATGTAAATAAAATTTTAATCATAGTATATTCACTTTGTGGTTTCTTATCTGGTATTGGAGCATTAATTTTAGCAGGAAGAACTGACTCTGGTTATCCAAATGCAGGTTTACAATCCGAATTAGATGCTATTGCAGCATGTATTATAGGTGGTGCAAGTTTTTTTGGTGGAAGAGGAACGGTATTAGGAGTTTTTGCTGGTGTAATGATTATGGGTATTTTGAGAAATGGACTTAATCTAATGGATGTTAGCTCATTTTGGCAACAGGTTTTAATTGGGTCAATTATTGTTATAGCTGTTTATATAGATGTCCTTAGAAGAGACCTTGGAACTAGAAAATAATTATAGTTCGTTTTACACGTAAAAGTTGTTTTGACTTTATAAACAGTTGAATTTTTTCCAAAATTTTTATTTAATTTAGGTTATTCAAATAACAATAGGGGAATAAATAAATGAAAAACTTAACAAAAAAAATTGTTGTTCTTTTTACAGCAATATTTTTATCAATTAGTTTAGGTTCAGTTTCTTTTGCTGATGGACATGGTAAAAAAATCTTGTTTAGCATCAAAGGTCCTGGATCTGGAAATCCTTTCTGGGCATCTGTAACAAAAGGTGCTGAGGAAGAAGCTAAAAAATTAGGAGTTAAATTAATTTTAATTGCACCTCCTCAAGAAGGTGATGTTCAGGCACAAATAAATCAAGTTGAGGACCAACTTGCTAAAGGTGTTGATGCTCTAGCACTAGCGCCAGGAGATCCAAATGCTTTTGCACCAATTGTTGATGATGCAATTAAAAGTGGAGTTCCAGTTGTATTTGTTGACACCAAAGGAATTAACGAAGGTGTAACATTTATTGGAACTAATAATATGAATGGTGCAGAGTTAGCTGCAAAATTTATATGTGATAAAACTCCAAAAGGTTCAGATGTTGCAATCTTAACTGGTATCGAGTCTCAGTCGACTGCGTTACTTAGAAGAGATGGTGCAATTAAAGGATTTAAAAATTGTGGTTTAAACATTGTTGCAACCCAAACTGCAGAATGGGATACAGCAAAAGGTAGATCAGTAACAGAATCTATAATTTTGAAAAATCCTAACATCAAAGCAATATTTGCTTCTAATGACAACATGGGACTTGGTGCTATGCAAGCTCTTAAAGATGCAGATATGAATGATGTAGTAGTTGTTGGATTTGATGCAACTCCAGATGCAGCTACGAGTATCCTTAAAGGTGAAATGACAGCAACAATTGCTCAGTTCTCTTATAACATGGGTGCTTATGGTGTTAAATATGCACTTGAGTTAGCTAATGGTGGAAGTATTGATATAAATATTGATACAGGTACACAATTAGTAACAACAGAAAACGCTAAAGATTTTAAATAATCTTTAGAAATAATCAGAATTAAAGGGTGGAATTTTTATTCCACCCTTTTTTTTTATGTAATATAATAATTAGATGTTAATTAATATTAATCCAATCTTAAGCCCTGAATTACTTTTTCATCTAAGATCCATGGGACATGGAGAAAAAATAATTTTAGCAGACGCAAATTTTCCAGCAAATACGTCTAATAATAGGGTAATAAGATTAGATGGTGTAGGCATTAAAGAAGCAGCTTCAGCAATTCTTTCTGTTTTCCCACTTGATAGTTTTATTGTTTCTCAAGGTGGATCCCCAGCTTTAAGAATGGAGGTAGATGATAAACCAGAAGAATTAACAGAAACACATAATGAATTTATTGAAGCAGTAAAAAAAGTTTCTGGTGAAAACTGGAAAGTTGGTTCAATCTCTAGACAAGATTTTTATAAAGAAGCAAAAAAAGCATATTGTATAGTTACGACCACTGATGCGAGACCGTTTGGATGTTTTATTTTAACTAAAGGTGTAATTTTACCTGACGGTAAAGTTTGGACATAAATATTTAAACAATGAAATCTATTTGTATTTTTGGAGTTTTTGTTGCTGACCTATGTTTTGTGGGGAGTAAAATTCCTATAAAAGGTCAAACAATTTTAGGCAAAAAACATATAGTTGGTCCAGGTGGGAAAGGGTCAAATCAAGCAATTGCAGCAGCAAGATTAAATGGAGACATAAGTTTTATTACTAAGATGGGCAAAGACAGTCATTCTGAGATGGCTTTTGATCTTTACCAAGAAGCTGGAGTAAAAACCCATTCAATTATTCAAGATGAGAAACTCTTTACAGGCGTAGCTGGTATTATGATTGATGAGAATGGAAATAATGCAATTAATATTGTTTCTGGAGCAGCAGAGCATTTGATTAACAGCGATATTGATAATCATATAGAAACTATCAAAAATTCAGAAATATTTCTCACTCAAATGGAAACTCCTGATGAGACAACAATTTATGCTTTGAAAAAAGCAAAAGAAAATGGATGTACTACTATTTTAAATCCTGCTCCAGCACGAAAAATTGATGAAGAAAACTTTAAATTAATTGATTTTTTTACCCCAAATGAAACTGAAGCAGAGTTTTATTTAAATAAAAAAATTAAAACTGAGTCAGATATTAAAAATGCAGGTCAGGAATTTTTAAAAAAGGGTGTGAAAAATGTAATAATTACCTTAGGGGAAAAAGGTGTTTATTTTGCAAATAAGGAAGAAAATTTTTTCCTAAATGCTTTTGAATTAAAAGAACCTGTTCTTGATACTACAGGCGCAGGTGATGCATTTAATGGTGCCCTAACTGTTAGTTTAGCAAGTAATTTAGATATTAAAGAAGCTTTAATTTTTGCAAATAAAATTGCAGGAATTTCAACTACAAAATTAGGTGCAGCTGCGTCAATGCCTTTTACAAAAGATTTAGTTAATTATTAATTTTAATTTTTTTTATTTTTTGACATAGACAAAGCAATTTTAAAAGAATTTAAAATTGGATCTATGTTAGCTTCATTTTTACCTGCAATAGCAAATGCAGATCCATGAGCAGTAGTTGTTACTGGTACAGTTAATCCACCTTGAACCGTTACGCCTCTATCAAAACCAAAAGCTTTAAGACCTGATTGAAGTGCATCATGGTACATACCAACCATACAATCATGATTTTTATTTTTATATGCAACAACAAAAGACGTATCACATGGTAGTGGACCATCTACATTGTATCCAAGTTTTTTTGCTTCTTCTATAGCAGGAATAATTTCATCTTTTTCCTCTGTACCAAATTCAGCATGTGGATTAAGTGCTTGAATTGCTATTCTTGGTTTCTTAACACCATTTAGCTCCATGACTTCGTTGATTAGTTTAATCGGTTTCATAATATTTTCTTTTGTAATATGTTGAGCAACTTCTTTAATTGGAATATGGGATGTTACTCTAGCTGTCCAAAAATTATCAATAACATTAAATTCACAACAAAAACTATTTACCTCTAGCTTCTCAGCCATTAGCTGTAATTCATCTGAATGTTTATTTCCCCCAAGTTTTAGACTTGTCTTATTCATTGGAGCAAAATTAATAGCATCAATTTTTTTTTCTTTTGCAAGAGTTAAAGCTAAATCCAAAGCTTCTAAAACACTTTCACCAGATTCTTTAGATGGTTCTGCTAATTTGTAGTTGTGATTTTTTCCCTTTGAAATGTCTAAGAAAAATTTATTCGATTTATTAAAATCAATTTGGTCAAAATTTTCAACTATATCTAATTGATGTGAAAATCCTGTTATACTATTTCCACTTTCAAATACTTGTTTTTCACCAATGACAACTATATTTGCTTTTTTTGTAATATCATCATTTAAAAGTTTTGAGACCAGTTCGGGTCCTATACCCGCAGGATCACCAAGAAGTAGTGCAATGTTAGATTTATTTTCAACCATTTTTTCCTTTACGTCTTGTAGCAGATTATGATTAAATTATTAAATATAAATTAACAATAGAGGGAAATAATGAAAAAAAGTTTTAAATTATTTTTAGCTGCCGCATTTTTGGTAACTGAATTTTTTGTTGTTGCACTTCCATTAATGATTACATCTGCAAAAGCAGATGGTCACCCGATTCAAGCAGTTACACACGCTGGTTTTGGTGGTGGAACAGATGTAACTACTAGAATGATGTTATTAAGAACTAGAAGGTATCTAAAACAAGATATGCAATTAGTTAATAAAAAAGGTGGAGGTGGAGCTGCATCTATGGATTACATGATGACTCTTCCAGCAGATGGAAATCATACTTTAACTTGGACTACTGGTCATGCTGTATCAATGGCATTAGGTAAAACTAAAGTTAAATTAAGCGATATGCAACCACTTGCAAGAGGAACTGATGATCCTCAATTATTCGTTGTTAACTGTAAGAACGATATTAAAGATGCCAAAAAGTTTATAAGTGCACAAAAATCAAAATCATTAAAGTATGGAACAACACACGTTGGTGGTATTGATGATGTAAGTGCTATTGCTTTTACTAAAAAGGGTAAACTTACAGATCCAACAATTGTAGCTTACAAAGGTGTAGGACCTATTAAAACTAACCTTATCAAAGGAGATATTGATGTAGGTGTTTTAAATTTAGGTGAAGCTGTTACTGAAATAGAAGATGGTACTTTATGTGTATCAGTTGTCTTAGCTAGTAACAGAATGGAAAAATTAAATAATGTTCCTACGGCTACTGAATTAGGAATTCCAGTTGTTTTATCTACAGTTAGAGGCTTTGTAACAAGAAAAGGTGTGCCTGCTGATAGAAAAAAACAATTAGAAGATGCAATGATAAAAGCTATGGAGCATAAATATTTCCAAAGTTTTTTAACTGATATTGGTCTTGATTCAACTAGTGTAGTTGGAGCTGATGAGTGGGGTAAGCAAATGGAAGTTATGCTTGCAGAAATGACTGCTCAACTTAAAGCTTTAGGTTACATTAAGTAGTTTTAATCAAAGTACATTTTTTAACATGAATAATGTACGAGATAAAAAAAGGGCAAACAAAAGTTTGCCCTTTTTTTTTAGAACAGAATTTAAAGTTTTTTTTACAATTATATTAGTTTCAACGATATTATTAATATCCACTTTCTCATTTGATACTGTACCACCTATTTTAAATAGAGGAATTCAACCTGCTACGTTTCCAAAAGGCTTGCTTGTCTTGATTATAGTACTAACTTCGATTATCTATTATTTATCTTTTAAAAGACCTTGGAAAAAAGAAAAAAATTTACCTAAGCCCTTTTTTTTAACAATTATAAGTTTCGTTTTATTTATAATAATTTCAAAAACTTTAGATTTTTTTCTAGCAATCGCAGTACTGTCAGTTTTTGTTTCTTATTATTGGGGTGAAAGAAGAATTTTTTATTTATTACTAGTAAGTATAATTTTTCCTTTAGTTGTATTTATTTTTTTTGAAATGATTTTAGGATTAAGATTTCCTCCTGGAATAATCACTAATCTTTATTACTATTAAGATGGATAATTTAATTTTAATGATGGCTCCTTTGTTTAGTTCAAAGCTGTTATTAGTTTTGTTATTTGGAACTTTGTTTGGATTAGTTTTAGGAGTTCTGCCAGGTTTAGGACCTACGACAGGTGGTGCATTAATATTACCTTTCACTATGACGCTAGATCCACTTTCTGCAATTATTTTATTAACGTCTATATATTGTGCAGGAACATATGGAGGAGCTATCACTGCCGTACTTATAAATACACCCGGTACTCCAGCTGCAGCAGCAACATGTTTAGATGGATATCCTTTGGCTCAAAAAGGTGAAGCAGGAAGAGCTTTAGGTATGGCAACGGTTTCAAGCACAGTTGGTGGTATATTTAGTGTAATCGTATTAGTATTTTTTGCGCCAATATTGGCAAATCTTGCGTATGAATTTGGACAACCTGAATATTTTGCTTTAGCAATTTTTGGTTTAACAATGTTGGCTTCAATCGGGGACGGTAGTCCAATAAAAAATTTAATAGCAGGAGCTTTTGGAATTTTAATTTCAACAGTCGGTAAAGATTTCATGACATCAATAGATAGATTTACTTATGGCATTAATGAGCTTTCAGTAGGCATAGGATTTATACCAGTTGTTGTTGGATTATTTGCCATAAGCGAAATGTTAACTCAATCTACATTACTTGATCAAGTATTTAAGAGAGTAGCCTTAAAAGCTGTAAAACTCCCAACTAAAGATGACTATAAAAAAACTTGGAAAACAATTCTTAGATCTAGTGGGATTGGATCATTTATAGGAGTATTACCTGCAGAAGGAGGGACTGTAGCATCTTTAATAGGTTATTCAGAAGCAAAAAGATTTTCAAAAAATCCAGAGGAATTTGGAAAAGGTTCTGTCGAGGGAATTGCAGGAGCAGAGGCTGCAAATAATGCTGCTACAGGTGGTGCTATGGTTCCTACTCTGGCACTTGGTATTCCTGGTAGTGCAACTACAGCAGTTATTTTGACAGGATTAATAATACATGGTGTTAGACCTGGACCAGATTTATTTAAAGAACAGCCAGAATTCCTTTATGGAATTTTTGGAGCAATGTTAGTTGCTAATATTCTATTTTTTATATTTGGTTTTTTTGGTGCAAAAATTTTTGCAAGAATCACTCTTGTACCTAATAAAATTTTGTGGCCAATGATTTTTGCAGTTTCAGTCTGTGGAACTTACTCATTAAGCCAATCCATAATTGATGTTTGGATAATGTTATTTTTTGGTGTACTTGGTTTTTTTATGAGAAGATATGGTTTTTCTGTTGTTCCAGTTATTATTGGATTAATTTTAGGTGAACTTGTTGAGGGAACTTTGAGACAGTCAATTGTAATATTTGATGGGAACTGGCTAATGTTTTTGACTAGACCAATAGCTTTAACATTTTTTATTTTATCTTTAATTGCACTTGCTTTTCCTTTAATAAGATCAAAAAAAAATAAAAAAATAATATGATTAAGTTTGATATAGAAAATAGAGTAGCTGTTGTAACTGGTGGGGCCCAAGGATTTGGTTTAGCAATTACAGAAAGATTTATAGAATCAGGAGCAACAGTTGTAATTTGGGATATTGATGAAAATGAAGCAAAAAAAGCTTTAGAAAAAGTAAACTCTAAAAATTTATCTTATCAAATAGTTGATGTTAGTGATTTTGGTAAGATTAATGAAAAATTAATCGAAATTGAAAGCATGCATGGAAAAATAGATATTTTTATAAATAATGCAGGTGTGGCAGGAATAAATACTACAGTTGCAGAATACCCAATAGAAGAGTGGAACAAAGTAATTAATTTAAACCTAAATGCAGTTTTTTATTGCTGTAAAGCAGTAGTTCCTTTCATGGAAAAAAATAATTATGGGAGAATTGTAAACATAGCATCTATAGCTGGAAAAGAAGGTAATCCTAATGCCAGTGCATACAGTACTTCAAAAGCTGGAGTAATTGGGCTTACTAAATCACTAGGAAAAGAGCTTGCTCAAAAAAATATAGCAGTAAACTGTGTTACTCCTGCAGCAGCAAAAACAAGGATTTTTGATCAAATGACTGAAGAACATATCAATTATATGCTTTCAAAAATTCCAAGAAATAAGTTTGCAAAAGTTGAGGAATTAGCATCTTTAGTAACATGGTTATCTAGTGAAGAAAATTCATTTTCAACAGCTGCCGTTTTTGACTTAAGTGGTGGTAGAGCTACATATTAATTATGCAAATTGGTATCGATGTAGGTGCAACAAAAATAGAAAGTGTTGTCTTAGAACAAAATGGTCAAGAGAAACACAGATCTAGAACGTCGTGTCCCAAAGATTATTTATCAATAATTAATGCTATTAAAGATATCAGTCAAAAATTAGAAAAAGAATTTAAGATGGAATTACCTATAGGGGTATGTCATCCTGGAATACACTCTCCTCAAACAGGCTTGGTAAAAAATGCACCAAATTGTTATTGGTTAGAAAAAAAACCCTTTCAAAATGATTTACGTAAAGCACTTGGTAAAGAGGTTTTTTGTGAAAATGATGCAAATTGTTTTGCGTTATCTGAAGCAATAGATGGATCAGGAAAAAATTACAAAATAGTTTATGGTATTATTTTAGGTTCAGGAGCTGGGGGTGGACTTGTAATTGACAAACAAATCATAAGTGGTCCAAATGGAGTAGCAGGTGAGTGGGGTCATAATCAAATTCCATATTTTGCAGCAAAAAAAGAAAATTTTGATTCAAACAATGCTAGAGAGGCTGAGATTGAAAGTTTTATCTCTGGTCTAGGATTAGCTAAAAGATTTAACAAACTTTATGGAAAAAATTTAAAAACAAATGAAATTTTTGAATTAAATCGTAAACATGATTTAGATGCAGAAAGATTTATAGATGATTTCAAGGTAAATCTAGCCATGTCTCTTTCAAGTATTATTAATATTTTGGACCCTGATGCCTTTATATTTGGTGGTGGGGTTTCGAATGAAATTGATTTTTTAAGTGAAGTCGAGTCTATGGTTAAGAAATTTGTTATAGGAAAAGAATACCAAGGGGTTTTTTTAAAACCTAGATTTGGTGATGCAAGTGGTGTTAGAGGTGCTGCTCGTCTTGGAAGAATCATTGAAAATTAAACTTTCAATCCTAAATTGAATTACTAAGTTAGTATTATATTTTTAACCTAAAAAAAGTAATTAAAATTGAAAAAATTAAATATCAACTTTAGGTTGTAATAAATCTTTTTAATTTACTTTATGTATGCAATCTACCTATAGTCTCATTTTATATAAAAACGATAAATAACAAAAAAGGGAAGATAAGATATGAGAAAATTATTAATCGCTTTGATTGCATTTGCATTCACATCTACTTCATCTTATGCAGGACCAAAAATTGAGGTATTGCACTGGTGGACTTCAGGTGGTGAGGCAGCTGCTTTAAAAGTTTTAAAAGACGATTTTGCTGCTAATGGTGGTGAATGGCTAGACATGCCTGTAACAGGTGGTGGTGGAGACGCTGCTAACGTTGCTTTAAAAGCTAGAATTGTTGCTGGTGATCCGCCGTCTGCTTCACAAATTAAAGGTCCTACAATTCAAGAGTATGACCAAGAAGGTGTAGTTGCTCCATACAACATAGACTCAATTGCTCAATCTGAAGGTTGGGATAATTTATTAGATCCTATGATTGCTGCAATTCATAAATGTGAAAATAACAGCGGACCTTATTGTGCAGCTCCAGTAAACATTCATAGAATTGACTGGATGTGGGCGAATAAAGCTGTATTTGACTCAAATGGTATTTCAGTTCCAACTACATGGGATGAATTAAATGCTGCTGCTGATAAGTTACAAGCAGCTGGTATAATTCCTTTTGCTCACGGTGGACAAGCTTGGCAAGATGCTACTGTTTTTGAAGCAGTTGCTATGGGTTTAGGTGGAAACAACTACTATAAAAATTGCTATGTAGATCTAAAAGAAAGTTGTTTGAGAAGCGAAACTACAGTTAAAGTTTTTGATCAAATGAGAAAGCTACAAGGTTACACTGATGAAGGTAGCCCTGGAAGAGACTGGAACGTTGCTACTGGTATGGTTATCGAAGGTAAAGCTGGTTTTCAAATTATGGGTGATTGGGCTAAAGGAGAATTTACAGCCGCTGGTAAAACACCAGGTGTAGATTATTATTGTGCTGCAACTCCATCAAATAATGGTTACTTGTATAACGTAGATAGTTTTATTTTCTATAAGTCTAGTGATCCAGACAAACAAGCTGGTCAAAAATTATTGGCTAAACTAATGATGGGTAAAAACTTTCAAAAAGTTTTCAATCTTTACAAAGGTTCAATTCCAGCTCGTCTAGACGTATCAATGGATGAATTTGACAAATGTGCAAAAACATCTAATGCAGATATCAAAACTGCAGGTGCAAAAGGTGGACTAGTTCCAAGTTTTGCTCATGGTATGGCTCAAGGTAATACTATGAAAGCTGCTCTACAAGATATAATCACAGAACACTTTAATTCTGATATGTCTTCAGTAGACGCTGCAAACGCATTAGCTGATTCTGTTTTAGCTAATATGTAATTCATAAAAAATCTAAAGGCCACTTTTAACTAAGTGGCCTTTTTTTTAATCAAAAAAAATATTTATAATGTTCAAGTGGTTGGAAAAAAATTTACCAAAAATTGTAATGGCTCCGGCAGTTGGTCTAATTGGTTGGTTTGTTTACGGTTTTGTGCTTTGGACTTTATATATATCATTTACAAATTCAAAAATTTTACCAAAATATGAGTTGTGGGGTTTTGGACAATATGAAAAGTTATGGGCTTCAAGAAAATGGCTCATATCGGTAGATAATCTATTAGTGTTTACAGCTTTATTTTTAATTTTTTGCATTGTTATAGGAATAATTTTAGCAATTTTTTTAGATCAAAAAATTAGAGCCGAGGGTGTCTTAAGAACAATTTATTTATATCCAATGGCACTGTCATTTATTGTTACTGGAACTGCTTGGAAATGGATACTAAACCCAACCCTTGGGATCCAGAAAATGTTTATTGATTGGGGTTTCGAGAACTTTACTTTTGACTGGTTGGTTAATAGGGAAATGGCTATTTACACCATTGTTATAGCAGGTGTATGGCAATCTGCAGGTTTTGTAATGGCTTTATTTTTAGCTGGATTAAGATCAGTTGAGGATGAAATTGTTAAAGCTGCAAAAATCGATGGGGCTGGGTTATTTACTGTTTATTGGAAAATATTATTACCAATGATGAGGCCAGTATTCTTTACAAGTTTTGTGATTTTAGTTCATATATCTATTAAAAGTTATGACTTAATAGTAGCCTTAACTCAGGGTGGGCCAGGGATATCGACAACAATGCCAGCTTTATTTATGACACAAGCAGCATTTCACAAAAGTCAAGTAGGATTATCTGCAGCTAGTGCAATGATGATGTTTATGGCTGTGGCTGCTGTAATCATTCCATATTTATATTCAGAACTAAGGAGAGAAAATGCAAGATAACTTACAATCATCTTCTTATAAAGAATTAGAGCAAAAATCTAAATATACAAATATTTTTTTAAGATGGTTTTTGTATTTTATTTTAATTCTTTTCGCTTCTTATTTTATTTTCCCTCTATACGTAATGGTTGTCACTTCACTTAAAACAATGGAAGAAATTCGACAAGGAACACTTTTAACTTGGCCAAGCTCGTTGAATTTCGACTCATGGTTAGTTGCTTGGGGCGGCAGAGGTTACGGAGCCGGAGATACTTTTTTAAGACCTTATTTTTGGAATTCAATTAAGATGGTTGTACCTGCTGTATTTTTTTCAACATTTATAGGAGCAATGACTGGTTATGTTTTAACAAAATGGAGATTTAAAGGAGATCAATGGGTTTTCTTATTTTTATTATTTGGATGTTTTATTCCTTTTCAAGCAATATTACTCCCTATGGCCAGAACTCTTGGAACTTTAGGAATATCAAATTCAGTTGTAGGTCTTGTATTAGTTCATACGGTTTACGGAATTCCATTTACAACTTTATTTTTTAGAAACTATTATATCTCAGTACCTACTGAATTAGTTAAAGCGGCGAGAATAGATGGAGCTGGTTTCTTTAAAATATTTTTCAAAATTTTACTTCCTATTTCAGCACCAATTATTGTTGTAACTGTTATTTGGCAATTTACTCAAATATGGAATGACTTTTTGTTTGGATCAACTTTTTCATTTGGGGAGGCAGCACCAATTCAGGTAGCTCTGAATAATATGGTTTTATCAAGTACAAGTGTTAAAGAGTATAATGTCGATATGGCATCAGCTATAATTGCAGGAATTCCAACACTTATAGTTTATGTTTTAGCAGGAAAATATTTTATTAGAGGATTAACTTCAGGAGCTGTGAAAGGATAAATATGAAAACTTTAAAAATTGAAGAATTATCAAAAAACTTTGGAACAACTGAGGTATTAAGAAAAATTAATTTAGAAATTGATGAAGGAAATTTTTTAGTACTACTAGGGCCGTCTGGATGTGGAAAGTCAACCTTACTTAATATTATTGCGGGTCTTGAAACTATTAATGAAGGAAATGTTTTTATAGACGACTATAATGTAAGTAAAGTAGAGCCAAAAGATAGAAATATAGCAATGGTTTTTCAATCTTACGCACTTTATCCGTCGATGAATGTTAAGGAAAATATGATTTTTGGTCTTAAACAAGCCAGAACTTCAAAAGAAAAGATTGCAGACCAATTAGAAAAAGTTTCTACATTTTTACAAGTTGATAAATTACTAGAGAGAAAGCCTTCTCAATTATCTGGAGGTCAAAGACAGAGAGTCGCTATTGGTAGAGCTTTAGTAAGAGAGCCAAGAATATTTTTATTTGATGAACCACTATCTAATTTAGATGCAAAATTGAGAGTTGAGATGAGGCGTGAAATCAAAAAACTTCACCAACAGCTAAAAACTACTGTAGTTTATGTTACACACGACCAGACAGAAGCTATGAGCTTAGGAACAAAAATTGCTATAATGAATCACGGTGTCATTCAGCAAAATGAAACTCCAGAAAATATTTACAATAAACCTAGTAATACTTTTGTAGCGGATTTTATCGGCTCACCTTCTATGAATTTAATTAAAGGCAAATTAATTAAAAATTCAAATAATATTTCATTTATAGCTGATGACTCAAGTTTAGAGGTTCCGATTAATAATTATGATTTTAAAGATAATTCAGATTTAAATAATAAAGAAATATATTTTGGTATCAGACCAGAACATATTTATTTTAAAAAATTGAATGAAGATGACTTTGATATTAATTTACGTGCTGATCTAAGTGAATATATTGGCCATGAACAAATAGTCACATTAGACTATTCAAATCAAGAAATTTTGGCAAAATTTCCTTCTACAATTAAAATTGAACTTGAAAAAGAAATGAAATTATATTTTGATCTAGCTCATATATCTTTATTCGATTTGAAGACGAAGGAAAGAATTTAATTATGAAAGTAGTATATTCAGATTTAAAAAATAAAAGAGTTTTTATTTCAGGAGGTAGTTCTGGTATAGGAGCTACAATTGTCGAGCATTTTTGTGAACAAAAAAGTGAAGTTTATTTCATAGACATTGACCTTAAATCATCCAAGAAATTAATTAAAAAAATAAAAAAAAAGGGATACAGAGTTCCTAAATTCATTGAATGTAATATTTTGGATGTAAAAAAATTACAAAATATTATTAAAGACATCATTTCAAAAAAAGGTGCAATTCATTGTCTAATTAATAGTGCAGCAAATGATGATAGGCACACTACAGAACAGGTTGATGAAAAGTATTGGGAAAATAGGATGGGAATAAACTTAAAACACTATTTTTTTGCTGCACAAGCAGTTGTAAAGGGTATGAAAAAAATAAAATCAGGATCAATTGTAAATCTAAGTTCAGTATCATGGATGTTGGGAGAAGGGGATAAAGTTGTTTATGAAACTGCAAAATCAGCTGTAGTTGGTTTAACAAGATCTTTCGCACAAGAATTTGGAAAATATAATATTAGAACTAATTCTGTCATACCAGGTTCAATTGCTACAGAAAGACAGATTAAGCATTGGCTTACTCCTAAATATAAAAAACTTATATTAGATAGCCAAGCTATCAAAAGACAACTTAAACCAGATGATGTAGCTAGATTAGTTTTATTTTTATCGTCTGATCAATCATCAGGTTGCACGAAACAAAGTTTTGTTGTTGATGGTGGTATTACTTAATTTAAGTAAGTTTATATAAAGCTAAAAAATATATATTCGGATATTTTATATTACTTAAAATTAACTTAATTATGAAAAAAATTAATATATCAATCGTCGGAACAGGTTTAATGGGCCTTCAGCATATAAAGGCAATTTCAAAATCTAAAAAAGCAAATTTACATTCAATTGTTGATATTAGTGATAATGCAAAAAAACTATCAAATGAGTACAAAATTCCATTATATTCTGATGTATCTTCACTTTTAAAATCAAATCAACTAGATGCTGTAATAGTTGCAACTCCAAATCAATTACATGAAAAACATACAATTAGTTTTTTAAAAAAAAAAATACCAGTTCTCTTAGAAAAACCAATCTCAGATAATATTAAATCAGCAAAAAAAATTATAATTAGCTCAAAGAAAAATAAAACTCCATTATTGATTGGTTATCATCGAAGACACAATGCAATTGTTTCCAAAGTAAAAACAATCATCAGATCTGGTAAATTAGGAAATGTTGTTTCTGCCAATGTATTATGTTGGCTTTACAAGCATAAGGAATATTTTAAAGAAAGCTGGAGAACAAGTAGAGGAGGTGGGCCACTTGGTATAAATTTAGTACATGACATTGATATGATTTGTTACCTACTAGGCTCAATTAGACATGTTCAAGCTTTTACAACTAATAAAAATAGAAAATTTAAAGTTGAGGACACGGCAACTGTAAATTTAATTTTTGAGTCAGGTGCTTTATGTACATTAAATATTTCTGATACTATTGTTGCTCCTTGGAGCTATGAATTAACAGCAGGGGAAAATCCCGCTTATCCTGTCACTAATCAATCTGCATATATGATAGGTGGCACCAAAGGATCAATACAATTTCCAAATTTAAAATACTGGTTTTATAAAAAAGAAAGAAGTTGGTGGAATAAAATATTTCTGAAATCTGATATTAAGAAAAAAGATGATAATACATTAGTTAATCAAATTGATCATTTTTCAGATGTTGTTTTAAAAAAGGTTAAGCCTAAAGTTAATGGAAATGATGGATTAAATTCTTTAAAAATTTTTGCGGCGATCACAAAGAGTGCAAAAACTGGTAAAAAAATTAAAATTTAAAGATTAGATAAAATAGAATTTGAACATTCAACTGTATTACTTTCACCACCTAAGTCTTTAGTTCTATTTTTTTGAACATTTAAAGATTTTTCAATAGCGGATACAATTGAATTTGAAGCTTCTTTTTCACCTAAATAATCAAGCATCATCGCACCTGACCAAATTTGACCAACAGGATTTGCAATCCCTTTTCCAGCTATATCAGGTGCTGAGCCATGCACTGGTTCAAATAATGATGGATATTTATTTTCAGGATTTATATTCCCTGAAGGAGCAATTCCTATAGTTCCAGTACATGCTGGACCTAAATCAGATAAAATATCTCCAAATAAATTTGATGCCACAACCACATCAAACCATTCTGGATTAAGAACAAACCTTGCTGCTAATATATCAATATGAAATTGATCGGTTTCAATTTCAGGATATCTATTTTTCATTTTACTAAAACGCTCATCCCAAAATGGCATTGTTATTGAAATGCCATTAGATTTTGTTGCATTAGTTAGTTTTTTTCTCTTTCTTTTTTTTGCTAATTCAAAAGCAAACTCTTGAACTCTATCTATACCGTGAGCAGACATAATAGTTTCCTGTATTGCTATTTCTCTATCAGTATTCTGATACATTCTGCCACCAACTGATGAATATTCTCCTTCTGTGTTTTCTCTAACAATCATCATATCAATATCGCCTGGTTTTTTATTTGCGAGCGGAGGATTTACGCCTGGAAAAAGCTTTACTGGTCTTAAATTTATGTATTGATCAAATTCTCTTCTAAATTGGAGTAGTGATCCCCATAATGAAATATGATCAGGAACCTGATCTGGCATACCTACTGCGCCAAAAAAAATAGCATTATGTTTACTTAATTTTTCTTTCCAATCATCAGGTAGCATTTTTCCATGCTTTTCATAATAATCACATGATGCAAAATCATATTCAGTAAAATTAATTTTAAATTGATGTTTTAAGGCTACCTCTTTTAAAATTTTAAGACCCTCAGGCACAACTTCTTTACCTATCCCATCTCCTGGTATTGCTGCAATATTATATTCTTTCATAAACGAAGGTTTATACGTTAAATATTTGTTAAATAATATTGTTAAATTATCTTTAAAATTTTAATCATCCATTGTTTTGACATATTTAATTTGTTAACTTTCACTATGAAAAAGTTGTTTTTTATCTTTTTATTTAGTCTATTTTTTATTTCAAATTCAAATGCAGCTTGTGATGATCCTTTAACAGAGGGTGTAGATTATTCTAATTGTAGATTTTCTGATGCACAAGATTTACAAGGAAGCTATTTCCCAAATTCTAATTTGTCTTTTGCAAGTTTTATTCAGGTAAATTTAGACAAAAGCATAATGATGAACTCCAATTTATCATTTGGAACATTTCCTGAGTCTACATTTGTAAGAGCTAATCTGTATGAAACAGTTTCTATAGGTGCCAATTTTGAAAAAACAAATTTTACAGGTGCTAATTTAACTAGAGTTGATTTTATGGGTGCCACACTAATTGAGGCCAACTTTCAAAATTCAAATTTGATGGAAGCAAACTTTACCTCATCAAATATAACCAATGCTAACTTTGATGGTGCTAATTTAATTGGTGCAACTTGGACTAATGGACAAACATGTGGTCAAGAGTCAATTGGAACCTGCAATCAATAGTCAATGAGCAGTTCTGTTAAGACTGATAATGTAATATTTAATTTTTTTAAGCAAATTTGTGACGAAAAAGATGATCAAAAATGTGTTGAGCTTGGAAAAAGCTGGATAAATGCAATGGAAACTAATTTATCTAATATGGAGGCAAATTTAAACGGTGTGATAAATTAAAGCACAAAGATGACATTCAAAGTAATAGAGATCATTTAAATAGTTTAAAAAACAAAACTTCCTCTGAGTGGAGAGATTATGCAACTCAATGTATGGTTGAAATACTAAGTCAAAAATAAAATTAAAAAATTTTTAAGCTTTTCTTTACAACGTATATGTAATAGAAAATTTACAAGGGGTGTCTTTATAGACTGAGATTATACCCTAAGAACCTGTCCGGTAATTCAGAAAGGGATAAAATGGATAAAACATACTTTATAAGTCAATCATCATCATTAACGTTAGTAATAATTATAAGTTTAATATTTGTAATTTTTGGAATTTATCATTCAAAAAAATTCCAAGGAATAAATAATTATTTAACCGCGAATAGAAATATTGGTTTGTTTTCACTTACAACAAGTTTGGTTGCATCAGCTTTAGGTGCCTGGATTTTATTTGGGCCAGCTTCAGCCTCAACATGGGGTGGTATAGGAGCAGTAATTGGTTATGCATTAGGAACTGGTTTTCCAATGATATTTTTGATTTATTTAGGAAAAAAAATTAGAACAGACTTTCCTAAAGGATCTTCACTTATTGAATATATGAGACAAAAATTTGGTAAAAGTTTATTTAAATTAATTTTGTTAATGACGATTTTTTACATGTTCATTTTTTTATGCGCAGAAGTCACAGCTGTAGCTGTTCTAATTAATTATATTTCTGGAACAGAATTATGGATTACTGCATTGATAGTTATTATTTCTACATTAACTTATACTTTGTATGGAGGTTTGAGGGCTTCAATTTTTACAGATAATATTCAGATGTTTGTCATAGCAGTTTTGTTATTGATAACAATTTCATACATTAAATTATTTAATGGAAATAATTTTTCTTTTGAGTTTATTGAAAGTAAAAATCCTCAGCTCTTGAGCTCTTCTTATGTACCAGGCTATACTGCAGGTTTGACTTTTTTTATCGCAGTAGCTGCAACAAATCTATTTCACCAAGGTAATTGGCAAAGAGTTTATGCTGCTAAAAATTATGAAACACTTAAAAAAGGATTGATTATTTCTTTTTTAATTATTGTTCCAATAGTATTCCTAATGGGTTTTATAGGCATGGTATCTTTTTCTGTTGATCCAACTAATAGACCAGATCTTGGATTTTTTACGTTACTTTTAAAAGAGCAAACTGAATTATTGTCATTATTAATTATCGTACTTGGTTTGGCTTTGACTATTTCCACAGTAGATACTTTAGTTAATGCGATATCAAGTCTGTTTGTAGTTGATGGCAAAGCAACTTTTAATTTTGATAAGAAAACCGATTATTTAAAACTTTCTAAATATTTCATTATCTGGCTGTCAATTATTGTATTTATTGTTGCTTCAAAAGGATTTGATATTTTATATTTATTTTTGCTAGCAGATTTATTTTGTTGTGCTTTTGTTTTAACTGTTTTTTATAGTTTCTATAATAAGAGAATTAACGAAAAGATTGCTTACATTTCCATAATAGCTGGGTTAATTGCAGGATTTTTAATGTTTCCTTTTCCAGATTTTTCTAAAAGTTTATTGGTAGGAGTGTTGGTACCAACAGAAGCATTTAGCCCTTTTGTTTCTCAATCTTTATTATTTTTATCTTTTTTAATTGCAACTTTTTTACCAGCTGTGATTTTAAAAATAAAAAAATTGTAATTACTAAATTGAGGATTTTATAGCTTCATAAAGTAAGTCTTTGGTAGTTTCTCCAAGACTTCTATACACTTCTTCTTTATTTTTAAAAATTATAAGAGTTGTTTGATATTGAACATTAAATAAATCAGCTACGTTTCTGTTTGTTACATCAAAAGAAAAATATTCAATATTATCAAACTTTATGTCATTTAATTTACCATCATTTTTTGCTTTATTTAAAATTTTCATTTGTCCTGCGCAAGATGAACAGTACTTAATCCAAGAACTAATTATAATAACTTTCCCTTCAGATTGAGCCTTATTAAACAGCTTTTGGTCAAAAGTTGTTTCCTTTTCCATAGCATTGGCATTCAGTGTAAATAAAAACAAAAAAGAGATTAAAAATTTTTTCATAATGATAAATTACAACAAATTAAAATTTATTGTAATCCCACAAATTGTCTCTATATAACTTATCTAAATGTCAACTAATCAAATCACAATTAAAGATTTATCAAAGGTTTATGACAATGGATTTGAAGCTTTAAAAAAAATTAATTTAGATATTAAAAAAGGTGAAATTATCGCTCTTCTAGGACCAAATGGTGCTGGTAAGACAACTTTAATTAGTATTATCTGTGGTATCGTAACGCCTTCATCAGGAAAAGTAACTGTTGAAGATTTTGATATTATTGATGACTATAGGGAAACCCGTTCAAGAATTGGATTAGTTCCTCAAGAACTAACATTAGAATTATTTGAAACAGTTTTTAATAATGTTTCATATTCAAGAGGGTTAAATGGAAAAAAACCAAATCCAAAACATATTGAAAAAATTTTAAAAGATCTAAGTATGTGGGATAAAAAAGATTTAAGACTTAGACAGCTATCTGGTGGTATGAAGCGAAGAGTTTTAATTGCTAAGGCCTTATCTCATGAACCTTCAATATTATTTTTGGATGAGCCAACAGCAGGGGTAGATGTTGAGCTGAGAAGAGATATGTGGAAAGTGGTTGAGGATTTGAGAAAAACTGGAGTTACAATCATCTTAACAACTCATTATATTGAAGAAGCTGAAGCAATTGCTGATAGAGTAGCTGTAATTAATCAAGGAGAGATTATTGTTATTGATAAGACAGATGAATTGTTAAAAAAAATGGGTCATAAAAAATTAACTATAAATCTTCAAAATGAGCTAAATAAAGTGCCTGATAGCTTAGAGCCATATAATTTAGAAATAGGAAGTGATAAAAAATCAGTTAATTATACTTATAATGTTAACGCAGAAAGTACTGGTATAACTAATTTGTTAAAAGATTTAAAGGATGCAGGTTTGAAACTCCAAGATCTTAAAACAGAACAAACTACATTAGAGAAAATATTTGTGAGTTTAGTTAAGGAGAATAATGAAATTTAATTATTACGCATTTAGAGCAATGTATCTTCATGAAATGGATCGTTTCAAAAGAACATTGATGCAATCTTTATTCTCACCAGTTCTCTCAACTTCATTATACTTTATTGTTTTTGGATCAGTTATAGGTGGTTATGTTGAGAAAATTGATGGTATCAGCTATGGATCTTTCATAGTTCCAGGTTTATTAATGCTTACATTGTTAACTCAATCAATAAGTAACACTTCGTTTGGTATTTTTTTTCCAAAATTTAATGGTACAATGTATGAAATTCTTGCAGCACCTATTTCAACATTTGAAATTGTATTAGCATTTGTTGGTGCTGGTGCGACCAAAACATTACTTGTCGGTGTAGTAATTTTTTTAACAGCTACTTTTTTTGTAGAAGTTCAAGTTATGTATCCATTGTTAATGATTTTTTTATTAGTATTAGTTGCTTTTACATTTGCTTTATTTGGTTTTTTAATTGGCTTAATGAGCTCAAATTTTGAACAAATGTCAATTGTTCCAACTCTAGTGATAACACCAATGGTTTTTTTAGGTGGAAGTTTATATTCTTTAGATATGCTACCAGAATTTTGGCAGACAGTTACTTATTTCAACCCAGTAGTATATTTAATCAATGGTTTGCGATTTGCATTTTATGGAGTTTCTGACTTTAATATATGGATTAGTGTCAGTCTAATGGTTCTATTTTTAGTAATATGTGTAACTGTAGTGTCTGTGCTGCTTAAAAAAGGTTACAAAATTAAAACTTAATTACTAGCTATTTTCTTTTTTGGATCAAAAAAAGGTTTTTCTACTATTATAGCTTCAAAATTACCTTTATTGGTGTTTACTTCAAGACTAGTTCCAATTTCTGAATTTTCAATATTTATCATTGCAAGTGCAATATTTTTTTTTAATCTTGGTGAATATACAGCAGATGTTACTTTTCCAATTTTATTGTTATCTTTTTTTATAGACCAGAAAGTTGTGTTAGGCCCAGATAGTGGTTCACAATTAATCTCTAAACCAACTTGTTTTCTTTTTATACCATCAGCTTTGATTTTTTTTAGAGCTGCCTTTCCAATAAATTCAATATCACTGTCCAGAGATACCAAACGATCTAAACCTAATTCAAATGGGTTAGTATTAATATCAGCATCAGCATGATAGGAAAGCATTCCACCTTCAATTCTTCTTATTGAAGAAGTATGGCCAGGCTGAAGACCATATTCTTTTCCAGCATTCATTATTTTTTCATATAGATCGTTTCCTTTAGAACCATCTCTTAAAAATAATTCGTAACCAAACTCACTAGACCAGCCCGTTCTAGAAACAATTAATGGTATGCCATCTAAATCATATTTCTTAAACCAATAATATTTAAGATCTTTAATACTTTCTCCAAAAAGTTTTATCATAATGTCTTTTGATGTAGGTCCTTGTAGCTGTAATGGTGAAACATCAGGTTCTGTTATATTAACATTCAGTCCTGAATTAACTGCAACACCTTGAGCCCACAATAAAACATCACTATCTGCGAGTGAAAGCCAAAAATGATTTTCAGCTAATCTCAATAAAACTGGGTCATTCAATATTCCACCATCATTGTTGGTGATTAAAACATATTTACATTGACCAATTGCTACATTTGAAAGATTTCTTGGTGTAAGTAGTTGAGTAAATTTAAAAGCATCTGGTCCTGTAATTTCAACCTGTCTTTCAACTGCAACGTCACAAAGTATTGATTTTTCAATCAAGTTCCAAAAGTTCTGTTCAGGGTTACCAAAATCTCTTGGTATATACATGTGATTATAGACAGAAAAACCAGTTGCACCCCATTTCACAGTTGAATCAAAGTATGGAGATTTTCTAATTTGTGTACCAAAGCCAAAGTTTTTATTTGTCATTTTCGAAAAGGCTTAACAGATGGAGTGAATTTTGCAAAGAAATTCAAAAGGTTTATAGCCCAATTAAGGGCTATAAAAAATTGAGAGGGGGTTATTAATTTTTTAAAATTGTTCTGACTCAGTTGAGCCAGCCATCGCAGTAGTTGAACTTTGTCCACTGCTTATAGTATTAGAAACTGCATCAAAATAAGATGTTCCAACTTCACGTTGATGCTTTACGCTAGTATAACCATCTTTTTCTCTAGCAAATTCTTGTTGTTGGATTTTAGAATAAGCAGTCATACCTTCTTTTTTATATTTTTCTGCAAGTTCGAAAATAGCAATATTTTGAGTATGAAATCCAGCCAATGTTATAAACTGAAATTTGTATCCCATTTTAGCAATTTCTTTTTGGAAAGAAGCTATTTCATCATCATTTAAATGTTTTTTCCAATTAAATGAAGGAGAACAATTATAAGCTAGAAGTTTTCCAGGATATTTTTCATGAATAGCATCTGCAAATTTTTTAGCTTCCTCCAAATTTGGAGTGGCTGTTTCACACCATATCAAATCTGCATAAGGAGCATATGCAAGTCCTCGAGAAATTGCTTGTTCAATTCCATCTTTTACATAAAAGAAACCTTCAGGAGATCTTTCGCCTGTTAAAAAAGGTTTATCATTTTCATCGAAATCATTTGTAATTAATTTTGCTGCATTAGCATCTGTTCTTGCTAAAATGATTAGAGGTACCTCTGCAATATCTGCTGCAAGTCTTGCTGCCTTTAAATTTTTAACCATTGTTCCAGTTGGTACTAAAACTTTACCACCCATATGGCCACATTTTTTTTCACTTGCTAATTGATCCTCAAAATGAACACCAGCTGCTCCAGCTTTAATAAATTTTTTAGTTAGTTCGAAAACATTTAATGGTCCACCAAAACCAGCTTCTCCATCTGCAATGATTGGAAGCATATAATCTGTTCTGTCTTTTGCTTGCATATCTCCATCTTGCATTTCCATGTGTTGAATTTGATCTGCTCTTACAAGTGAGTTATTCATTGACTCAACTAATTTTGGAGCACTATCATAAGGATATAGTGATTGATCTGGATACATTTCACCTGCAGTATTCGCATCCGCAGCAACTTGCCATCCACTTAAATAAATTGCTTTTAAACCTGCTTTAGCATGTTGTACTGCCTGATTACCTGAGAGAGAACCAAGTGTGTTAACATATGCTTCTGAATTTAATAATTTCCAAAGTTTTTGTGATTGATTTTTGCATAAAGAATATTCTATTTTAATTGAGCCCCTTAATCTTTCGACCTCTTCATCCGTATAGTCACGCTTTATTCCTGCAAATCTTTTAAGGTCGTATGAGATTTTTTCTGCACTCATTATTATCCTTTAGTTAAATTTTAATGAAAAATGAAAAAGTAGATTGAATTAATTATTATCGTTTGAAGTTTCGATAAGATCATTCATTCCACTTGAACCCCAATCACAGTGATCATCTCTCATGTAGATCCCTCTACTATTATGATGATCTAAGTCTTCTTTTCTGATGATTTGAGCTTCATTTTCAGTGTTTTTGATTTTTTTGTTCATGTAAACCTTATAATTTACTAAATTTACAAATTCCACAAAAAACGACAAAAAGCTTGTAAATGCAATAAAAAAATTGTAAAAAGAAATTTACAAAATTTACAAAAAGTAAAATGAGTCAAATAGATTTAAAAATAGGCCCTAAAATCAAGGCATTTCGTAGACAATTAGGCCTTCAAGCGAATAAGTTAGCTGAAGATTTAAGTATTTCTCCTAGTTATTTAAATCTAATAGAGAGTGGTAAAAGAAAAATCGATGGCGATTTGCTTTTAAATGTTTGTGAGAAATTAAATATTCAATTATCAGATCTTACATCAAAAACAGATATTAATCTTCAAAACACAATTTCTGAAATTCTAGACGATAATTTATTTGAGGATTTGGATATCTTGGGACCAGAGGTAAAAGATTTGGTTAGCACAAACCCTAAAATTGGAAAAGCAATAGTCAGATTAGGAGATATTTTAAAGAAAAAAGATCATGAATTAATAAATAAGATTGAGACACTTTCTGGAAAAATAGTAGACAACAGAAAAAATTCTTTTCCAGGTGAAGTAATCTCCGATTTTTTACAAGATAATAAAAATTATTTTCCAAAATTAGAGGAATTTGCGAATAATGTTTTTGAAAAAATTCAGAAAAACAATCGAACTAGATATATTTCTTTATGTGAATATTTGAATACAGAATATTCCATAACAGTAAAAGATGTTATACCTGATGAGAAAAAACCTTTTTCAAAAATATATAAAAAAAATAAAAAAGAACTTCTTTTAAGTGATTATAGTTCATTAGAAACTAAAAAATTACATGCTGCTGCTCAAATAGCTCAAGAGGGAGCAAATAAAGAAATAGATAATTATTTATCAGGATTTAATTTTCCATCTGAAGAGTCTAAAAAATTAACAAAAGTTGCTTTATTAAATTATTGTGCAGCTGCAATTTTAATGCCTTATAAATTATTTCACACTGAATGTAAAAAACTCAAATATGATCTAGAATTATTACAAAATACGTTTGCAACATCTTTTGAACAAGTTGCGCATCGAGTAACATGTTTGCAAGATCCAAAACTTCCTGGAATTCCATTTCACTTTTTAAGAGTGGATATGGCTGGTAATATTTCTAAAAGGTTTTCATTATCAGGAATTGATATTCCAAGATATGGTGGAGCTTGCCCAAGATGGAATGTTTATTCAGCATTTACAAGACCTGGAGTAATTCAAGCTGCGGTTAGTAAAATGAACAATGGTGAAAAATATGTTTGTATTGCGAGAACTGTAGAAAAAGGTATTGGAAGATTTGGACAAGCTAAAAGTGTTTTATCAATTGGTCTTGGTTGTGAAGCGAAATATGCAAAAGATTTTGTTTATACAGAAAACGTAAATATAAATGATAAATCTTCAGAAATACCAATTGGTGTGTCCTGCAGAACATGTGACAGATTGGATTGTTCACAAAGAGCTTTTCCACCTTTACATAAAAAATTTGATGTAGACTTAAATTCTAGAGGAGTTTCAGTTTATGTTAGTGATAGTAATTCTAAATAATGATAAAGTTTATAATCCCAGCTGTTATAGTTTTCTTAATTGTTTTATTTTGGGAAAAAATTACGGAATTTGCTGAAAAAAAATTAAATATTAAACTTAATTATATTGTTGTTAGTTCCATAATAGTATTTATAGCAGTTGTTCTTTTACTCTTAAATTACTAGAGCGAATGTCAAAAATTGATCTTTCAAAATATAAAATAGATGAATCTGATGGGGTTTTTACCTTTAAAAATGAAAATACAACATTAGGCTTTGTAAGATTTAACAGTATTGGTGAAGTCGAATATATCTTTGTAAATCCATTATTTAGAAAGCAAGGTTTGGCTACAAAATTATTAAAACTAGTAAAAGACAAAACAAGAAAAGAAATCACACTTCAAGAACCTATAAGTCCTCTAGGATCAAAACTATTAAATTCATTAAAGAGATGGAAATAAACCTCTTATTTTTTTTTACTGTTGTTCCTGCAATAATTTTATTTGGTATAGCTAAATCTGGTCTAGGTGGATCTATAGCACTTATTTCAATTCCTTTAATGACCATTTCTATGTCTTTAACAACAGCACTAGGAATTATTTTACCTATCTTGATATTTTCAGACTTTATAGCAACATATAAGTATAGAAAAGAATTTGATTTAGAAACTTTAAAATTAATAGTTCCTTTTGCAGCTATTGGTATAATTATTGGATCATTTACCTTTTCATATTTTTCTGAGGAATTACTAAAATTTATAATTGGCTTGATGGGATTTTTGTTTGCAGGGCATTATTTCTTTTTTAAAAAAAATAAAGAAGCAAAGTCAGAAAAAAATTTATTAAAAGGAGGAATTTGTTCAACTGTAGCAGGTTTTACTAGTTTCAGTGTTCATGCGGGTGGTACACCGACCAGTATTTATTTACTTCCTTTGAGAATGAAAAAAGAAATTTATGTTGGAACTAGAATTATTTTTTTTACTTTTGTAAATTTAATTAAACTTCCTCTTTATATTAATTTATCGATGATGAACTTTGAAACTTTCAAACAATCATTAATTTTGTTTCCTGTTGCACTTATTGGAATTTTAATTGGTTATCAACTCCTAAAGATAATTGAAGAAAAATTATTTTATAATATTTTGTATGCTTTAATTTTCGTAACTAGTTCAAAGTTAATTTTTGACTTTTTATAAATATATATTCTTAAAAAGATTATTGATTTCTTATAAGCGGATAGATTTTAGGATTTAGATATCTTAAATTGGTAATTAAAATCAACATTAAAGTAATGAACCCAATTGAAAAACCTAAATAAATTAAAACTTTAAAGTCAAACTGCCAAACTAGTTCAAATATATTTTCCATAATAAATTTAGACCCTATAACTGCAAAAAATGTTGCAATTAAAATCACAGACATAAAAATAATTATGAATTCAATTAAGGATGAGAAAATAATTTGTTTTTTTGAAAAACCCAAGATTTTAAAAACTAGATTTTGATACTCCTTAATTTTTCCCTGAACCATAATTGCACTTGATATTACAATTAAACCAATAATAATTGTCACAGCAGAAATTAAAGTAACAGCAATGAATACCTTGTTTAAAACTGCAGTTACTTTTAGGAGATAATCTGCAATTTTAATCATGGATAAACTTGGCATTATCTCCAACATTTCTGTCTCATCAAATTTATCAGAATTAAATTTTGCGGTTGCTAAGTATTCATGTGGAATTTCCTTTGCAAATTGGGGGTTAAAGAGCATTGCAAAATTAATACTTAGATCACGGTAATCTACTTCTCTAAAATTAATTACTTCTCCATCAATCTCTCTTCCATAAATGTTCAAAGTAAAAATATCACCTAATTGAATATTAAAATCTTTTGCAACTTTAGCATCCAGCGATATTTGTAACTGATTTGGTTTGGATAAATCCCACCATTCACCCTCTAAGATTGGATTATCTTTTGGAATATCCTCTACCCATGATGATCTTCGTTCACTTCCAATTACCCAATAACTATCATTATCAGGTTTGATGAATGTATTAGGATCAACTCCATTAATTTTTGCAATACCAGATGATACCATTGGAACTATTTCAATGTTTGCATCTTTATCCATATTTAAAATACCTTGCTCAAATTTTTCGCGCTCTCCTTTTTGAATGCCAACAAAAAAATAATCAGGTGCAATATCAGGGATCGATTTAGCTATTTCTCTTTGAAAGTTAGTACCCACTAAAGCCAGAGTTAACAATAATGTAACTCCTAAACCTAGAGACATTACAGTAATAGGAGTAATACTTTTTGTTTGAGTAATATTTTTAATTGAAACTTTTAGTGAAACAATTGAACTTGATTTAAATTTTTTTAGAAAAAAAATAATTAATTTTGAAAGTAAGAAAAAAACTATTAAACACACAAAAAAAGCTACAAAATATCCCAAACTATATGTTGGCCGTTCAGATCCAATTGTAAATAATAAAATTAAAGTAGATAACAAAATAAAACTTACAGCGACTGATTTTTTTGAATAATAAAATTGTAAATTTTGAAATACATTCCTAAACAAATTTGAAGCTTTTACTTGATCAATAGAACTTATTGTTGGTATAGAAAAAATTATAAGGACTAGCAATCCAACTAAAAATATTTTAAAAAAATTCAAAAAAGAAAATACTGGATAAACGTTTAATCCTAAACCATCAGACAAGTATTTATCTGCTATTGGAACAATTAAAAAACTAGACCCATAGGAAATAACAGTAATAACAAACAGTAAAATAAATAATTGTAGATAATAAAGTGTTTTTATGTTTCCAGAATAAAATCCAACTGCTTTTCTGACAGCAATTGACATGTTATTTTGATTGATAAAAGACAACAAAGTGTTTGCAATTCCAATTCCTGCAATCAACATTGCACTTATAGATACAAGAGATAAAAATTGAGAAAAATTGTTAATAATTCTTTTAATACCACTTGCTGAATTTTCAGGGTATCTAAGTTTTACTTTTTGATCGTTTTTGAAAATATTTTCGATTTTTCTTTCTATTTGTTCTTGATCATCATCATTATTAAATTTTACTTTATATTCATAATTTAAAAAACTTCCTATTCCATTTAGTTTTAATATTTCTAAAGTTTGTTTGCCAGCTAGGGCCCAATCACCAAATGCAACAAATCCACTTACATCTGGTACTGATTTAATAATTCCAATGACAGTAAAGTTTTGGTCTTGAACTTTAACTTGCTCGTTAATCTTTATATTAAGTGTCTTTGATAAACTTTCGTTAATTAAAATTGTATTTGGCTCTGTTTGTATTCTTTCATAAGCGTCGATCGGTTCATAATCAACTTCACCATAAAGTGGATATTTTTCATCCACAGTTTTAATTCTTGTAAATAAAGATTTATTTTTTTCTCTTCCAGTTGTTGAGAGCATCGTGCTAAATTCAATCATTTGCGATACTGTTGCAAACTCTTTGACTTGATTTACTAAATCCAAGTTTCCTTGATTACGATTGTAATCAATCTCTAAATCTCCTCCTAATAATGCTTTGGCATTATCATTTAATTCTTTTTTCAAACTATCTTCGATTGTGAAAATAGCACTTAGAATAAAAAGACTAATAAACAGAGTTATAATAATGCTTGAGATTTTATTATAGTTTCTACTTAAATCTTTTAGAGCATATTTAAGTATTAGATTAAATTCTGAAGAATTATTTGATTTTTCCATCTTTAATTTTAATTTTTCTTTTTGCTTTGTCCGCAAGTTTGGGGTCATGAGTTACCATAATTAAGGAAGAACCTTCTTCTTTCACATATTTAAACAATATATTCGAAATCAATGTAGAGTTTTCAGTATCTAAATTACCAGTTGGTTCATCAGCTAAAATCAATTCAGGTTTCATAGCGATTGCTCTTGCTATGGCTACTCTTTGCTGTTCCCCACCGGATAGTTGACTTGGAAGATTATTAAAACGATGTTTTAAACCAAAACGATCCAATAGAGTCTTCGCCTCTTTTTCAGGATTTTTAAAATTATTTAGTTCAAGTGTTAAAGCAACATTTTCAACTGCAGTATAATTTGGTATTAAATAAAAAGATTGAAATACAATTCCAATATTTTTTTTTCTAATTTCTGACACTTCATCCTCATTAAGGCTTGTAATTTCTTGATTTTGAAAAATAATCTTTCCAGAGGTTGGCTTCTCTAATCCACCAACAAGCATTATTAAACTGGTTTTTCCTGAACCACTCTCTCCTACAACGGAAACTGTTTCTTTTTTCTTAATATTTAAATCTACATTCTTTAAAACACTGATATTATCTTTACCAGTTTGGTATTTGAGATTTATTTTTTTTAATTTAAGAAGAGAAGACATGAATAAAAGTTTGTTTACAAAAATTCTGATAATCTTTCTAGTGCACATAAAAGCAAGTGCAATAGAAAAGGTAATATTATTTGGAGACAGTCTGATGGCTGGTTATGGTTTACCTAAAGAACATCATTTATCCTTAGTTTTAGAGAATAATTTAAAAAAAGATGGATTTAATATTCAAGTTATAAATGGAAGTGTTTCAGGCAGTACATCTTCGGGTGGATTAAATAGGGCAGAGTGGAGTTTATCAGATCCAGGGATAGATCTTATCATTTTAGGAATGGGTGCAAATGATATGCTTAGAGGAATTCAACCAGATGAAACAAAAAAAAATTTAGAACAAATTATAGAAATTGCAAAAAAGAAAGAAATAGAAATAATTTTAGCTGGCATGATTGCTCCAACAACACATGGAATAAAATATAAGAAAGACTTTGATGCTATTTATCCAAAATTATCCAAGAAACATAATTTACAATTTATACCTTTTCTTTTAGAGGGTGTGGCACTTAACCCAAGTTTAAATCAACAAGACGGAATACATCCTAACCAACAAGGAACAATAAAAATAAGTGAAAATATTCAAAAAAGTATTATTGCTATTTTAGATAAATAAAAATTTAAATTTATAATTTTATAAATTTATCATTTACTATTAATTTATATTTATATGTATAAAGTACCCTATCATCATTTACCAGACGGCACTTTCAGAAACCCTCTAGGTTCCCCTAAAGTTGATCGAAATTTTAAATGGTCTTTTAAAGTATTTAATAAAGAAAAAAAGAAACTCAATATGACTGTTCCAAAGGATCATGTTGTAGATAAGGAACAAGTATTAGCTGATATCAAAAAATATAAAGATGGGGATTATATTGGATGGATAGGGCACGCAACTTTTTTGATTAAATTAGGGAATACAACAATTATAACTGACCCTGTTTTTTCTAAAAATGCAGGTCCGTTAATATTTGGACCAAAAAGATTTACTGAACCAGCTTTAAATTTAAAAGAAATACCTCCTGTAGATATTTTTTTACTAACTCATAATCATTATGATCATCAAGATATGACTACAATCAGAAGATTCCCTTTCAAAAATACCAAAGTAATGGCTCCTTTAAAGCTAGGTAAGTATTTTGAAAAAAATGGATATAGCGATGTTAATGAGATGGATTGGTATGAAGAAATCATAATTAATGAAAAAATGAAAATAACATTTCTTCCAGCAGTCCATTGGTCTAAAAGAAGTTTAATGGATACTAATAAATCTTTATGGGGAAATTTTTTAATTGAATATGATGGAAAAAAAATTTTGTTTGCTTGTGATACTGGAGTTGGAAATATTTATAAAGAGATTGGTGAAAAATACGGTCCAATAGATATTAATATTATAAATATAGGAGCGTATAATTTTTATCCATTAACGCCATATAAAGATAAATCAGCTTATCACACCAATCCTGAAGAAGCTCTTGAGATCTCTAGAGATTTAAAAAGTAAAAAAGTAATTGGTATGCACTGGGGCACTTTTGTATTATCGTTGGAACCAATTATGGAACCAAGAGACAGATTTAGAGATAATGCAGAAAAATATGGCTTTAAAAAAGATGATGCAATTATTTTCAAAATTGGCCAAATAACACCACTAAATGAAATTTTAAAATAATATTTTATGAAATATTTTATTTTGATAATAATTTTTTTATTTACTAACAATGTTCAGGCAAAAAATATTAATATTTCAGTAAAAACAGACTTAGATCTTAATTGTAAGTTTGAAAAAGTTATTATTAAAAACACCGAACATAACTTCGTTTCTTTTACAAATGATCAAGTTGAAAGAGAAAATCTTAAAAGTTTAAAAATAATAGCAAAAAACCCTGATATTTTAGTAATAAAAAATTTATCAAAATTTGTTAATAAGATTAATTTGGAAGTTCAAATATCAAATAAAGATATAATTTTGATACAGGCTTTTGATCAAGAGAGAAATTATTCTGAATCTGCAGTCTACACTAGAAGTACTGGAGAATTGATCCATGAAATTACTAGAAAAATAAACTCTGATGAAAAAGAGAAAGATATTTCATTTTATAGTTGTAAAAAAAACAACCAAGACACTTAAGACCAAAGACTCTAAATCCTTTTTTTGGTAATATTAAAATATGAAGAGGCTATTTTTAATATTGGTATTTTATTTATTTTCGCAGATAAGCTCTTTTTCAAACGAAAGAGATGTAAGACTTAACCAATTATTCAATGAGTTAAAGGCCAATAAGTCAAAAGTATCATCTATTGTTGAACAGGAAATATGGAAAATTTGGAGCACTCATCCAACCGATGCAAAACTTACCACAAAGTTAGAGGAAGGTTCTCAGTTTGTAAGAGACCAACAATTTTTTAAAGCTATAGAAATCTTTACAGAAGTTATAAATTTTGATCAAAATTGGGCCGAGGCATGGAATAAAAGAGCAACAGTTTTTTATTTGATAGGAGAATTCAAAAAATCTCAAGATGATATTGATAAAGTTTTAGCAATAGAAGCAAGACATTTTGGTGCTTTGGCAGGACAAGGTTTGGTAAATATACAATTGAAAAATTATGAAAAAGCAATTCTTAGTTATGAACAAGCAAAAGAGATACATCCATCAATGCAATCTCCAGAGATCATGATAAGACAAATAGAAGAATTAATTAAACAACAATCAATATAATGTGCGGAAGGTATGTTGTTAAAAATCCAGTTACTAAAACTTCTTCTTTAGTAAAATCTGCTATTCAAGTTGAGGATACAGAAAATTATAACGCTCATCCTTATCAAAAACTTCCAGTTATAAAAAAATATAAAAACGGTAACACTTTAGAGGCTTTAAAGTGGGGATTAGTCCCTAGTTGGGCTAAAGACAAAGAATTTAAAGCATTGATTAATGCAAGATTAGAGACAATCGATGAAAAGGTTTCATTTAAAAAACTGATTAAAAATTATCGATGCGTTGCTGTTGCAGATGGTTTTTATGAATGGAAGAGGGAAGAGAATGAAAAAACTCCTCATTATTTTGTTAGAAAAGATTGTAATGTAATTTATTTTGCTGGTATTTTTGAACAAGATCAATTTTGTTTAATTACAGAAGAAGCAAAAGAAAATATTAAAGAAATTCATCACCGTCAGCCAGTAATTCTTAATCAAGCAGATGTTAATCGTTACTTAAATTTAGAGCTACAGGGCTCAGCATTTTTGAATGAACGTAAAGTTCCTGATCTTGTATTTCATGAGGTTTCAAAGGATGTTAATAAACCAACAAATAATACAGCCTCATTGATTCAAAAGATTTCTAATTAAATCTTACTTCTTTTTATGCTTTTTAAATGAAAATTTTTTAGGTCTTTGTCTTTTTTTAAATTTTTTTCTTCCTTTAAAAAAGGATCTTTTATCGTTTTTTTCAACTACATCATCTGTTTTTTTGCCAAAATATTTTGGATTATTGGTAAAGCCAAAAGATTTTTTCTTGTCCTTAAATTTTGATTTTTTATCTTCATCTTTTTTAAAAAATTTCTTTTTGCCTTTAAAATTAGATTTATTGATATTTTCCTTTTTGAAAAATTTTTTCTTTTCTCTAAAATCAGGTTTTTTATCATCATCTCTTTTAAAGAACTTCTTTTTATCTCTGAAGTTACCTTTTTTGTTATCATTAAATTTTCTTCTTTTGTTAAATGGAGCCTTACCTTTTTTACCACCCTTAAAACTTTTCTTTTGACTTCTATCTCTTTGAGGTGGTTTGTAATTTGGATCTATTAATTTACTTATAGAATTCCACATGGATCGATCACTTAGAGTTAAAAAGGTCAAAGCGGAACCTTCTTTACCAGCTCTACCGGTTCGTCCTACTCGATGAACATAATCCTCTGGAACTTGTGGTAGATCATAATTAATAACATGTTTGATCACTGGGATATCTAATCCCCGTGCTGCAACATCGGTTGCAATTAGGATACGACTATGTCCGTTTCTAAATCCATTGATAACTCTGTCTCGTTTACTTTGTCTTAAGTTTCCATGAATAGCATCAGCTTTATGACCATCATATTTAAGTCTTTTAACTATTTTATCTGCACCATGTTTAGTTTTAACAAATACTAAAATAGACCCACTTCTCTCTACAAGTTGATTGATTAATTCATGATATTTTTTATCCTGCGAAACTTCAAATGTTTCCTGTTTAATTTTATCAATAGGAGTTGATAAAGATCCAACAGATATTCTTTCAGGATTATTTAAATACCTTTGAGATATTTTTAAGATGTTGTTTGGAAGCGTTGCTGAAAATAATAATGTTTGATGTTCTTTTGGAACAAAATTTAAAATCTGCTCTATTTGAGGAGTAAATCCCATATCAAGCATTCGATCAGTCTCATCTAAAACTAAATAATTAACTTTAGATAAATCTAAACTTTTTCTCTTTAAATGATCATTAATTCTTCCAGGGGTTCCAACAATTATCCTTGCACGTTTGCCTAACTTTCTAAGTTGCTTTTGCATACTCTCACCACCAATTAAAAGAGCATTACCAATTCCTATTTCTCTAACATTTAATTTTAAAACAGTTGCCATTACTTGTGTTGCAAGTTCTCTTGTAGGACAAACAATTAAAGCCATTGCCTGCTTATCTTTAATTAATTTATTAATCATTGGGACGGTGAAGGCTAAAGTTTTACCCGTTCCGGTTTGAGCGGTTCCTAAAATGTCTCTACCTTCAAGACTTATTGGAATTGATTGACTTTGAATTGGAGTAGGAGTTTTAAATTCAGCAAGTTCAATTGACTTTTTAAGCTTATTTTCGATTTGTAGATCTGAGAAATTCATTAGGATAGGGAAAGGTATATATTAAGTATTTATGAAGAATCCTTATATCTTTTTAAACCAAATACAATGAATAGTTTGATCAAGAATTAATCTCTAAAGTTTACAAAATCTATTGGAAGACCTATATCAATGGATTTTATGGCATTCATTGCTTCTTGAAGGTCATCTTTCTTTTTACCATCCACTCTTAATTCTTCACCTTGAATTTTAATTTGTATTTTTAGCTTAAGCTTCTTTATATCAGCAATAACTTTTTTAGCATTTTCCTGACTAATTCCTTCTTTTAACTCACTGACTTGTCTAATCGATCCCTCTGAAGCACCTTCAGAGCTTTTAACCTCTGATACTCTTGGATCTACTTTTCTTCTAACTAAATGGGTTTGCAGCAATTCATTTACCTGTTTTAATTTTAATTCATCAGGTGCAGTAGTTGTAATCGTTTTGTCTTTTCGCTCAATTGTAATTTGAAGTCCTTTAAAATCATATCGATTACCAATTTCTCTTAAACAATTAGCTAAAGCGTTATCAAATTCTTGGTAATTAATTTTACTTATTACATCAAAAGACGGCATGATTTATTTATATAATAATTAAAGTTGAGTTTATATATATTAAAAAAAGAAAATGTGAATAACAACGTACACAAAAATTGTTATCGAGTAAGAGGCAGAGGTTTTTTATCTTTTTTACTTTTTACTTCATTTTTTTTATCACAGTATCTCTTAAAAGCATAAGCTGCTGATACACCACCAATTAGCATAAATTTTAATATCTTTAATTTAATGAGTGTTTTAATCATGATTAAATATCAAACTTTTCTAATAAGAAGTGAATTACTAAATTGTAGAGAAATACAAAACAAGAAATATAGAATAGAAAAATTACTCCTTTAGAATTAAAGATGTATCCAGTTGAAGTTAAAAGCACAATGAATAAGCTAATTGATAAAGCAAGCTTTGATTGTGATTTTTTCTTTAAGTGAGATTTAAAAATATCTTCTTTCATTAATGTGATGATAATTAATAAAGATATTTATTCATCGTTAATTTTGTCCCACTTAGATATACACCCTTAATTTTTTAACATTTTTTACACCACCTCATAAATAAAACAAGTTTGTAGCAAATTTTAAACATACACTAATGATTTAGTGTGAGAATGCATTGGATTTCATTCCTTTTCTCACGTTTACGTTTCCTTTCATTGTCATCCTTGTTACGCAGACCACTTGATAGGAAAAGGAGTGGAACCATTACCAATTACAAATTATTAACTCATAAACCCCCAACTAATAATAGGAGTTCCGATATATGGAAATAGACCGTGTTTGTAAGTACTGTCACGTCAGTGCTTACGTTGCATACGATAATTGCGATCCCGTCTACAAAAAAACATTCAAATTCGAAGTAAGCCCAGGTGCACATAACAGCTTAGTCTGGGAAAAAATAATCAAAATCTTTAGGAACAATGGATTTAAAGTGGAGCTAAAATCATGAGGCAACTATTACTTATTTTATCGGTTCATTTGTTTCTTTTTTTAGTTTTATTTGCTTACCATGCTCAAGCAGGAGAGGAAGAGTGGACTATAGATAGACTTGAAACATTATCCTACGCCCGTGTAAGCGGTGAGGTTACCCATGGAGACAATCTTAACTTTTGGATAAGGACACAGGATAATTGTGAAACAGTTTATAATACATTTACAGTTTATACTTATGAGAAACCAGGGGACATTAAACAATTATTAAACAAGAATATTCCAATTAAAATAAATGGGGCTGAGATTACCGCATCAGTTCAAGATATAGCGCCGTTTTTAATGGGTTACCGCGTTCATCTTAGTTTAGGCTCTTATCCTATTAAGGAATATATTTATTTTCTAAAAAAATTTTATGATGAGTTTCAAAAATATGAGATTGAAATTGTCGATGGACTAAATTTTACAGCAGCTAAATATTTTGATATTCGTTCTAATAACTGGAAATTAGATAAACTTGTCCCATCAGTACTAGAAGCTAATAAGCTTTGTAGAGAATTTTCACACAAAAAATTATGATAAATGACATTTTTAACTGGTGTGTGCGAGTTCTTGAAATTATGGCCGTATATACCGGAATGTCATATGAGTTAATTAACATCCTTATTTTTGTAATTTTACAACCACTATTAATAATTATATTTTTTTATTTGTGGCTAAGAGAGAGACATAAAAAAAGAGAAATTAGTGACTTTTATGATTTTCACAAATGAGAAAATTAATTATTTTATTTTTACTTTTTTGGCCTAATTTTGCTTATGCTGATCAAGGTTTGAAAATATCATGTCTCAATTTAAAATCAGCATTATTTGGTAGAAAATATAAGCCCTTAAATTTTATGGTGGAAGCAACTGCTTTTCACTATTTTGACGATCAAAAAGGTAAATTTCAAACTATCAAAACCAGTGAATTAGACACAGGTGAAGATTATTTTACTGCTAGATTTGAAGATTATGAGTTAGGATTTCAGATAATTTTATTTGATGGTGAAGAAAAACCTCGAATGACTATGTCTAAATATGATTTTAAGAATAATAAATTTTTAGAACATTATGCATGTACGGTCATCTATGCGTACATTGATTAATTTAAGTCAACATCATTCCAGCTAATAGAAAAGCTAGTTCAATAGCAATTATGGCTTCAAGCATTTTTAAACTCGAACAGTTTTAATGATATAAAATCTCGTCTAGATATTTTCTTTTTTAATTTTGGTATTCTAACTTTTAAAGATCGAATAAACTTTAAATATTCAAATAATCTTAGAGTAGAAACAGTCTTTCTTACAACTGCAGCAATACATAAGCCTACTAAAAAACTAAGCAATGAAATACCCATTGCTTTAACTGTTAAAGCAAATGCACTCACACTTGCACCTCCTTTAATAATACCCCATTTAAGATTTCTCATTTCTTGTTTATTAGTTGATTGATTATATCGATAAGCGAGGACCACTATAGAGGTTATAGTTCCAATTGGATCACCATGAACAAAGCTAGAGGCTAAAGCCCCAGATGCTATTTCAGAAAATTCTTCTTTATGTCTTTTCTTCCAATTAAAAAATAATGCAAGTGGACCTATAGAACCTGCAAGCAGTTCATTAAATTCTACGTGCTTGATGTCCTCAACCCATTTTTGAGGCACTTTAATTGCCTCATTGAATTGATCATAAATTATTGTGTATGATTTTGAGTAAGTTGAGTGAACTAAGCTGGATAATATATTTAGACTGTAAAAGCTTTTATTCATAAAGTGTTAATATATAAATAGATTGAAGCATAAAAATGTCAAACACAGAAAGATTATTTCCAATAGGAATATTGGAAAAAAGTAAGAGTAAAGAGCTAATACCTAATTTTGAAAAAGGAGAGTTTTATTTAGCAGATTACTTAAATAAAAAATTACCTAAAGAATGGAATATTTATACACGTCCTGAGTTAAAAGCTCGCTGGGGTTCAAATCAAAATAAAAAAACACCAGACATAGTAATTGCACATCCCCAAGAAGGTATAATGATATTTGAAGTTAAAAATTGGAATATTTCAAACTTTTTTGTAGATGAGATAAGAACAAAAAACGCAAAACCAAGATTAGATATTTATCAAAAAAGTTTAAATGAAAAAACTGGCCAAACAAGAAGATCCGGAAATTTAAATCCTATTGAACAAGCAGAAGGATATCTATGGAGAATGAGAAATAGTATTCATGAAATTTTAGAGGAAATATATGAAAATAACAATAAAAGACACTTAATTCATTGTGGGGTCTATTTTCATAATCCACATTCAACTGAGGAAGCAAGAAAATTTGTAAGATTTGAAAACTACGTCAATCCAGATAGATGCTCTGTTTTTGCTAAAGATTATTTAGATCAGGATGTAGAAATAGATAAAATTGTTCCATTAATTAATAATAAATTTAAAATCAAATCTAATAAAAATTGGATAAATTTATTTTCCAACTGGATATCACCACCATTACACAGGCAAGAAAAACAATTTAGAACATCAATTAATGATTTAGATAATAATCAAAAAAAATTTGTTGAATCTAAACCAAATGTAATTCAAAAAATTTCAGGAGTAGCTGGTAGTGGCAAGACAACAATAGCAGCTTTAAGAGCTGCGATATCTGCCAGTAACAAAAAAAAAGTACTTGTTTTGTGCTACAATATTACAATAAAAAATTTTTTAATTGATGAAGTAAACAAAACAATTTACCCCCAAAATGAGTTAATTGATTTTTTTCATTTCCATGATTTTTGTAAAGCATATAGAGAAAATAATAATATTACTTATCAAACAGAAATTTTAAGTGAAGAGAGTGATGATAATTCTATCGAGGAAATCAAAAAACACAAAAATCAAAATAAAGATAATTCAATTAATTACGATGTAATAATCATTGATGAGGGACAAGATTTTAAAAAAAATTGGTATGAATTAATTAAAAATTTTTTAAAACCAAATGGGGAAATTTTAATTGCTCTAGATCAAAAGCAAAATATTTATAATAGAGAAAAAAAAACATCACTGAAGGGTATTGGTGGAGGTCGGTGGGGTATACTTAAAAAAAGCTATAGATTATTAAATCCACACATAGAGCTTGCAAATAAATTTTCTGAAAAATTTTTTCTTGATGTAAATGAAGAAAATGAAGATCCAAAAATAGAATTAGACAAAAATAATCAATTTAAATTACCATTCAAAGCAGAACCAGCTTCCTTCTGGCTAAATATTTTGAATGATAATGATCTAAATGACAGTGTTGTTGGAATACTTAAAGATTTATTTGATAAAAAAGTAAGCCCTTCTGATATTGCAATTTTAGTTACTAATCATGAGCAAGGGCGAGCATTAAAGCAAGTCATTCTTGAAAATTATGAAAATATAAAAATCATGGATATTTTTGAAAAATTAGATGTAAGACAGAGACAGCAAAAAATTTTATTTAAAGTTCATAGTGATAAATTGAAAATGGCAACTATTGCAAGTTTTAAGGGCTGGGATAGAAGAAATATTATAATAATTACAGACAAAACATCTAATATAGAAAAAAATAATGCAAGAATGGATTTTGAGTTTTACACATCTATAACTAGAGTTAGAGAAAAAGTTTTCGTTTTAAATCGTAATAAGCGATATGAAGACTTTTTAGATGATAATTTTGAGATATATTGATGATAGATAAAATAAACTATCTATTATATTAAGAAATAGATTTCATAAAACAAAATTATAATAAAGAAAGGATATTATGGCATCTTATATTGAACATTCACTTGTAGTTTTATCTTCTGTAATTAAAAGAAAATACAATGATGATAATTTGTATAATATTATTAGAAAATTAGCATCTACATGTACAGATGCAGGCTTTCCAGGAGAAGATGGATTTGGAGGTAATCATAAATCTAATAAAGTTATAGCTGAAATTACCAAGGAAATAGAAAAATTATAAAAATATTTTAATGAAAAAATTTGAAATTTTAAATTTAGATAGATTAGAATTTTTAAAAAAAATTGAGAAAAATAAGGTTCAGTTGATCATTACATCGCCACCATATAACATTGGTAAAGACTATGAAAAGAAACTACCTTTTAAAAAATACCTTGAAGAGCAAAAAAAAACTTTAAAAGAATGTTACAGAGTTTTGTCAAATAAAGGCAGTCTATGTTGGCAAGTAGGAAGTAGTTTTGAAGATAATGTGTTGATTCCCTTAGACATTTATATTTACAATATTTGTAAAAGCTTGGGTTTTAAACTTAGAAATAGAATAATATGGCACTTTGAGCACGGCCTACATTCTTATAAAAAATTTTCAGGAAGATATGAAACTATATTGTGGTTTACAAAAAGTGATAACTATTATTTTGATTTTGATGAAATTAGAATCCCACAAAAATATCCAGGCAAATTAGGTTATAAAGGAAAAAATAAAGGAAAATATACAGGACACAAAATGGGAAAAAACCCATCTGATGTATGGATATTTCCTAATGTAAAAAGTAATCACAAAGAAAAAACAATACACCCATGTCAGTTTCCAATAGAACTTGCTGAAAGATTAATTTTGTCAATGAGTAAGAAGAATGATCTAGTTATTGATCCATATGCTGGTGTTGGTACTACTTTGCTAGCAGCTGTAAAAAATAATAGACTATCCAAAGGTTCGGACATCATGAAAAAATACACAGATATTGCTAATAAAAGATTTAAATTACTTATTAAAGGAAAACTTCCCTACAGAGATAGAAATCAAGCAATTCAAAAAGTTAAGGGAAATTCTAAATTATATTTTAGGGATGATTAGTTTGTTTTAACTGAATAATTAATTTTAATACTTTCCCACTGTTCGCCTTCATTACTTATTTCTTGAAATCTTAAAACTCTCAACTTTAATTCCTTATATTCAATTATTATAGGTTTTGGGTCTTCTTGTATCCAAAGATGAATAAAATAATTAGTTTTTTCTGAAGAAGCACATTTCCATTCGTTTTTAGTTAAAAAGAAAATACCTCTTTTATCTTTAGAGGATTTAGCTTCAATAAAAATATTATTTTTATACTTATCAAAAGATTTTATATCGTAACCTAATTTATTATCCCAAAAACCATCCCAAGTTGGTTTTAAATTAATTTTTAAATTTTTTAATTTTTTTTTTTCAAATTCTAAACTTTTTTTTTCTCCACTTCTACCAGACTCAATTTTTTTTTTATCAATAAGCGATCTAGCAAAATCGATTAAATCATCCCACCAATTAATTATTTCATCATCTGGATCATCCTCTGAAATAGATGTTAAATTTGCATAATCTAGTATTTGATTAAAATCTCCACTTAATCTTTCAAAAAAATGTGTTGGCCCATAAGGTAATGCTAAGAGAGAGTTTGGCTTATTTTTTTTAAAAAATTTACAAATTATTTCTCTTAAAATTTTTTGTTTGTTCTTCTCATCATTTTCTTTTTTATAATCTTGAAATATTTCTTTTCCTAGATTGTCGCACAATAATTTACCAGAGAGGTAATCAACTGATGAAAAATAGTAATCATTAAAATTTTTTGGTTCATTTACGATTTGTGTGTTTTCAGATATAAAAATTGCAGCATCAAAAGAACTTTTAGTAATATCACTTATCATTAAGATTTGATCAAATCTTCCATCATAGATTTTATATCTTCAAGTGTAATATTCTCATCTATTGGCATTAATCCCTCGGTCTCATCAAGAGCCATTTTTATTAAATTTGGATCGTTCAATAGTTGCCCCATATAATCAATTTTACGCTCAAGATTAGATTTAATTGCAAATTCTATATTTCTTAAATTTTGAGGAATGGCACTCTGTAAAATATAAATATTTTTTTGATCATTGTTTCCCAATCTACAAATCCTATCAATGGATTGAAGATATAAATCGGCCTGAAAGCTTCTATCTAAATATATTGCATCGTGACAAACATGGTGAAGACTTATTCCTTCGGCACATGAAGCATAATTTGCAACAAGAACTTTACAATCTGAGTTCTTATCTTTAAATTTTTTTATATTATATTTTCTTGTATTTTCTTCTTCTTCAGAACCAGTTTCTACTCCTCCATGGATATAAACAGCGTTTAAATCTTTAAGATAATATTTTCCAATATGTTCAATATTGTTTCTAAAATAACTCCATATAACTGTTTTTTTTCCTTCTTTAGCAAGACTTCTGGCTTTATCACATGCCCATTTTATTTTTGGAGATCCTCCAGAATTTTCTTCCTCTTGAAGCTGAAGATGTATTTTACTTGCCATATCATCACCAAAATAAAATTCTCCATTTTCGATCATTCTATGTGTTAGCAGAATAGGATTACTGGATATCATGATCAGTCTTACGATTGATTTTCTTACATCCCTTAAATTCTCTTTGTTAATTTTATTAACATTTCCATATTTATGTAAAAACTTTGTCATCACAGAAGCGTACAACTCTAGTTGGGGCTTAGACATTTCAACATTTGTAGGAATTATATTTGGATCAGGTAAATTTAATTGTTTTTTTGTAGTCCTTACCCAAAATTTTTTTTCAGGATCACCCCCAAAAGGAAAAAGAAATTTAAATTGTGTATTTTTATCCTCAGGTTTGTTTGGAACTGGTGTTCCTGTAAGAATATCTTTTCTCACAAATGGTAGGGTAGATATTTCTTTTGCTGCATTAGATCTCTCAGCACCTTCAGTTTTTATTTTATGACTTTCATCTAAAACTACATGAACATTATTATTGGGATCATATACAAAATTTGAAATCAACCCTGTTACATTAATCAATTTTTCATAATTAATAATAAAATTTCTATTTTGTGAAAAAAGCAATTTTTCCTTTATTTGATCGTAAGAGCCTTTCAGTTCAGTGATTCCTTCTTTTCTTAACTGACAATCTTCAGTGAGCGAGTCTTCAAGTCCTTCTTCCCATGCTAAAAAAGCATTTTTTGGACTTACAACAAATAAGCTATTAGCTTTAAAATTTTCATTTTGTCTTAATAGCAAATGAATAGCTATCGTTACTGCAGTTTTTCCTGATCCCTGTACAGAAAAGTTTGCCCCATGTCTTTTTTTAAGTAAATTACTTATGTTTTCAATTTGGTAGTCTTTTAAATCAAGTTTAAAGCCTAATTTGCTTAAATCTTTGATTTCAGCATTTTTAATTTTATATTTACTATCTTCCTCTAAAGGATCTCCAGATTTAATTAAATCTGTAACAAATTTTTTACTTTCCTCAGTATAATTTACATTAAAATTATAGGTTTTTTTATAATCACTTAGCACATTTAGAAATTGCAAGTAAGCTGTCCATTGAACTAATATACTGTTTTCTGTTTCCTCTTCAAAGTCTGAGCCTTGATATTGTCTCAAAGACTCACTCATTTGTCCCCATGCACTTTTATGAGTTTTCTTGAAATTTTTAGATAATGAAATTTTACAAACAGGTATTTTATTTATTTTAGTTAATGAAATATTTAGAGATTCCAAAATTATTTTTCTAATTTATTAACTATTCTTTCAGTTTTTTTTACAACTTTTTTTAGATTACTAAGAATTGAACCTCTATCACTTGGAGGCAATGATGCAGATTCTAACTTAGTAATTTTAAGCAAAATATCGTTAGATGCTCTTAGCGCTGCTGCATCTTCTTTTTTAAAATTTAATTCTTCCCTTATTTCATTTATTAACTCAGGTTTAATTTTTTTTGTTGGAATTTTTTGAATAACACTCAATTCATATTGAGAAGGGATTTTGCCAGCTATGATATCTTCTGGATTATCTGAAATATTTTTTTCTTCTTTACTTGGCTTTAAATGAAATCTAGCCTTAAGATAATCATAAACATCTTTTAGGTTTTTTCTATTTTGAAAATCTATGCAAAATTCATATGCTCGTTTTCCTAAGTTACGGGAATTTAAAGAAACTATTCTTGCTATTTTAAATATTAGCTCTCTTTCAATTGCATCTTTTGTTTTATATGCTTTTTTTCTTGTTTCTTCCCAAATTTGTTGCTGATTCATAATCAAATCATAATGTCTAGGTTTTCCGTAATCTTCCTCTAGACATTTATCAATTTCCTCAATCAATTTATAAGACGATTCTACCCAGTCTTGAGTTTTATCCATCGTAACAGATATCCATTTAAAATCTTTTTTTAGAACATCTTTTTGTCTTTGAATTTTTTTAATTAAAGATATCCAATCATAATCTTGTTTTAATTCTTTTTTGATCTGATAATAGCTTTCTGTTACCTCTATATCTTCTGCAGTAAGATGTTCTTGAATAACTGCTGCAGGGATGTATTGAAATTTCTCAAATTTTTTTTTATTAGATTCATAAAGTTCTCTTACTGATGATAATCTTCTATTGCCATTAATTACCATTCCTTTAATATCAACAAGGATAGGTTGATCTTCTCTAAATTCTGCTCTTTTTTTTAATTCATCAAATATATTTTGTTTATGTGAACCATAACCCATTGCCTGATTAATTAAGAGTGTATGTTGAATTTTTTGTTGGTTATTATTTTCCAGATTATTCGAGAAAAAATTTTCCGGTTTGTTATTGTTGTATATCCACTCGCTCTGCATAGATTGAGTTCTTCCGTTGTTTAAATGATAAATTGGTAAATCAATGGGTAAATTGACTATAGGACATTTTTTAAACCTTCCTTTTATATAAAATTCACTTTCATGTTTATGCTCACTTTTTTTCCACTTAGTAATATGAGCTCTAATACTTTTTTCTCTGATGTCTTGCTGCTGAACTTTTACTTTATATTTGAATTGTAGATCTTCTCTAATCATAATTATATTTTCATATTATTGAGATATTTTAATATAAATTTCAATTAATTTTGTAATTTTCACTTAGTTGTCTTCTTAAATCCATTATTTCTAGCATACTAATTCCTATATTTTTTGGCATTTTGCTATAGTTTTCATTAATATTTAAATTCATATCGTAGGAATTTTTAATTTTTTCATTTAATTCTTCAGGATCAAACCTTTCTTTTGACAAATATTTTTTTTTGAATATCCAATTATTTTCTTTAGATATAATTTTAACCAGCGTGTCATAGTAAAAATTGGAATTCTCATAATCAAATTCTTGATTAAGATTTTCTCTAATATAACTTATTGTTATATATTTAAAATTTTCTAATAAATTTTTTATATAATTAATAACTTTTTCTTTATCACAACTTTTAAGAGCTTCTTTCAAATTTAAATAAGAGCCAGGATTAATTTTGAATATTTGAGCTTCTTCAACTAGTTCATCCAAATGTATCTCTAGAGGTAATTGTTCTGTAGTTTTTTGCAATTCATTGTTAAGATAATCGGTAGTAATTTCAAAATTGTTTTTTTCAATAATATTTTTTATTTTAATCTTTAAGGGAATAACTTTTATATTTTTATTTAATCCAATTGTGTTTGTACCTGATCTTCCAAGGTGATAAAGGCCTTTTTCTTTACCAAATATTTTAATTATAGCTCTCAAGTTATAAAAATTTAAATTGTCAAACTCACCTGTTTCTAAAATTTTTTTATAAATATGTTCAAGGTCACTTTGTTCTAAATTTAACTCTTTTAATATTTCAATTGTTTTTGATATTAGATGTTCTCTATTTTTAATTTCTAACAATAGGTATTTAATTAATCTATGTTTTCCTTTATCTATTAGATAAATATTTGGATTATATTCCATTGAAAAGGATGTGTCATAAACTTCCCTAGTTTCATCCCAAATATTATTTGAGAAGGAATTATTTCCTATTTTTCTAACCTCTTTCCAATGCAATCCATCCGGATAATCTAACAAAATATGTGAAACTTCCTCATATTTTTTCATCTTAATTGGATAAACTTTATTTTCATGAATTTTAATTAATTCTTTTTCACTCATAAAATTTAATGCAGCTTTAGATGTAAATTCATCGTATCCAAAACCATCACTTATTACTTTGATAAAAGTTTCAATATCTTTTCCAGATGGTGTGTATAAAAAAATTTCTTTTAATCGTACTAAATTAAATTTTTTAAGTTCTCTCTCTGGAGTAGAAAAATAATTTTTATCAACTCCACAATAATTTTCGATAAACTCAGTAAGCTTATCATTGGTGATATCATTAACTCCTATTGCAGTATCAGTAAAAAATTTATCTAAAGTAGGAAATAATTTATGAAAACTAATTGATTTATACTTGGTGAAATAATCTATTAAAGAAT
>CACMIX010000003.1 GCA_902613855.1 uncultured Pelagibacteraceae bacterium
ATTCATTGACGCTGAACCAGACACTGAAACTGCACCAGCATGTGCTGATACTGAAACAAGTGAAGCTGCTAAAGCTGTCAAACCTATTTTTTTATAATTGTTCATATTAATTACTCCTTTAATTTAATGTTAATTATTAATAATAAACGTAAGACGTATATCAGGGTGAAAGAGTAATTTTCGCAAATTGTGTGGTTTTTCCATAAATAATGAATATTGTGATATATTTGCAACACATAAAGCTATTTTTTCGTATATTTTCACAAATTTGCGATTATGTTGTAAGATTCTAAAAATCTAAATATGCCAATATGTTTGTAATAAAATCATCTAAAATCTTTGTTAAATTTCTTAAATTAAGTGTTTTTTTATTAATTATTCCTATCATTTTAAGCTCCTGCAAAGGACCAGATGGTAAATTTAAATTACCTGGTGGGGATGCAAGAAAATTCCCTGCGGATCCTGCAAAAAGAGTTGAGCAAAATCTTAAAGAAGGAAGAGGTTTTCAATTAAATGAGACGTTTGGTGGTGGTAAAAAAGGAGGGGTTTTTGACTTTGCAAGCTCCAACGAGCTCTGGAGGGCATCTCTTGATGTCATAGATTTCATGCCATTAAGTTCTGTAAATTATAGTGGAGGGATCATAATTACAGATTGGTATTCTTCCGATCAAGGCTCAAGAGAAAGTATTAAAATTTCAATAAGATTTCTTACAAATGAAATAAGAACCGATGCTTTGGATATTAAAGTCTTTAACAAAATATGCAATGACTCGGTAAACTGTAAAATAACTGAGACAGACGGCGTTATAGGTAAAGAGCTAAAAAGAAAGATTTTAAAAACTGCAACATTATACAAAGAAGAGAAAAAAAATAAGAAAAAATAAAATAAAATTTTCTGTTAATTAAAACTAATAATCTTAAATTCTGTGGAAAGATATAATTTTAAAATAATTGAGGAAAAGTGGCAAGAGTATTGGAATAAAGAAAAAACTTTTGCAACAAAAAAAGATAAAAATAGAAAAAAATTTTATTGTCTTGAAATGTTTCCGTATCCATCAGGAAAAATACATATGGGACATGTTAGAAATTATACAATTGGAGATGTATTAGCACGTTATAAATCTTTAGAGGGTTACAATGTATTGCATCCTATGGGCTGGGACTCATTTGGTATGCCTGCAGAAAATGCTGCGAGGCAAAATATGTTAAGCCCTAAAAACTGGACAGAGTCCAATATTTCAAATATGAAAATTCAGCTTAAAAGACTTGGATTATCAATAGATTGGGACAGAGAAATATCAACCTGTTCCTCACAATATTACAAACATCAACAAGAATTCTTTCTAGAACTATATGATAAAGGTTTAGTTTATAGAAAAGAGCAGTATGTAAATTGGGATCCAATCGATCAAACAGTGCTTGCTAACGAACAAGTTATTGACGGAAAAGGCTGGAGATCAGGGGCAATTGTTGAGAGACGTAAATTAAATCAATGGTTCTTTAATATAACGAAATTTTCAAGTGAATTGTTAGAAGGATTAGAAAGTCTTGATCAGTGGCCTAACAAAGTTAAGGTAATGCAAAAAAATTGGATTGGTAAATCATTTGGTGCTGAAATTAAATTTAAAATTGAAAATTCAAAAAATATAGACTCTATAAGTTGTTTTACTACAAGACCTGATACTTTATTTGGAATGTCATTTTTGGCAGTTTCAGTAGATCACCCTTTATCAAAATTTTATGAAAATGATGAAGAGTTTAAAGAGTTTAAAAAACAATGTTCAACAACTGGAACTACTGAAGAGTCCATCGCTAATGCAGAAAAAATTGGATTTAAAACTGATCTTATTGCAGTTAATCCTTTAGATAAAAATTTAAAAGTTCCAGTTTATTTTGCAAATTTTGTTCTAATGGAATATGGACTGGGTGCTGTATTTGGTTGTCCTGCACATGATCAAAGAGATTTAGATTTTGCCCTAAAATATAAATTAAAGGTCACACCTGTTGTTACCCCTGAATTGAATAATCTAAATTTTGAAATAAAAAACAAGGCTTTCACTGGACCTGGGTATATCTTTAACTCATCCTTTTTAAATGGATTAAAATGTCCAGATGACTCTATTATTAAAACTATTGAACATCTTGAAAAAGAAAAATTGGGGATAAAAAAAATTAATTTTAGATTAAAGGACTGGGGAGTATCCAGACAGAGGTATTGGGGTTGCCCAATTCCAATTATGTATGATGCGGATGGAAAAGTTCACAAGATTCCAAAAGAAATGCTGCCAGTCAAACTTCCCAATATTGATAAATTAGAACCCACAGGTAATCCCCTAGATAAAGAAATTGAGTGGAAAAAAATAACCTTTGAAGGTAAGAGTTACTTGCGTGAAACTGACACTTTAGACACCTTTGTTGATTCATCCTGGTATTTCCTGAGATTTTGCTCACCTCAAAAAAATGATTATGGATTTGATTATGAGGAGGCAAAATATTGGATGCCTGTAGATCAATATATTGGTGGAGTTGAACACGCCATATTACACTTACTTTATTCAAGATTTTTTATGCAAGCCATCTCTTATAAAAATAGTAATATAGACTTAAAAGAACCCTTTAAAGGCTTGTTTACTCAAGGTATGGTTTGTCACGAAACTTACAAAGATTTAGAAAATAATTGGATAAGCCCAGATGAGATAACCATAAAAGATGGAAAAAAGGTTTTAAAAAAAGATGAATCTATTGAAATTAAAGTTGGTCCAATTGAGTCTATGTCAAAATCTAAGAGAAATACCATTGATCCAGAAAAAATAATTGATTCTTATGGCGCTGACTCTGTTAGATTATTTATTTTGTCCGATAGTCCACCAGAAAAAGATGTCCAATGGTCTGAAGAAGGTATTATTTCATCGTTTAAATTTATACAAAAACTATGGTCACTTCATTTAAAAATATTAGATGAAATAGAAAAAAGACATAAAAAAGATACAGGAAAAAATTTATTAAAATTTACTCATAAGTTTATTAAAAAAATAACTAATAATCTTAACAACTTTAGTTATAACGTTATTATTGCCAACTTACATGAAATGTACTCTGCTCTGTCAAAAGAAATTGCTAATGAATATACAAAAGAAACACTTGAAGAAAACTATAAAAAAATATTAATCTCAATTTTACCAATCATTCCACATTTTTCTAATGAGTGTTTAAATCTTCTGGGTACAAAAGAGAGTGTAAAGTGGCCAGAATATGATGAAACAATTATTGAGGAGGATTTTATAAACATTGTGGTTCAAATAAATGGAAGAAAAAGAGGTCTTATTAAAGCTAAGAAAGATATTGGAGAAAATGAAATTTTAGAAAATATAAAAAAAGAAAACAATATTATGAAATATCTAAATAACTTAAAAATTAAAAAAAAGATTTATATTCCAAATAGATTAATAAATATAATAGTTTAAAAATGGTTAAAAAATTAACACTCTTTATTTTTATAGTTTTTAGTTTGGTAAATTGTGGATATTCACCAATGTATTCCGATAATACTAATAAGAACTTTGAAATTTATAATCTTGAACTTGAGGGTAACAATGAAGTTAATAATATAATTAAAAATAAATTAGAAAAATATAATAATAATAACAGTGAAAAAAAATATATAGTTAAAATTAAGACTTACTATAAAAAGATTTCTGCCACAAAAAATAGCACTGGAAGAACCACACATTTTAAATTAGTTGTCGATTTAAGTTTGAGCTATAAGAGATTTAACTTGGATGAAGATAAACAAGAAAAAGAAATATCGTTTTCAGAAAGTCTAATAATTAAAAAAAATCAGAATAATTTTGAGCAAAACGATTATGAAAAAATTGTAATTAAGAATATGTCCGAATTGTTAATTAATAAAGTTATTTTATATCTAGGTAGAAGTTAATGATTTTAAAATTCTATGAATTAAATAAAATTGATCTTAATAAAAATAAATTAATTTTGTTTTATGGTAAAAATGAAGGTCTAAAAAGTGATGCTGTTGAAAAATTAATTAAAAATTATGATGAAATTTTATATTATGATGAAAAAACAATATTAGAAGATAGTAGTAACTTTATAGAAAGTACATTAAATAAATCACTTTTTGAAAAAGAAAAAATAATAGTTATCAAAAGAGCAAGCGAAAAGATCTTTAAAATTATTAATGAAATAAATTCAAAAAATATTGAAGATTTCAAAATAATTGTAAATTCTGAAAGTCTAGATAAAAAATCTAAGCTTAGATCATTTTGTGAAAAGGATAAAAAAAGTATTTGTATAGCTTTTTATCCAGATAATGAACAAACCTTGTCTAGAATGGCTTATAATTTTTTTAAAGAAAGAAAAATTTTGATATCTCAATCTATTATAAATTTAATTGTAAATAAGTGTAATGGAGATAGACAAAATTTAGTAAATGAGATGCAAAAAATTGAAAATTTCAGCAATAGTGGAAAAAGAATTACTACAGATGTTGTGACAAGATTAACTAATATTATTGAAAATCACGAAATTTCTGATCTGGTAAAAAATTATCTTGTAAGAAATAAAAAAAAAGTGATCTACATTTTGAATGAAAATAATTTTTCTAACGAAGATTGTGTTTTAATAACAAGATCTTTTTTAAATCATTCAAAAAGAATACTTATACTAGCAAAAGAATATGAGCTTAATAAGAACATTGATCAAACAATATCTTCAGCTAGACCACCAATATTTTGGAAAGATAAGGAAATAACAAAACAACAAATTTATGAATGGTCTCCAGAAAATTTAAAATTATTAATTTATAAATTAAGTGAATTAGAATTATTAATAAAAAAGAATATTAATAACTCTATTAACTTAGTTACTGACTTTATCTTGGATGAAGCTTTTACTAAAGCTTAATAATTGGATTTAATTATATTAATAATTTTATTCAATTGATCTAAATCTTTATATTCGAAAGATATTTTACCTTTATTATTTTTTTTATTTTTAATTTCAACGTTTAGACCAACTTTGTTTACTATAGACATTTCTAAATGCATGATATTTGCATCCTTTAAATTATTAGTTTTTTGTCTTTTATTTTTAAATAATTTAACAAAATTTTCAGCCTGTCTAACTGAGAGTTTATTTTCAATTATTTTACTAGCTACAAAAATAGCATTTTCTAAACCTACTAAAATTTTTGCGTGGCCAGCTGATAATTTTTGGTTTTCTAATAATTTAACTACCTCATCTGGAAGAGACAAAAGTCTGAGTGCATTAGCAATATAACTTCGACTTTTGCCTATAAATTTTGAAACTTTTTCTTGATCATATGAAAATTCATCTATTAATTTTTTATATCCTTGGGCTTCCTCTAAGGGATTTAAATCATGCCTTTGAACATTTTCAACTATTGCGAATTCTAATGATTTTAAGTCATCTGCTTCTGTTATGACCACTGGCACATGATGCAGGCCTACCTTTTGAGCCGCAAGCCACCTTCTCTCTCCTGCAATTATTTCAAACTTTAATTGGTCATCATTTGATTTACGAACAATGATTGGCTGTAAAATTCCTCTTTCTCTAATCGAATTAGCAAGTTCATTTAAATTTTCCTCATCAAATATTTTTCTTGGCTGATATTTATTAGGTACAAGATCACCAACGCCTAGCTTATTTTTTTGAGTCTCAACTTTAGTTTCTCCTATTAAAGATGATAAACCTCTACCAAGTCCTTTTTTTATTTTATTAGAATCCATTAAGCAGCACTCCCTATTGTTGTCTCTTGATTTAAAAATTCATCTGTAAAACTAAAATATGCTTTACTACCTGGACAGGTCTTGTCGTATATTAGAACTGGCATCCCATGAGAAGGGGCCTCTGACAATCTTACATTCCTAGGTATTACTGTTGAGTAAACTTTTTCATTAAAATAATCTCTAGCCTCCTTCTCAACTTGAGAAGACAGCTTATTTCGTTTATCATACATCGTTAATAGTATTCCTCTAATGCTCAAGTCAGGGTTAAGACTTACTTTTATTCTCTCAATTGTTTTCATTAACTGAGTTAAACCTTCTAAAGCAAAAAATTCTGTTTGGAGTGGGACTAGAAGTGAGTTTGAGCTTACCAGCGCCATTACAGTCAGTAAGCTTAGAGATGGTGGACAATCTATTAATATATAATCATATGTGCCTCCAGAATTGTTTAAATATGCGGTTAATTTTGCTTTTAACAAGAAAGCTCTGTTGCTATCATCAGCCGTCTCCACCTCAAGACCAGATAAGTCTACATTAGAAGTTATTATATCGAGATTTTCAAACTGTGTTTTTTTAATCACATCGCTTATTTCTTTAGTTCCATTAAGAACACCATAAATTGTCTCTGAAGAATTTTCCATATTGGATAATCCAAGGCCAGTAGTTGCATTTCCTTGTGGATCTAAATCTACAACTAGAATTTTCTTGTTCTGTTGAGATAATCCTGCTGCTAGGTTAATTGCTGAAGTGGTTTTACCAACCCCACCCTTTTGATTTATGACTGAAATAATTTGCATTTAGTTTTTTTTAATTTTTTTTTTAATTTTTTTCACATTTACTAAAAAAGATTCTTCGCTAGTTAAACTTTTTTTTTCAGAATAATCTAAATCCCAATCCTTTAAAGTATTTTGAAAAATTTCTCTTCCACTCTTACCCATAAAAAAAATTATATTTGAAAAATTAGAAAAATTTTCATTCACTAAATCTAAAACTACTGGCATCGGTTTAAATGCTCTAGACATTATTGTTCCTGTTTCTAATTTTTTTTCTTCAAAAATATTTTTTTGGATTATTTCTGTTTTTAGATTTAATTTTGTAGAGACATCTCTAAGAAAGTGGCTTTTATGGTAGCTTTTTTCATAAAGCTTGACCTTTATATCTTTTTTAAGGCTTTTAAGTAAAATTGCTATGATTATGCCCGGCATCCCACTTCCTGAACCTATATCTGTAGTTGTATTGCTATTAAAGTCAACAATATCAATGATTTGCGCAGAATCAATAATATGGCGCTCAATTATGTCATTTTTTTCACTAAATTTATCGCTAATTAAATTGATTTTTTCATTTTTTTCTAAGATCATTGATATATAGCTTTCGAAGTCTGAAAATGTTTCACGTGAAACATTTAATCCTGAAAGTTTTGAATAAGAATTTATAATTTCTTGATCCATTAAGCTATATGCTTAATAGACTTTCTTTTTACATGTGACAACAAAATATATACAGCCGCAGGAGTAATTCCATCAATTCTTAAGGCCTGACCCATAGTTTTAGGCTTAATTCGGTTAAATTTTGCCTTTACCTCATTTGATAGTCCTGAAAGTTTGTTATAATCAGTTTTTTCTGGAATTATTAGGTTTTCATCTCTTTTAAATGCAAGAATGTCAGCTTTTTGTTTTTTTAAATAGCCTCTATAATGAGCATTTATTTCTATCTGCTCATCAATTTCGTTGTCATAATAAGGTATATCACTCCAAATTTGTCTGATTTTATGCATATCAACACCTTTTTGAGTTAAAATTTCATTCGAAGACCTTAGAATTCCATCTTTAGCTATCTTTATACCATAGCTTTCAGCTTTATTTGGAGATATATGAGATTTAGACATTTTATTAGAAATATTCTTTAATTTTTGAGATTTATCTAAATATATTTCCTTTCTTTGATTTCCAATTAATCCAATTTCAATGCCTTTATGAGTCAATCTTTGATCAGCATTATCTGCTCTCAAACTTAATCTGTACTCTGCACGAGATGTAAACATTCTATAAGGTTCGGCTACACCTTTAGTTACTAAATCGTCAATCATTACTCCTATGTAAGCATCAGATCTATCTAATATAAATGGTTCTTGTCCCTTGAAAGATAATGCAGCATTTATTCCAGCAATAAGACCTTGAGATGCAGCTTCCTCATAACCTGTAGTTCCATTTATTTGTCCGGCTAGATAAAGATTATTAATTTTTTTAGTCTCAAGGGTAAGAAAGAGCTCTCTAGGGTCTACATAGTCATATTCTATAGCATATCCAGGTCTAATTATTTTAACGTTCTCTAAACCATTGATATTATTACATATTTCTTGCTGTACCACATTCGGAAGTGACGTAGAGATGCCATTTGGATAAATTGTATGGTCATTTAGTCCTTCTGGCTCCAAAAATATCTGATGTCGGCCTTTATCAGAAAATTTTACAATTTTATCCTCTATAGATGGACAGTACCTTGGTCCAACACCTTTTATACTACCGGAGTACATTGCACTCTTCGATAGATTTTTTTCTATAATCTTATGTACCTTATGATTGGTGTATGTCATCCTACATGATACTTGTTTGTTTATATTTTTTTTAGTTAGAAAAGAAAAAAAATAAGGATCATCATCTGCAAACTGTTCTTCTAAATTTTTATAATTTATAGTTCTTGAATCTAATCGAGGAGGGGTTCCAGTTTTTAATCTTCCAATTTTGAATTCATATTTTTGTAATTGTTCACTTAATCCAGTGGACGGTTTCTCGTCATATCTTCCTGCTGGTGTTCTTTCATCACCTATGTGTATCAAACCATTTAAAAAAGTGCCCGTTGTTAGTATTAACTTGCTACATGTAACTTTTTTACCTTTTTTAGTTTTAAAACCACTTATGCTGTTTTTATGGAAAATAAACTTAACAACAGGATCAGAGAAAATGCTTAAATTACAATAGTTTGCAAGTTTTTCTTGCATATATTTACGATATAATGATCTGTCTGACTGTGTTCTTGGTCCACGAACAGCCGGACCTCTACTTCTATTTAACAACCTAAACTGTATTCCTGACTTATCAGCAATCTCACCCATAACACCATCTAAGGCATCTATTTCTCTAACTAGATGACCTTTACCTAAACCGCCAATAGCTGGATTACACGACATCTCACCAATTGTCTCAATTTTGTGGGTAAATAAAGCAGTGTTAACTCCTAAACGTGCAGAGGCTGTTGCAGCTTCACAACCTGCATGGCCACCACCTATTACTACTACATCAAAAGATAAATCATTTTTCATGAGCTAAACTTATAGCTGATTAATTTATTTACAAGATACCTCTTGGTTTTAACGAATAAGTGTTAAATACCAACGATTTTTGGTAAAAAATAGCTAAAAATATAGATAAATTGATTATTATTTACCTATACAAAAATCGTTGAAAATACTGCCTAATATCTCCTCAACATCAACTTTTCCAACAATCATTCCAAGATGTCGTGTGGCCAATCTTAAATCTTCGGCTGCTTTATCAAAATCTTCAATTTCTTTTTTTTGATTAAAGTTTTTTAAATGATCCAAACATTGTTGAAGGTGTTGTCTGTGCCGTTCTCTGGTAATTAGAATATCATCACTTGTTATAAATTTATTTTTTAAATTATTTTTTATTTTCAAAATTAAATCATCAATATTTAAATTGTCTTTAATTGAAATTAAAACGTGATTAATTTTTTTTATTTCAGGATCAATATCTTTTTTTAAAAGATCTGATTTATTAATCACTAAAATCGCATTATTATCTAATAATCTCATCAAAACATCAGTAAAATCAAGGTTTTTAGCATCTACCACCACTAATTTTAGATCTGCTTCCTCAGCTCTATTAAGAGATAATTTAATACCTTTTTTTTCAATTTCATTTTTAGACTCTCTTATGCCAGCAGTATCAGAAACAACTACTGGATAACCATCAATATTAAGGTGAGTTTCTATTACGTCTCTTGTCGTTCCTGCAATTTCTGACACGATTGCAGCATCCCTATTTGATAAATGATTTAGCAAACTAGACTTACCAGCGTTAGTTGGCCCAAGAATTGCAATTTTAAAACCTTCTCTAATTCTCTCTCCAACTTTTTGGTCATCCAAAATTTTTTCAATATTTTTTAAAACTTCATCAGAGCTTTTTTTAATTTCATTTAAGATATTTTCCGGTAAGTCTTCATCAGGAAAGTCTATTTTAGCTTCAACGTGTGATAAAATTTTTAAAAGTTTTTCTCTTAAAAGATTAAATTGATCTGATGATCGACCATTCATGATTTTGATTGCTTGTTGTCTTTGAATTTCAGTTTCGGATGAAATTAAATCAGCAATGCTCTCTGCTTTTAGTAAATTTATTTTTCCATTTTGAAACGCAAGCTTAGTAAATTCTCCTGGTTCTGCTAATCGACAATTTTTAACTTTAGAAATATTAGAATGTAATGCATCTATCACGGCTTTGCTTCCGTGCACCTGTATTTCGGCCATATCCTCACCTGTGTAGCTCTCAGGGCCAGGAAACCATAATATAATGCCCTCATCTATAAGCTCAGAAGTGTTGATTTTATTGATTTTTCTGAGAGTTGCCACTCTTGGTTTAGGAACATTTTTGCCTGTCATTTGTTCAATAACTTTTAAAGTATCATCGCCTGAGATTCTTATAACAGCTACACCCGAAACGCCTGGACCACTTGATAAAGCATAGATTGTCATAAAAAGAAATATACATATTATAAATACAAATTAATATATTTTTTTATGATTGTTTGGCTCGCATCTTATCCAAAAAGTGGAAACACCTGGATTAGAATTTTTTTATCGACATTGTTATACTCACCGGCAAAGCCTAAAGTTGATATAAACAAAACATATATAAAACAATTTCCAATAAGAAGTGATTTTAATAATTTAACAAATAATTTGATGGATCTAGATGAATTTGCAAAAAATTGTATACCCGCACAAAAAAAAATAAATCAGGATAATAAAATTAAATTTCTTAAGACTCATAATGCTTATTGGCAAAATTATGAAAAAAATTTTTTCTTTACAGACGAACAAAACTCTTTAGGAGCTATTCATATTGTTAGAGATCCAAGAAATGTAATTACATCTGTTATGGATTACTTTAATAAAGATAATTACAACGAAACTTTAGAATTTTTAACTGACAATTACAAGGTTGTAGGTGGAACAAACTTCGAGTCTGGTGTCCCAACAATATTGTTGTCTTGGGCAAACCATTACAATTCTTGGAAAAATTTTAGAAAAAACTACTTACTTATAAAATATGAAAATCTAATTAATAAGCCTCAGGAAGAGTTTTTAAAAATAACAAATTATTTAAGCAAAATAGGAAATTTTAAATTTAATAAAAAAGAAGTTTTAGAAATTGTAGAAAATTGTAAATTTGAAAATTTTTCTAACCAAGAAAAAAACGAAGGATTTATTGACAATTCTGCAACAAACAAAAATTTTAAAAAAAAATTTTTTAGGATGGGTCCAAAAAATAATTGGGAAGATTTGGTTAATTCTGAGATTATATCAAAAATTGAAACTCACTTTAAAAAAGAAATGATTGAATTGAATTATTTATAAATTATATTTATGATGGTTTGTTCATTGAGTTAAAAAACTCAGTATTATTTTTTGTATCTTTTAATTTAGAATTAATAAATTCAATAGCATCCATTGTTCCCATTGGAGCTATTATCCTTCTAAGCACATTCATTTTTTGTAAGTCATTTTTATCAAACAATAATTCTTCTCTTCTTGTCCCAGACTTAGTTATATCAATTGCAGGATAAATTCTTTTATCTGCAATTTTTCTATCTAGAACTGTTTCACTATTACCAGTTCCTTTAAACTCTTCAAAAATAACTTCGTCCATTCTGCTACCTGTATCAATTAAAGCGGTAGAAATTATAGTTAAAGAACCTCCTTCCTCAATGTTTCTAGCAGCACCAAAAAATCTTTTGGGTCTTTGAAGCGCATTAGCGTCTACACCACCTGTTAAAACTTTTCCTGAACTTGGTATAACAGCATTGTAAGCTCTTCCTAATCTGGTTATGGAGTCTAAAAGTATAACTACATCTTTTTTATGTTCTGTTAATCTCTTTGCTTTTTCAATAACCATCTCAGCTACAGCAACGTGCCTTTGAGCAGGTTCATCAAAAGTGGAGCTTATTACCTCACCCTTAACTGTTCTTTGCATGTCCGTCACTTCTTCTGGACGTTCATCTATTAGTAATACAATTAAATAACATTCTGGATAATTTTTTGCGATTGAATTTGCAATACTTTGTAAAATCATTGTTTTTCCCGCTTTTGGTGGAGAAATAATAATTGATCTTTGTCCTTTACCAATTGGACTAACCAAATCAATTAGTCTTGGTGTTAAATCTGGTTTTTTTTCTACCTTGGTGGTTTCAACTTCCATCACTAATTGTTTATCAGGGTATAGTGGAGTAAGGTTATCAAATGCAATTTTATGTCTTGTTTTTTCCGGCTCTTCAAAATTTATTTTACTAACTTGAAGTAATGCAAAATATCTTTCACCTTCTTTTGGTGCTCTAACAGGGCCCTCAACAGTATCTCCTGTCCTTAATCCAAACTTTCTTATCTGACTTGGGCTAACATATATATCATCTGGACCAGGCAAATAATTTGACTCCATTGCTCTTAAAAAACCAAATCCATCTTGTAATAATTGTAAAACACCAACTCCAGTAATTTCCTCTTTCTCCGCGACTTTCTTTAAAATAGCAAAAAGGATTTCTTGCTTTCTTAATGTACTTGCATTTTCAATACCAAGTTCTTCTGCTTGTGTAATGAGCTGTTCAGATGATTTTAGTTTTAGTTCTTGAATGTTCATGGTTGATTATTTGATAAGGACTTATCAGGTTGGGATAATATATATTCTCTTTATTTTTTTTCAACCCTAGATTGGTTTAAAAATGACGACAAATATGGTCAAAATTAGTAATATTGTGGGTATTTCGTTTATATAACGGTAAAATTTATGTGAATGCTTGTTGCTATCTACCTTGAATTGGCTAAGTAATTTTCCCAGATAAAAGTGATAAATAGTAAGCGTAATCACAAATAGCAACTTTAATAACATCCAAGTTTGGCCAAGCTGTTGGAAACCAATGCTATGAATAAGCAAGATTCCAAACAACCAAGATAATGTCATTGCTGGAGTCATTATGTAAAAATATAGCTTTCTCTCCATCACTTTAAAGATTTCAGAAACTTTTGCCTCAGAATTATTTTCTGTATGGTAAACAAAAATTCTTGGAAGATATAAAAGGCCAGCCATCCATGAAATAACTGCTATTAAGTGCAAAGATTTAAATAACAAATAAGTATTCATTTTTTAAATATTTTTTTCAACTAAAGACTTTAATAAAACTATGTGATCGTCGTTATCATTTAAACATGGGACCATGTCAAAATTTTCGCCTCCGGAATTTAAAAAACTATCTTTACCTTGAATTAAAATTTCTTCTAAAGTTTCTACGCAATCAGAAGAAAAACCTGGGCAAATTGTAAGAATATTTTTTTTTCCTTCTCTCGGTAAGCTTTCCAAAGTTTTATCCGTGTAAGGCTGTAACCATTCTTGTGGTCCGAATCTTGATTGAAACGTAGTTTTGATTTCTATGTTAGTAAATTTTTCAGATATTAATCTGGTCGTTTTATGACAATAACAATGATAAGGATCACCTTTATCAAAATATTTTTTGGGAATGCCGTGATATGATGCAATTATTAAATCTGGTTTCCAACTAATTTCACTGACTTTTTTGTTAATAGATTTGACCAAAGCATTTATATAAAGTGGATCAGATTCATAATGAGGAATAATTTTTAAAGAGGGTTGCCATCTCATTTTCATTAAAGTTCTATAAACTTCATCACATACTGTTGCAGTTGTTGCCGCTGCATATTGGGGATAAAGAGGAAGTATTACTAAATTTTCACATCCCTGCTCTTGAAATTTATAAATTTTACTTCTAATGCTAGGATTTCCATACCTCATAGCAAAATCGATTATTATATTTTTTTTTGTTATAAGTTGAGAGATTTTTTCACTTTGCTTCTGGGTATAGTATAACAAGGGAGACATATTTTTATCTTTCAGCCAGATTTCCTTATAAGCTTTTGCTGTTTTAGATGGTCTAAAAGTTAATATAAATAAATTTAAAATTACTTGCCAAATTATAGGATTAACTTCGATAACTCTCTTGTCAGACAAAAACTCCCTTAAATATTTTCTAATATCTAGCCAACTCGTAGAGTCTGGTGTGCCCAAATTAACAATTAGAATGCCAGTTTTTCCAAATTTAACCGGTGGATGATTAATATCAACTTGCATTTTAATAATCTCTTACAGTCTTTATTAAACATTCAACCATTTTTGGATCGGTTTCGGGCAAAATACCATGACCGAGATTAAAAACATATGGATGATCTTTAAAAATATCTAAATATTTTAATACCTGCTTTTTTAAATTATCTTTATCAGTTAATAAAATTTTTGGATCTAAGCCGCCCTGAACAGGAATTTTAATATTTTTACTAATCATTAATGGATCGACATTATAATCAATGTTAAGCGCATCTGGTTTAACTATTTCGCAGAATTCTTTATAATTTTTAATTTCTCTTGGAAAACAAATTACAGGAATTTCTAAAGATTTTACATAATTTACTAAATTTAAAGTAGGTGTATAAATATAATTTGGATAATCTCTTTCTTCTAATAGGCCAGCCCAACTGTCAAATATTTGTATCACATTAGCACCATTTTCAACTTGATTTTTAATGTGGATTTTTAAAAATCTCTCGATAATTAATAAAATTCTATTTATTAAGTAATCATCTTCAAAAAAATTCTTTTTAATATTTTTTTTAGGAGATTGTTGATTGATCATGTAAACAAGTAGTGTCCAAGGTGCGCCTACAAAACCAATTGTATTTTTATTTTTTAATTCCATTTTTAAGCTTACAGATTTAATAGCTTTATAAACTGGATAAATTCTTTCAACAAAATCTATTTCATCTATCTTGGACATTTCGGTAATATTTAAATTACCAAGCATAGGACCAAAATTTTTTTTAAATTCAACTTTCTGTTTTAGTCCATAAGGTATCATTAGAATATCAGAAAATATTATTGCAGCATCTAAATCGAATCTTTTAATTGGCTGAAGTGTTATTTCTGAAGAAAGTTTGTGGTTCAAACATAATTCGATAAAATTAGGATTATTTTTTCTTATTTCTCTAAATTCAGGTAAATACCTACCTGCTTGTCTCATTATCCAAATAGGATTAATGGTCGTTTTTTTATTTATAATCACATCGTGTAATGGGGTCATATAAAATAATATATATAATTATAGTATTAGTATTATGTTCTGTGAATTACGATGATTGTTTATTTTAAACATTTTATTAACGTTTTAACCACATCTATAAATTAAATAAAACTCGTAAAAATGAACCTTTTTTGATTTTTATTAACATTAATGTATTGTTTAATTAAATTTATTATTATTGTTAATAAAACCCTTATTTTACATGGTTTAACAAGTAAAAATTAAATTGAGTAAATTTATTAAAATAATACAAACTTATTAACATTTTTTTCATGAGTAATACGTATCAAATATATTTAATTTCGGATTCTACAGGTGAAACTTTAGAAAGGATTTTTTTGGCTTTGAAAGCACAATTTAAGAATATTAATTATAAGATCCACTCTTATTCTTTTACCAGAACAGAAAACCAAATTTTAAAAATTTTAGAGGACGCTCAAGCAAATAACAATTCAATTATACTTTATACAATTGTTGATAATAATCTTGCGAAATATTTAGCAAATACTAGTAGTGATAAAAAAATTCCTTGCTTTGGTGTCTTAGGAAATCTTATTTTAAACTTCTCAAAAATTCTAAATCAAAAAGCATCTCACGAGCCAAGCGGACAACATATTTTAAATGAAGAGTATTATGATAGAATAGAAGCTATCCAATTTACAATGAACCATGATGATGGAAATTTATCTAATGAAATTGATAAGTCTGATATAATTTTAGTTGGAGTGAGCAGGACAAGCAAAACTCCAACCTCTATTTATCTTGCAAACAAAGGATTCAAAACATCAAACATACCTTTGGTCAATGAAAATTCTTTGCCAGAAAAATTAAAAAACAATCCACAATTTACGTGTGTAGTAGGGTTGAGTACTGAACCCGAAAGATTAGTTGATTTGAGAAAAAATAGGATGAGTTCTCTTAGAGAAAAAGGGAACACAAATTACACTAATCTTGAAGATATCAAAAATGAGGTTATGAAGGCAAAAAAAACTTTTCAAAAGTTTAAATGGCCAGTAATTGATGTAACAAGAAAATCAGTAGAAGAAACAGCTGCATCTATTATTAAAATACACGAAATATATTCTAATAATGTTAAATAATATAATTTTAGCATCCAAAAGCAAAGTTAGAAAAGATATTCTAGAAAAAAACAATATTTCTTGTGATGTTATACCTTCTAATGTGGATGAAGATATGGTGAAGGAAAGTCTTTTAGTTGAAAGAGCTTCTCCTGAAATTATTTCAAGAAATTTAGCTGAGTTAAAAGCTAATAAAATCAGTTCTAAAATCCATGAACAGATCGTATTAGGCGCAGATAGTGTAATTGATTTGAAAGGAGAACTAATTTCAAAACCACAAGACAGAAAAGAGGCACTATTAATATTAAAAAAACTTAATGGTAGAGAGCATCATTTGATTAGCTCTGTTTGTTTATCTAAAAATGGGTCAATGATTTGGAATTATACAGATAAAGCTAAGCTTAAAATGAAAAATTTTACTGAAAAAGAATTAAAATTGTATTTAGAAAAAATTTCTGACAAAGCACTATATGCTTATAATGTCTATCAAATAGAAGGAGAGGGAAGAAAGCTATTTTCAGAAATAATTGGAGATGAAAATACCATAATGGGTCTTCCTATACAAAAAATTAAAGAATATCTCAAAGAAATTAAATGAAAAAATATTTAGTAATTGGTAATCCAATAAGTCACTCCTTATCTCCTGAATTACATAATCATTGGATTAAACAACATGGGCTTAATGCTTTGTATGAAAAAAAGAAACTAAATGGTAATGAGTTAGAGAAACTAATTTCAGATATTAAAACAGGAAATATAAATGGTGTTAATGTAACAGTGCCATTTAAAAATGCTATAATACCTTATTTAGATGGATTAAGTAATGATGCAAAAAATACTCAATCAGTAAATACGATATATCTAAAAGATAAAAAAGTAATTGGACACAACACAGATATTGATGGTTTTGAAAATGCAATTAAAAAAATTAATTTTGATTTTAAGAATAAAAAAGTTTTTATTTTGGGAGCTGGTGGTGTTGTACCTTCCATCATTTATGCATCCATTAAAATGGAATCATCTGAAATTATTATTAGTAACAGAACAAAAGAAAAATCAGAGCAAGTTAAAAAATTGTTTGATAAAATTAAATTGATTGACTGGGGAGAGGTTCCAAATTTTGATGTCATAATAAATGCGACGAGCCTGGGACTGAATCCAGAAGACAAGATAAATTTAGATTTTACCAACACAGGAAAAAATAAACTATTTTATGATGTGATTTATAATCCAACAGAAACACATTTTTTAAAAATGGCAAAAAAATTAGGAAATAAAAACGAAAATGGTAGATTAATGTTCGTTTATCAAGCATTTTCAGCATTTAAATTGTGGCACGGTGTAGAGCCCACAATAAATAATGATACACTTAAACTTTTAGATCAATGATAAGAATAGGAATTTTGGGCGATATAGGATCGGGCAAAAGTTATGTTGCTAAAATTTTTGGATACCCAGTTTTTAATGCTGATTATGAAGTTTCAAAATTGTACCAAAAAGATAGGAGGGTATACAAAAGATTAAAAAAAATATTTCCAGACTATGTTTATGAATTTCCGATAAATAAAATACAGCTTTCAAAAGCAGTTCTTGCAAATAATTCAAATTTACAAAAGATAATTAAAATAGTTCATAAAGAAATAAGGAGTAAATTGAGATCTTTTATAAGAAAAAATGAAAATAAAAAATTTGTAATTTTGGATATACCGCTGTTGTTAGAAAATAAATTAAATAAAAAAAAAGATATTTTGATTTATGTTGAGTCTAGAAAAATTGACATAATTAGAAATTTAAAGAAGAGAAAAAATTTTAATTTTAAAATATTAAAAAAATTTAAAAAAATACAACTCTCGCTTGCTTATAAAAAAAAAAACTCTAGATTTATAATTAAAAATAAATTTACAAAAAAATCTGTTAAAGATGAGGTACAAAAAATTTTAAAAACTATTAAATATGAAAGAAGTAGTTCTAGATACTGAGACGACAGGTCTATCAGTCAAAGATGGACACAGAATAGTTGAAATTGGATGTATTGAAATAGAAAATTTAATTCCCACAAAAAATAAATTTCACTGTTACCTTAACCCTCAAAGAAAAGTTTCTGAAAAGGCACTAGAAATTCATGGATATGATGATGAATTTCTATCAAAACAAAAAAAATTTAATGAAATAGGAGATGAATTTCTAGAGTTTATAAAAGATAAAAGGCTAGTCATACATAATGCTGAGTTTGATCTTGCTCATCTCAACAATGAATTAAAATTGTTTGGAAAAGACAAAATTAATAATGAAATTGTTGATACGTTGTTTTTAGCTCGAGACAAATTTCCAGGATCTCCTGCAAGTTTAGATGCGCTTTGTAAGCGGTATAGAATAGACAATTCACAGAGAACACAACATACAGCTTTAATAGATTGTGATTTATTAGCTAAAGTTTATGTGAACCTTATTGATCAAAAAGAACCAACATTAGACTTTCAAATTAATAATAAAGATAAAGAATTTACAAATAATTCAAAAGTAGTTTATTTTAAAGGGGTCATAAAACCTTCTGCAGAAGAACTTAAAAATCACAAAGAGTATTTAAAACAAAACTTAAAAAAGAATTTTTTTAATTAAATCTTTGTTTATAGAGAGCTTCGAAATCTATTTTTTTTTCAAATTTGATACCAGGATATCCAGAATTGTGTAATAAATCCAATAGAGCTTTTTCTAGTGAAGGGTAAATCTCAATTTGAGCATCACATAAGATAATTTTTTCTAATTCCTTTTTATCTTTAATCTCGTCATTTATTTTTACTATAGTTGAATATATTATTTCAAAATAAGATTTTTTTTTATTTTCATTTTTATCTTGAAATTTACATGTTGTATTTATTTCTATCATTTTATTTTTTAATGCTTTGGAATTGATATCAATATCTAATTGATATTTTGAAATTTTATCTCTAACATATATGTATGTTTCTGCATCAGGAGTTTCACTAGATAGATCTTTAATATATTTACCTAAGATTTTAAATTTTTCTGTCATTGTCGTCTTCTATATCCTCAAAGTCTCCTTCAATAAAATTATTTTTTTTATTTTTTTTGGGTTTAAATTTTTTAGATAGGTTGTTAAAAATTATTTTTCTACTAAATGGAAATATGAGTAAAAATCCTAAAGCATCTGTAGCAAATCCTGGTATAATTAAAAGCAATGCTGCAAATGCTATGGCTGCTCCTGAAATAACTTCGTAACCTGGGGTTTCATTTTTACTTAGTTGTGCAAAACCAGACTTTAATGTGTTTAAACCCTCATATTTTGCGTAATAAATTCCTATAATTGCTGTAGCAAAAATTAATAAAATAGTGCTTATAGCACCTATTTGAGAGCCAATCTTAATTAAAAGATATATTTCTATAACTGGTACTAGTATTATTAACAATAATATTGGGTTCATTTGTCCTTAATCTAAATTGCTGGTTGAAATTAATCAACATAGTAATTACTATTAAACTATGAGTTACAGTTTTGAATACATAGACATTATATTGTTAGCCATGATTGCTGGTTTCATCTTTTTGAGACTAAGAGGAATTCTTGGAAAAAGAACAGGTTTTGAGGGTAAAACACCAGCTCAATTTAAGGAAGTTTTAAAAAATATTAAAGTTGATCAACCAATAAAATCAAATGATATTTTTGATACAGCAGCACAAGAAGAATTTTTGAAAGGTGCTAAAATAGCATACGAAACGATCATTACAGATTTTAGTGATAATGATAACAAAATCACAACAAGCAGACCTTTATTGAATGGACAGATATATTCTCAATTCAATGAAGCTCTAAAAGAAAGAAGTTCAAGAGGTCATTTTGCTGAAATTACTTTTATAGGAATCAATTCAGCAGAGATCAAAGAACATAAAAAAATTGGTAATATCTTGAATGTTACAGTTGATTTTATTGCTGAAGTAATAACTTGCATTAGAGATAAAGAAAAAAAAATTATTTCTGGAGATCCAGAAAAAATTAAAAAAATTTATGATACTTGGGTTTTTTCCAGAGATACAACTTCCGTGAATCCAAATTGGCAGCTTGTAAATACTTTAACTTAATTGAGTAACGATATTTCAGAAAAAGATAAAAAAGATTGGGACAATTTCATTTCTAGTGAAGAAAAGCTTCCAAATAAAGATCACAAAACATCAACTCAAAAAATTTATAAAACTAAATCAATAGATCTTCATGGATATACACTTGAAGAGGCAAATAAGACTATAGAAGGATTTATACACAAATCTTTTAGGGAAAAAATAAATAAGTTGATTGTAGTCACTGGTAAAGGACTTCATTCTCAAAATGAAAAAGATCCCTATGTGTCTAAAGACCTAAGTATTTTGAAATATTCGGTACCAGAATTTATAAATAACAATAAAAATTTAATGAGTATCATTTATGAAATAAAAGATGCTAGTATAGAAGATGGTGGTAGTGGTGCTTTTTATATTTTACTAAAAAAAAATAGATCTATAAAATAAATTTTGAAAGGTCTGTATCTTTAACTAAATTATCTAGGTTTTTATTTATATACTCTTGATTTATAATAATCTTTTCACCTGCACGATCAGTAGCTGTAAAACTTATTTCATCTAATATTTTTTCTATAATAGTGTGTAACCTTCTAGCACCTATGTTTTCTACGGTTGTGTTGACCTCTGAAGCAATATTTGCAATTGTATCAATTCCATCGTCTGAAAACTCAAGATCCACGTTCTCGGTTTTAAGTAAAGCTACATACTGTTTAATTAAACTAAAATCAGGCTCTCTTAAAATTCTTTTAAAATCTTCACTAGTTAAAGCCTCTAACTCAACTCTTATTGGCAACCTCCCCTGAAGTTCAGGAAGAAGGTCTGATGGCTTAGCTAATTGAAAAGCACCAGATGCAATAAACAAAATATGGTCTGTTTTAATAGGACCATGTTTTGTATTAACTGTTGTACCTTCAATTAGTGGAAGTAAATCTCTTTGGACACCTTCACGAGATACATCACCGCCTACTCTATCAGTTCTTGCTGAAATTTTATCTATCTCATCTAAAAAAACGATACCATTATTCTCAGTTGATAATTTTGCAGCTTTAATAATTTTATCTTGCTCAATCAATTTATCAGATTCATCGTTGATTAAAATCTCATGAGACTCTTTCACGGACATTTTCTTTTTCTTCTCTTTACTACCCATCGATTTACCAATCATTTCACCAATATTAATCATACCTACATTAGCACCTGGCATACCTGGAATTTCAAATGAAGCACCTGACCCACTATCACTTACAAAAATTTCTATTTCATTATCATCTAAGTCACCATTTCTTAATCTTTTTCTGAAACTTTCTCTTGTTGCTAAACTCGCCTTCTTACCTACTAATGCATCTAAAACTTTTTCTTCTGCTGCTTTTTGTGCTTGAGCAAAAACTTCTTTTCGTTTTTTTACTTTCTCCATCGCAATAGCAATTTCAATTAAATCTCTGACTATTTGTTCTACATCTCTTCCAACGTAACCAACTTCAGTAAATCTAGTAGCCTCAACTTTAACAAAAGGAGCCTCAGCTAATTTTGAAAGTCTTCTTGATATTTCAGTTTTTCCGACCCCAGTTGGTCCAATCATTAAAATATTTTTTGGTAAAACTTCATTTTTCATTTCACCTTTAAGCGCTTGTCTTCTCCATCGATTTCTTAAAGCAACTGCTACAGCTTTTTTCGCTTTATTTTGACCAACAACAAATCTATCAAGTTCTGAAACAATTTCTCTAGGAGACAGAGAACTAACTAAAGATGCTTCCTCTTTTTTATTTTGTTCTTTAGGGTGTAGAGGTGTGACGTTAGAATTATCCATTATATTTTTTCAACTTTGACATTGTTGTTTGTAAATACACAAATATCAGCGGCAACCTTGATTGCTTTTTTTGCAACTTCTTCAGCTGACATTTGACCTTCAATTAAAACTTTCCCTGCAGCTAAAGCATAATTTCCACCAGAGCCAATTCCAATTACATCTCCTTCAGGCTCTAAAACATCACCGGTTCCAGAAATTATATAACTATTACTTTTGTCACCAACAGCCATTAATGCCTCTAATCTTCTTAAATATTTATCTGTTCTCCAATCTTTTGCTAGTTCAACAGCGGCTCTTGATAAATTACCTGCATGTTTTTCTAGTTTTCCTTCTAATCTTTCAAATAAAGTTAATGCATCTGCAGTTGATCCTGCAAACCCAGCAACAACATCCCTTTTTTCAATTTTTCTAACTTTCGAAGCAGTACTTTTTACAACTGTATTTCCCATACTAACTTGTCCATCACCAGCAACTACTACCTCATTATTTTTTCTAACTAATACAATTGTCGTCATGAACAATAAATGGTAACTATTTTTGATACTTCAAGTAGTCATACTATCGTTGATATAGTGCAATTATGCTTGTATACCTCTAAAATATATGTCTAGAAAAGGAAAAGTATCTCGTAAAACAAAAGAAACCAGCATCAGTGTTGAAGTAAATATTGATGGAAAAGGTCAATACAAAATTGATACTGGAATTGGTTTTTTAGATCATATGTTGGAGCAGTTATCAAAACACTCACTTATTGATTTAAAAGTAAAAGCCAAAGGAGATACACATATTGATCTTCATCACACGACTGAAGATACAGGTATTGCAATTGGCGAAGCCTTGAAAAAAGCTGCTAAAAAATTTGTTGGCATCAAACGCTATGCTCATAGAGTTATTCCAATGGACGAAACTTTAACTAGAGTAGCAATTGATGTGTCAAACAGACCTTACTTGATTTGGAAAGTTAAATTAAAAGTTGAGAAACTTGGAGAAATGGATACTGAATTATTCAAAGAATGGTTCCAAGCTTTTTCGCAATCTGCAGGTATTACTTTGCACGTTGAAAATATTTATGGGGACAATAGTCACCACATTATTGAATCTTGTTACAAAGGTTTAGCAAGATCTTTAAGAGATGCTTTAGAGATGGATCCTAGAAATAAAAAAAGCATTCCATCAACTAAAGGCTCATTATAAGTTTAATGAATGTCACAATTGTTGATTATAATTCGGGCAATATAAGCTCAGTAATAAATTCTTTTAAAGAAGTTGCTAAAGATAAGGTAAATATAGAGGTAAGTGCAGATTTAAATAAGATTAAATCAAGTGACAAAGTTGTATTACCAGGTCAGGGTTCGTTTAAAAGTTGTGTTGATGCTTTAAGTTGTATCAACGGTTTAATTGATACTCTTTATGAGTTTGCTATTAACAACAAAAAGCCGATTCTTGGAATTTGTGTTGGTTTGCAAATGTTTGCAGACGTTGGTTATGAAGAAATAGAAACTAAGGGTTTAGGGTGGATATCAGGCAAGGTATCAAAAATAGATAATCAAAATGGGAAGTATAAACTTCCTCACATTGGATGGAATCAAATAAATATTTTGAAAGATAGTAAGATTTTTAAAGATATAGATAACAATTCACACATGTATTTTGTACACAGCTATGAATTTGTGCCAAATGATAAGTCTGTAGTGTCAGCAACTACAAACTATTCATCTGATATCGTTTGTTCAGTAGAACAAGAAAATATTTTTGGAACTCAATTTCACCCAGAAAAAAGTGATAAGATTGGACTTAAAATAATTGAAAATTTTATAAATATTTAATGATTAAGAATTCACTTATAATTTTTTTATCACTTTTATTGATTTCATGTCAAAGTCCACAAATCAAAAAAAATCCTGACCAAAAAACCAAATCCTTAAATCTTAAAGTTACAACCGAAGCTGAGATGAAAGCAAATAAATGAAGATACTTCCAGCAATAGATATAAAAGATAAAAAATGTGTAAGGTTAATAAGAGGAGATTTTGAAAATAAGACTGAATACAAAATGTCACCAGTTGAACAAGCGGAGAAATATAATGCCCATGGATTTATAAATTTACATATTGTTGATTTAGACGGAGCTTTAACTGGTGAAACAGTAAATTTGGAAATAATCCAAGAAATTATTAAAAAATTTGATTTAAAAATTGAAGTAGGAGGTGGAGTTAGAAGTATAGATAATATTAAAAAATATACTGACGCTGGTGTTGAAAAAGTAATTTTAGGTAGTGCCGCTATAAAGGACAAAAACTTTTTAAAAGAAGCTTGTGAAAAATTTCCAAATCAAATTGCTTTAGGTTTAGATGCTAAAGATGGATATTTATCTGTGTCGGGTTGGAAAGAGAACTCTAATCAATTAACTTTAGATTTTCTAAAAGATGTAAATGACTTTGGTGCTAGTAGGTTGATTTATACAGATATTAATAGAGATGGAATGAAACAAGGCCCAAATTTTGATGAAACATCTAAAGTTGCTAACACCTCCAATTGTCCAGTTATAATATCTGGTGGTGTTTCTTCGATTGATGATATTAAAAAGGCTAAAGAATTAAATAACAAAAATATTGAGGGTATAATTGTTGGAAAAGCTATATACGATGGTGATATCAACTTAGTTGAACTAGCAATGGAGATAGATGCTTAAAAATAGAATAATACCTTGTTTGGATGTTAAAAACGGTCGTGTAGTGAAGGGTATTAATTTTGTAGATCTAAAGGATGCGGGTGATCCAGTCGAACAAGCTAAAATCTATTCAGATGGTGGAGCTGATGAAATTTGCTTTTTAGATATCACTGCTTCAAATGAAAATAGAGACACAATTTACGAGGTTGTAGATAAAACTTCTAAGAAATGTTTTGTACCATTAACTGTTGGTGGTGGCGTTAGAAGTGTTGAGGATATTAACAAACTACTTAATTGTGGAGCAGATAAAGTATCAATTAATACTGCTGCTGTTCAAAATGCAAAAGTGGTTGAGGACAGTTCAAGAAAGTTTGGTTCTCAATGTATTGTAGTTGCAATTGATGCAAAGAGAAATGATGGTGGATGGGAAATTTTTACTCACGGCGGAAGAAATCCAACTGGAGTTAACGCTCTGGAATTTGCTTCTAAAATGGAGAAGTGCGGAGCTGGAGAGCTATTAGTTACCTCTATGGATAAAGATGGGACTCAATCAGGATATGATATCGAGCTTATGCAAAAGATATCATCTGGTGTTAATATTCCAGTAATTGCATCTGGCGGGGTTGGAACTTTAGATCATTTAGCAGATGGAATAAAATCAGGTGCGAGTGCTGTTTTGGCAGCATCTATATTTCACTATGGTACTTATTCAATTAATGAGGCTAAGCAATATTTGGCTTCAAAAGATATCCCTGTTAGAATTTAATATGTTAAAAATTTTAGAAGATCTCGTAGCCCTTGCAAGAGAGCGAAAGAGTAATCCTGTCGAGGGCTCATACACTAACAAGCTTTTAGAAGACAAATCTTTAGCGAAAGAAAAGGTTTTAGAAGAGATAAATGAATTAATTGAAGCTGTAGAACAAGATACAAATAAAATCCACGAAGCTGCAGATGTTCTTTATCACTTAATTATGTATCTAGAAAAAAGTGGAATTAAAATTGAAGATGTAATGGAAGAATTAAATAGTAGAAGAAAATAAAAAATAAAATATAATTAATTTAAAAATTGTTAATGGCTTACGACGACAGTAACATCTTTGCTAAAATTTTAAGAAGTGAGATACCTTGTGACAAAATTTATGAGGATGAGTTTATTTTATCTTTTTATGATATAAACCCACAAAAAAAAATTCATGCCTTAGTAATCCCTAAAGGGAAATATATTGATTTAGATGATTTTAGTTTAAATGCTTCACCAGAAGAGATGGTAGGTTTACTGAAAGGTATAAATATTGTTGCAAAAAAGCTAGGTATTTCCTCAGGAGTAGGCAAGGGTTATAGAGCTTTGGCTAATATCAATGAACATGGGGGGCAAGAGGTTCCTCATTTACATTTTCATTTATTTGGAGGTGAAGTAGTTGGAAAAATGGTTCAGTGACACAAGAAGTAAAAAGAAGTTATTTAGAAATTAATTCTCTCGAAGATCTTAATGAAGGATCTATGCCAAATTCTGATTATTCTCTTAACTTATTAGATCCAATTAACTTTCAGCTAAATAAATTTTTTTATAAAAATATTGGCAATAAACACAAGTGGGTGGATAGATTAATTTGGAATGAGGAGAAGTGGATAAAATATGTTTCAAATGAAAATGTTAAAACATATGTTTTAAAATATAAAGATGATCTAGTAGGCTTTTTTGAATTAATTTATCATCAAGAAAAAAAAGAGGTTGAAATTGCTTATCTTGGTATTTTGGAGGAGTATCACAATAAAAAGCTTGGATCATATTTATTATCTGAAGCAATTAAGATATCTTTTAAAAATAAAATTGATAGAGTTTGGGTTCACACCTGTACCTTAGATCATAAAAATGCTTTAAATAACTATATGACAAGGGGAATGAAGATATTTAAAACTGAAATTATAAATGTTTAGTTTTGAGTTGGGAGTTTAAAAATATTTTTTGAAAGTATTCTATTTTTTTGAATAGAAGATATAAAAGTTATATTAAAATTTTGATACACATCTGTATTTTGCCAACCGATTAAATCATAAGTTTCTTTACTAAAAAAAATATTGATTTCAACATCATTTTCTTTGATTGTGTAATTAATTAAAGATCTATCAACAATTCTTTCTTCTAAAATATTAATTTTATTAATCAGGAATTCTTTATCTAGAATAAAATTTAAAGGGGTTTTATGGAGTGGATAACGATAATAACTTGTTAAAGTTTTAATAACTAAAGATTTTCCGTTTGATACTAAAGTTTTATTATTACTCCTTGCATATTCACAAAATATTTTTTTAGGATATTCAATTGTACAATTTCCATTCTCAATTTTACCATTAATGTTCTGCTCAAAATTAAAGTTTAAACTTTTTGTATTTTTTAAATTGTCAATAATTTTTTCTTTATCACTGGCATTAACATTAGTAATTAAAAATGAAAATAAAATTACGAATATATACTTAAGCATTAAAGAATATCTCTTTTACCAACATGATTAGCCTTACTGATTATGCCATCCGCTTCCATCATATCAATAATCCTAGCAGCCCTATTATATCCTATTTGTAGTTTTCTTTGCAAAAAAGAGGTAGAGGCTTTACCCTCTGACCTGATTATTTCTACAGCTTGCTGGAATAGTTCGTCCTTATCCCCTTGATTAGGACTATCCTCAATTTCTTTTTCATCTGCAAAATTTAATATTTCGTCTACATAATCAGGTTCTGCTTGTGATCTCAAAAAATTATTAATTTTTTCTATTTCATTATCTGAAACAAAAGGTGCATGAATTCTGACTATTCGATTAGCTGATGACATGTAAAGCATATCTCCTTTACCTAATAATTGTTCTGCTCCTTGCTCTCCTAGAATTGTTCGACTATCTATTTTTGAAGTAACCTGAAACGATATTCTTGTTGGAAAATTTGCCTTGATAGTTCCTGTGATTACATCCACACTTGGTCTCTGGGTGGCCATAATAATATGAATACCAGCTGCTCTTGCCATTTGTGAGAGTTTTTGAATATAATTTTCTATCTCTTTACCTGCCACCAACATTAAGTCTGACATTTCATCTACTACAACAACTATATAAGGCATTGGAAGTCTATGTTTTTCATTATAACCATCAATATTTCTTACACCCTCCTTAGTCATTAGCCTGTATCTATTTTCCATTTCTTTAACTACCCATCCAAGTACAGAGGCAGCTTTTTTTGCCTCAGTTATTACGGGACATAATAAATGAGGAATTCCTTCATAAGTTGAGAGCTCCAGCATTTTTGGATCAATTAAAATAAATTTACATTTGTCGGGTGTGTGCCGATAAAGAAGAGATAAAATAATTGTATTTATACATACAGATTTTCCAGATCCAGTAGTTCCAGCAATTAACAAGTGAGGCATAGAAAATAGATCTCCAACAATAGGTTTGCCTGATATACTTTTGCCCAGTGCTATTGGCAATTTTATATCTCTTTTCTTAAAATCTGTAGTGTTCAATATCTCACTTAGGTAAACATTCTCTCTTGCAGTGTTTGGCAACTCAATTCCAATAGTGTTACTCCCTGGTATCGTTGCAATTCTGGCAGACTCTGAACTTGTATTTCGAGCTATATCATCTGATAAATTTATAATTTTTGAAACTTTAACACCTGCAGCTGGCTCAAACTCATTTAGTGTAACTACCGGACCATGGCTTACTTTTTTTATATTTCCACTAACACCAAAATCTAAAAGAATTTTTTCTAAAAACTCTAAATTATTTGTCTCATTATGATCAGAATTGTCTCTTTCTTTTTTAGTTGGAACTTTTAATAAATCAAAACTTGGAAGTTTAAACTTTATTTTTTCATTAGGTTTATTTTCAGCTTTTATAAAGGGAAGGTCTTCTTGAATAAGATTTTTAATTTCGTCTTGAGGAATATATTCCTTTATTACCTCACTTTTATCAGTATAACTTTTTTCTTCCTTTTTAAAAAAGAAATCATAAATTTTAAAAATTGAATTTTTAAATTTGATTGGATTAAAATTTATACTTAGCAAGAAGAAAGTTAAGGTCAAAAAAATTAACACATAATATGCAATTGTTTCATTAATTTGAACTAACGAATTTAAGAAAGTTTCGTTGAAATAATTTCCAACAAAACCACCATTTCCATTTATGTAGAGTGTAAAAGCATCGGTATAAAAAAAGCTAAAAAAAAGTGTCCCAAACAAACAATAAATTGTTATAAAAAAAGTATTTTCGATTACTAGAAAAAACTTTTTAAATCTAATTATATTAACACCAGTTAAAACAAAGGTGAAAGATATTAAATAAGAGATCAGACCAACCGACTGAAAGAATAAATCAGAAATAAAACTACCCTGAAACCCTAATATATTTTTAATTTCTCTGTTATCAGGAAATATAAAGTTGGGATCTTCAGGGGAGTATGTAAGTAAAGCGGTGAGTAATAGGGCTCCTGTTGCAAAAATTAATATACCAAAAATTTCTGCAAGACGTTTTATGGCAAAATTAAGTAATAAATTAGCTGTTTTTTTAATATCCATATATGAATCAATTTAATCACTTTGTATCATCTAATTTTTGTTGTTAAAATTAAAAATATTATGAGAGTCTGTATATTAGGTGTCGGCTTATCAAGCTATACTTTGGCAAAAGCTTTAGTAAATCAAAATATATATGTAGATATTTTTCCACAAAAAAAAAAAAATTTACAAGATAAATCAAGAACATTGGGTATTTCGAAAAGTAATGTCGAATTTTTTAATAATTCAATAATTAATATAAATAAAATTTCTTGGAGGTTAAAAAAAATAGAAATATTTTCTGATAATTTGATGAAAGAAGAATTAATTAATTTTCATAATAATGGAACTGAACTATTTTCTATTATTAAAAACAAAGATCTATTTGAAACTCTAGAAAAAAGTCTTTCTAAAAATAAATACTTTAAAAAGGTTAATCCCTTGAACAAACTTAACTTTTTGAATAAATATAGTCTTATAATCAACACCGATTCTACTAATGTAATTACAAAGAAATATTTTAGTCGGAAAATTTTAAAAGAATATAATAGCATTGCTTATACAACATCTATTCGGCATAAAAAAATTTGTAATGATACCGCAATTCAAATTTTTACTAAAAACGGGCCCTTAGCTTTTTTACCAATTTCTGAAAGTGAAACATCGATTGTGTATTCTTTCAAAAAAAAAAAAGATGTGGATATTAATCACTTAATTGAAAAGTATAACCCTAAATTTAAAATTCAAAAAATAGAAAAAATAAAATCCTTTGAATTAAAATCTCTTAATTTAAGATCTTATTATAATAAAAATATTTTAGCTTTTGGAGATCTATTACATAGAATTCACCCACTTGCTGGACAAGGTTTTAATATGACTATTCGAGATGTTAAAACTCTTTTAGAAATTATAGTAAAGACACATAGATTAGGTTTACCTTTAGATAGTTCTATATGTTATGAGTTTGAAAAAAAATCTAAACATAACAACCTAATATTTTCAAATGGAATCGATCTCGTTCATGAATTTTTTAATTTCGAAAGAAAAATAAACAATAATCTTATTAGCAAAACTGTACAATTATTAGGGAAGAATTCTAATATAAATAAACTATTTACAAAAATTGCAGATAGGGGAACTTTAATTTAATTTATTGAATTGTTGTATTATCATACACATCATATGTATAAGTACTCAAAATTTCAGCTATTTTGTTTTTTCTCATATCTAAATTTCTAGCCTCCAATAATATTTGCTTTTCCTCTAACGAAAAAGGAGATGCCATAGCTAATGCATTAATAGTTTCATCAAGACTTTGCTTTTCTAGAGCTTTCCAATTGATTATAAAACCTCTTCTTTCAAACAATAATTTTAAATCTTTAAAAATTAATTCAAGGTCAGAAAATTTTAGATCTTGTTTTTCATCATTCAAATCTTGAATAAAATTTTCGTAATTAACGTTTAAAATCCTATATTTCTTATCAGTATCCAATTCCTTTATATTTTTAAATCTTATTAAACCTTTTAATTCAATAAGATAACGTCCATCCTCAGTTTCTTTAAAACTTGTTATTTTTCCTAAACATCCTATTTCGTGCAGTTGAGGAATATTATTTTCATTCACAGAATTTTTTGGCTGTATCATGCCAATAGTTTTATTTGACTTCATGCTATCGTTGATCATCTCAATATAGCGAGGTTCAAAAATATTTAAAGGTACGGTGGTTTTTGGAAAAATAATAAAATTACTTAGAGGAAATACTGGAATTTTTACTGGAAGCTCTTCTTTTTTCATGGTCAAAAAAATATACCTTATTAGTTATACAATTTGTTAATTATATATAAATTAACTATTAAATTAAACAATGAATTTAAAAAATATTTTAGAATTAACAGATAAGGCTATAGCTAATAATAACTACGAATATGCAAAATTATTAATTGAGAAAGAATTAAAATTAAATCCTAATGTTTTCGAGTTAAATTTTAAATTAGGGTTGCTACACAATATTTCTGGAGATTTAAAAAAAGCGATAAATTTTTATAAAAAGAGTACTTTACTAAATCCAAATTACTCTCCGGCCTACTGTAATTTGGGAATAGTATATGATAAACTAAGTAATAGAAGTCTAGCTATAAAATATTATCAGACAGCTATTGAAAAAGATTCGAATAATTTTAAAGCATATTTCAATTTAGCAAATTGTTATCTTAACAATGATGACTTAAAGAATGCTGAAAAATATTATTATTTATCATTAAATATTAAACACGATAATATTCACTCATATATTAATTTGTTTCAAATTTATGACAGGTCAAATAATTTAAAAAAATTAGATGAAATTTTACAAAAAGCAAGAAGCATTTTTCCTAAAAATTTAATAGTATCTTTTTTTGAAGCAATTTCTGAGTACCGTAAAAGCAACTATCAGAAAACCATAGATATTTTTGAAAAATTAGAACTTGATCCTAAAGATATGTCTAAAAATGTTACCAAATATAATACTTTAGCAAAATGTTATGATAATTTAGGAATGTTTGATGAAGCTTTTAAATCATTTAAAATTTCGAATATAATTATTCATGATGCTTTCGAAAAAAAAGTTGACAAAAAAAAATATATTAAAGTAATCGAAAAAAGATTTAATTTTTTTTCCAAAGCAAATTTTAAAAAATTTCCAAATAAAATTAAAGAAGACAAAAATGTAGACCCAATTTTTTTAGTAGGTTTTCCAAGATCTGGTACTACTCTCTTGGATACTATTCTAAGAACTCACAGTTCTATAGAGGTAATAGAAGAAAAACCTATTGTTGATAAATTAATAAAGCAACTTCATAATTATTTGAATAATGACTTTATGAAATTAAATGAGTTAGATGAAAATATTAGGCAGGAGTTAAGATCTTTATATTTTGAAACAAGAGACACGTTCGTGTCTTATGAAAATGATAAAATATATATAGACAAGCTTCCCTTGAACATAGTTTATATTGGTGAACTTTTACAAATTTTTCCAAATTCAAAATTTATCTTAGCATTAAGAAATCCATATGACTCAGTCATGAGTTGTTTTATGCAACCTTTTATACCAAACGATGCAATGGCAAACTTCTATAACTTATTAGATACCTCTAAATTATATGATCAAGTTTTCCGATTATGGACTCAATATGAGGAGAAATTGGATATTAAATTTCATAAAATAAAGTACGAGGAAATAGTTGAAAATTTTGACACATCTATTTTAAATTTATTAAAATTTTTAGACCTTGAATGGGACAATAAGTTGAAAGAGTTTTATAAAACTGCAGAAAATAGAGGTATTATTAATACACCTAGTTATAATCAAATAAATAAACCACTTTACACTAAATCAGTTGGTAGATGGAAAAATTATAAAAAATATTTTGAAGAACTTGATCCTATTTTAAAAAAATGGAATTCTAAATTTAATTATTGATTATGATTATATGGGTAGCGTCATATCCTAAAAGTGGAAATACTTGGTTGAGAGCTCTAATAAGTTCCTATTTTTATACCAAAGATGGATTTTACAATGAGAACTTATTAAAAAAAATTGATCAATTTCCTGTTCGTAAATATTTTAAAAACTTTGATTATAATAAAAAAAAGGTTGGTGACACCTCAAAATTTTGGATTAAAGCCCAAGAAATTATCAATAGTGATAAACAATTAAAATTTTTTAAAACTCACAACATATTTGGAAAAGTTAATTCTTTTGATTTTACCAATGTGGCAAATTCTCTTGGTGGAATTTATATAGTAAGAGATCCAAGAAATGTTATTACATCAATAAAGAATCATTATGGATTGAATGATGATAAAGCCATCAAGTGGATGACCGACCAAAATAATTATGTTTATGATGTTGAAAGAGTAAAAGAGGTTGGTTATGGCGATTTTCAATTTATTAGTTCTTGGGATATAAATTATAAATCCTGGAAAATTCAAAAAAAAATACCAATCAAATTTGTCAAATATGAAGATCTTTCAAACAAAACATATTTAGTATTTTTAGAAATAATTGAATTTATAAATAAAATTACTAACAATCCAACACAGGTTGATAAAATAAGAATAAAAAATGCATTAAATTCAACTACATTTGAGAAACTTCAAGAGAGAGAAAAAAAACATGGATTTTCAGAAGCAGTTTCATTTACTAACAGCAAAAAATCACAATTCTTTAATTTAGGGCCTAAAAATGATTGGAAAAAAATATTAAATAAAAAATTTAAAGATAAAATTACTGTAGTATTTGAAAAAAATCTTAAGGAACTTTCTTATATTGAATGATTAACAAAATATTTTTAGATATAGTAATTAAATCTTTTTTGTCACTTGCTTAATTTCAAAAAAGCTATTAATTTTAATATAAATAGAACAAGCGGGCATAGCTCAGTGGTAGAGCGTCTCGTTGCCAACGAGAAGGTCGAGGGTTCGACCCCCTTTGCCCGCTCCAAGTAAAAAAATATGAGTGATTTATTAGACAAAAAATGTATGCCTTGTGAAGGTGGTGTCATGCCTTTTGATATATCAGAAATTCATAAGTATCAAAAAAAAGTCGATGGATGGGACATTACAGAAGGTGGAGACAAAATATTTTTCTTATCAAAAAAATTTAAATTTGAAAATTTTTTAAAAAGTCAGGACTTCGTTAATGAAGTAGGAAAGATATCTGAGCAAGAGGGACATCACCCTGATATTTTATTCGGCTGGGGTTATGCTGAAATAAAAGTCACTACTCATGCAATAAAAGGTCTTTCTGAAAATGATTTTATTCTAGCTGCAAAAATAGATAAATTAACTAATGTCTAAAGTGTCTAGTTTTTGAAAAAACTAAAACAGTATCAGTTTCATTTGCAAATTTAATAATCTCTTTATCTCTAATTGATCCTGAGGGTTGTATTACTGCCTGAACTCCTGATTGTACTAATCGTTCTATACCATCTACAAAAGGAAAAAATGCGTCAGAGGCCGCAACTAAATTATCATTAGTTTTAGTGAATTTTTTCATTTTATTTATTGCTATTTTGCAGCTGTCTAAGCGGCTCGGTTGTCCTGAGCCAATACCGGCTGTTGTTTCATTTGCAGCAAGAACGATTGCATTTGATTTAACATATCGGCAAACATTAAAGGCGAAAATTAAATCTTTCATTTCTTTTGTAGTTGGTTTTCTTTTTGATACAGTTTTAAAATCTTTAGAACTAAATTTTTTAAGATCTTCTGATTGAATTAATATCTCATTACTAACAGAGATATGTTTTAAATCATCATTTAATTTATAATTTGAAGCATCTATTAATCTTAAATTCTTCTTCTTCTTTAATATTTTTAGGGCGTTAGAATCAAAGTTATTAGCTATAATTACTTCAAGAAATAGCTTACTTAATTCAAGAGCCACAAGTCTTGTTATTTTAAAATTACAAGCAACTATACCCCCAAAAGCACTTATTGGATCACAAGTAAATGCAGACTTATAACTTTCAAGATGGTTTTTTTTAATTGAAACTCCACAAGGATTTGCATGTTTAACAATTACTGTTCCAGTATTTTTTGGTAGTGATTTTGAAATTGTTAATGCTGCAAAAATATCATTATAATTATTATAACTAAGTTGCTTTCCATGGATCTGTTTTATATCCATTTCCAGTTTTCTTGAATAAATTCCACTTTCTTGATGAGGATTTTCACCATACCTGAGGGTTTCAACTAAATTTCCATGAAACACTTTTTTTTTTGGAAAATTTAAATTAGTTATTTTATTAAAATAATCTGAAATTATAGCGTCATAATAAGCAGTTTCGGTAAAAGCAATTCTTGATAATCTTTTTCTAAAGTCTAATGAGGTAGATCCTTTATATCTTTTTAGTTCGTCTATTAATTCAGTGTATTGATCCGATGAAGTAATTACTGTTACATCTCTGTAATTTTTTGCAGCAGATCTGACCATTGTAGGTCCCCCAACATCAATATTTTCAATTATTTTGCTATGATCGTTGGTATTGTTTAGTGTTTCTTCAAATGGATAGAAATTAACGATAACTAAATCTATATTTTCATAATTATTAACCATTAAATCTTTCAAATGTAATTTATTATTCCTCTTGTTTAAAATTCCAGCATGTATTTTAGGGTGAAGAGTTTTTACTCTTCCTTCCAAAATCTCTGATGAATTTGTAAATTCTGACACCTCAATACATTTAAATTTTAATCTTTTAATTTCCTTAAAGGTGCCGCCAGAACTTATAATTTTTACTTTATTTTTTTTTAGTACATTTAGAAGAGGCTTAAGGTTTTTTTTATCTGATACAGAAATTAGAGCTGTTTTTATTTTCATTATAATTTAATTATCTCCCATTTTATAATTTGCTCATTTTCCTTGTTCATTCCAGAAATAAAAATATTTTGATTATCTTTGTATGAATTTTTATGACCGAAATATAGGCTATTATCAATACTTATATCAAATTTATCACAACTGAATCTCCAACCCTCATCCTCTAACTCAATGAGTATAGATTTATTGTCTTGCGTTTTCATCACTTTAGAATTTGGATCAAGATGAAATCTAATATCAAATTTTATCTCTTTCTTAGGATTTTTTCTTAAAATTATATCAGATCCAATAAATTTGTTTTGTTCTGGATAAAATTCAATTTCTCTCTTATGAATTGCTCCAAATTTTTGTAAATATCCATCGTGTGAGCCAGAAATTTTCCAATAATTTTTTTCATTTACAATATTTTTCTTTGAAACTTTAAGTCCTTTTTCAACCAAAATATCATCATTCGTTTTTTTGGAAGAGCATGAAGAAAAATCTTCGATGACTAAGGTACTATGAAGGGCAGTGCTCTTAGATAGTTTATTTAATTTATTATTTTTGTTTGAGAAATAACCTGCATTTGTTATTAATCTTTTTTGATTTGAAAATATTTCAAAAGATAAAGCACCGTACTGATAATCTATAGAAAAGTGGTTGCTTGGGCTTGAGCCCACATCCATTGCTAAAATAATTTTTTTATTTTTAAGAATGGCGTATCCACCTAGTTCATTCACCTCGTTTTTAAAAGTATAACCAAATCTTTTTAAGTATTGATCAAAATCATTATTTTCTAAATGATGATTACCATTAAAGAAGATATCGGTCCCAATATTTTTCCAGATAAATGCATAACTTGATCCTAAATAAAATATTGTTTCATCTATATATTCAGGAATGACATTTTGAGACTCTTTGAACCACTCTCTTATGATGATAAAATACTTTAGATAAAAGACTAATTGTTTAATGTTTCTAGATTTTGTAAAGCCTTGATTATCAATTGAGGATTTAATTATATTTTTTAAAATGCCTAATCCGCTCTCAAGATAGTTGTTTTCACTTTTATAAGCTAATCCAGTTAAAATTATTGCAGAACAACCAATTAATTTATTTTCAAATGTATTTGAGGATCCAATTTCACTTAACAAATGATTAGTTTGTTTTTGTATCATGTGATCGAACATTAAACGATATTCTTTGTCACTATCTTGATAGGAAAGCTGGTGATTGGATAGCCACGCAATTATTCTTTTAGAAGTTAAATCAAATTCCCAACTATATTTGTTATATTTGCCATTCGCTTTTACCCAATTTTTAATGACTGACTGTGTAGTTTCTTTTGAGGATTTTAAATCAAGACTGAAAAACCAAAAAAAATTATTTAATTTTTCATAATCTTTAGCACCTATTTTGTTTTGCCAAATAGACTCAACAGCAAAATCTTCAATTCGGTATTTTTTATTTTGATATTTTATAATTGAAGAAAGAAGGTGAGGGCTTGGTTTGTATTGAAAATTATTATTAAAAGTTTTTGAAATTTTTTTTTCGTAAAAATTAGAATTTTGATAAATTTTTTTAAAATTATCTTTTAAACCAAAATAAAATTGGCCAAAAAAACCTAAGGAATTTACATTAATCATTAACTTATTTTAGTTTTAATAAATCAATATTTTTTTTTATATCTCCATCATTACTTTTGAATACGGTTGTGCCTGAAACAAGTATATTTGCTCCAGCATCAATAGCAATTTTGCAATTTTCAAAATTTATTCCACCATCTATTTCGATATCAAAGTTCAAATCTTTGTCTTGTTGAATTTTTTTAAGTTGTTTAATTTTATCTAGAACCTCTGGCATAAATTTTTGACCTCCAAAACCTGGATTAACACTCATGATTAAAACCAAATCTACTTGATCTAAAAATTCTGCAATTAATTCAATTTTCGATTCTGGATTAAGAGAAACTCCGACTTTTTTTTTTAAATTTTTAATTGTTTTAATTGACTCACCCAAGTTTTGAGTAGCTTCTGGGTGAATTGTAATGATATCTGCTCCTGCGTCTGCATATGCTTCTATGTATTTATGCACAGGTGAAATCATCAAGTGTACATCAAACTTTAAAGAGCAGTGCTTTCGAAGAGCTTTAATAACTGGGGGACCAATAGTTAGATTTGGAACAAAATGGCCATCCATGACATCCACATGGATCATGTCTGCTCCACCTTCCTCTAATCTTTTAATCTCAGTACCTAATTGACTAAAATCAGCAGATAAAATTGATGGTGAAATTTGTATATTTTTCATTGATAACTAGATTTACTAGTATCAATTTTTAAAATTTAATTGAATTAAAAAATTGATAAATTTGTCTTGATATTTCACTTTCGAGAGGAAATGACAGCATACCCATAACAGAATAGCCTAAGATCCAAGGCATTAAATAAAATCTAATCATGTAAAAAAACCAAGCCACGTATAAGGGCACAAGAGGACCTATAATAAACGATGGGGTAATGGGCTTAAATAGTTTGATTAAAGGATTTGTATATTTAACAAATACTCTCATAAAAAAGAATTCAGAATCCTCTTTCTGAAAGATGTTCATCGCAACTCGACCGATTAATGTCCACATGATTATGCCAAAGAAATAATCAATAAAATATATAAATGGATGAAAGTTTGCTGACATTTAAGATTTATATTTGAAAAAGAAAAGAAAGAAAAGGGGCGAAATTAATCGCCCCTTATAAAGTTTATTTACTGTTTTCCAAGAATTGTTTTACCACTCGGTACACGTACTTCATCAACCATTTTTTGAGTTGCTTTGTCTGGTTCTGCAGTTAACAAACTAACTACAACCATTGCAACCAAACTAACAGCTGATCCGAAGATACCAAATGTTAATTGTGTAATTCCTAGGAATCCACTTCCACCAGTTCGTACCCAAACTAAGTACCATGTACCAGCAGCTAGACCTCCTAACATACCAGCAATAGCACCTTGTCTGTTAGCTCTCTTCCACCATACACCAAGTACAAGTGGGAAGAACAATCCAGACATCGCAAAGTCAAATGCCCAGATAACCGAACCTAAGATACCTTGGATCTCCATTGCCGCAATAGTTGCTCCAGCAAAACCAATTACTACAAGTAATACCCTTGCAACAACTAGTCGTTTTGCAGTTTCCGCTTTTGGATCAATGATCTTATAGTAAACATCATGTGATATAGCGTTTGCAATTGCTAAGATCAAACCATCAGCTGTTGACATGGCAGCTGCCATACCTCCAGCGGCAACCAGACCTGAGATAACGTAAGGTAATCCAGCTATCTCTGGTGTTGCTAACACAACGGCTTTACCACCCATGAAGAACTCGTTTAATTCAACAGTTCCATTTCCGTTAAAGTCGCTGACAAACATCAGATTTGCTGCGTTCCAGTTTTGATACCAATCTATCGCCTGAACTTCTGCAATTGATTTACCGATAATACCAGTTGATAAATTCGGATCAATCAATGACAATTTAGATAGTGTAGCTAACATTGGAGCAGAAGAATAAAGTAGGAAGATAAAGAATAGTGACCAACCTACTGATTTTCTAGCTGCTTTAACACTTGGAGTAGTAAAGTATCTCATCATCACGTGAGGTAATGATGCTGTTCCCATCATCATCGCCAATGCTAATGAAATAAATGCCCAAGGTGTTGCGTTAACTGCAGAGTGAGCTTTAGTTATTCCTGCTAAGCCTTTAGGTACCGTTGCTAAATCAGCAGCAGAGTTTTTAACAAAACCAAACTGTGATTCTAACTCACCAATTCTAGCTACCTCATCAGCTAACATAAAGTGAGGGAAGAAACCCGCACCCATTTTGTTACTGATCCAGAATACTGGAAGCAAGTAAGCTATAATTAGTACAATGTATTGTGCAACCTGTGTCCAAGTTACCCCTCTCATACCACCTAACATTGAACATAATAAGATACTTATTAGTCCAATATAAACTGCGTATTGGAATGGGATATCAAGTGCAACAGATGCAATAGTACCTGTAGCGTTAATTTGTGCTGTTACATAAGTAAATGAAGCAACGGTTAAAACCACTACTGCACTAAACCTAGCTAAATTACCACCGTATCTTGTACCTATAAAATCTGGAACTGTATAACAGCCAAATTTTCTTAAGTAAGGTGCTAATAAAGATGCAACCAACACGTAACCACCAGTCCAACCTACAAGTAGAGCCATATAACCGTAACCTTTAAAGTAAATACCACCAGCCATTGCAACGAATGAAGCACCAGACATCCAGTCTGCTGCCGTCGCCATTCCGTTGAATACTGTTGGTACCTGTCTTCCAGCTACGTAATATGCATCCGCTTGAGCTGTTCTTGATAGCCAACCGATTAATGCATAGATGAATACAGTAAATGCCACAAAAGCAATACCGATCGCCTTTGCAGACATACCCATCTGTTCTGCAATTGCCATAATAATTATGAAACCTATAAACCCTCCGGTATAGATCCCATAAACTCTAGGCAAGTTATCAATGAAATTAGTACTTTTCATTATTCATCCTCTCTTTCGCTAAAGCCGAACTCTTCGTCGATCTTTTCTTGTCTATTCGCAAACCAGAAAATAAGGATTACGAATGCTCCAAGAGATCCCTGACATGTAAACCAGTATGTCCACGGATAACCGAAAGGTCCTGTGACCTCGTTCATTTCAGCTCCAAAAAGGAAGATGCCAATTGAGAATACAAACCAGATTGCTAATGTTATCATCAGCAAACCTCTGGATTTCTCCCAATGTTTTTCTTGATTTGACATATTTACCTCTCTATTTAGTTATAACTGGCAAAACCATAACCATTATGAGGCTTTTGAAAAGACCTAAATTTAACCATAATAGGTACTTATTTACTGACTTTTTTAAGGTATAAATGCCACATACACGGCAAATTATGTCAAAATACAAGCTAACTTGGAAAGATCTAACTACTACAGATTTTAAAACATATTTGTTCGCAATGTTTAAAGCGTTCATTCCAAAAAAAAAAATTAAAGATCTAGATGAACTTGAAGTCTTCATTCAAACTAAATCTGCATGGGTTACGCAAGTAACTTTATATAATTATTTGAAAACTCGAATGGGAACAAGATATGTTCTCCATTTTGACAATGATGAATTCATGGGATCCGTTAATCTTGCTAAATGGAATATTTATTCTGTAGCACTTCAAGATTTATCTCTCTTTACTTTCTCTTATTTGAGAGTGAATTTTAATTTTCAAGACACTGATAAGGCAAAAGAAATTTTTAATAAAATATTAGACGATGAAATTTCAAATAAAATGCCATTAGATATTGTTGACCAAGCTAGAATAGATTTTGACAACAGATTTCAAAATACTAATTGGGATACTTATTATACAGACCTTCCATTTAATCCAAGTGCACTCTCTTTGTATAAATGGGCTCCAATCGCTGAGGAATTAAAAACCTTAGATCGTAAAATTGTCTTAAACTCTATGATATTAAAGTGGGATGTTATCAAACAAGAATTTCAAAACTTAATTCAGTTTTAAATATTTTTTCTATTATCAACTAAACTATCAACAACGCTTGGATCAGCTAAGGTAGTGGTGTCACCTAATTGTCCATGTTCGTTTGCAGCGATCTTTCTTAAAATTCTTCTCATTATTTTACCTGATCTAGTTTTTGGGAGACCTGGAGTAAAATGAATCAAGTCAGGAGTTGCAAGTGGTCCAATCTGTTTTCTGACCCAAAGTTTTAAATCTCTTTCAAGATCTCCAGTTTCAGTTTCACCTGCATTTAAAGTGACATAACAATATAGACCGTTTCCTTTAATATCATGTGGGTAACCGACTACTGCAGCTTCAGCAACTTTTGGGTGAGCAACAAATGCGCTTTCGATCTCTGCAGTACCTAGGTTATGTCCAGATACAATAATTACATCATCAACTCGTCCAGTGATCCAGTAATATCCATCTTTATCTCTTCTACACCCATCACCAGTAAAATATTTTCCATTAAACTGAGAAAAATATGTGTCGATAAATCTTTGATGGTCTCCATAAACAGTCCTCATTTGACCTGGCCATGATTGAGCAATACAAAGTCTTCCTTCACCAGCACCTTTTATCTCTTTTCCGTTTTTATCAACAATGACAGGCTTTATTCCATAGAAAGGTTTTGTTGCTGAACCAGGTTTTAATGGAATGGCGCCAGTTTGAGGAGCTATCAGTATTCCTCCTGTCTCAGTTTGCCACCAAGTATCTACAATCGGGCTTTTAGAATTGCCAACCGTTTTGTAATACCACATCCAAGCCTCAGGATTAATTGGCTCACCAACAGTCCCAAGTAATTTTAGTGATTTTCTAGAGGTTTTTTTAACCGGTTTATCCCCTTCACGCATCAAAGCTCTAATTGCTGTGGGAGCGGTGTAAAAAATATTAACTTTATATTTATCAACAATCTGCCACCATCTAGAAGTGTCAGGATAATTAGGAATTCCTTCAAACATTATTGTAGTTGCACCATTAGCAAGAGGCCCATAAATTATATAACTATGTCCAGTTACCCATCCAATATCAGCAGTACACCAATAAATATCTTTTGGTTTATAATTAAAAATATATTGATGCGTCATTGATGCATAAACCATATACCCACCAGTAGTATGAAGAACTCCTTTTGGTTTACCAGTTGAACCTGAAGTATATAAAATAAATAAAGGATCCTCTGCATTCATTTCTTCCGGCTCACAATGATTAGGAACATCTTTTATTAGATCATGATACCAAACATCTCTTTCTTCATTCCAATTGATGTAATTTCCAGTTCGTTTAACAACGATACATTTTTTTACATTTGGACAACTTGTGAGAGCTTCATCAGTTGTATATTTTAACGGAATAGTTTTTCCACCTCTAACACCTTCATCAGCAGTAATTATATATTCAGACTCACAATCATTTACTCTACCTGAAATCGATTCTGCAGAAAAACCACCAAATATTATTGAATGAACCGCACCTATTCTAACACATGCTAGCATTAAAATTGCAAGCTCTGGGATCATAGTTAAATAAATGGTAACTCGATCACCTTTTTTAATCCCAAGTTTTTTTAAACCATTAGCTGCTTTTGAAACTTTTTGGTGTAATTGTTTGTAGGTTATTTTTTGACTATCTTTTGGATCATCGCCAACCCAAATAATTGCAGTTTTATCTTTTTTATCTTTTAAATGTCTATCAATACAGTTTGCAGAAGCATTTAAAGTTCCATCTTGATACCATTTAATTTTTACTTCTTTAGTGCTGTATTTAACTTCTTTAATTTTTTTATAAGGTTTTATCCAAGTAATTCTTTTTCCCTCTTTCCTCCAAAAATCATCATTACTTTTTATAGATTGAGAGTATTTTTGTTGGTACTTACTTTTATTTGCCAAACTTGCTTTTACCCACTCAGGTTTAGTTTTTATGACTATTTCAGGTGGAGAAGAACCATTCTCTTTTTTAATCTTCTTTTTACTTTTCTTTTTTTTTTTAATTTTTTTTGAACGCTTTTTTACTTTATTTTTTTTCTTAATTTTTTTGGAAGATTTTTTTTTTACTTTAGATTTTTTTTTCTTTTTTTTTGGCATGTAAATTTTTTTATATTAAATTTTACTCATGTTATTTATAATTTTCCAGCTTTTATAATCAATTGGCATGACAGATAATCTGCTCTGTTTAATCAACGCTAAATCCCCCAATTCCTTATGTTTTTTTATACTTTCTAAAGTAACTGGTCTATCTAATTTCTTTTTAAATTTAACAGTGACAGCTACAAAGCGACCACTTTTATCAGTTTTGTCTGTGTAATACTCTTTAGTGATTTCAACAATACCCACAATTTCTTTACCGATATTTGAGTGATAAAAAAAACAAAGATCACCCTTTTTCATAGTCTTTAAATTTTTTGCAGCCTGATAATTTCTTACACCATCCCATGGCGCACCTTTAGCACCTGACTTTATTTGTTGATCAATAGACCATACATCTGGCTCAGATTTCATTAACCAATACTGCATTATAATTGGACTCCAGCCCCTTTTAAAAAAGCAGCATCTTCATCCAACGGCCATCTAGGCTTTGCTGGATGATCTAATTCACTAAACTGTTTTAATTTAAATTTTTCTAAACCAACCATAGCTATCATTGCAGCATTATCTCCACAAAGTTCTATTGGTGGAAAAATACTTTGATAATTTTCTTTCTCACATAAACTGATTAGCATATTTCTAATATTTTGATTGGCTGCCACTCCCCCAGCAACTACAAAATTTTTTTTAGTTGGTTTACTCTGTTTTTCAAAATCTTTAAAAGCAATTTTAGTTTTCTTATATAAAATTTCTTCGATTGTTCTTTGAAATGATGCAGCAATATCAAATTTTTCTTGATCAGTTTTAATATTTTTTGTTACTCTCAGTACTGCAGTTTTAAGTCCGGCAAAAGACAAGTTACAACCACCTTTATTAAAAATAGGTTTTGGTAAATCATATTTATTAGGATTACCTTTTTTTGCTAAAATTTCAATTTGTGGACCACCTGGAAATTCTATTCCTAAAAGTTTTGCAGTTTTATCAAACGCTTCTCCCAAAGCATCATCAATTGTTGTTCCCAATCTTTTATATTTACCTAAACTTTGAACATTTAAAAATTGTGAGTGCCCACCTGATATTAACAAAAGTAGGTAGGGATAATTTAAATTTGAATTTAATTTAGGACTTAAGGCGTGACCTTCTAGATGATTAACTGCAATAAAAGGTTTATCTATAGAAGCAGCAAAAGCTTTTCCAAAACTTAAACCAACTGATAGACAAACAATTAAGCCGGGTCCTGCAGTTGAAGCTACAGCATCAATTTCATGAATTTTTTTTCCACTATCATCAATAGCTTTTTGAACAATCCAATCAATTTTCTCAATATGGGATCGTGCTGCTAATTCTGGAACCACTCCACCAAATTTTTTATGAACTTCAACTTGGCTTGAAACAACATTTGATAAAATTACAGGGTTTCCCAGTTCATTTTCAGTTATTATTGATGCAGCCGTCTCATCACAGCTCGTTTCTATTCCTAGAATTAAGGGTTTTTTGCTCATTCAAATAGTTTTTAATAATTGTACAATCTCAATACAAGTAAGAAATAAATATATTTATGAGTAAAAAAATTATCATTGGATCTAGAGGAAGCAAGCTGGCTATGCTTTATGCTGAAAAAGCTAAAGATAAAATTATTAAAACTACTGATTTTAGTGATGAAGATGTAGTTATAAAAAAAATTACGACTAAAGGGGATGAGTTTCAGAATGTAAGATTGTCAGAAGTTGGAGGCAAAGGATTATTTTCAAGTAATATTGAAAAAGAGCTTCAAGATAAAAATATAGATGTTGCAGTTCACGCACTCAAAGATATGCCAGCTCTTGAAACAAAAGGTCTTAAAACAGACTCATTTTTAGAAAGAAATGATCCAAGGGAAATTCTTATTACAATGAATAAAAGAAAATTAAGTGAATTAAAAAAAAATTCTATAATTGGAACCTCATCTTTTAGAAGAGAATATCAAATTAAAAAAATTAGGTCAGATCTTGAATGTAAACTTATTAGGGGAAATGTTGATACACGAATTAAAAAATTAAAAGATGGAATATATGATGCAATAATTTTGTCTTATGCAGGAATTAAATTTTTAAATTTTGATGACGAAATCTCAGAAATTTTTTCCCCAGAACAAGTAATTCCAAGTGCTGGACAAGGTATAATCGCTCTTCAATGCAGAGAAGGTGATGAGGAAATAATTTCAGTTTTAAAAAAAATAAATCACAATGAAACATTTATGAGAGCACATGTTGAGAGAAATATTTTGAAAGTTTTGGAGGGAGATTGTGAAACTGCAGTTGGAGCACACTCCATAATAAAAGATGACAAAATTATTGTTGAAGCAGAACTATTCTCTTTAGATGGCACCAAAAGGTTTTATGAAAAAAAAACTGGCAAAGCAGAAGATTTTAGTCAAATTGGTAGAGAATTAGGTCAAATTTTAAAAACAAAATCTAACAATTCTTACAAAAGGTAATATGCATATTTTATTAACAAGACCATTAGAAGATTGTTCTGAAATGATTGTTAAATTTAAATCTTTAGGCCATCAAGTTTCTCATCTTCCTTTATTAAGGGTTGAGGAGGTAATACATGATAAAATTAATTTTGAAGATTTTAACGGAATTATTTTCACGAGTGCCAATGCTGTAAAATTTCTAAACCATGATGAAATTAATAAGACAATCAAATGTTTTTGTGTTGGAGAGATAACTGAAAAAAAAGCAAGAAGTTTTGGTTTCCAAAATACAATTGCAGCAGAAGGAAATGTTTCAAACTTAAAAGAATTAATCTTGCAAAATTATGAAGCATCAAGTGGTAAGTTACTTTATGTAAGTGGAGAAACCATATCAGTAGATCTTGACCAACAGTTAATAAATGAAGGTTATAGTATTAAGAGAGTTGTGAATTATAGAATTAACCACAATATGAATTTTAATGAAGACTTTGTTAAAGAATTAAAACAAAATATGCCTGACATGGTCTATGTTTACTCCCAAAATAGTGGATCAAGTTTTTTGCACTTCATCAAAATTCATCAATTAGAAAATCAATGGATGGATACGAATTTAATGTGTATAGGTGAAAAAACCTCATCAATACTGAACGAAATTAAATGGAAAAAGATATTTCTTTTTAATCCTGGAGAAGAGGAATTTTTGTTATATAAAATTTAGTCATGGATATAATAAATAATTTTTCTGAAATATTTTTATCAGTTTGGAATAAGGGAATTCTTGGAGTTGATATTTTTCAAATTTTAATTGGTATCGGTATATTTTTAGTTTTTCTAATTTTTAGAGGTCTGATCAGTAAATTAGTTATTAAAAAATTAGAAATTATATCAAAGCGAACTTCAAATAAGTTAGACGATACTTTCGTTCGATCTTTAGAAGGACCTGCAAGATTTTTGCCAATTGTTTTAGGTTTTTTTATTGCAAGTTATTATATGACTTTTTCTGCTGAAGGTAGAGATGTGGCAGATACTATTAACAGAACCTTAATAACAATTTTAATATTTTGGGTAATTCATCAAATAATTGAACCAGTATCTTATATATTAAGTGGACTAGATAAGCTTCTAACAAGGGAACTTATTGGATGGATAATTAAATCATTAAAAGTATTAATATTTATACTTGGATTGGCTGCTGTTCTTGAGTTATGGGGAATTAAAATTGGTCCAATTATTGCAGGACTTGGTTTGTTTGGTGTTGCAGTAGCTTTAGGTGCACAAGACTTATTTAAAAATCTAATTTCAGGAATTTTAGTCTTGGTTGAAAAAAGATTTAAAATTGGAGATTGGATTGCAGTTGAGGGAATTATAGAGGGGATAGTTGAAAAAATTGGTTTTAGGTCCACAACGATTAGAAAGTTTGATAAGTCTCTAGCAATTATTCCCAACTTTCAGTTTGCAGAAAATGCAGTCATAAATGTTAGTGAAACTTCAAATTGGAGAGTTAGGTGGATTATAACTCTTCAGTATGACTCAACCATTGATCAATTAAAAAAAGTAAGAGATGAAATAGAAGAATATATTAATAAAAGTGAAGACTTTAACCAAGCAACAGGAGTTGCTGTAAGAATAGAAAAATTTTCAGATAGTTCTATTGATTTACTTGTGAGATGTTTCACAAATTCTAATAGTTGGAGTAATTCTTTAGAAGTGAAAGAGAGATTAGCAATTGAAATTAAACAGATAGTTGAGAAAAATGGTGCTTCTTTTGCTTTCCCAAGTCAGTCGATTTATGTTGAAAAAAAATGATAGCAATTTTTTATTTAGTTTTACAAATTTTAAAACTTTATTCCTATGTTGTAATTGCTAACGTAATAGTCAGTTGGTTAATTGCCTTCAACGTTTTAAATACTCAAAACAGATTTATTTATTCTTTACTAGAGTTAACCTACAGACTTACAGATCCAATTTTAAATAAAATCAGACGTTTTATACCTAATTTAGGATCTTTAGATATTTCTCCTGTTATTCTTCTACTATTGATTTGGTTTATTGAAATGTGTATGAAGCTCTACATCGCGCCAATGATTTTTTAGAAAGATAAAATGATTTTAATAGATGGAAAAAAAGCTGCTGCAGAATTAAGAGAAGAGCTTAAGCATGAAGTCACAGGATTAAAAGCTAAATATAATAAAGTGCCAGGTTTAACAGTTATCTTGATAGGAGATTTAACTCCAAGCCAAATTTATGTAAGAAATAAAGAAAAATCAGCAAATGAGGTAGGTTTAAAATCTGAAGTTATTAAATATCCAGATTCAGTAGAGGAAAAAATAGTATTAGAAAAAATTGAAGAATTAAATAAGGACGAAACAGTTTCAGGGATTTTAGTTCAGCTGCCACTACCAAAACATATTGATAAACAAAAAGTTATTGAAACTATTTTACCTTCAAAAGATGTTGATGGTTTTCATCCAATGAATGTCGGAAATCTTTCCTCTGGATATGAAAGTTCAGTGCCGTGTACTCCTTTAGGTTGCTATTTATTAATCAAAAAAGTTGAACCTAATTTAAATGGAAAAAAAGCAGTAATAGTTGGAAGATCAAATTTAAATGGAAAGCCAATGACACAACTTCTTTTAAAAGAAAATTGCACAGTGACAATAACTCATTCGAAAACTAAAGACCTGAAAGCAGAATGTCTAGAGGCAGATATTATAGTTGCTGCAGTTGGAATTCCAGAACTTGTCAAAGGTGACTGGGTTAAAAAAGATACTATAGTTATTGATGTAGGTATTAATAAAACTGACAAGGGTATTGTTGGAGATGTTGATTTTGATGAAGTTTCTAAAAAAGCAAAGGCATTAACACCAGTTCCTGGTGGTGTGGGCCCCATGACAATCGCTTGTTTATTGAAAAATACTATAGAGTGTTTCAAAAGATCGCAAATTTAGCAATTAAATCTCACAATTTATTCTGTTACTCTAAAGCATGAAAAAACCAAAGTATCCTTATAGGATTGCCATAATTTTTCTTTTACTAACTTTTCCAACAATTGGAGCTACTCAACTTGGTTGGTACCTTCATGATCAACAAACAGGGTTTGACTATGGAATGATAGTAGGTACTGTTTCAGTAATCTATGCAGCTTACTTATTGTATGAAAAAAAATGGAGAGAGGAAGATGAAGATTAGTTTATGGAAAAAATAATTTTTTTTGGATTAGTAATCCCTATTATGGGTTATGTTTTATATTTAGGTGGAATGGCAATTATGAATGGATTTAATGCTAAAGAAGCTAATAGAGCTGAAAAAGACGAATTAGAAGAAGATACCAAAACAACTATATCCACTGATAACAGTTCACTGGGTGATGAGTTAGCAAAATTAAATAGTTTGCGTGAAAGTGGAGTACTCACCCAAGAGGAGTTTGAGAAAGCAAAAAATAAATTACTAAACACTTAAAATGTTAAAAATTATTCCCAATAAAAATAATATTGGGGCTGAGATTGATACTAACCTTCAAAAACTTTCGAAAGAAAATTTAAAAAGTATTACCAATGCTTTAAATAAATATGGGATGATTTTCTTTAAAAGACAAAATCTTTCCTCTAAACATTACATAAAGTTTGCTAAACATTTTGGAAAACTCGCAGATTATCCTAGATTAAAAGGATTAAATAAAAAATATCCTCAGATAACCGTTGTCCAAAGAAAGGCAAGTGATAAAGGACCAAGTTTTGGTGAACAGTTTCATACAGATTCTATTTATACAAAAAAACCGCCAAGATTTACCATGTTGTTATCAAAATTAGTGCCTAAAAAAGGAAATGCAAATACGGAGTTTTGTTCACAATATTATGCTTTTAAGGATTTAACTAAATCTATGAAACGAAAGTTATCAAGTTTAAAAGGTGTCTATTCCTCAGAAGGACCTATTTCAATTACTACAAAAGAGAGAGTAAAAGAGAAGGGTAAGAAAATAAAAGAATTAAAATCCACTCATAAAATTATAAGAAAAATTAGCACTAACTATGCAATTTACTCTAGTCCAGGTCATCTAGTTGGATTTCAGCCAAATATAAAAAATTCAATTGATTTAAAAAAAAAATTATTAAAACACCAAATTAAAAAAAAATTTCAACACTCATTGGAATGGGAAAAAAATCAATTAGCGATTTGGGATAACAGATCCATGTTGCATCAAGCAACACCTTTTAAAGGTAATAGAATTATGCACAGAATAACAATTCTTTAATTTTTTTCCATTAACCACAAGAAATTACCCGCCAAAAAATAAATTTTACCATTTTCAGGATGTACTTGAATGTCTCTTAGTCTTCCAATCTTGTCTTTAAAAACTACATTCTCTTTAACATTAGATAGATCAGAAAAATCAATTGCTCTTAATGATTTATCTTTTAAAGAAGTTACTAGAGCAAGACCATTCCATTCTTTAAATTCTGAACCTTTGTAAATTGTGATGGCGCTGGTTGCAATTGAAGGAACCCAATACTTAATAGCTTTTGTAAAGCCAGGCTTCCATTTTGGTCCAATTTTGCTTCCAGAATAATTTGTTCCACCCCATCCTAAAATTTTCCATCCGTAGTTTTCACTTTTTTTTGCCTGACCAAACCAGTCGCCTCCTTTAGCACCGTGATTACTCATATAAATTTTTCCATCATAAGGTGACAATGTTAACCCTTGAGGGTTTCTGATGCCTATTTGATATATTTCTGGTAGCCAATCTGATTTTCCCTCAAACTTCGGATTATCTTTAGGTATACTTCCATCTAAGTGTATTCTTATAATACTACCCGGATGTTGAGTTGGATCTTGTGCAATCATACCTTGTCCTCTTTCACCAGCAGATGCAAATAAATAATTATCTTTAATAGCAAGTCTTGACCCAAAATGATAACCAGAATCTATTGGTGGATTAGCTTGAAAGATATTTTTAAAATCTAATTCTTGTTTATTTAATTTCGCTTTTGCAATTGAAGTGCTAGTTTTCCAATTAACTCTATTTTCAGTATATGAAATCCAAACAGTATTGTTTTGATAAATAATATCTAGCAATCCTCCTTGACCATACTCTAAAAAATTCAAATTATGTTTTACTTCTAATATTTCTTTTGTAACAATATTTATAATTTTTATTTTTCCACTTTTTTCAGTAACTATAATTTCATCTTCACTGATAAAAGATGAGCCCCATGGATCTTTAAGTTTAGCAATTTTTTCAAAGTTTAAATTTGCAGAAAAACCATTTGACCATAGAAAAGTAAAAAAAATTATAGATAAGAAAAATCTAATCACTTTATGACAGTTTAGATCTACCACCATCAACAGCAATTATCTGACCTGTAACCCAAGAACTATCTTCAGTTATTAAAAATTTAGCTAAGGAAGCCGAGTCTTTGCCTTCACCCAACCTTTTTAAAGGATGAGCCTTTGCGATACCTTCTGCTATTGCTGTATTTTTTAACATTGGTTCTGCAATTTTGGATTTTGTTAGACTTGGAGCAACACAGTTTACTCTAATATGTGGAGCAAATTCTGCAGCAAGAGAAACTGTTAAACCTTCAACGGCTGCTTTTGTAGATGCGATGATAGCATGGTTAGTAAAACCTCTTTGTGCAGCAACAGTTGAAAATAAAACAATTGAACCTTTATTTTTTTTTAGGCTTTCTTGATATCCTTTAATCACTTCAACTGCTGAATATAAATTTAACTTCATACATTTAGTGAAATCTTCTTCCTTCACCATTCGTAAAGGTTTTAAATCAATTGAACCAACGCAATAAGCAATACCTTTTATTTCTGGTACATCAGCTTTGACTTTTTCTATGAAGCCTTCTTCTAAAACATCAGCAACGGTAAATGAGCATCCCAACTTACCTGCAATAGCGCTTACTTCAATTTCGTTCCTTGCGACTAAATGAATGTCATTACCAGAATTTTTTAATTGTTCTGAGAGGTTAGAACCAATAGACCCTGTCGCACCGAAAATGAGATATTTTTCTGACATAAAAATTTTTATTAGTTATATTTAATCATGAAGTTATTTTTTATACTTGGTAATCAGTTATTTCCAACAAAATACATCGACCGCTACAAAAAAGACCACACTTTCTTTATGGCAGAAGACAAAGGTTTATGCACTTATGAAAAACATCATAAACAAAAAATTCTGTTGTTCTTATCCTCTATGCGGTCCTACGCAGATAGTCTTAAGAAAAATAAATTTAAATTAGAATATTCAAAAATTGAAGATAAAGAATTTAGTGAAGATTATTTAAAAAAATTAAAAAAAATTATTACCCAAAAAAAAATCAAAGAAGTTTCTAGCTTTGAGATAGAAGACAAACCCTTTGAACAAAAGATTTCCATGTTTTTTAAAAAGGAAAAGATTGAATGGAATATCCTCCAAACACCAATGTTTTTAAATTCTCGTGAAGAATTTAAAAAATATCTAGGAAACTCAAAAAAACCATTTATGGCAACCTTCTACAAAGAGGTAAGAAAAAAATCTGGAATATTGATGGGTTCTGACGGCAATCCTATAGGTGGTAAGTGGAGTTTTGATGAAGACAATAGAAATAAATTACCCAAAGATATTTCAATACCTAAATTTCCTAAAATTAAAGAGACAAATCATACAAAAAAATTAAAACCTATTATTGAAAAGTTATTCAAAGACCATCCAGGTAATACAGATCATTTTTGGTTTGCAACAGAATATGATGATGTTGTTAAACTTTTGAATTTTTTTATAAAAGAGAAATCAAATTTATTTGGTGACTATGAAGATGCTGTAGATCAAAAAGATAATATTCTTTTTCATAGTGCTCTAAGTCCTTATATCAATCTTGGCTTAATAACGCCCGAATTTATAATTCAAAAAGTTTTGGAGTTTCATAAAAAAAATAAAATCAGAATGAATTCTCTTGAAGGTTATATTCGTCAGGTAATTGGTTGGAGAGAATTCATGCGAGGAATTTACCAAGGTTATTCAAAAGAAATGGAAACTGGAAATTTCTTTAAACAAAATAGAAAAATGAAAAATTCTTGGTACGAAGGAAATACAGGTCTTCCTCCATTAGATTATGCGATTAAAAATGCTGTTAATCATGGTTGGTCTCATCACATAGAAAGATTGATGATCTTATCTAACATTATGAACCTGTGTGAGATCAAACCTACAATTGTTTACAAATGGTTTATGGAAATGTTTGTAGACTCATCTGATTGGGTAATGGTTCCAAATGTTTATGGTATGGGGCTGTTTAGTGATGGAGGAATTTTTGCAACTAAACCCTATATATGTGGATCGGCATATTTTATGAAAATGATGGATTTTAAAAAAGGTGAGTGGTGCAACACAATGGACGGTCTTTATTGGAGATTTATAGATAGAAATAGAAAATTCTTTTTAAAAAATCCGCGTTTATCTATGATGGTTAGGATATTTGATAAAATGAAAGTAGATAGAAAAAAATTAATTTTATCTGAAGCTGAAAAATTTATTAAACAAAATACCGCATAGTGAAAAAAGAAAATCTGCCGTCTAAAATTTGTTTAGTTTGCCAAAGGCCTTTTAAATGGAGAAAAAAATGGAAGTTAAACTGGGAAAAAGTTAAATACTGCTCAAAAAGGTGTTCTAATAAAAAAATTTAAGTATGAATTTGGAAAAATATAAATGGAAAAGTAGAATTTTATTAGTAATTACGCCGAATTTTAAAGATCAATCATATCAAAAAGTAAAAAAAATATATCAAAGCAAGATTAAGGAATTCCATAAAAGATATGTAAAATTAATTTGTAAATCAAATAAAAACAAAACTTTTTCGATAAATCTTATTGGTTTCGATGGAAAATCAAAAAAAATAATGAATGATTTAAAGCCCAAGCTAGTTTTCCAAATAATTGACAAGATGCCATTAAGTAAAAAAATTAAACCAATTAACCTATCTTTATATTCTGATTATAATCCTAAGACCACAACACATGGATTGGGATTTAAAAATAAAGAAAAGGCTTTATTTACAATTAATACAATTAAAAATAGATCTACTAAGTATCAAGTAAATGTAGTTTCGACCATGCTGGGTAGAGCTAAAAATCATCCAAACAAAACCAAAGACATGGGTGGCGCTATAAAAGTATTTGACGATTGGTTGAAAAAATATAAGAGAAAAAAAAATGAAAAGTAAGATGTCTAACTTTTTAAATAAAATAATAATTTTAACAATTTTAATAATACCCAACATTGTTAATGCTGATTTTTTTGAGGATATAACTGATAAAATTGTAGATAATCCAAAAAGACTTAGTTATGGCATTTCTGTTGCCGATATAAATAAAAATGGAAAATATGAATTTATAGTTACAGGATTTGGATATCCTAATTTAGCTTTATCATATGATAATGGGACATTAATTAATATTGCTAATCAAAATGTATTTTCTGATGAATTTAGAAAAACTATTGGTGTTGCAGCCTGTGATGTTGATAAAGATGGTTATGAAGAAATATATTTTCTTAACACAGATACATATAGTGGAACAAAAAAATATTCAGACAGACTTATAGATTTAGAAGAAAATAAATTTTTAGACATGTTCGAAATTGAAAAAAATAAAGAGGATCTAAATTTAACAGCAGGCAGATCTGTTGCTTGTGTGGATAGAAAAGGTAATGGCGAATATGGTCTCTATGTATCAAATTATGGTGGACCAACGAGGTTTTATGAGATTGAAGATAAAAAGATTAAGGATAAATCAGTTAGCTTAAATTTAGATAAGGTTACAGGTGGAAGGGCAGTTGTTTCAGGGCATATTTTAACAGACAGATCTGATATTTTTGCAGCAAATGAAAGAGGTGCAAATTTTCTTTTGAAAAATAACAATGGGATTTTTGAAGACGTAGCTTTTGATTATCGAGTAGATGATGTGATCCAAAACGGAAGAGGTACTGCACTATCAGACATACTTTATCGAGGAAGATTAGATATAATAAGTGGAAATTGGCAGGGTTATCACAGAGCTTACGCCTTACAAGATAATCAATTTAAAGATATAGGTAATAGTAAATTTGATAAACCTTCAAGAATTCGAACCATTATATCTGCGGATTTTGATAATGACGGTTATGATGAAGTCTTCATGAATAACATAGCTGAGCCTAACAAGTTATTTAGGATAAAAGAGAATGGAGCTTTTGAGGAAATAATACTGGAAACAGGCCTTGAACCTGATGGGTTTGGTACAGGAGCTGCAGTTGCTGACATTGATGGTGATGGTATTTTAGAATTACTAGTTTCTCGTGGTGAAAGCAAAGAACAGGCATTAACTTTATATAAAGCAAAAGTTGATAAACAGAGCAAATATTTGAGAATTAAACCTCTTAATAAATTTGGAGCTCCAGCAAGAGGTGCAACAGTTACATTACTTACAAATCAAAGAAAACATTCAAAAACTATTGATGCTGGATCTGGTTATTTGTGTCAAATGGAGCCTGTGGCACATTATGGAATTAGAAAAAACGAAAAAAATTTTAAGGTAGAAGTTAAATGGACTGATGGTACTAAAAATTTAATTAAAATAACTTCGTTAAATCAAACAGTTACTTTAAAACAAAAATGAAAAAAATCTTATTTAAATTCATTTTAATTTTCTTTGTATTTTTTCAATTTGAATCATTCGCAGAAGAAAAAAATTATCATAAAGAATTAATTACTGATTGGTCTAGAATATTTCCAGATCAAAATAGAAATGCAGCTGGACCAAAGTTTTTTAAGTATATTATAGATAAAGAAATTACATATAAAGATTTTACAGAATTTAATAAATTATATTGTGCAGTTTCTGGATCATTAATTGAACCAAATAGCGAACCAGATTTTCTATACGCTAAAGAGAGCAAAACGGGCGAAAAAATTTGTGGTGACTACTATAAGTGCTGCATTCCTTGCTCGTGCGATATTATGAAATATTCTGAAGTTGAAAAGATGACTCATAAATTTTCGGATGGTTTAAAAGATTTCTATGTATTCACCATCAGAAATCCTTGCAAGAAGAAAGATTTTCCTGACCGGGTAAATAAAGATTACTTTTGTGATGGAGAAAAAATCAATAATAATCAAGTCTATAATCTTAATGATCGAGTAGTAATAGGTTTATTACATGAAGGAAGAAGCTGTAAAAAAGAAGAGATAGATTTTGTAAAAAGTCACGAAGTAACAGGGAGGTTTTGTGAATTACGAAATAATACTCCTTTAGAAAATTTAAAAACTGGAATGGGCGATATATTTATAAAGCTTGCCAGATAATATAATTTAATTTGTTCAAAGAATTGTTCTGAGCTAAACTGAAATTAGTGAATATTATCGTATTACAACATATTAAGATAGAAGACCCCGGATATATCAAAGATTTAATGTTAGCTGATGGATTTAATCTAACCACTGTTGAGTTAGATGAAGGTGAAAAAATACCTGAAGATTTAAATAAATTTAATGGAATGTTTTGTATGGGAGGTCCAATGGACACCTTTATGGAAAAGCAGTATCCATGGTTAGTAGAGGAGAAGAAAAAAATTAAAGAGTTTGTTGTGGATTTAAAAAAACCTTACTTAGGATTTTGTTTAGGCTGTCAGTTACTAGGAGAAGTAATAGGGGGGCAAGTAGTTAAATCAAATCCTGCTGAGATTGGAATGATGGATATCAACTTTACAAAAGAAAAAGAAGTTGACAATTTGTTTTCAAAATTTCCAAACCAAATTAAAAGTCTACAATGGCACTCTTATGAGGTGCAGGGTATTGAAAATCATAAGGATGTGACTTTGTTAGCTTCGTCACCGGTCACAAAATTTCAAATTTTTAAATACCAAAACCACGCCTATGGAATTCAATTTCATATAGAAATAAAAAATACCACAGTCAATGAATGGGGATGTGTCCCAGAATATAAAAAAGCTTTGGAGGATCAGCTTGGTAATGGTGCGTTAGAAAAATTTGATCAATCTACAAAGGATAACATGAAAGATATGAATAACTATTCTACAATCCTTTATGATAATTTTAAAAAACTTTTATGAACAATAAAATATTTGAATGGGCTGGAGTTATAACTGCAATATTATATTCTTTGTTTGTAGCTTTAAATATCGGGATTGAATTTTTCGGTTTTTGTTTATTACTATTTTCAGCAATTTTAATCGGAATATGGGCTTATAGGGGTGGTCATAAGGGAATTTTATTTCTACAATTTTTTTATGCAACAGCCGGTATTATTGGGATGGTACGTTGGTTTTAATTAAAGCTTGATATTATTTTTGGAATATAATTTTTAAAATTAAAAAAACCTTTGTTGCAATATTGCCAGGAAAATCGATCAAGATCCCTGTATAAAAAATCTAATTTAATAGTATTTGAATTTAAATAATCTAAATTTTCACCAACAGTTGGATATAATCCAAGGCAGTTTTCAATATTTTTAATTTCACTAATATCAATAATCTCACACTCGATAGAATCATCTTTTAATCTTTGTAGTTGGTCATTTATTAAAAGAGACTTAAATTCCACTGACTTTTCACTGAGCTTGATAGATCTATTTTCATTTTTAACAGCAACTATATATATTTTTTTAAAATTATTTTCTTTGAAGTCAGTGATTTCAAATGAGAGATTATTTTCAAAAATTATAAGATTTTTACCTTCTAAATCCTGTGAGTTAATGAAATCTTGTTTAATTATAGAGTAAGTTTTTTCTGAAATTTTTGGAGGTGCATTCTCATTTAATTTGACGCTTTGAAACCTGTTATTGGTAAATTTTTTTATGTTCCATTCACTTGCAAGGTAATGCTTACCTTGAGTTTGAATTCCAGCTACCCATCTCCAACCAAGGGTATTAGATGCAGCATCTCCGTCATACAGATGTTGCATAAAAAACTCAGCACCAAGTTGCCAAGGTAATTCTAGAGTGAAAATCCAAATACTCGCAAACCACATTCTGGTATGGTTGTGAAGATAGTTATTCTCTTTGAGTTCATTTACCCAGTAATTAAAGCATTCAATATTTGTTTTCCCTTCGATTGCATTTAAATATTCTTTGTTATCTTTGAAATCCTCTCTTATTTTTTTTAGCTCTATTAAATAATCATTCCATACATTTGGTCTTAGCTCTAGCCAGCCTTTCCAATAGGTACGCCAAAGAACTTCTTGGATAAACTTTTCATTTTTTGCAAAAGAAAATTTATCAAGAGATTTTTTTATTATTTCTTTTTCACCTATTATCCCGTGTGTAATGTAAGGTGATAAGCACGAGACATTAGATCTACTCTCTGGACCAAGATCAAAATTCCTTAATTTAGAGTAATCTGTTAAATTATTTTCAACAAAATGATTTAGTTTTTCAATGGCTTTCGCCCTCGAAGCCTCAAATAACATATTTAAATTACCTAGATTTTTTTTTCTTTAGACCTAGTTTGTCACTATGTCTTAATCTTAGAACAACAATTGCTCCAGCGATCAATAGTATAGCAACCGCCTCATAAACAAGAGCCGTAGGATCCATTTCTTTTCCTTGAAGAATAATAAATCGAGCAAGAGCTGTTATTGCAATAAGAAGTGGCAGGGTTATGCTTATAGATTGTTGGTTCCAAAAAACCCTTACCATTGCAAGCACTTCTAAATACAGAAACATTAAAAGTAAATCAGCTAAGGTAACTAGTTGATTTGTAAACATATTTAATATTTCAATGCCAACAGCAATTACAGTGCTGATTAAAATAATACACATCAACCCTAATTGTAAGTTTTTTGCTATCTTATCCATTATTTATCTTTACTAAACGGTAGCCATTTTTCAAATACTGATTTTGAAGAACCATCATATGGAATCGAGTAAGAATATGGGTTTGGACTAGTTAAAACTTCAATTCCTTTTGAAAAGACAAATATAAAAACTATAACAAAAACAATAACCATTATCTTAAAGGGATCAAAATTTTTTGTCTTAAAAACGCTAGCAGAACTTTCTTCAGCTCTGTGAAAATGTTTAAATGTCATATAGACTGCAAAAATCAAACCAATATGAGCTATAAATAGACCTGCCCAACCAAATGCAAAAGTTGTATATGAAAAAACATATAAACTAAAAACAGTGGTCCAAATAAAACTTAACACCAAAAGTATTTGTAACCTCACTGTTTTAGGAAGAGCCCTCAAATCATTTTTACTATCATCAAATAAAATATTTGCTGCTTCTATCATCCAATTTTTTAATGATTCCATAGATCTAAGATATAGTTTTAAATAAATTTGACAAACGATAAATTGACCTAAGATTTATTAAGAACGTAGTTTTTTCTTATGAAAATTAATAAATCTTTCAACATTTGTTTTATTAAAGGTTTTATTTTCTTCAAAAGAAACTTTTTTCATAGAGTAGGCTGCACTATTAGTTTGTCTAGAAATTATTGTAACATTTCCTTTGTAAAGTTTGAGTTTAACTGAACCATTAACTTTATTTTTATTTAGATCCACAATTTTTTGGAGTTTAAATCTTTCTTTTGAATACCAATAGCCATTGTAAATAAGTTCTGCATATCTTGGCATAATTTGATCTTTTTTATGCATGGTGTCTTTGTCCAAGGTTACAGACTCTATTGCACGATGGGCATGCATTAACAAAGTGCCCCCAGGTGTTTCGTATACACCTCTAGACTTTATTCCAATAAATCTATTTTCAACTAAATCAACTCTCCCAATTCCATTTTTACCCGCAAGCTGATTTAGTTTTTCTAATAATTTTGCTGGAGAAAGTTTTTTCCCATTTATACCAAATGGATCTCCGTTTTTAAAATTGATATTAACAAAAGATGCTTTATTTGGTGCCTTTTCTGGCGAAACTGATCTTTGAAAAATAAATTCTGGGGCAAAATTTTTGGGATTTTCTAAAAGCTTACCTTCAGTAGAAGTGTGAAATAAATTATCGTCCACTGAAAAAGGAGATGCGCCTTTTTTATCCTTTGGAATAGCTATGTTGTGTTTTTTCGCATAATTAATTAGATCAGTTCTTGATTTTAATTTCCAAATTCTCCAAGGAGCAATGATTTTTATATTAGGGCCAAAGTAATGATAGCCTAATTCAAATCTTACTTGATCGTTTCCTTTACCAGTCGCGCCGTGAGAAACTGCAAATGCTTTAAATTTTTTAGCAACTCTAATCTGATCTTTAGCTATGAGAGGTCTTGCTATGGATGTACCCAACAAGTAGACACCTTCATAAATAGCATGACCTCTGATCATTGGATAAACATAATCTTTTACAAAGATATCTTTTAAATCTTTAATAATTATTTTAGTAACACCAAATTTTTTTGCATTAGAGATAATTTTTTTTCTATCAATCTCTTGCCCTACATCTGCTGTGTAACAAATTACTTCTGCGTCATAATTTTCTTGAAGCCATTTTAAAATTATAGAGGTATCAAGCCCTCCAGAGTACGCTAGAACAATTTTTTTTTTTGATTTCATTAAATTAACTGCAAGCTTTTCGAGATGCGTTATAAGCTTTAGTAAATCCTAGCAACGAATAGTGATCAATGGTTTGAGAACCCTTTTGATTGTATCCCGTAATCATTATTCGAGAACCTTTTCTCATTTGCTTAATCATTTTTAATTCAATTTTATTGTCAGCTATCCAAGCAAAACCTTGTTCTTTAATGTCAAATTTAAACTTATTTTTTCCTGAGGCAGCAGTAACAGAGTTGCTTTTGTTAAATTCATAGCCTGGGGTGACACTTACTTCGTTGGTAATGCTTTCGTTTGGTCTAAAGGCTACAAATAATTTTGCATCTCTCTTGTTTGTTTTTGGAGCTTGCAAGATAGGTGATGATTGTGCGAAACAAACTTTTCCGCTGGCTTCAGAAACTACCATTGCTTCCCAATCTTTGTATTTGCCAATTTTTTTTACTTCTTGAGCTTGAAGCTGATTGAAGCCAGTTAAAAATAAAATAATAAAAAACGCTGTAATTTTTTTAGTTATGGACATGGATTTGGGTAAATTTTTTGAACATGGTTAATTTCTTTAATGACATCATCTGATAGATTAACATTTACACTTTCTATATTTGTTTTCAACTGCTCCATTGTTGTTGCACCGATAATTACACTAGTCATAAAGTCTTGTATTTCACAAAATTTTATAGACATTTGACTCATATCAAGATTATGTTTTTTGCTTATATTGTAATAAAGCTCTACCGCTTCCTCAGTATTTGGCTTTCTATATCTTGTCCAAAAATCAAAATCTCTTTCCATTCTTGATCCTTTTGGAAATTTTTTATTTCTATATTTTCCACTTAAATAACCACTAGCCAGAGGAGAATATGATAAGCATCCGATTTCTTCTCTTATTGATACTTCTGCTAATCCAACTTCGTAAGATCTATTCAATAAACTATATGGGTTCTGGATCGACATCATTCGGGGCAAATTTTTGTCCTTTGAGAGTTTAAGAAAGCTCATTGTTCCCCAAGGTGTTTCATTCGATAAGCCAATGTATCTAATTTTACCCTGATCTATGTATTTGTTTAATTCTTCCAACACATCTTCAAATTGGCTCCAATCATTTTCTTGATGAACATAACCCAATCTTCCAAAGTTATTTACTTTTCTTTCTGGCCAATGAAGCTGATATAAATCAACATAATCAGTTTTTAATCTTTTAAGACTATTATCTAAAGCGCTCTCTAAGTTAGGACCTACAAAACTATTTTCTCCATTTCTTAAATAATCCCTAGCAGGTCCTGCAACTTTAGTTGCAAGAATTACCTTGTCTCTTTTTTTAGTTTTCTCAAACCATTTTCCAATTATTTCTTCTGTATCGCCATAAGTTTCTTTTCTGGGAGGTACCGCATATAATTCTGCTGTATCCCAAAAATTGACTCCCTGATCCAAAGCAAAGTCCATTTGCTCAAATGCTTCATTTTGCGTATTTTGTTCTCCCCAAGTCATAGTTCCGAGACAAATTGTGCTTACTTTTAAGTCCGTGTTTCCTAGATTTTTGTAATTCATTTGAAAATTATGTTAACGTTTTATTAACCTTTTAAGGTATCTTGAATAATTAGTAAAAGGCTATTATATAACAACCATATGGAATTTGATAAAAACGGAATACTAAACAGAGCAAAAGCAGCTCAGCAATCAACTGTTGTAATGGATGAAGGTTTAAGAGCCTACATGCTAAAAGTTTACAACTATATGGCAACAGGAATTTTATTAACTGGAATAGTTGCACTATTAACATTTAAAATGTCAGTCGTTACTAATGATGCTGGATCTATTGTGGGTCTAACTCAAATGGGTAATGCAATTTATATGTCAGGTCTAAAATGGCTTGTAATGCTTGCGCCTTTAGGAATTGTATTTTATATGAGTTTTGGAATTAATAAAATGAGTGCATCAAAAGCTCAAACAACTTTCTGGGTTTTTGCTGGTTTGATGGGTTTGTCTTTATCCTCAATTTTATTAGTTTACACAGGAATGAGTGTAACAAGGGTATTCTTTATTTGTTCAGCAACTTTTGGTGCAATGAGTATTTATGGTTACACCACAAAAAGAGATCTGACTAAATTAGGTTCTTTCTTAATGATGGGATTAATTGGAATAATTATAGCTTCAATAGTTAACATATTTATGAAATCATCGATGATGTATTTTGTGATTTCAATATTGGGAGTTTTAATTTTTGTTGGTCTTACAGCTTACGACACTCAGAAGATTAAAAATATGTACGCAGCTAGTGATACAGGTGAAATCATGGGCAAAAAAGCTGTTATGGGTGCATTAACTCTTTACTTAGACTTTATAAATCTATTTATAATGTTGCTAAGACTTTTTGGACAAAGACGTTAATTTTTTAGAGCTTTTTCCAATTAGTATTTTTTAATAATAATGTAAGTTCAAAAGAGTTTTTCAATATTTTACCGTTTGTATCTGTAATCAAATATTTAAGACTTTTATTTTTTGGCTTAAAATTTTTACAAATTTTATAAATAGCATTTTCAGCTGCATTTCTAAAAACACTAAAGCTTACCTGTTTGCTAGAAATATTTAAACCATAGTCTTTCCAAGATCCTTCAGACACCATTTTTGCATATAGATCTAAAATTATTTTAAGTTCATCTTTTTCAAAGAACTGCTTTTGCTCTATTTTATTTTGAGGGTTATTGATTATTAATTTTAGATTACTGCGCATCAATTTTATGTTTATTAATGAGTGGTATTTGAAATGCTGTAAAAATTATTGTTATTGGCAACATTCCCCATACTTTAAAGTTAACCCAGAATTCCTCAGTTTGCGTCCTCCAAACAAACTCATTAAGTACAGCGAGCCCAAGAAAAAACAACATCCATCTTTTATTTAGTATTTCCCATCCAATATCAGATAAGGGTATGGATTTACCCATAATTTTTTTTAAAATAGGTTCTCTTGTAAAATATTTTCCAAAAAATAAAGCTAAGGCAAATAAAATATTTATTATAGTTGGTTTTACATAAATAAATATTGGATCATTAAAATAAATAGTTAGTCCACCAAAGAATGTGATTAATATCCCACTAACCAATGGCATTGGTGGTATTTTTTTTTCAAAGAACCATACAACCGCTAAAGCAATTAAAGTTGCAACTATGAGTGGAGGTATTGCAACGGATAAATTTTTATCATTATTATAATAAAAGAAAAAAAATATTGCTAATGGTCCGAAATCGGTAATAAATTTCAAAAAAGATTTATTCACTAAAAAGATATTAACATATTTGCCACATCACAAAACATTAATCTTTTTTGCATTGATTTTTATATTTAAATACCCATACTAATAATAATGGCAATTCAAAAAGCTAAATTCTCAATCGGGGACATTGTTAAACATAAACACTTTGAATTTAGAGGTGTGATTTATGATGTTGATTTTGAATTTAATAATTCAGAGGAATGGTATCAATCGATCCCAAAAAATGTCAGACCAAGAAAAGATCAGCCATTTTACCACTTACTTGCTGAAAATGATGAAATTACTTATGAGGCATATGTTTCAGAGCAAAACTTGCTTATGGACGACTCTGATGAGCCAATAAAACACCCATTAATTGAAGAAATTTTTTCAGGAAAAAAGGGCTCAAGCTACTTTAAGCTTTCAAATTAACCATATCAATATTCCAACACATTTAGCTCAAATCTAGGCCATAAATATTCATTATATCTAACTCATATTCTGATCAAGGATGTTAAACGTTATATTTAGTCTTATTGTCTCCCCCTCTGCATTCTTGATCAGATAACTTTTTCATAATAGAAATTCCAAAATTAATTATTAAATAATAGATATGTTTAAGATCTTTGAACCAAATAAAATTTTTCAAATAACTTCTAAAGCTCCAAAGTATATTTTATTTTTATTTGTTATTGTTTTGACGGTTGGTTTGACGGAGGCATTAATTTTGTCTCCAGAGGATTATAAGCAAAGCGATGCAGTAAGAATTATGTATGTTCATGTTCCATCAGCATGGATTTCGCTTGGAATTTTTTCGTCGATTACTTTGTTATCTATAAGTGGTTTTATTTTTAAAAACAAAAATTTTTTTTTAATAGCAAAAAGTTTAGCACCATCTGGATTTGTTTTTAATATAATTGCTTTAGTTACAGGGGCAATTTGGGGTAAACCTACATGGGGAACTTGGTGGGCATGGGACGCTCGAATTACATCAATGCTAATTTTAGCATTATTTTTTGCTATGTATTTAATTGCCTGGAGAATTTATGAGAAAGAAGAAAAAGTTTTTAAGATTACTACCTTTATAACTGTAGTTGGTATTATAAATGTTCCAATTACTAAATACTCAGTTGATTGGTGGAATACACTTCACCAGCCAGCATCAATTAATATTTTAACAAAAAGCTCAATACATTCTTCAATGCTTTTCCCTTTATTATTAATGACTGCGGCATTTGCTCTATTTTCGTTGTTAATTTTCTTAATGAAATATAATACAGAACTGATAAAAATTAAAAATAAAGGCTTAGATAGATTATGATTAATGAATTACTTTTTATGAATGGATATGCAGTGTACGTAATGTCTGCTTTTGGCTTTACTCTTTTAAGTTTCTTAGGCTTGTATATGATTACAAAGCTACAATTTGTTAAAGAGCAAAGTAAATTTGTTGCTAAATTTGGGTCTTTAAATCCTGAAAAAGCTAATTCTGCAAAAATACAAAGAATCAATAAAGAAATTTTAGCTAACGCCACAAACAACTAACTTTTGAACCATGTATGGTCGTAAAGTTAAATTAAGATTTTTGTTTGTAACATTAATTTTAGTTACATTAATTTTAACAGTTTTTTTAATTCTAAAATCTTTAGAGGAAAATGTTGTTTACTTTCAATCACCAACTGAAATTAAAACATTATCAGAACTAGATACAAATAAAATTAGAGTTGGAGGAATGGTTAAAAAAAATTCAATTAATGTAAACTCGGATGAAGTAAACTTTATTATTACAGATTTTAAAAATGAAATAAATGTAAGTTATTCTGGTGCTGTTCCTAATCTTTTTGCAGAGGAAAAAGGGGTAGTCGCAGAGGGATTTTTAAAAGATAGAAATTTTTTTTCTGCAACTAAAATTTTAGCTAAGCATGATGAAAATTACATGCCACCAGAAGTAAAAGAAGCTTTGGAGGAGAAATAAATTGATTTACAGTGTTGTTGGCCACTACTCACTTATCCTAGGTTTGTGTGTTGGCTTAATTTTAATTTTTTTTTCAATTCAAAATTTCAAAAATTCAAACCAATTAGATACTAAAATATTATCGTTTTCTTTTTTACAATTATTTTTTGTTTTAATTAGTTTTTTAGCTTTAATTATTTCTTTTGTTATATCAGATTTTAGTAATGAAACTGTATTTAACAATTCACATACGACCAAACCACTTTTTTATAAAATTAGTGGAACTTGGGGAAATCACGAGGGAAGCTTGCTGCTATGGTTATTAGTTTTAACATTATTTATATTTATATTTTTATTAAGAACTAAAAATCAACCAATCAAGTATAAAATTTTAACATTAGGTTTTCAGCAAGTAATTATAATTGGTTTTTTTTTATTTCTAATTCAAACTTCGAACCCTTTTAATTATTTATTTCCTGTTCCGGATGAGGGCTTAGGATTAAATCCAATATTGCAGGATCCTGCATTAGCAATTCATCCACCAATTTTATATTTGGGTTATGTCGGCTCTTCTATTATTTTTTCATCTGCTTTAGCTGCAACCACCTTAAAAATGGTTTCAACAAGCTGGGCAGTGCATATTAAAAAATGGGTTTTAATCTCTTGGATTTTTTTAACATTGGGTATTTTGCTAGGATCAATTTGGGCTTACTACGAACTAGGTTGGGGAGGATTTTGGTTTTGGGATCCAGTAGAAAATGTTTCCTTAATGCCCTGGCTAGCTTTGACAACCCTTTTACACTGTATTTTAGTTCTTGAGAGAAAAGAAATCCTAACTTCATGGGTGATCATATTGTCCATTGCAACTTTCACCTTGAGCATGTGCGGGACTTTTTTAGTAAGATCTGGAATTCTAAATTCTGTTCATACATTTGCTAATGATCCAGAAAGAGGCTTATTTATTTTAATATTTTTATTTGCTTTAATTTTTTTGTCTTTATTTATTTTTTTCTTTTTTCATCAAACCAGTAAAAATAATTCGTCTAATTTTTTTTGGTTAAGTAAAGAAACTTCAATTTTAGTAAATAACTGGTTTATGATGTACTTTCTATCAGTTGTATTAATTGGCACAGTTTATCCTATATTTTTAGATGTAATATCCTCTCAGAAAATATCTGTGGGGCCGCCATTTTATCACAAACTGATTGCCCCATTTTTAATTCCTTTTTTATTTGCGATGGCAATTGGGCCAAGATTAAAATGGATAAGATCTGATTTAAAAGATAAAATCTATCTGATTTCTTTATTAATTATCTCTATTTTAATATCTTTCTTTATTGTCAAAAATTTTAGTACGAATATTCTTATTAATACCATCCTAATCTCCAGTGCTCTTTATTTATTTTTTATTACACTGAGAGATTTTTTTACTAAGAAATATAAAAATTTTGCTCAAAACACTGCTCATTTTGGATTTAGTTTATTGATTTTAAGTATTTTATTTAACAATTTATTTTCAAGTGAAATAATAACTAATTTAAAAGTAGGTGAAACTTATGATAATTCAAAAACAAAAATAGTTTTTGAAAGTATAAATCAAAAAAAAGAGAAAAATTATAAATCTATAATTGCTAACTTTAACATTACTAATTCCGAAGGTATAAATAACAACTTATCACCTGAATTAAGAATATATAACCAACCTAATATCACAACTAGTGAGGCAGATATTAAAACTACATTAATGAAGGATAAATTTATTGTAATTAATCTTGTCCAAAATCAAGATTATTTTAATGTAAGATATCAAATTAAACCTTTTATGTTGTGGATATGGTTATCAGTTATCATGATAAGCTTTGGTGGTTTAGTTAGTTTTTTACAAAAAAGAATATGAAAAATAAATTAATTCCATATTCAATAATACTAATATTTTTAATTATTTTTGCTGTTTTTTACAAAAGTTTAAAAGATACAAATATTTACACACCAGAGACGAAGATCAATAATGATATCCCAATTTTCTCGGCTGAACTTCTGCTTTCAAATGAGAATTCAAACTCAACTGAAATTTTTGAATTAGATAAATTCTATTTATTAAATATTTGGGCCTCTTGGTGCGTTCCATGTAGAGATGAACACCCAATATTGATGAGTTTAAGTAAAAATAATAAATTAATAATTATTGGCATGAATTATAAAGATAATAAAAAAAATGCTAAAAGTTTTTTAGATGAATTAGGTAATCCTTATGAAAAAATCATTTTAGATAAAAATGGGACAAATTCAATCGAATGGGGAGCTTTTGGTGTACCTGAAACTTTTATAATTTATAATAACAAAATAATAAAAAAATATATTGGACCTCTTAATAATGAGTTGTTGATAGAAATACAAAAAATAATAAAATGAAAATATTCAAAAATTTTGTAATTATTTTTCTCTTAATGACTATTAATAATCTTAATGCAAATGAAAATAGTGAAAGAAATCAAATCACAAAAAATCTCAGATGCTTGATATGTCAAGGACAATCAGTTTATGACTCAGACTCTGATTTTGCAAATAGCATGAAAATTTTAGTAGATAAAAAATTAGACGAAGGCTTATCAGAAAAAGAAATATATATTTATTTTAAAGAAAAATATGGTGATTGGATTTTGTATGATCCTGGACTCAATAAAAATACGTATTTACTATGGTTATTACCAATATTGATATTTCTATTTGGAGGTGCAATAATTGCTAAAAGTTTTATACTCAAAAAATAATTATTAATTATCTATGAAATTAAAAAATTTTCTTACTTCATTATTCTTGGTTTTTTTTACTTTTTCAGTGAATGCTGAAGAACTAAATATAAAAAATCAAAATACAGAATTTAATGTTTATACAGGTATGTTTGATTTTAGTGATGATGGAAAAAAATCCACATTATTAGGTTTTCAACATCAAAATGAGAACTTGAATAAGGATACTTTTCTAGGAAATCTTTCACCAATAACTGGAGCTCTAATTACAGCAGATGCTGCAGGTTATTTGTATACTGGTGTTCAAGCTCAATATAAGCTTGGTGCTTTGAATATCACTCCGAGTTTTACCCCTGGTTTATATTTTGAAGGAGACGGTAAAGACTTGGGACATTTGATCGAATTTAAAAGTGAATTGCAATTTTCACTAGATTTGTCAAATACGAGCGAGCTAGGTTTTTCTTATAATCATATATCTAATGCTAGTTTAGGGGATAAAAATCCTGGGGCAAATAGTTATATTTTTAATTTCTTAAAAAACTTCTAATAAAACTTATGAATTTAAAAGATTGTCATAATTTTGCTGATTTCAGAAAATTGGCACAAAAAAAGTTACCTTCTCCGATTTTTCATTACATCGATGGTGCTGCAGACGATGAAGTTACATATGCAAGAAATACAAGTGCATTTGATGATGTTGATTTAGTACCAAATGTTTTAAGAGGAGTAGAGAATGTTGACTTATCGACAACAATATTTGGAAAGAAATTAGATTTACCTTTTTATTTATCACCTACTGCTTTACAGAGATTGTTTCACTATGATGGTGAAAGAGCTGTAGGTAAAGCTGCTAAGAAATATAATACCATGTTTGGAGTATCGGCCCTAGCTACAGTGAGTGTGGAGGAAATTTCTTCACTTGTTGATACACCAAAAATGTTTCAGTTTTATTTTCATAAAGACAGAGGTCTTAATGATTCATGCTTAGAAAGAGCAAAGGCAGCTAATTTTGATGTCATGGCTCTAACAGTTGATACAATAACTGGTGGAAATAGAGAAAGAGATTTGAGAACTGGGTTTACGTCACCGCCTAAACTAACACTTTCAAGTTTATTTAGTTTTGCCACAAAGCCAATGTGGGGAATAAATTATTTAACAAAAGGTAAGTTTGAATTACCTCATCTTCAAGATTTTGTAAAAGAAGGTACGAGCACCAACTCTTCAATCGGAAATTATTTTTCTACAATGCTCGATCAGTCAATGAACTGGAAAGATGCTGAACAACTTTGCTCTAAATGGGGGGGTCATTTTGCTTTAAAAGGAGTGATGTCCGTTGAAGATGCAAAAAGAGCAGTAGATATTGGATGTACAGGAATAATGGTTTCAAACCATGGTGGAAGACAACTCGATGGATCAAGGTCGCCTTTTGATCAACTTGCTGAAATTGTAGATGCTGTTGGTGATAAACTTGATGTAATCTGTGAGGGTGGAATTCACAGAGGAACTCACATGCTTAAAGCATTATCATTAGGTGCAAAGGCATGTTCTGGTGGAAGATTGTATTTATACGCTCTTGCAGCAGCTGGACAAGCAGGTGTTGAAAGAGCTTTAGAGAAGTATAAGTCTGAATTAGTAAGAGATATGAAGTTAATGGGTTGCACTAAAATAAGTGATCTAAATAGAAGTAATTTAAGATTTAGAACATAGCAATCATGAACATAAATGATTGTTATAATTTTGAAGACTTTAGAAAATTAGCAAAAAAAAAGTTACCATCTCCTATCTTTCATTATATTGATGGTGGCGCAGATGATGAAGTTACTCTCAATAGAAACACAAATGCTTTCAATGATTGTGATCTTGTTCCAAATGTATTAGCGAGTGTTGGAGAGCCTGATTTATCCACAACAGTATTTGGTAGAAAAATTGATATGCCTCTTTTCTTATCACCAACAGCAATGCAAAGTTTGTATACTCCTGAAGGAGATAAAGCTTCAGCTAGAGCTGCTGAAAAATTTGGAACGATGTATAGCATGTCTACAATGGCATCGTTTTCAATTGAAGAAATAGCCAACATCTCAAGTGGTCCAAAACTTTTTCAACTATATGTTCATAAAGATCAATCTATCACTGACGATTTAATTGACAGATGTCGAAGAGCAAATTTTGATGGGCTTTGTTTGACTGTAGATACTCTTGTTGCAGGAAACAGAGAAAGAGACCATAGAACTGGGTTTACAACTCCCCCTAAATTAACCTTGGAAAGCTTACTAAGTTTTGCGATGCGTCCAGAATGGGTTTTTAAATATTTAACAAATAAAAAATTTGAGTTAGCTAACATTAAACACAAAACTGACAAAGGAACTAATATAGCGAAGTCAGTTATAGATTATATTAATGAACAGTACGATCCCAAAATGAATTGGAAAGATGCAGAGTACTGTATAAAGAGATGGAACGGTCCTTTTGCATTGAAAGGAGTGATGTCGGTTGAAGATGCTAAAAGAGCAATTGATATTGGCTGTACTGCTATAATGATTTCTAATCATGGAGGAAGACAATTAGATGGTTCGAGATCTCCTTTCGATCAAGTGAAAGCTATTTCAGATGCAGTTGGTGATAAGTTAGAAATTATACTTGATGGTGGTATCAGAAGAGGAACACATGTTCTTAAAGCTTTAGCTGCAGGAGCAACTGCTTGTAGTTTTGGTAAAGCATTTCTTTTTAGTTTAGGAGCCGGAGGTCAAAAAGGAGTTGAAAGATTATTAGACAATATGCAAAAAGAAATTAGAAGAAATATGATTTTGATGGGATGTAAAAAAATTGAAGATTTAGATGCGTCAAAAATAATCTACCGCAACTAATCAATAAGTAATTGTCAGGATTATTGCAAAAACCTAAAACAGGTTATTTAAAAATCATGAATAGACATTAGTCTACTTTTCGTCTAGGTTTTCATTTTTAAAATTATGAAACTTGCAAAGAATTTAAATAATTTAGGAACAGAATCCGCATTCAGTGTTTTAGCAGAAGCCAAAGCTTTAGAGGCGAAAGGCCATCCAATGATTCATCTAGGGTTAGGTCAGCCAGATTTTAAGACACCCAAGCACGTAGTCGAAGCTGCAAAAAAAGCTTTAGATGATGGACACCACGGATATGTAATGTCTAATGGAATCCCAGAATGTAGAGAAGCTGTAACAAGGTGGATTAAAAAACAGTATAACGCCAACATTGATGCTGAAAGAATTTTAATTATGCCTGGTGGAAAGCCTACGATGAGTTATGCCATCCAATGTTTTGGTGAACCAGGAGCAGAAATAATTCATCCTACCCCAGCATTTCCGATTTATGAATCAATGATAAATTATACTGGTTCAACACCTGTACCATATGATCTTACTGAAGATAAAGATCTTAAATTTGATCCAGATAAAATTTTATCTCTAATTACTGATAAAACTAGATTGTTAATTTTAATTAATCCAAACAACCCAACAGGTAGTTTTGTTGAAAAACCCGTAATAGATTATTTTGCAAAAGAATTAGAAAAACATCCGCACGTTACTATCTTAAGCGATGAAATTTATAGTAGACAAATTTTTGACTACAAGGAAATGCCATCATTTTTTCATTATGAAGCATTAAAGGATAGGCTAATAGTTTTAGAGGGATGGAGCAAAGCTTACTCAATGACTGGTTGGAGACTAGGATGGAGTTATTGGCCAGAAGAAATGATTCCTCATGTTAACAAATTATTAATAAATAGTGTATCTTGTGTAAATGCAGCTGCACAATTTGCAGGTATAGCAGCTTTAGATGGTCCAGATGACTCAATTAAAGATATGCTAGATAAATTTACATTGAGAAGAAATTTAATCCATAAAGGATTAAATGATTTGCCTGGAATTGAATGTAGTTTGCCAGGTGGTGCTTTTTATGCTTTTCCAAAAGTAATAGGCACAGGCATGAATGGTTCTGAATTTTGTAAAAAAGCTATGCACGAAGCTGGAGTTGCTATTGTCCCAGGAACAGCATTTGGCAAAACTTGCCAAGATTACGTAAGATTTAGCTTTGCCGCATCTAGAGATAACATACAGCAAGCATTAGAAAACATAGGCAAGATGCTTTCTAAATAAGCTGTATTTTTTTATTTTTTTAATTATTATTAATATTTAGAATTATGAACCAGCAAGTTGAGATAGAACTAAAAAATCTTTTAAACAGTAGATATTCAACATCAGAGTCTGCTCGAGGAAATTATGCAAGAGGTGAAGATACTTACGATCCAATTCTATCTAAGGCAGTAGTCTTTCCTGAAACTAATGAAGAAGTTTCAAAAATATTAAAACTTTGTAACAAACATAAAATACCAGTAGTTCCGTATGGTACAGGAACATCTTTAGAGGGGAATGTTGTAGGAAATGAAGATGGCATAACTATTTGTTTGGAAAAAATGAATAAAATTTTAAGTGTTAATGCTGAAGATTTTGATTGTAGAGTTCAAGCTTGTGTAACAAAGGAACAATTGAACGAGTATTTGAGAGAAGATGGAGTTTTTTTCCCAATTGATCCTGGAGCAAACGCAGCCTTAGGCGGTATGGCCTCAACCTCAGCATCAGGAACAATGGCTGTAAAATATGGAACTATGAAGACAGTTATTTCAGGTCTGACAGTAGTTTTACCAAATGGTGATATCATTAATACAGGTGGTAGAACTAAAAAAACTTCAGCAGGTTATAATTTAACTAATCTATTTGTTGGATCAGAAGGAACTCTGGGAATTATTACTGAAGTTCATTTAAGATTATCTCCAATACCGGAAAGCATTATGAGTGCAGTTTGTCACTTTCCTTCATTAGAGGATGCAGTAATGACGGCTCAACAGGTTATTCAGTACGGTGTTCCGATTGCAAGGATTGAAATGTTAAATGCAGATCAAATGGGTATTAGTATTAATTATTCAAAATTAAAAGATATTGAGGCGGTGCCAACTTTATTTTTTGAATTTCATGGATCAGAGTCCTCGAATAAAGAGAATATTGAAATTGTAGAAGAATTATCAAAAGACAACAAAGGTAGTTCTTTTAAATGGGCTAAAGATTTAGAGGATAGAAACAAACTTTGGCAAGCAAGATGGGACGTATATTATTCTGTTAAGGCTTTAAATGATAATGGAAGAGTTTATTCAACTGATGTATGTGTTCCAATTTCAAAGATTACAGAGTGTGTAAAATTTGCAGAAGAAAAAGCAAAAGAATTTGGAGTTAGGGCTCCAATGGTTGGCCACATGGGTGATGGTAATTTCCATGTCGTTCTACCATACGATCCTGCAAAAAAAGAAATGTATAAACAACTTAGAGCTTTTAATAGCTCGTTAATTAGAAAAGCTTTAGAGCTTGAGGGAACCATCACAGGCGAACATGGTGTAGGTCTCCATAAAAAAGAGTATTTATTAGAGCAGCATCCCGATAGTATTCCAGTAATGAAATCAATTAAAAGAACATTGGATCCAAATAATATAATGAATCCTGGAAAAATTTTCGATCTAAACTAATCTTGAATATGAAAAAAATCCTGATCACTAGGAGATTACTAAGATCTTGTGAGGATAAAGCTAAAGGAACATTTGAAGCAAATTTTAATTTAAACGATGAATTATATTCTCAAAAAAAATTAATTGAGTTAAGTGGTGGGCAAGATGGGATATTGTCGTCCTTAACTGATAAATTGGATGCTGAAACAATAAATCAACTTCCAGACTCGATAAAAATTATTTCAAATTTTGCTGTTGGATTTGGAAACATAGACTTAGAAGCAGCAAAGAAAAAAGGTATTGTGGTTACCAATACTCCAGATGTTTTGACTGATGCAACAGCTGAGATTGGAGTGTTGTTGATTTTGGGTGCATGCAGACGTGCTGCTGAGGGAATAGAAAGTGCAAAAGTAGGTGGCTGGAAATGGTCAGCAGATTATTTAATTGGCAAACAACTAACAGGCGCCAGACTTGGAATACTTGGAATGGGGAGAATTGGACAAAAAATTGCAAAAGTTGCTAAATCTTTGGGAATGATTATTCATTATCACAATAGATCTAAGCTAAGTGAAGATAAAGAAGGCGGAGCAACATACCATGATAATTTAAAAGACTTACTTTCAGTATCAGATGTATTATCTGTTTGTTGTCCAGCTTCAAAAGAAACAGTCGATATGATTAATAAAGATACAATTGAATATTTACCTAAAGGAGCAATTGTTACAAACGTTGCAAGAGGAGATATTATCGAGGATGAAGCTTTGATAGATGCTCTTGAACGAAGAAAAGTTTATGCTGTAGGATTGGATGTTTATAAGAATGAACCAAATTTAAATCCTGGATATCTTAAACATAAAAGCGCATTTATCCTTCCACATTTAGGTAGTGCTACCAAAGAAACCCGAACAGCAATGGCTAATTTAGCAATAGATAATATTGATGAATTTTTTAAAACGGGCAGCTGTAAAAATAAAGTAAATTAATCATAATTCATGAATAAACCTGTTTTAGCCAAATCAAAGGCTATTACGATATTTTTAGTTTTTGCTTTAGGATATTTCATTTCAAATCTTCTAAGAGCAATTACTGCAACTATTTCACCAGAGCTAGTTACCGAATTTAATCTAACAGCTGGAGAACTTGGTCTTTTAGGAGGCGGATATTTTTTAGGATTTGCGAGCGTTCAAATTCCACTTGGTTATTTATTAGACTCGAAAGGACCAAAGAAAATTGTTTCTTATTTTTTATCTTTAACAATTATTGGATTAATTTTATTTGCCTCAGCACAAAATTTAACAATCCTTCTCGTTTCAAGAATTTTAATTGGTGTTGGAGTGGGTGCATGTTTGATGGGGCCACTTACTGCATACAGAATTTGGTATCAGGACCAAACTCAACAACGAGCTAATTCTTGGATGTTAATGGTAGGAGCCATCGGAATGTTATCCTCTAGTTTGCCAGTTCAATATTTTTTACCAATAATTGGATGGAGAGATATATTTATGTATTTAGCTGTTTTAACTTTTTTAAGCATAGTTTTAATTATTATATTTATCCCCAAGTGGGATTCAGATAGAATTACTAGTGAAGACTCTGGCGATTCAAAATTAAGCACTGTTTGGAAAAATCCCTTATTTAAAAGTTTGGTTCCAATGGGTTTCTTTAATTATGGGGGATTATTTGCAATCCAAACATTGTGGGCTGGCCCATGGATGGTAAGAGTTTCTGGATACACTCCAGAAGAAAGTGCCCAGGGTCTTTTTCTAATTTATTTTTGTATGCTTTTCTCTTTCTTAAGTTGGGGCTATTTTGTTCCAAGGTTTTCAAAAAGTGTAAGTGATGCTGTAAAATTATTGAGATTTGGTGCTCCAATAAATTTAATAGTTTTATCAATAATTATTTATTTAGGTCCCAACGCTGGAGCAATTCATTGGGCAATATTTATAGTTAGCTCAATATTTTTATCTTTAACTCAGCCTGCAGTTGGTATGGCTTTTTCATTATCTAATGCTGGGAAAGCCTTGACATCTTTTAATTTATTAATATTTATAGGTGCATTTTCATTACAATGGATAATCGGATTAATAATTGATTTAGGAATTAATCTAAATTTTTCCGAAATAAATTCTTTTAAATTTGCAATGATTTTTGTTCTTCTTACTTCTCTCTCATCTTACTTTTATTTTTTAATTAAAAATAAATAAATTTATTTAATTAAGATGTTTATAAACAGTTGTTCTCGAAACCCCCAATTTTCTAGAGACAGACATTATATTTTTTGTTTCTAAATAAGTTGATCTAATTAGTTTACATCTTTCTCTTCGAATTTTAGTGTCATTACATTTTTTACAAGCATAAATTTTTTCTGAACTATTATTAGCTATAAGTTTATTTTCTTTAAAGTTTTGACTTTTTGTTACAAAAACAGATGAACCTAAGTGATCCGTTATCTTTAAAGTTTTATTGTTTAATAAGTCTGAGGCAATAGAGGAAAAAGAATTTGTGAAGATGTTATTAAAATTTTCATTTTTTAAATCTACTAAACCATTAAGCATAATTTTTGCATTTTGGTTTGCTCCAACAATTACACCATCACCGTTGATTGCCAATAATCCAACGCTTGTGGTTGATAAGTATTCTAATCTAGGATGGAAAGACAAAATTAATTCACTACTAAACTTTCTAATAAATAATTTTGTTTCAATACTTCGAGTTGCAAGCTTTACTAACGCCAAAGTATGTTGCTCTCTTGACATAGAGTCAGTAGAAGCATCAATGATTCCAATTGTTTTACCATCGTAGTTAATAATTGGGCTTGCAAAACATGAAATATTTTCGTGGGCGATAAAGAAATGCTCTTTACCAGAAACAATGGTTGGTTTTTTCAATTCAACTGACAATCCTAAACCATTAGTGCCGCAAACATTTTCAGCCCAAATTGAACCAGGCACAACTGTTTTGCCAACATCTGTCTGAAGACAGCTTTTATCATAAATGGTATCAAGTACTAATCCATTTTCATCTGAGTATGCTACCATGAAATTAGTTCCAGCAATTTGGGAATATAAAAGTTCCAATTCTGGAATAATTAATTTTCTTATACTCTCGTTTTTTTCTTTGATCTTTTTAAGTTCTATTGAGGAAATAATACTTTGCTTTGGATCTTTAAAAGGATCTAGTCCATTATTCACACATCTTGTCCAACTTTCAGAAATTTCATTGCTGATTTTTTGGGAGATCATTCCTCTTCTTTCAAGGATATTTTTAATCTCTTGGTTTTGAGGTATTAAGTCCATATATTGACGAGAATATTATAAATAAACAATAGAGCAACCAACTTAAGGTTGTATTTGTTAACTTATTGAACACTTAAAAGTGTCATTGACTCCCTCTCATATACTATTTTTAATATGGTTTGAAAAAAATTAAAGGGAGAGAATTAATGAAAGCTCAAGTTTTACATAAATACGACCCAGAAATGAAAGAAAAAATTTGGGTAACAGAGCAAGAGATGCCTGATCCAAAATTAGAAAAATCGACAGATGTTATAGTCAAAATAGGTGCAGCAGGTGTTTGCAGAACAGACTTACACATAATTGAAGGTGTATGGAAACATATTCAAGATCCAGATGATAAACTTCTTCCTTGTGTCATGGGACATGAGAATGCTGGATGGGTTGAGGAAGTAGGAAAAGACGTTACAAATTTTAAAAAAGGTGATCCTGTTATTTTACACCCCTTAATATCAGGGACTGGTGGAACTTGTTTAGACTGTAGGAGAGGAAATGATATGCACGCTGAGGCAGGTGCGTTCCCAGGACTAAATATAAAGGAGGGTGGATACGCCGAGCTTTTAAAAACAAGTGTTAGAAATTTAATTAAGTTACCAACAGTTTTAACACCTAAAGATGTTGCTCCTTTTTCTGATGCAGGTTTGACTGCATACAGAGTTGTAAAAAAAGCAACAAGACATCTGTTGCCTGGACAAAACTGTGTAATCATAGGAGCCGGTGGTTTAGGACATATTGCGATTCAATGTTTAAAAGCAATGTGTGCAGCAAATATAATAATAGTCGAAAAATCAAAAACTGCACTTGATCATGCAATGCCACTTGGTGGCGATAAAGGAGTGTTGATTGATGGTAATGAAGTAGAACAAGTAATGGAGCTAACCAAAGGTAAAGGCGCTGAAGCTGTAATAGATTTTGTAGGTGAAAAGGGATCAACATCTATGGGTTTAAACATGACATCAGGTGGAGGTTACTATTACATTGTAGGTTACGGTGAAGAAATAAAAATCCTTGCAGTGGATGTAATTATAGCTGAGAAAAATATAATTGGAAATTTAGTGGGAACGTGGTCTGAGTTGTATGAACTTATGGAACTAGCTGACAAAGGATTAGTTAAGTTATCCATGGCAGAATATAAACTAGACGATGCTAATAAAGCACTTCATGATCTTAACGAAGGTAAAGTTAAGGGACGAGCTGTTTTAGTTCCGTAAAAAAAAAAAGAGAGGGAAATAATGAAAATAATAAAAACTTGTCTAACGGCTGTAATATCAAGTGTTTTGATGTTTAGCCCAATGGCATATGCTGATAAGTGGGGTGATCAATTTCCACATATCAAAGCTACAGGAGATATTGCTGGTGATTGTTCTTATGAGGAGATGTCTAAGAAAAATTACAAAGGAAAAACTCTTAAGATAAACACGCACGCTGTACCTGTAATTGGACAGCCGACAGCTTTGCATGCAGAACAATTTGCCAAGTTAACAGGAGCAAAAGTTGATGTAACTCATACACCTGCAGGTGATTTGTACGCAAAAGCTATGGTTCCTTTTAAAGCTGGTCAAGCTCCATACGACATCGTATTTGGCTTTTCTAACTTTATTAATGACTGGAAAAGATATCTAGCACCAGTTCCAAAAAAATACATGAACTCAACAGAGATGAAAGACGTAACTAAATCTCACATTGGAGTTTCATCTTGGGACGGAACTATGTACCAATATCCAGTTGATGGCGACAGACATTATCTAAAATACAGAAAAGACGTAATAGATAATCCTGAAATGCAAAAAAAATATAAAGCAGACACTGGTAAAGAGTTAAGAGTTCCAAGAACGTGGAAGGAATATGGTGAAATGGCCAAATACTTTAACGGTTGGGACTGGGATGGAGATGGAGAAAAAGAATACGGTTCAGCTGAAGTAATGAAAAAAGACGATCTAATGTTCGCAGCTTTTTTCAGTAGATCAGTAGCGTATGCTAAAAATCCAAGAACTCCAGGTGGTTTCTTTTTTGATTTAGACACTATGAAACCAAATATTAACAACCCAGGATTTGTTGAAGCTCTAGGTGATTGGGTAGAGGCTACTAAGTATGTTCCTCCAGGAGGAATTAACTTTGGACTAGGTGATGAAATTGGATCATTTGGTGGTGGTCAAACTTTATTTAGTTTTTCATGGGATGATGCTTTCATCGCAGCAATGCAAGATGATAGCCCTATTAAAAACAAAGTAGGTGCGGCTCCTCTTCCAGGCGCGGACAGAGTTTGGAACAGAACATCTAATAGCTGGGAAAATCAATACAACCAAGCTCCTTACATTGTATGGGGTTGGGCAGTTGGTGTTGCTAAGAAAAGTAAAGTTAAAGACATGGCGTTTGATTACCTATGTTTCTTTTCTAACGGAGCAAACCACCAAGCTGATTTAGCTATTGGTAACTTTGGTGTTAACCCATTTAAAAACTCTGATTTCGATCCAAATATTTATATAAATACAATGGGTTGGGATGCAGACATTGCTAACAGTTATACCAAAACACTTTTAGATATGGAAAAAAGTAAAAACAGAGTTTTCCCTCTAAGAGTACCTGGTGTATTTGAGTTCACTAGTGCAGTTGCAACTGGTACTTCAAAAGCGCTGGCTGGGCAATTATCTCCACAAGAAGCTTTAGACGAAGTTGCTAAAGAGTGGGAAGCAATTGTCCAAAGGGTAGGTAAAAAAGCAGTTCAAGATGCCTACGCTGTTGGTGTAAAAATGGAAGACAACAAGTTATAAAAATAACTTTAATAAAATAATAATGTGACCGCTTTTTATAGCGGTCACATACTATTAAGTAAAATTTCAAATACATGAACTTTAAACAAAAGTACGTTTTTTTATTTCCTGGTTTATTTGTTCTTATAGGTATTTTAATTTTTCCAATTATCTTTGTAGTCAGATTAAGTTTGTCTGGTTGGAATAGTTACAATGGATTAAATTTTATTGGTTTAGAAAATTACATCAGACTCTTTACAGATGATCCTAGATTTTGGGAGTCTTTCTTTAGATTAAGCTTTCTCTCTGTTACAACTGTAATCCTTCAATACGTAATAGGTTTTGCACTAGCACATTTGGTTTGGAAAGATATTAAATTTCAAAGATTTTTTAGAGTGCTATTTTTAATACCAATGATGACTACACCAGTAATCATGACAGTTATTTGGAGAACTTTCTTTCACGAGTCTTTAGGCCCTGTAAATGATATATTGTCAAATTTTGGGATGTCTCCAAAATGGCTGACTGACCCAGTTCTTGCAAAAGTTACTGTTATTATTGTTGAAGTATGGCAATGGACGCCATTTATGTTTTTATTATTATTGGCTGGCCTTTTATCACTCCCAAAAGAGCCATTTTTAGCAGCTGCTATTGATGGAGCAAGTCCGGTCAGAAAATTTTTATATGTAACATTTCCATTAATGGCGCCAATTTCAATTGGAGCAATAATTATTAGATTGATTGAAGCATCAAAAATTATGGACACTGTTTATGTTTTGACCTCTGGTGGACCAGGGACCTCAACAGAAACCTCAAGTTTTTACATTTTTATTAAAGGGTTAAGAGAATTTCAGATGGGTTATGCAGCCTCAATGTCATTCACGTATTTAATAATAATGATCATAAGCTTAACAGTGATAGCTAAAGTTTTAACTAAATTAATGCTAAAGGATTAGGGATGGGAAAATTATACAAATTTTTAAAATATTTTTTCATAACATTCTGGGCAGTTTTTGTTGTAGCTCCTTTTCTTTGGGCCCTTACAACTTCTTTTAAGGACTTTAATTCAGTAAATGGTGGTGCAACATACATTCCATGGGTAGATTTTGAACCAAAGTTAGAAGGTTGGAGAGTTTTAATTAAATCTCCTGCAAATGGGGGTGTTGATATAATTGAACCTTATTTCAATAGTTTGTTTGTAACATGTACAGCTAGTTTGATCAGCATAGTGTTAGGGACTTTATCTGCATACGCTCTTTCAAGATTTACATTTAAAGCAGGCTTTGTAAAAAATAATGACATTACATTCTTTTTTATCTCACAAAGAATTATGCCCCCAATTGTTTTATCAATTCCTTTCTTTTTATTTTTAGGAGCAATCAATTTGTTAGATAGTTTGATTGGATTAATAGTTGTTTATATTGTTTTATTAATGCCAATTGCAGTTTGGATAATGGTTGATTTTTTTAATAAAGTTCCACGAGAGATTGATGAAACAGCATTAATTGATGGATGTAATCCCTACCAAGCATTTTTTAAAGTTGTATTGCCTAACTCAATACCAGGATTAATTGTAGCTGGTATGTTTTGTATTATATTTGGCTGGATTGATTTTTTCTTTGCTTTCATTTTAACTTTCACCGAAGTTCAACTTTTACCGGTTAAAATTGTTGCTTTAAATTCATCTATTACTCCTTGGTGGAGTCTATCTGCTTCAGCTTTGGTTTCAGTTGCACCATTAATCATTGTTGCATTTATTGTTGAAAGATATTTATCAAAAGGAAACTTATCAGGAGCAATAAAATAATGAATTTAGTTGCAGAAAATTTATCTTATAAACCAGATGAACAGTTTCATCTCAATGAGGTGTCTTTTAATTTTGAAAAAGGAAATATTTACACAATTCTTGGTAGAACATTGTCGGGAAAAACAACGTTACTAAAAACTATTGCTGGATTACTAACACCTGATACAGGCGCAATGCAATTTGAGGACAAAGATTTTTTAAAAGTTCCAGTTTGGGAGAGAAATATTGCAATGGTTTATCAGCAATTTATAAATTACCCTCACTTGAATGTATTTGAGAACGTCGCTTTCCCTCTTAAACAAAGAAAAGTAGACGATCAGTTGATAAACGATGAAGTTACAAAATCTCTTAAATCTGTAGGTCTAGAGGGCTATGAAACTAGAAAAATCCAAGAATTATCTGGTGGTCAGCAACAGAGAGTTTCCTTAGCAAGATCTTTAGTCAAAAATGCTAAAATTTTATTGTTAGATGAGCCCTTGGTTAATTTAGACTACAAACTAAGAGAACAGTTGAGAGAAGAGTTTAAGAATATATTTTCTCAAGGATTATCAGAGGACAGCATTGTTGTATTTTCAACTACAGATCCAAGAGAAGCAATGGAGATAAATGGGGAAGTTATTGTTCTCGATGAGGGAAAAGTGCTTCAAGTTGGGTCAGCTAAAGAAATTTTTGAAAATCCTAAAACCTTAAAAGTTGCAGAAATTTCAAATGATCCACCTATGAATATTCTTAAGGCATCTATTGAAACAAATAAAATAAAATTTGAAGAAATTGAAGTTGAACTACCTAATCACTTATCTAATTTAAAAGAAAAAAACTTTAATTTAGGTATTAGAGCATCTGACATAAAATTAAGTGATAGTGGTTTTGAATTCGAGGTAGAGCTTGCAGAAATTAGCGGTTCTGAAACATTGCTTCATCTTAAAAGAGGTAATTCTAGAATTATTATATCCATAGAAGAAGTTTTGAATTTTAATATTCACGACAAAGTAAAAATTAGTTTCAATATAAGTAAAATTTATGCATTTAATGAAAATGGAGTTTTATCCTCTTCTCCTTTTGGAGGTTCTTATGTCTAAAATAGATTTAAATAATATTTCCCATACATATAATCCTAATGATCCAGAACCTACTTATGCATTAAACCCTTTTTCAATGACTTGGAAAAATGGAAAAAGATACGCAATATTGGGACCCTCAGGATGTGGAAAAACTACAATGTTAAATATTGTATCTGGACTAGTAAGACCCTCAGCAGGAAGTATTTTATTTGATGATAAAGATGTTACAGATCTTAAAACTGAGGATAGAAATATTGCTCAAGTTTTTCAGTTTCCAGTTATTTATAATACCATGACAGTCTTTGAAAATTTAGCATTTCCTTTACTATGTAGAGATTTTGAAAAAGAAAAAATTAATGAAAGAGTCAATTCAGTTGCAGAAACTTTAAATTTACAATCATTTCTTAAATCTCCTGCTAGAAAACTTACTGCAGATCAAAAACAATTAATTTCACTTGGACGAGGTTTAGTGAGAGAAGATGTTGCTGCAGTTCTAATGGATGAACCACTAACAGTTATTGATCCTGATTTGAAATTTAGACTAAGAAGAAAGCTAAAAGAGATTAATGAAGAATTTAAAACTACCCTAGTTTATGTCACGCATGATCAAAACGAGGCGATGACTTTTGCCGATAATATTATTGTTATGAGTGATGGAGAGGTTGTTCAAGCAGGAACTCCCAAGGAATTATTTGAGAGACCAAACACTACATTTGTTGGATATTTTATTGGTTCACCTGCAATGAATTTATTCGAAACCGAAGCATCATCAAATGATTGTGTTAAAATCAATGGAACTTTGATTAAAACAAACACTAATTTGTCAAAACTTAAAAATAAAAAAATTAAGTTAGGTATTAGATCTGAGTTTATTAATTTAGCTGAGGATCAGAAAGATAATTTGCTGTCTGTTGAAGTTGATAAGGTAGAAGACCTTGGAAATTATAAGTTATTAACCGCTAAAATGGGTGAACTTACAATAAAATCAAAAATTACTAGAGAAACAGAGGTTCCTTCTAGTGATGTAAAATTACACATACCAGCTGATAAATGCTGCGTTTACGAGAACGAAATTCTTATTTAAAATAATAATTCTACTGTAGATTGTATATTTTTTGTTAAGTGTCAATCCGCGCGTGTTTTTAGAAAGACTCTATTCTGATTCTATGTTTAATTACGTTCGTTAATTAACAAGAGGAGAGAACAAAATGATTAAAAATAAAAAATCATTGAAAGGTGCTAAGACACCTTCGAGACGTAAGTTCTTCAAAGCAGCAGCAGCAACTGGTGCAGCAGCAGCAACAGCTGTGGCTATGCCTAATGTAGCTTTTGGTGCTCCATTAACTCTAAAGATGCAAGCAGCTTGGCCTTCAGGCGCAAACATCTTTTTTGAAATGGCAGGAGACTATGCGAAAATGGTAAGTGACATGTCTGGAGGAGAATTAAAAATTGATCTTCAGCCTGTTGGTGCCGTTGTAAAAACTTCAGAAATTGGACAAGCAGTTAGTTCAGGAGTAGTAGATATGGGTCACTGGGTGACTGCATACTGGTACGGAAAAAATGCTGCAGCTTCACTTTTTGGAACTGGTCCTTCATACGGAATGTCATCTCAAGAAGTTATGGGATGGATGGAGTATGGTGGAGGAAGAGCATTATACGAAGAAGCAGTAAAAAGTGTAGGTTTTAATTACACTGGTTTCTTCCATATGCCTATGCCAGCGCAACCATTTGGTTGGTTCAAAAAGAACGTAACAAAAGTATCTGATGTTAAAGGTATGAAGTATAGAACAGTTGGTCTTGCGACTAACGTTTTAACTGCTATGGGAATGGTCGTAAGACAATTACCAGGTGGTGAGATTCAGCCAGCTATGAAAACTGGTTTGATTGATGCTGCAGAGTTTAACAACCCAACATCAGACTCACAGTTTGGAATGCAAGACGTCTCTAAACATTATCACTTAGGAAGTTTCCACCAATCTCAGGAAATGTTTGAAATTCCTATGAATACTAAGAGACTAAACAGCCTTGCGCCTAAACATCAAGCTATCTTGAAGAATGCTGCTTATGCCGCAAACTCAGATAACTACTTCAAAGCTTTAGTTAGATATTCTGCTGACTTAGCTAAATTGATGAACGAGCATAAGGTAAATGTTTACCAAACATCTGATGCTATCTTAGCCGAGCAATTAAAAGGTTGGGATAAAATCGTTGCTGAGTTTTCTGGTAAGGACGCTTTCTTTAAGAAAGTAGTAGACTCACAAAAAGCATACGCTAAGAGAACAATGAAGTATCTGTTGATGAATCAACCGAACTACAAATTAGCTTATGAAAATGAGTTTGGTCCAATTGCAAAAGTTAAAATTTAATTAACTTTTATCAAATTTAAAAAGAGGGGGTTTAAAAAACCCCCTTTTTTTTTAGTTAAATTTAATATAATTGTTGACGATGGAATCATTCATTAAATTTGCCGACACATTAAGCACCTCAATGGGTAAAGCTTTTTCATGGTGTATTGTAATTTTAATGGGGGGTACTGTTTACGAAGTTGTTATGGCTTATGCTTTTAATAAGCCAACATTATGGAATTTTGATTTTAGTATGCAAATGTATGGTGCAATACTAATGATGTCAGGAGCTTATTGTTTAGCTACAGAAGCTCATGTAAGAGGAGATGTAATTTATAGATTATTTAAAGAAAGAACTCAGGCTTGGATTGATTTAGTTCTATACTTTATATTCTTTTTTCCTGGAGTAATTGCTTTAGCTTTTTATGGCTATGAATATGCAGCATTGGCATGGAAAATTAAAGAAACTAGCTGGAGTAGTCCAGCTCAAATACAAATTTACATGGTAAAATCAATGATACCTTGTGCTGGTGTTCTTTTAATTATTCAGGGGATTAGTGAAGTTTTTAGATCAGTAATTTGTATAAAAACCGGTCACTGGCCATCAAGAATGGTTGTTGCAGAAGAAACAGAGCAGGTGCTAATGAGACAATCAAAAGCGGAGGAACAAAAAGATGTTATTTAGTTTAACAAATCCAGAAGTTGCCATTTTAATGATGGGAATTTTTCTTTTTGCAGTTCTTTTAGGTTTTCCAATTGCATTTACTTTAATGGCAATGGGAATTGGTTTTGGTTATTACGCTTATTACGATGCGACCATGATGGAGCATATTTTTGATAACCGAATATTCCAGCTCTTTGTTCAAAATACTTATACAGTAATGGATAACAATGTCCTCACCGCAGTACCTTTATTTTTATTCATGGGTTACTTAGTTGAGAGAGCCGGGATAGTAGCAAAATTATTTTTTGCAATCAGACTAGCTGCACATAGATTACCTGCATCAATGGCAGTAGCTGCATTAATTACATGTACACTATTCTCAACAGCGACAGGAATTATTGGTGCAGTTGTAACTTTAATGGGATTATTAGCTTGGCCCGCAATGGTTAAAGCAGGGTATGATAAAAAATTTGCATCAGGGATTATTTGTTCAGGTGGGTGCTTAGGTATTTTAATTCCTCCAAGCATAATGTTAATTGTTTATTCAGTAATTGCACAATTATCCCCTTTAAGGCTTTTTGCAGCTGCTATTTTCCCAGGATTATTATTGGCAAGTTTATATATTGGATATGCAGTTTTTAGAGCTTGGTTGAATCCATCTATAGCTCCAAGACCACCAGCAGAGGACATACCTCCGAGATCTGAAATTTTAAAAGAGGTATTAGTTTCGTTTGTTCCTCTTTTCGGTTTAATTATGTTAGTGCTTGGAACTATTTTAGCCGGTATAGCCACACCTGCAGAAGCTGCTGCAGCTGGAGCTTTTGGCGCACTGATTTTATCTTGGTTCTATAAAACTCTTAAATGGCAAAACTTTAAAGAGTCTGTATTTTTAACTGCAAAAACAACCGCAATGATAATGTGGTTATTTATTGGTTCTTGGACTTTTTCATCTGTATTTTCTTATTTAGGTGGTCATGAAGTTTTTGAGCATTTTTTCACATCTATAAATATTTCAACATGGCAATTTTTAGTAATTACTCAAATAATTATTTTTCTTTTAGGATGGCCATTAGAATGGACTGAAATTTTAATTATTTTTGTTCCTATATTTTTACCACTACTAGAAATTTTTGGAGTTAATCCATATTTCTTTGCAATGTTAATAGCTTTAAATTTGCAAACATCTTTTTTAACTCCCCCCATGGCCATGTCCGCCTACTATCTAAAAGGAGTTCAAAAAACAAACGTAGAACTGATGGAAATATTCAGAGGAATAATGCCATTCTTAGGAATTGTTATTTTTGCAATGTTTTTAATGTATATGTTTCCAGCAATAGCTTTATGGTTACCAGAAACTTTATTTGCGCAATAAAATAAAATGACAGACATCCTTTCGTTAAAAGTTGAAGAACTTGTTTCGAAAATAAAAGACTCTCAATTAACATCAGTTGAAATTTGCAAGAAATACATCGAGAGAATAAATGAATTTGAAAAAGACGTTAAGGCGTGGGTACATCTTAATAAAAAACTTTTATTAGAAAAAGCTGCTGAAGCAGATGAACATAGAAGATCTGGAAAACCAACAGGACCACTTCATGGAATACCAGTAGCTGTAAAAGATATTATAGGCACTCTTGATATGCCGACTGAGTGTGGGACTGTAATTAGAAAAGGAAAATCTTATTCTCAGAATGCTGAAATAGTAGATCTATTACTTTCTGCAGGGGCAATAGTAATGGGCAAAACAGCAACATCAGAGTTAGCTTATCTTGGGCCATCTAAAACTACAAATCCTCATGATTATACAAGAACACCAGGAGGATCATCTAGTGGATCTGCAGCTTCAGTAGCCTCTTTTATGGCTCCATTATCCATTGGTTCTCAAACTGGTGGATCTGTTATTAGACCCGCCTCATATTGTGGTGTAGTTGGATACAAACCTACTTATGGATTAATTTCCAGAAATGGTGTTCTTAAAACATCTGAAAAATTAGATCATATAGGTGTATTTGGAAGATCAGTTGAGGATGTAGCACTTCTTGCGAAAGTTTTAATTAAGAAAGATAACTACGATAGTGCAACGGTACACTATTCAACTGAAAACATTTTGGATGAAGTAAAAAAAGGGCCTTTATTTGAACCAAAATTTATTTTTTATAAAACTGAACATTGGAAAATTATTGAAAAAAAATCGAGAGAGGCTTTTGAATATTTTATAAAATCGTTCAAAAATAATATTGAGGTGTTTGATACGCCTTCTTATTTCAAAGATATTCACAAGTATCATCAGATAATTCATGAGACGGATTTAGCAAACAATTTTGCTCTTTATTACAAAAAGTATAAAAAAAAATTATCTAAATATATGCAAGATGCGATTGCAAAAGGTAATAAACATTCTGCAAAAGAATATGCTGAAGCAATTGATTTTATGAAAAGAAGTTATGAGTCATATCAGGAAGTTTTTGAGGATTATCATGGAGTGTTATCGCCATCAAGTCCAGGGGTTGCCCCCAAAGGATTAAAAAGTACTGGAACTGCTGAATTTAACAAAGTCTGGTCTTATTTGGGAACACCATGTATTTCTCTTCCTGTTCTTCAAGGAGAAGGCAATTTACCTTTAGGAGTTCAGTTAATAGGTGCAAGATTTGATGATCATAGATTTTTAGGTATTGCTAATTGGCTTGAAAAGGAATGTAATAAATAAAATGAATAAATTTACAACATTTCTGGGAACATTGCTGGCAGCAGCATTTCTAATAGGTCTTGCAACTACATTAACAAGATCAACAATGATTGGTTTTTTTGACGTACTACCTGTTTATATCTTAATGGCCATAGCAATTTTTATGATGGTCTACGAAGCCTTTTTCGACAAGAAATAATTTTTTAAGTATTAAATTGTCTCAACAAAAAACAAATTTTTTAGCCTTTTCATTACTTTTTATTCAACCAATTTTTATGTCTTCCAATCTGATAGTTGCTAGAGGAGGTATTGAATTTGTTCCCCCGATTTCTTTAGCGTTTTGGAGATGGACGTTTGTTTTTATAATTCTTTTACCTTTTACATATTTATCACTTAAAAAAAATTATTCTATAATCAAAAAAGAATATAAAAAATTATTTTTCTTAGGCGCTATGGGATGTGGGGTATGTGGTGCTTTTCCATTTTTAGCCGGAGCAACAACAACCGTTACTAATATGGCTATCATTTATACTTCATCACCAATTTTTATAATTATGATCTCAGCAATATTTTTTCAAGAAAAAATAAATTTTCTAAAAATAATTGGATTAATTTCTTGTTTAATTGGTGTTTTTGCAATTATCATAAAAGGTGATTTAAATTTGTTAATAAATTTAAAGTTTACAATTGGTGATCTGTGGATGCTTGCGGCAGCTGTAGGTTGGGCATTATATTCAATCTATCTCTTCTATTGGAAATCTGAATTATCAATTTTTCAAAGATTTACTTTAGTTTCTTTTTTTGGTGCACTTAGTTTATTACCTTTTTATATGGCTGAAGAGTTTCTTGTAGCTAGAACTGTTTTTAATGAAGAATTTTATATGTGGGTATTATTTGCAGCTATATCCCCAGGAATAATTGCTTTTACGTTATACACTCAAGCTCAAAAAAACCTAGGAGCATCTTTAACTGGTTTTACTCTTTACGTTTTTACAATTTATGGGGCAATTTACGGATATTTTTTATTTGATGAAAAACTTGAATCGTTTCATTATGTAGGTACAGCTCTGGTATTCTTGGGTGTTTATCTAGCTAAAAAAAATTATGAGACTAAAACGTAGGAATTTTTTCTTGGAAATTATAATTGGGATTATAACTATTTATCTTTCAATATTAATTTTGCTTTTCATATTTCAGCGAAATCTCATGTATCATCCAGAAGAAAATAACTATTTTGGGGATAAGCTAGAAGTAGAAATAGAAAAGGTTAATATTATAACAAGTGATAACATTAATCTTGTGGGCTGGTTTCATAACAAGAGTTTGGATAATTATAAAACTATACTTTACTTTCATGGAAATGCAGGAAAACTAGAAAATAGAATATATAAGTTAAATCATTTTAAAGATTTAGATGTAAATTTTTTAATCATAGCTTGGAGGGGTTTTAGTGGCAATGAGGGAAAACCTACAGAAAATAACCTTTATATTGATGGAAATAGTGCAATTGATTGGCTTAAAAAAAAGGGTGTAGTTGAAAAAGATATAATTATTTATGGTGAATCGCTTGGTACTGGGATAGCAACAGAGATAGCTCAAAATAAAAATTTCGCTGGATTAATTTTGGAGACACCTTTTACTTCTATGGTGGAAGCTGCAAAAAATTTTTATCCCTACATACCTGTAGGACTTCTTTTAAAAGATAAATACAAAAACAAAGAAAAAATTAAAAATATTAAAATTCCTGTTTTGGTCATGCACGGTGAAGCCGATCAAATAGTTCCTTTCTGGATGGGAAAAAAAATATTTGATTTAGCAAATAATCCAAAATATTCATATTTTACAGAATATGATGACCACATGATGGAGTATGACTCTAAGCTAGTTTCTGAGCTAAATAACTTTTTAAAAGGATTAAATTAAGCCACATTCTAAACAAATATAATTCAAACTTTTTTTTTAATAATTAAGGATGAAAAAATTATATTTATTTATTTTTATATTATTTACATTCAAAACCATTAGTTCTGCTAATGAAAATTTATCTTCAGTTGATAATTTATTTCATATTGATCAAATGAATTCTCACAATGAAAGCTTTGCTTTATATTTTAAAACACGTGAAAAGGCTATTTTGGCGAAGGGAGAAGATAGTAATTATATAAATGATTATCCTAAAGATCTTTATATTTATAATTATAAAACTAAAAGTTCTTTACCTTTGATATCCCACGAATGGTTTCCAACAAAAGCTAAATATTTTTTACAAGAATATGATTTTCCAGTCTTCCCAGATGATTTCGCGTATTATTTATTAAAAGATAACAAAACACTTGTAATGATTAGTGCTGTTAAAAGCTTAAGAGCAAACTTTAAATTTGATATTATAGAAAAGAAATTAGAAATTTATCCAGTTAATGGAAAATTTGATTTTATTATTTCTTCAATTGCAAAAGGCTGTGATCATTATGATTTTAAGGATAATTATAAATGTAGTTTTTACAAACCTTTAATCTCAAGTACCTTAATTAATTAATTTGTGTAAAAGCTTCTGCAAATTTTTCTGCCTCAAAAATCTGTAAATCATCTTCTTTTTCCCCTAATCCAAGAGCAATAATTGGTAGCTTATATTTTTTAGCAACTGCTAGAAGAATGCCACCTTTCGCAGTTCCATCTAATTTTGTCATTATTAACCCTGTAATAGGAATAATTTTATTAAATTCTTCAACTTGATTAATCACATTTTGTCCAGAGGTAGCGTCTAAAACTAAAATTACATCGTGAGGAGCTTCAGAATCTATTTTTTTTGTTACGTTTGCAATTTTTTTGTATTCCTCCATTAAATTTTTTTTGTTTTGTAATCTTCCAGCAGTGTCTATTAAAACTTGATCGAATTGATTATTTACCGCTTCTTCTATTGCTTTATATGCCACTGAAGCTGGATCAGCTCCTTGTGATGATTTAGTAATTGAAACATCTACTTTTTTTGACCAGTTTTCTAATTGTTCAATTGCTGCTGCTCTAAATGTATCTGATGCAGCAAGCATTACTTTGTTTCCATTAGCTTTAAATATTTTGCTAATTTTTCCTATGGTGGTTGTTTTACCAACTCCATTAACACCAGAAATGAGTATTGCGTTAAGTTTTTGTTTTTTTTTAAAAAATTCAAAATTTTCTAAAGGTTTCATTAATTCAATTATATAATTTTTTAAAATAGTATTTATTTCATCTGCTGTATCTTTGTTTGGATCAATTTTAGTTTGAGAAACAATTTCTCTAATTTCTGATGCAGCAGCAATCCCAACATCTGATTGAATCAAATAATCTTCAATCTTATCTAATGTTTTGTCATCTATTTCTTTTTTAATGACAATATTTTTTAACCCTGAACTAAATGCTGACGCACTTTTCTTAAAACCAGATTTAAATTTATCAAAAATTCCCATTAAATTTTTATATTAATTTCTTTAATATCAGAAACGGGTCCTTTCATGTGAATACTGTTATTTTTATCAATTAATATTGACAACTTACCAGTTGAAAACTCTATATCCACCTTGTTACCTGAAAGTCCATTTCTTATTGCAGCAAAAGCAGTAGCGCAAGCCGCTGTACCACAAGCTTTAGTAAGACCTGCTCCTCTTTCCCACACTTTAACTTTAATTAATTCCTTGTTAACAACTGTTGCTAAAGTGACATTACATTTTTCTGGAAATAACGGATGGTGTTCAATTTGTGGTCCAATTTTTTTTATTTCAAAATTTTCATTATTATCAACAAAAAAAATGACATGCGGGTTTCCAACATTTACTGCTGTACCACCGGTATGATTGTTATTATTTAGATCAGTTATTTTTATATTAAGGTTATTGGTATCCAATTCTTCAGAAAGTGGAATTTCATTCCACTCTGTTCTACCTTTCCCAATCTCTGTAGAGACTAGTTTTTCTCCCAATATCTCAGATTTTAAATCACCAGATTGTGTAGTTAAAGTAACTAATGATTTATTGTTTTCTTTAGATAACAAGTCTGCAACGCATCTTGTTCCATTTCCACATGCTCCAGAAGTTCCACCATCAGAATTGTAAAATTCTAGAGATGCATCAGAACTATCGTTTTTAGTTATTAATATTAATTGATCACAACCTATAAATTCTCTATCGCAAATTTTAATAATTTGCTCTTTGCTCAAATTAGTAATTTTTTGCCTATTATCTATAATGACAAAATCATTACCTAAACCATCCATTTTAAACGCTTTGATATCCATATATAGATATTTAACTTATTTATTGACTTTTTGAACCTCTATTATAGGTTGTTGCCGTTTCCGCAAAAACATTAACTTTGCGGTGTCTTTGGAAACAAAGAGATCGACACTAGTCAGCGAGGCTTCGCCCACTAGTGCGATTACTGCTGTGTGAAAATATGTTTGAAAATTTAACAAATAAATTTGAAGAAATCTTTTCTTCTTTAAAAAAATCACCTTCACTTGATGAAGCTCAAGTTGATGAAGGTTTAAGAGGAATTAGGCAAGCTCTTCTAGAAGCTGATGTATCTTTAGAGGTTGCTAAAGATTTCATTGAAAAAATTAAGCCAAAAGCTTTAGGCCAAGAGATTATCAGATCAACTTCACCAGGGGATATGGTTGTCAAAATTGTCTACGACGAACTTGTAAGTTTGTTGGGAGAGGCTAATAGCGATATAAATCTTAATGCGGTACCACCTGTTCCAATGATGTTGGTGGGACTTCAGGGTTCGGGTAAAACGACAACAACAGCAAAACTTGCCAAGTATTTAGAGAATAATAAAAAGAAAAAAGTTATGATGGTGAGTTTAGATATTTATAGACCAGCGGCTCAAGAGCAACTTAGATCTTTAGGGGAACAGAATAATATTTTAACCTTACCAATCGTTGAAGGGCAGCAACCAGCAGATATTTGTAGAAGAGCAATTGGTGCAGCTAATTTAAATGGTGCTGAAATAATTCTTTTTGATACTGCTGGAAGAACTCAAATTGACTTACAGATGATGAGTGAGATTAAACAAATTGAAGGTGTAATTAATCCAACAGAAACATTCCTAGTAGCAGACTCTTTAACAGGTCAAGTTGCAGCTTCAGTTGCAAAGGAATTTAAAAATACTGTTAATTTATCAGGAATTATTTTAACTAGAGCTGATGGTGATGCAAGAGGTGGTGCTGCGGTCAGTATGAAATATGTTTCAAATGTCCCTATTAAATTTTTAGGGATTGGGGAAAAAATTGACAATCTTGAAGTATTTCACCCCGATAGAATAGCTAACAGAATTCTTGGAATGGGAGACATAGTTTCTCTTGTTGAAAAAGCTGCTCAAGATCTTGGTGAAGAAAATATAAAAAAAGCGGAAGAAAATTTAAAAAAAGGTCAGTTTTCAATGCAAGATTATTTGGCTCAACTAAGACAAATGAAAAAAATGGGAGGCATCGAAGGAATAATGTCATTTATGCCAGGAGTTTCAAAAATTAAATCTCAAATGGACTCAGCTGGAATTGATGAAAGTATTATTACTACAAATGAAGCTATTATTTTGTCTATGACAAAAAAAGAGAGAGAGAACCCAAAAATAATTGATGGTTCTAGAAAAAAAAGAATTGCTAATGGCTCTGGTACCAATCCAGCCACTATCAATAAATTGTTAAAACAATTTAAAATGATGTCGGAAATGATGAAAAAGATGTCTAAAGGAAATATGAAGGGTATGTCTGATAAAGGAATACCACCAGAGCTATTTAACCAATTAAAATAACAAAAGGAGAAGATATGTTAAAACTAAGATTATCAAGAGGAGGAACAAAAAAACGTCCAGTATATAAAGTCGTTGTAGCTGATAGCCGTTTTGCAAGAGATGGAAGATTTATTGAGAAGGTTGGATTTTTTAATCCTCTTTTACCCAAAGATAAAAAAGAAAGAGTAGGTCTTGAGGCTGAAAGAATTAAATATTGGCTTGGTCAAGGAGCTAAACCAACAACTAGAGTTGCAAGGATATTGGGAGAAAATGAATTAATGCCAATGCCTATAAATGGTAATAACCCTAATAAAGCTATTCCAAAAAAAGAAAGAAATAAAAAAGAGGAAGATAAAACTGAAGCTACTAAAGCAGACGCAGCACCAGCAGCAGAAGCTACTAAAGCAGACGCAGCACCAGCAGCAGAAGCTCCAAAGGAAGAAGCTACTAAAGCAGACGCAGCACCAGCAGCAGAAGCTACTAAAGCAGACGTAGCACCAGCAGCAGAAGCTCCAAAGGAAGAAGCTCCAAAGGAAGAAGCTCCAAAGGAAGAAAAAAAATAGTTTAAAAATTATTTATGTGGCAAGCTCAAGTGTTTACACTTTATCCAGATGTTTTTCCTGGTCCTTTGTCAAAAGGATTATATGGAAAAGCTATGTCTAAAAAGTTATGGGATTTAAAAGTTGTTAACATAAGAGATGCGGCTGAAGATAAACATAAAACTGTAGATGACACACCTTATGGAGGTGGATCAGGAATGTTACTAAAAGCAGATGTCCTTGCTAAATCATTAGATCAAAACAGAATTGAAGGTGAAAAAATTTTATATTTGTCTCCTAAAGGAAAAAAATTTGATCAAAGCTATGCAAAAAAATTGGCAACTGCAAAATCCTTATCACTTATTTGTGGTCATTTTGAAGGGGTTGACGAGAGAGTATTATCTACAAGAAATATAGAGGAAGTCAGTATAGGAGACTATGTTTTGTCTGGAGGTGAAACAGCTGCATATGTTGTTATTGATAGTGTTCTCAGGCTTTTACCAGGTGTATTAGGAAACGATAATTCTAAGATCGAAGAAACTTTTGAAAATGGTCTATTAGAGTATCCGCAATATACAAAACCTCAAATTTGGGAGGAAAAATCAGTACCAGATGTACTATTATCTGGTGATCATAGTAAAATTAAAGACTGGCGTTTGTCTCAATCTGAGGCTATAACACGCGACCGAAGACCAGATTTATGGAAAAAATATAAGAAAAACTAATTTGATTATTGCTAACATGAAAACTATTGAAGAAATAAACCAACATAACGTCAAAAAAATTCTTTCTGAGAAAAAAATTCCAGATTTTTATCCCGGTGATGTTGTTAAGGTTGGTGTAAGAATTACTGAAGGTAAAAAAGACAGAATCCAATATTTTGAAGGTGTCTGTATCGCTAAAAAAAGTAGAGATTTAAACTCCTCTTTTACAGTAAGAAAGATTTCTTTCGGAGAAGGAGTTGAAAGAACTTTTCCTTTATATGGAACATTAATAGATTCAATCAAAGTTATAAGATCAGGTAAAGTTAGAAGAGCGAAACTATATTATTTAAGAGATAGAACTGGTAAATCAGCAAGAATAGCAGAAAAAATAAGAAAAAAAATCGGTATTGATGTTGATGTTAAGCCAGAAATAGTAACAGAAGATAACGTTGCTCCCGCAGTAGAGGCACCAAAAGAGGAGGCCCCTAAAATAGAAGCAGTACAAGACGATTCTGTTAAAGCTGAGGAGGCACCAAAAGAAGAGGCTTCTAAGGAAGATCAAAAACTAGAAAGCCCTTCAGAAAAAAAATAATTTTTTTTTCAATGTCCACAACTCTTTACGATAAAATTTGGAATGATCACTTAGTTGATCAACAAGATGATGGAACAGCCCTTCTTTTTGTTGATAGACATTTAGTTCATGAGGTGACAAGTCCACAAGCATTTGAGGGATTAAGAAACTCAAATAGGAAAGTAAGACATCCTGATTTAACACTAGCAGTTGCAGATCATAATGTTCCAACTACGGATAGGACTAAAGGAATAGCTGATAAAGAATCTAAAATACAAGTAGATACTTTAGATGCAAATTGTAAAGAATTCGGTGTCCAACTTTTTGGAATGGATGACAGAAGACAAGGTATTGTCCACATCATAGGTCCAGAACAAGGATTTACTCAACCAGGTACGGTTATTGTATGTGGAGATAGTCATACAGCTACGCATGGAGCCTTTGGAGCTTTAGCATTTGGAATCGGAACATCAGAAGTCGAACACGTTTTAGCAACACAAACACTAGTTCAGAAGAAAGCAAAAAATTTTAGAATAAATGTTAATGGTAAACTTCCGTTAGGTGTCACTTCAAAAGATGTAATTCTTCAGATAATTGGAAAAATTGGTACAGCTGGTGGAACAGGTTGTGTAATTGAATATGCAGGAGATTTAATAAGATCATTAAGCGTTGAGCAAAGAATGACGATCTGCAACATGACAATTGAAGGTGGAGCAAGAGCAGGATTGATTGCGCCAGATGAAAAAATATTTGAGTATTTAAAAGGTAAACCAATGTCACCTAAGGGTGAAAATTGGGAAAAAGCTTTGAATTATTGGAATGGTCTTAAGACTGATAAAGAGGCAAATTTTGATAAGGAAATAAATTTAAATGCAGCAGAAATTTTGCCAATGATAACATGGGGAACTTCTCCACAAGATGTTATTACAATTGATGGAAAAGTTCCTAATCCACAAAGCGAGACAGATGAGGACAGAAAGAATTCAATTGAAAGATCACTGAAATATATGGGGCTAAAACCTGATATGTCAGCAACAGATATAAAGATTGATAAGGTTTTTATTGGAAGCTGCACAAACGGAAGAATTGAGGATTTAAGAGAGGCAGCTAAAATTTTAAAAGATAAAAAAATATCATCTCATGTTAATGCAATGGTAGTTCCAGGGTCTGGGTTAGTTAAAGAACAAGCTGAACAAGAGGGATTAGATAAGATTTTTATTAGTTCAGGATTTGAGTGGAGGGAGCCAGGCTGCTCTATGTGTTTAGCCATGAATGCTGATAAACTCAAGCCGGAGGAAAGATGTGCCTCTACTTCAAATAGAAATTTTGAAGGAAGACAAGGAAGAGGCGGCAGAACTCATTTAGTGAGCCCGGGAATGGCAGCTGCAGCCGCTATTTCAGGAAACCTTGACGATGTTAGAAAGTATCAAAATTAAATGCAAAAGTTTAACACATTAAAAAGTATTCCCGCATACTTACCAATAGTTAATATTGATACGGATATGATTATACCTAAGCAATTTTTAAAAACTATTAAAAGAACTGGACTTGGAAAAAACCTGTTTTTTGAAATGAGATATGATGATCAAGGAAAAGAAATTGATAATTTTGTCCTTAACAATGATCCATTCAATAAGTCAAAAATTTTAATTGCAGGCAAAAACTTTGGATGTGGCTCGTCAAGAGAACATGCTCCTTGGGCACTTCTAGATTTTGGAATTACTTGTGTAATCAGTTCAAGTTATGCGGATATTTTTTACAGCAACTGTTTTAAGAATGGTATTCTGCCAATTATTCTTGAGGAGGAAAAAATAAAAGAGCTTTCAGAATATGCAAATAGAAAAGAAGAAATTTCAGTTGATTTAAATGAACAAGTAATTGTTTTTGGTAATAGCGAAATTAAGTTTGAAATTGATCCATTTAAAAAAAAGTGTTTACTTGAAGGTCTTGATGATATCGCTTTATCTTTAAAAAAATCAGACAAAATTAAAACATTTGAAAATAATTTAAAAAATCAAAAACCTTGGATTTTTAATGATTAAGGTAAAAAAAAGAAAAATTCTTTTATTACCTGGTGACGGTATTGGTCCAGAAGTAATAGGTGAAGTAAAAAAAATTATTAATTGGTTTAATGATAAAAAATCACTAGATTTTGAAGTAGACGAAGATCTTGCTGGTGGTTGTTCTTATGACAAACATGGAACACCAATTACTGATGAAGTATTTTATAAAGCTTTAGAGAGTGAAGTTGTCATGTTAGGCGCGGTAGGTGGACCAAAATGGGATGAAGTAGAATTTTCTAAAAAACCAGAAAGAGCATTATTAAAATTAAGAAAAGAACTAAAACTATTTGCTAATTTACGACCGGCAATATGTTTTGAACAATTGGTAGGTGCTTCAACTTTAAAACCAGAAGTAGTGTCAGGTTTAGACATAATGATTGTTAGAGAGCTCACAGGTGGAATATATTTTGGTGAACCAAGAGGAATTAAACCAATTGAGAACGGAGAGAGAAAAGGAATAAATACTCATACATATACGACTAGTGAAATTGTAAGGGTAGCACGTATCGCATTTGACCTAGCAAGAAAGAGATCAAATAAAGTCACTTCTTGTGAAAAATCAAATGTTATGGAAGCTGGACAGTTATGGAAGGAAGAAGTTCAAGAACTTCATGATAAAGAATTTAAAGATGTGGAATTAAGCCATATGCTCGCTGACAATTGTGCAATGCAGCTATTAAGAAATCCTAAACAATTTGACGTAATTGTAACTGACAATTTGTTTGGTGATATGCTTTCAGATCAAGCTTCAATGCTAACAGGTTCTTTAGGTCTTTTACCTTCAGCATCTTTAGGTGCAAAAAATAAAGATGGAGAAATGAGAGCAATGTACGAACCTATTCATGGTTCAGCGCCTGATATTGCTGGTAAATCGATAGCAAATCCTATTGCTTCTATTTTAAGTTTTGCTATGGCCCTAAGATATTCTTTAGACTTAGATAATGAGGCTGATGCATTAGAAAAAGCAGTACAGCAGGTATTAAATGATGATTTAAGAACTAAAGATATTCTATCAGATGGAATGAAAGAGGTATCAACTTCAGCAATGGGTGATGCGATAATTTCAAAATTGCAATAAATCTATAATTATTCTAAGCTTTTAAAATGCCAAGTTATACAGCTCCAGTAAAAGATATGATGTTTCTTTATGACAAGTTAAGAGACAATAAAAACTATAATGAATTAGAAAAATACAATGAAGTTAATTCTGATTTAGTAAAAGATATTTTAGAGGAAGCAGCTAAAATAAATCAAAATTTAATATTACCACTTGCAAAAATAGGAGATGAAAATCCTGCAGTATTGGAAAATGGAGTTGTTAGAACTCCCCCAGGTTATAAAGAGGCGTACCAAAAATATATAGAAGATGGATGGACATCATTATCTTGTGATCCAAAATATGGCGGTCAAGGGATGCCTAAAACTGTAAGTGCTTTTTTCGACGAAATGTTATCATCTGCAAGCTTATCGTTTAAACTTTATAGTGAATTAAGTATTGGGGCTTATAATTGTATTAATCACCATGCTACAGATGAAATAAAGAATAAATATTTACCAAAAATGGTCGAGGGTAAATGGAGTGGCACAATGTGTTTAACTGAACCAGTTTGTGGAACTGATTTAGGACTTCTAAAAACTAAAGCTGAAAAACAAACCGATGGAACATATAAATTAAGTGGTCAAAAAATATTCATAACCTCTGGTGATCAAGATTTGACAGAAAATATTATTCATTTGGTAATTGCTAGAGCTACAGACTCTCCTGCTGGAACTAAAGGCATAAGTTTATTTTTAGTCCCTAAGTTTATAGTTAACGAGGATGGAACCATTGGCCCAAGGAATGGGGTATCAACAGGATCAATTGAAAGTAAAATGGGCATAAAGGGTTCGGCTACCTGTGTTTTAAATTTTGATGATGCAACTGGTTATATGATTGGAGCTAAAGACAAGGGTTTAAGTGCGATGTTCACAATGATGAATTTAGAGAGAATAGTAGTTGGGATACAGGGTTTAGGCCTATCCGAAATTGCTTATCAGAACTCACTTGCATATGCGAAAGAGAGAAAACAAGGAAAAACAAATAATACCAAGTCAACTAATGGTGCAGATTTTATAATTGAACACGCTGATATAAGAAAATCTTTACTAAATATGAAATCAATAATTGAGGGAGAAAGAGCATTATGTTTTTGGTTATCTCAACAAACAGAGGTTAGCCTTTATCACCCTGAAGAAAAAATAAAACAAGAAGCATCCGATTATGTTTCATTAATGACACCAGTAGTAAAATCATTATTTACCGATTTAGCTATGGAAATAACAAATGACGCAATGCAAATTCATGGTGGGTACGGGTATACAAAAGATCAAGGAATTGAGCAATTATATCGAGATAATCGTATTACTCCTATTTATGAGGGAACAAACTCAGTTCAGGCAGCTGATTTAGTATTTAGAAAATTATCGAATAAAAATGGCAATGTAATTGCTAGATTCTTAGACATGGTTAAGTCTGAATGTGAAAGTAAAAAAGGAAAAGTTGAAACTTTTTCAAAAGAATTAAATCATTACCTAGATATATTATCCAAGTTTACAGGCTGGATCAGTGATCAAAGTAAAATTGAAAAAGATGATGTAAGTGCAGCAGCGAATGATTATTTAAGAACACTTGGATATGTTTCAATTGCGTATTCTTGGATAAAAGTTTTAGAAGTTAGTTTTAATGACTATGAGAAAAATAAAGACTTTTACTCTGATAAAATCAATACAGCTAAATTTTATTTTGAAAAAGTATTACCTAGAGCAGAGTATCATTATAAATCCGCAATTTCTGGAAGCTCAAATATAATGAAATTTAATTTTATTTAGCAATGAGTCATTATGATACTAATTTGGACAAAAACCAAGCTAATCATGTTCCGTTAACTCCTTTAACATTTTTAAAAAGAGCAAAAGAAATTTATCCTAACTATGAAGCGATAGTATATGAAGACAGAAATTATACTTGGAGTGAAGTTTACAAAAGAGCAGTAAAATTTGCAAGTGCATTGTCTAAAATTGGTATTAAAAAGGGTGATACTGTTTCATTCTTAGCATTTAATACACCTGAAATATTTGAAGCACACTACTCTGTTCCTATGACAGGAGCAGTTTTAAATACAATTAATATTAGATTAGATGCAAACACGATTGCATATATTTTAAATCATAGTGATGCAAAAGTTTTAGTCGTTGATAGACAGCTACATATAGAAGTTAAAAAAGCTCTAAAAACTTTAGATAAAAAAATTACAATTATAGATATAAATGACAAATATGCTGACCAATCAAAGTGTGAAAAAATTGGTGAGTATGAATATGAAAATTTTTTAAATACTGGGGATGAAAATTATAACTGGCAAATGCCTGACGATGAATGGCAGTCTATTTCTTTAAGCTATACCTCAGGCACAACAGGAAATCCAAAAGGTGTAGTTTATCATCATAGAGGTGCTTATTTAATGTCTACAGGAAGTTCTGTAGCATGGAATATGCCTAACCGATTAAATTTTTTAACAATTGTACCAATGTTTCATTGTAATGGCTGGTGTTACCCATGGACGATCCCGATGTTGAATGGAAGGACTATTTGTCTAAGAAATATAGATATTAAAAAAATATTTGAACTAATTGATAAATATGATGTAACGCATTTTGGTGGAGCACCTATTGTTTTAAACATGATTACTGGTGCCCCAGAAGCTGATAGAAAAAAATTAAAGAATAAAGTTTATGTTTTAACTGCTGGAGCGCCTCCCCCTAGTATAATCTTTAAAAAAATGAAAGCTCTGGGTTTTGAGGTAATGCATGTTTACGGACTTACAGAAACATATGGACATGTTACTCAATGTGCTTGGAATGATGAGTGGAATGACTTTGATGAGGATAAACAAAATGAAATTAAAGCAAGGCAGGGTGTAAGATACCCAAATACAGAAGGTGTAACAATATTAGATCCTGAAACCATGAAAGAAGTTCCAAAGGATGGTAAAACTATTGGTGAAATAATGATTAGAGGCAATGTAGTAATGAAGGGATACTTTAAAGATAAAGATGCTACAGATAAGGCTATGAAGGGTGGCTGGTTTCACACTGGTGATTTAGCTGTGATGCATCCTGATGGATATGTAAAAATACAAGATAGATCTAAAGATATAATTATTTCTGGAGGAGAAAATATTTCTTCGATTGAAATTGAAAATACTCTTTCTAAACATCCGTCAGTTTCTATTGCAGCTGTAGTCGCAAAACCTGACGAAAAGTGGGGCGAAGTTCCATGTGCTTTTATCGAAATGGTAAAAGATAAACCAGCAAGTGAAAAAGAATTAATTGATTTTTGTAAAGAAACTTTAGCAGGATTTAAAGTACCAAAAAAAGTAATTTTCTGTGAGCTACCAAAAACCTCTACAGGAAAAATTCAGAAGTTTGAACTAAGAAAACAATTCTAGGTAATTATTTGATTTTCCAAGTAGAAAACAAAAATGTCCATGCATCAGATGCAGGTCAAGGTATTGATCCAAAAAAACAAACTATTGTATTTTTGCATGGGAGTGGGATGTCACATATTATTTGGTCTTTAACGGAGCAATTTTTTTCTAATCAAAATTTTAATGTTTTATCAATAGATTTACCTGGACATGGAAATTCTGATGGTCCCTGTATTAATACTATAGAAAAAATCACAGATTGGTTAGAAAAAGCATTTATTCAGTTAAATTTAAATGATTTAGTTTTAATTGGACACTCTCAGGGATGTTTAGAAATTTTAGAATTTGCTCATAAATATCCAACTAGAATAAAAAAATTAATTTTTGTTGGTGGTTCTTATAAAATGCCAGTTCATCCAGATTTAATTGAATTAGCAAAAAATGGAGACTCAGATGCTGTTAAATTGATGATGAAGTGGGGGTATGAGGGGTCAAAAAAATTTATCGGTGGTAATCCAATTGAAAGGATTATTCAATCGCCAAGAGATATAAGTGAAATATTGGCTGTTGATCTTATTGCTTGTAACAATTACTCAAACGGTAAAGAGGCTGCCGCGTCAATAAATTGTCCAAGTATGTTTATATTTGGTGCACTTGATAAGATGGTTAACATAGAAGTAGGAAAAAAATTTTCAAATCTGGTAAAAAATTCATCTACCCATATTTTCAAAGGTTGTGGTCATATGATTATGATTGAAAAAGCATTTGAAATGAGAGAAAAGGTCCTAGAATTTTTAAAAAAATGAAAAACTTTTCTATAGCAAAATCAAGAAGATTACGAAGTACACCTTATACTGACAGAATAGAAGCTCATGGTGTGAGCAGCTACACAGTTTATAATCATATGTTACTTCCAGCGTCATTTAAATCTTTAGAAAGTGACTATCATCACTTAAAAAAATATGTTCAAGTTTGGGATGTTGCAGCAGAGAGACAAGTTGAAATATCAGGAAAAGATTCATCTAAATTAGTTCAATTAATGACTTGTAGAGATTTATCTAAATCAAAAGTTGGAAAATGTTATTACGCTCCATTAATTGATAACGATGGACTTTTAGTTAACGACCCAATAATTAATAAACTTGCAGAGGATAAATGGTGGTTGTCTATAGCTGATGCAGATGTAATATTTTTTGCAAAAGGACTTGCAGCTGGAAACAAATTTGAAGTTGAAATTAATGAACCAAATGTAAATATTTTAGCTGTTCAAGGGCCTTTAGCTGAAGATTTAATGTCAAAATTATTTGGTGAAGAGATTAGAAAATTAAAATTTTTTAATTTTGATTACTTTGAATTAAAAGGTCACAAATATTTTATTGCAAGATCTGGATGGTCCAAACAAGGTGGATTTGAAGTCTATGTTGATAACGATATTGCAGGTCAGAATTTATATGATTATTTATTTGAAGAGGGAAAAGAATTTAATGTTAAGCCAGGTTGCCCAAATTTAATTGAGAGAATAGAAGGTGCACTATTGTCATACGGAAATGATTTTGACAACAGAGACAATCCTTTTGAAGCAAATTTTGATAAATTTATTCACCTAGACAGCGACGTTGATTTTTTAGGTAAAGAAAAACTTAAGAAAATACAAGAAAAAGGAATAAATAGAAAACTTATGGGTGTAAAAATTGAACACAATAAAATTGATATGTATTGTGAAAAAACTTTATTTGCTGATAATAAAGAAGTAGTTGGATATGTTAGATCAGCCACATTTTCTCCCACATTTAATAAAGTTATTGGAATTGCAATGATTAATAAACCCTACTGGAATGCAAAAAATCAGTTTAATATAGAAATTAATGAAAAAATATATGTGGGTTCTGTTTGTGATTTACCACTCGTCTAAAATTAAGAGTCATTTGGTTTTATGAATATAGCAATTGTAGGTGCAACAGGAAATGTTGGTAGAAAAATAATAGAAATTCTAGAGAAGAAACAAATAAATATTGAAAATCTTTTTTTATTAGCTTCAAAAAATAGTGAAGGAAAAAAAATTAACTACAACGGAAAAGAACACACAGTAAGTAATATTGAAAAATTTGATTTCTCCTCTGTTAAAATTGCTTTTTTTGCAGCAGGAAGCGAAGTAGCTGAAAAATGGGCCCATGTTGCTGCTGAAAAAACTATTGTTATAGATAATTCAAAATATTTTAGAAAAGACCCTGATATTCCATTAATTGTTCCTGAAGTTAATTCAAAAAAATTATCTGATGTAAAAAATAAAAATATTATTGCTAATGCTAATTGTTCAGTGATTCCAGTTGTTGTGGCTTTAAAACCTTTGCACGATTTGTACAATATAAATCGTATAGTCGCATCTACATATCAGTCAGTATCCGGAGCAGGTAAATCAGCTATGGATGAATTATTATCTCAAACAGAGGATTATTTTCAAAATAAAGAAATAGACTCAAAAAATTTTACTAAGCAAATAGCTTTTAATGCAATCCCTCATATTGATAGTTTTTTAGAAAATGGTTACACAAAAGAGGAACAAAAAACTACTGACGAAATTAAAAAAATTTTAGATAAAAAAATTAAAGTAACTTCTACTTGTGTTAGGATACCTGTTCTTGTTTCTCACTGTATTAGTGCAAATGTAGAATTTAATAAAAAATGTGATTTGGATGAAATAAGAAAAGTTCTATCTACCTCCCCTGGGTGCAAGGTTATTGATGAACATCAGGATGGGGGTTACATAACACCAGTAGAGGCTGAGGATAAATTTGAAACTTTTATTTCAAGAATAAGATTGGATGAGTCTCGTGAAAATACAATAAATTTGTGGATCGTATCAGATAATTTAGTAAAAGGAGCGGCATTGAACGCAGTACAAATTGCTGAAAGTTTGATTACAAATGATTTTTATGGAAGATAAAAAACCACTTTCACCACATATACAAATTTATAGATGGCATATCTCTTCATTGGTATCAATTTCTCATAGAATAACAGGTATAATTAATATTATAGCTATTACATTTATTTGTGTTTGGTCTGGCTGGTTAATTCTAGGTGAAGCAAATTACACTTTAATAAATTTTTTTCTTAACTCAATTTTTGGTAAGTTTGTTGTTTTAGGTATCGTTTGGTCATTTAGTTTCCAAGTTTTGAGCGAAATAAGACATCTAATAATGGATATGGGATATGGTTTTGAATTACAAACGACTCGTATAACGGGCTTACTTGTTATATTTGGTTCATTCCTGCTTACGGTAGCTATTTATTTAATTGGTAGAAATTTTTTTTAATATGAATTTAGCAACAAAAAAATGGATTTTTACAAAAGCTTCATCAGTAATTTTATTACCCCTTATGCTATGGTTTATTTTAAGTTTTGTATCTATTTACGATCAAGGCTATTCAGAAATTTTAAATTTTTTTATCATCCCAATAAATAAATTTCTATTTAGTTTATTTATTATATTCGCATTTTTTTTCTCATCATTAACTATTAGTGAGGTTTTTGAGGACTATATTGCTAATGAAAAAATCAAAAATGTCGCAAACAGACTATTGTATATTTCTGCTATAGGTATTTCATTTTTAACAATAATTATTATATTTAATCTAAAATAATGAGTTCATACAATATTATAGATCACGAATATGACGTTGTAGTTTTAGGTGCTGGTGGATCAGGACTGAGAGCTGCCGTTGGTTTGAGTGAAGCAGGATTAAAAACCGCATGTATCTCAAAAGTATTTCCAACCAGAAGTCATACGTCTGCAGCCCAAGGCGGGATTTCTGCTGCGCTTGGAAACATGGGTGAAGATGATTGGAGATGGCATATGTATGATACTGTTAAAGGAGCTGATTGGTTAGGAGATCAAGATAGCATCGAGTATTTGTGTAAAGAAGCGCCAAAAGCAGTTTTAGAATTAGAAAAATATGGAGTTCCATTTAGTCGAACAGATGAGGGAAAAATTTATCAAAGACCATTTGGAGGAATGACAAAAAATTACGGAAATGGAATAGTTCAAAGAACATGTGCAGCTGCAGATAGAACTGGACATGCAATATTACATACTCTTTATGGGCAAGCTTTGAAACACAATACAGAATTTTTTATAGAATATTTTGCACTAGATTTATTAATGAAAGACGGTGAGTGTAAAGGATTAATAGCTTGGAATTTGAATGATGGAACAATTCATCGATTTAGAGCTCATACAGTAATTATAGCGACAGGTGGTTATGGAAAAGTTTATTATTCAGCAACTTCTGCGCATACCTGTACAGGGGATGGAAATGCAATGGTATTGAGAGCAGGATTGCCGTTACAAGATATGGAGTTTGTTCAATTTCACCCAACTGGTATTTACGGACACGGAACATTAATTTCTGAGGGCGTTAGAGGTGAGGGAGGATATCTAGTAAACTCTAAAGGTGAAAGATTTATGGAAAGATATGCTCCAAATGCGAAAGATTTAGCATCAAGAGATGTTGTGAGTAGATCAATGTCGATAGAAATTAATGAGGGAAGAGGTGTAGGAAAAGATCAGGATCATGTTCATTTACATTTAAGTCATTTAGATAAAAGTGTAATTGAAAATAGACTTCCAGGGATCACTGAAGCAGCGAGATTATTTGCGAATGTTGATGTAACAAAGGAGCCAATCCCAGTTGTTCCAACTGTTCATTATAATATGGGTGGAATTCCAACTAATTATAAAGCAGAAGTTTTAACAGTTAATGGATCAGAAAAAACAGTACCAGGCCTGATGGCAATTGGAGAAGCAGCATGTGTATCAGTTCATGGAGCTAATAGACTTGGGTCAAATTCCTTAATTGATTTAGTTGTGTTTGGAAGAGCCGCAGCAAAAAGAGCTGCTGAACTAATCAAACCAGGTGCACCTCACGAAGAAATCCCGGAGACAGAAACTCAGAAGTGTTTAGATAGATTTGATAAATTAAGAAATGCTCAGGGAGACAATAGTACTGCAGAATTAAGACTAGCAATGCAAAAAACAATGCAATCAAAATGCGCAGTGTTTAGAACAGAAAAAAATTTAGAGGAAGGTGTTAACGAAATTAGAAAAACTTATGATGGTATGGACTCAATCTCAGTTAAGGACAGATCTTTAGTTTTTAATACAGATTTAGTAGAAACCTTAGAGTTTGATAATTTAATTAGACAAGCAGTAACCACAGTAGACTCTGCATATCATAGAAAAGAGAGTAGAGGAGCTCATGCAAGAGAGGATTATCCTAACAGAGATGATAAAAAATTTATGCAGCACACACTTGCTTGGTGTGATGGAAAAGATACTAAAATAACATACAGACCTGTTCATAATTCAACATTGACTAATGAAGTCCAATATTTTCCACCTCAAGAAAGAGTTTATTAATGGCTCAAATAAGTTTACCTAAAAATTCTGAGGTAAATAAAGGGAAATATTTCAAAGATAAGACAGGGTCAAAAAATATTCGTAAAGTTAATGTTTATAGATGGGATCCGTCTACAGAAGAAAATCCAAGAATTGATACTTACGAAGTTGATATGGACAATTGTCCTTCAAAAGTTTTAGACATTTTGAACAAAATTAAAAATGAAATAGACCCTACTCTGGCATATAGAAGGTCGTGCGCTCATGGTGTTTGTGGTTCATGTGCAATGAACATGGGAGGTAAAAACGGTCTTGCTTGTACAAAACCTCATGCTGAAATAGATGGCGATATAGACATTTATCCTTTGCCTCATTTAAGAGTGAAGAGAGATTTAATAGGTGACTTAGATGGTCTTTATAAACAGTACCAGTCTATTGAGCCTTGGTTAAAAAATAATTCTTCTAAAGATACAACTGAGATTTTTCAATCAAAAGAAGATAGAGCAAAATTAGATGGTGCATATGAATGTATAATGTGTGCATGTTGTTCTACTTCGTGCCCTAGTTATTGGTGGAATGGAGATAAATATTTAGGACCCGCTGTGCTTTTGCAGGCTTATAGATGGATTGTTGATAGTCGAGATGACGAAAGAAAAGCAAGATTAAAAAAAGTTGCTGATGAACTAAAACTTTATAGATGTCATACTATTCTAAATTGTACCAGTGCTTGTCCTAAAGGGCTAAATCCAGCAAAAGCAATTGCTGAAATCAAGAAAATGTTAGCTACAGCTAATGTTTAAATAGACTAATAAGTATTTTTGTTTTAAAAGATCCTTCTCATGAAGTTAATTGAACACTTTGTTGGCGGAAAATTATTTTCAGGTTCTTCTGATAGAAAAGGTAAAGTTTTTAACCCAGCTACAGGTGAGCAAGAATCTGAGGTTAAATTAGCATCTAAATCAGATTTAAATGAAGCAGTTGGAATTGCCAAAAAAGCTTTTGAAACATGGTCTTTAAAGCCAGCTCTTCAAAGAGCAAGAGTAATGTTTAAATTTAAAGAATTAATTGAAAAAAATTCTGATGAATTGACAAAACTAATTGTTTCTGAACATGGAAAAGTTTTTGAGGATGCCAGGGGTTCTTTAACAAGAGGGCTTGAAGTTGTTGAATTTGCTTGTGGAATACCTCATTTATTAAAAGGTGAATTTTCTGAAAATGTTGGAACAAATGTCGATAGTTGGTCAATGAGACAACCTTTAGGGGTGGTTGCAGGAATTACCCCATTTAATTTTCCTGCCATGGTTCCAATGTGGATGTTTCCAATTGCAATCGCATGTGGGAATACATTTATTTTAAAACCATCTGAAAAGGACCCTTCATGCTCTATTATGTTAGCTCAATTGCTTACAGAAGCAGGTCTTCCAGATGGCGTGTTTAATGTAGTGAATGGTGACAAAGAATCTGTAGATGCAATATTGGAGAACTCAGATATTAAAGCAGTAAGTTTTGTAGGCTCAACACCAATTGCTAAATATATTTATGAAAACTCAGCAAAAAATGAAAAGAGAGTTCAAGCATTGGGTGGTGCCAAAAATCATTTGGTGGTAATGCCAGATTGTGATTTAGATGGAGCAGTTAATGGTTTAATGGGTGCAGCTTATGGTTCTGCTGGCGAAAGATGTATGGCCCAATCAGTTGCAGTTGCTGTTGGTGATATTGGAGATGAGCTTGTTTCAAGATTATCTAAAAAAGCTGAAGCTTTAAAAGTTGGCCCTGGAATGGATAAAGCATCTGAAATGGGTCCTTTAGTAACAAAAGAACACCTAGAAAGAGTTAGAGGATATGTAGATTTAGGTGTTAAAGAGGGTGCTAAACTAGTTGTTGATGGAAGAGATCTTAAACTTCAAGGTTATGAGAATGGATTTTATATTGGTGGTTGTTTATTTGATCATGTCAATAAAGATATGAGAATATATAAAGAGGAAATATTCGGCCCAGTATTATCAGTTGTAAGAGTTAAAACTTTTGAAGAGGCTGCAAAATTAATAAACGATCATGAATATGGAAATGGAGTAAGTATTTATACTAGAGATGGAGATGCTGGAAGAACATTCGCTAGCAAAATTCAGGTAGGTATGGTTGGTATTAATGTACCCATACCAGTGCCGATGGCTTTTCATAGTTTTGGAGGCTGGAAAAGATCTTTATTTGGAGATAGTGCAATGCACGGTATGGAAGGAATAAAATTTTATACAAAACTTAAAACAGTAACATCTAGGTGGCCTTCTGGTATCCGTTCAAATGCGGAATTTGTAATGCCAACAATGAAATAAAAGGAAAATAATGACAAAAATATCTTTGATTGGCGCAGGCCAAATTGGTGGAACTCTTGCTCACTTAATTGGTACAAAAGAATTAGTAAACGAAGTAGTGTTATTTGATGTAGCGAGCGGTATTGCAAAAGGAAAAGCTTTAGATATAGCCCAATCTTCATCTGTAGATGGTTTTAATGTTAAATTTTCAGGCACTGATAATTACAAAGATATTAAGGACTCAGATGTAATAATTATTACTGCAGGTGTACCTAGAAAACCAGGAATGAGTAGAGATGATTTACTAGGAATAAATTTAAAAATTATTAAACAAGTTGCTGAAGGAGTTAAACAAAACGCCCCAAATGCTTTTGTTATATGTATTACTAATCCATTAGACGTGATGGTTATGGCATTTCAAAAATTTTCTAGTTTACCAGCCAATAAAGTTGTGGGCATGGCAGGTATATTGGATAGTTCTAGATTTAAATTATTTTTATCTCTAGAATTAAACATACCAGTTAAAGAGATTGAGGCGATGGTGATGGGTGGACATGGTGATACAATGGTCCCTATGCCAAGATTTACAAAAGTTTCTGGCCGACCTTTACTTGATTTAGTTAAAGATGGAAAAATATCTCAAGAAAGACTTGAAGAAATAAATCAACGAACAAGAGATGGGGGAGCTGAGATAGTTAAGTTTTTAGAGAAAGGTTCAGCGTTCTATGCTCCTGCAGCATCAGGTGTTCAAATGGCTGAAGCATATTTAAATGATCAAAAAAAATTATTACCATGTGCAGTCCAATTAAATGGAGAGTACAGTGTAAATAATGTTTATGCTGGAGTGCCTGTTATCATTGGAAAAAGTGGTGTTGAAAAAATTGAGGAAGTCAGTTTAGATGATAATGAGAAAAAAGAGTTTATGCATTCAATAGATGCAGTAAAAGCTCTTTGGGAAGCTGCATCAAAAATAGATCCTGATCTTTCCAAATAAAAATGAATATACACGAGCATCAAGCCAAACAAATCTTAAAAAAATATGGTGCAGTAGTCCCAGAAGGAGTATTTGGTTTAAATGTTGAGGAACTGCTTGAGAAAGTAAAATCACTGAAAACAGAAAAATACGTTCTCAAAGCACAAATACATGCTGGTGGAAGAGGAAAAGCTGGAGGTGTGAAAATTTTAAATACAATTGATGAGCTAGAATTAGCAGCTAAAGAGTTGCTAGGTAAAACACTTATTACTCATCAAACAGGCCCAGAGGGAAGAGAAGTTAAAAGGTTATATGTTGAAGAGTCCTCAAACATAGAAAAAGAATTTTATTTATCGTGTCTTGTGGATAGAGCTAGTTCAAAAATTGCTTTCATATCAAGTGATCAAGGTGGCATGGATATTGAAGAAGTAGCGAGCAAATCACCAGAAAAAATTCTAACTACAAAAGTTGATATTAATGATGAAATTTCAAATGCTAATTGTGAAAAAATTATAAAAATTTTTAATTTAAATAATAATGCAAAAAACCAAGCTATAAATTTAATTAAATCAATTTATAAAATGTTTATAAGTACTGATGCTAATATGGTTGAGGTCAATCCTTTAATTTTGACCAAAGAAGAAAAAATAGTTTGTTTAGATGCAAAAGTAAATTTTGACTCAAATGCCTTGTTCAGACATCCTGAAATTGTTGAGCTTAGAGACCTTAATGAGGAAGACTCAACAGAAATTGAGGCAAGCAAACATGACCTTGCTTATATAAAATTAGATGGAAGCATAGGCTGTATGGTCAATGGAGCAGGATTAGCAATGGCAACAATGGATATAATAAAATTATATGGAAAGGAGCCTGCCAATTTTTTAGATGTGGGAGGAGGAGCATCAAAAGAAAAAGTTTCTGCAGCTTTAAAAATTATTCTTTCTGATAAGAATGTTAAAGGTATCTTAATTAATATTTTTGGGGGAATTATGAGGTGTGATGTGCTTGCACAAGGGGTAGTAGACGCTGCTAAGGAGATAAACATTAGTGTTCCTTTAGTGGTTAGACTTGCAGGTACAAATTTTAAGCAAGGCAAAGAAATCCTCGATAATTCTGGTTTGAAGTTAATATCAGCAGAAAATTTAGATGATGCTGCTAAAAAAATTGTTGAGGCGATAAAATAAATGTCAGTATTAGTAAATAAAAATACAAAAGTTATTTGTCAGGGCTTCACAGGATCTCATGGCACATTCCACTCTGAACAAGCAATAAAATATGGGACAAATCTTGTAGGTGGAGTAACCCCTAAAAAAGGAGGCCAAAAACATTTAGAAAGACCAGTTTTTAACACAGTGTTAGAGGCAAAAAATGAGGTAGGTGCAGACGCTACTATGATCTATGTTCCAGCAAAATTTGCAGCTGCTGCAATCATTGAAGCAATTGATGCATCAATAGATCTAATAGTTTGTATAACAGAAGGCATCCCAGTTCAGGATATGCTTAAAGTAAGACAAAGTTTGGCTAGCTCAAATAGTCGTCTTATCGGGCCAAACTGCCCAGGAATAATTACACCTGATGAATGTAAAATTGGAATAATGCCTGGAAATATTCATAAGAGAGGATCAGTTGGTATCGTTTCTAGATCAGGAACATTAACTTACGAGGCAGTAGCACAAACTACTGAAAATGGACTGGGTCAATCAACTTGTATTGGCATTGGAGGAGATCCAATCAACGGTACAAATTTTATAGATTGTTTAGATTTATTTTTAAATGATGATGAGACAGAGTCGATTTTAATGATTGGTGAAATAGGGGGAACAGCAGAGGAAGAGGCTTCAGAATTTGTCAAAAATCATAAAATTAAAAAACCTATAGTTGGATTTATAGCAGGAATTACAGCTCCGCCAGGTCGAAGAATGGGTCATGCAGGGGCTATTATTTCTGGAGGTAAAGGTGGGGCAAAAGACAAAATAAAAAAGATGGAAGAATGTGGGATTACAGTTGCAGAATCACCATCAATTATTGGAAAAACATTGTTTAATAAACTGTCTAATTGAAAAATACTATTAGAAGGATATATTAAGCAAAAAAGATGTCTTCATCAAAAAATCTTGAATTTGAAAAAACTTCATTCTTAAATAAGTCTAATAGTGCATTTATTGAACAAATGTATCTTAAGTTTATCAATAAAGATCCTGAATTACCTGAGAGCTGGGCAAACTATTTTGAGGGTATAGGCGAAGAGATAAAAGTTATTGCCTCAGAAATAAATGGGCCATCTTGGGGGCCTTCAAAAGTAAAAATAGATATTGATGAATTACAAAAAAAAATAGAGATAGAGGACAACAATAAAGTAAATAATGAAAAAAAAGATTCATCAGAAAAATTTAATTTTCAATTACTTGCAGACTCTAACAAAGATTCCATAAGTGCTGTTGCCTTAATACGTGCTTATAGATTGAGAGGACATTTGTTAGCAAATTTAGATCCACTAGAAATGAGAGAATCTGAGTATCTTGATGAATTACATCCTGAATTTTATGGTTTTAAAAAACAGAATTATGAAAAGAAAATTTTCTTAAATGGAGTAATTAATAAAAAATATGCAAATATCAAAGAAATATTAAAATTTTTAAAAAAAACATATTGTGGAAATATTGGTTATGAGTTTATGCATGTTTCAAATCCAGTTGAGAGAAAATGGTTTAGAGACAGAATAGAGCAAGATCAAAATGCTTTAAACTTTACGAAGAACGGTAAAGAGGCAATACTAAATAAACTTGTACAAGCAGAAGGTTTTGAAAAATTTTTAGCTACTAAATATGTTGGTACAAAAAGATTTGGTCTTGATGGAGGTGAAAGTTTAATACCAGCTCTTGAGCAAATAATTAAAATTGGTGGGCAAAACCAGATTAAAGAAGTTAAAATTGGAATGTCTCATAGAGGTAGACTTAATGTTTTGGCAAATGTGTTACAAAAATCATATAAAAGAATATTTAATGAATTTGCAGGGGAAGTAAGCTCAGACTCTGAGGAAAGTGCAGGAGATGTAAAATACCATCTTGGTGCATCTTCAGATAGGCAGTTTGATGGAAACTCTGTTCACGTAAGTTTAACAGATAATCCCTCTCACCTAGAAGCTGTCAATCCAGTAGTTTTAGGACAAACAAGAGCAAAACAATTTTTTCATAAAGATAAAGAAAGAAATAAGGTTATACCTATTCTTATTCATGGAGATGCTGCTTTTGCTGGCCAAGGTGTGGTAGCAGAATGTTTTGCTATGTCAGGACTTCCTGGCCATAATACAGGCGGCACCATTCATATTATAGTAAACAATCAAATTGGTTTCACTACTAGTCCAAGATTTGCCAGGTCATCACCATACCCATCAGATGTTGCAAAAATGGTTGAAGCTCCAATTCTTCATGTGAATGGAGACGACCCAGAAGCAGTTGTTTATGCGACTAGAATTGCTACCGAATTTAGACTGAAGTTTAATAGAGATGTTGTAGTCGACTTAATTTGTTATAGAAGATTTGGACATAACGAAGGGGACGAACCTTCATTTACTCAGCCATTGATGTATAAAAAAATTAGAGCACATCCAAGTGTTTATAAGATATATGGAAACAAGTTGGTTAATGAAAATTCAATTACCCAAAATCTTTTAGATCAAAATGTTAAAGGATTTAAAGATTTATTGGACGAACAATATAAAAGCGCAAAAGATTATAAACCTAAAATAGAATGGTTTGAGGGCTCATGGTCTAGATACAAACCATCCAAAGGCAAAGATAAAAGAGGTGTGACTGGTTTTGATGAATACAAACTTAAAGAAATATCAGATAGAATTAACACCATACCTGCTGAAATTAATATTCATAAAACTATTTCTAAAATTTTAAACATTAGAAAAAATTCAGTAGATAAAGGTTTTGATATTGATTGGTCTACAGCAGAAGCGCTAGCTTTTGGCTCTTTACTTGAAGAGGGTTACCCAGTTAGGCTCGTTGGTCAAGATTCTGGTAGAGGAACATTTAGTCAAAGACATTCAGTTTTAAGAGATCAGATTGATAATTCTAGGTATATTCCATTAAACAATATTTCAAGCAAACAAAAAAAATTTGAAGTCGTTGATAGTTTTTTATCTGAACTTGCTGTTTTGGGATTTGAATATGGATATAGTTTAGTTGAACCCAATACATTAACTTTGTGGGAAGCTCAATTTGGAGATTTTGCTAACGGTGCACAAGTTGTAATTGATCAATTTATAGCATCAGGAGAAAGAAAGTGGAATAGAGCCTCTGGGTTAGTAATGTTATTACCTCATGCCTATGAAGGACAAGGGCCAGAACATTCTTCTGCAAGATTAGAAAGATTTTTACAACTATGCTCAAATGACAATATGCAAGTATTAAACTGTACTACCCCCGCTAATTATTTTCATGCTTTACGAAGACAAATGCATAGAGATTTTAGAAAGCCATTAATAATTATGACACCAAAATCTTTATTAAGAAATAAGTTCTGCGTTTCAAATTTAAAAGATTTTAATAAAGAAAATACTTTTCATAGAATATTATGGGATCATGCAATTGATCCAAATGTAGATGGTTTTATTGAGCTGAAAGATAGTTCAAAGATAAAAAAAGTAATTTTATGTTCTGGAAAAATATATTTTGATCTTTTGGATGCTAGAGAAAAACTAAAAAAAGATGATGTTATAATTTTTAGAATTGAACAATTATATCCTTTTCCTGCAAAAGCTCTTGTAAATGAGTTAAAACCATACGCAAAAAATGCAAAGTTTTTCTGGTGCCAAGAGGAGCCTAAAAATATGGGTGCCTGGTTTTCAGTTAGAGATTATATCCAATGGACATTAGATAGTTTAAAGGCTAATAATAACAAAATTTCTTATATAGGAAGAAGCCCAGATGCAAGTCCAGCAACCGGATATGCCAAAAGGCACAATTCTCAACAACAAGAAATAATAAATAAGGTTTTTGAATAAATTGTAATGAGTGAAAAAATTGTAGTTCCTGCACTTGGTGAGAGTATAACCGAAGCAACAGTGGCTAAATGGTTAAAAAATGCAGGAGACTCTGTTGATGCAGATGAACCAATAGTTGAACTTGAAACAGATAAAGTAAATTTAGAAGTCCCCTCTCCAATAACAGGAGTATTAACTGAAATAAATTCTAAAGACGGGTCAGTAGTGGAAGTTGGAGCTTTACTAGGTTCTGTTTCTGAAAATGGCAGTGGCGTCAAACCCAGCACCACAAAGAATGAGGAAGTTAAAAAACAAGAGATCGAACCTAATGAAAATAACGTTATTAAATTAGACCCAATTAAAAAAGAGCCTAAAGTTTTTGAGGAGACTTTAAAAGTAGAGGAGCAAAGTGAAAAACCTTTAGTATTATCTGATGAAGTTGTTGATCAAGCACCAACGATTAAGAATACTCAGAACCAAACATTGTCACCAGCTGTTCGTAAAATTGTTGTTGAAAACAAAATAGACCTAGCTACTGTTCAAGGCTCTGGAAAAGATGGGAGAGTTCTTAAAGGTGACTTGATAAGTATGATGGGAGCAAATCCAAAACCTTCAGAGAGAAAAATTCAATATGGTCAAGAAGAAAGAATAAAGATGACCAGACTTAGACAAACTATTGCTAAAAGATTAAAGCAAGCTCAAGAAAATGCAGCCTTACTAACAACATTCAACGAAGTCGACATGACAAATATTATGCAAATGAGAAAAGAAAATCAGGAAGATTTTCAATCTAGATATAATATTAAACTTGGCTTTATGTCATTTTTTGTAAAAGCATGTGTTGTTGCTTTAAAGAATTTTCCAGCAGTAAATGCAGAAATTGATGGGGATGAAATAATTTACAAAAATTATTATAATATTAGTTTTGCAGTTGGAACTGATAAAGGTTTAGTAGTACCAGTTTTAAGAAATGCAGATGAGTTATCTTTTGCAGACATCGAAAAAAATATTAAAGAAATTTCTGAAAAGGCGAGGGATGGAAAATTGGCAATTGAGGATCTTCAAGGAGGAACATTTACAATAAGTAATGGTGGAGTTTATGGGTCTATGCTTTCAACACCTATATTAAATCTTCCACAATCTGGGGTACTAGGAATGCATAATATTGTTGAAAGACCTGCCGTTGTTGATGGAGAAATTAAAATAAGACCAATAATGTACTTAGCATTGTCTTATGATCATAGAATTATTGATGGTAAAGAGTCAGTTTCATTTCTTAAAATGATAAAGGAAAATTTAGAAGACCCAAGAAGGCTATTTTTGGATATTTAGATGTCAGAAAAATTTCAAGCAGTAGTTATTGGTGGTGGACCTGGGGGATATGTTTGTGCGATTAGACTTTCTCAACTAGGATTAAAAACAGCTTGCATAGAGTCTAGAGGTTCTTTAGGAGGCACTTGTTTAAATGTTGGCTGTATACCATCTAAGAGTTTATTAAATTTGTCTGAGGAATTTCATAAAGTTAAAGGTTTGGCTAATAAAGGAATAGAAGTAGGAGATGTTAAGCTAAACCTAGATAAAATGATGAAAAGTAAAGATAAAGCTGTAACCGTTCTTACAAAAGGGGTTGAATTTTTATTTAAGAAAAACAAAGTAACTTATTTCAAAGGTTATGGTAGTTTCAAATCCCAAAACGAAATTTCAATAAAAGATAATGAAAATAAAGAGACTATTATACAATCTGAAAAAACTATAATAGCAACAGGATCTGTAGCTACTTCTTTACCAGGAATTGAAATCGATGAGCAAAAAATAGTTTCATCTACTGGTGCGTTAAAGCTTGAAAAAGTTCCAAATAAAATGGTTGTTGTAGGGGGTGGTTATATTGGATTAGAAATGGGATCGGTTTGGTCAAGACTGGGTTCTGAAGTGCAGGTAGTAGAGTTTTTAGATCACATCACTCCAGGTATGGACAAAGAAATATCCTCAGAATTTATGAAAATTCTAAAAAAACAAGGCATTAAGTTTAATATGCAAAATAAAGTTGAAGCAATTAAAAAAAATAAATCTGGAGTAACAGTATCCACTGTAGATAAAGAGGGAAATAAAAATAATTTAGATTGTGATGTAGTTTTAATTTCTGTTGGCAGGAAGGCAAATACTGAGGGCTTAAATTTAGAAACTGTTGGAGTTAAACTGGACGACAAAAAAAGAATCAAAACTGATAAATCATTTAAAACAAATTTAGAGAATATATATGCAATTGGTGATGTAATATCAGGACCCATGCTTGCTCATAAAGCTGAAGATGAAGGTATTGCTGTTGCTGAAAACATTGCAGGACAATCAGGGCATGTCAATTATGATACTATTCCAGGTGTTGTATATACCACACCAGAAGTTGCAGCGATTGGTAAAACTGAGGAACAATTAAAAGATTCTAAAATGAAATATAAAGTTGGAAAATTTTCATTTATGGCTAATTCAAGGGCTAAAGCTATTGATGATGCAGAAGGATTTGTGAAGATTTTAGCTGATGAAAAAACAGATAAAGTGTTGGGTGCTCATATAATAGGCCCTCATGCTGGTGAGTTGATTGCTGAAATTGGCGTTGCTATGGAATTTGGAGCTAGTTCAGAGGATATAGCACGTACATGTCATGCTCACCCAACTTTTTCAGAGGCAGTAAAAGAGGCAGCTTTATCAGTTGATAAAAGAGCAATACACTCTTAATTTTTTTTCATATTATAAAATATGAAATATCCGATTCTTTTACCAAATATATTTAATTATCCATTCACATATGAAAGTAATTTAGATTTAAAAATTGGTGAATATGTATCAGTACCCTTTGGTAAAAATAAACTTACTGGAGTAGTATGGGATAAATTAGAAGAAAATGAACAAAAAAAATTTAAATTAAAAAAAGTTTTCAAGAAATTAAAAGTTAAACCACTAAAAAAAACAACTATAAACTTTTTAAATTGGTTTTCAGAATACAATATTATTCCAAAGGGCATGGCTTTAAAATTGATGCTATTGAGCAACAATGCAATTGAAGACAATATAAAAAATAATTTTCAAGTTTTTGAAAGCAATATAAAAAATAATTCAATAAAACTCTCTGAGGACCAAAAGAAATCTCTAAAGGAAATGGTCATTTTAAACAATAAATTTAGAGTACACGTATTACAAGGAACAACTGGATCTGGAAAAACTTTTGTTTATTTTGAGGCATTAAAATCAATAATAAAGAAGGGCTTTCAAGGCTTAATATTATTACCAGAGATAGGACTAACGGGCCAATTTGAGCAAAAATTTGTTGAATATTTTGGTTTTAATCCAGCTGTCTGGCATTCAGGAATATCTAAAAAGAAAAAAGAAATAATATGGAATGGAATTTCTAATGGCAAAATTCAAGTTATAATTGGAGCAAGATCGTCTTTATTTTTACCATTTAAAAAACTTGGAATAATTATTGTTGATGAAGAACACGATCAATCATTTAAGCAAGATGAGGGGACAACTTACAACGCGAGAGACATGGCAATAGCCAGAGCATCATTTGAAAATATTCCAATAAATCTTATAACTTCAGTTCCATCTGTTGAAACATATGAAAATATAAAAAAAGGAAAATATGGTTTATCTAGATTAAACCAGAGATATCAAAATGCTTCTCTCCCTAATTATGAAATTATAAATTTAAATAATTCTAAGTTGGAAAAACAATCGTGGTTATCAAATGAAATTATTAAAAAGGTAAATTCTCATTTAGAAAAAAAGGATCAAGTTTTATTTTTTTTAAACAGACGTGGGTTTTCACCACATGTATTATGCAATAAATGTTACACAAGTTTTTCATGTCCAAACTGTAGTATCAATTTAGTTTATCATAAAAATAAAGGTAATTTGCTTTGTCATTACTGTGGATATAAATCTCATTTAAAAAGAGAATGTTCAAAAGAGGGAAATTGTGAATTTATTTTTAGTGGTCCTGGTGTTGAAAGAATATCAGATGAAGTAAAAAGAAAATTTCCAGATAAGAAAATTGAAATCTTTTCAAGTGATACAATGAATAAAAAAGACTCAATGGATAAGTTGGATAAAATTATTAAAAATGAAACTAATATTTTAGTTGGAACTCAATTAATTTCAAAAGGATTTCATTTTCCAAGTTTAAATTGTATTGTAGTTGTCGACATCGATCTTTCATCTCAAGGACACGATTTGAGAGGAGCTGAAAAGAATTTACAACTTTATCACCAACTTTCAGGAAGAGCCGGAAGAACTGGAAAACCAGCTACGGTTTATTTTCAAACTTACAATCATGATACAAAAGTGATTGATGATATTACTAATAAAAATCCTGATATTTTTTTAGAAAGAGAGTTAGAGATTAGAAAAAAAAATAAACTTCCACCTTTTCAAAGATTTATCTCACTAATTCTTACAGGTGAAAATGAGCATAAATTAGAAACAGAGGCTTTAGGATTTAAAAATTTTATAGAAACTAAAATTGAAGGAAAAGTATTGGGCCCAGTAAATGCACCCATTTTTAGATTGAAGAGAAAATTTAGAGTTAGATTGTTAATAAGAGGAATTAAATCAATGAAAGTACAAAACTCAATCGCAAAAATTATACCAAATTATAAGTTTGGGTCTGGAATAAAACTTTCAGTTGATGTTGACCCTATAAACTTCAATTAATGAGTAAAAAAACGCCTTTTTAACAAATCGGTTACTTGAAGACATAAAGGTCATATGCTAATTAAAGCCTGATTTTAATTTAATCTTCAACATTATATAGGAACAAAGTTGAGCAAAGACACGGGATTTTCAATAACTTCAGCCGAAAGATATTCGCTTGCACTTTATGAGCTATCTAACGAAAGCAATCTTTTGACTCAAATTGAGGAACAGTGTTCATCTGTCTTAGAATTGATAAACACAAGTGATGACTTTAAAAATTTAATTAAAGATCCAACAACAAAACAGGATGATTTATTAAAAATTACAAATTCAATTTCAGAAAATTATAAATTTGAAATTTTATTTAAAAATTTTTTAAATTTTTTAATTCAAAAAAGAAGGTTCTTTTTTTTAGAGAGAATTCTTAAAAGTTTTGTTGAGATATGTTCAAAAAAAAGAGGTGAACTTAAGGCAGAATTAAAATCAGCAAAAGAATTATCTAGTGATGAAATAACTAAAATTACAGAGGAGCTCACCAAAAATTTTAGCTCAAAAATAAAATTAAACTACAAATATGATAAAAGTTTAATAGGAGGTTTAGTACTTCAAGTAGGAAGTACTATGGTTGACACCTCAATTAAAAATAAATTACAACAAATTGAAAACAGAATGATAGAGGCATAAATGGAAATCAATCCTTCAGAAGTTACAAAAATATTAAAAGAACAAATTAAAAATTTTGGTGAAAAGACAGAGGTTACTGAAGTCGGTCAGGTATTATCCGTTGGAGATGGTATTGCTAGAATTTATGGCTTAGATAATGTTCAGGCTGGTGAGATGGTTGAGTTTGCTGATGGTTCAAAAGGTATGGCTCTTAACTTGGAAAGTGAAAATGTTGGTGTTGTAATTTTTGGTGACGACAGAAATATTAAAGAAGGTGATGTTGTTAAAAGAACAGGAAATATTGTTGATACACCAGTAGGAAAAGAACTTCTAGGTAGAGTGGTTGATGGTCTTGGAAATCCAATTGATGGAAAAGGAGCGCTTGATAAAAGTGTTAAAAAAACAAGGGTAGAAGTTAAAGCCCCTGGTATTATCCCGAGACAATCAGTTAGTGAACCAATGCAAACTGGCTTAAAATCAATTGATAGTTTAGTGCCAATTGGAAGAGGTCAAAGAGAATTAATTATTGGAGATAGACAGACAGGTAAAACTGCTGTTGCTGTCGATGCAATTATAAATCAGAAAAAAATTAATGAGTCAGGTGATGAGAAACAAAAATTATACTGTATCTATGTTGCAGTAGGTCAAAAAAGATCAACGGTGAGACAAATTCAAAAAACTTTAGAAGAAGCTGGAGCAATGGAATACACAACTATTGTTGCTGCTACAGCATCAGACTCAGCACCACTACAATTTTTAGCTCCTTATACAGGTTGTGCAATGGGTGAGTATTTTAGGGATAATGGAATGCACGCCTTAATTATTTACGATGATCTATCGAAACAAGCTGTTGCATATAGACAAATGTCTCTTCTTTTAAGAAGACCTCCAGGAAGGGAAGCTTACCCAGGAGATGTATTTTATCTGCACAGTAGATTATTAGAAAGAGCTGCAAAACTTAGTGATGAACATGGTGGAGGATCATTAACTGCACTTCCAATAATTGAAACACAAGGAGGTGATGTTTCTGCATTTATTCCAACAAATGTGATTTCAATTACAGATGGCCAAATATTTTTAGAAACAGAGCTTTTTAACCAAGGTATTAGACCAGCAATTAACGTTGGATTGTCTGTATCGAGGGTTGGATCCTCAGCTCAAACAAAAGCCATGAAAAAAGTATCAGGCTCCATGAAACTTGAGTTAGCTCAGTATAGAGAAATGGCTGCTTTTGCTCAATTTGGATCAGATTTAGATGCTTCTACACAACAGCTACTTAATAGAGGTTCTAAATTGACAGAACTTTTAAAGCAAAAACAATATTCACCACTGACAGTCGCAGAGCAAGTAGTATCTGTTTTTTGTGGAGTTAAAGGTTATTTGGATGACATAGATTTAAAAGATATTGCAGAGTTCGAAACAAAAATAATTGAAAAATGCAAATCTGATAAGCCTGAAATAATTGACTCTATCCAAAGTTCTGGAAAACTTGAAGAAGACAAAGAAAAACTATTAATAGAAGTAATTACTCAACTTAAACAAAACTTTAAATCATAATAATAAATGGCAAGTCTAGACGATTTAAAAAAAAGAATAGCGAGTGTTAAGTCTACACAGAAAATTACAAAGGCTATGAAGATGGTTGCTGCAGCTAAACTTAGAAAAGCTCAAGAAAGTGCAGAAAAAGGAAGGCCTTATTCAGAAAAAATGAATAATGTTATTTTAAATTTGTCTAGTGGAATATCAGATAAAGAGAATGCTCCAAAACTTTTATCAGGGACAGGAAATGACAAGGTTCACTTATGTGTTGTAATGACATCAGATAGAGGATTATGTGGAGGTTTCAATTCTAATATAATTAAAAAAGCTAAAAGTTACTTCTCGAAAATTTTAAGCGAGGGAAAAGAACTTAAAATCATAACTGTAGGCTCAAAAGGAAATGATCAGTTAAAGAGAATGTATGGTGATAAAATTATTGAGAATATTTCTTTCAAGGAGTCAAAAAATGCTAATTATTTTGATGCTGACAAAGTTGGCAAAATAGTAATAGATAAATTTGAGAGTAGTGAATTTGATATATGCACTATTTTTTATAATCAATTTAAAAACGTAATTACTCAAATTCCTCAAGCCCAACAGATAATCCCTCTAAATAGTGAAGATAGTGAAGATAATACTTCAGAGGAAAGTTATGAATTTGAACCAGATGAAGATGAAATTTTAAGTAATTTATTGCCAAAAAATATTTCAACACAAATATTTAAAGCAATGTTAGAGAATTCAGCTAGCGAACAAGGATCAAGGATGAGTGCAATGGACAATGCAACCAGAAACGCAGGTGAAATGGTTGACAAACTTACTATCCAGTATAATAGAAGTCGTCAGGCAGCAATTACAAAAGAACTAATAGAAATCATATCAGGAGCAGAAAGTTTATAATTATGAGCAAAGGAATAATCACACAAGTTATTGGAGCAGTAGTTGACGTAAAATTTGAGGGAGAACTTCCAGAAATTCTAACAGCATTGGAATGTAAAAATGGTGATAACAGACTAGTTTTAGAAGTTGCTCAACATTTAGGTGAAACAACAGTTAGAACAATTGCAATGGATGCTACTGAAGGACTAAAAAGAGGTGATGAAGTAATAAACACTAATGCTCCTATTCAAGTACCTGTAGGACCTGAAACTCTTGGAAGAATTATTAATGTAATTGGTGAACCTATAGATGAAAGAGGTGAGGTTAAAACAAAAGAAAGTTGGCCTATTCATAGAGCAGCCCCTGAATTTAACGATCAGTCGACTGAAACAGAAATTCTTGTAACTGGTATTAAAGTTATTGACCTATTAGCACCTTATGCAAAAGGTGGAAAAATCGGATTATTTGGTGGAGCTGGAGTAGGTAAAACAGTCTTAATTATGGAATTAATTAATAACGTTGCAAAAGCACACGGAGGATTTTCAGTTTTTGCAGGTGTAGGTGAACGAACTAGAGAAGGAAATGACCTTTATCATGAGATGATGGACTCTGGAGTAATAAAAAAAGATGGTCCTGGATCTAAGGCTGCACTAGTTTATGGACAGATGAACGAGCCTCCAGGAGCAAGAGCTAGAGTTGCACTTACAGGTTTAACAGTTGCTGAGTATTTCAGAGACCAAGAAGGTCAAGATGTTCTTTTCTTTGTTGATAACATTTTTAGGTTTACTCAAGCTGGCTCAGAGGTTTCAGCACTATTAGGAAGAATTCCGTCTGCAGTTGGCTATCAACCAACACTAGCTACAGACATGGGAAATCTACAAGAAAGAATTACAACTACAAACAAGGGTTCAATTACATCAGTTCAAGCAATTTATGTACCAGCTGATGACTTAACTGATCCAGCTCCAGCAACTTCATTTGCACACTTGGATGCAACAACTGTACTTTCAAGACAGATTGCTGAAATTGGTATTTATCCAGCTGTTGATCCATTAGATTCTACATCCAGAATTTTGGACCCAAGAGTTGTGGGAGACGAACACTACAAGGTAGCAAGAGATGTCCAAAAAATATTACAATCTTATAAGTCACTTCAAGATATCATTGCAATCCTTGGTATGGATGAATTATCTGAAGAGGATAAATTAGTAGTTGCTAGAGCCAGAAAAATTCAAAGATTTTTATCTCAACCATTTTTTGTAGCTGAAGTTTTTACTGGTTCACCTGGAAAATTAGTTGATTTAGAATCAACTATCAAAGGTTTTGATGCTATTTGTAAAGGTGAATATGATCATTTACCAGAAGCAGCATTTTACATGGTTGGTACTATCGAGGAAGCAATTGAAAAAGCTAAGAAAATGGAAAAAGAAACTGCTGCTTAATGAGCGAAGAATTTAAAATTGAAATTGTAAATCCAGAAAAATCTTTTTTAGTAAAAGATGACGTTTCTGAAGTTGTTGTACCTGCTTATGAAGGAGAAATGGGAATATTAAAAGATCATATTTCAATTATTTCTTTTTTAAAGCCTGGAATTATTAAAATTTTATCAAAATCAGGTGATGAAAGTTATTATATTGAAGATGGTATTGTTGAATTTAAAAATAATAATCTTTCAATTCTAACTAGCTCCATATTTAATATTGCTGATATGGATAAATCCAAGCAACAAGATTTATTGAAACAAGCAGAGGAAGAATCTGGCAAGGAAGAAATAAGTGACCAGTCTAAGTATTTAATTGATCAAAAAATTGAAGTTTTAAAAACGCTCAATTAGATTAACTTTTCAACTTTTTTTTGTACTTCTTTGTAAACATGCAACTTAAAATCTACCACTACTCTAGTTAGTTGATCAAGCTCTATCCATTTCCAATCTAAAAACTCTGGATGATGAGTGTTAATATTAATTTCCTTATCCTCACCAGTAAATCTCATTAAAAACCACTTTTGTTTCTGCCCTCTATATTTACCCTTCCAAATAATACCTAGCAGACGTTCTGGAAGTTCATAAGTTATCATACCATCTAACTCTTTGATAAGTTTAACACTTTTAATACTAGTTTCTTCTTCTAGCTCTCTATAAGCAGCCTTCAAAAAATCTTCACCAGAGTCAACTCCTCCCTGAGGCATCTGCCAAAAATCTTTTGGATTATCAATTCTTTTAGCTACGAATACTTTGTTTTCTTCATTTAAAACTACAATTCCCACACCACTTCTTAGTGGTAAGTTACTATATTTCTTATCCATGTTATCCGTTGAGTAACTTAATGGCGTAACTTAGTTGATTGTCTGTTTCACTCTTTATCTTAAAATCATCTCCGTCTTCATTGATTTCTATATCAGGTCTGACACCGACCTCAGAAATAGACTTTCCAGACGGCAAATAATATTTTGCAACAGTTAATCGTATAGCACCTTTATTTTTAAGTGGAATGATAGATTGTACAGATCCTTTTCCATAACTGTTTTCTCCAACAATTATTGCTCTTTTATGGTCCTTTAGTGCACCAGCCACTATTTCAGAGGCAGAGGCTGAACCGTAATTAATCAATACTAACAATGTTTTTCCATCTGTAATATCTCCTTTTTTAGCAAACCACTTTCTATTTTCTGATTTTTTTCTACTTTTTGTAGATACTATCTCCCCATTATCTAAAAAAAAATCTGAGATTGTTATAGCTTGAGATAATAGTCCTCCAGGATTATTTCTTAGATCTAAAATAAACGCATTTACACTTTCATTTTTTTTTAATTTTTTAATCTGTTTTTCAATTTGATCGCTACTATTTTCATTAAATGATGTAAGTCTTATATATCCTATATTATTTTCTAAAATTTCAGATTTGACTGATTGAATTTCTATTATTTCTCTAACAATATTAAATGTTAGTGCTTTTTTTTCCCCTCTTCGTCTTACAGTTAGTTCTATTCCAGAACCAACCGGTCCCCTCATCAAATCTACAGCTTCTGCTAAAGATTTACCTTGTACTTGAATATTATTAATTTTTACAATGTAGTCACCAGCTTTTAGTCCTGCCTTTGAAGCGGGTGTATCATCTATAGGTGATATTACTTTAACTACACCAGCCTCCATACTTACTTCAATACCTAAACCTCCAAATTCACCACTTGTCTCTGTTTGCATCTGTTCAAGAATTTTTGGTGACATATATGCGGAGTAAGGATCAAGAGATTGAAGGAGACCATTGATAGCTGAGTCCATACTTTCAGATTGATTTATCTCATCTACGTATTCTTTATTTATTTTTTCTAGAACTTCACCAAAAAGATCAATTTTTTTATAAATATCAGTCTCAGCTGTATTTAAGCTGCTATTAAAAAAAAAAATAGATAAAAAAATTATTAAATATGTTTTAAATAATTTCATATCATAACTTTTTCTTTCGGAATAAATTCTGACCAAATTTTTTCAAGTTCATAAAATTTTCTTTTTTCAGGATGAAAAATATGAACAATTAAATCTATACCATCAACTAATTTCCATTCACTACTTTGTTTACCCTCAATCTTAGAATCTGGAACTCCATTTTTTTTTAACTTTTCTAAAACTTGTTCTGATAATGACTGAATATGTCTTGAAGAGGTCCCGCTGGCAATAATCATATAATCAGCCATTGAACTCTTATCTTTTAAATCAATTGTTATTATGTCTTGTGCTTTATTAAGATCGAGAGTGTTGATTACAATCTTTTTAAGATCTGAAATTTTATCCATTAATTAGATTTAGACTATCAAATTTTTCTTAATTGAGAAGATGAAATGTTGACTTTTTTAAATTCAATAAATTTAAGTACATCTTTATTAAGCTGCTTAAATGTCTTTGATTTTAATGAATTTTTTTTATATCCATGACGATCAAATACTAAAATGTTGCATTTTTGTGAAATTAATTTCGACTTATGCCACTTGTGGAAGCTAATTAAATTATCTGCACCCATTAAAAAATAGATTTCTATATTTTTATTTTTTTTTAAGTGGTTGATGAGATCAATGGTTTTGTTTGATTTAATTAAGTTTTCATAAAATTTCACTTTTATAAATGAATTTGAGCCAATAATACGTCTACATCCTTTAATTCTTTTTAAAACCGTTGTTTTACTTTCAGCTTTAAAGGGATTTTTTTTTGTTATAGCCCAGATTATATTCTGAAGTTGAAATCTCTTTTTTGCTTCTTTAGATATTGCCAAGTGTCCTTTATGTGCGGGATCAAAAGAACCTCCCAGAACCCCAATTTTGATTTTTTTAGTATTCAATTTATTTTCTTGTTTTTCCTTTACTCTTAATTTCATATTTATAAGAAACTAATTGATTTAATCCTACAGGTCCTCTCGGAGGTAATATATTTGTAGAAATTCCTACTTCTCCACCGAATCCAAATTCTCCACCGTCAGCAAATTGAGTTGATGTATTATGCATAGCGATTGAGCTTTTAATATTTCTTAAAAAGTTTTTGGCTGTTTTTTTATTATTTGTAATTATACAATCTGTATGCATTGTTCCATATTTGTTTATATGATCAATACTTTCTTCAAGATTATTTACAATTTTTACTGATACTGCAGGTGCTAAATATTCTGTAGACCAATTTTTTTCTTTAGCTGGCAATATTTTCCCTCTGTAATACTTTTTTAAAAACCTATCTCCATATATTTTGCAATTTTTATTTTGTAGCTCATTCAAAATTGGATTACAAAAGTCTTTTGCAACTTTTTTATGAATCAGAATGGTTTCTGTTGCGCCGCAAATACTTGTATTTCTTAATTTTGCATTATAAACAACTTTTTTTGCCATAGTTAAAGTTGCATCTTTATCAACATAGGTATGACAAAGTCCTTCAAGGTGTCCAATAATGGGTACACTAGATAAATCTTGAACTCTTTTTACTAAATTTTTTCCACCTCGTGGAATAATTACATCAATATATTTTTTCATACCTGACAGCATTATATCCACAACTTTTCTCTGTTTTATATCAATGAATTGAATAAAGTTTTCGTCAACTTTATTAACTTTAAGTGCTTTTCGAAAAATCTTTGCTAAAATGTTGTTAGTATTTATAGCCTCTGAGCCACCTTTCAAAATTACTGGATTTCCAGATTTAAAGCATAGACTAGCTACATCTGAGGTAACATTTGGCCTACTCTCGTAAATAACTCCAATTACTCCGATTGGTATAGATACTTTTCTAATATTCAAACCATTAGGCCTTTTCCATTTTTCTAAAGTATTTCCAACTGGATCTTTTAATTTTGCAATTTTAATAATTGAATTTTGAATATCTTTTAACTTAGTTTCATTTATTAAAAGTCTACTAATTAAATTATTTTTAATACCTATTTTTCTGGCATAATTTGCATCTTTTAAGTTTTGCTTAAGTATTATTTTTTTTTCATTACCTAATAATTCTGCGTATTTATTTAATACTTTATTTTTGATTTTTGTATCAATTTTCTGTTCAAAAGCTTTTCTTGCTTTTCTTCCAACTAAATTCATATATTTGTTCATTTAAACTTCCACCATATCATCTTTATGAATTACTTCTGATTTAGAAACATAACCTAATAATTTTTCAATTTGATTTGAATGATGACCCATAATTTTAATTATCTCATCAGAAGTGAATGAACTTAATCCTCTCGCACATTCAACATTTTTTTTATCTAAAATTTTTATATGATCCCCTTTATTAAATTTTCCTGAAATCTTTTTTATTCCAGCAGCTAGTAAACTTTTGCCTGATCGTAGAGCTTTTTTTGCTCCATCATCAATAATAATTTCTCCTTTTGGTGCTATCGAGCTTATTATCCATTTTTTTCTTGCGTCAAGTTTTGAGACCTTAGGACTAAACCAGGTGCACTCATTTTGCTCAATTATTTTTGTGATTGGGTTATTATGTAGCCCATTTGCAATGACCATACTACTACCTGCTAGTTGACAAATTTTTGCAGCTTCAATCTTAGTTTGCATACCTCCACTACCAAATTCATTCATACCTTTAATATTTACATTGCTTAAATCCTTTTTTAAATCTTTAACTACCTTAAGTAATTTTGCGTCTTTAAAAATTTTTGGGTTTTTTGTGTAAAGTCCATCAACATCAGAAAGAAGAATTAAGGTATCTGCGTTAGTAATTTGTGTAACTCTAGATGCCAACCTGTCGTTATCTCCATACTTAATTTCTGTTGTAGCTATAGTGTCATTTTCATTTACTATTGGGATAAATCCTAAGTCAAACAAATTTTCAAAAGTCCTTTTGGCATTTAAAGATCTTCTTCTTTCCTCTGTATCTTCGAGAGTAAGAAGTATTTGAGAAATGTTAAGTTTAAATCTAGCAAATGTTTGTGAAAATAAATTCATTAACTCAATTTGACCTATAGATGCAATAGCTTGACTTTGATCTAGTTTAATATTTTTTTTATTATAATTCATTTTTTTACAACCAAGAGCTATTGCACCTGAACTTACAATTACAACTTTTTGATTTCTATCCCTTAATTTTTTGATATCTTTTGCAAAACTTGATAGCCATTTCTTTCTAATTTTTTTATTTTTATCTACAATTAGTGAAGAACCAATTTTCACAACAATTATTTTAGAATTTTTAAGATACATAAGATAAAAGTTTAGCCTTTATTTTAGATATAGAACTTTTTTCTAAAGTTGTCATAGTCAATATCTCACATTTTTTATTTTTGGAAAAATGATCAACTACCTCTTTTGCAGTATCCTCATCAATTAAATCAATTTTATTCAGCACTATAAGCTCTTTTTTATCTAATAATTTAGAGCTGTAGCTTTTTAATTCATTTTTGACCTGATCGTAAGACTCATTGAGATCAATATTTGTAATGTCAATTAAATGTAAAAGCGACTTACATCTTTCAATGTGTTTTAAAAATTGAGTCCCAAGGCCTACACCTTCATGTGCTCCTTCCACTAATCCAGGTATATCCGCAATTGTAATTTCTTTATCATCATAAGAAGCAACACCAAGATTAGGGTTTAATGTAGTAAATCTGTAATTTGCTATTTTTGGATTTGCATTTGTAAGTGCGGCTAGCAAGCTAGACTTACCTGCATTTGGTAAACCGATTATACCGATGTCTGCAATTGTTTTAAGTTGAAGCCAAATAATAAAATCCTCTCCAACAGTTCCTTTAGTAAACTTTCTTGGAGCTCTGTTCGTTGAACTTTTAAATCTGGTATTTCCAAGACCACCTTTACCACCATTTGCTGCAATAAATTTATCTCCTCTTTTACTAAAATCAAAAAGTAATGTCTTATTATCTTCTTCAAAGACTTGTGTACCGAGGGGAACTTTTAGAACTAGATCATCGCCACTTTTTCCAGTCCTATTTTGTCCTGCACCATTTTCACCTCTTTCTGCTTTATGATGCTGCTGATATCGATAATCAATTAAGGTATTTAAATTTTCCTCTGACTTTAAAACTATTGATCCACCTTTACCGCCGTCTCCACCATCTGGACCTCCAAATTCAACATATTTCTCTCTTCTGAAACTTGGGGATCCATCTCCGCCATTACCGGCTTTAATATAAATTTTGACTTGATCTAGAAATTTCATAATACAACATCTACTTTGGTTGTACTATTAATTGGGTTTTACTGAAACGAAAGTTCTATCTGCTTTTGATTTTTTGAATACAACCTTACCTTTAACTACTGAAAAAATAGAATGATCTTTACCCATGCCTACATTCTCACCAGGAAAAATTTTAGTTCCTCTTTGTCTTACAATTATATTACCAGGTACGACAGTTTCACCACCATATTTTTTAACACCCAATCTTCGTCCGGCACTATCTCGTCCGTTTCTTGATGATCCACCTGCTTTTTTTGTTGCCATAATTTACCTTGTTTTATTTACTTACCGCTTCTTTAGTTTCTTCTTTTTTTGGCTTCTTAGAAACTTTTTCAGCTTCAGATAAAACTTTGCCATCTTTTGAAAAAATTTTATTTATTCTTATCATAGAATACTCTTGTCGATGTCCATTTTTTCTTCTTGAATTGTGTCTTCTTCTTTTTTTAAAAATTAGTATAGTTCTATTTTTACTGTTTTTAATTAAATCAGCTTCGACTTTTGCTCCACTTACATGAGGAGCTCCGACCTCAATAGATTTATCATCCCCATATGCTAGGATTTCATTAAATTCAATTTTTGTTTCAGGTTTTGAATCTGGAAGCTTCTCTACCTTAAGAATTTCTCCAGACTTAACTTTGTATTGCTTTCCACCTGTTTTTATAACTGCGTAAGACATAGTATGAATATATATTTAAGTATCCGCAATATAGTTGCAGCTAAGTTTTAGTCAAGCCGAATTAACTAGAAATTATCCTTTAAATCTCGCAGTTTTGAAAAGGTTTTGACATCTTTTGCTCTTAGAAAAATATTGCAATCCAATTCTTCTTTAAGTGTAGACGGAATTGTGGGCAAGCTACTCTTTAACTTTATTTGAATATTTTGTATTTTTTTTTTAAGATTTAAATTTTCAGAATCATGTTTTAAACAAAATTTTGAATTATTAAGAGTATATTCGTGACCACAATAAATTTGAGTATCAAGAGGCATAGCTTTAATCTTATTTAAAGAACTAAACATTTGTTCATAGGTACCTTCAAAAATTCTCCCGCAGCCAAGGGAAAAAAGAGTATCTCCAGTAAATAGTAATTTATCTTTATAAAAATGAAAACAAATATGACCCTTAGTATGTCCAGGAACATGAATTATTTTAGCTACAAAATTATCGCTTTTCCATATTTCATTGTCTTGAAGACAGATATCAATTTCTGGAATTCTTTCTGAATCATGTTTAAAGCCAACAACGATACTATTATATTTTTTTTTTAATTCCTTATTACCTCCAATATGATCATAATGATGATGAGTATTTAAAATATATTTTAGATTAATATTTTTATTTTTTAGATAATCAATTACTGGACTGGCCTCGCTTGGGTCAACAATACATGCTAAATTGTTAGTTTCGTCAATAATTAAATAACTATAATTATCTTGGAGACATGAAATTATTTCTACTTTCATTTTATTTCTCTATTAAAAATATTCCTAGATCTGCAAAAAAATTTTTAATTGTTAAATTGCTATCATTTATTATTGAAACATTCTGATTGTTTATAGCCAATGATTTAAAGATTTTGATGTTTCTTGATTTTGCAAAGTAAAAAAAATCCTTTATTGAACACATATGAATATTAGGAGTATTGTACCACTCATCTGGTAATGTCTTAGTAATTGGCATTGTCCCTTTTATGAGCAAATGAAGTCTGACTCTCCAATAACCAAAGTTTGGAATAGTTACAATTGCTTTTTTTCCAACTCTTAAAAGTTCGTTTATAACTAGCTCAGGATTTAAGAAAGCTTGAAGAGTTTGACTAAGAACAACATATTCGAAAGATTTGTCTGGAAATTGCTTTAGATCTTTTTCTGCATTTCCTTCAATGACAGTCAATCCTTTTGCAATACACTCTTGTACTTTACTTTTTGAAATCTCCAGTCCTCTAATATTAGTATTTTTATTATTTTTTAAAAACTGCATTAAAATTCCATCTCCACAACCTACATCTAATACTTTTTTATCTTTTTCAATTAATTCAGCTATTACTTGAAATTCATTTTTCATAATTAATTTTCTGTGTAAGATTTATCTAAAAAGTTTTTTAGCGCACTTAAAAAGTCTGGAACATCTAATAAAAAGGAGTCGTGACCTTTGTCAGACTCTATCTCAACAAAACCTACATCTGCGCCAATGGAATTTAAGGCAATTACAATCTCTTTGTTTTCTTGAGTTGGATAAAGCCAGTCAGATGTAAATGATATTATAAAAAACTTTGCTCTTGTAGCTCTAAAAGCGTCAGATAAATTACCCTTGTATTGTTTTGCTAAGTCAAAATAATCCATTGCTCTTGTAATATAAAGATAGCTATTCGCATCGAATCTGTCGACAAATACTGAACCTTGATATCTTAAATAACTTTCTATCTGAAAATCTGCATCAAAACCAAATTTCAAATCCTCTCGTTCTTGAAGTTTTCTTCCAAATTTTTCTTGGAGACCTTTTTTTGAAAGATAAGTTATATGTGCAGCCATTCTTGCAACAGCCAAACCTTTATTTGGGATTGTATCTTCAGAGGAATAATCCCCACCTTTCCAATTACTATCAGCCGCTATAGCCTGTCTTCCTAATTCATTAAATGCAATATTTTGTGCTGAGTGACTAGACGTACAAGCAATTGGGATAACAGTTTTAGCTTTATCAGGAAAATTACTTATAAACTGTAGTACTTGCATACCACCCATTGAGCCACCTGCGATTGAAAAAAGTTTGTCTATACCAAAATGGTCAAGCAAATTATATTGCGCATTTACCATATCGTTTATAGTTATAACTGGAAAATTTGTACCAAAAGCAGTCCCAGTATTAGGGTCTTCATGGCTTGGCCCAAATGAGCCCATGCATCCACCCATTACATTTGCACAAATAACAAAATATTTTTTGGTATCAATTGCTTTATAAGGACCAACTGCATAAGACCACCAACCATCTTTCTTTGTTATTGGATTTTGGCCACTAACAAATTGATCTCCCGTTAATGCATGAAAAACCAAAATAGCATTATCTTTATTTTTATTTAATGAACCATAAGTTTCATATGCAATTGGGAATTCACTAATAGTTTTTCCACAATCTAACTTTAATGGTTTTTTTACTATAAAGGTTTTAATATTATTCTCAGCATTCATAACTAAGCTAATTTTTGAATTGTGAGAAAAAAAACTATTTTAGCGGTTTTTTTTAAGCGCTCGCAATTCAGTTAAATCAGCGCATAATTTTTGTACTAGAACTTATTTATTATGTCAATTTTTTTAAAAATTGTCTTATTCTCTATAAAAATTTGTAATTTTATCTATAAAGAGCTCATAAAATTAAAAAAATGGTTACTCCAAAATTTAAAAAATTTAAGATTGAAGCTTATAAACCTGGCAAGTCAAAGGTCAAAAAGCTTAAAAAAGTAATAAAACTTTCAGCTAACGAATCTGCTCTTGGGATCAGCCCAATGGCAAAGAAATTGATATCAAATAAAAAAATGATTTTGGATAAATATCCTGATGGAAAGTCACAAGATCTGAAAAAAGCAATTTCCAAAAAATATAAGTGTGATTTAAATAAAATTATTTGTGGTGCAGGTTCTGACGAGGTAATTCAAATGTTGTGTCAATTATATTTAAATCCAAAAGATGAGGTAATAGTTCCAGAATATAGTTTTTTGATGTACAGAATTTATGCAAAAATTGTAGGTGCCAAAGTTTTATTTGCAAAAGAGGTAAATTTTAAAGTGTCAATAAGAGAGATTTTAAAAAAAATCACAAGAAAAACTAAAATAGTATTTATCGCTAACCCAAATAATCCAACTGCAACTTATTTGACTAAAAAAGAAATATTAGAACTAAGGAATAAAATGAATAAAAATATTTTACTTGTGGTTGATGATGCGTACTCAGAATATATGAAAAATAATGATTATACTTCAGGTTTAGATTTATTTAGAAATAAAGATAATGTTTTTATATTAAGAACATTTTCAAAAATGTTTGGATTAGCTTCCTTAAGAGTAGGTTGGGGATATGGATCAAAAAAAATAATAGATGCTCTAAATGTTATTAAACCACCATTCAATGTAAATGGTGTAGCACAACTCGCAGCTATTGCGTCGCTAAGAGATACAAAATTTATAAGTAGATCTGTTAAGCACAATTTACTTTATGCTAAAAAGTTAAAAAAATTTCTTGAAGTTTACAATATTTCTTCAAATAAAATTTCAGCAAATTTTCTATTTTTAAATTTTGATAATTGTAAAATTTCAGCAAAATATTTATATGAAAAATTGAAACAAAAAGGTGTTATCTTAAGATCAACAGAGGATGGCTATGGTATTAAAAATAAATTAAGATTAACCATAGGGTCTAAGGAAGAAAATTTAAAATTTATGAATACTGTAAAAAGAATATTAAATTAAATGAATAATATTTTAATTATTGGATGTGGTTTATTAGGATCCTCTTTATTGAGATGCATTCACAAAAAAAAAATTGTTAAAAAAATATTCATTTATGAAAAATCAAAATCAAATGTTTCAAAAATTAAGAAATTAAGGCTTCCAGGTATTGTTATTGACAATCTAGATAAAGGAGCAATTAATTATGATCTAATTATTGTTTGCACTCCAATGAGTGAATATAAAAATCTAATCTTAAAGATAAATAATTTTATTACTCCCAAAACATTAATTACAGACATCGGATCATCTAAAGTAGAGACCTCGAGGCTTATAAAAAAATTTTTAAAAAAAAATATATCTTGGACTCAAAGTCATCCCATTGCAGGCTCTGAAGTTAGTGGCCCAGAGCATGGTAAAGAAAATATGTTTCAAGATCGATGGTGTATTTTAATAAAAGAAAAAAATACAAAAAAAAAATATTTAGACATTTTAAATAATTTTTGGAAAAAAATGGGTTCAAAAGTTATCGTTATGACACCTGAAAAACATGATAGAATTTTTTCCATAACAAGTCATTTACCCCATTTAATTGCCTATAATTTGGTAAAATCAGCACAAGATTTTGAAAAAAAACAAAATTATGATTTGATTAAGTTTAGTGCTGGAGGACTTAGAGACTTTTCACGTATAGCAGCTTCAAATGAAATTATGTGGAGAGATATTTTTTTTAACAATAGTAATAATATTTCAAAAGCTATTGATTTATTTATCAAAAATCTAACAGCTTTTAAAAAAGATATAAATTTAAAAAACAATAAATCAATATTAAAAAAATTAATTCAAACTAAAAGAGTTCGTTCTAAAATTATTAAGTTAAAACAAGATATAAACAAACCTGACTTTGGTAGAAATTAAAATTTTATTTTAGAAATTTTTCTCACTTCAAGACCTGCTGTATCAAGTATTCTTTTAATTGTTTCCTTTATTGGCATGATAAGTACTTTTTTTTTTGGACCATAAGCGTGAATCAACTGTTTAGAGTTTACACAAATGGCAACATGACCTTTCCAAAATATAATATCTCCCGTTTTAAATTTTTTTGATATTTTTTTCTCCGAATACTTTATTTGATCTTTAGTATCTCTTGGATAAAATAAATTATTATAATAAAAAAAAATTTGCAATAGAGCTGAGCAATCAATACCTTTATAAGTCTTACCACCCCATTTATAACTTACCTTAAGAAATTTTGTAAAAAATTTTATAAAGTTTTTTTCTTTGTGATTAATTTCTTTGATATCTTTTTTTTTAATCCACTTATTCTTGTCAATTTTTATATATAACTTATTTTCTTTTTCTACACTCAATTTAGATCCTAGGGGGAGGTAGCTGTTTGAAACAGAATTAGGTTTTATATAAATTTTTGCCTTTAATGTATTTACTTTATATTTTGGATTAAAATTTTTGATATATTGTTTATTTTTAATGTATCCAACATAATTGTCATAAGTAGATTTAATCTTTATCCAATTTTTATTTTTAGAAAAAATTTTAAATTTTTCACCGTATATTATTTGAGAAGTTACCTCAGATGACGTGTAAGGTTCTTTGTAAATATTTGAAATATTCCCTTTAAAGTAAAAATTATTTTTCACTAATTTTGATTTTATTTTTTATAAGCCATAAACAAAATAAAGAAGGGATGACCATAATTGTAGTTAAAACGAAGAATGTACCCCAATCTCCATTTAGCCAATCTACTAACGCACCTGAGGATGATGCTAAAGTAGTTCTTCCAGCAGTACCTATTGAAGCAAGCAATGCATATTGAGTTGCTGTGTAAGTTCTATCTACCAATAAAGAAATAAAGGCAACAAAAGCCACTGTAGCAAATGCTGCAGTAATATCGTCAGCAATCACAGCGATTGCAAATAAAATTTCAGATTTTCCTGTCCAAGCCAAAACTGCAAATAAAAGATTTGTTATAGCCATTAGCCCTCCTGCGAAGAACATTGTTTTTATCGTTCCAGCTCTCATAGCCATTAAGCCACCTATTAATGTAAATATTACAGTTGTAATCCAACCAAGTCCTTTTGAGTAAATTGCAATTTGTCCTTTTGAAAATCCGATTTCTTTATAAAAAACAATAGACATCCTTCCCATAAAAGCTTCACCAATTTTAAATAAAAAAATGAATGCTAATATTCCTGCTGCGATAGCAAAGCCATTTTTTTTAAAAAAACTAATAATGGGTCCTCCAATAGTCCCTGTGATATAGGCAATAAAGTTTGTTATAATATTACTAGATCCAAGTTTTTTTTTAATTAGTTGGTCTGTTTCTTTCTGTTTAGCTTGTCTATCTGTTTGAATAGGTTCATGAACAAACATTAAACCTATGTTCATTAAAATAATTAAAATTCCCAAAATTAAAAAAGTAGTTTGCCAATAGTCAGATACGCCTAAGTTTTCAAAAAATTCAGCTGTAAACAATGCAACAACACCACCCAATTTATAACCTGTCCACCAACCTACAACAGCCATTGCAGCACCTGCCGCCATAGATTTTCCTTCATTTTCATTTATTTGTTCAATTCTTAATGCATCGATAGTTATGTCTTGTGTAGCTGAGGCTATAGCTATAATTAATCCTACACTTATCAATAGAGCTAAATTTTCTGTTGGATTTATTACGCTCCAAACTACTAGGCATACTAAAATTACGATTTGCATTAAGACTATCCATCCCCGTCTGTGACCCAATTTTTTTGTTAAATAAGATATTTGGACTCTATCGATAATTGGAGCCCACAAGTAGTTAAAGGCGTATACACCGAAGATTAATCCTGCCCAACCAATTGTAGATCTGCTTAGACCCTCTTCTTTTAACCAAAGACTTAAACTGCTTGCAATCAATACCCAAGGAAAACCTGAGATGGCTCCTAACAAAAGAATTCTGAGCATTCTTTTGTCGTAATAAACAGAAAAAGTTTCAGACAGTGTTTGTTTTTTTACCTCAAGCATTTAGTTTTTCCAAAAGGATGGTAGAAATAATACTAGTATTGCGAACAACTCAAGTCTACCTAAAATCATTCCAACAGATAAAACCCATTTTGATATATCTGGCAATGATGAAAAATCTCCATTTGGACCAATTATTGGCCCCAAACCTGGACCTACATTTGAGATAGATGTTGCGGCCCCAGAAAGAGCAGTAATAAAATCAAGACCAGTTAAAGATAATAATGCAGATAAAATAAAGAAAATTACAAAATAAAAAAATATGAAAGATATAATTGAAGCAATAAATTTTTCATCCACTGAATTTTGATCATACTTTATTAAAAAAACTCCTTTTGGATAAATAATTTTTTTAAGCTGGTTTAAAATGAAAAGGTAGAGAATTTGAATTCTAAATATTTTAATTCCACAAGTAGTTGATCCTGCACATCCACCAATAAACATTAACGCAAGAAAAATAGTTATTGGAAAACTACCCCAACTATCAAATTCAGCATTTACATAACCAGTGCCGGTTAAAATAGAAATAGTATTGAAAAATATTGATCTAAATGAAAAATTTTCATTATTTGTTAAAAATAAATAAAAACTCAGAATAATTATAGATAAAATTATTATTTTTAAAAAAGATATTATTTGACCATCACTTATAAATATTTTTTTGTTTCCATTTAAAAACTTAATGTAAGCTATAAAGGGAACACTTCCTAAAATAATAAACACCATAGAGGAAATCTCAATATAAACGCTATTAAAATAACCTATAGATTGGTTATAATTTGAGAATCCACCTGTTGCTATTGTAGTCATTGAATGGGTTAAGCTATCAAATTTTCCCATTCCAAAAATCCAGTAACTAATAGCACAAACTGCTGTTAAAGCAGAATAAATATATACCAGCCTTAAAGCAATTTCTTTAGATTTTGGAAGTATTTTTTCTGACGAGTCGTTGCTGGAGATTTTAAATAATTGCATTCCTCCAACATTCATTATCGGCATAAGAGTTATAGCCATTACAATGATACCTATACCTCCTAACCATTGCAAAATAGCTCTCCATAAAAGAATACCTTTAGGTGCATTTTCTAAATTAGATATGATAGTTGAACCTGTAGTGGTAATTCCTGACATGCTCTCAAAAAAAGCATCTGTAATTGACATTTCCATAGAAGAAAAAATGAAAGGTAAAGATCCAAAAACTGCGACACTCAACCAAGATAAAGCCGTTAACAAAAAGGCTTGTTGTAAATTAACTTTTCTATCATGATCAATATTTGTTAAAAAAAAAAGCGCTCCAAAAACTATAGTTACAATTGATGCTCCAAAAAAAGATGAGTCAATTTCTGCATAAATAAATTGTACAATTATAGGGACAAACATAGACACCCCTAAGATTATTTGTAAAATTCCAAGTGTAAAAAATACCGTTTTATAATTAGACATTTTGAAAGAACATTATTTTATGGTAAATAAATTTCAACTCTATAAGAATTAATAAAATCACTAATTTGAGATTTTAAAAGAACAATTCATGATTAAAAAAGAAGTTTTAGACAAAACCAGTGCATGGCCTTTTGTAGAAGCCAAAAAAATGATGAGAGAAAGAAAATCGTTCATTGAAAAAAAAGGAAAAATAACATTACAAACTGGATACGGGCCAAGCGGTTTACCTCACATAGGTACTTTTGGAGAAGTTGCAAGAACCTCTATGATGGTAAATGCTTTAAATCAATTAACTGATTTACCTACTGAAATTATAACTTTTTCAGATGACATGGATGGCCTAAGAAAAGTTCCAGAAAATATTCCTAACCAAAATTTGTTAAATGAAAATCTTCATAAACCATTAACTGAGGTTCCTGATCCGTTTGGGAAATTTAACAGTTTTGGCGAACATAATAATGAGATGTTAAAAGATTTTTTAAATAGTTTTAACTTTAAATATAGCTTTAAAAGTTCTACAGATTTGTACAAAAGTGGATACTTTAACTCAACACTAAAAATAATTTTAGAAAATTACGATGGTATAATGAATATTATACTCCCAACCTTAGGTAAAGAACGTCAAAAAACGTACTGTCCATTTTTACCTATATGTCCAGACACTGGGCACGTACTTGAAATACCATTAATAGAAATTAATAAAGAAAAATCTCAAATAATTTTCGACAATAAAGGTAAAAAATTTGAAAAAAGTATTCTTGATGGAAACTGTAAACTTCAATGGAAAGTTGACTGGGCTATGAGGTGGTTTGCTCTTGATATTGACTTTGAAATGTATGGTAAAGATTTAATTGAAAGTGCAATACTATCTTCAAAAATTATCAACTTACTTGGTAAAAAGAATCCCTCAGGCTTTGCATATGAGTTATTTTTAGATGAAAAAGGTGAAAAGATTTCTAAATCGAAGGGAAATGGAATTACTATTGATCAATGGTTAAAGTATGCATCACCTGAAAGTTTATCTTTATACATGTATCAAAACCCAAAAAGGGCAAAAAAACTATATAAGGAAATTGTTCCAAAGGCTGTAGATGAATATTTAGACAATATTGAAAAATCTAAAAAACAAACAGATCAGCAACTGATAATGAATCCAGTCTGGCATGTTCATGAAGGCAAAATCCCAACTGAAGAAATGATTATGACTTTTTCCATGTTGCTTAACTTGGTTGAAACAAGTAATGCAGATAGCAAGGATTTACTTTGGAAATTTGTTAAAAAATATAAACCAAATATCCAAGAAGAAAACTTTCCAATCTTTGATGGATTAGTTGGATATGCAATTAAATATTTTAATGACGTAATCAAATCACAAAAAAAATATAAAAAACCAAGTGAAAGTGAAAAAAAAGCTCTTCTAGCTTTAATTAAAACTTTAGAAACATGTAATGATGGAATGTCACCTGAAGAAATCCAAACTTTAATTTATTCAGCTGGTAAAGAAAATGGTTATGCTGATAAACTAAGAGACTGGTTTAAATTAATTTATGAGGTTGTCTTTGGTGATGAAAATGGCCCAAGAATGGGTTTTTTCATAAGTTTTTTTGGTGTAAACGAAACTAAAGAGCTTATAACGAATAAATTAAAATAATGTTTTCAAATTTAAGATCTTTAATATTTAAAATAGATCCTGAAAGAGCTCATTTTTTAGCAATACAGTCACTCAAACTTAACCTAGTTTCCAATATCTTTGATGAGCATAAAAATGATCTTATTTTCAAGACAAAAATTTTTAACAAAGAATTAAACAATCCTATCGGGATAGCGGCAGGTTTTGATAAGAATGCTGAGGTCTACAACCCTTTATTTAAGTTGGGATTTGGATTAGTAGAAGTTGGAACAATTACACCTTTTAAACAATATGGGAATAGTAAACCTAGAGTTTTTAGATTAGTAGAAGACCAAGCACTTATAAATAGATTGGGTTTTAACAATCATGGTTCAGATATCGTATTAAATAGGATTAAATCAAATAATAAACTGGGAGTGTTAGGAATTAACGTTGGTCCTAATAAAGATTCTGATAATCGAATAAATGATTATTTAATAGGAATTGAAAAATTCCATGAAGTTGCAGATTATATTACAATTAATATCTCTTCACCAAATACTGAGAACTTAAGAAATTTTCATGATGAAAGAAAATTGCAAGATTTACTTCAATCTGTTTCAGAAAAGAAAAAAAATTTAGATACAAATATTCCAATAGTGGTAAAAATTTCACCTGATATAGATGAAAACCAGATAAATCTAATTTCAGAAATTCTTTTAGAAAATGATATAAGTGGAATAATTATTTCAAATACCTCAGAAGCATCAAGAGATACTTTAAAAAATATCCAAAGACATCAAAAAGGGGGATTGTCTGGAAAACCTATTGAGAAAAAATCAAATTTATTAATACAAAAGTTTTATAATTTATTAAAAGGTAAAATTAAGATTATTGGGGTAGGAGGAGTAGACTCCGGACAATCAGCTTACGAAAAGTTTTTACTAGGTGCAGATTATATTCAATTGTATACAGGTATGGTATTTCAAGGTCCAAATATAGCTAGTATTATTAAAAAAGACCTAAAAGAATTATTGACAAGAGATGGCGTTAAGAATTTTAGCGAAATTATAGGAAATAAAACTCTTTCTTAATTCTATTAAACTTGACGCCACCAACATCTAACCTTATATAGGCACTGTTATTATGTCAAAAAAATGTGAACTTACTGGAAAAATTCCTATGAAAGGTCATAACGTTAGTCACGCTAACAACAAGACCAAGAGAAGATTTTTGCCCAATCTTAAGAAAGTAAAGTTTACTAGCGAACTAATGAAAAGAAGTTTAAAATTAACAGTGAGTAATGCTGGAGTTAGATCAGTTGATAAAAAAGGTAGTTTTGATGAATATCTAAAAACTGTAAAAAATAAAAACTTATCTCCAAGACTCAAAAAATTAAAAAAAGGTATTCTAATTAAATCCCCATTTAAGAAAAAACCTTTGGCTAAATCTGCATAATGAATAAATTATTCTTGTTTCTCTCATTTTTAATGGGAGTGGTTGTTTTATCATCAAATTATTTAGTCCAATTCCCAATTAAATACTATGGACTAGAAGAGATATTAACATATGGAGCATTTAGTTATCCAATAGCTTTTTTAATTACTGACTTAGCAAACAGATCTTATGGAAAATTGGTTGCAAGAAAAATTGTTTATGTTGGTTTTGCAATAGGAATTAGTTTTACTCTTATATTCTCAACAAATTTTGCAGATTTAATTTCAGTAAGAATTGCAATTGGGTCTGGAACGGCCTTTTTGGTCGCTCAATTATTAGATGTCCAAATATTTGATCAATTAAGAAAAAGAAAGTGGTTTATTGCTCCTTTAACATCTTCTCTAATTGGATCTACGATCGATACATTTTTATTTTTTTCAATATCTTTTTATGCAACAGGTATTCCGTGGGTTACCTTATCTTTAGGAGATTTAGCAGTTAAGATACTTGTTGCTCTTGTTATGTTGATCCCTTTTAGATTGTTATTAGGAACATTTAAGGCTGTTAAAGCTTAATATAAAAATTTATAACTTAAAATTTTATAAGCCAACTTAGCAACAAGAAAGTTATATGAATTAAAACCTTTTATAGGCGATAATTCATTAATGTCAGCCCCAACAATTTGGGAATTTTTTGCAGCAATTTTTATTATGTTTAAAGTTTCGTCCCATAACAATCCACCTGGTTCAGGAGTTCCAGTTGCCGGCATAATACTAGAATCAAGTCCGTCAACATCAAAAGTTAAGTAGACTTTTTTATTTTTAATCAATTTTTTAAATTTGCTAAGATCCCATTTTATTTTATCTTTAGCCCAAAAAATTTTTATTCTAGAAGAATTTTTCTTTAAAAATGGAATTTCACTTTTAGAAATATTTCTGATTCCAAATGAAATTAATGAAACATTTGGATAATCTAAACATCTTTTTATAGCTGATGCATGTGAGAATTTTTCACCATTATAACTTTCTCGTAAATCTGCATGGGCATCAAAGTGCAAAAGACAAATATCCTTATATTTTTTTGTAAATGGAACAATACATCCAGGTGTGATTGAGTGTTCTCCACCAAAAGTCATTGGAAAAAGTTTTTTATCTATAATTTCTTGATTTATTTTTGACATTTTACTCAATGCCTTTTTAATATTTTTATCTATTTTGAATGGTTTTAAAGTTTTAATACCTATCTTTTTATAAGGCTCACAATTTAATTCTTCATCATAAAGCTCAACTTGGTGAGAGGCTTTAATAATTTCTTTTGGCCCATTTTTAGTTCCTCCACCATAACTTACAGTTTTTTCAAGACCGAATGGAACTATGACAACTTTTTCTTTAAAATTGACTTTATTGTCAATTCCGAGAAAACCGTTTTTGTTTGAAAGGTATTTCAATTTTATTCAAAAATTTTTGTAAAGTTTTTTCGATCTCTGCTTTTCCATTCACCTCTATGATAAGCATCACTAGCTATTAGAGGCAAAACGCTTGTAGCTTCTGCAAAAACCATTTGTTCCTTCGTGATATCAACTTTACCCCAAGAACTTGCCTCTTTTAGTGTTGAGCTACTACATGCTCCATCTCTACTATCTGCAACTGTGATTTGAATAGCATACTTATGCATATCAACATCTTTTCCTAAAAGTTCTGCGCATATAACTGTATCTTGAATAAAATTCTTTGGTACTCCACCACCTATCATGAATAATCCTGAGCCTTTGGATTTAATTTTTATTTCTGTAAGTTCTCTAAATTCCCTGACAGAGTCAATTGTCATATGTTTTTTTGGATTTTTTTCCTGGTGCATTACTAAACCAAATCCTGCACTCGAATCTGTAAATGCGGGGCAGAAAATTGGAACATCGTTATTAAATGCTGTTTCAATTAATGAATCTTTCTTTTTTGAGTTCTTTTTCAGATACTTTCCCATTTCATGTATGAACTCTCTAGAAGTGTAACTCCTTGGTTCTAACGTATTTGCTATTTCACATATAATTTTGTCACACATTTGAAGCTCTTCCTCATCTATATAAGTATCGTAAATTCTATCGATATAGTTATTTCTTAATTCGGTATCATCTTGAAACTGTGAACCCTGGTAATGTTTAAACCCCAGTGCCTCAAAAAAATCCATATCTACAATTGAGGCTCCTGTTGCAACAATGGCATCAACCATATTATATTTAACTAAATCTTTATAAACATTCATACATCCAGCAGCTGATGTTGATCCAGCCAGGGTAAGAAAAATTGTACAATCTTTATCTTTCAACATTTCATTATAAATATTTGCTGCATTAGCAGTCTCTCTAGATACGAAAGACATTTTTTCCATTGATGAGATTATCTTTCTTGAGTCAAAGGAGGTGATATCAATGTGTTCTACAGGGTTTTTTAAGAAATCTTTTTTACTATTGTGACCCAGATTTTTTTGGTCTGACATTAAGCAACCATATTAGCTTTATTGCTATCTTTATCGTACATGGTCATTATTGGTTTATCTTCAACTTCATAAATCTCATCTGAATAGTAGCCATTGAACTGAGTTCTAAAAGTTAATCCGTAAGCCCCAAGCTGACCAAGTTCTATATAATCATTTTCTTTAATATTATTTGGAAGCAAAAAAGGACCTTTCATATAATCCATGCTATCACAGGTTGGACCAAAGAAATCAAAAGCAGTTAATTTTTTTGAAATAATTTTATTTGAGTTTTCTTTAATCATCTTTGATGGGTAAACAATATTTGGAGTACCAGCATCAAAAAGAGAACCGTAGGTTCCATCATTTATATAGAGCTTTTGTTTCTTTCTAAGGTTAACCCTAACAATTGTTGATCCACTTTCTGCAACCAAAGCTCTTCCAGGTTCACAAATTATTTTAGGTAATGCATCGAGTTTTAAATTTTCTAGACTTTTTTTAATTTCATTAAAATAATTATTTAATGATTGAGGAATTAAATCAGGATAGATAGTTGGAAATCCACCTCCTATATTTATATAATCTGGAACTATTTTAGTTTTTTTTATTATGTTTCCAATCTCAGTTATACCCTTTGCGTATGAGATTGGATGCATACATTGAGATCCAACATGAAAACTCAAACCAATTTTTTTTGCATGTTGTTTTGACAATCTAGTTAAACCTATGGCCTCCGATGTTAAAGCTCCAAACTTTTTCGATAAGTCTATTTCTGCATGTTCGTTTGAAACTGCCACTCTTACAAATAATTCCAGATCTTTTGCGTTATTTGTACTTTCTATAATTTTGATTAATTCATCCTTAGTATCTAATGAAAAAGTTTTAACATTATAATTAAAATAAGCTTCCTTAATACTTTCTCTGCTTTTTACAGTGTGCATGTATGAGCATTTTGCATTATGACTAAAATTTCTTATGCTTTTTATTTCTTCAATTGATGCAACATCAAATTGCTCTATTCCACTATCTATAATTGTCTTTATTACTTCTGGATGAGGATTTGTCTTTACAGCATACAAAACTTTTCCTGAGAAATTTTTTTTGAAAACTTTTACTGCAGATTCAATTGAATTTTTTCTGATACAATATACTGGTTTTTCAGGTTTCAGTTGATTTACAAGTTCTTCAACCGATTTAAATTTTTGCATTTCTAATGCCTCCAAAAAAAATTTAATAAAAAAAAGTCTTTTAAAATAAAAAAACTTTAATATTTTGTGGCATATAAAGTAACCATCACTAATGTAAAGCAAATAATTCAGGTCAGTATTGCTTAATAATCATATGTTGAAAAATTTAAATCAGTTACCATATTAGGAGTATGAAAGAACAAGCAACTCTTCAAAATCTCAGTGATTTTGAGAATAAATCACTGTTAATTTGTGATGACGACAATCCTTTTAGAGAAAGATTGGCAAGAGCAATGGAAAAGAAGGGTTTTGAGGTTTTTCAAGCAGAGAGTGTACAAAAGGGCGTCGAAGCTGTTAAAGCAAAAAAACCTGGATTTGCTGTAGTAGATTTAAGACTTGGAGATGGAAATGGTCTTGAAGTTGTAAAAGAAATTCAAACCTCAAATAATGATAGTAGAATTATAATGTTAACTGGATATGGAAACATTCCAACAGCAGTTGCGGCTATTAAAGAGGGTGCAATTGATTATCTTGCTAAGCCAGCAGATGCTGAAGATGTTGAAAAAGCTTTGTTAGCAGATCCATCAAAAAAAGCTGCACCTCCAGAAAATCCTATGTCAGCAGATAGAGTAAAATGGGAACATATCCATAGAGTGTTTGAGCTTTGCAATAGAAATGTATCTGAAACAGCGCGAAGACTTAAAATGCACAGAAGAACTCTTCAAAGAATTCTCTCTAAAAGATCACCTAGATAAATTTTCTAATTTTTATAATTTTCTTAACTAATAATGCCAAAATGGCAATTTTAAATATTTCTGCCAACAAAAAAGGTTTAGCTCCTAAAGCTAGAATAGGTTTGTCCCATCCAATTAATGTGCCTAACCATAATAATCCTAAAATATATATTGTTGAAGTTGCAAGTATTAGTTTACCCAAAACAACAAAAAAACCATCCTCAAATTTAATCATAGATGCTAAATAGCATGCTGTTAAGAATCCAATTAAATATCCCATAGTTGGACCGGTGAAATATAAAAATCCGACACCTTTTTCTGGAGAATTTGAAAAAACTGGTAATCCTGCAATTCCTTCAATTAAATACAATCCGATTGTAGCTAATCCAATTTTATAACCTAAGCTAATTCCTAAAAATAAGACTACAAAAGTTTGCATAGTCATAGGGACTGGGTAAAAAGGAATTTTTATTTTTGCAGAAATAGTTAAAGCTATTGAACCAAGTACTATAGCTAACAAAGATTTAATTATTTTAGTTTGTGTAAGATTTTTTGTTAATTCCATAAAATTAATAATACTCTTAATTGTTAATATAATCTAGTGATTAGTAGATTAAATTAAAGTTTAGACTATATTAACTATAAAACATTTAATAAATTTTAATGAGTAAAATACAAAAAACTGATCATTTTTATCTTATTGATGGTTCTGGATATATCTTTAGAGCTTATTATGCATTACCACCATTAAGTAGAAAAAGTGACGGACTGCCAACAGGCGCAGTTAGTGGTTTTTGCAGTATGCTTTTTAAACTTTTAGAGGACTCAAAATCAAATCAAAATTTGCAGAAACCAACTCATTTTGCTGTTATTTTTGATTCTGCCAGAAAAACATTTAGAAATGAAATCTATAGTGAATATAAAGCAAACAGATCTGAGGCGCCTGATGACTTGGCACCTCAATTTGAATATATAAGAAAGTCTGTTTTAGCATTTAACCTACCATCTGTAGATTTACCTAATTATGAGGCAGATGATTTGATTGCAACTTACGTCGACCAAATAATCAAAATAGGAGCAAAGGTCACAATTGTTTCATCAGATAAAGATTTAATGCAATTATATCAAAAAAATGTCCGTATCTTTGACCCAATGAAAAATAAATTTGTAACTGAAGAAGACATCATCAAAAAGTTTGGGGTTGATGCATCAAAAGTAATAGATGTCCAATCCTTAGCGGGTGATAGTAGTGATAACGTTCCAGGTGTACCTGGAATAGGAGTAAAAACTGCTGCTGAACTAATTAATAAATATGGCACTCTAGAAAAATTATTGAGATCAGCTCATGAAATTAAACAAAACAAAAGACGAGAAACTCTCTTAGAAAATAAAGATAAAGCATTAATTAGCAAAAAACTTGTGACATTAGATCATAAATCTCCAATAAAGAGAGAGTTAGATGAGTTTCAGTTAAAAAGTATAGACAAAGATAAATTATATAAATTTTTAAGAGAGATGGAATTTAATAGATTATTAAGTTCTGCTATTTCTGCATATGGAGAGCCAGACTTAACGAGCTCTGTTCCAGAAACAAAAAATATAGAAAAGCAAAGTCCAATTAATAATAAAAATTATTATTTGATTTCTAACGCAGATGAAATAGATGAATGGGTTGAAGAGGCCGAAGAGTTAGGAGAGGTTGCTGTTGACACTGAAACAAATTCTCTAGATCCTCATCAAGCAGAGCTAGTAGGTATCTCGCTTTCTTCAAAAATAGGGAAGGCCTGCTATATTCCAATTGGCCACAAATCATCAAAATGCATCAAAAAGGAAGTTGTTATTAAAAAACTAAAAAAATTATTAGAAGATCCAAGTGTTAAAAAAATTGGTCAAAATATTAAATTTGATTTTATTGTTTTATTTAAACACGGCATAACATTGTCTGCCATGGAAGATACAATGTTGATGTCTTATGTTTTAGATGCAGGAAAAAATAGACATAATATGGATACATTATCAGAGTTACACCTTGGACATAAAACGATTTCTTTTAAAGAAATGGTGGGAACTGGAAAAAAAGAAATCAATTTCAGTGAAGTAGAAGTTGAAAAAGCAAAAGATTATGCAGCTGAAGATGCTGACATAACTTTTAGACTTTATAAAAAATTCCTTAAAAACCTAAAATCCGAAAAACTGATTAATATTTACGAAATTTTTGAAAAACCATTAATTAAAATTCTTGCATTTATGGAAATTGAAGGCGTAGAGATTGATAGTAAGTTTTTAATGTCTCTTTCTAAAAAATTCGAAAAAAAAATTCTAACATTAGAAAAAGAGATATTTAAAATTTCAAAAAAAGAGTTTAACATTGGGTCACCCAAACAACTAGGTGAAATCATTTACAATGATCTTAAAATAGCAGGTTTAAAAAAAACAAAAAAAGGTGGATTTGCAACAAGTGCTTCTGTTTTAGAGGATTTAGTATTTAAAGGTAACAAATTTCCTAAATTAATCTTGGACTGGAGACAGTTATCAAAATTAAAAAATACTTACTCAGACGCATTACCTGAACATGTTAATCCAACAACAAAAAGAGTGCATACTTCTTTTTTATTAGCCGCTACCACAACAGGAAGACTAGCTTCAAGTGACCCCAATCTACAAAATATTCCAATTAAATCAGATGAAGGAAAAGATATAAGAAAAGCATTTAAAGCTAAAAAAGATCATTTATTAATTTCTGCGGATTACAATCAAATTGAAATGAGAATTCTTGCTGATTTAGCTGATGTGAAAGAATTAAAAAAGGCATTTAAAAATGAAGAGGATATTCATTCATTAACAGCCAGCCAAATATTTAATATTGATATTAAAAAAGTAAATCAAGACCACAGAAGGAAAGCTAAAGCTATCAATTTTGGAATAATTTATGGAATTTCCCAATATGGTTTAGCAAAGCAAATTAATGTATCCAATTACGAAGCTGAAGAATTTCTAAATTCATACTTTGGAAAATTTCCAGAAATTAAAATCTATATGGAAAACACTATTAAATTTTGCAGAAAAAGTGGTTATGTAAATAATATTTTTGGAAGAAGATCACACTTTAATGGCATCAATGACAAAAATTTTAATGTCAGAAATTTTCAAGAGCGTGCTGCAATTAATGCTCCAATACAAGGATCCGCCTCAGAGATAATGAGACTAGCCATGATAAGATTAAATAAAAAAATGTCTGACGATAAAATTACAAAACCAAAAATGCTTCTTCAAATTCACGATGAATTAATCTTTGAAGTTCCAAAAAAAGATGAAAAGTTGATGACCAAAATAATTAAAAATGAGATGACAAGTGTAGCACAAAGCGACTTTCACTCATTTTCTACCCCTTTAACAGTCGATGTCAATATAGGTGATAATTGGGGAATGCTTCATTAATTTAATACCATTGCCCAAATTAGGACAATTTAGTATTTTTAAGATGAATATATGCAGAAACAAACTATAGCGTTAATCGATGATGATAGAAACATACTCACAAGCTTAAGTATTGCTTTAGAGAAAGAAGGCTTCAAAGTGCAAACCTACATAGATGGAGAGAGTGCACTAATTGGATTAACAAGAGTTCCACCTGACCTTGCAGTTATTGATATTAAAATGCCAAAAATGGATGGAGAAGAATTATTAAAAAAACTTAGAAAGAAAACATCTTTACCAGTAATCTTTTTAACATCTAAAGATGAAGAAATTGATGAACTTTTAGGCCTGAAATTGGGTGCAGATGATTTTGTAAAAAAATCTGGGGGTTTTTCTATAAAAGTTCTAGTTGAAAGAATTAGAGTTCAATTAAGAAAAAAAGACTCAAAAAATATTTTGGAGGAAAACAAAAGTTTAGTTTCTCACGGAAGATTAAAATTAGATCCCTCCCAACTAGAATGTGAATGGAATGGTAAACCATTACCAGATAAGTTAACAACTACAGAATTTTTAATTGTTAAAGAATTGGCAAAAAGACCAGGCATAATAAAAGAAAGAGCACAATTGATGGATATCGCTTACAGGGAAGACACAGATATAGAAGATAGGACAATTGATAGTCATGTTAAAAGAATTCGAAAAAAATTTAAAAAAGTAGACCCTGATTTTTCAGCTATTGAAACTAGGTATGGTAGTGGATATAGATGGAATGTTAGCTGATGTTTAGTAAATACTTAAAAACTCTTTCAATATTAAAAAAATTCTTATTCATTAACTTTGTTATTTTTACTATCATTGGATTATTTACAATAGTTTACTTAAATAATATTCAACCAAATTTAGTAAAAAAAAAATCTGAAAATCATATAAAAATTATAAATAATACTATCGATAATCTTTCAAGATTAAACGTAAAATTTGTTGCTGATGATATAAGAAAATTTCTATTTTCAACAAGATTTATATTTCAAAATTTAGATAGAGTAATTTTTTTTGATAGTAACTTAAATCTTATTGGAGATACAAATACATTAGATCTTGATCCGAGATCATTCTCAACAAGAGTAGATGAGATTGAGTTTGAAAGTTTAAGTGAAGACAAAAATGATCAAAATATTGAAGAAAAAAATATTAATATAGATCAAGAAAAGCCGGTCTCATTGAAAGATATTTTGACTGATTACTCAAAATCTGAAAAATCTGAAAATCCATACACTTTTATTCAAGAAAATTACAATCAATTTAAATTAACAACTATAAAAGATGTTGAAAGAGAAGGATCAAATGTAGGTTATTTAGCAATAACTGAGATTGCTAATGATATTAAAACTGCAACAGACGAGAGAAAGGCTTTTGTAATTAGAACCGCTATATCTGTTGGATTCGTAATTTTAATTTTTTCATTTGTGTTAAGTAGATATTTTATTAAACCAATTCAAAATTTAGTTCATTATACTAAACTTATAAAAGAAAAAAATCAGACTAAGTCAAATATTGAAAATTTAAAAAATAGAAATGATGAATTAGGTCTTCTTTCAACTTCTCTTGAAGACATGACAAATGAGTTACAAAAAAGAGTAACTCATGCAGAAAATTTTTCTACTGATCTTGTTCATGAAATTAGAAATCCTTTAGCATCTTTAAAAGGTGCATCAGAAATTTTACAAGATACAAATGATAAAGATCAAAGACTAAAACTAATAAATATTCTTAGCCATGATGTTCAGCGTATTGAAAGATTAATTACAGATTACTCTCAAATGTTAAAGGATGAAGTTGCTTTGAGTAAAGAAAAAATGAATAGGATAAATATAGAACCAATTATCCAATCCGTCGTAGATGATTATAACAATATCCATAAAGTCAAAAAAGATATTGATGTAAGATATGAAAATGATGGAAAAAAAGAATATTTTATTAAGGGTATTGAAAACAGAATTGAGCAAATAATTGCAAATTTATTAGATAATTCTATATCCTTTAGTAAAAAAGGTTCCAGCATTTTAATTAATGTTTCTGATACTTCAGAAAACAAAGTTTCAGTCAAAATACTTGATGAAGGAGAAGGGTTTAAGGAAAAAGATACCTCAAGAATATTTAATAGATTTTATAGTAATCGACCTGATAAGTTTGGAGAACATTCAGGACTAGGATTAAATATCGTTAAAAATCTAGTTGATTTACATGAGGGAGAAATTGTAGCATCTAATAGAGTTGATACTATTGGTGCTATGATAGAAATAAGATTTCCAACCATTTAATCTAATGTTGATAAATTAATACTTAACGTTATAAACCTTGCCATGGAAGATTATAAAGTAAAAGATATTTCACTGGCTGATTTTGGAAGAAAAGAAATTTCTATTGCAGAAAGTGAAATGCCAGGATTGATGGCTTTAAGAGAAGAATACTCAAAAAAAGAACCTCTCAAAGGTGCTAAAATTATTGGCTGTTTACATATGACAATACAAACAGCTGTACTAATTGAAACATTAGTTGATTTAGGAGCTGAAGTAAGATGGTCATCTTGTAATATTTTTTCAACTCAAGATCATGCTGCCGCTGCTATTGCTAAAGCAGGTATTCCTGTTTATGCCTGGAAGGGTGAAACCGAAGAAGAATACTTGTGGTGTATTAAACAAACTATCGTTGGTAAATCTGATTGGAAACCAAATATGTTATTAGATGATGGTGGCGACTTAACAGCAATCATGCATAACGAATATAAAGAATTGATGAAAGATGTTAAAGGCGTTTCAGAGGAAACAACAACTGGGATTAAAGCACTTAATAAAATGGAAAAAGATAAATCTCTCCTAGTTCCAGCTATAAATGTAAATGACTCAGTTACTAAATCAAAATTTGACAACTTATATGGCTGTAGAGAAAGTTTGGTTGATGGCATAAGACGAGCAACTGATGTAATGATGTCAGGTAAAATCGCAATTGTTGCTGGCTTTGGAGACGTTGGGAAAGGAAGTGCTGCATCTTTGAGACAAAGTGGAGCAAGAGTTTTAGTAACAGAAGCAGATCCAATTTGTGCTCTTCAAGCAGCAATGGAGGGTTACGAAGTTGTTTTAATGGATGAAGCTATAAGTAGAGCAGATATAATTGTAACTGCAACAGGAAATAAAGATATAGTTACTGCAGACCACATGCGAGACATGAAAGATAGAGCAATATTATGTAACATTGGTCACTTTGATAATGAAATACAAGTTGAAGCTTTAAAAAACTATAAGTGGACTGAAGTTAAACCTCAAGTTCATGAAATAGAACTTCCTGGTGGTAAGAGAATTATTTTATTAGCAGAGGGAAGATTAGTAAATTTAGGTTGTGCAACTGGACATCCCAGTTTTGTTATGAGTGCATCTTTTACTAATCAAGTAATTGCTCAGATAGAACTTTGGCATAATCACAAAAATTATGAAAATAAGGTTTATGTATTACCAAAGCATTTGGACGAAAAAGTTGCTACCTTACATCTTAAAAAAGTTGGTGCTAAATTAACTAAATTGTCTAAAGATCAAGCGGATTATATAAGTGTAGGAACAGAAGGTCCTTTTAAACCAGATGCCTACCGCTATTAAAAATAGCAAAATTGATATATCTTCAGAGAAGTCTACAAGAGAATTAGCAGAAAAATTAACCTTATATTTTAAAGGAGGTGAATATATTTTTTTGTATGGTGAGATGGGAGTAGGCAAGACAACTTTTGTAAAATATTTTATTAATAAATTTCAGACTAATGAGCAACTAAAACTTACAGAGGTTACTAGCCCTACGTTCAATTTACTGAATGAATATAAAACTAATAATTTTGTAATTAAACATTACGATTTGTTTAGGATAAAAAATATTTCAGAAATAAAAGACCTAGATATTTTTGAAAACAATGAAAAAATTATTACTTTAGTCGAGTGGCCTCAATTGCTAAAAAAAAATAATAAAGCAAAATGTATAGATTTATTATTTACATACGAAAATGAACTTAAAAATAGAAGAGTTGAGATAAAAGGTTTAAATTTATTTTAGTAATATGCTAAATTTTAAAAAGTTAAAGAAAATTAAGGGCGACGCTTCGTTTCGCAAGTTTTATAGAAATAAGAATAATCACTCAGTTGTGGTTTATGCTAAAAAAGAAAAGTTTAAAAATCTTTTGATCTATGATGCTATTAATAAAATTTTAATTAAAAATAAAATTTTGGCACCAAAGCTACTAAATAAAAATTATAAAAATAATTATATAGAGGTCGAAGATTTTGGAGATAATACTTTGTACAAAGTCTTGAAACATAATAAAACTAACAAAGAGAAAATTTTTAGAAAAATATTAAAAACTTTAAGCAGATTACAATTAATTAAAGATAAACAGGTTATAAATCTTAATAGTCAGAAGTATAAATTACTGAAGTACGATAATAAAATACTATCGAATGAAGCAAAATTGTTTTCTGAATGGTATGCTCCTGGAAAAATAAATAAGTCTAAGATCAGAAATTTTAAAAAAAGATACAAAAATGAGGTAAAAAAATTACTATCCAAATTGAATTTAAAAAACGATACTTTTGTTCACAGAGATTTTCACGTATCAAATTTAATGTATGTAAAAAACAATATTGCAGTAATTGATAGCCAAGATGCGTTAATTGGCAATAAAGCATATGATTTAGCTTCACTTGTTGATGATGTTAGATTTAAAACATCCAATAAACTTAAAAATAAAATTTTAAATAATTACTTTAAAAAATTAAAAAAAACTGAAATTAATAAATTTGTAAATGACTTTGAAATTTTATCTGTTTTAAGAAATTTAAAGATAATAGGAATTTTTATGCGTTTAGCAGTAAGAGACAATAAAAAAAAATACACAAAAATGATACCTTATGCTTGGGAAATGATTAACTATAGAATGAAAGAAAATAGGAAATTTATTAATTTAAAATTAATACTGAAATGCAATTTCCCTAAATTTATAAAATAAATTGTGAAAATAAATACTGCTTTAATTTTATGTGCTGGCTTTGGAAAACGTTTGAATCCAATTACTTTAAAAAAACCTAAACCATTACTTGAAATAAAAGAAGTCACTATGCTTGAAAAAAGCATAAGCTTGATTAAGGATTTGGGTATTACCAAAATTTTTATTAATACTTTCCATCTAAGAGACCATTTTTTAAATTTTATTAAAAATAAAAATTTTAATTTAGATATTCATATTGTTGACGATGGTGAAAGTATTCTAGATACGGGAGGTGGTGTGCTTAATATGATCACTCATTCAGGTGAAGATGATTTTATAATCTTTAATCCTGATACAATTTGGTCAAATATATATAGAGATGAAATTATAAAAATGGAGGATATTTATTTTTCAAAAAAATTAGAAAATATTCTTTTATTAGTAAATAAAAACTTAAGTTTTGATCAAAGCTTAAAAGGAGATTTTAATCTTTCAAGTAATTTAATCTCAAAAAAAGATAACTTAGATTTTATTTATACTGGTTGTCAAATTTTAAATAAAAAAATCTTGACTAATCAAACTTTAAGTAAATTTTCTATTTTAAATATTTGGAATAAATTAATAGATGAAAAAAAATTATATGGGTTTGAAAGTAAACAAAAATTTTATCATTTAACAGACTTAAACACTTTTAATAAACTAAAAGATCTTTAGCTCTTTCAGTGTCAAGGTATTCACAATTTAATATCTTATTTTCTGAGTCAAATTTTATCAGCAAAGGGTTACCAGTAGGTATTTCTAGTTTTGAAATTTGATTGTTATTTAAATTAAGAAGATACTTACATAAAGCTCTTATCGAATTTCCATGCGCAGAAATTAAAATATTTTTATTTTTTAAATTACTTTCAACTTCTTCACTATAATATTTGATTACTCTTTCATAAGTATCTTTCAAAGACTCAGTGTCTGGAATTTTATCGATAGGTATATCTTTATATGTATTGATATTTAAAGGATGATAAACGTTACTTTTATCTAGTGGATCAGGTTTAAGATCCCAAGATCGTCTGAATTGGTGAACTTTTTCTTCTCCAAGTTTTTTTTTAATTTCATCTTTATTTAAACCAGTAAGAGATCCATAGTGTCTTTCGTTAAGTTGCCAAGCAGATTTAACTTTTTTATAGTCATCTAATTGTTCTTGAATAATTTTTAGGGTATTTTTGGCCCTTAACTGAAATGAAGAGAAATAGTGATTGATATTTAATTTTTGCTCTTTAATGAGTTCACCAGCTTTTTTTGCTTGGGCTCTTCCATTATCATTTAAATCAACATCTACCCATCCTGTAAATCTATTTTCAAGATTCCATACACTTTGACCATGTCTTACAAGTATTAAATAACTCATTTGTTTATCTTTTAGAATAGTTTGATAAATAAAACTATACTATTCATGATTAGTTTTTTTACAAAATATAAAATCATTTTTTACTTATCAAATTTCATTTTAATTTTGCTTTACTTATTTCCAGGGAGTTTAATTGGATATTTTTTATATGGTGACTTTAAGTTGCAACCTCAAATTACTAGAGATTACATAATTTCGTCAAATCATTTATATGCGTTCGCAATTTTGTCTTTAATTGGCTTTTTAACTTATAAAAATTCAAAAAAAATAAAATATTTAAGTGGGTATTTAATTGCAGTTTCAATTTTTCTTGAGATATTTCATAATTTTATTCCTGAAAGAAGTTTTGAATATTCAGATTTATTTGGAAACTTAGCTGGTGTAATTATTGTAATAATAGTTTTTAATTTATTAAAAATATATGAAAATTCTAAAAATTAATTATTTATTATTTTTATTTGTTTTCATTAATGCCTGCTCTTCAATACCTTCAAATACATCGAATAGTTGTTCAATATTTGATGAAAGGTATTTATGGTATAAGCACGCAAAAAAATCAGAGAAGAAATGGGGTACGCCAGTTTACTTACAGCTTGCAATTATAAAAATGGAATCAGGTTTTGATTGGCTTGCAAAACCTCCTCGGCAAAAACTTTTTAAAATAGTTCCTTATAAAAGACCTTCAAGTTCATTTGGTTATTCTCAGGCGGTTAAAGGAACATGGAAACAATATAAAACTGAAACAGGAAATAAGTTCGCAACCAGAACAAGATTTAAGGATAGTGTTGATTTCATTGGTTGGTACACAACAAAAACTGAAAAAATTTTAAAAGTTTCAAAACAAGATGCTTTCAAACAGTACGTTGCCTATCACGAAGGGTGGGGAAATTATAAAAATTATAAAAGTAATAAGAAAATTATTAATTTAGCAAAGAGAGTAGAAAAACAGTCAAATATTTACAAGAAACAATTATCAGATTGTAAGAATAGTTTATCTACAAATAAATATATTGTTTTTTAATTTAATTGTTTTTTAAGTTCTATGTCTACTGCATCAATACGTTTTGTATTTTTTGCTAATGCTAAGTACATTGTCGGTGTAACGTATAATGTAAAGAAAGTTGAAATAATCATTCCTCCAAGAATAGTTCCTCCAACAGCTAATCTAGATCCTTCTCCCGCACCTGGCCCAATATTTCCAATTACTAATGGTAACATGGCAATCATTGTACTTAATGAGGTCATGATAATTGGTCTTATTCTCAGTTGACATGCTTTAAGGATTGCATCTTGCAGTTTAACACCAGTTGTTCTTATCTGATTTGTGTAGTCTACTATTAAAATACTATTCTTTGTTGAGATACCAATCAGTATTATTAGTGCAATCTGAGAAAAAATATTTATCGAACTATTTAAAAATAAAATAAAAACTAGTCCACCAAAAACTGCGAGAGGAACTGTTAAAATAATTATAAAGGGATGAACGAAAGAATTAAAAGTTGCTGCCATAACCAAATATGCTGTGATCAATGCTAAAGCAAAGATTAAATATATTTCATTAGTTGTCTCTTTTAATTCTTCAGATTTTCCTTTCCAAGTAATTTGATTTTCAGGTGCAACTTTTACCATGACATTCTCTAAATAATTTATAGCCTCTGATAATGTATACTCCTCTGAAAGTGCTGCGGAAATTGTAACAGCTCTTTGACGATTATATCTAGGCAGCACTTCAGCTGTACCTTTTTCCTTGAATTCTACCAAACTTGCAACCGATACAAGTTTCCCAGTAGTCTCTGATCTAACAAAGATTTTTGACAAACCATCTTTATCACGTCTATCCGCAAGGTATTGTTGCAAAATAATTGGATATTCTCTTCCTTCCTTACTAAAAGTAGTGACTCTTTTGCCTCCATAAAGTGTTTCCAAAGTTCTTCCTATATTTTCTGTGGAAACTCCTAAATCGTTAGCTCTATTTTTGCTAGTTATTAATTTAACTTCAGGTTTATTTTTTGTGTAGTCACTTTCTATTCGAGACATATTTCTATTTTTTCTTAACTCACGTAAAACATTTTTTTGTATTTCTTCAAGCTCTCCGTAGCTTGACCCATAGATTACCATTTGAACTGGCTTGTTATAACTCGAAACTCTGATTGCCTGAGGAGATATTGGGAAAGCAAAAGTTTCGGGAACAGAAACAACTTGTCCGATAGCTTCTCTCAATACAGTCTGACTACTTTTATCTCTATTTTTCCACTCATCTAATAGCGCAATAATTATAAATGTATTATAAGTTGTAGCTGACTTACCAAATCCTGGAACTCTCATAATAACTCTCTCATATGGACTATCTTTAGCTTGTAATAATTTAATTATTCTGTTCTCAATAATTTGAGCCTTTTCTTGAGTATACTCAAATGAGCTGCCTTCATCAGTAGATCCAATTATTAAATAAACACCCCTGTCCTCAGTTGGAATCAACTCTTTTTTAGAAAAATCAAATAAAAATACTGAAGCTACAATTATTAAAATTATAAATACAGAAATAGTTTTCTGCCTATTTATCCAATATCTTAAAGTATCAACATAAAAACCAGTAAAAGATTTAAATCCATTGTTAAATTTCTTAACAAAAAAATTTATTTTTTCTTTTTTATTTAAAAATTTACTGCCAAGCATTGGGGATAACGTTAAAGCAACAAAAGAAGAAACCACTATAGAGAAAGACAGAGCGATTGCAGTTTCTTTAAATAAAGTTCCAGAAATACCTTTTATGAAAATTAGAGGTAAAAAAACTGCAACTAAAATTAAAGTTGTTGCAATAATTGCAAAAGTAATTTGTTTCGATCCCTTATATGCAGCAACAAGAGGAGTTTCACCATTTTCAATTCTAGTATATATGGCATCAGTCATTATAACAGAATCATCCGTTATTATGCCTATTGCCAAAATAAAACTTAATAATACAAAAATATTAATTGAAAGGTCAAACAAGTATAAACCTAAAAACGATCCTATTAAACTAACTGGTAATGCAATCGCTGGAACTATTACAGCTTTGAGGTTGCCAAGAAATAGATAGATAATTAAAACAACTAAAATAAATGCAATAATCAAACTCTTATAAACTTCCTCAATCGCTGCACCAACATATGTAGCTCTATTAAAAGCAACCTCTAATTTTAGTCCATCTGGCAAAGATTTATTTAGTTCGTTTATTTTTGCTTTAATCTGATTTGAAAGTTCAACAGTAGAGGCGCCACTTTTAGCATAAATTCCAATCCCTACCGTTTTTAAATTAATTGCATTTTTTCTTTGAGCTTTAAATAAAGTTTTTTCAGATACAGGTCCTAATTCAACATTTGCTACGTCTGATAAAATAATAACTTTATCCTTATTTTTTTTTAATGGTAATTGTTTAATGCTATCAATATTTGAATAAGATTTATCAATATTAAGAGTAAGATCTTTGTTGTTCGCTTCCAAGGTTCCTGCTGGAAGATTAACATTCTCATTTCTAAATGCTCTTTCAACCTCTTGAATAGTAAGCTTATTTGCGGCTAATTTAATTGGATCTATCCAAACTCTAACACTTAATTCTCTTAATCCACCAACTCTTATTCTTCCAACGTTAGGCACACTCGAAAAAGCGTCAATTAGATATCTTTCTGCATAATCTCCAAGTTCTAAGTCACTCCAGCTTGCTGAGGATAGACCTACCCACATTGTCGTTGTAAACCCTGCTGCCTGTTTCAATATTTGAGGAGGACTCGATTCACTTGGTAGATTGTCGACTACTCTAGATACTCTCTCTCGAATATCGTTTGCCGCATCATCTAAATCTATATCTGTATTAAATTGAATATTAATCCTACTTCTTCCGCTGAGAGAACTTGAATCTATATTTTTAATTCCTTCTGCTCCACCAATGACATCCTCAATTTTTTGAGTTATTTCTTCGTCTACAATTTCTGCTGATGCAGATTTGTATTCTGTTTGTACCTGTACGACAGGTGGCTGTATACCATCTGGTAATTCTCTTACGGGCAATTCTGCAAAAACAAAAATACCAAAAATAATTAATATTAAAGACATTACCCAGGCGACCACAGGTCTTTTTATGCTAACTTCAGTAATATACATTTAATTATTCGATTTATCTTTTTTTCCCCAACTAGAATTTCCTTGTTTTTTTTTAGAACCTTTTTCTATTGGTCTGATAGTTAAATTTGGTCTTACTTTTTTTGTACCTTCAGCAACAATTTTATCACCACTATTTAGACCATTTAAAACTTCTACAAAGCCTATGTATCTATCACCAGTTGCAATTTTTGTTTTTAATACCTTATTTTGCTCGTCGACCCTATAAATAAAGACATTCTCACCTTCAACAACTGTACTTGTATCTGGAATACTTAAACTTTCTCTAACATTATATTTAATTGATATTTCTAAAAATGAGCCTGGAAGTATTTCTCCTGAAAGATTATCCATTTTAATCCTAGTAGCTAAAGATCTTGTCTCTTCGCTTATTCTACTTGCAAATGAATCGACATTTCCTTTATATATTTTGTCTTTGTATCCAGAAAATTTTATGTCTACAGGCAAACCAACTTTAATAAATGGTACAAATATTTCCGGTATATCTACATCACAAAAAATTGAGCTATTATCTTCCAGATTTATAAGTATTGATGATTTTGAAACTTCTAAATCCTCAGAAAATTCTCTTTTTCCAATTACTCCGTCAAATTGTGCTATAATTTTTCTATTTTTAAGATCAGCAATAACATCACCTTTCTTGACTTTTTGATTATATTTGATCGGTTTAAGAATTTCATACTTTTCAACTTTAAATGATTGAGTCTGAACTGGAGCAGCTGTTCCATAAGTGCTTATAATATTTTCGAATACTCTTTCTTTAGCTGCTGTAACAATTATTCCTGGTGGAGGCCTTTTACTAAATTTTTTTTTAAAATGATTTCCGATCATAGTTCTTCCAACAATTACAGTTGTGATGATTAGAAAAAAAATAATTATTATACTTGTTATTTTCGTTGATCTTTTCATAGCTTAGATTTTGCCATACTCTGCCCACGAGCCATCATATATGACAGGCAGATAATTAGCGTTTACCAAAGAATATGCAAGGGCTAAAACACAAGCAGTAACACCAGACCCACATGAAAAGACTGGTTTATCCATAGGATTTCTAAATGTATTATTAAATAAACTTTTTAATTCTTCTTCACTTTTAAATGAAAAATCTTTGTTTATAACTTCTAAAAAAGGCAAACAAATAGAATTAGGAATAGATCCACTTCTAACATTTTTTCTTGGATCTGGCACTTTACCCTCAAATCTCTCTTTACTTCTTGCATCAATAACAACAAACTTTTTTTCTGAAATATTTAAATCAATTTTATTTTTGTTTTTCACCAAAGAAATTAATTCTTTGCCTTCATAATTTGTTTTTGAAAATCTAACGATTTCATTGGATATCTTTTTACTTTCCTGTTTCCATTTTCTCAATCCACCGTTGAGCACACTAACAAGCTTTGGATCATGTCCAAAATAAATAAAGTTATACCAACATCTACAAGAACTTATTACATTAGAGTTATCATAAATAATTATTTGATCATCTTTCGAAATTCCTAAGTTTGAAACTATTTTATTCCAATTATCTAAGCTTGGAAGCATGTGTGGAAGATCTGTATTGTTTTTAGAATTTTTGTCTAAGTCAAAAAAAATTGCGTTTGGAATATGTTCATTATTAAATTCTTCCTCAGCATTTCTATTTTCCACTGGCATATGCCAAGAACAATCAATAACTTTTACTTGGTTAATATTTTTTTCTAACCAATCTGTATCCACTAAAGACATTCTATCTTTTTTCTAAATACTTTTGATGGTATTCTTCAGCTGTACAATAGTTTTTAACTTGTGACAATTTAGTTACAACTTTTCCAGATAGTCTTTCGTTTTCTTTATTTATAATATTTTCTGCAGTTGTTTTTTGATCATCATTTAAATAAAAAATTTCACTTCTATATTGTGTTCCAAAATCTGGTCCTTGAGAATTAAGAGTTGTTGGGTCATGAATTTCAAAAAAAAATTCAAGGATTTTTTCATAAGATATTATTTTTGGATCGAAATCTAATTTAACCACCTCCGCATGATTTGTTGAACCAGTACACACTTCCTTGTAATTTGTTTCTGCATTATGACCACCACAATATCCAACTTCAGTTTTAATAACTCCATCAAGTTTACTGAACTTAATTTCTGGTCCCCAAAAACATCCTAATCCTAAAATTGCTATTTCCATTGATAATTAATCCAATTGATTTAAAGTTAACCCTATGCTGTCAAAAAATCAATTAGGCTTTTTCTACATGTTCATCTCTGTATGTGCCTTTTCGCTAATGGATGTATTAGTAAAGTGGTCAGATTCATATCCTGTCGGACAAGTTTTATTTTTCAGGGGTTTTTGTGGAATAATTCCAATTTTGTTTCTTATTCCTAGAAATAGATTTTTAGATTTTTATAAAACAACAAGGCCTATCCTTCATTTTAAGAGATGTTTATCAGGCTTAATTGCTTTAGTTGCAATTTTTATTGCTTTAAGGAATTTACCATTAGCAACAGTAGTAAGCATTACATTTGCAGCACCAATATTTACAACAATTTTCTCAATTTTTTTATTAAAAGAAAAAGTTGGTTTATATAGATGGTTGGCAGTCTTAGTAGGTTTTGTAGGAATAATTGTGATTACAGAGCCAGGCTTTAGTTCTTTAAATTTCTACTACATATATCCAATAATTTTTTGTCTTGGCCTATCATATGTAGCTATAGCAATCAGAAAATTATCTACAACAGAGCCAGTGTGGCTGATTAGTTTTTTCTTTTCTTTTTCAATAGCAATTTTGGGTCTTTTGTCTTTGTTTCAGGGCTGGGTTATGCCTAATTTTTTAGATTTATTTCTATTGTCTATGGTAGGAATTTTAGGGGGTCTTGCAAATTTATGGCTGTCTCAATCTTACAAATATTCAGAAGTAAGTTTAGTCACTCCCCTGAAATATTTAGCTTTGGTATTCGCTATAATATTTGGATATTTTATTTGGAGTGAAGTTCCAACATTAAAAACATTAATGGGAGCTTTATTAGTAATCTTATCTTCATTTATAATTTTTAGAAGAGAAATGATTTTAAAGAATCGACTGTCAGTTTCACGACATGAGTAATTCTCCACGATACTGGAACACAGCAAAAAAATATTTATCCAGGAGGGATAAAACAATGTTTGCTTTGATAAAAAAGTACAAGTCTCCTTCAGAAACGATCTTGACCACCAGAAAAGATGTCTTTTTTTCATTATGCAAAAGCATTATTGGCCAACAAATAAGTGTTGCTGCTGCTAATGCAGTTTTTTTAAAATTTAAAAAAAAATGCAAAAATAAAATTACGGCCAAGATAGTAAATAAGTTAACAACCTCCCAACTTAAAAGCTGTGGTCTAAGTAGACAGAAGGTAAAAGGTATCAAAAATTTAGCTAAACAAGTAATTGATAAAACTTTTAATCCAAAACTTATTCCTAAAATGTCTGATGAGGAGGCAATAATTTATTTATCTGAATTGAGACAAATTGGAAGATGGTCTGCAGAAATGATCTTATTATTTACTTATAATCGACCTAATATTTGGCCAATTCAAGATATTGGTTTACTAAGAGCGATTTCAAAAAATTATAACAAAAAATACTTGCCCCCAGAAAATTTTGTCAAATTATTGAATAAAAAATTCTCACCTTATTGCTCAGTTGCAACTTGGTATTTATGGAGAAGTATAGATCCGGAGCCTATTCAATACTAAATCCCTCTACTATTTGCATATGTCTAGTGGTTGTATTTTTTGCAATATTCCAACCATCTAAATATTCTTTTGAATTATGACATTCAACAGCCTTTTCATAATTTGGAAATTCCCAGATAACGGTTCTCACAAAATCATCCCCATCATATGTTATGTGTTTTCCACCTCTGACAAGAGGAATTCCTCCATAACTCTTTATTATTGGAGTAACCACCTCAGCATATTTTTTTAAATTTTCTTGGTTTTCAACTTCCTTATAAACACTTATCCAGTAGGCTTTCATGATTTCTCCTTTTTAAATTATTTTACTTATGATAGTAAATTTTATGGATAATAAATTAATTGTCTCTTTTGAGGAATATATAAAAATAGTTGAGAAATTAGCAATACAAATTCATAAAGAATATAAACCAACGGTTCTTGTTGGTATTATGAGAGGTGCAGCTCCAATATTAGATATTCTCTCAAGAATTTTAAAATTACCAATAGCTTACATTGTAATTCAAAGTTATTCAGGAAAAGGAATGGAAGATCAACAAGGGCAATTAATGTTTGCCAGAGAAATAAGTTCTTTAGCTGAAAATAAAGATTTTCAGAGAGTGCTATTAATAGATGATCTTTCTGATACTGGATTAACTTTAAATAAGAGTATTGAATGGCTTAAAAATTATGCACAAACTAAAGATTATATTAAAGAGGTAAAAACAGCTTGTTTGTGGAAGAAAAAATCCTCAACCTTTGAGCCTGATTTCTGTCCTGTTAGATTAGAGTCTGATCCTTGGATAGTGCAACCAACCGAGCATTATGAGGAGTTATCTATAAATGAAATTATTAAAAGAAATTAGTTAACAGGGCTAGGTTCCTAGCCCTGTTAAAGCCTATTTAACTAACTGCAAAACTTACAACACTAAGTATTGCAATTACCCATATTGCTGGAGAAGTGCTTGAAAACTTTCCAGTAAATATTTTTATTAAAGCATAAGAAACAAATGCCAAGGCAATTCCATTACTAATACTATAGGTTAATGGCATAGCTATCATCGCAAGTATGGCTGGAGCTGACTCTGATATATCATTCCACTCAATATCTGTAATATTTCTTATAAAAAGAACAGACACAAAGAGTAGGGCAGCACCATCAATTTGTTTAGGTAGACTAGTTGCAAGTGGTGCAAAAAATATACATGCTAAGAACAATAAACCAATTACTAAAGAAGTCATTCCAGTTTTTCCACCAGCTTTGACACCAGCACCAGACTCTACATAGCTCGTTACAGTTGTTGTACCCATCATTGCACCAGCTACTGTTCCAACACTATCAGACAACATTGCTTTATTGATATCCTTAACTTTTCCATCTTTGCCAACTTTACCAGCTACATTAGCTACAGAAGTTAGTGTTCCTGCAGTGTCAAAAAAATCTATAAATAATAAAGTAAATATTACTGTAGACATTCCTGCTGTCATCGCAGCGGATAAATCAAATTCAAAAAGATATGTCATTGGAGGTGGTGAGCTTGCAATTCCATTAAATTTTGCAAGACCAGTTGCCCATGCAATTATACTGAATGCTAAAATACCTATAATAATGTTTCCTTTAACATTCATTTTATCTAAAACTATAATTGCTATAAATGTTGCGCATCCTAATAGAACTAAAGGATCACCTAGATTACCAAGCTGCACTAACGTAACGGGATTGTCTACAACAACTTCCATTATTTGTAGACCAATAATTGCAAGAAATAATCCTATTCCAGCACCTATTCCTAATTTTAGACTTTTTGGTATTGAGTTTATTAACCAAGCTCTAATTGGTGTAAGAGATATTATTAAGAATAATACACCCGCAACTAAGACTGCACCCAAAGCTTCTTGTGGTGTATATCCCATACCAGCACAAACTCCAAAAGCAACGAACGCATTAATTCCCATTCCTGGAGCAAGTCCAATAGGCCAAGTTTTTCCATAAAAGGCCATTATAAAACAAGCTAAAGCAGTTGCTAATATTGTTGCTGTATAAACTGCGCCGAAATCAAAGAAACCTTTTTCGGGTCCGGCAAACTCTCCCGATAAGATAAATGGATTTAAAAACATTATGTATGCCATAGTCAAAAACGTAGTAGTTCCTGCTATGACTTCTGTTTTAAAATTTGTATTGTGTTTTTTGTAATTAAAATAATTATCAAGCATTTGTCCTCCTAATAGTTGATATTTATTCGATTCTATTGATTATTTCCTTAATAAACCTTTATTTATTCACAGCATTCAACTTAGAAGTTTATATTTGTGCCATAATTAGGTTTTAAATTAAATTAATGCATAATCTTAGAATTATTTTTATAAGTATAATTTTGTCTATGACAATTGCTGGCTGCCAGACAGTTAAACAAAAAACCGATTCAATTATAGAAAAAGAGAATGAAAAATTGAGTGAGTTTATTGGAAAATCTGCAAGTAAGCTTCAAATGGAATTAGGAAAACCTGATGAGGATTTTAAGAACAGCAAAGGTAATTTTGAGTTTGTATATAATACAAAAAAATATTTGATACCTTGCGAGAGAAGATTTGAAATTAACTCAGAAAATATTGTTGTTGGTTTTGTGTCTAACGGCTGCTTTTAAATCAAACTTGCGAGGATGTGAATCCCCGCAAGCAAGGTTAAACTTATTTAATTTCTATAAGTTTTTTCTTTTTATGTTCTGGAATAATTCTTTCACATAATATTGTTAAAAGACCATCCTTAAGCTCAGCACCATTTACTTTTACGTCATCAGCAATAGTGAATGATCTTGCAAATTGTCTTTGAGAAATACCTTTATGAATAATTTCTCCATCAACATCACCGTTCTCAGATTTATTAACTTGTTTAGTTCTAACTGTTAATAAATTATCCTCAAACTCAACCTCAACATCTTTCTTATTAAAGCCAGCTAATGCAACTTCAATTGCATAGTTGTCCTTACCTGTTTTTCTAATGTTATAAGGTGGGTAATTTGACTGCATTGTCAAATTTCCATTTCCCAACATATTCTCAAATTGATCAAACATATCGTCAAAACCAATTGAAAACGGTCTAAGTGAGTTAAATATAGATAGATCCTTACTTGTCATAATATCCTCCTTTGTTAAGCAAGTTTATATTTAGTAAGCCCCATTAGGCGACTTACAAACACTATTTAGTAACTACTTTTAATATTTCAAGATTAAAAAATTAAATTTTTTTTGTAATTTTTAATGCAAACGCATAGTCGATGGCAATTTCTTCAATGGCACCATCTCGACCAGATTTACCACCATGACCTGCATTCATTTCAGTTTTTAATAAAAGCAAATTATTGTCAGTTTTATACTCTCTTAATTTTGCAGTAAATTTTGCAGGCTCATCAAATAGAACCCGGTTATCGCTAAGGCTTGTTGTTATTAAAATGTGTGGATAATCTTTTTTTTTTATATTGTTGTATGGAGCATAGGAAAAAATATAATCGAAATGCTCCTTGTTTTCTTTTGCGTTTCCAAATTCATCAAACTCTCCAACTGTTAAAGGTAAAGAATGATCAAGATTTGTTGTTAAAGAGTCAACAAAAGGCACAGCCATTATAATTCCTAAAAATAATTCTGGAGATTGATTTACAACTACACCCATAAGCAATCCACCTGCTGATCCACCCATACCAATGATTTTACCTTTAGAGGTATAGTTATTTTCTATTAAATATTTAGCAGCATGAATATAATCTTCAAAAGTATTTTTTTTATTTGTTAACTTTCCTTCTTTCCACCACTTCATTCCTTTTTCCATGCCCCCTCTTATATGGGCAGTTGCCCAAATTATATCTCTATCTATTAAACTTAATTTTGTTGAGGAAAAACTTGGGCTCATAGAGCTTCCATAAGATCCGTAACCATAAAGGAGTAAATTGGCAGACCCGTCTAACTTCGTTTTTTTATGACGCGTAATTGTTAATGGCACTAATCTTCCATCGTGCGATTTGAACTCCACTCTTTCCACAATATAATTTTCTGGATTGTGTCCTGATGGAATTTCTTGTTCTTTAACAAGCTCTTTAGATTTATTCGATAAATTAAATCTATAAACTCTTGAAGGCGTTTTAGGCGAAGAATATCCAAGATAAACCTCATCGGTATCTCTATTTCTTTGAGTGAGAGAAACTCCTGGTACATATATCGTTTCGTCTGAAAATATTAATTCTTGCTCTATATTTGTAGAAATATTTCTAACAAATAATTTATCTAGAGCATTAGACGTTTCAGATCGAATGATCCAATTTTTTAGAAAAGTTATGCCTCCTATTAAAACTTCTTTTTTTGATAAAATAAAAGGTTTCCAGTCTTGTTTTTCTAAATTATCTGTAATGTCAATTTTAAAATCTTCTGCATTTTTGTTTGTATGATTATAAAATTTTCCATCCCATGAATTTGTTGAATATAGAACACCTTTTTCTCTTTTCATTATTAGCTTTGGAGAAGGGTCTGCCTCATTTA
>CACMIX010000004.1:0-130000 GCA_902613855.1 uncultured Pelagibacteraceae bacterium
AGCATTAAAGTTATCTGGTTGAATCTCTAATATAGTCCGATAACAATTTTCAGCTTCTTTAAAATTAGTCTTAGTTAAAGCATCGAGACCCTTTTGTAAAAATTGATCGATTATCAATTTCATTATTTTAAACTTACTCTACGCTAAGTAAAATTCTTGGGGTCTGGCATCCCAACTTTATTGTATCCAGCATCTACATAATGAATTTCACCAGTAACTCCGTTTGCAAGGTCACTTAATAGATATAACGCAGAATTTCCAACATCATGAATATCAACGTTTCTTTTGAGTAAAGAATGGTCTTCATTCCATTTATATAGGAATTTTGCATCTCCGATTGCAGAAGCTGCTAGTGTTTTAATAGGTCCTGCGCTTATAGCATTAACTCTAATATCTTTTGCGCCCAAATCTCTTGCAAGATACTTAACGCTAGATTCTAATGCCGCTTTGCAAACACCCATTACGTTATAATTTGGAATAGCTTTGTTTGCTTCGTAGCTTAGAGTAATTAGACTTCCCCCTTTTTTCATCACTTTAGAGGCTTCTTTTGCAACTTCAGTAAAAGAAAAGCATGAAATTAACATACTTTTTAAAAAATTTTCTCTTGTTGTATTTAAATATTCTCCGGACAATTCTGATTTATCTGAAAAAGCAATAGCGTGAACTACAAAATCTATTTCACCCCATTTTAATTTAACATCTTGAAACAATTTTGTTACATCATCTTTTTTTTCTACATCACAGCTAAATGTGACTTTTGAATTTAATTTTTCTGCTAATGGAATAACTCTTTTCTTTAAAGCGTCCCCTAAATAAGTAAATGCAAGATCAGCACCAGCTTCGGCAAGCTTTTGTGAAATGCCCCAAGCAATAGATCTTTCATTGGCAACTCCCATCACTAATCCTCTTTTGCCTTTCATTAAACTCATGGTTAAACTTTCTCAAAAATTAAAGCAGCATTGGTTCCACCAAAACCAAAACTATTAGACATTACTGTATTTAAAGTTGCTCCTGTCTCAGTTTTAGCAACTATTGGAAATTTTTTAGCCTCGTCATCCATTTCATTAATATTAGCAGATCCTGCTATAAAATTATTTTTCATCATAATTAAACAATAAATCGCTTCATGAACGGATGCGGCTCCCAAAGGATGACCTGATAAAGATTTTGTTGAACTAATTTTTGGAATTTCATTTCCAAAAGCTTCTTTTACAGCATTTAATTCAGTAATGTCTCCAACTGGAGTAGATGTTCCATGAGTATTGATATAATCAATTTTATTTTTTGATGTTGCCATAGCCATCTTCATACATCTTACAGCGCCTTCTCCTGATGGAGCCACCATATCGTATCCATCTGAAGTTGCCCCATAACCAGTTAATTCCGCGTATATTTTGGCCCCTCTTGCTTTAGCATGTTCATATTCTTCTAGCACTAACACTCCACCACCACCAGCAATTACAAAACCATCTCTAGTTTTATCATATGCTCTTGATGCAGTTTCTGGTGTATCATTATATTTTGAAGATAAGGCTGTCATGGCATCAAACATTGCAGTCATCGCCCAGTGTATCTCTTCACTACCACCTGCAAAAACAACATCTTGTTTTCCCATTTGAATTAATTCCATTGAGTTTCCAATACAGTGGCCACTTGTTGCACAAGCAGAACTCATTGTGTAGTTTGTCCCTTTAATTTTAAATGGAACAGCAAGTGTAGCTGATGCTGTACTAGCCATGGTTCTTGGGACAATGAATGGTCCCATTAATTTTGGAGTTTTAGCTCTAGTCTTATCAGCTGCTAGAATTACATTTTCAATTGAGGGTCCACCCGAACCCATTACAATTCCTGTTTTAAAATTACTTACTTCTTTTTCTTCTAATCCAGAGTCTTCAATAGCTTCCTTCATCGCAATATAGTTATAAGCAGAACCAGAACCCATGAATCTTATTGTTTTTCTATCAATATGATCTTCAAGTTTTATTTTTGGTTTACCATGTACATGACTTTTTAAATTGTGCTCTTTATATTCTTCGCTAAAAGATATTCCAGACTTTGTTTTCAATAATGACTGATGTACTTCTTCTTGATTGTTACCCAAGCATGAAACAACGCCCAAACCTGTGATTACTACTCTTCTCATTATTTAAACAGTCCTACTTTTAAACTATCTGCTGAATATATTTTTTTATCATCTGCAAAAACTACACCATTAGCAAGGCCAACAGTTGTGCCTCCTGGTGACATAATTTTTTTCATATCTATTTCATACCTTACATTTTTTACACTTTGTAAAACTTCACCAGTAAATTTTACTGTTCCAACACCTAGTGCTCTACCCTTGCCAGGATTTCCTAGCCAACCCAGGTAAAAACCCACTAGTTGCCACATCGCGTCTAACCCTAAGCAACCAGGCATAACGGGGTCAGATTTAAAATGACAATCAAAGAACCAAAGATTATCTTTAATATCTAGCTCAGCCTTTAAAGATCCCTTGTTAAAGGTCCCGTTATTGTCGTTAATCTCTGTTATTCTATCAAACATTAGCATCGGAGGAAGGGGTAATTTAGCATTACCAGGGCCAAAAAGATCACCATTTCCGCAAGTAATTAGGTCATCATAGCTATAGGAGTTTTTTTTCATAAAAATTGAGTTCCCTTATTACTTGATTTAATGATAATATAATATAATAAAACAATACAATTTATAATTAGTTTAGAATTATTATAAAGAAATATGACAAAAAACTTCAATTTTATTGAAAAATTAAGAGAAACTGGGCTCAGACCTACAAAGCAAAGGGTTAAAATTTGTGAGGTTTTGTTCAACAGAGATAAAACTTTTCACTTCACAATTAACGATCTTGTTAAAAAAATATCTGAAGAGCTAAACGAAAAAATATCTCTCGCAACAGTTTATAACACTGTTCATGCCTTACAAAAAAAGGGATATTTAAAAGAGATATCAATAAACTCAGACAAAAGCTATTTTGATACTAACACCACTACTCATCACCATTTTTATGATGAAGATACCCATCAATTAATTGACTGTGATGAAAACGAAATAGAAAATGTGAATGTTAAAAATAATATCACTGGAAAAAAAATTAACTCAGTGGAAGTTCTGGTTAGAGTTGCGAGTGATAATCAAAATCAAAATTAATTCAATAAAATCAATTACTTAAATTATAAATTATAATTATTCTAAACTGTTGACAATCATTTTAGAAGTATTATATGGTTAGCAATCATTAAATTAAGGAGAATAAAATGTCATTAAAAGGAAGTAAAACTGAAGAAAATTTAAAGGAAGCTTTTGCTGGTGAAAGTCAAGCAAACAGAAGATATCTTTACTTCGCACAAAAGGCTGACATCGAAGGTTACAACGATGTAGCTACAGTTTTTAGATCAACTGCTGAAGGTGAGACAGGTCACGCACATGGTCATCTAGAGTATTTAGAAGAAGTTGGAGATCCTGGAACTGGTATGCCGATTGGAGAAACTAAAGCAAATTTAGCATCAGCTGTTCAAGGTGAAACACATGAGTACACTGATATGTACCCAGGTATGGCCAAAACAGCTAGAGAAGAAGGTTTTGAAGAAATTGCTGACTGGTTTGAAACTTTAGCAAAAGCTGAAAAATCTCATGCTGGTAAATTCCAAAAAACTTTAGAGTCTATTAGCTAATTAATTCGTTTAGTGGACATTAACTTGTCCACTAAAAATCCAAATAAAAATTCAAAAATTATGAGTAAAGAAGGTAGCTTAGATGCACCAACTAGACATCCAATTGATTTTGAGCACCCTGATTTTTTAAATCCTGAAAAATTAGACTCAGAAATGAGAAGAGTATTTGATATCTGCCATGGTTGCAGAAGATGCTTTAATCTTTGTGACTCTTTTCCAAAGTTATTTGATATGATTGACGAGTCTAAAGATGAAGACGTTGAGAGTATATCCAGTGAACAATTTGCCCCTGTTGTAGATGCATGTACTTTATGTGATATGTGTTTTATGACTAAGTGCCCATATGTCCCTCCTCACGACTTTGATTTAGATTTTCCTCATTTAATGCTGAGATATAGAACTGCGCAGAAGAAGTTAGGAAAACTACCAAGTGTACCAACTCAATTAGCTAAAATTGATAGAAACGCAAAAATTGGGGTTATGTTCTCTAAACTTGTAAATTGGGCATCAAATATTAAAAATAAATTTATAAGAAAAATTTTAGAATTCATATCTGGGATAGATAAAAGAGTGCAGTTACCAAAATATAACTCAGAGACATTTTCAAATTTTTTTAAAAAAAATAATGATAAAATTACGTATGATGCAATCAACAAAGATAGAAAAGTTGTAATATATTCTACATGTTTTGTAAATTTTAATAAAAAAAATACAGGTGTAGCTGCATTGAAAGTTTTAAAAAAAAATGGAGTGGAAGTTCAAGAAGCCTACCCAGGCTGTTGTGGAATGCCTTTTTTGGAACAGGCGGATCTTCCAAAAGTAGTTGAACAAGCCAAAAAAGTATCAAAAGATTTAATTGAATGGATTGACAAAGGTTACAAAGTAATAACTTTAACAGCAAGCTGTGGCTTGATGTTAAAATTTGAATGGCCCTTGTTATTACCTGAAAGTGAAAATGTAAAAAAATTGTCTTTAAATGTAATGGATATTGACGAGTATGTGGTTGATATCGCTAATAAAGAGGGATTGGCTGAAGGATTAGAGGAAATTGATGGTGGTGTTACAGTCCACCATGCGTGTCATGCAAGAGCACAGAACATGGGTATCAAGGCTAGAGATATGTTAAAAAATATTCCTAATGTGAAAATTGATGTTGTCGAAAGATGTGCTGGCCATGGAGGAACTTTTGGAGTGATGAAAGAAACACATGATTTAGCAAATAAAGTTGGGAGACCAACAGCAAGACAAATAAAAAATAAAAATAATAAGTATATGGCATCGGATTGTCCTTTAGCTGGAAAGCATTTAAAACAATTAGAAGTTGATACAAACATTTCAAACGATGAGGCACTACATCCTATAGAACTTATGGCAAAAAGTTATAAATTGTAATTATGCCCAAAGAAAAAAGAGAGATACAAAAATCTGATATAATGCCACTTGATGCATATATAAAAGACAGAAAAGAATTAAGAAAAAATATTGTTAACTTTAAAAAAAATCGAAGAGTTGCACTAGGACCTTACGCTACATTTTATTTTGAAAGCTATGAGACTATGTTAGCTCAAGTTCAAGAAATGCTTTATATTGAAAAAGGTGGAGATGAACAGCTGCATGATGAGCTAATTGCATACAATCCATTAATTCCAAATGGAAAAGAGTTAACAGCTACTCTTATGTTTGAAATAGATAACCCTATATCTAGATCGGCTTTTTTAGGAAAGGTTGGTGGAATTGAAGAAATGGTATTTATGAAGATAAATGGTGAGACTGTTAAGGCTGTTCCTGAAGAGGACGTTGACAGAACTTCTGCTGAGGGTAAGGCTTCTTCAGTTCAATTTATACATTTTAATTTTACAGATGAACAAATCCAAAAATTTAAATCAAGTGATGTTAATATTGAACTTGGAATGGATCACAAAGAATACACTCACACCACTAAATTAAGCAAAGAAAATATAGCCTCTTTGTCTGAAGATTTTAGTTAATTAAACCCCAAAGATCATCTGTTTTAATCCATCCATTAAAATTATCAGTTTTTATTTCGCACCAATTTTTTTCACATTTTTGAACAACTAATAACCTTCCTTTTTTTATTAATGCTATGGGTTTTGCAAATGATGTAGGTTTTTTGAATAAAATTTTATCGTTAGTAGCAATAACTGAATTAATTCTTTTTAGTTGTGAAACGTGTATCCAACCACTATTATTCTTTAAGTCAATTATTCTTCTAAAGTTTTCTTTTTTATCTATTTGTTTTATGGGAAGATTTACTTTTTTATAAACATACTTAACATCAGAGTCAAAACTAGGACCATAACGGACATTAACTTTATTTTTTTTCAAAGAAACAAAAATTTCATTTGCAGAACTAATTGTGCAAAAAAATAATAAATAAAATAATATAGAAATTTCTTTAATCTTTATTTTTAAAATCACTTTTTTCTTTTTTTTAATTTTACTCTTCTAATATTTAAATTTAATAAATCTAGAATTAAAATAAATCCGTTTAAATTTTGACCAATATTAAGAATTTTTTTTAAAATTTCGTTTGCTTGCATTGTTCCAACAATTCCTGCTACGGTACCTAAAATACCATCGTACTCACAATTTAAAATATCATTGGTAACAATATCTTCTTGATAAAAATCTCTTAAACTAGGATTGTTTTTAATTTTAAAATCAAAATTGAAAATATGACCATCAAACTTACTTATAGCACCGACTACAAGAAATTTTTTATAATCTAAACTTATATCATTAATTAAAAATTTACTTTCAAAGTTGTCCGTGCCATCAATAATGTAATCGTAATCTTTGATAATTTTATTTAATTTAATTTTATTTAATTGATAATTAAAAATATTTATTTTGGTTTTTGAATTAATCTCATTCAATTTTTTTTTTGCAATTTTAACTTTTGATTTATTAACATCTTTCTCAGTATATAAAGTTTGTCTATGGATATTAGACAAACTAACTCTATCGTAGTCTACAATACCTAGTGTTCCAATTCCTGAGCGTGTTAAAAATTCAGCAGCAGGGCACCCCAAACCACCCATTCCAATAATTAAAACTTTTGCATCTTGTATCTTTCTTTGACCTATTGCACCGATATTTTTTAAAATAATTTGACGAGAAAACTTTTCTATTTCTATTTTACTTAATTTTGTGCTCATTTTCCTGTTGAGCCAAATCCACCCTCTCCTCGAACTGTTTCTGGCAAAGTTTCTGTTTCTTCTAGTTCCATTTTAACAACTGGTGTCAAAATCATTTGTGCTATTCTATCATTATTATTGATTATAAATTCATTATTTCCATGGTTAAAGAGAATAACTTTTATTTCACCCCTATAATCACTATCAATTGTGCCAGGAGTATTTAATACACTAATATTATTTTTAGCTGCCAAACCAGATCTTGGTCTTATTTGTATTTCGAATTCCTCTGAAAATGCTACAGAAATACCAGTTGGTACCAAACAAGAAGATTGTGGTTTAAGAATTATTGTTTCAGAAATAAAAGCCATTAAATCCATCCCTGAAGCTCCACTAGTTTTATAAGTAGGTAATTGAACAGATGAAGCTAATTTTTTGATTAGAACTTTTGCCATTAATTTAATTGATCAATAATTCTATCAACTATTTCATCAGATATTTCAGACTTTTTTTTATAAAAGAGTTTTTCGTTATTTATTTTTTTATTTTTGTAGTGAATAGTTACCTCATTAAAATCAGAATTAAATCCTATATTTTTATTTGCAACATCATTTGAAATTATCCAGTCACAATTTTTTTTATTTAACTTTTCTTTTGCATTATTTTCGTGGTCATTGGTCTCAGCTGCAAAGCCAATAACAAGACTTGGCCTCATTGAATTATGATTAGAAACGTAATTTAAAATATCAACGTTTTTTTCAAGATTTAAATTTAATGTCTCTTGTTTTTTAATTTTATTTGTATACTTTTTTTGTAACTTAAAATCAGCTACAGCTGCTGCAAAAATTGCCACATCAGTTGGTAAACTTTTTTGAGTTGCAAGAAACATTTCTTCTGCTGTTTCAACTTTAATTAGATTAATATCATCATCAATCTCTAAGTTAGTGGGACCTGAAATAAGCGTGGTATCGAAACCTTTTTTAGAGAGAGATTTTGCAATCTCATACCCTTGTTTGCCACTAGATTTATTAGTTATAAATCTTACAGGATCTATGTATTCATTAGTAGGTCCTGCTGTAACTAAAGCTTTTAAATTTTTATTTCTTTTCTTATTTAAAAAAAATTGATCAATTTCTTCAGCAATTTTTCTTGGATCTGACATTTTGCCCTCACCATATTCTCCACAAGCCATGTCCCCAATTTCAGGTCCAATGAATTTATAACCACAATCTTTCAATTTTTTTAAATTTTCTTTAGTAGTCTGATGTTCCCACATCCTTACGTTCATTGCTGGAGCTAAATAAATAATTTTATCTGAAGCGAGAACAACCGTCGAAGCTAGATCATCTGTTGTACCCTGAGCAAGCTTTGAAATAGTATTTGCTGTTGCAGGAGCAATAACAACAACATCAGCCCATCTTGAAAGCGAAATATGGTCCATTTCAGTTTCGTTTTCGACACTGAATAATTCACTGTAAACTTTGCCTTGAGATAGTGCGGTAATTGAAAGAGGTGTTACAAATTCTTTAGCACCTGCAGTAAGTATAGTTTTGATTTCTGCACCACTTTTTTTAAAAAGCCTAATTGTCTCAAGACTTTTGTAGGCAGAAATTCCACCGCATATGATAAATAAAATTTTTTTGTTTAACAGATTTTTCATTTCGAGAATTAAAATACTATAAGTCCAAAAATTACAAGTAGTAATAAACCAATAACAGACTGATTTCTAAAAGCATTCATTTCTGCTTTTTTATCATTTAAAGCAGTATAGGAGTTTGAATTCTGAGGGATTTGTCCGCTAGCTAAAAACGTTAAAGCTTGATTAGCTTTATCCATAATCTCAGGAAATTCTGGTAATCGCTTAATTACCTCAGAAGTACTCTTTAATGTCTCATTCAAATTTGTTATTGGATCTTTTGTTTCTCTCAACCAAGTCTCAAGCACAGGTTTAGATGTCGTCCATATATTTGTACTTGGATTTAATTTTCTTGCAACACCCTCAACTACAACCATTGTTTTTTGTAGCATTAATAACTGTGGTTGAGTTTGCATGTTAAATTTTTCTGTCACATCAAATAGTTGTTTCAATAATTTTCCACCCGAGATATCTTTTACCTCTTGTCCAAAAATGGGCTCTCCTATTGATCTTAAAGCTTGAGCCAAGTCGTCTATTGGAACATCTTTTGGAACTAACCCAGCCATTAAGTGTACTTCAGCAACCTTACGGTAATCCCTTTGAATAAAACCAAATAAGATTTCTGCCAGAAATCTCTTACTAACTTTATCTAGCCTGCCCATTATACCAAAATCTATTGGTGCAATTTGACCATTATTATTAATAAAAATATTTCCCTGATGCATATCTGCATGAAAAAAACCATCTCTTACAGCGTGTCTTAGAAAATGTTGAATAATATCTTCTGCTATTTTACTAGTATCTAAATTTCTTTTTTTCAATTCTTCAGTTTCTCTAATTGAAACTCCATCAATCCAATCCAGAGTCATTACATTTTCACTAGTAAAATTCCAATAAATCATTGGAACTTTAAATCCAACATCATTCTTTGTATTCTCAGCATATTCGTTAGCAGCTGCTGCTTCAAATCTTAAATCCATTTCAAGATTTGTTATCTCTTTTAATAAAAAAACAACCTCTATTAGTTTTAATCTTTTTGTTTTTTTCACAAAAGACTCAATTATAAATGCAAACAACATCATTGCATCAATTTCTTCATTAAATATTTTTTTTATATCTGGTCTTAAAATTTTTATGGCAACATCTTTAATTGTTCCATTGTCATTAATTTTTGCTTTATGTACTTGAGCAATTGATGCTGCTGCAACAGGTTCACTTAAATCAATTATAGAATTAAAAGACTCTTCTCCAAGATCATCTCTAATGATTTGTTTTGCCTCACTTAAAGAAAATGGAGGTAAACGATCTTGAAGATTTTCAAGTTTTTTCGATAATTCTTCCCCAATGATATCAGGTCTAGTAGCTAGAAATTGTCCCAGCTTTATAAAAGTAGTACCCATTGACTCTAGAGATCTAGAAAGTCTTTCTCCTTCGTCTTTATCTAAATTACTCTCTTCTTTTTTTTGAAATGAAAAAGATAATATTTTAAATAAAACAATTAAAATCAGTGGAGGTTTTTTAAACTTTGATGCAATTGAAAGTATATCTGATTTTGCAATTTTTCTTCCTAATTTAAACAAGGTAATTAACTTTCTTATCATTAAACCTTCCACCCACTATGAATTGAAACAATACCGTTAGAAAAATTCCTATAAGAACATTTTTGAAATTTGTGTTTTTGCATCAAATCAATTAGTTCTTCTTGATTAATAAACTGCTCAATACTTTTTACTAAATATTCATATGGCTCTTTTTCTCCTACTATGAATTGACCAATTATGGGGATTAACTTTGAGTAATTTTTGTAAATAAAATTTAGATTTGTGTTTTGGATTTTAGAGAATTCTAAGCAAAGATACTGGCCACCAGGCTTTAAAACTCTATAAGCTTCAGAAAGAGCCAGATCTAAATTTTTCGTATTTCTTAAACCAAAACTGATTGTGTAGTAGTCAAAAGAGTTATCAGTTAATGGCAATTTTTCAGCTGGAGCTATAATCCACTCAATATTTTCATATTTAGATAATTTGTTTCTGCCTTGACTAATCATTTTTTTGTTAGGATCTATAGATGTAACGTTGGATTTCTTATTAGTTTTGTCTAAAAAAAGTTTACCAATATCACCAGTGCCACAAGCAACATCCACTAATTTTTTGTCAACAGATGGGTTCATCATGTTAATCAAACTTTTTTTCCAAAGTCTATGTATGCCAAGTGACATAAAGTCATTCATCAAATCATAACGGTCATAGACTTGATCGAATACACCCTCTACTAGTCCTTTTTTATTTTGAAGATATTGTTGCATAAAAAATTATATATTGAATATAGTGTGAAATGCCAGAATTACCAGAAGTAGAAATTGTTAGACTATCCTTAAATAAAAAAATTAATCAAAAAAGGGTGAAAAAAGTAATAATAAGAAATAGAAACTTAAGATTTTTAATACCAAGTAATTTTAAAAGTTATATTAAAAATAAAAAAATAATTAAAGTAGATAGATTTTCAAAATATTTAATAATACATTTTTTAGAAGGAGATTATTGTTTAATTCATCTAGGTATGTCAGGAACAATCCATATTGTTGATAGATTGAAAATATCAAAATTTACAAACACTAGTTTTTATCACTCACCAACACTTCCTAAAAAACATAATCACGTTGTATTTGAATTTGATAATTTTAAAGTAATTTACAATGACCCAAGACGTTTTGGTTTTTTTCAATTATTTAAAAATAAAAATGCTTTAAATGAAAGACTTAAACATTTGGGCCCAGAACCATTTGATAAAAAATTTAATTTAAATTATGTGATAGGTTTTTTTAAAAATAAAAATAAAGATATTAAAAGTTTTTTATTGGATCAAAGATTTGTTTCTGGAATTGGTAACATATATGCTTGTGAAATATTATTTTTATCCAAAATTGATCCATTTAAACAGGCAAAATTATTAAATAAAAACGAATGTAAAAAAATTATTTTGAATTCTAAAAAAATTTTACATAGAGCAATAATTAAAGGAGGATCTAGTATTAGAAATTTTCAAGATATATCTGGAACATTAGGAGGTTATCAAAAAGAGTTCAAAGTTTATCAGCAAGAAGGAAACAGATGCAAAGTAATTGGATGTTTAGGTATTATAAAAAAAAAGGTAGTATCAAATAGATCAACTTTTTTTTGTGATTCCTGTCAAAAATAATAAAATAATATGTTGACCGCTATAAATTCTCAAGTTATACCCCTGCGCAGATGGCAAACACAAAATCAGCAATTAAGAGAATACGAAGAATTTCGAAGCAAACAGTAGTTAATAAGGCTAGAAAAAGTAGATTTCGTAACGCTTTAAAGAAAATGAACCTTTTAATCGAGAAAAAAAAGAAAGATGAGGCTTTGAAATTCTTGCCGAAGCTAAACTCAGAGTTGATGAAGATTGCTAAGACTGGAATTATTAAAAAACAAAACGCATCTAGAAATGTTTCTAGAATAACCAAGAGGATTTCTGCAATCTAAGCGTTAAAAAAGTTTTATTTTATTAAACAACCTTCAGTAAGCACACTATCTATTTAATTTTAATTTGGTTTAACTATATTTAGACTTAGTAAATATTTACATTATATTAATTCAATCTATGTTTGATTCAATCCTAGTTTGATTCAATCCTAGTTTGATTCAATTTATAATTTTAATTTCTAAATTTAAAAAAAAAATTCAACTTTCATATTGTGACATCTAAATCCACAATCCTAGATTTTATTTTTTTTTTAAATTTTTTATTAACTTGTTGCAAATTAATTTAAATCAGTTCTAAGTAGGTTTCTTCCAAATTTATGAACAAACTAACAAATAATCAAAACAGAGATAATTTTAAAACGAATAGCTTCGAATGGAAATTGGTTCAAGCTGACATGAAAGATAGATTGGGATCTGAAGTTTATGAAAGTTGGTTAAAAAAAATTTCATTCATTGAGGAATTTAATAATTATATATTATTATCTTTACCAACCCGATTTATTAGAGACTGGATAACGTCAAGATATCTAGATCAAATACTACAAATTATAAAGACTTACAAAAAAGATATTGTAAGAATTGAATTTAAAATAGTTGAGCAAGATCATCCTGCCCAAGCTAAAGAGCTGTTAAACGAAGAAGGTAACTTAATAGAGAAAGTTTCTTTTATTAAAGACTCTTATTTGCAATATAATCGAATTGATCCCAACAAACGATTTGATAACTTTATCACAGGATCAAGTAACAAGCTGGCTTATGAAGCATCACTAAAGGTTTCAGAAAATATTTCGCATTACAATCCACTTTATATTTATGGTGGTGTTGGAATGGGCAAAACGCACTTGTTAAATTCTATTGGTTTTGAGTTAAAAAAAAGTAATAAGGTTATGTTTATTTCGGCTGAACGTTTTATGTATCAATTTGTAAAATCGATTAAATCAAATGATATGGTTAAGTTTAAAGAGTACTTTAGAAATACAGACATTTTATTAATTGATGATATTCAATTCATAAGTGGTAAAGAAGCCATGCAAGAAGAATTTTTTCATACCTTTAATGCTTTATTAGACAAAGGTTCTCAAATAATAGTTTCTGCGGATCGACCTCCTAATAAATTATCAAGAATCCAGGAAAGAATTAAATCTAGATTTTCAGGTGGATTGGTAGTTGATATTCAAAAACCAGATCTAGAATTAAGAAAAAAAATTATTAAAAAAAAAATGGAAGAACTGAATAATTTGTATTCAGATCAATTACAGATCTCAAAAGATATTGAAGATTTTATCAGTACTGAAATAAATGGTAGTATAAGGGAGCTAGTTGGAGCAATAAATAGGGTGGTTTCTTTTTCAAGAATTTACGAGAAAGTTCCAAATTTATCTGAAACAAAAGTAGTTTTGAAGGATTTATTAAATCTATCTGAAAACAATGTAACTATAGATTTAATTCAAACAGTAGTGTGTAAATTTTTCAAAATTAGTAAAAATGAGATGTTATCTTCGAGACGGTCTAGGTATTTAGTTAGACCAAGGCAAACAGCAATATACTTAACTAAAATTCTTACTTCAAAATCATTACCTGAAATTGGTAGAGATTTTTCAAATAGAGACCACACTACAATCATACATTCAGTTAAAACTATTGAAAAAATTAAAGAAAAAGACCCAGAGATGGTTGAAAATATTAATAAATTAAAAAATCAAATATTATACAATAACAAAAATAATGAAATTTAACGTTAATCAACAAGACTTACAACAAGCACTTAATTACTGCCAGGGAGTTATAGAAAAGAGAAGCACTTTACCAATTTTGTCAAATATTTTAATAGATGCAAATAATTCTAACTTAATAATAACAGCAACAGACTTAGATTTAATATTTATTCATAAAATAAGTAATGTTGAAATATTGGAGGAAGGAAAAACTACAACAGTATCGTCAACTATATATGATATTGTAAGAAAATTATCATCTGGAAAAAAAATTAATTTAACTTTAAATGAGACAAGTAAACTTCATTTAGAATCAGAAAAATCTATTTTTAACTTAAATTGTCTCAGTCCCTCAGAGTTTCCACTTACAGATGAAAATTTTAACCAAAATGAATTTGTCATAAAATCTAAACAACTCTTGAAACTACTAAATAAATGCAAATTTTCAGTTTCTAGCGATGAAACCAGACATTACTTAAGTGGAATTTATTTCCATCAAACAGAGGTAGAAGATAAAAATTATCTTACAGCTGTAGCTACTGATAGTCATCGAATGTCCATTTCTAAAATTAGATTAGATGAAAAAATTGATTTTGATCCAATTATTTTGCCAAAAAAAACAATATTTCAGCTATGTTCTCTTTTGGATAGCTATGACGGTGATGTAAAAGTTTCAAATGTTAAATCTAAAATTAAATTTGAATTAAACAACAGCATATTAATATCAAAGCTTATAGATGGTAAATTTCCTAATTATATTCAGGTAATTCCTAAAAATAATCAAAAAAAATTAGAGATAGATCTAAAATTATTTCTTAATTCTGTTGATAGAGTAGCATCTGTATCTTTAGATAAAAAAGACGGAGTAAAATTTAGTTTATCAAAAGATACTTTAAACTTATCTGTGAACAATGCTAACAGTGGCGATGGTAAGGAAACAATAAGCGCTAAATTTGATGACGATTTAGAAATTAGTTTTAACTCTAGATATTTAATAGATGTAGCTTCCCAACTAGATGGGGAAAAAGTTGAAATATTTTTTAACGATACAGGCTCTCCAGCTTTAATAAAAGATCCAGGTGATTTTGACAGTATATATGTTGTTATGCCCATGAAAGGTTAATTTAATAAGTTTAGCTCTTTATAAATTTTACTCTCTAAATCTTTTAAAAAATTTTCTTTTACTATTCCAGCATTTATAGGATTTAAAATTGAAACAGTTATTGTTTTATGACTATTTTTTGCACCTTTTTTAGGCCACACGTAACCAGAATTAATAGCAACCGGTTGGCAGGCTATACTTAACTCTTGATAAATTCTGGCAGCCCCCTTCTTGAAGGAAGGACGCTCATCAGGCAAAACTCTAGTTCCTTGAGGAAAAATTATCAATGGTCTATCACTATTGTTTACGGTTTTTAAAATATCCTCAAAAAATCCTAAATTATCTTTACTTACTTTGTTTCTATTTATTGAGATAGATCCAATTTTTTTTAAATACCATCCAAAAACCGGGATTCGGAGTAACTCTTTTTTTAAGATAAAAACTGGTGAATTGAAAACAGTTTGTAGATAGAATGTTTCAAACATCGACTGGTGGGAGGCAGCAATAAAAAATTTTTGATCAGTTACTATATTTTCCTTACCTTTAATTATAATTTTTACTGATAGAAAAACTCTTAGACAAAACCCAGCCCAATAACCCATCAATTTTCCTCCAAGTAAAGTAATTTTTCTTGGCAAAAGTAATGCAGGTAAAAATATTATTGAAATTATAATTATTCCTACAAAAAAAAATATTGAAAATAATAAATTTCTGATCATTTTTATCAAAAGCTAAATTAAGTCTGTATGCTTTTGTCTATTTTTAATTATTTTAATTGTTCTTCCTTTTACAAGTAATTCAACAGGCTTTGGTCTAAGATTATAATTAGAGCTTAGAGACATTCCATATGCACCAACATCACATATAGCTATAAAATCTTTTTCTTTTAGTTTTTGAAATTTCTTTAAAGTTACAAATTTATCTGTACTTTCACAAATAGGACCTACAAATTCATAAATATTTTTTGAAACATTGTTTGATTTATTTACTGGTAATATTTTATGAACTGCTCCATATAGAGCTGGTCTCATAAGATCATTCATTGCAGCGTCTAAAATAATAAATTTTTTAGCACCACCATCTTTGATGTAAATTATTTTAGATATCAAAGTTCCTGTATTACCGATTATTGATCTACCTGGTTCAAAAATTATTTTTGTGTCATGTTTTTTTAAAAAGTTTTTAATTGCTGAATTATATTTTTTATAATTAAGCTTTTTAATTTTATCACTGTAAGAAATTCCCATGCCTCCACCTAAATCGACAAATTTAAATTTGTAATTTGTTTTATTAATTATATTGCTTACAGCTTTGAGCATTCTTTCATATGGCTTATGATCTAATATTTGACTACCTATATGAACACTTAAACATTCCAGACTTATATTTTTAGAATTTTCACAGTATTTTACAAGCTCATAAAATTTTTTACTGTTAACACCAAATTTATTTTCACTTTTACCAGTAGAAATTTGTTTTAGAGTTTTTGCATCAGTATTCGGATTTAGTCTTATACCAACTTTTACTATTTTCTTTTTTTGTTTTGCAATTTTATTAATCTCTTGAATTTCACTTTTTGACTCAGCGTTAATAAGCAGTATTTTCTTTTCTATAGCAAAACTGATTTCTTCATAAGTTTTACCAACTCCTGAAAATACTATTTTACTTGGATTCACTCCTGCTTTTAAAGCTAACATAAGCTCTCCTTTTGAAACGACATCAGCTCCTAAACCAAATTTCTTAATTTCTTTAATTATATTAAGATTAGTATTCGATTTTACTGAAAAGCATATTAATGGAGAAAAGGATTTAAAATTTTCTTTAAAATTATTTATGTTTTCTTTTAATTTTGAGTATGAATAACAGTAAGCAGGTGTGCCAAATTTTTTTGCTAAACTTTGAAAATTGGTATTTTCCGTTGTTAATTGTTTATTCTTATATTTCATTAAGCTTTATTAATTGAAAGTAATTGCATATTTTTTTTTATCGTAGACTCTTTATATTCAGGATCACCTTTTTTCCCACAAGAGATTAATATGCAACACAACATCAAAGCTAAGGTAATTTTTCTGATCATATTCATTTTTTATATTTCATTATCATCTTTTTAATATTATCAAAAGATGTTCCCCCAAAAGATTTTTTTGAATTGACAGAATTGTTTAAATCAAACACTTTTAAAACATCTTCGGTAAGTTTAGGCTCAACTTTTTTAAGTTGATCTAAAGATAGTTCATCTAAATTTTTTTTTGTTTTTTCTGCTAAATTAACTATAGCTGAGGTTTTTTGATAAGCTTTTCTAAATGACATTGAATGATTTATAACAAGATAGTCGGCTAAGTCTGTTGCAGTAATGTATCCATTATTTGCAAGTTCAAGCATTTTTTTTTTATTAGGACTACAATTTTTTAATACCTCATCAAAAATTTTTAGACAATTTATAAGTGTATCGTTTGAATTAAACACTATCTCCTTATCGTCCTGTAAATCTTTAAAGTAAGATAATGGCAATCCTTTTAAAATAGTTAGCATAGAAAACAGATTTCCATAAGTACTTCCGGATTTACCTCTTAGATACTCTAAAAGATCGGGATTCTTTTTTTGAGGCATAATCGAAGATCCAGTTACAACTTTGTCTGACAAATTAATTAAATTAAATCCATCTGAGTTCCAAATAATCAACTCTTCTGCAATTCTTGAAATATGCATAGAGCATACTGATATGCTGTAAAGAAAATCAAGTACAAAATCTCTATCTGAAACTGTATCAATAGAATTGTTTGTAGGTTTTTTAAAACCAAGTTTTTTGGATGTATAATTTCTGTCTATATTAAATGATGTTCCAGATAAAGCAGCAACACCAAGAGGATTTTCATCTAAACTTTCTATATTATTAGAAAATCTTTTTTTGTCTCTATTAAAAATTTCAACATAAGCCATTAAATAATGTGCAAATGAAATTGGCTGGGCGTTTTTTAAATGAGTAAAACCAGGCATAATAGTCTGAATATTTTTTTCAGCTAATTTTACAGAACTCTTAATCACTTTATCAAGATTGTTATTTATTTCTTTGGTTGCAGATTTTAACCACAATTTAAAATCTGTTATTACCTGATCATTTCTTGATCTAGCTGTATGGACATACCCAGCCTCTTCACCAATAATTTGAAAAAGTCTTTTTTCAATATTCATATGGATATCTTCGTATTTTTTATTGAATTCAAATTTTTTACTAGAAATTTCTCTTTCAATTTTATTCAGACCATAAACAATTTTATTTTTAATTTTAAACGAGATAATTTTTTGTTTAAAAAGCATTTCAACGTGGACAATTGATCCTTTGATATCTTCTTTGTAAAGTCTTTTATCAATATCTAAAGAATTACCAACTTTTTGAAACAAGTTTGATGAATTTTTTTTAATACGTGTGTTCCATATTGCCTGGTTGTTTTTATTTTTTGCCATGATATTTAATTATACCTATTTAATATGAGAATTTTAATATTATTTACCTTTTTAATCACAAATGCTCTTGGAAACGAATTACCAGATTTAAAAAATCTTGTAGTCCATAAAATCCCAAAAATATACGATAATGTTATTTTTTTAGATGATGCAGATGAAGAAATTAATATTCAAAATTTAGATAGTAAGCTGATAATATTAAATTTTTGGGCAACTTGGTGTGAACCATGTAAAGAGGAAATGCCATCTTTAAATAGGTTACAAGCAAATCAAAAGCTTAAGAACTTAAAAATATATCCGATTAATATTGGTAAAGAAAATCTAAAAAAAGTTAAAAGTTTTTTTACTGAATTAGATATAAATAATTTAAAGCCCTATTTTGATAATCCATCAACTCTAGCAAAAACTTTTTCTTTAAGAGGGCTTCCAACTACCATACTTTTAAATTCTAAAGGAGAAGAGTTTGCTAGGATCATTGGTTCAATAAATTTTGACGATGAAAATTTTATCAACTGGCTAAAAAATTTAAGTTAATCTTTAAAAAAATAAGCAAAAGCGACCAAAGCAATTATAGCAATAAATTGCAAAATGACTCTCATTTGCATTAACTTATTTGAATATTTTTTGCTTGTCTCTCCACCCTTAAAAAGAGTTCCTATACCTAATATCAGGACGACACCTACTGCAATTAAAAGAGCAATAGATAGAACTTTAACTATAATTCCTGATAACATTTTTGTATTGTAGATTGTTTTTAAAAATAAAACACTTAATTAATTAACTATGACATTTTGCCTTAACGCCGTGATTATTAAACCTGAAAATGGAATTGAAATAAAAAAAGCAATTATTTTATTACATGGATATGGTGGTGATGGAAAGGATATTAGTATGCTCTCATTAAATTGGAAAAGACATATGCCAAATACAGTTTTTATATGTCCAAATGGACACGAGACATGTGCTATGAACCCTTCAGGATATCAATGGTTTGATCTTAGCAAAGAAGAACCATCTTATATATTGGAGCAATCAATTAAAGCTGAGAATGTAATTAAAAAATTTATAGAGGAAGTTAAATTAGAATTTGATTTATCAAATAAAGACATATGTTTATCTGGTTTTAGTCAAGGTTGTATGATGTCTTTAAATGTTGGCTTAACATCAGATGAAAAATTTTCTTGTATCGTTGGTTTTTCCGGAAAAATTATTGATAAGGATAACTTAAAAAATAGAATCAAAAATAAAACTGAAACTTTACTTATCCACGGTGATACTGATCAAATTGTCCCATCAATCAACTTACTAGAAGCTAAAGACTTTTTAATAAGAAATAATGTCAAAGTTGATACACTTTTAATTAAAAATTGTGATCATCACATTCCTATACAAGCTTCTAGTACAGCATTGAATTATATATTAAAGAAACTTTAATTTCTCTTAATATTGATTAAGTAGATCAACTAAGTTAAAATTAGTTTATGAATAACTTTATTGAACAAAACGTTTCATTAGAAAAATGTCCAGCATTAGTCTTAAATGCTGATTACAGACCGTTAAGTTATTATCCTTTATCATTATGGTCGTGGCAAGACACAGTAAAATCAGTTTTTTTAGATAGAGTGATCATAGTTAGCAATTATGATAGAATTATCCGAAGCCCTTCTTTTAATATGCAATTACCAAGCGTTATTGCACTCAAAGATTATATTGTTCCACAATCAAAGCCTAGCTTTACAAGATTTAATGTATTCTTAAGAGACAAATTTTCTTGTCAGTATTGTGGTAGCGATGAGGAACTTACTTTTGATCATTTACTTCCAAGATCAAAAGGTGGTGAGACTAACTGGGATAATGTAGTTACTGCGTGTTCTGCCTGTAATGTAAAAAAGGGGGGAAAATTATTAAAAAATTCAGGAATGAAATTACATCAGTATCCTTATAGACCTTCAACAGAAGATTTACACAAAAATGGAAAACATTTTCCTCCAAACTTTCTTCATAAAAGTTGGATGGACTATCTATATTGGGACGTAGAACTAGAAGCTTAAATTTTTTCTGATATATTTATAGCAATTTTAGATCCAGTTTTTATTAATTTATCTAAAATAAAGTAAGGTCCTTTTTTGGTTGCACCTTTTTCATAAGCTATATCTTTATGATTTAGCTCATCTTCTCTGAATTTGATAATTTTTTTCTTTAACGTTTTTTCACTATTATCAAGTTGATTAATCTGATTTAAATAATGTTCATCAATAACTTCTTCAACAGAAGCAGTACAAAGCATTGCAGCTTTTTTACCCAATAAAGTAGATCCAAAACCTAAACCTACACCTAACAAATCCCAAAGAGGTAAAAATTTCGTAGGAGCTATATTTCTCTTTTTTATTTCCTTTTCAAAAAAATCACGATGTTCTTTTTCATGAATTTTCATTTCTTCAATAGTTTCTTTTAATTTATCATTTTTTACAAATGTATTTAAAGCAAGTAATTGACCTTCATAAATTTTTACAGCACCTCTTTCACCAGCGTGATCCACTCTTATAAATTCCTCAATTTTTTTTTTATCTGTTCTTTTCATATCCAAAGTAAATTTTTGTTAAACCAATAGTTAGTAATAAAGATATTATAATATTGTAGTTTGTAAGTGATAATCCAAAAATTTTGAATGTTACATCTTTGCAACTTATATTTTTTTGTTGTAATTGCTTTAATATTTCATCTTTATCAACAATATTTGCTCCCTTTTCAAGATCGCAAAGTAAAGACTCTTGTATAAAACCTTGTTCAATTCCTAAGTGATATAAAGACAATATTGTTGCTATTAAAAAAATTATAGCCAATGAGAGAATTAGATACTTTTCTAGTTTATTGTATTTAGAATTTATTAATACAATTAAGATTGCTAAAAAATATGGGATCCTTTCATATACACAAAGATTACAAGGTTGGTGACCAAGAACGTATTCTATGAAATATGCAGATATTAATGCAATAAAGCTTATTAAAAATATACCTGTAAATAAATATTTTTTGCTGAGGTTAAACATTAAATTTATAAAATAAAAATATTATTAAAAATATAATAACAAGTAATATCCCCAAAATGGTAAACCATTTTGATCCATGTCTGTTCATAAAATCAGTAAATAAATATCCAAATTTATACGACAAGTAAGAAACAATAAAAAACCTAAGACTTCTAGAGATAAGACTTACAAGGATAAATATGAACAGATTAAAACCAATTAATCCACTAGCAATTGTGAAAGCTTTATAAGGCAAAGGAGTAAAACCTGCTAAAAAAAGTATACTTAGCCATGCTAGAAACCCCTCTCCAATAGATAGATTATATTTTAATTTTTCAACTTTATTTTCATATCCATAAAATTCGATCACACTTAAAGATAGATCATAAAAAAATGATCCCAGGAAGTATCCAAAAACACCTCCCAAAACTGAAAAAATGGATGCTATCAAAAATATTTTTATGTAATTTTTTTTCTTTGCAATGACCATAGGCACAATCATTACGTCTGGTGGTATGGGAAAAAAAGAACTTTCAATAAAAGAAACTAAACCCAAATAAAAGTTTGAGCTCTTATGTGATGCTAAATCTAAACATTTCCTGTAAAGAGTTTGAAACATTTTTTGGTTTTAATATAATTTTAGTTCTTATACTATTTAAATATAATTTAATTCAAATTAGCGGGCGAATGGCGGAACTGGTAGACGCGCACGACTCAAAATCGTGTTTCGCAAGAAGTGAGAGTTCGATTCTCTCTTCGCCCACCAAAAGATATGGAAATAAACAAACAAAATAATCTTTTAGAACTTTTTTATCAACAGTACTTAAAAGAAAAGCCTGATCAAATTTTTTTAAAATCATTAAAAAATTTAGAAAATAAATTTACATGGAAAGAAACCTATTTAAATATTTTAAAACTATCTGAAGAGTTAAGTTTATTTATAGAAAATAAAGATCGTTGTTTATTAATTTCAGAAAATAGACCTGAATGGATGATCTCTGATTTAGCAATAATGTTATCAAAAGGTATTACTGTTCCAGCTTATACGACATATGTAGAAAGAGATTACGAATATTTAATTAATGATTGTAATCCATCAGTTGTAATTGTTTCAGACTCTTTACAATATAATAAAATTAAAAATATAGTTAAATCCAAACCTTTCATAAAAAAAATATTATCTTTTGAAGAGATTAAAGATGCAAATGAGGTTATTTACGTCAAAAATATTTTTGAGAAAAAAAAATATCAGGTAAAAAATTTTCTAAATTTAGATATTTCTAGAAAAGATCTTGCCTGTATAATTTATACCTCAGGCACACAAGGAAACCCCAAAGGTGTGATGTTAAGTCATGGAGGAATATTGAGTAATTGTGAAGGAGCTTTATTTTTACTAAAAGAGTTTATTTCAAAAAAAGCTAGATTTTTAACTTGGTTACCATTGTCACACTCGTATGAGCATACTGTTCAATTTGTTCAAATAGCATTAGGCGCCAGAGTGTTTTATGCTGAAAGTATTGACAAGCTAATAAAAAATATGGGTGAATGTAATCCTGATATAATGACTGCTGTACCAAGATTTTATCAAAATTTATATCAAAAGATAAATGCATCTTTTAACAAAACAAAAGGCCTTAAAAAATATCTTATCAACAAAATGCTTTCTCTTGGGGAAAAGGTTTTATTTAAAAATAAATTATCTAAATTAGAAAAAGTACAAAACATTATTTGTGAAAAATTAGTTAGAAAAAAAATAAAAGCACAATTTGGTGGTTCCCTAAAGTTATTTATTTCTGGAGGTGGTGCTTTAGATAAAGATGTAGGGGTATTTTTAAATGCAATAGGATTACCGACATTACAGGGTTACGGTTTAACAGAAACCTCTCCAGTGGTTAGTTGTAATCCAAAAGATGATATAAGGATAGATACTGTTGGACCTACTTTTAGTGCAAATGAGGTTAAAATAGCAGATGATGGCGAGATCTTGGTTAAGGGTGAAAACGTTATGTTAGGCTATTGGAATAATGAGGAAGAAACCAAAAAAGTTTTAAATGATGGATGGTTATCTACTGGTGATATTGGTCATTTTGAAAATAATTACTTAAAAATTACAGATAGAAAAAAAGATATACTAATTACTCCTGGAGGAGACAATATTTCACCAATAAAAATTGAAAATGATTTATTAAAAATTGATTTTGTTGAGCAAACTTTAGTGTATGGAGATAATAAACCCTATTTGGTTGCTTTGTTAGTTTTAAATAAAGAAAAAATTAATACATCTAAAGAGACAATTTTAAAAGAATTGGAAATAGTAAATAAAAACTTATCAAAAATAGAAAAAATAAAAAAATTTGTTGTTATTAAAGATCAATTTACAATTGAAAATGGGTTGATAACCCCAACATTAAAATTAAAAAGATATAAAATTATTAATAAATATAAAAATCATTTAGAAAGTCTTTACTAATTTATTTTTATAAAATGGTTTATTAACCGCATAAACATTAACTTAATCAATCAATCTAAATTTAAAAAAAATATAAAAAATAAAAAATAATTTTTCAAATTTTATGTTTTAATTAAAGGTTTGACATAACTTATAGAAAAAAATAAAAATATGTTAATAGCGAATCATTTTGATTCGTTTAACTAAAAAAAGGGAGCTAAAGATGCCTAAGAAAAGAAAAAAAGCGGCAAAGAAAACTAAGAAAAAAGCTAAGAAAAAAGCTAAGAAAAAAGCAAAAAAAAGAAGAAGAAAATAGTAACTTAGTATTCTTTACAAAAAACGCTTCTCATTACAGTTTGTGTGAGAGGCGTTTTTTTTTACTCTTCAATAGGTTCGTCGGTATCTGAAATTGGTTCATCTACTGGTAGTTCAGTAGTAGCTGCTTTAGCGGCTATAGGTGTAGCTTGTGCTGGAGTCCCCATGTTTCTCTTTAATGCCTTATCTAATTTTTTTTGAGTATCTTCTAATGATAAATTCAAAATAATCTGGAATTCAGATAAAATTCTCTCATAAGCTTTTTCAAAGAGTTGTCTTTCACTATAAGATTGATCTACCATTAGATCATCACCCTTATTTAAATCTCTGACTACTTCTGCTAATTCATAAATTTTTCCAGAGGAAATTTTTGCCTCATACTCTTGTGCACGCCTACTCCACATTGATCTTTTGATTTTTGGCTTACTTTTAAGAATTGAAATACACTTGTTGACCTGATTAATAGTTGCCAAGGGTCTTAAATGAGATTGTTTATTAACTGGCACCATTCCATTTGCTTTATCTTTTTCAAATTTTATAACATAAGTCTCAACGTCTATTCCACCTATATTTATTTTTTTATACTCTGTAATTTGTCCAACACCATGTTTGGGATAAACAATATAATCTTTAATTTTGTATTCTCTTTTTTCCGTTTCTTGCTTTTTAACTTTCTTTATTTCTGGTTTTAATTCGTTTGTTTTAGAGATTCTTAAGTTGTCAACTTTTGGCTCTATTGGACTTGAAACTGTTTTTTTATTTGATTTTTTTTTTATAGGTTTAGTAGGAACTTTTCTTACAACTTTTTTTATTTTTTTTGTAATTATTTTTTTTGTTTTTTTAACTTTACCTTTAACAACTTTTTTTTTGGTAACTTTTTTTTTCACTTTTTTTTCGGCTTTTCTGTTAAAGATTTTCTTTAAAATATTTTTCGTATTTATTTTGCTCATTCTTAAATTTTTCATGATCCGGTGGAGGATCTTTTTTTTCGCTTATGTTTGGCCAGATCTCAGAATACTTCGTATTAATCTCTAACCATTTTGCACTTCCAGGTTCGGTATCTGCTTTAATGGCATCAACTGGACATTCTGGCTCACAAACGCCACAATCTATACACTCATCCGGTTTAATTACAAGCATATTTTTTCCTTCATAAAAGCAATCAACTGGACATACATCAACACAGTCGGTTAACTTACATTTGATGCAATTATCATTAACAAGATAAGTCATTTTAAATTTTCATTCTTAATTTTGTTTTTAATATCTCCCATTATTTTACTATCTATGTAAAGTAGACCAGCAAGTCTTCTCATTAAATTAGTCTCGTATAAATCAGCATCTTTATTTGAGTATATTATAGCCCACAGTGCCTCTATTATTTTAATTTTATCATTTTCAGATAAATTTTTTACTTCTCTTGTAAATTCGAGAATTTGATTAGAATTTTCTTCAATAATTTTTGCATCCTTAATTGTAGAAGATAGATTTTCTTTGTTAACTCCCAATTCTAAAAGTGTTTTTTTAATTATTTCTTCTTCTTTGTCAGTATAATTTTCATCAATTTTAGCTGCATGGATTAACAAAGCGCCGACTTTAATTAAAAAGCTATCGTCAATTTTTTTATTATCTTTTTTAAAAAACATAATGATTATCTTAGGTTTAAATTTTTTAAAATTTCAAAGGGATTTTCTTTTGAAATTTTTTTAATAGGAGCTTTTTTGAATTTTTTAATTGGATTATATTTAAAATATATATCTTTTTCTTTTTCAAAAACTTTATAATTCATTTTCGATAAGAGTTTCTTAAAGTTTTCTTTACTGCATCCTAATAAATTTAGCATTTCAGGAACTACCTTAATGTCAGTTTTTTCTTTATTATTTGAATTAATGATTAACATAAATAGTCTTTCTAGAATATCTATCCTAACAAAAAATGCGTCAAATTTTTCAAAACCACATAAAAGCATGAAATTTTGATTTTTTAAGTCTTTATTGTCTATAAAATTTAGACCAAATGTAGGAGGTTTTAAGTTATAAAATTTTTGGTGAAAATTTTTCCACAATAAAGTTCTCAAAGAAACAGCTTCAGGCTTAATTAATTGATGCAGAAATACATGATACCGTCCAAATTTTACACCTAATTCCCTCAGAATTTTTCTTTCATTTTGACTTAGTTTTTTTAAGTATTCAGAAACCTGTTCTCTCTTCAGCACTCCATTATTTTCATAAAGCTGATAGGCTAAGGCTTTTATAGATGCGTTATTTTCTTTAATATTTTTTAGGTCAATAAGACTTTTTAATACCTCATTGATTTTTGTTTGAATCCATTTGTAAATATATTCATTTAATTTTTGCTTAGGGCCTTGATCAATTATATCATCTATAATTAAATTAAAATTAGGATTTAGATAATCTGCACCTGTAGAAAGCTTTGCAATCGGAAATTTGTTCCAATAAATTTTGAAATCTTCATGGAGTTGAATTAAACCTGTATCAATAATTGTCTGAATTCTTCTCTCAAGTTCTGGACCAATAGTCTGTCTTGCTGCTTTTTTTAATGATTTAATATCTGTCTCTAAAGCACCTTTTTTTAAGTCTAACTCTAATTTTAAACCATTTATTCTTCCAATAAATTGTTCATCAATCATTACGTTGTTATTTTCCAAGATTTCCGTTTTAAATTCCATGTCTTGTTTTAATCCCCTTGCAAGAACACTTGCTCTTTTATCAATAAAAGTTTTAGTAAGTTCTTCATGAAGTCTATCTGAAAGTCTATCTTCTAAGTGTTTAGTTTTTTCAATCCAATAATCTTGATTTTCTACCCAATTATTTTTATTTGAAACATATGACCAAGTTCTTACATTTGCAATTCTATTTGATAAAGAATCAACATTTCCATCTAATTTATCAAGTTTCATAAGCTGTAATCTCAGATAGTCGTTAGAAATCACTCTTTTATCACTACTTAAAAACTTAAATACACTTCCAATAACCTCATAATGATTGCCATAAGTTTTTTTTACAAAATCAGGAATTTGACAACACTCCCATAGCAGACTTAGAGTTTTCTCATTAAATTTTAAATTAATAAAATTAGTATCTTTTAAAAAATATTTAAGGGCTTTTTCATCTTCACACTCATGTATTTTTCTTAACCATTCCATATGAGGTTTTTCATCTAAACTTTTAATTAAACTAGAGGAGTTATTAAAATTTAAATTTGAATTCCTCCAAAATAAAGTTCTTATTTCCTCAAATTTATGACTCTCTAAGAGATCTACATCTTCAGCTGTTATTTCTTTACATTCTCCAGTTATACCAAAACTGCCATCATTTAAATATCTTCCGGCTCTTCCGGCTATTTGACCTATCTCAGAAAGATTAAGTCTCCTTAATTTTTTCCCATCAAATTTTTTAAGATTAGAAAAATAAACATGCTCTAAGTCCATATTAATACCCATTCCAATAGCATCAGTTGCAACTAAAAAATCCACATCTCCCGACTGATATAATTCTACTTGAGCATTTCTTGTTTTAGGACTAAGCGAACCCATTACTATAGCTGCTCCACCCTTTTGTCTTCTTATCAGCTCAGCTATTGCATAAACTTCTTCAGCAGAGAATGCTATAATTGCTGTTTTTCTATTTATTCTAGAAATTTTTTTATGACCTGAATACGTAAGTTTTGACAGTCTATCTCTATTTATAAATTCTATATCACCATCTAACTTAGTGATAATATTTTTTATAGTATTAGATCCCATTAACATTGTAAGTTTTTCACCCCTCATATTTAAAAGTCTATCAGTAAAAATATGACCTCTTTCATGATCGGCGCACATTTGTATTTCATCTACTGCAACAAATTCTAAATATTTGTCGATTGGCATAGACTCAACTGTGCATAAGAAATACTTGGCATTTGATGGAATAATTTTTTCTTCACCAGTGATTAAAGCAACCTTATCAGTGCTTATCTTTTTTATTACTTTGTCATATACTTCTCTTGCTAATAATCTCAGAGGAAAACCAATCATTCCAGTTTCAAACGAGAGCATAGTTTCTATCGCAAGATGTGTTTTTCCAGTGTTTGTAGGTCCGAGAACAGCAGTAATTTTATTTTTCTTCATTTCTATGTTTGGTATTATTTTTTTTTTACCTACCAGATATTGTTGCAGCCGTAGAACAAAAATAGACTAAAACATGACCGAATCGGAGGGTAAAAAGTTCTCATTTTTATTTTTTCAAAATTTTCCAAATACCTGAAGCAGAGGTTATAATTTTTTTATCACAGCTAAGTTCACAAAACAGAAAAACCAGTGTTTTAGTTCTTTTTAGAATTCTAGCGTGCCCAACTATTTCGTCACCTTCTTTTGAAGAACCAATAAATTTTATGTCTAAAGAAATTGTTACACAGGGAACTTTACCAGCAGCTCGATGAGCCGCAGTTCCAGCTCCTGAGTCGATTAGAGCTGACAAATATCCACCATGAGTTATGCCTATAGCATTCAAATGATTTTTATTTATTATGGATTTAAATTCATATTCTGTTTCTGATATTGTTCTAAATAAAACACCTCCATTATGTTTCATAAAACCAGGTTTAATACTTATCTGTTCAAATTCTTTAGTCATTCCTATAACAAGTAAGTTAAGATTATTAAAATTATCACAATAATGATAAAAAAATATACTACTGATTTTTGTAAAGAAGCTTTTATAAGCCAATCAAACATTTTAATTCCTATTTGGTGGACCGCCCAGAACTCGAATCTGGAATCTCCCGGTTCGTAGCCGAGCGCCTTATCCAATTTGGCCAGCGGTCCTTATTAGTTATATATTTCATATATCAAAGTTTTTGATGTAATTTAACTTATAAAATAATATGTTGACAATTTAATGAGCAAAATTCCTAAAGACGTTGTTATTACCTCAGCATTAAGAACACCAATAGGTAAATATAAAGGATCTCTTAAAAACATCAGTGCAGATAAGCTTGGTGCACTGGTTATTAAAGAGGCAATTTTCAAATCGAGTCTTAAAGGAGAAGATATAGATGAGGTTATTATGGGACATGTTCTCACAGCAGGTCTTGGTCAAAATCCTGCAAGACAAGCTTCAATTCACGCAGGAGTTCCTGTTTCAAAACCTGCACACATAGTAAATCAAGTATGTGGATCTGGTTTAAGATCTATTGTATCCGCTTATCAATCAATAAAGCTAGGTGAGAATGAGATTGTTGTTGCAGGTGGACAAGAAAACATGTCTAGAGCAACACATGCAATTTTCTTAAGAGATGATAAAAAATTTATTGAAGATAATTTGATAGACACAATGATAAAAGATGGACTGACAGACTCTTTTAACGATTATCATATGGGCGTTACAGCAGAAAATGTTGCAGAAAAATACAATATTTCCCGACAAGAGCAGGATATTTTTTCTATAAGTTCTCAAAAAAAAGCAAAAAAAGCTTATGAGGAAAAAAAGTTTAAGGATGAATTAATAAAGTTACAAATCCAAACCAACCATGAAAAATTTATTTTTGAACATGATGAATATTTGCGAAATAATATAAATCTAGATGATTTAGAAAAGCTAAAAACAGTATTTAAAGAAAACGGAACTGTTACACCTGGTAATTCCTCTGGATTAAACGATGGTGCTGCTGCTATAGTTTTAATGACTAGAGAAAAAGCTGAGTTAAAATCCTTAGAAATACTTTCAAACATTGTGTCATGGGCATCCTCAGGAGTTGACCCTTCTCTTATGGGACTTGGACCAATCCCCTCAGTTAAAGAGGCTCTAAGTAAAGCTCAGTGGAAAATAGAGGATGTAGATTTGTTTGAAATTAATGAAGCTTTCGCAGCACAATCTATCGCAGTTATAAGAGAACTAAAAATCCCAGAGGAAAAGGTTAACGTAAACGGTGGAGCAATAGCTTTAGGTCATCCTATAGGTGCCTCAGGAACAAGAATACTTGTCACATTAATTCATGAACTTAAAAGACGAGGAAAAAAGAAAGGTTGTGCGGCACTCTGCATTGGTGGAGGTATGGGCATAGCCATGTGTGTTGAGAGAAATTAACACATTACATTTAGTTTTTTTGTGAATTTTTGCACAATATCTTAACAACATTAACAAAAAACTCATTAATGTGATAAAAATAGAATTTAATAAAGTTTTTTTGAGTATATAAAACAACTAAAAAAAATGAGCGAAAAATTACTTGTCCCTGATATTGGTGAATTCGAAAATGTTGAAGTAATTGAAATATTAGTAAAATCAGGAGATAAAATACAAAAAAATGATCCTCTAATAACTATCGAAAGTGATAAATCTAGTGTTGAAATTCCTTCAACAGTGGATGGAAAAATTGAAAGCATTGGGCTTAAAGTTGGTGATAAAGTTTCAAAAGGAGATTTGATTTTAAATTATTTATCTTCAACGATAACTACAACTGCTGATACAATTCCAAAAGATACGCAAAATATAATTAAACAGGCAGAAGAAGTTATTGCTGTCCAAAAAGACAAAGAGAAAGAAAAAGAAATAAAAAATATTATTCCTGAAAAAAAACAATCAATTATTCAAGTCAGCAATGGTGCAGATATAGATCCTTTGGAAACGAAAGATTGGTTAGAGTCTTTATCAGCTGTAATTTCTAAAGATGGAAATCATAGAGCTCATTTCTTAATTAAAGAATTAATAAACAAAGCTTACCGTGAAGGTGCAAATATTCCTTACACTCAAAATACACCATATATTAATACAATACCCCCTGAAGCTGAGGTAAAATCTAATGGAGATCAAAATATTGAGAGAAGAATTAGGTCATTAATTAGATGGAATTCAGCTGCTATGGTAGTTAGGGCTAATCAAAAATTTCCTGAATTAGGCGGACATATAGGTACGTTTGCGTCAGCAGCAACTCTGTATGATGTAGGAATGAACCATTTTTGGAGAGCAAAAAATAATAAATTTGGTGGAGATTTGATTTACTTTCAAGGTCATAGCGCTCCAGGAATGTATGCAAGAGCATTTTTAGAGGGAAGATTAAATGAAAAACAGTTAGATAGTTTTAGACAAGAAGTCAAACCTGGAGGATTATCCTCTTATCCACACCCGTGGCTAATGCCAAAGTTTTGGCAATTTCCAACAGTTTCTATGGGTCTTGGTCCTATGCTAGCAATATATCAAGCCAGATACATGAAATATTTAATCAATAGAGGACTAATAAAAGATGAAGGAAGAAAAGTATGGGCTTTCTTAGGTGATGGAGAGATGGATGAACCAGAGTCAATGGGAGCAATAGGTTTAGCTGCTAGAGAGAATTTAGATAATTTAATTTTTGTTATTAACTGTAATCTTCAAAGACTGGATGGACCTGTAAGAGGTAATGGAAAAATAATTCAAGAACTTGAGGGGAGTTTTAGAGGGTCTGGTTGGAACGTAATTAAAGTAATTTGGGGTTCTTATTGGGACTCTTTACTGTCCAACGATAAAGAAGGCCATTTAGTAAAGCTTATGAATGAGACAGTTGACGGAGAATACCAGGCAGCTAAAGCAAGGAATGGTGCTTATGTAAGAGAAAAATTCTTTGGAAAATATCCTGAAACTTTAGCAATGGTTTCAAGTCTATCAGATAAAGATATCTGGAGATTAAACAGAGGCGGCCATGATCCACATAAAGTTTATGCAGCATATGATAAAGCAACCAAACATCAAGGAAGCCCAACAGTTATTATTGCTAAAACTATTAAAGGATATGGTATGGGAAAATCTGGAGAAAGTGTTAACACAACCCATCAAACAAAAAAATTAGATGTAGATGATCTAATGTATTATAGAGACCGTTTTGATGTACCTTTGACAGACGAACAAGTTAGAAATATTGAATATTTTAGACCGGATGAAAAATCTCAAGAAATTAAATATTTAAAAGAGAGAAGAATTAAACTAGGTGGATTTTTGCCAGAGAGGTCAACTTTTGCAAAACCTATTAAAGCACCTTCAAAAGATATTTTTGATTTTATGAAAGTATCAACTGGTGAAAAAGAAATGTCTACAACAATGGCTCTCGTTAGAATGTTAACTAATTTGATGAGAGATAAAAATATTTCTCCAAGATTAGTTCCTATAATTCCAGATGAAGCAAGAACATTTGGTATGGAAGGATTTTTTCAAAAAATTGGAATTTATGCTCATGAAGGTCAAAAATATGAACCAGAAGATTCTGCACAATTAAGCTCATATAGAGAAGAAAAAAGCGGACAAGTTCTAGAGGAAGGAATTAATGAGGCAGGTGCAATGTCATCATGGATTGCTGCAGCAACAGCTTACACAAATCATGATATTGAAATGATTCCAATCTACACTTTTTATTCTATGTTTGGTTTTCAAAGAATTGGAGACCTTGCTTGGGCAGCTGGAGATAGTCAAGCCAGAGGTTTTTTGATTGGTGCTACTGCAGGAAGGACAACATTAGCTGGAGAAGGTCTACAACACCAGGATGGTCATAGTCATTTAATTGCTTCTACTATTCCAAATTGTGTAGCTTATGATCCAACATTCCATTATGAACTGGCAGTAATTTTTAGAGAAGGTTTGAGAAGGATGCACGAGAAAAAAGAAAATGTCTTTTATTACATTACGACAATGAATGAAAATTACTCTCATCCAGAAATGCCAAAAGACAAAAATACAGAAGAAGGAATATTAAAAGGGATGTACAAAATAAAAGATTTTGACAAACATAAAAAAACTAAAATTCAACTTCTTGGATCAGGTACAATACTCCGAGAAATGATTTCAGCAGCTGAAATTTTGCAAAAAGATTATCAAATTGATAGCGAAATTTGGAGTGTTACTAGTTTTAATGAACTTAGAAAAGATGGAATGGAGGTTGAGAGATATAATTTGTTAAATCCAGACAAAGAACCAAAAATATCTTTTGTTGAGCAATGTTTAAGTAAAACAGAGGGTCCAATTATGGCTGCTTCAGATTATATGAGAATGAATTCAGATCAAATTAGACCTTATACTAATAAAAGTTTCTACTCTCTGGGGGCTGATGGTTTTGGAAGGAGTGATACAAGAAAAAACTTAAGAAAATTCTTTGAAGTGGATAAAGAGCACATAGTTGCATATGGATTAAGTATTTTGGCAAAAGAGCAACTTATAGCCTCAAAACATGCAAAAGAAGCAATGAAAAAATATAACATTGATGGCAACAAGCCAATGCCCACTAAATTATAAAATGAAAGAGATTGATATTAAGGTTCCTAATATTGGTGATTTCACAGACGTTGAAGTAATAGAAGTTTTGGTAAATGAAGGACAAGATATATTAAAAAATGATCCATTAATAACAATTGAGAGTGATAAATCTAGCGTTGAAATTCCATCAAACTTTGAAGGAAAAGTCAAATCTCTTAAATTAAAAGTCGGCGATAAAGTTTCTGAGGGTGATTTAATTTTAATTTTAGAAAGTTTGTCAAGTGAAAGTAAAATTAAAGAAGAAGCAAAAATTGAAAAACAATCTGAACCAATTGTAGAAATAAAAAAGGCAGCAGAACAAATTTCTATATCCCAAGAAAAAATTAAAGATATTTCCTCTGCAAGTCCAAAAGCTAGAAAATTTGCAAGAGAGCTTGGTATTAATATTGATGATGTGATAGGTAGTGAAAAAGATGGAAGAGTAATAGAGGATGATATTAAGAAATTTGTTTCTTCAAAATCAGCAAATAATTATCAAGCAAAAGAAATCAAACCAATTAAAATCAAGAATGAGTACGAACACGCAGATTTTGGAAAAGTTGAGATTAAAGATATACCAAGAGTAAAGAAATTAGCTTCAACTTATCTTACAAATTCTTGGACAACCATTCCTCATGTAACTAATCATGATGAAGCGGATATAACTGAAATGGAAAGTTTTAGAACTTCTTTGAAAGATATTTATACTGGAGAAAAAATAAAAATTACCCCTTTGGCATTTATTATAAAAGCGTTAGTTGCTTCTTTAAAAAAGTTTCCAAGTTTTAATTCTTCAATAGATGAGATTGAAAGTGGAAAAATGACTTTAAAAAAATACTATCATATTGGAATTGCAGTTGATACTCCAAATGGATTGATGGTTCCAAAAATCAGAGATGCAAATAATAAAAAAATTTCATTAATCAGTAAAGAGTTAAAACAAGTCAGTGAACTTTGCAGAAATCTAAAAATAGATAAAAAAGAATTATTTGGAGGATCAATGACGATTACAAGCCTAGGAGGAATTGGCGGATCTTTCTTTACACCAATTATAAATTATCCTGAAGTAGCTATTTTGGGTGTTGGAAGGTCAGAAAAAAAACAAGTTTTTTTAAATGGAAAGTTTCAAATAAGAACAATGTTACCAATTTCTCTTTCTTATGATCATAGAATTATTGACGGAGCAGAAGCTGCTCGGTTTAATAAAGATTTAAAAGAAAATTTAGGAAATAATTTCGCTTATAAGTTAGCCGTATAATTATTTATGACAAAATCTATATCTTTACTCAGTGCTTTACTGTGTACTTTTATTTGGGGAACAACTTTTATAGCTCAAGATACTGGGATGGACAATATAGGACCCTTTACATTTAATGCAGCTCGATTTTTTATAGGTTTTTTAGCTATTATTCCCTTGGTACTCCTATTTGAGGTAAAAAAAATGAAATCTGAGTTTAAGGTTGATTTTAAAACATTTGCAATTTTCTCTTTTTTGATTGGTTCTTCTCTTTTTTTAGGGTCTGGTTTGCAACAGGTTGCTTTACTTTATACCGATGTTGCTAATGCAGCTTTTTTTACAATTTTTTATGTTCCAATGGTGCCGATTATAATTTTTTTGTTTGGAAAAATTTCTATACATTGGAGTATATGGCCATCTGTAATTTTATGTTTAATAGGAGGGTATTTATTAACGAATTTTTATGATGCTACAATTAGGCTTGGAGACGGCTTAGTTATTTTAGGGGCACTTTTTTGGAGCACTCATATTATTTTTGTGGGAATTATAGTAAAAAAATACAATCTACCACTTACTATAGGTGCTGTACAAACATTAATAGTCTCAATGTTTTCATTTGCTATTGGTTTAGTTTACGAGGAATTTATTTTAGTAAATATATTAAAAGAATTAGATTCAATATTATATGCAGGAATTTTATCTGGAGGATTAGCATTTGTATTACAGATTTATGCACAAAAAAATATTTCACCTGCACCAGCAGCAATTATTTTTTCACTTGAGGGAGTGTTTGCCACAATAGCTGCTTGGTTTCTATTGAGTCAGATTTTAGATATTAATAACTTACTTGGCTGTTTTTTCATTTTGTGTGGAGTACTATTATCTCAGTTACTTCCTTTAATGAAAAAAAGATATCTTTAATAAATTAAGCTAAATAAAATTAAAGCTATTATTATTCTATAAATTACAAAAGCATTCATAGAAAATTTATTTATATAAATTAAAAAAAATTTGACTGTCATAAAAGACAATAAAAAAGATGATATTATTGCAACAAATACCAAATAATTTAATTGAATAGGTTGATTTACAATATCTTTCAAACCTAAAAAGCTTGCTCCAATAAGTGCAGGAATAGAAAGTAAAAAAGATATTTTACTAGAGTCTAATCTATTAAATTTTAAAATTCTAGCCGCTGTTATAGTAATACCTGCCCTACTTACACCTGGAACAAGAGATAAAATTTGAAAAAAACCAATAAAAAATATTGTTTGAATATTTAAGTTTGTTGAAATTTTCTTATCAAATCTATTTTTATCTGCGATGTATAAAACTATTGCAAATACCAGAGTAGTCCATGCAATTAATTTTACATCTCTTAGTGCGTAAATAAAATTTGTAGAGTATAAAATATATCCAACAATTATTAATGGAATAGAACCAAGAATAATTAAACTTAATAATCTTTTGTTATTTTTAACATCTAATAATTCTTCTCTAAAAAAATAAATTATTGCTAACAAAGATCCTAAATGAAGACTAATATCTATTAACAAAGAATTAGATTTAAACTCATACAAGCTTGAAACCAGAATTAAATGTGCTGATGAACTTACTGGCAAGAACTCCGATACACCTTGAATTACTGAAAGAATTAATACTTCTATAATATTTTGAAACATCGCTTCTTCGTAGCTTATAAAATATCGATTTAAAACAATTCGATTTGATCATATTAGGTATGCATTTATTAGAAAGTTGTTTAAATTTATGGAGAGTTATAAAATAAAGGTCATAATTTATGACCTATTTTATACTTTATTTAATAAAATCAAGCTATAACTTGGCATAAATTATAAAATTATTATGCCTGATAAAATGTTAAAATTTGTAAAAATAGGTCAACAAACACCACCTAAAAGGGAAGTTGGGTCTAGAAAACAAGATTTTAATGAGATCTACGACGAATATATAAATGAAAAAGCTAAAGAACAGTCTAGTAGATGCTCACAATGTGGAGTTCCTTTTTGTCAAGTTCATTGCCCTTTAAGCAACAATATACCTGATTGGCTAAAGCTTACTGCCGAAGGAAGACTTAAAGAAGCTTACGAGTTGTCTCAAAGTACAAATAATATGCCTGAAGTTTGTGGGAGAATATGTCCCCAAGACAGATTGTGTGAAGGAAATTGTGTCATTGAACAATCTGGTCATGGAACTGTAACTATTGGTTCTGTAGAAAAATATATTACTGATAATGCATGGGAACAAGGCTGGGTGAAACCAATTCAAGTTAAACAAGAAAAAAATCAAAGTGTAGGCATTATTGGAGCAGGTCCAGCAGGATTAGCAGCTGCAGAGCAATTAAGAAAAAGTGGATATAAAATCACTGTTTATGATCGATATGATCGAGCAGGTGGTTTGTTAATATATGGAATTCCAAATTTTAAATTAGAAAAAGAAATTGTTGAAAGAAGAACGAAACTTTTAAAAGATGGAGGAATAGAGTTTGTTCAAAATTTTGAGGTTGGTAAGGATGCAACTTTAGATCAATTACGTAAAAAGCACGATGCAATTTTGATTGCAACTGGAGTTTATAAAGCAAGAGAAATTGGGCTAAAGGGAAATGATTTAGATAATATTTTTCCAGCCATGGATTTTTTAACTGCATCAAATAAAAAAGGTTTAGGAGATGAAGTTGAATTATTTGACAAAGGAATTTTAAATGCTGAAGGTAAAGATGTTGTTGTAATTGGAGGTGGTGATACCGCTATGGATTGTGTAAGGACCTCTATCAGACAAAAAGCAAAATCTGTAAAATGTTTATACAGAAGAGATAAAGAAAATATGCCTGGTTCAGCTAGAGAGGTAGCTAATGCTGAAGAAGAAGGAGTGCAATTTGTTTGGCTATCAAGTCCAAAAGAATTTAAAGGTACAAATAAAATTGAAAAATTAGTTGTAGATCAAATCAAACTTGGTGATCCTGACGAAAGTGGAAGAAGGAAACCACAGGTTCAGGATGGTTCAAGTTATGAAATCAATGCAGATATGGTTATAAAGGCTTTGGGCTTTGATCCTGAAGATTTACCAAAAATGTTTGAAGCAAATGAGTTACAAGTAACAAAATGGGGAACAATTAAAGCTGATTTTGATACTATGGAGACCAATATTAAAGGTGTATTTGCTGCTGGCGATATAATTAGAGGTGCTTCTTTAGTAGTTTGGGCGATTAAAGATGGAAGAGATGCTGCAACATCAATTAAAAATTATTTAGAGAATAAGTCTTTAAAAGAAAGAAGAGTAGCTTAATGAAAAACTACATTAAGAATAAAGAATTATTAAAACAAAATCATGTGTACTCTGACGATATGGAGCATGATGCATGTGGAGTTGGAATTATTGCATCCACTGAAGGTAAAAAATCTCGTAAAGTTGTTGAGTACGGTATTGAAGCTCTAAAAGCTGTTTGGCACAGAGGTGCAGTAGATGCAGATGGAAAAACAGGAGATGGAGCAGGAATTCATGTTGAAATTCCAAAAGATTTTTTTATAGAAAAAATAGAAGTGACTGGTCATACCCATGATAACTCTGAAATAGGCGTAGGTATGATTTTTTTACCTAGAAATGATTACGAAGCTCAAGAAAGCTGCAAAACAATTGTGGAGAGTGAATTAACAAAAAATGGTTTTAGTATTTATGGTTGGAGACAAGTTCCAATTAATCCAAAAGTATTAGGTGAAAAGGCACTACAGACTATGCCTGAAATCATTCAGGTTTTGTTTAAATCGTATGATCCAGAACTTATAAATAAAGATTTAGAAAGAAAAATATATGAAACTAGAAGAAAAATAGAAAATGAGACATTTAAAAAATCCTTAAATCATTTTTACATTTGTTCATTAAGCTCTAAGTCAATTATTTACAAAGGTATGTTTTTAGCTGAGGCAATTTCAGATTTTTATTTAGATTTAAAAGATGAAAGATTTATTTCAAGATTTGCAATTTTTCATCAAAGATTTTCGACGAATACGGCTCCAAGTTGGAATTTAGCCCAACCATTTAGAGCAATCGCTCATAATGGTGAAATAAATACATTCAGAGGAAATAAAAATTGGATGAAAGTTCATGAACAAGAAATGAATAGCAATCTTTTTGAAAATATAGAAAATTTAAAACCAGTAATTCAACAAGGTACTTCAGATTCTGCTGCGCTAGATAACGTGTTTGAACTGCTCAATATTTCTGGTCAGCCTGCACCTTTAGCTAAGTTAATGTTGGTTCCAGATGCTTGGTCTAAAAAAAACGATACTTTACCTAAAGATCACCAACAATTGTTTAATTTTTTAAACAGTACAATGGAACCATGGGATGGTCCAGCAGCTATTGCAGGAACAGATAACGAATGGGTAATTGCTGCTAATGACAGAAATGGATTACGACCATTAAGATATGCAATTACAAAAGATAAATTATTATTTGCAGGATCAGAGACTGGCATGATTGAACTCAATGAAAAAAGAATACTTTCTAAAGGTAGATTAGGACCAGGAGAAATCATTGGTGTTAGAATAGAAAAAGGAAAAGTTTTTAAAAATAAGCAAATTAAAGATTATCTAGCAAAAGAGTACAAACATTTTAATTCTCAAATTATTGACTTAGATGAAAAATTAACAATTTCTGACGAGAAAAATTCTTATTCTGGAGACGAATTAAGAAGAAGACAATATGCATTTGGAATTAGTCTAGAAGATTTAGAATTGATATTACATCCGATGGCAGAGGATGCCAAAGAAGCTATAGGGTCAATGGGGGATGACACTCCTCTGGCAGTATTATCAGACAGATATAGACCCCTATATCATTTTTTTAGACAAAACTTCAGTCAAGTAACAAACCCTCCAATAGACTCTTTAAGAGAAAATAAAGTGATGAGTCTAAAAACAAGATTTGGAAATCTTGGAAATATCCTTAATTTTGACAATCTAACAAAGCAAAATATTTACGTTTTAAACAGTCCAATTTTATCAAATTCACAATTTGAGAAGTTCATCAATTTTTTTGGGAAAAATTCTTCTATAATTGATTGTACTTTCTCAGACAAAGAAAATTTGCGTGAGTCTATAAAAAGAATTCAAAAAGACGCAGAAATAGCAGTAAGACAAGGAGTTACACAATTAATTTTAAGTGACAAAGAGCTTTCAAACACGAAGCTTCCAATTCCGATGTTACTCGCAGTTGGTGCGATCAACTCATTTTTAATTGAAAAAAAATTGAGAGGGTATGTTTCTATCAACGTCCAGTCAGGAGAAGCAATAGATACTCACTCTTTTGCAACTTTAATAGGAGTTGGTGCAACCACAGTAAATCCATATCTAGCTTTTGACAGCTTATATCAAAGGCATGAAAAGAAATTGTTTGGAAAATTTAGTTTTGATGAATGTGTTGAAAGATATATCAAGTCGGTAAATGCAGGACTTCTAAAGATAATGTCTAAGATGGGAATTTCTGTTTTAAGTTCTTATAGAGGAGGATGTAATTTTGAGACGGTTGGTTTAAGTAGAACAATTGTTGCAGACTATTTTCCTGGAGTAATATCAAAAATTTCAGGCATAGGACTAACAGGAATTGAAAAAAAAATTAGAGAAATACACAAAGAAGCTTTTGAAAGCAGTGATACAATTCTCCCTATAGGTGGAATTTATAGATATAGAAAAAATGGAGAGACTCATCAGTATCAAGGAAAATTAATTCATTTACTTCAAAGCGCTGTAGGTTCTAATTCTTATGATGCTTACAAAAGGTATGCAGAGGGTATTTATAATCTACCACCAATAAATTTAAGAGATTTAATTGATTTTAGAACAAAAAAATTAAAAGGATCAATTGATATTTCTGAAGTGGAGCCTCTAGCAAATATATTAAAAAGATTTGGAAGTGGAAGCATGTCACATGGTGCCTTGTCAAAAGAAGCTCATGAAACATTAGCTACTGGAATGAATAGAATTAAAGGTGCCTCTTGCAGCGGAGAAGGAGGAGAGGATGAAAAAAGATTTAAGGTATTGGAAAATGGAGATAGCGCAAATTCTAGAGTAAAACAGATAGCCTCTGCAAGATTTGGAGTAACAGTTAACTACTTAAATAATTGTAACGAAATTGAAATTAAAATTGCACAAGGTGCAAAACCAGGAGAAGGCGGCCAGCTTCCAGGATTTAAAATTACGAACGAAATTGCAAGACTTAGACATTCTACACCAGGAGTAACATTAATCTCTCCTCCACCTCATCACGATATTTATTCAATAGAAGATCTTGCGCAATTAATTTATGATTTAAAACAAATCAATCCTAAAGCAAGAATAGGAGTAAAACTAGTTGCTTCTTCTGGTGTTGGAACAATTGCAGCTGGTGTTGCCAAAGCTAAAGCTGATATAATTTTGATATCAGGACATAATGGTGGAACTGGAGCAACACCTCAAACTAGTGTTAAGTATGTTGGAATACCATGGGAAATGGGTTTGACTGAAGCCAATCAAGTTTTAACTTTAAATAACCTTAGACACAAAGTTACTTTGAGAACTGATGGAGGAATTAAAACTGGAAGAGATGTTGTTATTGCAGCCATGATGGGAGCTGAAGAGTATGGTGTTGCTACTACAGCTTTGGTGGCAATGGGCTGCATTATGGTAAGACAATGTCATTCGAATACCTGTCCAGTAGGTGTTTGTACCCAAGATGAAAAATTGAGAGAAAAATTTTCTGGTACACCAGAAAAGATTGTCAATCTTTTCACATTCATTGGAACTGAAGTAAGAGAAATATTAGCAAAACTAGGATTTAAATCTTTAAATGATATAATTGGTAGAACCGATTTATTAAGACAGGTTAGTAAAGGATCTCCAAATTTAGACGATTTAGATTTAAATCCACTATTTGTTCAAGCTGATACTGGAAATAACAAAAGGTATTGTGATATTCCAGAAATAAATAGTGTTCCAGATACTTTGGATCAAAAGATTTGGCCTGAAATAGAAAAGTCTTTAGATAGTTCAGAAAAAATTGAAAAGATTTATCAAATACAAAATACACATAGAGCTGTTGGAACAAGAATCTCTCATCATCTCTACAAAAAATATGGATATGAAAAACTTAATGACGATTTTTTAATTTTAAATTTTAAAGGATCTGCTGGACAATCTTTTGGAGCATTTTCTTCTAAAGGGTTAAAATTAGTTCTTAAGGGAGATGCTAACGACTATGTTGGGAAAGGTTTGTCAGGTGCAACAATTTCAATTAAATTGCCAGAGGAAAGTAATTTAGTTTCTAATGAAAATACAATTTTAGGAAATACAGTTCTTTATGGTGCTACTTCGGGTAAACTTTTTGCAGCAGGTCAAGCAGGAGAAAGATTTGCTGTAAGAAATTCTGGAGCTACAACAGTGATCGAGGGATGTGATTCAAATGGTTGCGAATATATGACTGGTGGAATGGTAGTAATTTTAGGAGAGGTAGGAGATAATTTTGCAGCAGGAATGACAGGTGGTATGGCTTTTATTTACGATAAATCGCATCAATTTACAAAAAAAGTAAATCCTGAGTCAGTTGTTTGGCAAACTGTAGAAACAGATTATTGGAAAGAAATTTTAAAGAATTTAATATCTGAACATTCTAGGGAAACGGGATCTGAATTTTCAAGAAATATAATTAAAAATTATGACGAGGAGTTAATTAATTTTATTCAAGTTTGTCCTAAAGAAATGTTAGATAAACTAGACAACCCAATAACTCTTAAAGGCATTAAAAAAGTTAGTTAGATTAATAGTTTCAACTCTTTAAGTATTATTTTTAGACCTTTCTTAGTAGATAAACTATGATCACCATTTTTGACTATATTTAACTTTTTTTTTGCATTTGGAAAAAGTTTTAAAACTTTTCTAGAATAAGAAACCTTAACAGCCTCATCTTTTTCTCCATGAACCATAGTAACTTTAATTTTTAAATTAATTTTTTTATTTAAAACTTTGTTTTTTCTTCCATCTTTAATTAGTTGATATGTTATAGGATATTCATAATTTCCATGTTTTAAATTATAAATCCCTTTTGTAATTGTCTCTTTTTTCATTTTTTTGGAAAATTTTTTCCACATAATATTTTCTAAAAATTCAGGAGCTGACCCAATACCCAAAAAACCAACAATTTGATTTTTAAAAATTTTAAATTGTTTTAAAGCAATCCAAGCACCCATACTTGAACCTATAAATATTATTTTGTGGTCTTTTGCATATTTTTTAACTAATTTTGAAGTTTCATCACTCCATTTTGAAATATTACCTTTTGTAAATTTTCCTGAAGATTTACCGTGCCCAGAATATTCAAGTGCCAAGAAATTAATTTTTTTTTTTTTAGCAAAATTTAGTAATGTTTTAGGCTTCTCTCCTTCAAGATCTGACATAAATCCATGCAGAAAAACTATAGACAAACTATTTTTATAAATTTTAGAAATATATCTAATTTTCTTGGTTTTTGAGATCTTATGATATCTGAAATTTGCCATTTCGTTTATATATTTAGTCTAATAATATATAAGTTTATCAGATGGCAACTAATTTAAAAGTTTTACAAGTTATACCTAAATTAGGATATGGAGGCGCAGAAACAGGCTGCTTTGATATAGCCCACTATTTGCCTGAAAATAATTGTGAGTCATTTATTGTAACTAGTGGTGGTGAATTACTAAAGTTTGTTGACAGAAAAAAGGTAAAAATTTTTAAGCTTCCTGTGCAGAGCAAAAATCCTTTATTAATTTTTATTAACTCAATTATTTTAATTGGAATTATTTTATTAAATAATATTTCGATAGTTCATGCTCGAAGTCGAGCACCTGCGTGGTCCTGTTTGATAGCATCAAAAATAACTGGAAGAAAATTTGTGACAACTTTTCATGGCACTTACAATTTTAAATCTAGTTTGAAAAAATTTTATAATTCAGTAATGGTAAGATCTGATTTAATTATTGCAGGATCAAATTTTATATTTTCTCATATTAAAGAAAATTATTCTATGTATTTAAATTATAAAAAAAAATTCTTAGTGATTTTTAGAGGTATTAATGTTGATTATTTTGACTCATCCACAACTCTTGAAAATGATGAAAAAAAATTATTAAAACAATGGGATATTGAGAAAGATAAAAAAATTATACTTTTGCCAGGTAGGCTAACTTCATGGAAAGGTCAGGAAGTATTTATTGAAGCAGTCAATTTAATTAATATAGAACTTGGATATGAAGCATTTTATACTGTCATTCTTGGTAGTGACCAAGGTCGTGAACTCTATAAAAAAAAATTAATTAGACTCTCAGAACAATTTAGGATGTCAAAACAAATACGATTTATAGATCATTGTAAAAATATGGCTTTAGCTTACAAAGTTTCAGATATAATAGTTTCAGCTTCAAATGAACCAGAGGCCTTTGGAAGAGTGTCAGTGGAAGCCCAATCTATGGGAAAACCTATAGTAGCTAGCAATATCGGTGGATCGAATGAAACAGTCATTGATGAAAAGACAGGTTTTTTATTTGAGTCAAACAATGCCAAATCTTTAAGTAAACAAATTTTAAGAGTTCTTAATATGGATGAAACATCTCTAAAAATGATGGGAATAGAGGCCAGAAAAAACGTTACTCAAAGATTTAATGTTGAAAAAATGTGTTTTTCTACTTATTCAGAGTATAAAAGACTATTAAATTAAATGCCTACAATAACATTACCAGACGGAAATAATCTAAATTTTACAAAAAAAGTTACTGGAGTTGAAGTAGCTGAGAAAATAAGTAAGTCATTAGCAAAACAAGCAATGGTTATAAGTGTTGATGGTGAACTTAAAGATTTAGATTATTTGATAGAAAAAGACTGCTCAGTAAAAATTTTTACTTCAAAAAATCCAGAAGGGCTGGAAACAATTAGACATGACACAGCTCACATATTAGCAATGGCTGTTCAAGAATTATTCCCAGGTACTCAGGTCACAATTGGTCCAGTTATTGAAAATGGATTTTACTATGATTTTGCAAGAAAAGAACCTTTTACTGAAAACGATTTAGTCAAAATTGAAAATAAGATGAAAGAAATTGTAGATAGAAATGAAATTACCAAGAGAGAAGTTTGGGATAGAAATAAAGCCATTGATCATTTTAAAAAAAAAGGCGAAATTTATAAATCTGAATTAATTAAAGCTATTCCTGAGAAAGAAGATGTCTCAATTTATTTTCATGGTGACTGGCATGATCTTTGTAGAGGTCCTCATTTATCTTCAACAGGCAAAATTGGAAAGTATTTTAAACTAACCAAAGTATCTGGTGCTTATTGGAGAGGAGACTCAAAAAATGAAATGCTTCAAAGAATATATGGTACTAGTTGGGCAACTCAAAAAGATTTAGATGAACATCTTAAAAGAATAGAAGAAGCAGAAAAGAGAGATCATAGAAAATTAGGAAAAGAAATGGATTTATTTCATTTTAGAGAAGAAAGTCCAGGATCTGTTTTTTGGCACGAAAGAGGCTGGGCGTTATTCCAAAATTTAATTAACTATATGAGAAATAGACAGGATGCAGCTGGTTACAAAGAAATAAATACACCTGAAGTATTGGATAGACAATTATGGGAAAAATCAGGACATTGGGGGAAATATGGTGACAACATGTATACATCTGAAACACCAGATGAGAAGGTGTTTGCAATAAAACCAATGAATTGTCCAGGACATGTTCAGGTATTTAATCAAGGGCTAAAAAGTTATCGAGATCTTCCTTTGCGTTATGCAGAGTTTGGAAAAGTTCATAGATATGAACCATCAGGAGCTTTACATGGTTTACTTAGAGTGAGAGCTTTTACACAAGACGATGCGCATATTTTTTGTTCAGAGAATCAAATTACAAGTGAGTGTTTAATTGTTACTAATTTAATTTTGGATATTTATAAAGACCTTGGATTTGAAAATGTAATTCTTAAATACGCAGATAGACCAGAGGTAAGAGTTGGTGATGACGAAGTTTGGGATAAAGCAGAAGCATCATTACTAGAGGCAGTGAAAGCCTCAAAATTAGAATATAGTATTAACAAGGGAGAAGGAGCATTCTATGGTCCTAAAATTGAGTTTGTCCTAAGGGATGCTATTGGAAGAGATTGGCAATGTGGAACTTTGCAAGTTGATTTAAATTTACCTGAGAGATTAGGTGCTTCTTATGTTGATAAAGATGGGAGTAGGAAAATTCCTGTAATGCTTCATAGAGCTCTATTTGGATCTTTAGAAAGATTTATTGGAATTTTAATTGAAAACTATGCTGGTAAATTTCCGTTCTGGATATCGCCTTTACAAACAATGGTAATTCCTATTTCAGAAGAATTTAATGATTATGCTACTGATATTTCTAAGAAAATTATAAATGTAGGTATTAGCTCTTCTGTTGATTTAAAAAATCAAAATTTAAATTATAAAATACGAGATCATTCGTTAGCTAAAATCCCTCTTTTGTTAATTTGTGGTAAAAAAGAAGTTGACTCCAATTCTGTAACGATTAGAAGATTAGATTCTAACAAACAAGAAAATATGGATATAGACACATTCTTAAAAACTTTCTCTGCTTTAAATAAAGCATCTTCAAACTAAGTGGCAGATTTTAAACAAAATTATTTTCAAAGAAGAACTAAGGATAGAGGCCCAAGATCTAATAATAGAATCTCCTCTCCTGATGTTCAGGTTATAGCAAGCGATGGTGAAAATCTTGGTGTACTCAATACTAATGAAGCTATCTCAATGGCAAAAAATCAAGGGCTTGATTTAATTGAAATAGCACCAAATGCAAACCCTCCAGTTTGTAAAATCATGGATATGGGTAAGTACAAATATGATGCCCAAAAAAAAGCAAATCTTGCAAAAAAGAAACAAAAAATAGTTTTGTTAAAAGAAATTAAAATGAGACCTGTAACAGAAACGCATGATTATGATTTTAAAGTTAAAAATGCAAAAAAATTTATCGCTAAAGGGGATAAGGTAAAATTCACAATTAGATTTAAAGGTAGAGAACTACAACACTCACACTTAGGAAACGAGTTAATGGGTAAAATCAAGGAAGACATGAAAGATATTGGCAAGGTAGAGCTTCATCCAAAATTTGATGGTAAGCAAATGATTATGGTTATCCAACCTTTATAGGGTTTAATAGAGGTTGTAAAATTATACCATTCTTTGTATAAGTCCGCAGAATTATGCCTAAATTAAAAACAAAAAGCTCAGCAAAAAAAAGATTTAAGATATCAGCCAAGGGGAAAGTGATGACAGCCCAAGCTGGAAAGAGGCACGGAATGATTAAAAGAACAAATTCTCAAATTAGAAAATTAAGAGGCACTACAACAATGTCCAAGCAAGATGGAAAAATTGTTAAATCATACATGCCCTACAGTTTAAGAGGTTAATAATGGCGAGAGTTAAAAGAGGTGTAACAAGTAAAGCTAAGCATAAAAAAGTCTTAAAAGCTGTAAAAGGCCAATGGGGCAGAAGAAAAAATACTATAAGAGTTGCAAAGCAGGCAATGGAAAAATCAATGCAATATGCTTATAGAGACAGAAGAAACAAAAAAAGAGATTTCAAATCTTTATGGATACAAAGAATCAACGCAGGTGTCAGAGCTGAAGGAATGACATATTCTAAATTCATAAATGGATTAAGTAAATGTGGTATTGCAATAGATAGAAAGATTCTTGCTGAAATTGCTTATGATAGCCCAGAGGCATTCAAAACAATTGTACAAAAAGCCCAATCAGCATTGAATTAATTTTCATTGTTGTTTTTCTAAGGTTAACAAATATTCTACAGATATGTCTGATATTAAAAAATTAAAAGATGAATTCCTACATAAATTAAATGCAGCTTTAAACATTGAAAGTATAAATCAAATCAAATCTGAGTTATTTGGTAAGAAGGGTAAAATTTCTAATTCTTTTAAAAATCTTGGATCTTTACCAACTGAAGAACGGAAAAAATTTGCATCGGATTTAAATTTTGTAAAAGATGAACTACAAGAAAAAATTAATAAAAAAATTCAAGAAATAGAAATAAAAGAAATAAATTCAAAGCTAGAGAATGAAAAAGTAGACGTAACTTTGCCTGAAAGAAATATTGTTCAAGGTAAGATACATCCTGTTTCTCAAGTTATAGATGAAATATCCTCTATATTTTCTGAAATTGGTTTTAGTGTTGAAGAAGGACCAGATGTAGAGAATGAGCATTACAATTTTACTGCATTAAATACCCCAGACAACCATCCAGCAAGAGACATGCACGATACTTTTTATCTAGATGATAAAAAAGAATTACTTTTAAGAACTCATACATCTCCAGTTCAAGTAAGAACAATGCTAAAAGGGAAACCTCCTTTTAAAATCATTGCTCCCGGTAGAACATATAGATCTGACAGTGATCAAACTCATGCTCCAATGTTTCATCAAGTTGAGGGACTTCATATTGATAAAAATGTGAATATGGGACATTTAAAAGGTTGCCTAAATTATTTTATAAAATCCTTTTTTGAAGTTGATAAAATCAAAATGAGATTTAGACCAAGTCACTTTCCCTTTACAGAACCATCGGCCGAAGTTGACATTGGTTATGAATTGAAAGATGGCAAAATAGTCATCGGTGAAGGAGATAAATGGTTGGAGATTTTAGGTTGTGGGATGGTGCATCCAAACGTGCTTAAAAATGTAAAAATAAACCCAGACAAGTATCAAGGTTACGCATTTGGGATTGGCATAGATAGATTGGCAATGCTTAAGTATGGAATAAATGATCTAAGAGCTTTTTTTGAGACTGATTATAGGTGGCTAAATCACTTTGGGTTTGATCCATTAGACGTACCATCAAATTACAGAGGTCTTAGTCGATGAAATTTACAATAGACTGGCTTAAAGAACATCTTGATACTAAGTTAAAGGATAATCAAATAATTGAGAAGTTGACGGATGTTGGGCTTGAAGTTGAGAGCTTTGAAAAAGTTAGTTCTGACTTAGATAATTTTAAAGTAGCAAAAATTATAAATGCCGAGCAACACCCAAATGCAGATAAGTTAAAAGTATGTGATGTTGATATAGGGGAACAAAATACGGTTAAAGTTGTTTGTGGGGCACCTAATGCCAAGAAAGACCTTTTGACTGTTTATGCCAGACCTGGATCTGTGATTCCAAAAAATAACATGAAACTCACAGTTAGCAAAATAAGGGGTGTAACTTCATATGGGATGTTGTGCTCAGAGTCAGAATTAAATTTATCTGATGAAAGTGACGGAATAAAAGAACTAAAGTCAAATAAGTACTCTGACAAAGTAGGTAAAAATTTTTTTAAAAATAATACTGAAAAAGTTATTGATTTATCTATCACTCCTAATCGACCTGATTGTTTAGGTGTAAGAGGAGTAGCAAGAGATCTTGCAGCGGCGGGAGTTGGTAAATTAAAAAATATCTCTAATATGAAAATTAAAAATAGTGAGACTCAAAAAATTAAAGTTTCTATTACAAAAGATAAAAATCAAGGTTGTACCATATTTGGTAGCTGTTTAATTAAAGATGTTACAAACAAAGAAAGTCCAAAGTGGCTGAAGGATAAAATCATATCTCTAGGTCAGAAGCCTATTTCAGCAATTGTAGATATAACTAATTATGTGATGCTGGATTTAAATAGACCACTTCATGCATATGATTCAGACAAAATTGATAAGGAAATTATTGTAAGAAATTCAGAAAAAGGTGAAACATTCGAAGCTCTTGATAACAAAAAGTATAAATTAGATAATGATATGTGTGTTATTTCTGATAAGTCTGGCGTATTAGGTTTGGGTGGAATAATAGGAGGTACACGCTCAGGTACTGAGTTTAATACTAAAAATATTTTGTTAGAATCTGCATATTTTTTGCCTAGATCTATTAGAAAAACTTCAAAGTTGCTGAACATTGATACTGACGCTAAATTTAGATTTGAAAGGGGTATTGATCCTCAATCTATTGAAATAGGCCTAGATAAAGCTGCACAATTAATAACTAAAATTTGTGGAGGAAAAGTTAGTAAGTTTGATGTTCAAAGCATTAGGAAAATTAAAAAAAATAAAATCAAATTTAAAATATCTTTGTTTGAAAAAATTGCAGGATTTAAAATAAAAGATAAAGAGGTCATAAAGATCTTAATAGATTTAGGTTTTAAAGTTTCTAAAAAGAAATCTGAATTAGAATTAACAATTCCTACATGGAGACCTGATATCACTCAACCTATAGATATAGTTGAGGAGATAGTAAGAATAAAGGGTTACAATAATATAAAAATACTAGAACCTGAAAAAAATAAAATTAAAGACACACTTAATAAGCAACAAAAACTTTTTCATTTTTTACAACGTTCTGTAGCATCAAAAGGCTATTTTGAGACGGTAACTTGGTCATTTACAGACTCAAAAATAAATAATTTTTTCAAAGAAAATTACAAAGAAATAAAAATAGTAAATCCAATAAGTTCAGACTTGGATGTTTTAAGAAATTCAATATTTCCCAATTTGGCGTTCTATCTAAAGAAAAATTTAGATAGAGGATTTAGAGATATTTCTCTTTATGAAATAGGGCCAATTTTTAAAGACAACAAACCCGGAGAACAATTAACAATAATTGGTGGGATAAAATCGGGAAAGATATCAAGGTTAAACTGGAATGAACAAAACAGATTGGTTGATGTTTTTGATGCAAAAAAAGATACAATTCAAACCCTAATCGAAGCTGGATATGATAGACAAAGTTTATTTATAAGAGAAAAATCTCCTTCTTATTATCATCCTGGTAAATCTGGCTCTGTATATCTAGATAAAGACGATATTGATCCAGTGGCTTATTTTGGGGAAATTCATCCAAACATTATAAAAAAACTTGATATAAAAACTGAAGCATTGGTTGGTTTTGAGATTTATTTAGATTACTTAAAAGATAAAAAACTTAAACTCAAAGATTCAAAATCAAAATTTCAATTTTCTGACTACCAAAAATCAGACAGAGACTTTGCTTTCGTTGTCGATAAAAATTTTAAAGCTCAAGATTTAATAGAAATAATATCTTCTATTGATCAAAGTTTAATTAAATCAGTAAAAATTTTTGATGTCTATGAAGGTGAAAATATTCCTAAAGATAAAAAGTCTATAGCTCTCAATGTAACCATTCAATCTGAAGAAAAAACATTAGAGGAAAGTGATCTTGAAAAAATTAATAAATTAATAATTTCAACTGTTGAGACTAAATCAGGCGCAAAGATTAGGTCCTAAATGCCCAGTGATATTGATAATATAAGAAATTTTGCAATTATTGCACATATTGATCATGGAAAATCTACTATTGCCGATAGAATTATTCATAGCTGTGGAGGTTTAACAGAAAGAGAGATGAAAGCACAAGTCCTCGATTCAATGGATATTGAGAGAGAAAGAGGAATTACAATTAAAGCTCAAACTGTAAAATTAAGTTATAAAGCAAAAGATGGTAAAGAATATATTTTAAACATCATAGACACACCAGGTCATGTAGATTTTAGTTATGAGGTAAGTAGATCTCTTTATGCATGCGAAGGCTCTATTCTTATTGTTGATAGCACACAAGGTGTTGAAGCTCAGACTTTAGCGAATGTTTATCAGGCTTTAGATACGAACCATGAAATTGTTCCAGTATTAAATAAGGTTGATTTACCTGCATCAGATCTAGAAAAAACAAAAAAACAAATTGAGGATGTCATTGGAATTGATACTGAAAATGCTATCCCATGTTCAGGTAAAACAGGAGAGGGTATTGAAGACATCTTAGAGCAAATAATAACTACTCTACCCTCACCTAAAGGAGAAACTACATCAGATTTAAAATGTTTACTTGTTGATAGTTGGTATGACACTTATTTAGGTGTGGTAATTTTAGTTAGAGTGATTGATGGTAAATTGTCAAAAAATATGAAAATTAAAATGATGTCAACAAATCAAGAGTATGTCGTAGAAAAAGTTGGTGTATTCACGCCCAAGCCTACAGATATAAACGAGTTAAAAACAGGCGAAATAGGTTTCATAACTACAGGAATTAAAGTCCTATCAGAAACAAAAGTTGGTGATACTATTTGTGATGCAACAAAACCATTAAAAGACGCCCTGCCAGGTTTTAAACCTAGTAAGCCAGTAGTATTTTGTGGTTTGTTTCCTGTTGATAGTTCAGAATATCAAAAATTAAAAGATGGACTAGCCAAACTTCAATTAAATGATGCAAGTTTTTCATTTGAACCTGAGTCATCTTCAGCTTTAGGATTAGGATTTAGGTGTGGTTTTTTAGGTTTATTACATCTTGAAATTGTAACTGAAAGACTAGAAAGAGAATTTGATGTAAACTTATTAACCACTACCCCTGGAGTTGTTTATAAAGTTCATCTAAACAGCGGAACAATAGTAGATTTACAAAATCCATCGAGTTTACCTGATCCGACATTAATTAAAATGATAGAGGAACCTTGGATTAAAGCTACAATTATAACTCCAGATCAGTATTTAGGATCTATAATTAAAATGTGTCAGGATAAAAGAGGAATACAAACTAATTTAAGTTATTCAGGAAACAGAGCAGTTGTAAATTATGAGCTTCCACTAAATGAGGTAGTTTTTGATTTCAACGATCGTCTCAAATCAATGACGAGTGGTTATGCTAGTTTTGATTATGAAATAATAGAACATCGAGAAGGAGATTTAGTAAAACTAGGTATTTTAGTGAATACTGAACCTGTTGATGCTTTAGCAATGATGATACATAAAGATTTTGCACAAAGAACTGGAAGGGAAGTTTGCGAAAAATTAAAAGATTTGATACCAAGACATAATTTTATGATCCCAGTTCAAGCTGCAATTGGAGGTAAGATTATTGCTAGAGAAACCATAAAAGGTTTTAAAAAAGATGTTTTGACAAAAATTCATGGAGGAGGAGCCACGGACAGAAAAAGAAAACTTTTAGAAAAACAAAAAAAAGGTAAAGCCAGATCTAAACAGTTTGGAAGAGTGGAAATTCCTCAGGAAGCATTTATTGGGGTTCTAAAAATTAGTAAGGAAAAATAACAAAATTATTTTTTTTCAAGTCTTTCAATAATGTTTAATATACTTAAGCTAGTCTGATATCTTTCATTAAATAATTTGCTCTTATTTGATAACATATCTTTAAAAGCTAAATTTATCTGGTTTGATTTTGATACTTTAATTACTTTTGATTTTTTTTTTCTATAAACAATTATTTTTCCGTCTTGAATTACGTCCTTAGAGAAAATGAAATCAACTAATAAACTACCTTCAGTTCCATATACAATTAAACTATTTTTGTAAGAACTCCTAAAGCCCCAGTCTAGGTCAAAGATTACATTATTTTCATTTTGAGCATTAATGTTACCCATTAAATCTAATCTATTTTGTCTTATTATTTTAGACCTTAACAATTTAATTTTTTTTGAGTTAAACAAGGTAAACATTATTGATATTGGATAAAAACCAACATCATATAATGCACCACCACCTAAATTTTTATTAAATCTGAAGTTCTTTTTATCACTTAATGGAACTTTAAAAGAGCTTTTGACTCTCAAAACTTTTCCAATTGAATTACCTTTAATTATAGTCTTCAACTTAGCAAAAAGTGGATGATGAACATATTGTATAACTTCATAAAATTTCTTCTTTTTTTTTACTGCCAAGTTTTTTAGTTTATTAAGTTGGCGTTTATTTAAACAAATAGGTTTTTCACAGATGACATTTTTATTATTTTCTAGTGCAAATCTACAATGATTATAATGCTTTGAGCTTACCGATGAAATATAAACATAGTCAAATTTATTTTTGAGAAAGAATTCTTTTTTATTATTATAAAAAAATATTTTTTTTAATTTAAAATCTTTACGTTTTTTATTTGAGAGTACAGAAATAATTTTAATTTTTCTGTTAGATAAAATACTTGGTAAAACTTTTTTTTGAAAATGACTACTTAGTGACCAGATAGACAATAAATGCATTTATATAAATGAAACCAGAGTTCTTAAATGTGGATTGACTATTGCATTTTCTAAAACAAGTTCTTTTATTTGACTTAACGTAACCCATTTAAAATCTGATCCTAATTCAATTTTTTTGTTTGATTTATACTCCAGCATTATAGCAAGGTTTCTTTTATTTCTTAGTCTTCCGCCTTCTTCTGAAACCCACTGTTTAAATATTATTTTACAATTTTTTTTGTATGGAGATTTGAAAAACTCTAAAAATTTAACCTCACGGCCTCCATGCGCTTTTTTTATATTACTAAAGGTTGCCTGCACAGTTGGACTAAGTTGTATAAAATTATAATTTCCTGGTTCGAATTTTGCGTTAATTAAATAATGTGGCGTATTATTAATTTTCTTTTTAAGTAAACCTAGGATTCCACCATCGTAACCAGGCTCTGTAAACATTGGCTGGTCCCAACCACCTTTAGCCTCTCTTTTATAACTATTCAAGACTCTTACACCTTCAACTCTATAAAATGATCCTGAAGTATGTGAAATAAAACCCTTTTTATTAACTTTCCAATTTTTGCATTTATTCAATGGTATCGTTTTTATCTTGATTTTGGATTGTTTGATTATTTTTTTATACCAACTTTTAATGTCATCCATTTTGTGCAATGGTTTAAAATTTTTATTTAGTTCTGATCTTAAAGCATAAATTATTTTTTTTGAAGGTTTCATATAATTTTTGGATATGGTACATGAGAAATAAATTTTCCACCTCTTTTAATAAATTTTTTTTCTTTCTTGAAAATTTCATCCTTGAAGTTCCAAGCACCAAGAAAAACGTAACGAATATCATCAGATATTTTTTTATACTTAAAAATAGGTATGTGCGTGCCAGGTGTAAATTTCCCAATTTTTGTAGGCGTTGTATCTAAAAAATAATCAATATATTTGTTGTTTAAATTACAATAATTCAACACAGTGCTTGATTTGTACGTTGCACCATAACCAATTATTTTTTCTTTATTTTTCTTTAAATTTTCAAAAATTTTTATTAATTTTTTTTTAGAATTTTTAACTTCTTTTGAAAAATCTTTATAAACTTTAATTTTATTTATCCCAAGTTTTTTTTCTTTTATCAAATGATCAGAGACTACTTTAGATACTCTAATTTTTTTATTAGAGGTTTTTTTAAAATATATTCTATTAGAGCCACCGTGTGTTTTTAGTTTTTCGATGTCAAACATTTTTAGACCAGTTTCCTTTGTGATATTTTTTAATGCTGAAATTGAAAAAACATAAGCGTGCTCATCATAAAACTGGTCATATGATTTATTTTTTAAAACTTCTACGAGTGACGGATCTTCAAGAATGAACACACCATTTTCATGAAGTGTATAATCAATAGCTTTAAAAGTTTCATTAAGATTATGGATATGACTTATTGTATTTGCTGAATATATCACATCAACTTTTCCATTTTGATTTACTATTTTTTTTGCTATTTTTTGCGTCCAAAACTCGTCATATGTTTTTAATCCAGCTTGTTTAGTAATACTTGCAAGGTTTTTGCAAGGCTCTACACCTAAATTTTTAATTTTTTTAAAATGTTTTATAAAAACTCCATCGTTACTTCCAATTTCTAATATTGATTTTGGCTTAAATCTTTTTTTAATTGATTTTGCTAATTTTGAATATGCCAGAGACATAGTTTTAGATGCAGATGCTCTGTGTGCATATCTTTCATTAAACATCTTTTTTGGTGGTACAAATTTGGCAAGTGAAACAAGTTTTGAACCTTTATGAAAAATTAATTTTAAGCTATAAAAAAATTCATTCTTTGGATTTTTTTTAATTAGAAAATTATTAGTAATTGGTTGCTTACCCAAGTCAAGAAATTGTACTTTAGTTTTCATATAATATTTTTTAATTTATTAAGATTTAAACTAGTATCTTTTCCCAGTAATTCAGCATCTTTCTTATTTAATTTTTTTTTAAGCACCTTTGAATTCAAAACTTTAGCAAAATCGTATGCAGATTGTTTTTTTCCTCCAATATTAATAATTCCTTTTTTATTTAAAAGTTTAAGAGTGATTTTAGCAGCTTCTGTTTTTTTTAAGAAACTCGTTAAATAATTTGTAAATGCAGACTTATGAGGAAAATAATCATCATTCATACACATTCTTAATATTAAGGTATTCTTATAAATATGCATTGCTGCCTCACCTCCAAGTTTAGACCACCCGTACTCATTCACAGGATACAAATAATCATCTTCTTTGTAGCCACCTTCTTTACCCGGATACACGAAGTTAGTAGAAATATAGATTAACTTAATAGATTTTTTCATACAAACAAGTGCAACGTTTGCTGAGCCAATAATATTTGTTTCAATACTTTTTTTTATTTGAGTTCTGTGTTGCTGCATAGGTGTAGTAAAAGCTGCAGCATGCACGAAATAATGAATTTTTTTTTTTGAAATATAATTGGAAATTGAGCTTTTACTTAAGATATTCATTTGACTTTTATTAGGGGCAAAAATTTTATATTTATTGTTGGCTTGCATTAATGCTTTGGCAAATTTCCCTTTCCCTCCTGAAATTAAAATCCTTTTCAAAATTATATATAGTCTCCTAATTTTTTATCTTTTGTTGATAAAATTGGTTTTTTTATACCCCATTTAATATTAAATTTTTTGTTTTTCCAAAAAAAACCTGAATTATTTTTGGGGGCGTATTTTTTATTTAGTAAATATAATATTGTATTTTTACTTTCCAAACAAAGATAACCATGAGCAAATCCTCTAGGTATTAACAAAATATCGTGTTTTTTTAATCTATTGTAGAATATTTTTCCAAAACTTTTACCCTTATTAAGATTGATTGTTATATCAAGTACTTTGCCATCTAAAATATAAACTAATTTTTCCTCATTTTTTTTTTTATTAAAATGCATTCCACGTAATACATTTTTCTTTGATTCAGTTATAATACTGTAAATAAATTTTTTTTTAATTTTTTTTGGTACTACCTCAATTAAAAATCCTCTGTTATCTTTATACTTAGTTCCTTTAATTTTCTGAGGTTTCATTTACTTTATATTAGTTTTCTTAAGTATTTAGAATAATCTGTATTACCACAAAACTTAATTCTATTAATAATATTTATTTTTTTTATCCAATTATTATTAAATGCTATTTCCTCAAGGCATCCAATTTTATAGTTTTGTCTTTGTTCTACATTTTGAATAAAATTACTTGCACTTTGCAAATCATTAAAATTTCCAACATCCATCCATGCTGACCCACGTCCAAGTTTTGTTACTTTAAGTTTATTTTTATTTTTATATAAATTAATTAAGTCGACAATTTCCAACTCTTTTCTTATTGATGGTTTTAATTTGTTTGTAAAATTAACTACATTTTTATCAAATACGTAAAGACCCGTAATTATGGAGTTTGAATTTGTTTTTTGTGGTTTTTCTACAATTTTTTTTATTTTATTTTTTTTATTAAATTCTACAACTCCATAAGAGGAAGGTTTATTGCTTGGATATAGATAAATATTACATCCACTTTTTGATTTAAATGATTTTTTAATTAGTGGGGATAACATGCTACCAAAGAAAAAGTTATCTCCAAGTATCATCGCTATTGATTGATTTTTTATAAATTTTTTAGCAATTGAAAATGCATCAGGCAAACCTCTTGGCTTCTCTTGAGTTACAAATTTAACTTTAATTCCTAAATCATTTTCATTTCCAAGAGCTTTACGAAAATTTTTTTCTTGATCTTTGTTTATAATAAAAATGTAATCCCTAATACCACACAACATTAGTAAAGACAGAGGATAATAAAACATTGGTTTATCTAAAATTGGCAAAAGCTGCTTGTTAACAGAATGAGTTAGTGGAAACATTCTTGAACCAGTACCACCGCATAAGATAATCGCTTTTTTAATCATATAAACCTAATCTTTTGTAATGATATTTTTTTCTTGTTTCTTTTAGCCAATTTTTATTTTCAATATACCAGTTAATAGTCTGATTTAATCCAGATACTAAATTTATTTTCATTTTATATTTAGTATAATTTTTAAATAGTTTAGAATTTAAAGCATATCTTAAGTCATGTCCTGGTCTGTCTTTAACTTTTTTTAAGTAATTAGAGTTACTTAATTTTGTTAAATTTTTAGATTTCATCAAATTAAAAACAATTTTCAATATCTCAATATTAGAGTATCTTTTTTCAGTACCAATGTTCATTCTGTCAAATTTTTTGTTTAATTTCATAATTTCCCATATAGCTTCACAGCTGTCGGAAACATGCATCCATTCCCTAAAATTTTTACCATTACCATATAATGGAGCAGCCTTATTTTTCAAAAAATGAAATATTAAAGTTGGAATAAATTTTTCTGGAAATTGATAAGGTCCATAATTGTTTGTTAAATTTAAAATTTTAATATTTGTATTATAAGTTTTATTAAATGACTCTGCTATTAAATCAGTACTTCCTTTAGAAGCTGAGTATGGAGAGGATGGGTTATAAGAATTTTTTTCTTTAAAACTTCCTTTTTTAATTGATCCATAAACCTCATCAGTCGATATATGGAAAAACTTTATTTTATTTTTATTATTCATCATAGAGAATGCATAAAAAAGATTTGTAGATGTCATTATGTTATTTTTAATAAAATAAATAGGATCAGTAATTGATCTGTCTACATGACTTTCAGCAGCGAAATTGATAATAAAATGAGGATTATATTTTTTTAAAATTGAGTAAATGTTATATGGATCTTTTAAATCATATTTGATGAATGTATAATTTTTTTTAAAATAAATTTTTTTAAACTTCTCTTTCGTAGATATTAATGAAAGTTTATCTATATTTAGAATTTGGACTTTTTTTTTTGACAAAAAATTTATAAAATTTGTTCCAATGAAACCAGATCCACCAGTAATTAATATTTTTTTCATGTTTATTTTATCTTAGGCCTATACCATGATGGGCGTGACTGATATCCATTTATTAGCCCATTAAACCTAGCTTTATACTTAACTTTTTTTTCTTTATTTTTATAATTCAAAATAATTTTTAATACAGATCTCAATAAATAGGGTAAATTTATAAAAAAAGACAACAGGTAATTATTGTGTTTCCTACTAAAATAAAATTTAGACCACATATAATGCCAATTTCTATTTATTTCAATTTCAAGATTATAAATATGATCATGGGACCCATGATTATTTTTAAAAGTTATTGGAACTTTATAAATTGATAAATTATTACTTAAGTACCTTTTCACTAAATCAACATCCTCATAATATAAGAAGAAATTCTCGTCAAAACCTGACAACTTAATAAAATTAGTTCTTTTTGTAAAAAAAGATGACATCCCAACTTCTTTATCTACTTGAATTATTTCAACTTCTTTACTCTTTTCATCTGTAAGTATGAGTAAACCAAAATTTTTATATTTATTTGCAGTCTGTTCTAATTTAGAGACAGTATGAGCTTCTATAAAATTATCTGGACTGCAAAAAAAAATATACTCAGTATTAGCTAAATTTGCACCAAGGTTTGCAGCTTGACCAAACCCTTTGTTATCATTCAAAATTACCTTAACATTTTTATATTTTTCTTCTATATAGCTTTTAAAATTTTTATTATAAGAATTATCAATAATTATAATCTTACAATTAAGATCAAGCTCATTGAGATTTTTTTCAATTATTTTTTCGCTTTTATAAGCAACAATTATTACAGTCGTATTCATTTTAAATTAAGTGTATCTAATATACCTTCAATTATATCTTCTTCCTTAGTTATAGTTGAGTTAAAATATTTAACATCTCCATTAATTATTGAACTTTCAGGTTGAGTATATTTCTCATCATAAATTGAAATAACTTTCTTTCCATAAGATAAACCTAAACAAATTAAACCTGACTCATTACCAACAACTATCTGACAACTTTGTAATATTTGAAGAATTTTATTAAAATTAAATTGATATGTTAACGTAATATTTGAACTGCTCAAAATATTTTCAGGTATTTCCTTAATAAAAGAAATATTATTTGGAGAAAAATTAATAAAAACTCTATCAAAATTATATTTAACTTTATTTATTATGTATATAAAGTTTTTAATAGGCCAATTGTTTTGACCATGGTGAGAGTCTATATTAAAAAAAATACTTTTTTCTAAAAAATTTCTTTTTGATAATTTTAATTTAAAATTTTTCGTGAAGCTCTTAAGATTTAAATTTTTTGTATTGTTATAAATTTTTTTACAACTAAGAAGATTTTTAGTTTTTGGATCTCTAGAATTAAAAAAAAATAAATCAAACATTTTTTTATTTTGTGCATTGCTTAAATGATATGGTATTATTAATGAACTATGTCTACCTGTTACTATCAACAAGTTAGCTTTATAAGAATTAATTTTACTTAAATATTCTAACTTTTTTTTTATATTAAATATTAAATTTTTATGATCAAGTTCAAATTCTTGGATTGATTTAACGAAATCTTCATTCTCATAAACGTATTTAGCTTTATTGGATAAATTTGATAGAATATCAATTTTTACAGTGTATGTTTGATAAAGAGACTTTAAAAGAGGCAAAATATAAACTAAGTCTCCTAGGCCTCTATGTGGAATCAACACTAAAATTTTTTTCATTTTATTTTTTTCTTTTCATTTTAATTAATATAAATTTTATTATAATTTACCATTATATTACTTAAATAAACGGAGAGGTGGCCGAGTGGTTGAAGGCGCACGCTTGGAAAGCGTGTAAAGGAGCAATCCTTTCATGGGTTCAAATCCCATTCTCTCCGCCATCAAAAAAGCCTTAGTTATCAGAGCTATTTTGCACTTTTTATTATTTTTTACCAAAGATAAATCAGCATTTTTTTTAAATAATGATATAATTTTTTTTTTCCAAATATTAAAAAAAATGACAAATAAAAACACATATCAGGCAGATTCCATCAAAGTACTAAAAGGCTTAGAGGCAGTTCGTAAAAGACCAGGTATGTATATCGGTGACACAGATGATGGAACTGGTCTGCATCATATGGTCTATGAGGTTGTAGATAATTCTATTGATGAAGCATTAGCAGGTCACTGTAAAAATATAAATGTTAGAATTAATCAAGATGGAACAGTCACTGTTAGTGATGATGGAAGAGGAATACCTGTAGATATCCACAAAACTGAAAAAAAATCTGCAGCAGAAGTCATTATGACCCAGCTTCATGCTGGAGGAAAATTTGACCACGATTCATATAAAGTCTCAGGTGGATTACATGGAGTAGGCGTTTCAGTCGTTAATGCTTTGTCTAAAAAATTGCAACTAGAGATTAATAGAGATAATAAAACATATTTTATAGAATTTGAAAATGGTGAAGCAAAGGCACCACTAAAAGCAATCGGAAAATCAAAGCAATCTGGTACTAAAATCACTTTTTCACCATCTACAGAAATTTTTTCTTCAGTTAAATTTAGCTCAAGTATTTTAATTAAAAGAATGAGAGAGTTAGCTTTCTTAAACAGAGGGATTAAAATTATTTTTATTGATGCCAGCTTAAAAAAGGAAAAAATATCAGAATTTAAATTTGATGGAGGGTTAATTGAGTTTGTCGATTTTTTAGATGAAAAAAGAGAAAAATTACAAAATAAAAATGGAAATGATTTATTTAGAAAACCTATTTATATAGAAGGAAAAAAAAATAATATTGAAGTAGAGTGCTCTTTGAAATGGAATGCTGGTTACGCTGAAGAGATTTTTCCATATACAAATAATATATATCAAAAAGATGGAGGAACCCATCTCTTAGGATTCAGAAGTGCCTTAACAAGAATTGTAAATAAATATGCCAATGAGCATAATTTATTAAAAAAAAATAAATTAGCAATTTCTGGAGATGATATAAAAGAAGGTCTCACATGCGTTTTATCGACCAAAATTCCTGACCCAAAATTTTCATCACAAACTAAAGACAAATTAGTTTCTTCAGAAGTTAGAATGATTGTAGAAACAATAGTTAACGAAAAATTATCAACATGGTTTGATCAAAACCCAACTGTTGCAAAAATAATTTTAGCTAAAATTATTCAAGCAGCTATGGCAAGAGATGTTGCTAGAAAAGCAAGAGAAAATGTCAGAAGAAAAGGAGCACTTGAATTGAGTGGCCTTCCTGGCAAATTAGCTGATTGCCAGATAGGAAAGCAAGAGGGTACAGAATTGTTTATTGTTGAGGGAGATTCAGCAGGTGGTTCTGCAAAACAAGGAAGAAACAGGTCAAATCAAGCAGTCTTACCACTTAGAGGAAAAATTTTGAATACTTATGTCGAGGATTTGAATATTAAAAAAAATGGTAATGGAAATGGATCAGATAAAAGAACCAAAGCTTTATCAAAAATGATATCATCAAACGAGATAGTAACATTAATTAATGCATTAGGCTTAGATCCAAAAGCACAAGAAATAGACTTAAAAGATTTAAGATATGGTAAAATAATAATTATGACAGATGCTGATGTTGATGGTTCTCATATCAGAGCTTTGTTATTAACTTTTTTTAATAATGAACCATTTAATAAATTAATTGAAAATGGACATATATTTTTAGCTCAACCTCCACTATTTAAAATTAATAAAGGAACCAAAGGCATTTACATAAAAGATGAAAAAGAGTTAGAAGAATATATTTTAAACAACAATAAAGAAGTTAAGAAAATAAAAAAAGGAACTAAAGAATTTGCTAAAGCTTTAGAAACAGAAAAGTCTAAAATGAATATTCAAAGATTCAAAGGTTTAGGAGAAATGAATCCTGAGGAACTGTGGAGTACTACGTTAGATCCAGAAACCAGAAATTTACTTCAAGTACAATATTCAAAAGATCTTAAAAAAGACCAAAATTTAATACATACGCTTATGGGTAATGATGTTGCATTACGAAAAGATTTTATTGTTTCCAATGCAATTAATGTTCAGAACCTCGATATATAAAAATGAAGTTTTTTGAAACTTCAAAACAATACTCTTTTAAAAAATCGACCTATATAACTTTAAGGTGGATTGGTATTATTGGGCAATTTGTAGCTGTAAACTTTGTTTATTTAATTTTAAATTTTAAATTTGATTTTATTTTATCAAACTTAATAATCATACTTGGGATTCTTAGTAATTTGTATTTAATTTATATTTACAAAAAAACTCAACTATCAGATAGATCTGCTTTTATTTTCTTGTTAATCGATATAATTCAACTGAGTGCTTTACTGTATTTGACTGGAGGTATTGTAAATCCATTTGTTATATTTCTACTAATACCAAGTGTATTTTCCTCTTCAAACTTAAGTTTTAAAACTAATTCATTACTAGTTAGTTTGACTGCTGCCTCAGTTTTATTTTTGACTTTTTATTCTAAAGATTTGCCCTCACCTTTGAGTGATCATTTTCATGTAAGCCCTTATTATTATTTTTCTATACCAATTGCATTTCTGATTGCTTTGGTTTTTTTGAACTATTTTGCAATGACATTTGGTTCACAATCACGTTTGAGAAAAGATGCTTTGTCAAAAATGGAAGAAGTAATGGCAAAAGAACACGAATTATTATCTTTAGGCGGTCAAGCAGCAGCAGCAGCACATTCACTAGGAACTCCACTTTCAACAATTAAAATAATTATTCAAGATTTAACCAAACAATTAGAAAATAATAAAGAATTTGAGAAAGATCTAGAGTTACTAAATAGTCAGGTAGAAAGGTGTAATGAAATTTTAAAAAGATTAAGCCTTAATCCAGTTGAAGAAGATGATTTTATAGATAAAGATATAACCATAAGAGAATATTTATCTGAGATTATTGTTTCATTCAAAGAAATAAGTAAAAAAAATTTTGTATTTAATTTTGATCAGGACTCTAACCCAAAAAAAATAAGTAAATCTATAGAGATTGTATACGGATTGAGGAATTTTATAGGTAATGCCAACAAGTTCTCAAAAGAAAAAATTTTTATAAATTTGAAAAGTGATAGTGAAATGACAGAAATTACAATAGAAGATGATGGAGATGGCTATCCTAGAGATATTCTATCGAAAATTGGTGAACCCTATTTAAAAGCCAGTAACCCTGAAGATAAATCAAAAACAGGTTTAGGACTTGGACTATTTATTGGAAAGACTTTACTAGAAAAAAACTTTGCTTCATTAAATTTCAGAAACTCTAAAACTAGAAGTGGAGCAGAGGTTTTAATTCATTGGCGGAACGCTGACTTGTTTAATATTTAATGGTATTTTTTTTTTGTTTCAAAAAGAGAACTTAATTGGGAAATCATCACATCTCCTAACTCATTAACATCTGTAATCTTGATAGCTCTATCATAATATCTAGAAACATCATGACCAATCCCTATTGCAAGTACCTCAATATCAGACTTATTTTCAATATATTTGACTATTTTTTTAAGATGTTTTTCAAGGAAATCACCAGAGTTTACAGAAAGAGTTGAGTCATCAACAGGAGCTCCATCAGAAATAATCATTAAAATTTTTCTCTCCTCTTTTCTCTTTTTAATTCTACTGTAAGCCCAAGATATTGCTTCCCCATCAATATTTTCTTTTAGCAGACCTTCTTTTAGCATAAGCCCCAAGTTATTTTTTGCTTGCCTCCAGTGAGTATCTGCACCTTTATAAATTATATGTCTTAAATCATTTAATCTTCCAGGAGTTTTTGGTTTTGAACTTTTAGCCCATAGTTCTCTTGACTGTCCACCTTTCCAGTTTTTTGTTGTAAAACCTAAAATTTCAACTTTAACAGAACATCTTTCTAAAGTTCTAGATAAAATATCAGCACAAATCGCTGCTATGGTAATTGGTCTTCCTCTCATCGATCCTGAGTTATCTATTAACAGAGTGACAACAGTATCTTTGAAGTCTAAATCTTTTTCTTTTTTAAACGATAAGGAATTGTAAGGATCCATTATTATTCTTGGTAGTTTTGAACTATCAAGCAATCCTTCCTCTAAATCAAATTCCCATGCCCTATTTTGTTTTGCAAGTAACTGTCTTTGAAGTTTATTTGCTAGTTTTGTAATGATATCTTGAAAACCTATTAATTGTTGGTCTAAACTTTTTCTTAGTTTACTTGCTTCATCTGCATTTTCTAGGTTTTCTGCTTTTACAATTTCATCAAATTGGGTGGTAAAGATTTTATAATCAAGGTTTAGATTATCGATATTCTTTTTTAAAACCTGCTCTGTACTTTGTTCTTCCGACTCTATTTCCGATAGTTGTTCGTCTAAATTAAATTCATCTACATTATAATCTGCATCTAAAGTAGCTTGGGTTTCTTGATCATTATTTTCATCCTTGTCATCCTCATTGTCATTATTTTGATCATCATTTGAAGGATTATCTTGCCCTTGATCCTGATTCTCCTCGTTAGTTTGATCTTCTTCACTTTGAAAAATATCCATTTCCTCCAAAATTTTAGAAAAGCGAGAGCTATATGCATTCTGATCTTCAAGATTGTCTAATAAAAATTCTTTGTGTTTTTCTATAGATTTCTCAAAGTCTTTCTCCCAAAAATTAAGCATTTTTGAGGTTAATGGATTGAGTTTAACTTTATGAAAATTTTTTAGCATGTAAAGTTCAAATGCCTCAGAAGCAGTAACATCTTCTTTAGTTTTTAATTGATCTCTTCGCTTTTGATTAATTATTTGAGAATAATTTTCATGAAAATTTTTTTCGATACCTTTTAACATTTGACCACCTAACGCCTCATATCTTATTTTTTCTGCAATATTATAAAGGGATCTTGAGGAATTATTTCCTGGCAAATTTTTTTTATAAATAGCATCATTAGAAAACTTTTTCTTTAAAGCAGAAGAGTCTGTTTCTGCTCGTAGTCTAATTAAATCACTTGGACTATTTATGTTATCAATTTCTATAGAACTTGTATCTTTAGATTTATTTTTTTCAGATTCTTTTTTACTTAAATTAAAGTCATCAGATATAACTTTTGCAGTTGAAGTTAATGCAATCCTAAATTTTTCTTTTATATTGCTTACTCTAGAGCTCATTTAAATTTGAATATTTATCAATGACTCAGGCAATTCTTCGCCAAAACATCTTTGATAGTATTCTGCGATAGTATTTTTTTCTATATCATCACATTTATTTAGAAAGGTTACTCTAAAAGCGTAACCAATATCTTTAAAGATCTCTGAATTTTCTGCCCAGTGCATAACAGTTCTCGGACTCATAACTGTTGAAATATCACCTGCGATAAATCCTTTACGTGTCAAAGAAGCTACTTTGATCATGTTGGAAACAATTTCTTTTCCTTTTGAATTATTCAAATTTTTGTTTTTAGCTAAAACAATATCCATTTCTTTATCAAGACTAAGATAATTTAGTGTCGTTACTATATTCCATCTATCCATTTGACCTTGGTTTATTTGTTGAGTACCGTGGTAAAGACCACTGGTATCGCCTAAACCTACAGTATTTGAAGTTGCAAATAATCTAAAAAATTTATTTTGCTTTATTACTTTATTTTTATCCAACAACGTAAAATTACCTTCTGCCTCTAAAACTCGCTGAATCACAAACATAACATCAGGTCTTCCTGCATCATATTCATCAAATACTAGGGCGACTGGATTTTGGATAGACCATGGTAAAATTCCTTCGTTAAATTGAGTGACTTGCTTACCTTCTTTTAAAACTATCGCATCTTTTCCTATTAAATCTATTCGGCTAACATGGCTATCTAGGTTTACTCGAATACACGGCCAATTTAGTCTAGCGGCTATTTGTTCTATATGAGTAGATTTTCCTGTACCATGATATCCCTGAACCAAAACTCTTTTATTAAACGAAAATCCAGAAATTATTGCCAAGGTAGTATCTCTATCGAATTTATAACTTTTATCAATTTCAGGAACATAATCATTTTTTTTTGAAAATGCTTCTACTTCCATCTCTGAATCTATTCCAAACGTTTGTTTCAAGGAAACTTTGATATCAGGTTTTATGTCAAGATTTGGTGTCAATTTTATCTCTATATGTATTTTTTAGCTGAGTGTAAGCTAAAGTTATTAATTTAAGTTTTTCCTCGTATTTTTTATTTCCAGAATTCATATCAGGGTGGAATTTTTTCACAAGCACTTTGAATTTATCCTGAATTTTCTTCCACTTTAAGCCTACAGAAATACCAAGAATACCAAACGCTTTGATATCTTTGTGGTCAAATTTAAATTGACGCATATGATCATAATCACCATTAATTTTGTCTTTATCTAATTCATCTTTTAATGTTGTATTCCATAGAACTTTAAAAAAATTATCTGAAGAGCTAAAACTTTGAGTAGGCTTATGCCATATCATATCAGATTTCAAAAAATCCATTACTTGGTCATCATTCATTCCTGAAAAGTAATTCCAATTTTTATTAAATTCTTTTACATGCTTCAGACAGAGCATTCTAAATTTTTTACTATTATCTTTTTCAATTGGTGCTTTATATTCACCAATTTCATTACAATTATTCCAGTCACAAATATTTTTCATGATATATAATAAATTATACTTATGGATATAAATCACTTAATAGCAATTGTAAAAAAAAAATTACAAAATCAGATAAATATTGAAGACATTAAAATTGAGGACAAATCTTTTCTTCATAAAAATCATGCTGGCAATCAAGAAGGTAAATTTCATCTGAAAATAAGTTTAATCTCTAATGAACTCAAAATTATGAATAAGATAGAAAGTAACAAGAAAATTTATAAAATTCTAGAGAAGGAAATGAAAGAGTCTATTCACTCAATACAAATCCTAATTTCGTAAAAAAATTTTTAAAAATAAACCTATTTTTTTTTTAGAATACTCTTTATTAATTATTGGGACCCCAATTTTTTTGAGTAAAACCAAATTAATATTATTTGATCTATTTTTCTTATCTTTTGCCATAAAACTTAAAATTCTGTTTACATCTTTTGGACTAAAAAATTTTCTTACAGAAGATGGTAAATCAGAATTATCGATATGATCTATGATGGAATAATACTCTCTTTTATTCATAAATTTTGTCTTAAGACTAAAATTTAGTGCAGTTTTCATTCCAAGTATTACAGCTTCTCCATGATTTAGCTTTTTGCTAAATCCTAATGTTGCTTCATAAGCATGCGCAAACGAATGACCAAAATTTAAAATTTTTCTTAAACCCTTTTCTTTTTCATCTTTTTGAACCACAGCTTTTTTAATTTTACAACTTTCATGAATAGCCTTTTCAATAAACGGAGAAGTAAGCTTTAAAATTTTGTTTTTATGAATGTTTAAAAAATTATAAAATTTTTTATTTCCAATAATTGAATGTTTTAAAATTTCTCCATATCCACAAACTATCTCTCTCTTAGGTAATGTTTTTAAAAATTCAGTATCAGAAATAACAAGATTGGGCTGGTAAAAACTCCCAACTAGATTTTTCCCATACTTAGTATTTACACCAGTCTTACCACCAATTGATGAATCAACTTGAGACAAAAGAGTAGTTGGTATGTTTATAAATTTAAGTCCCCTTTTGAAAAGACTTGCAGCAAAACCGCTTATATCTCCTGTAATTCCTCCTCCAATAGATATCAAACAGTCATCTCTTGAAAAATTTTTATTTAGCAAAATTTCTAAAATCCTGTTTATACTATTCATATTCTTATTTAATTCATTAGCTTTAAAATAATGAATATAACTCATTTTATTTTTTAAAGATTTTTTAATTATTGAAACAAATTTTTTAGGAACATTACTATCTACAACTAAAAGACATCTGTTAAATTTAATTGAATTAGATTTTGTAATTTGAGAAATATTTGCAGATATTTTTTTTCCAATATAGATAGGATATTTCTGTGTCTTTGTTTCTATATTTAATTTAATTTGACTCATAAATTTTAATTATTTGATTAACTACTTCATTTTTAGTTAAGTTATCACATTTAATTTCAAATAAAGCTTTTGCATATACGTTAGAGCGTTTTTGAATTAAATCAATTATTTGATCATCAGATGAGTTTATCGCAAGGGGTCTTTTTTTACTATTTTTTATTCTACCTAATAAAATATTTTTATTCCAGTTTAGCCAAAATGATAAATGATTTTTTAAAACTTCTTTTCTAATATTTTCATTCATGAAAGCTCCACCACCAAGAGATATCACAGAGGAGTGTAGTTTTAAATTTTTTAGCGTTACTTTCTCTTCAACTTTTCTAAAAAAATCTTCACCCTTATCCTCAAACATTTTGCTTATTGTTGTACCTATTTTTTTTTCAATCTCATTATCTATATCTATAAAATTTAATTTTAGTTTTTTTGCGACCAGCATGCCTATAGAACTCTTTCCAGATCCCATCATTCCTAAAAACACAAGATTTTCTTTTGATTTCATAAGTTTCTTTATTGAAAAAACACAAATATGTCTTAATTTGAAATTATTTAAAGTTATATGCAATTTACTAAAAACACAAGTTCAGGCAAAGCTAGTATTACAGGAATTGTAATTAAGTTAACACTTGGATTGGTTGTTGTTATAGGAATTGTATTTTTTATAAACTCATTAGATTTTCCTGCACCTAAAAAAGAAATAGAAAAAATAATTCCAAATGAAAATTTTAAAATTGTTAAATAAGAGATATTTTTCAATTTTAATATTTTATCTATTATCAGGGATAAATACGTTCGCAGAAGATAAACCAGTTGATATCTGGAATTTAGAAAAAAAAGAAACAGATATTGTTGTAGAATCCAATATCTCTGATCAAGACCAAAACAATAGCACTGGAAGCAGAATTTATGATATGCAATCAAACAAGAAAAACGATCCAATTAAACTAGACCAAGATGTTGCGTCGAAAGAAATTAAAATTGCAGGATTATATGATCCAGCCGAATATGGACTAAGTATAGATATGTGGTCAAATTCTGACGGGTCAAAGTTAAAAAGTCTTTTTGAAAACATAAACAAATATAATCTTTCACAAGATGCTTCTGAAATAATGAATATTTCCATGTTAACTAATGCTTACTATCCAAATCAAAATATAACTGAGAAAGAGTTTTTGAAATTTAAATCTGATTGGTTAATTAAAAACTCTAATTTAGAGCTAATTGAAGAATACTTGATAAAAAATCAGTCCATCAACCTTCATCCTGAGCTAACTCGATTTTTAGTAGACTCTTATTTATCTGACTCAAACATAAAAAAATCATGTGAAATTTTTTCCAATTTTACCATACCAATCGAGGATAACTATTTGTCTAAGTTCAATTTATATTGTTTAATTAATTATGGTAAAAATGAAGAGGCTCAATTAATTTTAGATTTAAAAAAAGAACTTGGTTTTCAAGATGATTACTATGAAAATAAAATAAGTTATTTATTTGGATATGTGGAGGAAGCAAATAAAGCAATTTCTGAAAACTCTATTTTAGATTTTCACTTAGCACATAGAACTGACCCTGAATTTTCTTTTGAGCCAAATGTAGATACTCCAAAATTTATTTGGCAATATTTATCTTCATCCAATCTTCTTTATAATATTCAAGATATAGAAATTACAGATATAGATAAAATTTCTACGATTGAAAAAGCAGTTCATGATAAAAATTATTCAGAAAAAGATTTATTTGAATTTTATAAGAAGTTTCAATTTAATATTAGTCAATTCTTAAACGCACAGGAAGCTTATAAATCCTTGCCACCTATAGAAGGGAGAGCGCTCTTATACCAACGAACACTTTTAACTGAGGAGCCAAATTTAAAATTAGAGTTGATGAAAACTTTAAAAGATGTCTTTAATAAGGATGAAATCGGCAATGCTTTTGATGAAGAATTAAAACGTTTTTTAAATCAAATTTCAGAAGATGATGTGCCTTCAAATTATACAACTTTTTATAATAGCTATTCTAAAATAGAGAAAGTGAGAGATAAAAAAATAAAATTTAACAATAAAGTTTTGCATCAATCTAAATTAGTGAATTATTTTAATGGGGACTACGCTAAATCCCAGATCGAACAAGATTTAGAAAAATTTTTAAAGAAAATCAAAAAAGATAAAAAATATTTATTATCCAAAAAAGATATTATTTTTTTAGAAGCATTAAAATCTGATGGAATTCAAATTTCAAAAAAATACGATAGCTTATATGAGATTAACCAGTCAGAAATGCCTGCAGATATTCAGTTCATGATTGAAAACAATGAAATTGGCGCTGCATTGCTAAGAGTAATTGAAGTAATTGGTCCAGAAAAAATTGAAAATCTAGATGAAGATACGGTTTATTTTATCATCAATACACTCAATCAGATAAATGTTGATTTGATTAGAAATAAACTTTTGTTAAAAGTTCTACCTTTAAAAGTATAAAATTTATAATAAAATAAATTTAAACATGGCTATAAGAACTATAATTACAGAACCCAATAAACTTCTGAGACAAGTTTCAAAATCAGTAAGTAAAGTTGGAAAAGAAGAGCAGAAACTAATGACGGATATGTTAGAGACCATGTATGCTGCCAACGGAATTGGTCTAGCTGCAATACAAGTTGGAATACCAAAAAGGATTATAGTCATGGATATTTGCAAAGAAGAAAATAAAAAAGAGCCAAGATATTTTGTAAATCCTATAATTAAAAATAAAGATCCTTTAAAAGCAACTTATGAAGAAGGATGCCTTTCTGTTCCTAACCAATTTGCAGATATAGATAGACCAAGTAAATGTGAAGTAGAGTATTTAGATTATAATGGACAAAAACAATTGCTAAAGGCTGAAGGTCTACTAGCTACTTGTATTCAACATGAAATGGATCACCTAGAGGGCATATTATTTATCGATTATCTCTCAAAATTAAAAAGATCGATGATAATTAAAAAATTATCAAAATTAAAATCAAGTACAGCCGAAATTTAATTCATGGCTAAGAAATTAATTTTTATGGGCACACCCATGTTCGCTGTACCAATTTTAAAATCTCTTTATCAAAATGGATATCCTGTGACGTGTGTTTATACTCAACCGCCACAAAAATCACATCGTGGACAAAAAATTAACAAATCTCCTGTTCAAGGAATTTCTGAAACATTGAATTTAGATTACAGGGCACCATCAACTTTAAAAGAAAATAAAGAAGAATACAAATTTTTTAAATCAGTAGATGCAGATCTAGCAATTGTTGTAGCCTATGGACAAATTATACCTAAAGAATTTTTAAGTTTAACAAAAAAAGGATTTATAAACATACACGCATCTATTCTACCTAAATGGAGAGGAGCGGCACCTATTCAAAGAGCCATAATGAATTTAGATAAAGAAACTGGGGTCAGTATTATGAAAATACAGGAAAAATTAGACACTGGTCCTATTTGCAATACCTATAAAATAAATATGGAGAATAATTTTAACTCTGCTGAAATTACTGAAAAGTTATCTTTTATTGCTGCAGAAAAAATTTTAGATAATATTGATGACATACTTGAAGATAAAGCAACTTTTGAGGATCAAGATCATTCTAAGGCAACTTATGCTCCAAAGATTCAAAAGACAGAGGGTTTAATTGATTGGACTAGTGATGCAGAAAATATTATAGGAAAAATAAATGGTTTGTATCCAGTACCAGGAGCCTTTTTTATATCAGTTGGTGAGAGATATAAAATTTTAAAAGCAGAAATCAGCAATGGTATTGGAAATCCTGGAGAAGTTCTTAATGACTATTTAGAGATTGCTTGTGGAGACAAAAAATCAATTAAGGTAATGGAGATTCAAAGACAAGGAAAAAGACCCCAAAATATTGGTGAATTTATGCTAGGCTCGCGAATTAGAAAAGGTCATAAGATTTAGATGGCTAGGTATCAAGTTCTTATTGAATATGTTGGAACAAGTTTTAGAGGCTGGCAGATACAAAAAAAAGGCTCTACTATTCAAGGATTTATTCAACAACACTTGTCAAAACTTTTAAAAGAAAGAATAATTTTAAATGGATCTGGCAGAACAGATGCAGGTGTACATGCTAATGCTCAGTCAGCTCACTTTGATTGTCAAAAAAAAATTTTAGATCTAACGAAATTTTTAAAATCAATCAATCATTTTCTTAATAATAAGGGTATAGCAATTACTCAAATTAAAAAAAGAAGTGAAAAATTTCATTCACGATTTTCTGCTAAACAAAGAATTTATAGATATATAATTTTTAACCAAATAAGTGCTCCAGTAATTGAAAATGGGAGAGGTTGGCATGTTAAGAAAATATTAGATATCAATTTAATGAAAAAAGGGGCAAAAAAATTATTAGGAACAAATGACTATTCAACCTTTAGATCATCAAGTTGTCACGCTAAAAGTCCAGTTAGAACAATTAAATCAATCAAAATAAAAGCATTAAAAAGTAAAATTGAAATAGAATTTAAATCACAATCATTTTTACAACAACAAGTAAGATCGATGGTAGGTTGTTTAAAATATTTGGGTGAAAAGAAATGGGACCTTAAAACTTTTGAGAAAGTATTTAAATCTAAAAAAAGAGTATTGTGTGCTCCACCTGCACCACCTGAAGGCCTTTTTTTATTTAGAGTTATTTACTAATTTTCTCTTATTGCTCATTGAAAACTTTTTATTAATTCTCCATCTAGACTCAGCTCTAACTATAAAACCACAACAGTTTTTTGATTTGCACTTGCATGGAAATTGCTTATAATTTTCATCATATCCAAATCCATAATCACAAGTAAATTCCTCTCCTTTTTTAATATCTTTTATTGCTTTAACCCAAATTTTTAATCCTTTACCATCATAATCACAATTATTTTCACATGAATGATTAATTAAACCTGCAGTATTCCACGGAAAATCTCCATCAAGATCATATCTTTTATTTATAGTAAATAAATAAATAGGCTTACCATTATCGTATTTATCAGATTCTTCTGTTTGCTTTTTTGTGATTAATTTTCCGATGTAGTCAATTACTTTAGTTCCGGCTTTAATATTTTTTGTTGCGTAAAGTCCTCTTCCTTTTTTATCTATAGCTGACTTTTTAATTCTGTACAGTTTCATTTAGGTTGTGTTTAGATAGTTATATTAAATTATCAATTAAATTCTATGAGAGCATCAACATGTCTCTTGGTGCTTTCTTGCAAAGCTTTAAGATCATATCCACCCTCAAGTATTGATACAACATTTCCATTACAAAATGATTTTGAGATCTCTAATGTTCTTTTTGTAATTTTATAAAAATCCTCAGAACCAAGCTGCAGTTGGGCTAAAGGATCATCAATGTGTGCGTCAAAACCTGCAGAAAACAACAAGAATTCAGGCTTAAAATCTCTCACTTTATTTAAAACATTTTCGTAAGCTCTTAGATACTTTTCTGCAGATGTTCCAGCTTCAAGGGGGATATTTAATACGTTATTAAAATCACCCTTTTCTTTTTCAGAGCCAGATCCAGGGTAATAAGGGTATTGATGGGTAGAAATAAATAAAACTTTTTCGTTATCATAAAAAATGTCTTGAGTACCGTTTCCATGGTGAACATCAAAATCAATAATTGCGATTTTATTATATTTGTATTTTTCGATTAAGTAATTTGCACCAACAGCAATATTATTATAGATACAAAAACCCATTGCTTTCTCTTTTTCTGCGTGGTGTCCAGGAGGTCTTACTGCACAAAATGCATTTTTAAATTCTTTGTTCTGCACCCCATCAATTGCAGTAATAATTGATCCTACAGCATCTTTAGAAGCATCTTTGCTACCAGGAGAAACTATGGTGTCTCCATCAAGAAAATTATATCCTTTTTTTGGAAAAGATTTATTCACTTGATCTATATAATTTGAGGTATGAGTTTTAATCAAAAAAGATTTCTCAAATTTATTTGATTTTTTCCAAATTAGGTTTTTATTGTCTAATTTTTTAAAATTATCTATTACAGCAGTAACTCTATCAATTTTTTCAGGATGTCCATCCCCAGTATTATGATTTTGATATGTATTTGATGTAATTAACCCTGTTTTCACTTAAAATAATTTTTCAATATATTTGAATAAATTAAGGTCAATTTTTTTAGATCTGACAATGAAACTGCCTCATCTACTTTATGCATAGTTTTACCAACCAACCCAAATTCTAAACAAGGTGTAATTTTCCTTATAAACCTTGCATCTGAGGTTCCTCCTGTTGTTGAAAGCTTAGGCTTAATTTTTGTAATTTGCTTAATTACATTTTGTATCATAAAAGTTGTTTTATTAGGATTTGTTAAAAAAGCTTCTCCAGATACACTATATTCAATTTTATATTTAGATTTATTTTTAGCCGATATTTTTTTAACAACTTTATTTATCCTCTTTTTAAGTGAGGAAGAGGAATGTTTATTATTAAATCTTATATTAAATGTAGCTGTTGCAACTCCTGGAATTACATTATCAGCAGTATTATTAATATTTATTTTTGTTATTTCCAAGTTAGTTGGTTGAAAATCTTTAGTTCCTTGATCAAATTTGATATCTTTTATTAATTTAAGAATTTGTACAATTGCTGTTGAAGGATTATTTGCTCGATGAGGATAAGCTACGTGACCTTGCACTCCAGTGATAGTTAGTCTACCATTCATACTTCCTCTTCGCCCAATTTTAATCATTTCACCCAATTTACTTGGGTTAGTTGGTTCACCTACTAAACAAAAATCAATTTTCTCTTTTCTTTTTTTTAAATACTGCACAACCTTTTTGGTCCCGTTAATAGCAACACCCTCTTCGTCCCCGGTAATCAAAAGACTAATTGAGCCATTAAAACTAGAGTAATTTTCAATAAAATTACTAACTGCTGAAACGAAAGCTGCTATAGAGCTTTTCATATCATTTGCGCCTCTTCCAATTAAATGTCCTTTTTTAATTGCGGGTTTAAAAGGATTAACTGTCCAGTCTTTAAGATTTCCAGCAGGCACTACATCTAAATGACCCGCATAACAAAAGTTAGGACTTTTATTACCAAGCCTTGCATAAAGATTTTTTACTGGTTTGCTGTCTTTTTCTCTAAATTCAAGTACTTTAGTTTTAAAACCAAGTTTTTTTAGTTTTTTTTCTAAAAAACTCATTATTCCTGCATCAACAGGAGTTACTGATGGAAACCTAATTAGCTCTTTAGCTAATTGAAGTTCGTTGATTTTTTGCATTTTTATTCTCTCAAAAGATCGTTTACTGATGTTTTTGATCTAGTTTTTTCGTCAACCTGTTTAATAATTACTGCACAATAAAGTGATGGAGCCTTAGGATTATTCTTATCAGGTAAAGAACCAGGTACAACAACTGAATAAGGTGGTATTTTTCCATAAGTAATTTCACCAGTTTTTCTATCAACTATTTTTGTTGATTGACCGATATACATTCCCATACTTAATACAGACCCTTCTCCAACTATTACACCTTCAACAACCTCTGACATAGCACCAAGGAAAACATTGTCTTCAATTATTGTGGGTAATGCTTGAGCAGGCTCTAGCACACCTCCGACACCTGAACCAGCTGAGATATGACAATTTTTTCCAATTTGACTACAACTTCCCGCTCTTGCAAAAGTATCAATCATAGTGCCTTCATCTATGTATGCACCAATATTAACATAGCATGGCATCAATACTGCATTTTTGCCAACGTAAGATCCTTTTCTTACTGGTGAATTTGGTACCATTCTAAAACCAGCATTTTCATGATCTTCTTTACTCCATCCCGCTGTTTTTCCTTTTAAGAGATGAGCTTTGTCATACCAACTACTATATGGACCATTTAAATTCTCCATTGGGTACATTCTAAAACTTAACATGATTGCTTTTTTAAGATATTGATGAGTTGTCCATTCACCATTAATTTTTTCAGCAACTCTGACTTTACCACTATCTAAATTATCAATAATTTGATTTACAGTATTCTTTAAATTTTCATCTGAACCTGGGGTTATTTGATCCCTTTTTTCCCATGCTTCGTTAATAATATTTTCTATACTCATAATTTTATGTGTTTTTTAATAACCTTATTTCTTTTAAAAATAAAGAAAGATTTTCTATTTTATAATCAATGTATTCTTTATCTGACTCTTTTTTACCCCAGTATTCATCATTGATTAACCATGCAGTTGTTGTTCCTCTTTCTTTTCCAATGGATAAATTTTTTGCAATATCCTCAATATAAAGTGTTTCTTTAGGATCTATTTTAAATTTTTCTAACATCAAATCAAAAGCTTTTGCTGCAGGCTTAGGATTATATTTGGCATCTACTATGTCAAAAACATTCTCAAATTGATCATCGATACCAAGTGATGTGGTTATATTTTTAACATGTTCTTTACTTCCATTAGTAAAAACAAATTTTCTTAAATTTGTGCTTTCAAGCTCTTTTCTTAAAGTTTTATCTTTCTCTAAGAAAGATAAATCAATATCATGGACATAATCTAAAAATTCTTTTGGTGGGATGTTATGATGAATCATTAAACCATTAAGACTGGTGTCATATTTATGAAAATAACTTCTCTGCAATTCTTTAGCCACTTTTAAATCTAAATTTAATTTTTTAGATATATATTCAGTCATTTTTTTACTTACCTGACCGAAAACTGCTTCTAGATCTTGATATAAAACTCCATCACAATCAAAAAGTATATTTTTAATATTCTCTAATTTCATCATCTTCTAATTAACGTACCTGCACCTTTATCAGAGAATATTTCCCATAAACATGAATGTTTTTTTGTGCCGTTAATTATACCAACTGCAGTTACTCCGTTATTTACAGCATCTAAACACGCATTAATTTTAGGTATCATGCCTTCAGTTATAGTCTCATTTTTAATCATTTCTAAAATTTCTGAGGAAGATATTTCCTCTATAAGTTTCTTTTGTTTATCAAGGACACCATCAACATTTGTCATTAGTAATAATCTTCTAGCTTTTAGAGATTTAGCTATCGCCATAGCAGTGGTATCACCATTAACATTGTAAGTCTGATTATTTTTGTCTAAGCCTAATGGCGACACAATTGGAACTTTATTTTGTTTTAGAATATTTAATATTTTATCGTTATTAATTTTGGTTGGTATCCCTACAAAGCCTAACTCTTTTGCTTCAGGTTTTACCTCTATAATATTATTATTTTTTGTGTGTATTGAAATACCTTCAGAGCCCCTTTTTTTTAAATTCTGAAGAATATCATCGTTAAAATCAATTAAAACAGACTCTACAATATTTATTATACTTTTATCAGTAACTCTTAGTCCTCTAATAAATTTTGATTGAATATTAGACTTCTCTAATTCTCTTTTAATTCTTGGCCCACCACCATGAACAACTACCGTAGAAAGACCTAATTTATTTAAAATAAATAGATCTGTTATAAAATTATTAAATACATTTCTGTCAATTAAAACATTTCCTCCATATTTAATTACAATTAAATCATTTTTATATTTTTCAATATATTTATTTACTTCACTTAAAGGTGGCCCATCTTTGGGCAGTATATTTTTTAAATCCATGTGTTGTTAACTATTTAAAATTATTAGGTTACAGTTTTAACTGTTGTACGCTTCATGATGAAGACCTGTTGTGCCATAGTTAAAATATTGTTAACTGTCCAGTAAATTACTAATCCTGCAGGGAATGGAGCTAATATTATTGTTAAGAAAAGCGGAAAGAACATGAATATTTTTGCCTGCATTGGATCTGTGGGCGCTGGATTAAGTTTCATCTGTACAAACATGCTGATACCCATTGCTATTGGCCACGCTCCTATTACTAAAAAAGAAGGTACGTCATAAGGCAATAAACCAAATAGATTAAATAATGAAGTTGGATCTCTTTCAGATAAATCTTGTATCCAACCATAGAATGGCATGTGTCTCATTTCGATAGTCACAAATAATACTTTATATAATGCAAAAAAAACTGGAATTTGAACTAGAATTGGCAAACATCCTGACATAGGGTTAACTTTTTCCTTCTTATATAATGCCATCATTGCTTGCTGTAATTTCATCTTGTCGTCTTTATGAAGTTCTTTAAGTCTTGTCATTTCCGGAGTTAAAGCCTTCATTTTAGCCATACTTCTGAATGAGAAATTTGCTAAAGGGAAAAATGCCAATCTTATACAAATAGTAATTGCTATTATTGCCAAACCGTAATTACCAAGCAGTTTAAAAAAGTAATCTATTCCAAAAAATAATGGCTTGGTGATAAAATATAAAAAACCCCAATCTATTGTTAGGTCAAATTTATCTATTTTTAGTGACTCTGCATATCCATCAATAACATCAACTCTTTTAGCAGCTACTATTATCTGCATTTTATCTTCTATCGAAGAATTGCTATTTAATTCAAGTGGCTCAGTACCTACAAAGTTTGCTCTAAATTTATTTTTATAATCGAATGTAGTTTTAAATTCTTTTCCTTTTGGTGGAATTAATGAAGTTATCCAGTACTTATCTCCAATACCTAGCCATCCTTTTTGAGCAGTTCTTGAAAATTTTTTTTCTTCAATATCATCGTAATCTTCCTCAATAAGCTCATCATCAAGTGTTGCAACTAAACCTTCATGAAGTATATAAAAATTTGTTATTTCAGGAGCTTCATTTCGAATAATTTGTCCATATGAATAAAAATCGTATTTGTTATTTGTAGAATTAATTACTCGTTGTTTAACTGTAAATAAGAACTTATCGTCAATTGATATTTCTTTTTCAAAAGTAATACCCTGATCATTCTTCCATGTTAATTTAATTGGGGACTCTGCAGTTAATTTTTTATTCCCTGATACAGACCAAATTGAATTAGAATTTGGGATTTTAACATTTTTATCAGTTGTTATAAATCCACTCTCTATTAAGTACCCTTCTTTTGCATTTCTTGGTGCTAACAAGTTTACCTTTTCATTACCATTTAAAACTACATTATATTCTTTAAAAGTTAGATCATCTATCGCTGCTCCCTTCAAAGATATTGAACCAAGTATACTCTGATTTTCAAACTGAATTCTTTCACTTTCACTTAATGCCTGTTCTCTTGAAATTTCTGTAATATTTTCTTTTTGATCTAAACTAGGAGCATCTGAACTTTGTTCAGTTTTATTTTGTTCAGCAATGCTCTCCTGAGTTACTGGTGGAGGTGCAAAAAAAAGTGTGTAGAGTAAAATTACAGCTGCAGATAAACTTATGGCAGCTATTATATTTCGGGTCTCCATTATTTATTATCCTTTACATCTTTTTTTACAGGATCAAATCCTTCTCCTCCGCCTAAAAATTTAATTGGATGACATGACAGAATTCTTTTAATACTTTTGAAAAGACCTTTAACAAAACCAAATTCTTTTAAAGCATCAATGCTATATTCAGAACATGTAGGCAAATATCGGCAAGAGTGTCCAAATAAAGGACTTATTAGATATTTGTAACCTTTAATAAGTTTAATTAATAATTTAGTAAATATATTCATTATTTAATTTTTTCTAAGTCTTGAAATAGTGTTTCTTTCATATTTTTGTATTCATTGTTTAACATACTCTCCTTTGCAAGAACAAGGATAGAAAAATCAAAGTTTATTGATATTATTTTAACTGCATCATTAACAATACTTCTTAACCTTCTTTTAATTTTATTTCTTTTAACTGCATTTCCAATTTTTTTTTTAACTGAAAAACTTATATTGAGTTTTTTATTGTCTTTATGAGGCAATTTTCCAAAAAAAATAGTCACATACTTATTGGAAATTTTCTTTTTTTTTAAAAGACTTTTAAATTCTTCATTCTTTGAAAGAGCAAGGATTTTGCTTTTCATTTATTTAAACAGAAACTGTTAGTGACTTTCTTCCTCTAGCCCTTCTTCTGGCTAAAAGTTTTTTACCACCTTTTGTTTTCATCTTTGATCTAAAGCCATGTTTTCTGGCTCTTTTGACATTAGAGGGCTGGTATGTTCTTTTCATAATAAGTGATTAGTTTTTATTAAATTTCGCCCTTTATAGTAATTAAATATATAAATAGCAAATAGAACATTTTATAAATAGCTTTGTTATTAATGGAAAAATCAAACAAATTTAAATTATTTATAGGTTTAGTTTATTTAATACTAATTAGTTTATTTTTAATTTTTTTCTTCTCTAAATTTAGTATTCAGGAACTTACCTCATATGACTTTATAAGAGAAAATAGATTATATTTTTCTGAATTAAAAAAATCTAATCTAATTCTGATATTTTTTATTTTTTTGGGTTTAACAATTTTATGGGTATTTCCTCTTTTAGGTTTTGGATCACCTGTTGCTTTAATAGGTGGTTTTATTTTTGGAAAATGGATAGGCACCATTGTTGTTGTACTTGGGTTGAGCATTGGTGCAACTTTTTTATATATTTTTGGAAATTATTTTTTAAAAGAGTTTATTAAAGAAAAGTTATTAAATAAATATCATAAACTAGAAACTAAATTTAAAAAATCTGAGTTTATTTATTTACTCATATATCGTTTTATAGGAGGAATACCGTGGCAGATCAGTTGTTTACTTCCAACACTTTTTAATGTTCGAGTAAGAAATTTTTTCTTTGCAACACTAATAGGCATTGTACCACAAATATTTTTAGCAGTATCGATTGGAAGTGGGTTTGAAAAAATTATTGATCAAAACTCTGAAGTTCCTAGTATTACTGAAATTATCTTTTCACCAGATATTTACATACCGCTTGTAGCTTTTTTTAGTTTAATCTTAGTTACTATCTTTTTAAGGAAGATATTTTATAAAAATTAGTGGTGCTCCCACCCTGTACTGACCAGGGAACTAGTCATTACCAATGACTTGTTATGCCATTTAACTACAGGAGCAAAGAAACATTTTATATTTTGTGGATAATAATGCATTTTTTTCAAATTATTGCCTTAATTTTTTGACCAATATGATTTATATCTATTTAAGGAAATGTTATGGGAATTCACTACGATTATAAGTCAACCAAAGGTAATAAGCTTATGGAAAAGCAAGCTAAAAGAGAAAAGAAGCTTGCGGAAAAAAAAGCTAAACGTTTAGCTAAAGAAGGCCCAAAACAAGAAGAACATAAAATAAAAGCTTTAGATCCCAACAAGCCAATATCTTTAGATTTTTTGACAAATCCAAACAAAGAATGAGTTATAAAGATAAAAATGAGCGTTTAAGTCTTGCTCTTAAAAAAAATTTGAAAAAAAGAAAAATTTTCCAAAAAAAAAATAAGAAAAAAAATAAATAATGTCAGTTCTCTCCGACAAATGGATTAGAAAAATGTCCAAAGAATACAACATGATTTCACCTTTTGAGGAAAAACAAGTAAGAGGCAAGAGTATTTCTTATGGACTTTCTTCTTTTGGCTATGATGCAAGAGTATCAGACGAGTTTAAAATTTTTACAAATGTTAATTCTGAGATTGTTGACCCTAAAAATTTCAAACCAACAAATTTTGTAACTAAAAATGTATCTGAATGTGTTATCCCACCAAATTCATTTGTTTTAGCAAGAACTGTAGAAAAGTTTAAAATTCCAAATGATGTATTGGTTATTTGTCTAGGTAAATCAACATATGCAAGATGTGGGATCATTGTAAATGTAACTCCACTAGAGCCTGGATGGGAAGGATATGTTACACTTGAATTTTCGAACACCACACCTTTACCTGCAAAAATTTATGCAAACGAAGGTGTTGCACAATTTATTTTCTTAAAAGGAAATGAAAAACCAGAAGTGACTTATGCAGATCGAGATGGAAAGTATATGGGTCAAACTGGGGTAACATTACCTAAAGTTTAAATATGCAAAGATTAGAAGTTCTTGGAGCAAATAAGCTCAAGGGACAAATAAATATTTCAGGATCAAAAAACGCATCACTACCAATTTTGGCAGCAACATTGCTTTCAAAAAATAAAATAACTTTAAAAAATTTACCAAAAGTTAAAGATATAGAGACAATGATTAATCTAATTCAATCATTGGGATCAATTACTAAATTTACTAAACAAAGTCTTGTTATAGATAATTCTAAACAAAAAAAAGTTTTTGCATCTTATAATTTAGTAAAAACCATGAGAGCTGGAATATTAGTACTTGGACCATTACTTGCTAAGTTTGGTAAAGCAAAAGTTTCACTACCAGGTGGTTGTGCAATTGGTACCAGACCTGTCGATATTCATCTTAAAGCTTTATCAAAACTTGGAGTTAAATTTAAAATTTTAAATGGATATGTTCATGCTAATGCTCCAAAAGGACTAATAGGGACAACCATAAGTTTCTCAAAAATATCTGTTGGCGCTACAGAGAATTTAATTATTGCTGCTTGCTTTGCAAAAGGAAAAACTATTTTAAAAAATTGTGCAATTGAACCCGAAATAAAAGATTTAGTTAATTTTTTATTAAAAATGGGTTGCAAAATTAAATGGATTGGTAAACGTTCAATAAAAATCTCTGGAGTAAAACAAATTAAAGAAATTAGTTATTCAGTTATGTTTGACAGAATTGAAGCTGGAACATATTTGATTGCGGCAGCATTGACAGAGGGAAAGTTGCAAATAAAAAATGTGACACCCAAAATAATCAAAACTGAAATTGATATTTTAAAGAAAATTGGAGCTAAAATAAAAGTTAATCACGATAAGATAAACATTTTAGGCAATAAAAAGATAAAAAATTTAGAAATTAAAACAGCCCCATATCCAGGTTTTCCAACTGATTTACAAGCTCAAATAATGGTTTTGTTATGCAAAGCAAATAAAAAATCAATAATCAAAGAGGATATTTTTGAAAATCGATTTATGCATGTTGCTGAACTAAACCGTATGGGCGCACAAATTTTAACCAAAGGAAACAAAGCTATAGTTCAAGGAAATACAAATTTTGCACCTGCTGAATTAATGGCCACAGATTTACGAGCATCAGTTTCATTGGTCCTTGCTGCTTTAACAGCTAAGGGAAAATCAGTTATCAATAGAATTTATCATTTAGATAGAGGTTATGAAAATATAGAAAAAAAATTAAAAAAGGTTGGGGCAAAAATACGTCGAGTAAACTAATGGAAAAAAAATATCTAGCAAAAATTATTGCAAACGATCAAGAGGGTTTACAAATGATTTCCGCATGCAGTGCTGGGGCAAAAGTAAAGGTTCTTGATATAAAATATCTTTCATCAAACAAAGTATTTTTGCTCTCAATAGAGAGAACAAAAGTTGAAACTGGTCAAGATAATAAAAAAATCAATAGTATTTGCAGGTTTGATTTCGTTGATAAAGTAAAATCTAAAAATATAGATCAGTCAAATCAGGAATTAGTTTTAGAATTAATTGGAATTGATTATTTGAAAAATAATACTGATTATGAAATAAGTTTAATTTTCAGTAATAATGCGCACATTGCTTTGACTACAGAAACAATTGAAGTAAGACTAGAAGATCAAAATGAAATTAAAGATTAATGAAAATACTAAATAGCACAAATAAGAATTTTAATAATTCTTTAAATAAATTACTTTTACAGCGAAAAAAAAAGGTTCAATCTAGTTCTATCTCAGTGACCAGTATTGTTAGAGATGTGAAAAAAAATGGTGATAAAGCTTTATTGAAATATGAAAAAAGGTTTAATCAAAACAGAACTATTGTTCCTACATCAAATCAAATTAATAATTCGATAAAATCTTTAAATCAAAAAGTAAAAAAAGCAATTGATATTGCTTATGATAGAATTTACAAATTTCATTCTCTTCAAAAATTTAAAAATATTTCTTATATTGATAAATTTAAAAATAAACTTGAATATAAATATTTACCAATAGATTCAGTTGCAATATATGTTCCAGGCTCTTCAGCGTCTTATCCATCTAGTGTTTTAATGAATGCTATCCCAGCAATTGTAGCTGGAGTTAAAAGATTAATAATGATTAACCCAGGTTTTAAAGGAAAGCAAAATCCAGCAGTTTTATATGCAGCTAGAAAATGTAAAATAAAAGAAATTTATTCTATAGGGGGCCCCTCTGCAGTTGCTGCTGCTGCTTACGGAACAAAAAAAATTAAAAAGGTTGATAAAATTGTTGGTCCTGGAAATGCTTATGTGGCTGCAGCAAAAAAAGAGGTTTTCGGAGATGTGGGCATTGAAGGTATGACAGCTGGTCCTTCAGAGGTAACTATTGTTTGTGACAAATTTTCAAATCCCGAATGGGTTGCAAGTGATCTAATTGGTCAAGCAGAACACGATAATCTTGCTCAATGTATTTTAATTTCAAAAGATAAAAAATTATTAGAAAAAGTAAAAATTGAATTAATCAAACAATTAAAAAAAATTCCAAGAGTATCTGTAGCTAGAAAGAGTTTAATTAGTAATGGAATTTTGATGTATGTAAATTCAGATAAAAAAATAATTGAAATTGTAAACAAAACAGCACCAGAGCATTTAGAGTTAAATGTTAAAAATTATAAATCTTATGTTTCTAAAATTAGAAATGCTGGATCTATATGTTTAGGAAAATATGCAGTAATGGCGATGACAGACTATAATGTTGGTTCTAATCACGTTCTCCCAACAAATGGATCCGCAAAATACTCGAGCGGAATAAGTGTGAATGAATTTTATAAAAGAATTTCTTACATAAACCTATCAAAAAAGGGTATTGAAAGTCTTGGACCATCAGTTATAACACTTGCAAATTACGAAGGGTTAGTTGGACACGCTCAATCAGTAATAAAAAGAATTAGGAGAAAATAAATTTGTCAAAACAAGACTTACTGGAATTTAAAGGTAAAGTAATTGATCTACTTCCAAATGCTATGTTTAGAGTTAAGTTAGAAAATGGACATACCGTTACAGCTCATACAGCAGGTAAGTTAAGAAAAAACAGAATTAGAGTTCTTCAAGGTGATAATGTGACTGTAGAGATGACACCATATGACCTTACAAAAGGCAGAATAATCTTTAGAGGTTAAAATCTTGCCTCGGTAGCTCAGGAGTAGAGCAGAGCCCTGAAAAGGCTTGTGTCGGAGGTGCGAATCCTTCCCGAGGCACCACCATCTACTTTTCGTCTTGAAATAATTAAAAAAAAAATTAACCTATTTACTATAATAAAAAACAAAAGGACTAAGAAATAAGATGAGTACACTAACTGGTAAAATTAAATGGTATAATGGAAAAAAAGGATATGGCTTTATTGAAAGAGACGATAAAGAAAAAGACGCCTTTGTTCATGCCTCTGCAGTAAAAGATGCTGGAATGAGATATCTTAATGAGGGTGATAAACTTGAATTTACATTAGAAGATGGCCCTAAAGGCCCTTCTGCAGTTAATTTAAAGAAAGTAGACTAATTTTTTTTAATATTTTTAAGGACGTTTTATCTAATTATACTAGATACACGTCCTTACTAAATTAGCTCTTGTGTTATAGTAGTTTTTGTCTAAAAGACTTTTCATGATTATAAATATTACATTTAGAGAGGCTTTAAGAAGCACTCATAGAAATAGCCTACATAGCCTTAAGGCTATTTATTTATAATATAATTTTAAATCAACAGAAAATAATATAAAAACAAAGGATGCCTGGGTGGTGTAACGGTTAGCACGAAAGTTTGTGGAACTTTAAGTTTGAGTTCGATTCTCAGCCCGGGTACCAAAAAATGGATAAAGAAAACAAATTAGTACCTGGATTACCTTCAGGATTTGAAGATCGTTGGGAGATTAAACTTCTTCTCAAAAAGAAGCTATTAAAAGCTATCGAGAATAATTTTATTAAGTTTGGAGCAGAACCTCTTGAAACCCCTTCGTTTGAAATTAGTGAAAATATTGGATCTTTTTTAGCAGAAGATGAGGCCAATCCTATGTCTGATGTATTCTCATTCCAAGATGGCGAAAAAAGTATTACGCTTCGATATGATTTATCAAGCCCACTAGCGAGATTTGTAGCTCAAAATAATCAAGAACTTCCATCAATTTTCAAAAGGTATCAAATTCAAAACGTTTTTCGTAACGAAAAAGCTGGAAACGGAAGGTATAGAGAATTTATGCAAGCAGACTTTGATATTGTTGGGAATGTTGATCCAGCACAGGCAAATGCAGAACTTTGTAATGTAATATCAAGCACATTATCAGATTGTGGTTTAAACAAAGATCAATTTACAATCAATGTAAGTAATAGAAAAATTGTGCAAGGTTTAATTGATGAATTAAAAATATCTGAAGAAAAACAGGTTAAAGTTATTAGAGCTATAGATAAATTGGATAAGCCAGGATTTGGTCTAAACGGAGTTGAGGATTTATTAAAGAAAGAACGAAAAGATCAAAGTGGTGCTATTACTAAAGGAGCAGAGCTTTCTGATGATCAAGCATCAGAAATTTTAAATTTTTTAAAAATAAAAGATTTAACTGAATTAAAGAAAACTTTAAAAAATCCATTATCTCAAGAAGGAATAAATGAATTGGAAAATGTATTTGAGATACTTGGATATGGATCAAATTTAAATCAAGTTAAAACAAACTTTACGATTGTCAGAGGATTAGCTTATTATTCGGACTTTATTGTTGAAACAAACTTAAATTTCAAAGTCACAAATAACAAAGGTAAGGAAGTAGATATCGGCAGTATATGTTCAGGTGGAGCTTATGCAAAACTCATATCAAGATTTAGAGGGGTTGATATTCCAGGTACTGGAATAAGTTTTGGAGTTGATAGATTATTATTCGCTTTAATGCAATTAGATCAGATTAATGTAGAGGATCAAAAACCAGTTTTAGTATGTGTAATGGATAAAAAATATTTAAAAAATTATTATGAGATGGTTGATCAACTAAGAGACAATAGTATTAATACTGAAATTTTTTTAGACAGCAAAAAAAACCTAGGTAAACAATTAACTTTTGCAAATAAACGTGATTTATCAGTTGCAATCATTTGTGGTGAAAATGAGTTTAAAGAAAACACTGTCACCATAAAAAATCTAAAAGGTATCAAGGGCGAAAATAACAAAACAATCCCAAAAGAAGATTTAATCAATGAAGTCAAAAAACTTATCTGAAAAAATCCTTAGGTCAGTAAAATCTAGGGGTTTTAAATATATTGAGCTACCATCTGTAATAGAGGCAAATCATATTGTTCAAAGATCAGGAGAAAACTTTAGGAAATTTATGTTTTCTTTCACAGATATAAATGGCAAGGAATTATGCTTAAGACCCGACTTAACAATTGCATCATGTCTTAGATATTTAGAGAACAATTTAAAGGGTAAAGAAAAGATTTTTTATAACGGTCAGGCATATAGAAAAGTACAAAGCAAAAAAGATAAAATTATAAGAAATCAAGTTGGTTTTGAAATTCTAGGATCTAAAGATGAAAAAAAAGATGATAAAGAAATTATAAATACATCAATAAAAATACTTCAAGATTTAAAATTTTCATCAGGCACGTTAACCATTGGAAACATTGAGATATTCAATTTACTTATTTCGAAATTAGATATTCCAAAAAGGTGGAAACTTAGATTATCAAGACATTTTTGGAGAGAGGAATATTTTAATGATTTGTTAAAACGTCTAGAAACAAATGCTGATATTGACCCCACAATTGTAGAAATTGATAAAAAACGTTATTTAGATTTACTAAATAAAAATCCTGAAACTGTGATTGCAGGAAGATCAGTTGGAGAAATTTTAAAAAGATTTGATACAAAAATTAAAGATCCCAGACAAGCTAAGAGAGGCAATAAAGTATCAAAAATAATTAAATCTTTTTTAAAAATTAGCTGTCCAATTAACAAAGCAGCAATGGAGCTAAACAAATTCTTTAAAAAAAATAAGATTAATCTTGTAGTTGATCAAAGATATTTTCCAATCTCGTCAAACAAATTATCAAAACTAAACGTGGAATTTTCTACCTCATTTGGAAGACATTTAGAATATTATTCTGGAATGGTCTTCAAAATAGATGTGAAATCAAAATCGGCATCTATTAAGTGTGCAGGTGGTCGATACGATCGATTAATTTCTGACCTTGGCTCTAAAAAGCAAGTGCCTGCAGTTGGAGCTGCTTTTAATTTATAATTTATGAAGAATTTAATTAAAATTGGTATTCCAAGCAAAGGACGGCTTCGTAAAGATGTCTTAAAAATTTTTGATAAAAATAAATTAAAACTTGTCTCTGAGAGTAAAAGAAATTTGTTTGGATCAATAAAAGGAAAACCACTCATACAAATTATTTATCTACACGCACGTCAAATAGTTGAAAGATTATCAGATAAATCACTTGATATTGGTTTTTCAGGCTTAGACTTATTAAAAGAAAGTGAAATTAATATTCAGAGAAATATTAAAATATTTAAAAAATATCCATATGGACAAGCCACTCTTGTAGTTGCAATACCGGATGATTTTATTGATATTTACTCAATGTCTGATTTAGAGGAAGTTGCATTTGAATTTAAGGAAAAGAAAAATAGAAGAATAAGAGTTTCCACTAAATATCCAAATCTTACACGCGAATTTTTTTATAATAAGGGTGTAACTCAATTTTCAATTGTAAAATCAATTGGATCAACCGAGATAGAGCCTTTTACAGGAGGCTGTGAGTTGATAACCGATATCACTAGTACTGGGTCGACTCTAGCTGCAAATAATTTACGTATAGTAAATGATGGCTATATTTTAAAATCTGAGCTTTGCATGTTCATTGGTAAAACTTCTTTTAAAAATCAAGGAGTAAAAAAATTAGCGAAACTACTTTCTACGAAGTATTAAATCTTTCCAATATATTAAAATAATCTTTATAATATCTATATTTCTAGCGATCGCATATCCTGCAATTACAATAATAAGGGCAAATAATATTTTTAATATAAGAGATAATTCCATTAAGTTAATTTAAATTTTTAAATATATTAATCAATTTTTTACTATAAAATAAGGGTTAAGAATCATGGATATTATTTTAATAGTTTTACTTGTTTTATTGCTTGTGGGAGTTTTCGCAATTCTTTACCTAAATTTAAGGCCAAAACTCAAAGATGAGATTGATAATAAAGAAGCAGAAGAAATAGCTAATTTAAAAACAGAAATAGTTACACTTAAAGATACCTTAAATAATACTATTAATACCTCGCTTGGCACAATGTCGACATCGTTTAATAATCTCTCAACAGGGGTAACAAAAGATATGACCGAAGCTTTAACTAAAGTAGATGAAAAAGTTGGAAACTTTAACCAGCAAGTACAATTGCTTAATCAAAGCCAGGAGGGTATTACTAAAATTTTAGCTGGAGTTAAAAAGTATGGAACACTTGCTGAATTTAGCTTAGATGCACTTATCAAAGATTTATTGCCAGCCTCTCAATTCATGACGAATGTAAAAATGAAAGAGGATACAAGTGAAAATGTTGAATTTGCAATTAAACTTCAAGGAAATGTTTTAGTTCCAGTTGATAGTCATTTTCCAGTAGAAAAATTTAGAGCAATTACGGATGGTCATGATGCAGACGACAAAAGAGCTGTTGCTGAGGCAAGAACGAAATTAGCAACCGCCTTTAAAGCCAAAGCTAAAAGTGTTAATGAAAAATATATCGTGCCGCCAAAAACAACAGATTTTGCAATCGTCTATGCACCAACAGAAAGCTTATATAAAGAGTTAACTGAGTATCAAGATCCAAGCACTAAAGAATTATTAACTCAAGAATTAATGAAAAAATTTAAAGTTGTAATCTGTGGACCTAATACTCTTTCGGCATACTTACAATCTTTACATATGGGTTTCCAATCATTGAAAGTTCAAAAGGGTGCAACAGAAATTTATAATCACTTAAAAACAATAAGCACAAGATTTGGCAAGCACTTTGATAATATTATTTCGCTAAGGAAAAAATTAGAAGAAGCAATGGCTGTTGTCGATAAGTTTGGTACAGATGCTAGATCAATTACTAGAACGCTTGAAAGTATTAAAGATCCCGGACAACTTGAAAAAGCTGTTCAAACTGAAAATGTAGAAAAATTTGTTGGTCGTTCAAAACAAGCAAATAATTAATTTCAATTTTTATCAAATAAAGAATATAAGAAATCACATGCAGTGGAATAAGAAATATGATTATCCAAAATCATCAAGAGCTTCAGTAGATGGTATAAGAAGATATTTGTTAGGTGAAGTGAAATTACCAAGTGTTACATCCATTTTAGATGCCACAAGATCAGACGAAGATAAGGCGGCATTAGCTAATTGGCGAGAGAGGACAGGTTATAAAGAGGCTGAAGCAATTACAAAAGCAGCAAGTAGCAGGGGTTCTCAGATGCATAATTATTTAGAGTCTTATCTTCTCGGAAGAGAAAATCTCAGTTTTTTCGATGACAACGAACAATATAAATTAATGGCAAAAGAAATAATTGAAAAAGGATTAAATAATAGATTGGAAGAAATTTGGGGAGTTGAATGCACACTATACTATCCAGATAAATATGCTGGTACCGCAGATTGTGTTGGAGTTTACGAGGGAAGAGAAACGATAATAGATTTTAAGCAAAGCAATAAACCAAAAAAATCTGAATATATTGATTCATGGTTTCTTCAAACAAGCGCATATTCATTAGCGCATAATATTGTGTATAACTCTAATATCACTTCTTGTGTAATTTTGGTTTGCACTGTAGATAAATTATTCCAAGAATTTAAAATTCAAAGTCATGATTTAGTTGTTTACCAGAACTTGTTTTTGGGAAGATTAAAAAAATTTAACGAGCTTTCAAATTTAATTTAAGTAATTATATGAGATATAATGGATAAAATAGTAATTTATGATTATGAAACAACAAATAGCACTATTTGGGGATCTATAATTGAAGTTGGAGCAGTAGTAGTTGATAAAAATCTCAAAGAGATTGGAAAGTTAAATATTAGAGGCAGAATGCCAGAAGGCGAGGTGCCGAGTGCAAAAGCATTACTTGTTAATTCGACCAGCATTGATTTATTAACCAAGGGTAATTATTCTCATTATGATTTTTTAGGAGCTCTTGAAAATTTTTTTTCTAAGGCTGGACCATGCATGTTTTTAGGATGGAACAATACAAATTTTGATCGTTTCATGACTCATTATAATTTTTTTAAAGGAAATCGTTATCCTTATATTACTCATTCTTCACCAAATAGTGAACATGATGGAATACATATAGCAAGAGCTTCTCAAATTATAAATCCTGAAACTTTAAAAACAGGTTTAACAGACAAAGGTAATCCCTCATTTGCCCTGGAGTCTCTTGCAACAGCACAAGGATTTGATACATCACAACAACATACAGGTTTTCATGATGCATTTACAAGCTTGCTAATTCTTAGAATTGTAAAAAATAAGCATAAAGAAAATTGGGAAAAATTTTTAATATCTTCAACTAAATCTGGTTGTGAAACTCTTTTAAAAAGAGAGGAAATATTTTCGATAAATGAAATTATAACTGGAAGAGATTATCCTTATCTTGTTTGTAATATGCATCCAAATCATAATTCTCATCTTTTTTATAAAAAATCAAATGATAGGTTTGTATTTGATTTAAGAAATGACCCAGAACCTTTATTGAATTTATCAATTGATGAATTAAAATCTATTTTAGATAAAACAAAACCAAAAATTATTAGAGTAATGAAGATAAATAAAGCGCCTGTATTTTTAGATAAACAATGTGCGCTGGAATATAAATACCCTAAAGGAAACCCTTATACTAAACTTGGGCTGGAAACATTACAAAAAAGAGCAAAAATGGTTAGAGATAGTGAAAAATTTAGTCAAAATATCCAAACAATTTACAGAGAAAAAGAAGAGCAAAATGAACAATCTAAGTCACAGGAAGATAAACTACCCGAGGAAACATTGTATGATAAATTTATTCCCAATAAAGATACTGCATTATTTAAAACATGGCATAGTTCATCGTGGGAAGATAAATTAAGATTATTAGATAAGTTTCAAGACAAACGATGCAGCTGGTTTGGTCAAAAAATCATTTACCAGGAGGCACCTCATATTTTACCTCCCGATTTATACAAAAATATTAAGAGTGAAATAGCTCGGAGAATATTGAGTAAAAATAAGGAAAAATGGCAAACAATTGGCATGGCTTACACCGAAATAGATACATTGAGAGACCAAGCATCTAATCGTGATGATCAGGATGAGTTGAAAAAATTAGACGAAATTAATGAATTTATAATGTCCATTGAAAAAAAATATGAAATTGCCTAGTTGACTTTGAGGCTCTAATTTATAGAAAGACTTTATGCTTATAGATTTTAAAGATGAAGATTTTGAAAATAAAATTAAAAATGAAGACGTATCAGTAATTCAATTTTCAGCATCGTGGTGTGGTCCATGTAAAGCGCTTAAGCCAGTGATGGATAAATTATCAGACGAGTACAAAGATAAAGCAAATTTTTACATTACTGATATTGAAGATGCTGGAATTAATACAGGTTCAGCAGCGGGAATCCGTGGAGTGCCAACAGTAATTATATATAAAAAAGGACAAGAAGTTAGCCGCAAAGTTGGAGGAGTTCCCGAAAGTCACATGAAAGAATTCCTAAACGAAAATATCTAGTTTAAATTTAACACCTCACCAGCAAGATACAAAGATCCAGTAATCAATATTATATCATTTTCCTTGACTGGAATTGACTTGATAGCATCAATAATACTCTTCTTATATTTAACGTTTTCAAAGCTATTAAGCTTCGTTTTTAACACTTTTCCTTTGATCGAGTTTGGTTGATTAGGTATATCTACTGTGGTCAAGGAGGCAATATTTTTAAAGTAATTCACATACTCGTTATGATCTTTGTTACCCATCATACCTAGAATAATATGTTTATTACAGTTCAAACTTTCCAAATATTCATTTAAAACTTTTGCTCCTAAAGGATTATGAGATCCATCGACAAGTAATTTATTATTTTTTACCAATTCTTTAAGTTTACCAGAATCTATCTCTTGAAGTCGTGCAGTACTTTTAATTTTAGTAATTCCATCTTTAATGTTTTTTTCACTAACTTTTAATTGGTTAATTGATCTTAAAGTTGCTATTGCGGTTGAAATATTTTCTAATTGAAATTGACCTTTAACGTTGGGAATTGGAAGCTTAATCCCACCATCTTTATCTTCATAATAAATAAAGCCATTTTCATTGAATGAATAGTTATAATCTTCATTATAATAATATTTTTTTGAGGAATTTTTTTTAATTGAATTTTTTATTTCATTAACAATTTCAGATGAATTTTGCTTTGCAATAATAATATTGGAATTTAATAAAGTTGAGGTTTTTTCAAATATTATTTTTTTAGTTGTTCGTTCGTTTTCAGGCAGCCAATCTAGATGATCTAGACCAATAGAGGTTACAATACTTGCTAAATTATTTTTTAGTATATTTGTTGCATCAAAACGGTGAAACAAACCTGCTTCAATTAAGTTGATATTATCAGGGTATTCTGAGGCCCTATAAAAGTAGGCTGCAGTTAATATTTCAAAAAAAGTTATTGGTTCTTTGTTATTTGCCTCTTCAATTTCCTCAAAAAGAATTCCAAGATTATCGTCATTTAATTCCTCATTATTAAATACAAATCTTTCATTTATTCTTTTGATATGTGGGCTTGTATAAATATTACATTTTACCTTTACCTCTTTTAAAATTGCAAATAAAGCCTGAATAGTTGAATATTTGCCATTAGTTCCAACTACAGAAATAGATTTTAATTTATCCTGTGGATTTCCAAGCGTTTTACAGAGTCTTTTTATTCTATTTAAACTTAGATCTATTTCTTTAGGATGCAACTTTTGTAAGCGATTGACTATCTTCTGAAGTTTCATTTTGTTTAGAAGTTATAACAGAATTTCGCTTTAACAATATTGATAATAGAGTTCCAATTTTAGATGCTAGTTCTTTTCGTTCAACTATTAGGTCAACAAATCCAGTTTTTTCAACATACTCACTCTTTTGAAAACCTTCAGGCAACTCCTCCTTAACAGTGCCTTGAATAACTCTAGCCCCTGCAAATGCAATTAATGCACCAGGTTCTGCAATATTGATATCACCAAGCATTGCATAAGAGGCAGTTATTCCTCCTGCAGTAGGGTCCGTGATACAAACCAAATAAGGTAAACCATTTTTTTTTAATTCATTAATTGCTAGAGTAGTTCTCGTCATCTGAGATAATGAAATTAAACTTTCCATCATTCTCATTCCGCCACCAGCACTAATACATAAAAAAGGAGTTTTATTTTCTATCGCATGTTGAATTCCATATAAAAAAGCTTCACCTTCAGCAGCTGCCATTGAGGCACCTAAAAAATCAAAATCAGATGCAACTGCAGTAATTTTAATATTGTCGATAGTGCCAGATGCAACCATCATTCCACAATCTAAACCAGTTTTTTTTCGAGCACTTTTTAATCTATCTTTGTATGATTTAGAATCAGTCCAATTTAATGGATCATCTTTTGGAATAGGAGTTTTAAATATTTCGTAATTGTTTTTACCAAATAAAATGTCAAATCTCTGTTTAGGCTTAATTCGGTGATGCTTGTTACATTCAGGACAAACCCATAAGTTATTTTCTAAATCTTTTTTAAGTATTGGACCTATGCAACATGAAGTCCAATCACTATTTGCGATGTCTTCTTTTGATGCTCTTTCTTTGATAGCTGTTTTGATTTTTTCACCAGCCTTAATTATTTTTGTAATCCAATTCATTTAATTTTATTCTTTAATCTTTTAACTACATTACTAACATTTGTGACAGCATTTTGTCTGTTTTTAATAGATTTAGATATTTCCTTACAAATTGCGCTTCCTACAACCAAACCATCAGCTTTTTTGAGTGATTTGATAGTTTTCTCTGTGATTCCAAATCCAATTACAACATTTTTTGATTTGTTTTGATTTTTAATTTTGAAATAATTTTCTAAAATTTTTTTAGGGGAAACTTTTAATTTTCCTCCCGTAGTTGACAACATACTTATGTAGTAAATCATATCATGAGAATCTCTGATAATTTTTTTTAATCTTATATTTGATGTAGTTGGAGAAACTAATTGAACAAAGTTAATACCTTTTCTTTTGCACTTTTCAGAAAAACTTTTATTTTCTGGGTAGGGAAGGTCAACAACAATCAAACCATCTATTTTTGAACTTTTACATTTTTTAAGAAATTTATTTTCACTATATTGATAAATCATATTATAATAGCCCATTAAAATAATAGGGGTTGTTTTTTTCGATAACTTAAATTCTTTAGCAATTTCAAAAACATCATTTATTTTAATTCCATTTTTAATTGCGCGGTAAGCACTAGTTTGTATTTGACCACCATCTGCAATGGGAGTGTTATGGGGGAAACCTAACTCGCATATATCAGCATGAGCTGATATTGACTTAAGAATATCTAAAGATTTTTTTTTGGTATTATCACCAGCAACTGTATAAGTTAACAATGCTGGCCTATTAGTATTTCTTGCTTTTTTAAAAGCTTCATTAATTAGTGAGACCATTAATTTTTACCCAATCTTTCTTTTAAAATATCTCTATCTTTCTTGGCGTCCCCACAAGAATTTACAATTATAATTGTATCTTTGCTTAGTTTGGGAGCAATTTTAATTGCTTCAGCAAATGCATGGCTAGGCTCTAAACTTGGATTAAGGTTTTCTAACTTGGTTACCATAACGTGTGCATTCAAAGCCTCTTCATCAGTTGCATATGTGTATCTTGCTCTTTTAGTATCTTTTAAGAAACAATGAATAGGACTTACCCCTGGATAATCTAATCCAGCACTAATAGACTCAGTTTCATTTATTTGACCTTCATTATCTTGGCAAACATAAGAAGCAGCACCATGCAAAACTCCAATTTTTGCATTCCGGCTTAATGGAGCTGCATGAAGTTTTGATTGTTTAGGCCCACCTGCTTCAACTCCAATCAGCTCAATTTGTTTTTTGTTAAAATCTATAAATTCACTCCAGAAGCCATAAGCAGAACTTCCACCACCCACACAATTAATTAATTTAATTTTTTTTGGAATTTTTTTAAATTCAGATTTTAATTGTACCTTTAATTCTCTGGATATTTGGGCAGTACTCCACCCGCATATTTTAACAAATATATTTGGTCCTACTGTACTACCAACACACATATGAGTATTATCGCAGTTTGATACCCAGTATCTCATGCATTCACTTACGGCATCTACCAAGGTCTGGCTGCCAGAATAAACAGGGATAATCTCAGCCCCATTTTTTTTCATTGCATCACAGTTTGGTTTTTGTCTTTTAATATCTTTAGCACCCATAAATATTTTACATTTCAAGCCAAACTTTTTTGCAGCCATACTTAACATTTTTCCCGCATAACCAGCTCCCGTGTCACCAACGATATATTTTTTACCCATCGCTTTACAAAGAAGTGCATGCACAGTCGCATTATATATTTTATGAGCACCCCCGTTAGCTTCAGAGACAACTTTTGCCCATATTTGAGCACCATCTAGATGATTAGATAAATTCTCTAATTTTACAAAAGAGGTTGGAGAGCCAATGTAATTTTTAAAATAATAATCTCTTTTTTTAATAAATTTTTTATCTTTTCTTAATTTTTTAAATTCTTCTGTTAAATCCTCAACAGGTTTTTTTAGAGTTTCAGGAATAAAACTACCACCAAATTTCCCTCCCCAAAAACCAAATTGGTCGTGTTGATCAATTAATGGAACACCTTTTTTAAGTTTCATTTTTAATTTGTTTTACTTTTTTTAAAAAAATTTCTATTTTGGATAGATCTTTTAATCCAGAAGTTTCTAACCCTCCAGATAAATCTAAAAAATCTGCTATTTTTCCATAATTTTCTAAGTCATCATTGTACTGAATATTACCAGCAAGCATCAATTTTTTATTAATTTTGATATCCATAATTAGATTGTGATCAAATGCTTCACTTTTTTCATAACCTTTACTATCAAATAAATAAATATCAGTTACCTCATTAAAATCTTGATATTTTTCTAAGTCTGATTTGTCTTTAACAGTAAATGCCGTAATTATTTTTTTATTATATTTTATCTTGATGGAGTTTATTTGTTCAGGGGTGCAATCATACAATTGGTAGTAGTCAAAAGGAAGATTTTTAATTTTTTCTAATATTTCTTCATTGGGTTTAACTAATACAGCCACATACTGAGAATTATTCTTATTTATATTTAACAATTTTTCTAATTTGTCAAACTCAACATATCTTGGACTTTTTTGATAGTTACAAATAAAACCAACAAATTTAGGTGGGTACGGATGATTAACGATAAACCTTAATGTATCTAGATCAGAAACTCCACAGATTTTACAGCCTTTGATCATTTACTTAAATGATCAATCAATTTTTTTACATTATTTTTAATATTACCTTTTGTAAGTGATCTGCCCATTACAACCCCTGAAACTTTATTCTTAAAAGCATCTTTAGGAGTCATCACTCTTATTTGATCGTTTGAATTATCTCCTGGTAGTCTTATGCCAGGTGTTATTATCAACAAATTTTGAAATTTTTTTCTAATTATTTTGGACTCATGTGGTGAGCATACAATCCCATCACAACCTGATTTTTTTATAAGTTCAGTTTGTTTCAAAACTAGTTGTTGAACATTTTTGGTATGACCGATCTCTTTCAAAGATTTGTTATTTAAGCTTGTTAAAATTGTAACTCCTAAAACTTTTAAGTTTTTATTAATTTTTTTTGCGTGTTTTTTTACAGCTTTTAGCATGTCAAGACCACCATTTGCATGGACTGTAATATACTTACATTTTTTTAAATCCTTTAAACTATCTATCGCTGAGAGAGCGGTTTGTGGAATATCATTTATTTTTAAATCTAACCAAAAATCTCTTTTAAATGATTCAAGGAACTTTCTTCCATTTTTTGAGTAAAAAAGTTGCAATCCAAATTTTGGTATGATCTTTAATTTATTATTTTTTGTTTGATTTATAATATTTTTAATTTTATTTATCTTTGATGCATCACATGCAACAAATATAATTTTATTCTTCATTATTTAATTTTTTAAACAAGTCTTTAGACATTTTAAAGTGAATAGTTTTTTTTTCAGGAGTATTAACTTTTTCTCCAGTTTTTGGATTTCTTGATATTCTAGCTTTTTGAGTATTTGTAGAAAACACACCAAATCCCCTCAGTTCTACTCGATCTCCTCTTCTGAGAGCTTTTTTTATCTCATTTAAAATTATGTTGGTAAACTTTTCTAAGTCTTTTTTTAAGAAATTAGGGTAATTGTTTGAAAGTTGTTTTAAAAGCTTAGATTTTACAATAGCCAATTTAGTTCTTCTTAATATTAATTATCTTCTTCTTTTTTCTTTAAGTCTTCAGATAAAGATGAAAATGGTAGGTTTTTTCCAGATCCTTCTGACCCATATTTTTCTAAAGCTTCTTTTTTTTCAATTTCCTCAAGTAATTTTATGCTGAGTACAACTTTTCTTTTATTTAATTCTATATCAGCTATCGCACAGTCAAGTTTCTCTCCACCCGTCCATCTACTAGGCCTTGCATCAGCCGCATTGATAGCAATTGCTGATTTTTTAATTTGAAAATCCATTTCGCATCCTTCGGGTCTTACTATTAAGCCTTTGTTATCAGTTGATACAACTTTTACTGTAATTGTTTGATTCTTAGTTTTATCTTTAAAGAAATCAAAAGGATCTGCTTTGGTTTGTCGTAAACCAACTCTTATTTTCTGATCTGCAGATTTTATTTCTAGAACCATTACTTTAATTTTATCACCCTTCTTATATTTTGCTAATTCCTCTTCTCCATTATTTAAGTAGGTTAAATCATTGCAGTGTAAAAAAGCATCTACATCTAAATCTTCAATTTTAACAAACAATGAATACTCATTTTTGTTGACAACTTCACCATCAACAATTGTATTGACAGGAAACTTTTTCTCAAAAGTTTCAAAAGGATTTTCTTGAGTTAATCTATGTGAAATAGCAACTCTTCTTTTCTCTTTATCGATTTCGGTAATTACACAGTCTATTTCATCTCCAACTTTAAACATTTTTTTTGCAGATATATTTTTCTTCGTCCAGCTTAGCTCACTTGAGTGTAGAAGAGTTGTTAGACCTGGCTCCAATTCACAGAAGGCTCCAAAGTCCATTAGTTTTACAACTTTAACTTTATAAATTTTATTTAGCTCGTAATTTTCTATATGTTCAAAAGGATCAGGTGATAATTGTTTTACTGAACATCCAACTTGTAATTTTTCTTTATCAACACTTATAACTTTTAGATCATGTTTTTCTCCAATATTAAATACTTCATCAGGATGGTTGACTCTTGAGTACGAAATTTCTTGTAAATGCACTAGAACATCTAGTTCTCCATTAACATTAAAAAAACATCCAAAAGAACTGTAACCTTTTACCTCGGCTCCTTTTATAATGTCACCAACTTTAAATTTTTCAATTATTTTAGCTTTATCTTCTTTTTTAAAAGATGAAATAATTTCTCTTCTTGAAACACAAGCGTTACCACGAATTTTGTCAAGTTTTATTAATGCAAATTTTTGTGGTTCATTCATTAGATGGCTAATATCTTTTAAAGGTTTGTCTGATATCTGACTACCTGGTAAGAACATGAGAGAACCAGTATCAATGTGTTCAACTATACACCCTCCTTTACATTTAGAGGTAATTTTACCCATTATAGGTTCGTTTTTTTCATAAGCCTCAACTAATTTATCCCACCCCTTAATTTTTTGTGCCTTAGAAGCAGAAACTAAAACTTCGCCATGCTTATCTTCAATTTTCTCTAACAAGACAGATATGGTTTCACCAATTTTAATTTTTTCAGATAGACCCATACTTTTTAGTTCATTAATATCTAGAACTGGCTCCGATTTTAGTCCTTCAACAAAAAGGAAAACAAATTTTTCTGTAATTTTGTTTATTTTACCCTCTATAATTTTTCCTTCTTCTATTTGGATTTTTGAGAGCTGGCTGTTAAGTAATTTTTCGAATTCTTGAGAAGCTGGATTTGATAAATCTTTATAAATTTCCATTAAGTAAGTATTTTCCTGTCTATTATTTTTTTTATTTTTAAAAAACAACGTCTTATACTTAGGTTACTAGTGTTTAGCAAGATGCTATCCTTTGTTTTTTTGAGGGGAGAAATCTTTCTGTTAGTGTCGTTTTTGTCTCGTTTTTTCACACTTTTTAACACTTCTTGATAAGAAATATTCTTATTTTTGATTTTTAGCTCCTTATATCTTCTTAAAGCTCTAGTCTTTAAATTTGCAGTAATAAATAGTTTTACATCAGCATCAGGCACTATAACTGAACAGATGTCTCTTCCATCCAAACATGATCCAGCATATTTTTTTGAGGGATTATAAGCACATTTTATTTGAAAGGCATAAACTAATTCTCTTATTTTTTTGTCTTTTGCAATTACCGAGGCTGTTGTTGCGACTCTGTCAGAAAGTAACTTTTTACTATTTAAAGATGAAATTTTTAGATTGTTAATTTTTTTTTTTAAATATTTGTAATTAAATTTCTTAGGTTCAATAATTTTAATATTAGCAATATATCTATAGATTCTTCCAGTATCAAGTTGTAGTAGATTGTAATGTTTAGCAATTAATTTTGCTTGTGTCCCTGCACCAGCTGCTGCAGGAGAATCTATAGCTACTTTAATTATATTTTTTCTTCTTAACATTTTTCTTTAAAACATTAATTATTTTTAAAAAATTTGGAAATGAGGTTTTAATTGAATCTTTGTCATGGATATTCCATTCTCCACCAAAAGATAGCGCAGCTATTACACTTGTCATAAAAACCCTATGATCTTTTAGGTAATTTTTTATCGTTATTTTTTTTTTAATATTCAATTTAGGATTTCCGTATATTTTTATGGAATCTTTAGTAGCGATAGTTTTAATTCCTATTTTAGTTAAGATTGTTTTAGCCCATTTTAGTCTAGGACTTTCTTTTTGATTTAATTCACCTAAATCTTTAAAATATGAAATTCCATTAGCTTTAGCAGCTACTAAAAATATTATAAGAAACTCATCTATAGCACCACTGTTTAATTTGGATGGACAATTAATTGATTTAATAAATTTAGGACTTTTAATTTTTAAGTCCGCAATTTTTTCTCCTTTGTAAACTTTTTGGTTTTTAAAAATGATAGATATACCCATTTTTTTTAAAATAGTAATTATCCCTGTTCTAGAAGGATTAATATTTACATTCTTTATAATTAATTCTGAATTATTAGACAGAGCTGTCAAAACAATAAAAAAAGCACTAGAGCTGATATCTGATGGAATGTTATAATTTAATGGCTTTATAGTTTTGATCTTACTAATTTTAATTTCATCTCGATTTTTTCTTTTTTTTACAGAGATTGGTAAATTTAAATATTTTAATAAAAGTTCTGTATGGTTTCTTGATTTCTTTGCTTTAATTATTGTTCTGCCATTTGCCCTCATCCCTCCAAATATGACAGAGCTCTTGCACTGTGCAGATCCTTTTTTTTCAATGTATTTTATTGACTTTAATTTTTGTGAGCCAAAAATTGTTAAAGGTAAATTTTTATCTTTATTTAATTTAAACTTTGCTCCAAATTTACTTAAAGGCTTAGTTACTCTTTTAAAATCTCTTTTTGATAAGCTTTTATCACCAATTATTTTTATTGGAAATGTGGTATTGATCAGTAGACCAAGAATAAGTCTACCTAAAGTTCCTGAATTTTCTGCATTAATTGTTATATTTCTTTTATAATTGTATCCATTAACACCTCTACCATAAATCTTAGTTATTTCTTTTGTAATTTTAGATTTTATTCCCAAAACTTTAATAGCTCTTATCGCAGCTAATACATCTTCTGATAATAATAAGTTTTTTGCATTAGATACACCATTTGCCAAGGAAGAGAGTAGCACCCACCTTATACTTAGACTTTTGTCTCCACCTACTGAAATAACCTTATTAAATCTGCCTATTTTATCACTAATGATTAATGAATTTGGCATTTCAAATTAATTAATTTTAAAATTGTCCCCAAAGTAAGCGTTTTTAGCATTAATATTCTTTACTAAATTTGATGGTGTATCTTGAGCTATAATTTTACCATTACTTAATATCATAGCAACATCTACGCACGCCAAGAGATCTCTTGCTTGATGATCGCATATACAAATTGTAATTCTGTTCTCATTTTGTAAGTTTACAATTATTTCTTGAAGCATTTTTATTGTTAAGACATCTAGAGCAGCAAAACATTCATCCAATAGAAGCACTTTTGGTTCGCTTAATAATGATAATGCGATTACAAGCTTTTTCTTTTGTCCACCTGATAAAAATTTCCCTTTAATATCTTTTAAATTATCAAGTTCGAATTTAGAAATTAAATAATTTACTCTTTCAATCCTATAGTTTTTATCATCTATTACAATTTCACTAATTGCTTTTAAATTATCATAAAGAGTTAAATCATTAAAAAAACCTCCATATTGAGGAACGTAACCTACTTTAAATTTTTTTGTTCGCAGATAAACTGGATATTTAGTTACATCCTCACCTGCTATTTTGATTTTTCCATTTCCTGGATTAATTAAGCCAGTAATGAGATTAAATATAGTTGATTTACCTACACCATTAGGGCCTAGCATTCCAAATATTTGTCCCTCGTTTATCTTAAAGTTTATATTTTCTAATATCTGCCTGTTTCCATAAGAAAGAGAAATATTTTCAAATTCAATTATTGAGTTAATATTTTTGAATGATTTAATTCTAAATTTTTTTATTATAGCCATATTAATTTATACTTTTAATATTTATTTTTTTCTGATTTTCGTACATAAAAATTTTGGTATCCTTAGTTTTTATATTCATTTCTACAGCATCTGCCTTAAGAATATTTTCTAAATTTGTATAAACTACTTTTCTAGAAATTAACATTGAATTTCTTTCTAATGAAAAATCAAGGTATTCTCCAGTGATTTTGTTATCTAAATAATTGATCATTACATTTTTAGAAAATATTGTATCAAAATTTCCAGAATTATATTTACCATACTCTGAAACTATCGATATATCATCTGAGTTTATTAATTTTATTATAGCTTTAATATTTGTCAGATATATAATACTTGTATTTGAATAATCTATCTCACCTTCTTTTGCTGTAATAATATATTCATTTCCATCAGCATCTTTGGTTGTATATTTAACATCTTTTATTTTGTTTGAACTATATACCTCTTTTTCTAATTGTTTAGGTTTTATTTGGCTTGTATCTTTTTTATCAAAATTTTTTAAATTAAATACAATTAAAATAATTACAAAGAGTAAAATAATAGAAATGATTTTACCAATATGCTTCTTTACCATTAAGAAATATTCGATTGCAAAATTGTATGAACGTGAATAACACCTATTGTAGTTAATGGTTTGTGTTTATTATTCACTATTAATGAGGTAATTTTATTATTATTCATTAAAGAAAGTGCTTTGGCAGCAAGTTCGTTTTTATCAATAGATATTGGCTTTTTAGTCATAATTTGTTTTACAGGCATTGTTTGAAAATTTAAATTTTTTTGACTAAATCTTCTAATCTGACCGTCAGTTATAATACCAATAGTTTTTCTATTTTTATTTCTGATTATCAAAATTCCTAGTTTTTTTTCAGTTAATATTTTTAAAGCTTTACTCATTTTTAAATTTTCATTTACAAATGGTATCTTTTTTCCTTTAATCATAATATCTTCAACAGTTCTTAATTGAGCTCCTAAACTTCCAGCTGGATGTAATTTTCTAAAGTCTGTCCTGCCGAATTTCTTATACTTCATAGTTGCAATAGCTAAAGCGTCTCCTAATGCGAGTTGTGCGGTTGTACTTGAGGTTGGAACAATACCACCTGCTTCTACAACTTTAGGAATAATTAGTTTTATATCTGATGCTTTGTAAAGCACTGACTCTTTTTTTGAAACAATTCCAACTAACAAAATTTTGTTTCTATTTGCGTACTGAATTATATTTTTTAATTCACTAGTTTCTCCTGAATTACTTAAAAGAATTAAAATATCTTTTTTAGATATCATCCCAAGGTCACCATGGGAAGCTTCGCTTGCTGAAATACTAAAAGATGGTGTACCAACAGATGCTAAAGTTGCTGCTATTTTTGAAGCTATTAAACCACTTTTGCCGACACCACATAGAATTACTTTTGACTGACATTTTATTATTTCGGTTACTGCCTGATTAAACGAATTATTCAGGTTTTTTTTTAAATTTTGGAGTGCTTTAACTTCTAAGTTTATTACTTCTTTGGCAGTTAATATAAATTTTTTTTTGGACATTAATGTGACCAGATATCATCTTTAAAAAGAGCCAGATCAAGATCAACTCTAGTTTTTAAGAATTTTAAACAATCTTTATAAAGTTTTATACGATTTTCCCTTTCTAGAATTTTTTCTAAGTTTTCATGTATTTTATGCAAATAAATTACATCATTTGCACAATACTTTAATTGGGCAGGTGTTAGCTGTCCTCCAAAGTCTGAACTTTGAAATTGTTTACTAATATCTATATTTACAAATTCTTTTATTAATGTTTTTAATGAGTGATTATCAGAATATGATCTTGCAAGCTTCGAGGCTATCTTTGTATCAAGAATATTATTTGTCTCAGTTTTTAAATAATATTTAATGTGAGACATATCTGCTCGACCATAGTGAAAGATTTTACTAATATTCTCATCTTCTAAAAGCTTAACTAGATTTGGAGCATTGTAATTGTCTCTGTCGAATTGTACAATGTGTGCATCTGATTTACCTGAAGATATTTGTATTAAGCACAGAGGATCTCTTCTGACATTAAGACCCATAAACTCACCATCCACTGCTATTATATTGCCTAATTTCAAATCATCTGGTAGATCATTTTTATGAAGATGAATATTATTGCTCATTTTTAAACATATATATATGAAAGCAAAAAATTGTCTAATATTTGGTGGTAGTGGCCAAATTGGTCGAAACCTCATAAGGAAGCTCACTAAGAATAACTTTAGAGTTACTGTAGTCACCAGAAGTATTCATCAAAAAAGTTATATTATTAAAACCCAAGCAAATGTTGGCTATATAGATATTGTTGAGTCCAGTATATTTAATGAAAAGAAGATAAGAGAACTTTTTAAAAAAGCTGATATTTGTGTAAACTTAATTGGTATTTTATATGAAAATAAAAGAGGAAATTCATTTAAAAATATTCATGCGGTTTTTCCTTTATTATTAGCTAAACTCTCCAAAGAATATAACCTTAAGCATTTTATTCATTTATCAGCTTTAGGCATAAATGAAGCTAAAGACTCAGTTTATGCAAGTAGTAAAGTTGAAGGTGAAAATAACATTTTAAAAAACTTTCCTTTGGCAACAATACTAAGACCATCTATAGTTTATTCAGTAGATGATAATTTTACTACAAATTTTATGACCCTTTTAAATAGACTCCCATTTTTTCCTTTGTATTACAGTGGAAACACTAAGTTTTCTCCAATTCATTGTTCTGATTTGACAGATACTATTTATCATGTGATATCAAATAATATTTATTCTAAAATTATTGAGTGTGTAGGCCCTGAAGTATTTACTTTCAAAGAAATAATGACCAAGTTGTTAAACTTGATTGGCAAAAAAAGAATATTATTACCTATGCCTTTACCTATAGCTGAAATATCTGCAAGGATATTTGAAATAATGCCAAAACCCTTACTTACAAGGGATCAATTAAAACTTCTAAAATACGACAATATTGTGTCTGGAAAATACAAAACTAACTCAGATATTGGTGTGCCGAGTGTGAGGTATTTTGATGAGGAAGTTAAAAAATATTGTTTTATGTGGAGAGAGGGTGGACAATTTTCTACAGAAAAATATAATTCCAAAAAAATTTAAGATAGTAATTTTAACTAAAATCTAAGCTGTTTGTATTTTCTTTTCAACAAATTCAGGGACCTCTTCTTTATCAGTCGTTTCCTCTTTCTTGCCTTTTGGCTGATATGCATAAAGTAGATGTAATTTACAGTATGAAAAGTCTTTTAGAGACGATCTACCACAAAAATAAAAAGATTTCTCATCCGGATGACCAATGGGCCATTTACATGAATTTTCGTCTAACTCTTCTAATTGTTTAGGATTTTCTGGTTCAAAATCTTTTTCAATTATTAACGATTTGAATTTACTTCTACGAGCTCTTTTACTTTTTATGTTTTTTTCTTCCAATGAATTTTCAAAATTTAGATTTGAGGTTGCTGCTCTAGTTTTAATCTTTGCAGATAAGTTTAATCTGTGAGCTTTACCTATAACTGCATTTCTACTGATCCCACCAATAATTTCTGCGATCTGACTTGCAGTACTGCCTTTCCCCCAAAGTTCTTTTAATTTTGCTACTTTTTCTTCTGTCCAGCTCATATATCAATATCTAGTGTTAACATTTTATATATCTACAATATACTGATATTAAATTTAATTAAACAACCAAAATATATTAGTTATCAACACATATTAGCTCATCTTATTAGATAGGTATATTCAATCATAGCTTGTATCTAATAATTAAAATTTATAAAAACAAGTAAAATTTATGACCTATTTAGCTAAAAACTATAATCGAAAAAAAATTTCCTTTAAGTATGGAAAAGGAAGTTATTTGTTTTCTAAGGATAACAAAAAATATTTAGATTTTGTTCAAGGTATTGCTGTAAATTCTTTGGGTCATGCACACCCAAAACTTACAAAAACTATTATTACTCAAGCAAAAAAATTATGGCATGTTTCAAATGCTTTTCAAATTCCAGAGGGAGAAAAGTTAGCTAAAAAATTGTGTCAAAAAACTTTTGCTGATTATGTAATTTTTCAGAATAGCGGTGCAGAGGCTACTGAGGCTGCAATAAAAGTTGCCAGAAGATATTTCTATTCAATTGGCAAAACTAATAAAAACAAAATATTATGCATTAGAAATTCTTTTCATGGAAGAACTTTGGCTGCAATTTATGCAAGTGGATCAAAGAAAATGACCGAAGGTTTTGGTCCAAAAGTAAATGGATTTGATCATTTTGTCTTTGGAGATCATAAGTCTTTAAAGAAAAAAATTACCAAAAATACAGCTGCTATTATGGTGGAAACTATTATGGGCGAGGGTGGAATTAAAGTAATACCTGATTGGTGTTTAGTAGAATTGAGAAAGCTATGTAATAAAAAAAAAATATTACTAATTTTAGACGAGGTTCAATGTGGAATAGCAAGATCTGGTGACTTTTTTGCGTTTGAAAAATCTAAAGTAAAACCAGATATTGTACCAATTGCAAAAGGAATTGGAGGCGGATTTCCTATTGGGGCGGTTTTAATGAATAAGAAAGTAGCTGCTGGGATGACACCAGGAACACATGGCTCAACTTTTGGAGGTAATCCATTAGCAATGGCTGTTGGAAATACTGTAATGGAAATTGTTTCAAATAAAAAATTTTTAAAAAATGTTAAAAATATTTCTAAATATTTTTTATTAAAATTAAATAATTTAAAGAATGTTTATCCAAATATAATTAAGAATATAAGAGGCAAGGGACTTTTAATTGGTATTCAATTACATGCAGATCAGACAAAATTTATAAAAAAACTTATGGATAATAAGTTATTAACTATACGTGCAGCAGAAAACGTTGTCAGAATTTTACCTCCACTAAATGTTAAAAAAAGTGAAGTTAATCAAGCTTTAAAAATAATAGATAAAGTTTGTAAAGAATTAAATTAGAATGAACCATTTTGTAAATTTAAAAGATATTCCATCTAGAGATCTTAAAAAAATAATAAAAGATTCAAAGAGAAGAAAAAATTTGAGAAAAAAACTAAGTACACTCGAAGTTGATAAAGGTGCCCCTTTGAAAGGAAAGCTGCTTATCCAAATGTTTGAAAAGTCAAGTTTAAGAACCAGATTAAGTTTTTATTTAGCAATTAAACAACTTGGAGGAGGCACTTTAACTCTTAGATCAAATGAGCTTCATCTTGGACAGGGTGGTGAAAGTATTGCAGATACAGCAAAAATTCTTTCAACATATGGGGATGGATTTATGTTGAGAACCGATAGTGACAAAAAGGTTGAAAATTTTAGAAAATATCTTTCAATTCCAGTAATAAACGGTCTCAGTCCATCATCTCATCCAACACAAGTTTTATCTGATGTATTTACGGTTGAAGAAATAAAGAAAAAACCAATTTCAAAACTAAATATTTGCTGGATTGGAGACTCTAATAATGTTTTAGATAGTCTAATTGCAGCATCAGTTAAATTTTCATTTAAATTGAGTATAGGCTGTCCAAGAAAATTTGAACCTGGAGCAAAAGTAAGAAACTGGGTTAAAAAAAATAAAAAGAAAATTTTTATTTACAATGATCCAAAAAAAGCAGTTTCAGGTGCAGATGTAATTTTTTCAGATAAAGTTATTTCTTTAAACGATAAAGTTAATAAGAAGAAAAAAATAGCTCAATTTAAAAAATTTAAAATTGATAAAAAACTTATGAGTTATGCAAAAAAAGATTGTATTTTCTTACATTGCCTTCCAAGAGGCAATGAAGTAACTAATGATGTTTTTTTAGGAAAAAAATCTCATGTTTGGCAACAAGCTCTAAATAGAGTTCATGTTCAAAAAAGTATTTTATTATACTGTTTTGGAAAACTAAGGTAGTTGTAAAGGATTATCTGAGTTTTGGTTTAGATATTTAATTACAGATGCTCTATCTTTTTCTTTTCTTAATCCTGCAAAAGCCATCTTTGTTCCTTTGATCCATTTAGCGGGTTTGATTAAATAACCGTTAAGCTCCTCTACAGTCCACTCTTTATCATAAGATGCTAATGCCTTAGAATATTTGTAATCTTCAACTATACCAATTTTTCTCCCGACCACATTATACAAAGCAGGACCAATATTATTTTTTCCACCTTTAACAATAGAGTGACATGCGGCGCATTTCTTAAAAACTTTTTCACCGTGAGTTAGATCACCCATAGCCATTAATGCATCAATATCAATTTTTTCTTCTACACTTGCTTTTGTCGAGGATGAAACTGTTTTTGCTTCTTCTACATCCACTGCATAACCTGGAGTTTCTGGTTTTTCTACATGAAAAATTACATCTGATAATTTTCCAATACCTATTACTAAAAGTGCAACCATTAGAACTGCAGCAACTATTTTATTTATTTCGAAAGAATCCATTTTTTATTAAATAATTTTGAACATATATCACGATAAATTAAAAATTTATCAAAATTATCTGTATAAATTTGCCTCTATTGGTATTTAATAGCTATAATTAATTAAGTATTTATGAAAACTTTGATCATTATACCGTCAAGACTAGGAGCAACCAGATTACCTGGGAAACCTTTGTTAAAGATTAATAATAAATCAATAATTTCACATGTTTTTAAAAGAGCTCAAGATGCTGATATTGGAGATGTAGTAGTAGCTACAGAAAATACGGAAATAGTTGAAGATGTGACTATAAATGGAGGTAGAGCCATATTAACTAGCAATAACCACAAAACTGGTACAGACAGAATATATGAAGCTTTCAAAAAAATGAATTTAAATGATGTTGACCTAATAATGAACTTACAAGGAGACGAGCCAGCAATTAATATAGAAGATATAGTAAGTTTAAAAGATAAAATGATTAACTACCAATCAAAAATGGGGACACTGGCTGCAAAAATCGAAAATGAAAAAGATTTTCAAAATAAAAATATTGTCAAAGTTCAAACAAAATCTAATCTTCAAGAAGACTCTTTTTCTGAAGCAGAAGCGTTTTCACGGATATCTAAAAAATTAGATAAAGTTTATCATCACATCGGCATTTATTGTTATTCTACTGAAACTCTTAAAAAATTTGTTGAATTAAATCAGACTAAAAACGAAATTGAGCAAAGACTAGAACAGCTAAGAGCACTAGACAATAGTATCAATATAAATGTTGCATTAGCAAAATCTCCTCCAATAGGAGTAGACACTGAAGAAGATTATATGGCCTTAAAAAAAATTATGGAATATAAAGATTAATGAGTAAAATTTATTTTCAAGGTACATTTGGTGCATATTCTCACTTAGCAGCTTTATCAGTTGATCCAAATGCTGAAATTATACCCTGTAAAACTTTTGATGAGTGTTTTAGCAAGGCTTCATCTGAACCTGAAAACAAAATAATTATTCCTGAGTCTAATAGAATAACAGGCAACATTGGAATTGAGTATTTGATATTTAAACATAGATTAAATATTTATATGGAGCATTTTCAAAAAATTGAACATAATTTGTTAGGTCAACCAGGTTCGAAATTAAAAGATATTAAAGAAGTATATTCTCATGCACAGGGGCTATCTCAATGTTCACAATTTATAAAGGAAAATAATTTAATAGAACATATTAGAGCAGATACTGCTGGCTCTGCCGAAATGATTTCAAAAACTAAAAATACTAAGCAAGCTGCGATAGCTTCATCTTTAAGTGCCGAAATTTATGGACTAGAGGTAATAAAAAAAAATATTGAAAATGAGAATGGAAATTTAACAAGATTTTTAGTTATGGGTAAAAATATTTCCCAACCAGAGTTTAAAGATAAAAATTATATTACGTCTTTTTTATTTAAACTAAAAAGTAAACCAGCTGCTCTCTATCAATCGCTAGGAGGTTTTGCAATTAATGGAGTTAATTTAACTAAACTGCAGAGCTATCCTGAAAAAAATACATTCGATTCTTATTTTTTCTTATGTGACCTAGATGGACACATTGAAGATAAGAAAGTTCAAAAATCTTTAGAGGAACTAGGTCTTCATTGTGAAGATTTTCACGTCTTAGGTGTTTTTGAAGCAGATAAGTTGAGAGAAAATAAGTAATAATCTTTTCTTGTAGATTAGAAAATATAACTGCTATAATACTTTTGGAGGCTAGAGGTGGATGCTGCTTGAACCCGACCAGATCTTAACGGAAGCAGTCGTAGAGACAGTTATTCAGGTTCTAGTCTCCTAATATATGAATAATAATTCGAAAGTACTGGCATTAAAATATAGACCGCAAACTTTTGACGATCTAATAGGCCAGGAAGTGGTTGCAGAAACAATAACAAATTCAATTAAAGCAGACAAAATTCCAAATGCATATTTATTCACAGGCATTAGAGGGATTGGAAAAACAACAACAGCAAGAATAGTTGCAAAAGCATTAAATTGTTCAAATGGTATAGAAAAAATATGTAGAGAAAATTTCTGCGAGAATTGTGAGTCTATTATCAATTCAAGCCATATAGATGTACTTGAAATGGATGCAGCTAGTAAAACTGGTGTAGATGATGTAAGAGATCTTATAGAATTTTCCAGATATGGACCTACTTCAGCTAAATATAAAATTTTTATAATTGATGAAGTGCACATGCTTAGCAAACAGGCTTTTAATGCTCTTTTAAAAACATTAGAAGAGCCACCAGAATATCTAAAGTTTATTTTTGCAACTACTGAAATTAAAAAAATTCCAATCACTGTTGTATCTAGATGTCAAAGATTTGATTTATCTAGAATTAAATCATCAGAATTATTTGAGTTTATAAAAAAAATTAAAGATAAAGAAAATGGTAAAGTTACTGACGAAGCTTTAAAATTAATTGTAAAAATTTCAGAAGGTTCGGTTAGAGATGCATTATCTCTATTAGATAGGGCTTTATTAAGCTTAGATGAAAATACCGAATTAGATTTAAACTCTGCACAAAAAATATTTGGCTACTTTGATAAATCTCAACTAATAGATTTATTTGAACTTATTTTAAAAGGTGAAGAAACAAAAGTAATAAATATTTATAGAAAAATTTATGATCAAGGAGTTGAACCCAAAGTATTCATAAATGATTTCTTAGAATTGTTGTATTACTTTAAAAATATAAATTCTTTAACACTAGAAAGCACAAATTTTGCTCTAAATGATGAGGAGTTTTCGAAAATAAAAAGTATTTCAAATAAAGTAGAGTCTGATGTGTTAGTGTTGTTCTGGCAATTTGCAATCAGCTCTCTTGAAGAATTAGACATAGTTTCAAATCAACATTTGTCGATTGAGATGTTTCTAATCAGATTAATGCATTTACAGTCTGTGAAATCTCAAAAAAAAATTGAGCCTGAAATTGAAAAAAAAACAATCAATGAAATTGAAGAAAATATAAGCTCAAATAAAATAATAGATCAAATTAAAAATATTTCTCAAGAAGAAAAAAATAAACCACAAGTACAAACTGAAATCAAGTCAGAAAATAAAATACTAATAAATTCTTTTGATGATCTATTATTAATCTGCTCTGAAAAAAAAGAAATCAAATTGAAATATGAATTAGAAAAAAATGTCAATCTAGTAAAATTTGAAAAAAACAGAATAGAGATATCTTTTAACGATAGTTTAGATAAAGATTTTGTTAAAGATCTATCATCAAAACTTTTTGATTGGACTACTGAGCGATGGATTATTACTTTTAGTAAATCTAAAGGCGAAATGTCTGTAAAAGAAAAACAACTTAATAATAAGAAACTTTTAATTGATGAAGCAAAATCTTCAGAAGCCTATAAAAATATAATAGAAAATTTTCCTGATGCAGAATTAATTGACGTTAAAATAAAAAAGGATGAGGGTCAGAATGACTGATTTTAGTAAGATTTTAGATAAAGCCAAAGAGCTTGAGGCAAAAATGAAAGAAAGCCAGCAGAAAATTAAGGAAATAAGAGTGGAGGGCGTTTCTGGCTCTAATTCTGTAACAATAACTCTTGATGGTGAAGGAGAAATGCAAACAATAAAATTATCTGATGAGATTATGAAAGAGGACAAAGCTATTATTGAAGATTTAATTGTTGCTGCTCATAATAACGCTAAAGCACAGTTAAAATCAAAAACTTCTGAAGAAATATCAAAAGCTACCGGTGGATTTGGTATACCAGGCTTTAAATGGCCCTTATAATAGATGCAAAATATTAGTGAGATTGAAGAATTAATAAAATTAATATCTAGGTTGCCTGGCTTAGGTCCAAAATCTGCAAAACGAATTGTTCTTAAACTAATTAATAATCGAGATGAATTAGTGAAACCAATGGCAAACACTTTGGCTCAGGTTTACAAAAATGTAATCAGATGCAATTCTTGTGGATCACTAAAGTCTAATTTGAGCGGATGCGTTAATTGTGAGAATACAAAAAACAAGTTTTCTAAAATTTGTGTAGTTGAAGACATTGCTGATCAATGGTCAATTGAGAATTCAAATATTTTTCAAGGTTATTTTCATATATTAGGTGGAACTATTTCGTCAGTAGGCCAACGAAAAGAGGATCTTCTAGTAGACTCTTTAGTTGAGAGAGTAAATAAAGAAAAAATTGAAGAGGTAATATTAGCAACAAGTGCAACAGTCGAAGGACAGACAACTGCATATTACGTTCAAGATAGTCTAAAAAATTTAGATGTAAAAATTACAAAGTTAGCACAAGGATTACCTGTTGGTGGCGAAATAGAAAGTTTAGATGATGGAACTTTATTTTCAGCCTTTAAAAACCGTTCAAATTTAATTTCTAATTCAGATTAGATTTTTTTTCTAATCTATTAATATGTAATAATGGTTCAGTATATCCAGAGGGCTGCTGCTTGCCTTTGAATACTAAATCACATGCAGTTTTGAAAGCTATTGAGTTTTCGAAGTCGTCACTCATTTTAATATAATTAGAGTCATTCTTATTTTGACCATCAACAATTTTTGCCATTTCTTTCATAATTTCTGTTACTTGAATTTCTGTAGTAATTCCATGTTGTATCCAGTTTGCAATATGTTGCGAGGAAATTCTTAAAGTTGCTCTATCTTCCATTAGACCTACATTGTTAATATCTGGAACTTTAGAACAACCTATTCCTTGATCAACCCATCTCACCACATATCCAAGTAATGTTTGGGCCGAATTACTTATTTCAGTATTTATTTCTTCAACAGACCAATTGGTTCTATCTGCCACTGGTATTGTTAGAAGATCATCAAGTTTGCCTTGATCCCTATTTAAAATTTTTTTCTGTTCGTCAAAAATATTTATTTCATGATAATGTAGGGCGTGAAGAGCAGCAGCAGTTGGAGATGGCACCCAAGCACAATTTGCACCAGCTTTTAAATGGCCTGTTTTTTGTTCCATCATATCTTTCATTTTGTCAGGCATAGCCCACATACCTTTACCAATTTGAGCTTTACCAGAAAAACCACATTTTAATCCAATATCCACATTTCTATTTTCGTAAGCTGTAATCCATTTTGATGACTTCATTTCTCCCTTTTTAATCATAGGTCCTGCCATCATTGATGTATGCATTTCATCACCAGTTCTATCTAAAAATCCTGTATTTATAAAAAATACTCTATTTTTTAAGGACCTAATACACTCTTTCAAATTAGAGGATGTTCTTCTTTCTTCATCCATTATTCCTATTTTGCATGTATATTTTTTTAATCCTAAAACTTCTTCTACTTTTGAAAAAATTAAATCTGTAAATGCTGTTTCTTCTGGTCCATGCATTTTAGGTTTAACAATATATACAGATCCAGTTCGTGAATTATTTTTTTTCTTTAAATCATGTAGTGCTGCAGCTGTGGTTATAAATGCATCTAAAATACCTTCTGGCACTTCATTTCCATCATTTAAAATAATGGATGGGTTTGTCATTAAATGCCCAACATTTCTTACAAGCAGAAGACTTCTGCCATGCAATTTTAGACCCTTACCATCCCTAGAAATATAACTTCTATTTGGATTTAACTTTCTCTCATATAATTTTCCATCTTTTTCAAATTTTGACTTTAGGTCTCCACGCATTAAACCTAGCCAATTTCTGTAACAAATAATTTTATCTTCTGAGTCAACTGCTGCTACACTGTCTTCATTATCACAAATAGTTGATACAGCTGACTCTACTATTATATCGCTTATACCTGCATGGTCTTGTTGAGCAGCAAACGCTCTAGAATCTTTTAAAATTTCAATATGCAAATTATTATTTCTTAAAATAATTGCAGAAGGATTATCACTTTCGCCTCTATGACCAATAAATTTATCTTCATCTATCAAGCTAACTAAATCAGCACCTTTAAGAATTTTTAGCTTTCCATCTTTTACAGCAAAGCTTGTTATTTTTTTCCAGCTTAAATCTTTCAATGGAAAATATTTATCTAAAAAATCTCTGCCATACTTAATAACCATCTCACCTCTTAGCGGGTCATATCTCTCTGAAACACTATCTTCTGATTGTTCAATAATATCAGTTCCGTATAGACTATCATATAAACTCATCCATCTAGCATTTGCAGCATTTAAAGCATATCTTGCGTTCATAACTGGCACTACCAGTTGAGGTCCCGCAATTTTTGCTATCTCGTCATCAACATCTTTTGTTTCAATTTGAAAATCAGGTCCTTCATTTTTTAAATAGCCTATTTCAATTAAAAATTTTTTATACTCTTCAAAATTAAATTCTGACCCCTTGTTTTTGATATGCCAATCGTCAATTTTACTCTGTAAATCTTTTCTAATGCTTATTAATTTTCTGTTTTCAGGTGCTAATTCATTGACAGTTTTTTCGAAACCTGCCCAAAAATTTTCTGGAGATATTTCTGTTTCTTTTAGCAACTCATCATTAACAAATTGAACAAGATCGCTAGATACTTTTAAACTTTTAATATTTATGTATTTTTCTTGCATAGCACTTTCGTGACCCCATCTGTATTTTTGCCTGAGAGTTTTGCTCCTTCGGCGGAATTTAATCTCTTTCCAGAGTGTTATGCCTACATCGGTCCTTTTGCCTGAGAGTTTCCGGGGTGGTTGCTCCTTCGGCGCTAAAAAATGCTTAGTCTCTCCCGATCATGGATTTCTATCTGTTAAAATTATTTAGTCAATTAATAACAATTACCTTTAAAATAATTCATCATTTTATGGCCTTTTTTATAATTTAACTATCCGATATAATTAAATCATGAAAAATTACCTTAATTTTGAAAATGAAATTAAAAATCTTGAAAATGAGATAGAAAAATTAAAGGATCCTTATAATCAAGAAGGACTATCAGAAGTGGATACTCAAAAAATTTCTAGTACCCAGGCCGAGTTGGATGAAAAACTAAAAAATATTTACTCAAATTTAGATCCATGGCAAACAACTATGGTTGCAAGACATGAGGACAGACCAAAATCTAAATTTTTTATAGACAATTTATTTGAAGATTTTATTTCATTGTCTGGTGATCGTCACTATGGTGAAGATAAATCAGTTTTAACTGGTTTTGCAAAATTTAAAGGAAATTCAGTTTTAGTTATTGGACAGGAAAAAGGAGAGGATTTAGATAGCAGAATCGAGAGAAACTTTGGAATGATGAGACCTGAGGGATACAGGAAAACAATTCGATTAATGAATTTGGCAAACAAATTTAATATTCCAATAATTTCCTTTATAGATACTCCAGGTGCGTATCCAGGTGTTGGTGCAGAGGAAAGAGGTCAAGCAGAAGCAATTGCAAAATCAATAGAATGTTGCATGGAACTTAAGGTCCCAACAATTGCAATAATAATTGGTGAGGGTGGTTCTGGAGGAGCAATCGCTCTCGCATCTTCAAATAAAGTTATAATGTTTGAGAATGCAATCTATTCAGTTATATCTCCTGAGGGATGTGCAACTATTCTTTGGAGAGACCCAAAGAAAATGCTCGATGCTGCAAAAGCAATGAAACTCTCAGCAAAAGACTTATTGAAATTAAAAGTTATCGACGAAATTATTCCTGAGCCTTTGGGTGGTGCTCATCGAGATAGAGATACGATGCTTGAAAACTTAAAAACTTCTATCACACAAAATTTAGATTACTTCAAAGACTTATCTCCAGAGGAGATAGCAAATGAAAGAAAAAATAAGTTTTTAAAGATTGGAAGGAATGATGGATTTATAAGCACAACTGAAGATTTAAGTTCATTAACTGTCAAAAAAAATAAATTTGAAAATATTTTAAAATCAAAAAAAATACAAATTAGTTTCGGTATAAGTGTTATTTTGTTAGGTTTGATTTTTTTATTAATTTAAAATTATAAAGCACCGTGACAGTGTTTAAATTTTTTACCTGAGCCACAAAAACATGGTTCATTTCTTCCCATTTTTTTTGTTTGATTTTTTTGAGGTAAAATCTCAGTATTATTATCTTCTTTTTTAGTTTGTTCTGTGACAACTTTTAGATTCATCAAGATTGTAACATAGTCCAATTTTAGTTTTTCTAAGAGGTTTGAAAATAAATCAAAAGCTTCTTTTTTATATTCAACTAGAGGATCCCTTTGACCATAAGACCTCAAACCAACAACTTGTCTTAATTGTTCTAAGTATTGAATGTGAGATTTCCAATTTAAATCTATAGATTGTAAAAAAATTCTTTTTTCAATATCTTTTGCATAATCTTCTCCAAGAATCTTAATTCTTTCATTTCTTGTCTCATTAAATTTTGAAAGTATTTTTTCTTTAAGCTCTTCATCTTTAGATGCAATTAATTCTTCAAACTCTTGATCTGTGAAACTTTTTCCCAGTATTTGCTTAATTCTGTTACTAAATTCTGAACTCTTAGGATTTGAGAGTTTTTGAATTTTTAGTTTGATTAAGTCTTCAATTATCTCTTTTAGAAATTCATCAGAATAACCAAAAATATCCCCACTACTCATTGCATTTTTTCTTTGAGAAAAAATAACATGTCTTTGATCGTTAAGCACATTATCAAATTTTATTAAGGTTTTTCTAATGTCAAAATTTCTTGCCTCTACTTTTTGCTGTGCTCTTTCTAATGCTTTATTGATCCAAGGATGATCTATACTTTCTCCATCTTTAAGTCCTAACTTTTCAAGCATATTATTCATGGACTCGGAACCAAAAATTCTCATTAAGTCGTCCTCTAAACTTACATAGAATACTGAACTTCCTTCATCTCCTTGTCTTCCTGATCTACCTCTTGCTTGATTATCAACTCTTCTAGACTCCATTCTTTCTGTGCCAATTACAAACAAGCCGCCTAAAGACTTTATTTTATCTTTATCAATCTTGAGCTGTTCATCAGGAATAGATCCTTTTTTTCCTCCAAGTTGGATATCAACACCACGTCCAGAAATACTTGTGGTGATAATCAAAGATTTTTCTTTACCTGCATTAGCTATAATTTCAGCCTCATTTTCATGATTTTTGGCATTAAGAACTACATGTTTAATATTTTTTTTATTCAATAAATTTGAGTAAACCTCAGATTTATTTATGCTTGATGTAAAGACTAATATTGGTTGGCCAATTTGATTACGTTCAATAATTTTATTTATAATTGCATTATTTTTTTCTTCTTCAGTTCTAAATATTAAATCGTTAAAATCTTTTCTAACCATTTCTTTATTAGTAGGAATTACTACAACTGCTAAATCATATATTTCAAAGAACTCTGCAGACTCAGTTAAAGCAGTACCAGTGCAACCTGCTATCTTTTTATAAAGTTTAAAATAATTTTGATAAGTGATTGATGCTAATGTTTGATTTTCTGCTTGAATATCAATTTTTTCTTTTGCCTCCAGTGCCTGGTGCAAGCCATCTCCAAATCGTCTACCTTCAAGAATTCTACCTGTTAATTCATCAATTATTTTTAAACTTCCATCATTTACAATATAATCCTTACCCTTTTCAAACAAATGATTTGCTCTTAAAGCTTGATTAACATGATGAACTAAATGAAGATTTTCTGGATCATAAAAATTATCATTTTTTAAAATTCCAGCATTTGAAAAAAGTTTTTCAACATTATTAATTCCATCGTTTGTTAAAAGAATACTTTTTTCTTTTTCGTCAATTTCAAAATCTTTATCATTTAAAATTTTTATTAGTTTATCAATTGCTAAATACTGAGCTGTCTTATCATCAGCTGATCCAGATATTACCAAAGGCGTTCTTGCTTCATCAATTAAACAGGAGTCTATTTCATCAACGATTGAAAATGAATGTTCTCTTTGAACCATCTCATTTTGTAAAAATTTCATATTATCTCTAAGATAATCGAATCCTAATTCACTATTTGTTGCATAGGTTATGTCGCAGTTATAATTTTTTTTACGTTCCTCGTCGCTTTGGTCATTATTTATAAACCCCGAAGTTAACCCAAGAAAATTATAAATTTGCCCCATTTCAATAGAGTCTCTTTTTGCTAAATAATCATTAACAGTTACTATATGAACTCCTTTCTCACTTAGTGCGTTTAAATAAGCTGCCAATGTGATTGTTAAAGTTTTTCCCTCACCTGTTCTCATCTCAGCTATTTTACCCTCATGAAGAATGACGCCACCAATTAATTGAACATCAAAGTGTCTTTCTTTTCGAGTTCTTTTCGAAGCTTCTCTTACAAGTGCAAAAGCCTCAGGCATTATATCATTTAATGATTTTCCACTCTTAATAAGATCTTTAAGCTCTAAAGTTTTTTTTGGAAAATCTGCATCATCTAAATTTATAAATTTTTGCTCTAGTAAATTAATTTTTTCAACAACCTTGCTGACCCTATCAAGCTCTTTTTGGTTGCTAGATTTAATAAATTTAGAGATTAGATTTAATGGATTAAACATGACTATTTGATTTATTCTTTAAATATTATGTTTAATATATGTATTAAATAAATAATTTAAACAATATGGGAATTAATTTAACAAATTTTCTATCTTCGCAATCAAAAAATACCAAAATGATTGATTTTCAAGACCTAGATCATATTGATGGTCTGTCAATTTCAGTACTAAGTGCAAATTTATATAAAAATGACAGAGATGATCTATCAATGTTTTATTTCAGAGATGGTGCAAATCACGCCTCGCTATATACACAGTCTAAAATTGTTTCTGAAAATATAAAATGGAACTTAAATCAAAAAACTAAAAAAGTATTTTCTTTAATTGTAAACACGAGAAATGCCAACGCATTTACAGGCAAAGAAGGATATGAAAGTTTAAAAAAATTAGCAGATATAGTATCAAAAAATTTGACAGAGAAACAAAAACAAGATGAGGAAACACCTAAAAAGATAAATCCAAAAGAAATTCTATTTGGCTGCACAGGAACAATAGGAGAAGAGTTTCCATTTGAAAAAATATCTCATCAAATACCTAATTTAATTAATAAAATTCGTTATACACAAAATAAATTTATTTGGATGAAAGCTGCTCTTGGAATAATGACTACTGACACTAAGCCAAAAATTGCAATGGAAGAATGCAATATAGGAAATGAGAAAGTTAAAATTTATGGGATTGCTAAAGGCTCTGGCATGATACATCCCAATATGGCAACAACTTTAGCATACATTTTTACAGATGCAAGTTTATCTAACGATATTTTAAGTAAACTATTAAAAAAAAATATCTTTAACACTTTTAATGCCATTTCTTGTGATGGGGATACTAGCACCAACGATATGATGACTATTTTTGCAACTAATAAAATCAATAATTCAAAAATAAAAAGTATAAATGAAAATAAAATAAAAAACTTTGATAAAGCCTTAAACAATGTTCTATTAAATTTAGCCAAAAGAGTTGTTGCAGATGGTGAGGGTGCATCAAAATTTATTTCTATAAATGTGTCTAAATGTAAAAATGAAATAGAGGCAAAAAAAATAGCTTTTTCAATAGGAAACTCACCTTTAGTAAAAACTGCAATTGCAGGTGAGGATCCAAATTGGGGAAGAATTATAATGGCTATAGGTAAAGCAGGACCAAAAATTAATTTAAAAAAACTCTGTATAAAATTGGGAAATATAAAAATAGTTCAAGATGGAAAACTTTACCAAAATTACAGTGAAGAGGTAGCTTCTAAATATATGAAAAATGAAAATATCGATATTTATGTTGAAGTTTACACGGGAAAAAAAGATTTTACCTCATACACAATGGATCTAACCAAGAAATATATAAATATTAATGCAGACTACAGAAGCTAAATAATATTGAAAATTTTTATTTAAAACCTATTTATAAAATATGATCAAATACAAGTTAATCTGTAAAGACTGTAATAATAAATTTGATAGTTGGTTCGCATCATCTAATGAATATGAAAAGTTAAAAAAAAGAAAATTTTTGACTTGTCATAATTGTAACTCATTAAAAGTAGAAAAAACTTTGATGGCTCCACAATTAATAAACAGCAAAACTAAATCTGAAACAAAATTTAATACTGCAAAATATCAAAAAATTAAAAAAACCATTAAAAATTATCAAAAGTTTATTAAAGATAATTTTAAATATGTAGGAGACAATTTTGCTTATGAGGCAAGATCAATTCATTATAATAATAAAAAAAAATCTAAAGGTATATATGGAAGTGCCTCAACACAAGATCTTAAAGAGCTTAAAGATGAAGGTATAGAGGCTCAGATGTTTCCTTGGATAGAAGACAAGGAAAATTAATTTTTTAAAAATTTCGCAATATAATTAACTGAAAGGTCGTTTGTAATACTCCACTCATCTTTAATTATATTAAAATTCATTCCATCAAACTTTTTTAAAGATAAATTATTTTTGGTCAAAATCTTTTTAAGCTCCTCAGGTTTAACAAATTTTTCCCACTCATGAGTTCCAATTGGTAACCATCTTAAAACGTACTCTGCTCCAACTATAGCAAACACATATGACTTTAAAGTTTTATTAATTGTTGCAACAAACATAAGTCCATTTTTCTTGAGAAGTTTAGAGCATGATTTTAGAAAGAAAGAAATATCTTCTACATGCTCAACTATTTCCATATTGAGTATTACATCAAATTTTTTTGTAATTTTTAATTTTTCAGGAGACGAACAAATATAATCTATTTTAAGGCCATTTTTTTTAGCATGAAGTTTTGCAATTTTAATATTTTTAACTGATGCATCGATACCTGTAATATTAGCACCCAATCTACACATTGGTTCAGAAAGTAACCCTCCACCACAACCAATATCTAAAATATTAATTCCAGATAAAGGGTTAGCTTTATTTCTTGTTTTAAATTGTTCAATTATATTTTCTTTAATATATTTAATCCTTATTGGATTGAATTTGTGCAGAGGTTTAAATTTTCCATGGGGATCCCACCATTCATCCGCCATATTTGAAAATTTTTCTATTTCTTTTTTATTTACGCTACTCATGTGAGATAATTAGTTGACATAGCAATTAAGATGTATTTTATCAAATATTAATTAAATAATTATTATTCAGCTGATCATGAAAACTGTAGTACTTAAATTTGGTGGAACTTCCGTCGGTAGTATCGATAGAATTAAAAAAGTGTGTAAAATTATAGCTTCTTATAAAAAGAAAAAATATAAGGTAGCAGTAATTTCTTCTGCCATGAGCGGTGTTACTAATGATCTAATTAATAAATCAATGTCAATTAGTAACAATTTTGATTTAGCAGAATATGACGCACTGGTATCTACTGGTGAACAAGCTTCATGTGCGCTTATAGCAGGTCGTTTGAAACATATTGGCTTAAAATCTAGATCTTGGTTATCTTGGCAGTTACCTATTATTACAGAGGGCAATTACTCAAACGCTAGAATAAATAAAATAAATGTTAAGGAATTAAATAAATTTATTAAAAGTGGTGGTATTCCAATTGTTACTGGTTTCCAAGGAATTAATAAAAATTTTAGAATAACTACTATTGGTAGAAGTGGATCTGATGCTACAGCAATAATGTTAGCCAAGTATATTAAAGCCGATGAATGTATAATCTATACAGATGTAGAAGGAGTATATACTACTGACCCGAGACAGCACAAAAAAGCAAAAAAAATTAACAAAATTTTTTATGATGAGATGCTTGAAATGGCATCATTAGGCTCAAAAGTTATGCAACCAACTTCAATTCAGGATGCAAAGCTGAATAAAATAGATATTAAAGTAAAATCCTCTTTTGCATTCAAGTCAGGGACTTTAATTACAAATTCTAAAAAATCATTTAGTGATCAAATAATTACAGGAATTTCATCAACTAAAAATGATGCCAAAATTACAATAGTTAGTGTTAAGGATAGGCCAGGTGTTGCTGCATCAATTTTCAAACCACTATCTAAAAACTTGATAAACGTTGATATGGTCGTTCAAAATATCTCACAAAATGGAAAGAATACTGATTTGACTTTTACAATTAAATCTGAGGATCTTAAAAAAACTGAAAAGCTCATAAAAGAAAACAAAAGTATTTCATATAAAAAATTATCTTTTGATAGAAATGTCTCTAAAGTATCAATAATTGGTGTTGGCATGATTACAACACCTGGAATAACTTACAGAATGTTCCAAGCTTTAGCTGCAAAAAAAATAAATATTTTAGTTATTTCAACATCTGAAATTAAAATTTCAGTTTTAGTATCAGCAAAGCATGTTAAAAAGGCAATTGCATCTTTACATAAGGAATTTAAACTAGATTAATTTCATGAGTGTTAGGCCATTTAGAGATATCAGAAGAAGAAAAACAAAAGTAATAAATGTTGGTGATGTTAAAATTGGAGGAGATAACCCAATTTCTGTTCAATCAATGACCAATACTTTAACAACAGATGTTAAAGCAACAATTAATCAAATTAATGATATTGCTGAGGAAGGGGCAGATATAGTTAGAGTTTCATGTCCAGATGCAGAATCAACCAGCGCTCTTAAAGAAATAGTTAAACATGTATCCATTCCAGTTGTAGCAGACATTCATTTTCATTATAAAAGGGCAATTGAAGCAGCTGAAAACGGAGCTAAATGTTTAAGAATAAATCCTGGAAATATTGGTGAGGAATCAAAAATTCATGAAGTTCTTAGTGCTGCTAAGAACAATGATTGCTCAGTTAGAATTGGAGTAAATGCAGGATCATTAGAAAAAGATATATTAGATAAGTTTAAAGAACCTTGTCCAGAAGCCCTAGTGGAAAGTGCATTAAGAAATATAAAAATATTAGAAGATAAAGATTTTTTTAATTTTAAGATAAGTGTTAAGTCTTCTGATGTTTTTTTATCAATTGCTGCTTATAGACAATTATCTAAAGTATGTGATTATCCTCTACATTTGGGAATTACTGAGGCTGGTAGTTTTGTATCTGGAAGCATAAAGTCTTCTATAGGACTTGGAAGTCTATTAATGGATGGCATTGGAGATACAATAAGGATCTCCTTATCAGATAATCCAACAAAAGAAGTTACTATAGGAAATGAAATTCTAAAATCGTTAAATCTAAGAAATAGAGGTGTTAAAATCATATCTTGCCCCTCTTGTGCAAGGCAAGCTTTTCAAGTGATTGATACAGTAAAAATATTAGAAGAAAAACTATCTCATATAAAAACTCCAATAACTCTCTCAATAATTGGGTGTGTTGTAAATGGTCCAGGAGAAGCAGCTATGACTGATATAGGTATTACTGGAGGTGGAAAAGGTAATAATATGCTTTATTTGTCTGGAGTTCAAAATGAAAAGGTTTTGACCAAAGATATTATTGAAAAAGTTGTTTCTGAAGTTGAAAAAAGAGCATCTGAGCTAGAAAACTAAAAATGATACCTAATAAAACAATTGAAGAACTTATATCAAGGCATTCTTCGTTAGAAAAAGATTTATCATCTGGGACTATAGATAAAAAATTATTTGCAGAAAAATCAAAAGAATATTCAGATGTAAATGAAATTATTGAAAATGCAAAAAAATATATTTCATTTGATGATGATAAGAAAGAATTACTGAAAATATTAGATGACAATTCATCAGATGATGAATTAAGAAATATGGCTGAAACTGAATTAAGTGATTTAGAAATACAACATGAGATAAATGAAAAAAAATTAAAATTATTTTTACTACCAAAAGATGAAGCAGATAAAAAAAATGCTATTATAGAAATAAGAGCAGGTACAGGTGGATTAGAAGCAAGTTTATTTGCATCTGATCTTTTTAAAATGTATGAAAAAGTAAGCCATAAAAAGAAATGGTTATTAGAACTTATTTCAATTTCAAGAAGTGATGCTGGTGGCCTAAAGGAAGTTATTGCTTTAATTAAAGGTAATAACATTTATTCAACACTTAAATATGAGAGTGGAGTTCATCGAGTACAAAGAGTTCCTGATACTGAAACTCAAGGAAGGGTTCATACATCAGCAGCGACCGTTGCTGTATTGCCAGAAGTAGAAGAAGTTGATTTAAAGATAAACGATTCAGATTTAAGAATAGACGTTTTTAGAGCTGGTGGACCTGGCGGTCAATCGGTAAATACAACTGATAGTGCTGTAAGAATAACACATATTCCTTCGGGATTATCAGTGTCTCAGCAGGATGAAAAATCACAACATAAAAATAAGGCAAAAGGAATGAAAATACTAAGAGCACGTTTGTATGAATTAGAGAGATCTAGAATCGATCAAGAAAGATCAAAAGACCGTAAAACTAAAATTGGAACTGGAGACAGATCAGAACGTATTAGAACTTATAATTTTCCACAAGGAAGAGTAACTGATCATAGAATAAACTTAACACTTCACAGATTAGAAGAATTTTTACAAGGTGAAGCATTTGATGAAATGATTGAGTCATTAACTTTACAAGCTCAAGAGGAGAGCTTAAGCAATTTAAAACAATGAATATTAATTCAGCAATTATTCAGGGCGCAAAAATTTTAAAAGATAGGTTTGTTAAAAATCCATTTTTAGATTCTGAGATACTAATGACAAAGGCAATTCAAAAAGATAGAAAATATATTTTGCTTAATTCTAAAAAAGTCCTAGATAAAGAGGATTTAAATTATTTTCAAAAATTGATAAAGAAACGATCAATTGGTAAACCTATTGCCTATTTAACTAATAAGAAATTTTTTTGGGATTCAGAATTTATAGTATCAAATGATACTTTAATACCTAGACCAGATACAGAATTAGTTATTGAGAAAATTTTAGATTTAACTCTATACAAAAAAAAGTTAAATGTATTAGAGATCGGCGTTGGATCAGGATGTATACTTTTATCAATTCTAAAAGAGAGAAAAGGTTTTTATGGAACAGGAATTGACATAAGCAAAAGTTGTTTAAATATAAGTAAATTAAACGCAATTAAGCTTAAAGTGAGCTCTAAACTAAAATTATATAAATCAAATGTTGACAAATTCGCTGTAGGGAAATATGATTTAATTGTATCTAATCCTCCTTATATTAAAAAAAGAGATTTAAAATATTTAGATATAGATGTTGCTAAGTTTGAACCAAAACTAGCTTTGGACGGTGGATTAGATGGTTTGTCAGCAATCAGAAAAGTAATTAAAAAATCATCTGAACTGATTAAGAAAAATGGTAAGTTTATTTTAGAGATCGGTTTTGATCAAAAAAACAAAGTAATTAGTTTATTAAAAAAAGAGGGATTTTATATTAACAGCATTAACAAGGATCTCGCTAATAATGATCGTTGCATAGTCTGTACAAAAATATAGTTTTTTAGAAATCATGGTAACATTTAGAAATAACAACAATAACAATAATAGAAGAAATAATTTTAGAAGAAACGATAGAAACTTTAAATCAAACGGGGACAGACCAAAATTTGGATCAAATTTCTCTAACAATGAAAATTTTAAGAGGAAAGCTCCTGGAAGAAATAATCATAATGCACCAAAATTAATTGAAAAATATAATGATCTAGCAAGAGAAGCTTCTTCAAATGGTGACAAAATTTTGTCTGAAAATTATCTTCAACACGCTGATCATTTTACAAGAGTGTTAAATGAAAGAGAAAGTATTAAAAGAGAGAGATTTTCTGAGAATAAGATCGAGGAGAATTCTAATCTTTCAGAGGAAACCAAGATTGAAAATGAGGAAATTTCAAAAAGTAATTTAGCTAATAAATCAAAAAAGGAAAATGAAGAAGAAAAAGTTATAGAGCCTCAAGTTTAAATCTTTAGTTTAATCCTATAATTTTTTCAGATTTTAAAACATCTAATTTTATTTTTTTAGTTTCAAAATTTTTTCTTTCTGAACCCTTTAAAATCTTTCCAGATGGTAACTTAAGTTTTTGAGAATTAACTTTTTTCCCATTAACTATTACTTCGTAGTGTAAATGTGGGCCGGTCGATTTACCTGTTGATCCTACATAACCTATAGTTTGACCTTGCTTAACTCTCACGCCAGTTTTAATTCCACGCGCAAATTTTGACATATGAGCATAAATAGTTTGATAAGTTGAATTATGTCTAATTTTTACACAATTTCCTCCCCCACCACACCATCCAGCTTTTTTAATTATACCATCTCCAGATGCCATAATAGGAGTTCCCATTGGTGCAGCGAAATCAGTTCCTCTATGCATTTTATTAAATCCGTCTATAGGATGTTTTCTCATTCCAAAAGGAGACGAGAGTCTAGCCCCATTTATGGGAGTCTTCATTAATGCTTTTTTAACACTTTTCCCATTTTTGTCATAATGACCTTCACTGCCATCTTTATCAAAATAATATAAACTATTATCTTGACCACTAAGTTTTAAATTTGCAAAAAGAATTTCTCCAGTTTCAATTATTTCATTTTTTTCATTTAAAAATAATTCATACATAATTTGAAATTTATCTAGTTTCCTAATATCTCTTTGGAAATCTACTTGAAATCCGTAGATCCTTGCAAACTCTATTATTGTATTCGCTGGAATATTTTGGTCTGTTGCAGCCTTGTAAAGACTTTGTAAAATTATATTTTCTTTATAAACTATTTTCTTATCTAGTTTTATTGATAAAATTTCTTCATTAAATATATCACTCTCAATATTTCTCTTCAAAACTATTTTTTGTGTACTTGAAGTTTGATATATAAATTCATTAATTTTACTATTAGTTTTATCTAAATTAAATTGTATAATCTGATTTGTATTTAATTTATTAAGATTAACTTTATTTTTAAGAGAGTTTTTTATTTTAATGATTTCACTTTTTTCAATTGAATAGCTTTCTAAAATTCTGTCAAAAGTTTCTCCAGATTTAATTTTATGTTTAATTTTTTTGTATTTAGGCTCAAGGTTGTTAACTAAGTGACTTAAAATTTTTTTAAAATAAATATTATCAATAAAATTATTATAAGCTTGAATGTTATTATTTTTTTTGAAATTAAAATAACTCGTTGAAACAACAGTAATGACAACTAAAAAAATAAGACCAAAAACTTGAATATTTTTTCTAATTTTATTTTTTAAATTTTTTAGCATTTGAAAATGAATAGGTTACAATTATTAGTTTAGAGAAACTTAAAAATCAAAAAAAACCCTTGAAAATCACATATTTTAATCCAATTTTTATATGTTAAATGCTTGATTTCCTATGATTTTAGCCTATAAGCACTGAACTTTCTCAATAATATTATTGTTAATGCAATAAATAAGTGAGGATTATTGAGCCTTTTTTGCTCAATTAGCTATTTAAAACGTAAAAATTTAAGAAGAGAAGTGTGGACGGTTAAGGTTACCAAAAATTTGTCGTACACACTTCAACATCATATAAATTTTATTCTTAGAATTTATATGGAAGCTAGTGTGCGCCGTTTTTAAACTTGAGAGTTTGATCATGGCTCAGAACGTACGCTGGCGGCACGCCTAACACATGCAAGTCGAACGAAGTAGCAATACTTAGTGGCAGACGGGTGAGTAACATGTAGGTATCTGCCCTTTGGCCTGGAATAACACGAGGAAACTTGTGCTAATACCGGATAAGTCTTTACGGAGAAAGCTTTATGCACCATTGGATGAGCCTGCACTTGATTAGTTTGTTGGTGGGGTAATGGCCTACCAAGACTGTGATCAATAGCTGATTTGAGAGGATGATCAGCCACATTGGGACTGAGACACGGCCCAAACTCCTACGGGAGGCAGCAGTGGGGAATCTTGCACAATGGAGGAAACTCTGATGCAGCGATGCCGCGTGAGTGAAGAAGGCCTTTGGGTTGTAAAGCTCTTTCGTCGGGGAAGAAAATGACTGTACCCGAATAAGAAGGTCCGGCTAACTTCGTGCCAGCAGCCGCGGTAATACGAAGGGACCTAGCGTAGTTCGGAATTACTGGGCTTAAAGAGTTCGTAGGTGGTTGAAAAAGTTGGTGGTGAAATCCCAGAGCTTAACTCTGGAACTGCCATCAAAACTTTTCAGC
>CACMIX010000004.1:135000-151233 GCA_902613855.1 uncultured Pelagibacteraceae bacterium
TTTTAAAACCACCATTTAATTGTCTAAAATTTTTAAAACCAATTTTCTTTAAAAATTTAATTAATGTATCATAATTTGTGTGGCTATACTCAGCATTCATATTATCACCAAGGTGATATTCTTTACCATTATTTAATCCACAAGATCTAATGTGCTCTACCACAAAATTTTTATCAATTTTTTTTAATATTTTTTGACACATATCGTATATTACATCTCTTAGTCCCCCGCCTCCGTCAGTATAAATCCAAAAATACCCATCCTTTTTTAAAATTCTGTGAACCTCAGCGTAAGCTTTGTTTTCATTATTTAAGTGATGAAATACTCCATTTTGTATTGCAAAATCATAATAATTACTCTTTAAACCAGTATTATAAACTGTGGAAATCTTAAATTTTAATTTTTTTTTGGATAATTTTAATCTATCCCTCATTTTATTCGCAAATTTAATAGAATTAACTCCAAAGTCTAATCCTAAACATTCTTTAGGTTTAAAGTTGTAGCAAGCCATTAAAAAATTACCATGACCACACCCAAAATCTAAAATATTCTTATTTTTAATTTTTTTTTCTAGTTTGTTAATTTTTATTCTTTTTATATATCTTAAAATTCTATCACTTTTATAATCTTTAAAAGAATAATTTTGCCATAAGTTTTGAAATAATATTTTATGACCTACTTCTTTTTTATATTTGTTTTTTTTAATAAAAATATTGTTAGAATGATTTTTTAAAGAGACTATTTCATCTAAATTATCTTCAAATTTTTTAATATAATTTAAACTTATAATAATAGGGTTTCCTTTTTTATTTTTATTATCAAATAAGATATTTTCTATTTTAAGATTTATTAAAATTATTTCATTTAATATAAAATAGTAATTAAATTTAGTTGGATCAATTTTATTTATTTTTCTCAAAATTTGATTACAATTTTTTTTTAGAGTTTTGATGGTCATATTATTTAATTTTTATTTTTATAAAATAATAATTTAAAAGCTGTCCGGTTCCAACCATGATTTGATTTTTATTTTTTCGTATCTCAGTCCAAGCCCTCATAGGATTTTTTTTGTTTTGTAAAATTTTTGTTTTAATATTAAACTTTTCAAAAGTAAAAGATTTTATCTTTGAGTTTGAGTTCAGTTTCTGAGCCCAGTATCTTTTTGAATATGTGTTATATCCAGAAAGCCATTCAATTTTATTTTCGAAATTATTTTGATATCTCATTATAACATTTACATCATGTTCATTTATTAAATCTAGTATTATTAATTCACCATTATTTTTTACTATATTTACTAATTTGTTTATTATCTTAAATTTATCATCAAAAGCAGATAGTGTACCAAGACACGTACAAACATTATATTTTTTAATTAAATTCAATTTTTTTTTTAAGTCCAACAATTTTAGAGTTGCATTTGGAACTTTTTTTTTTGCAATAGCAAGAGATGCTTTTGAAAAATCAACACCAGTTAAATCAAAATTTTTTTTTGAAAGTAAATTTAAAAAATCACCTGATGCACAACCAATATCAATTAAATTAATTTTGCTTGTATATTTTTCTAAATAATTGATGATTATTGTAAAATATTCCTTAACCTGAACTTTGTTGCTTAAATAAGTTTTGTTTAATTTTGGGTATAAATTTTTTTTCATAGAATTTTTTAATTTTTTTCACTATCGTATATAAGAGCCATAATATTTATATGATTTGTATTTTACAGGCAAGACTAAGTTCTAAAAGACTTCCAAAAAAAGTTTTAAAAAAAATTAATAATGAAACTATCTTAGGTAGAGTCATAAACAGACTAAAAAAATCTAAAGAGATTAAAAAAATTATTGTTGCAACTTCAATTTCAGTTGATGATGACAATATAGTCAATTTTTGTGAGAAAAATAAAATTTTATATTATAGGTCCAATTTGAAAAATGTTTTTTTAAGATATTATGAAACAATTAAATTTTATAATGTAAAAAATTTTATTAGGATAACTGCTGATAGCCCCCTCATAGATCCAAAAATAATTGATAAAGCTGTAAGATTATTTAAAAAAAAAAAAGTTGATATAGTCACAAATACTTTAAAAAGATCTTATCCCAAAGGACAATCTGTGGAAATAATGAATTCTGATATAATTCTTAAAACTTTAAATGCTGTATCAAAAAATAAAAGTTATAAAGAGCATGTTACATCATACTTTTATGCCAATAAAAGAAAATTTAAAATTCATAACTTTAAATTAAAAAATAATATAAGCTCAATTAATTTATCAATTGATACCCTCTCTGATTTTAATTTTGTGAAGAAAGTTATTGAATTATCAGAAGACAAATATATTGGACTAAATATGCTTATTAAAATTCATAATAAAATTAAAAAATTATAAAATGTGTGGATTAGCTGGTTTCAGGTCTTTAACCAAACTTAATATTGATTATAAGAAAGTTTTAAAAAGAATTATTCATAGAGGTCCAGATAATCAAAATTTAACAAATATAAAAGAAGATAAAAATTATTTATTTTTCGGATTTTCGAGACTATCTATACAAGACCAAAATAAAAGATCAAACCAGCCATTTATATTTAAAAACTTGATTTTATGTTTTAATGGTGAAATTTATAATTTTAATGAGATAAGAAATTTATTAAAAAAAGAAAAAATTAAATTTAAAACAAATTCTGATACAGAAGTTCTGATTAAACTTATTTATTTTAAAGGTTTAAATTTTGCTTTGAAAAAAATAGAGGGCATGTGGGCTTTTTCACTTTATGATAAATCTTCTAAAAAACTGATATTGTGTAGAGATCGGTTTGGTGAAAAACCATTATTGTATTATAAATCAAAAAATACATTATATTTTGGTTCAGAATTATCTGTTTTTAAAGAATTTCTGAATGGAAATTTGAACATTAATCTTGAATATTTAAAAAGATATCTTTTTTGTGATTATAGATATTTAAATAAAAATTATCTTCATTTTTTTAAAGGAATTAAAAAAATTTTACCTGGCACATACATGGAGATTGATAAAAAACTAAAAATTAAAACATATAAGTATTTTAATTTTCTACAAAAAAGAAAAAAAGATATCCCGTTAAATCAAATAGTTAAAACTGTTAAAACTAAAATTACAAAAATTGTTGCAAATTCTGTTATTTCTGACAGACCAGTCGGATTTTGCTTAAGTGGTGGAATTGATTCTACCGGATTAGTGAGCGTAGCTAAAAAGTTATTAAAAAAAAAGATAAAGTGTTATACCGTCTACACAGATGATAAAAAATATGATGAATTTGAAATGGTTAACAAAACTGTTAAGCATCTAAATTTAAATCATAAATGGATTAAAATTAATAAAAATAAGTCTATAGAAAATATAGAAAAGATTATAAAGCATAGGAATTATCCTATATTAACTGTTACTTCATATATTCAATGGCTAATGTTTAAAGAAATTTCAAGAGATGGTATCAAAGTAATCATTAGTGGCAATGGATCTGATGAAATTTTTTCTGGTTATTATGATCATCACTTAGCATATTTGAATGATATAAAAAAAAATAAAAAACTATTTAATAAAAGTTTAGAAAATTGGATAAAAAATATTAAACCTCTAATTAGAAATAAAAATTTTAAAGATTATAAAAATTATGTAAATAAAAATCAAAATGTAAAAATTATAAAAGGTAAAAATTTATCCAAAAATTTTGGAAAAAAACCATTTAATCCGTCTTTTATTGAAAAAAAATTTACTAATTCTTACTTAAAAAACAGAATGATTAATGAAATGTTTTATGAAAGTGTGCCCGTAATTCTTCAAGAAGAAGATACTAATGCAATGCAGTTTTCAATAGAAAATAGATCACCTTATTTGAATAGTGAATTATACAAATACGTTATCAATTTAAACGAAAAAAATTTTGTGGCAAATGGATTTGCAAAATTTATCTTAAGAAAAAGTTTAAAGAATATTGGTCCAGATCATATACTTGATAATTATGAGAAAATTGGATTTAATATATCTCCAGAAAAATTACTCAATTTTGAGTCAAAAAAAATTCAATTAATATTTAAAAAAAAATCCCAAATATACAAAATTGTTGATAGGTTAAAAATTATAACTATTTTAAAAAGTAATGAATTAATTTCTAAGAATTCTAATTTTTTATTTAAACTACTAAATGCTAAAATTTTTATAGATGCAAATACTTAAATGACAAAATTTATCTTAGGATTAAACTCTATAGGTTTTAATACTTCTGCTTCATTAATAAAAGGTAATAAAATAGTTGCTGCAGTTGAAGAGGAAAGATTAAGTAGAGTAAAAAGAACTAGAGCTTTTCCAAATAAGGCGATTAAATATTGTCTTGATCAAGGAAATATAAAATTTGAAGAATTAGACTCAGTTGCAATATCTTGGAACCCTCTTATAAACTTAGAAAAATTTGATGCAAACGAATCTCAAAATTTAAGTTATATACCATCAATATTAAGTTCAACGATAAACAATATTTTAAAAGATATAAAAATTCATAAGAAAGAATTTTTTTCTCAAAATTTGTATTTAAATAATAAAAAAAAAATAAAAATTTTTTTTGTCAATCATCATTTGTCGCACGCAAGTATGTTTTTTTTATCGGGTTTTAAGGAAGCCAATATTCTTACAACAGATGCTTTCGGTGAAAATCAATGTGTTGGTTTTTACACAGGCAGAAATAATCAAATACAAATAAAAGATACACAAAATTTCCCTCATTCTCTAGGGTCTTTTTATTCAACATTTACAGAATTTTGTGGTTTTAAACCTCAAAGTGAAGAATGGAAATTAATGGGAGCAAGCGCTTATGGTAAAAATTCTAATTTTTATAAAAAAGTTAAAAAATTAATTATTTATGATGAGAAAAAAAATTTTTATTTAAATCTTAAGTATTTTAATCACTACATGTTTCATAGACCAAAATATTACAATAAGGATTTAATAAATTATTTATCTTTAAAACCTAACAAACTTGGGAAAAATTTAGATAAAAAATATTTTAATTTAGCATATGCCGCTCAAAAAGTATTTGAGGAGATATATAATAATTTGATTAAAAAAACTCAGATATATTCCAAGTCCAAAAATTTAGTTGTAGCTGGTGGTAGTGCATTAAATTGTGTTGCTAATGGAAAAATTATTAAAAACTCTGAGTACAAAAAAATATTTATACCTTCTGTTCCGGATGATAGTGGGGCTGGTTTGGGTGCTGCTTTATATGTAAATTATTGTATAAATAAAGAAAGAAAAAGAATTAATTTTTTCAATAATTACTTAGGGCCATATTACAAAAATGACAAAATTTTAAAGGAATTAAAAAAATTTAAATTAAAATATGAGTATGTTACAAATATTTATGATGATGCTGCAAATTCAATTATACAAGGAAAAATAATTGCTTGGTTTCAAGGAAATTTAGAATTTGGTGATAGAGCGCTTGGCAATCGTTCAATTTTAGCTGATCCAAGAAACAAAAATATAAAAGATAAAATTAATAAAACTATAAAATATAGAGAAACATTTAGACCTTTTGCTCCGGCTATTCTTGAAGAAAAAGTTTCGGAATTTTTTGAAAGTAGTCAAACAAGTTATTATATGGAAAAAGCTTTAATAATAAAAAAAGGTAAGAGAAAATTAATTCCTTCAGTAACTCATGTTGATGGAACAGGCAGACTTCAAACAATTAACAAAAAGTTAAATAAAAAATTTTATGAATTGGTTAGTCGATTTTATAAAAAAACTGGAATACCTATTGTGCTAAATACAAGTTTTAATGTTCAAGGAGAACCACTGGTGACATCAGTACATGATGCCATAAAGAATTTTTATTTGTCAGGCTTAGATGAATTGTATATAGGTAACTACAAAATTAAAAAATAATGACAAATATTGAGAAAAAAGGCAGTATTTTATCATCCTCTAAACAATATGGAGTACAAGAATTGAGAGCAAATTTTTTCGAAAATTCTAGAGGAACTACATTAGATAAAATAAATTCATTTACAAAATATAGTGGCAGGCAAAATGTTGCAAAGCTTTTGGCTCAAAATGAACTTTTTGAAAAAACGACTGGTGTTTTAGGAGACATAATTGAGGGTGGCATTTATCATGGATCAGGATTATTTGCGTGGGCAAATATTGCTGTATCAAGAGAACCTTATAATTACCAATGCAAAATAATAGGTTTTGATACTTTTCATGGATCTACAGGAATAACAAAAAAAGATGTTTCAAACAAAAATATTAAAAGAAAAGAAAAAGAATATAATGCAAATAATTATAAAGACATTTTAAGAGCAATTGAAATTTTTGATAAAGATAGACCATTAAATCATATTAAAAAGATTGAGTTAATTAAAGGGGATATTTCTAAAACTTTAATAAAGTACGTGTCAACAAACAAGCAACAAACTGTAAGACTATTACATTTAGGCATGAATTTATATAAGCCCACTTATTTTAGTTTAAAATATTTTTTGCCCAGGATGCCTAAAGGGTCAATTGTTGTCATAGATGGATTGAACCATGCCGCCCCTGGGTGTTTAAGAGCATTAGAGGAAAACATTAATATATCAAAAATAAAATTAAAAACTTTTGATTATTTCCCTAATTTTACCTATTTTGAAATTTAATTCTTTATGCTTTGCAAAATTTGTAAAGTTCGAAAATTAAAACTTCAAAAAACCTTTGAAAAGGCAATTAAAAATGAAAATTTATTTGGTATAAGTTTAAATAAGTATAAAAGAAAACTGTTCCGATGTGGGTGTGGGCATTTTTTTAATATTCATAATCATACATTGTATTTACAAAATATTTATAAAAAAAAATATGCACAGGTTTCTCATAAAGATATTAATAAAAAATTTAATTTAATTAAATCATTAAAAAAAAAATCCTCAAATCTTAAAAGAATAAATTTTCTAAAAAAAAAAATAGATAGTAAAAGTCATATATTAGATATAGGAAGTGGTTTTGGTATTTTTCCTTATGAAATGAAAAAAAATAATTTTAAAATTGATGCAAGCGAAACTAATATAGATATGGTAAATTTTATGAAAAAAAAAAAAATCAATTGTTTCTTTTTTAATATTTTAAGTAAAAATTACAAAATTAAAAAAAAGTATAATGTGATCACTTTCAATAAAGTCTTAGAACATCTTAATTTAAAGAATATAAAATTTGTTTTAAAAAAGATTAAATTAATTTTAAAAAAAGATGGATTAATTTATATCGAATTGCCAAGTTCAACTGCAGCTAAAGAGAGTTTAAGTAGACAAGAGTTTTTTTTTGAACATTTTAACATTTTTAGTACAAAATCATTTAAAATTTTAATAAATCAAATAGGTTATAAAATTCTTTATCTGAAGGACATTTATGAAATAAATAGAAAATATACAATTAGAGCAATCATATCGCCAACTTATAAAAATGAAAAAAATTAATAAAATTCCAAAAAATAAAATTAAAGCAGCCATAATTGGAATGGGCATAGGTCAAAAACATTTTGAAGCGATTAATAATTATAAAGGTTCAAAAGTTTTATTAATTTGTGAAAAAGATAAAAAAAAAATATTAAAACTAAAAAAAAAATATCCTAAGATTAATATAACTGAAAATGAATATGAAATATATAAAAATAAGGAAATAAACTTAGTTTCTATAGCAAGTTATGACGAGGATCATTACAGTCAGATTATTAAATCTATAAAACATAATAAAAATTTAATTATAGAAAAACCCATGTGTTTAAAACTCGGTCAACTAAAAAAAATAAATAAGCTTTTATCTCAAAAAAAAAATTTATATCTTTTGTCTAATCTAGTCTTAAGAGTAAATTCTCGTTTTTTATATTTCAAAAAAATTATTAACAGAAATAAAGTTTATTATTTAGAGGCAGATTATGATTGGGGTAGAGTTCATAAACTTTACGAATGGCGGGCTAATCAAAAAAATTATTCAATTACACTAGGAGCTGCTATTCACATGATAGATTTAGCAATGTGGTTATTAAATGATAGACCCACAAGTGTAATTGCATTTGGAAACAATAATGCAACAATTAGAACTAAATTTAAAAAACTTAGTTTTGCAGTTTATATTTTTAAATTTCCAAACAATACAATTTTAAAAGTTACAGCAAATTCAGCTAGTGTTCATGATCATTTCCACCATTTAAAGATTTATGAAAATAAAAATTCGTATGTAAATTCCTACCTTGGTTCATATTCTTTTAATTCTCAAAAAAAATATTTTAAAATAAAACAAAATTATCCTGATAAAAAAAATAGGAAAAATTTAATAAGAAATTTTTTGGATAATATTATTCAAAATAAAAAACAGGAATTTTCTTTTAAAAACCAAATAGATTTAATGTCAGCTTGTTTTTTTGCTGATCGATCTATGAATTCAGGAAGAGAAATAAAAATAAAATATTTGTATAAATGATAAAATTTTCAAAAAATAATATAAATCCATCTGATTTAAATGTAGTAAATAAAATTTTACACTCTGGCTGGTTGACGCACGGAAAATATACAAATTTATTTGAGAATGAGCTAAGTAAATTTACAAAAGCAAAATATGCTGTAACAGTGTCCAGTTGTACAGCCGCTTTGCATCTTTCGTGTTTAGCAGCAGGTTTTAAAAAAGGTGATGAAGTTCTAGTTCCAGCACAGACACACACTGCAACAGCACATGCAGTTGAATATACTGGAGCTAAGGCTGTTTTTGTAGATACTGAAAATTTATCTGGAAATATTTCGTACGATAAATTTGTTAAAAAAATTACAAAAAGAACAAAAGGAGTAATTGTAGTCCATATGGCTGGTTATCCATGTGATCTAAAAAAAATAATAAAATTTTGTAAACAGAGGAAAATAAAATTAATCGAGGATTGTGCGCATGCTTTAGGTTCTAGAGTAGATAAAAAACATGTTGGTAATTTTGGAATAAGTGGATGTTTTTCTTTTTATCCGACAAAACAAATAACCACAGGAGAAGGAGGAGCGTTAGTTACTAATAGTAAAAAAATTTATCAAAAAATAAAAATACTTAAAGCCTTTGGAATAGACAAAGACATCACTCAACGTAAAAAACCAGGAGAATATGATGTGAAGTTTTTAGGTTTAAACTATAGGATGACTGATTTTCAAGCTGCACTTGGATATTTGCAATTAAAACGATACTCCTCCAATTTAAAAAGAAGGCATCAGATAGCAAAAAGATATATCTATAATTTTAGAAGAAATAAAAATATTAAATATATGCCTTATTCAAAGGATTGTTCTTTTTTTATTTTTCAAATTTTTACAAACCAAAGAAATAATTTGATAAAATTTCTGAAAGAAAAAAAAATTCAATTTAGTATTCATTACGCAAATCCTTTAAATAAAATGACATATTATAAAAAAAAATATAATCTTAATAACAAGTCTTATAAAAATGCAGTTAATTATAGCTCAACATCTATCTCATTGCCTGTTTATCCAAAATTAAAAAATAAAGAAGTTGATTATATATGTAAAATAATTAATAGGTTCTACTTGAATGAAAAATAAAGTATTAATAGTTGGTGGTTCTGGCTTTATTGGACATAACTTAGCAATTTATTTAAAACAAAATAATTTTGAACCGTATGTTGTAGATAGTTTAGGTGTTAATAATATTCTATCCATTATGGATCACTCGGTTGAGAATAAAAAATTATATTCTTCAATTTTAAACAAAAGAATAGAACTTATCCAACAGAACAATATTCCTTTTTTTATTAAAGATGCTAGAGATTACCATGAATTATCTCGCATATTTGAAGAGGTAAAACCCGATAAAGTGATACATTTGGCAGCTGTATCGCATGCAAATAAATCAAATAAAGACCCTCATACGACTTTTGATCATAGTTTAAGAACACTAGAAAATGTTTTGGACAATGTAAAAACAAATAAAACGCACTTAATATATTTGTCGTCTAGTATGGTTTATGGAAATTTTGAGGGAAGTTCTGTAAGCGAAAATAGCAAATGTAATCCGATTGGGATTTATGGAACTTTAAAATATGCAGGAGAATTAATTATTAAATCATATCATCAAGTTTTTGGTCTTCCTTACACAATAGTCAGACCATCAGCATTATATGGAGAAAGATGTGTTAGTAGAAGAGTGGGTCAAATATTCATAGAAAATTCTCTTCAAAACAAGGAAATAGTCATTAATGGAAGTGGTAAAGAAAAATTAGATTTCACTTATATAAAAGATTTAATGGAAGGTATAAGATTAATCTGTGTAAAAGATCAATCTAAAAATCAAATTTTTAATATAACTTATGGAGAGGGAAGAGAGGTAAATGATTTAGTAAAAATTTTAAAAACTCATTTTCCTAATCAAAAAATTCAATACACAAGCAAAGAAGCTTTCTCACCTGAAAGGGGGACTCTTGATACTTCAAATGCAAAAAAAATATTGAATTATAAGTCTGAGTTTTCTATAGAAAAAGGTTATAACTTGTACATTGATTGGTATAAAAATTTTTACTCAACTTTAAAAGAGTAAATGTTTAAAAAAAACAAAACTTTTATTATTGCTGAAATTGGTAATAACCATGAGGGTGATATAAAAATAGCTAAAAAATTAATAATTTTTGCTGCAAAAGCTGGTGTAGACGCGGTTAAGTTTCAAACTTTTAATACCGAAGAATTTGTGAATAGTAATGAAAAAAAAAGATTTAAAAGATTTAAAAAATTTCAATTAACAGAAAAAGAATTTACTGAATTATCAAGATTTGCAAAAAAAAGAAAGTTGAAGTTTATATCAACCCCTTTTGATATTAAAAGTGCAAAATATTTAAATAAAATTGTCGATTGTTTTAAAATTTCATCTGGGGATAACAATTATTTTCAACTTATAAAACAAGTTTTAACTTTTAAAAAATATACAATAATTTCAACCGGCCTCTTATCCTTTAAAGAAATAAAACAATTAATATCATTTGTTAAAAAGAATAAATTCCCTCTCTCAAAATTATCTTTATTACACTGTGTTTCAGCTTATCCAGTCAGTGCTGAAGAAGCGAACCTGAGTTCAATTAGTTTTTTGAAAAAAAATCTTAATGTATCAATTGGATACTCTGATCATACATCAGGGGTAGAGGCATCCATGATAGCTTCATCCTTGGGAGCAGAAATTATCGAAAAACATTTTACATTAGATAAAAATTTTTCAAAATTTAGAGATCATAAACTTTCCTCTGATCCAAAAGAAATGAGTAGATTAGTATCTTTGATTAGAAAAACAGAAACGATGCTTGGAAAATTTGATAAAAAAATATCCAAAACTGAAATTTTGAATAAAAAAGCAACAAGAAGATCAATTTACGCTAGGTTTGATTTAAAAAAAAAAGAGATAATTACTTATAATAAAATTAAAATAGTGAGACCGGAAAATGGTTTAAGTCCCTATAAGTTATCCAGAATTATTGGAAAAAAAGTTTTAAAAAATATAAAAAAAAATGAACCAATAAAAAAAGAGTTTTTAAAATGAAAACTTTAATATTAACCACAATAACTGACCGTCATTTATTTTTTTGTAGAGAAATAAAAAAAAAATATCAAAATATCTTCATCATTTTAGAAAAAAAGAAACTGAAATTTCATTGTCCGAGTGCTATTTCAGGAATAAATAATATACATAGTGATTTTTTCAATTTAAAAAGAATTCAATTTATTTAAATTAAAAATGTTATTTTACAGAAATATTAAAGATAATTTAAATTATTTTAGATGGATAAAACCAAGGTTGATGAGTTATTATAAGGGAAGTTTATTTTCTCCAAAAATTATATTTTATCCAATAAGCATAATTTATTTAGTTTTTGTGTTTATTATAGAATATGTTTACGAATATTTATTTGTTAAATTAATTTATTTTTTTATTGGGAGTTATAATTCAATAAAAAATTTTAACTCAAGACACTTAATTCTAAGTGATATTAAAAAAAATAAGACATGCTATATTTTAGGAAATGGACCATCATTAAAAAATATTAACCTTAACAAATTAAACAATAAAATAACATTTACTGTAAACCATTTTGATCCACCCAAATATCCAAATTTTAGGTCTACATTTCATGTAATGTTAGATGGCCATCTTTTCGAAAAAACATTAAAAACTACCAAAAAAAAAATAATAAAAGAAAAAAAAACAAAAATATTAATTCCCTATGATAGGAAAGATAATTTTAAAAAAAATTTGAATAATCTATATTTTTTTGATTTACTACCTTTTAAAATCGAAGAGTACTTACCAGATAAAATTGAATTTAATAAAGGGTTGCCAGGATCATTCAATGTAATACCATTTACTATAGCATTAGCAATATCTTTAGGATTTAAAAAAATCTACTTGCTTGGAGCCGATCAAACACAATACATTGGCGGCAAACATTATATTGATGATAAAATTTATTATAGGAATGAGACTAAAGAAACTAAAAAAATTTTTTTTAAAAAACTTGAAAAGTATAAATTAACACACGGAGTTAGTAATATTTACGGTTTATGGAGCTCATTCAGAATTCTTTTAGCACATTCAAAAATATATAATTATACGAAAAAAAATAATATTAAAATCTATAACTGCTCTGAAAAGGGAATATTAGATATTTACCCATATCAAAAAATACAAAAATAATATGAAAAATATTTTAAAAAAAATTACTAACAAATCAATAATAATTACCATAATTGGTTTAGGATATGTTGGTTTACCTTTAACATATAGATTTATTAAAAAAAAAATTAAAACATATGGTATCGATACAGATGAAAAAAAAGTTAACTATTTAATTAATGGTAAAAATTATATTAAATCGATTAAAATTAATTATTTTAAAAAAAATAAAAATAGAGTTTTTTCAAGTTATAATATTGTAAGTAAAAGTGATATTATTATAATTTGTCTTCCAACACCTTTAAAAAGAAATAAACCAGATTTAAGTTACATTAAAAAATGCATGAAAGGTATTTTACCTTATTTAAAAGAGGGTCAAATGTTAATACTAGAAAGTACGGTTTATCCAGGTGCTACGAATGAAATTTTAATTTCAAAATTGAAACAGAGGTTTGTAATAGGTAAAAACTTTTTTATTGGATATTCACCAGAAAGAGAAAACCCTGGAGATAAGTATTTCTCATATCAAAAAACACCAAAAGTTGTTTCAGGACATACAAAAAATTGTAGTTTAATTATAGAGAAATTTTATAAAATAATTTCAAAAAAGGTTTATGTATCAACATCAATTGCTGTAGCAGAAACAAGTAAATTATTAGAAAATCTTTATAGGGCAGTTAATATTGGATTAATTAATGAGTTCAAGATAATTTGCAAAAAATTAGATATTGATGTCTTTGATGTTATAGACGCAGCTTCTACTAAAAATTTTGGTTTCCATAAGTTTACGCCTGGGCCTGGGTGGGGTGGACATTGTATACCAATTGATCCATTTTACTTATCATGGATATCAAGAAAAAAAGGTTATGATCCTAAATTAATTTCTGTTTCTGGAAAAATTAATACTTTAATAAGTAAAAGAATCGTAGATGAAATAATTTTGTTTATTAAAAATAAATATAGAAATAAAAAAAAAATTAGATTTCTTATAATTGGCTTATCATATAAAAAAAATGTTGATGATGATAGAGAGTCACCATCTTACGCTTTTTTCAAAATTTTAAATAATAAAAAAATATTTTTTGATTATTACGATCCATACTTTCCTCAAACCATTTTAGGTAGAGTAAATAAAATTAAAAAAAAAAGTATCAAATTTAATTCAAAAAATATTAGTAAATATGATGCTTCAATTATAATTACTGACCACGACATAATTGACTACAAAAAATTATATAAATCATCAAAATTAATCTTTGACACAAGAGGGGTAATGAAAAAATTGCAAAAAAATGATAAAAAAGGGAAAATTATTTTTGTTTAAAATTAACATTCATAAAATAATAAATAATTTAAAAAAAAATCAAAATCAATTCTGTGAAAATACAAAATGGAGATATTGAAAATATACTTGGTGAATTAAGAATAACTAAAATATTTTTAAGATTTAATTAAAAAATAAATATAAAATGAAGGTATGAAATCTTTTATTGATTGGTATAAATCGTATTACTCCACCAATTAATTGAAGTTTTTAAACTAAAATATTTATAAAAAAAGTGGAAAATAAAAAAATAATTTTAAGGTTTAAAGGGGGCTTGGGGAATCAATTATTTATTTACAGTTTTTATTTATATCTCAAGTCAAAAGTTAAAACGGAAATTTTAATTGACAAATCATCTGCTTATTCAAAATTATTAGGTGGCAACCCTTTTAATGAAAAATTCCAAATAGATAAAATTGATAAGAACTTAAAATATTCAAAAGTCTCATTATTTTCTGGTTTTATAGGAAAATTTTTAAGATTTATGATAAAAAATTCAACATTTCTACAAAAAATTTTTGGAATTAATTATATTAAATCTGATAATTATAAAAATATTGTAAAAGAAATTCGTAATTCTAATTATAAAAATTATTATATAGACGGTTATTTTCAATCAAATTTTTTAGCAAATTTTGGAAAAAATTTCATAAAAAAAAAAATAAATAAATTTAAAAAAAAAATTAAAAATAATAAAATAATTCTGTGTTATACATTTTATGGAAATGATAGTATTAAAGAAAAAATTAGAATTATAATAAAAAATAATAATGAAAAAAAAATTTTGATTGTTTCAAAAAAACCGAAAGAATTTATCAATTGGTTGGGTAATAAAAAATTAAAAGTATCTGATTGCAATTTTATTAAAGATCCATTTAAAAAACTTAGCATTTTAAGCAATTTTAAAAAATATATTATTAACGAAAGCACTTTTCATTATTGGATTGTAAAATTGTCTCAATATGATTCATTAAAAGTAATTGAAAAAAAATCAAAATTATTTAAGTTACTTTAATTCCCAAACCTCCCAAACATAATTGTAATTAAAAATTTTTTTAAAATTCATTTCTGAAAATTTATTTTCTATAATTTTTTTATTCTTCATCAAGTTTATATTATTTTTGTGATGAAATTGTATTAAGTAATATTTGCATTTTGTTAAATAATTTTTATTTATAATCTCATTTAATATTTCGTATTCAGATCCTTCAATATTCATTTTAATTAAATCAATACTTTTTTCTTTATCAAATATATTGATTATATTTTTACATTTTATTTTAATACTGTTGTTTATTTCTACATCTGATAGAGAAGAATTGTTATTCTCAAGAGAAATGAATTTATAATTATCAGTATTACTAATTGCTAAGTTGTGTAATTCAACTTTTGAGTTATATTGATATTTTTTTTCTAAATAGTTAAATTCAGTTTCTAACGGTTCATATAAGATTAAATTTGAACCAAATTTTTTTAAAATTTCATCAGCAAACTCTCCTTTATAAGCACCAGCATCAAGCACCTTAGAAGCATCATTAATATTAATACAATTTAAAATGTTATCTAAACCACCTTCTCTATAAAATTTACCTAAATCATCTGGAAGATTTTTTTTTATATTTATTCTTCTGTTTTCAATTAATTTAATTATTGTATCTGAAATAGACATTTTGTTTCTTAAAATTAAAGTAATAATTACATGTTAGTTATTTTTTTTAAATATAACCATATTAGAAACAGTAAGTATTTTTAATCTTTTTTTATTATTTACATAAAAATCACTTATAGCTTTTGCAGGATTATCAGTAGGTACTGGGTAATAACTCCATAAAAAATCATCACAAATTATAATCCCATCATTATCTAGAAATCTAAAAGTATTATTTAAATCATTAATTACACTTTTATACTTATGGTCACCGTCTATAAAGGCTAAATTAAATTTTCTGCTATTAGTTTCAAAAAAATTTTTTGAATTTTTTTTAATTTTAATGATCTTATTATCATTCAAATTTTGTATGTTTTTATCAAAATTATTTTCAACAATTTTCATATTAATCATATCATTAGTAAATTCATCTGACCCCTTCCAAGTGTCGACACAACATAAAGTTGATCGAATCAAATAATTATTAAAGAAAATTGCAGAACTTCCCTCAAAAGATCCAATTTCTAGATATGAAATATTTTTTAAAATTTTGTGTT
>CACMIX010000005.1 GCA_902613855.1 uncultured Pelagibacteraceae bacterium
TATAGCTTTTTCAAAAAAAACAGACTTATTTTATAGAATAAGACGACTAATAGATGAAAAGCAGATGGGTAAATTGTTCAAAGTTATGCTTATTAAAAATAAAAATAATAAATTCCAAACAGGATTTCAGAGTGATTAAATCTAAAAAACTTTCAAAAATTAAGAACTTAAAACACGGCTTTTTTAATAGCAAAGGTGGCATATCAAAAAATATTTATGAAAGTCTTAACTGTGGACCAGGGTCAAGAGATAAACCAAGCTATGTTAAAAAAAATTTAGAAATAGTAAGAAAAAAAATAAAAAGATCTGCTAGAGATATTTTTTTACTTAATCAAATTCATAGTAATAAATTTATTTATATTGATGAAAAATATCAATTTAAATCAAAACCAAAAGTAGATGCTGTAATCACTAATCAAAAAAACTTACCAATTGCTATTCTAACTGCAGACTGTGTGCCAATTTTGATTTGTGATCACCAAAAAAAAATAATTGCAGCAATTCATGCAGGCTGGAAAGGAGCATATAAAGGAATAGTTGATAGAGTTATAAAATTTATGATTAAAAAAGGATCTAAGTCACAAAATATTACTGCCATAATAGGCCCTTCTATTTCAATTAATAATTATGAAGTTCAAAATGACTTTAAAAATAAATTTTTAAAAAAAGACAGAAGAAACAAAATTTTTTTTAGAATAAAGCATAAAAAGTTATATTTTGATTTATCAAACTATGTAAAATCTATGCTTTTAAAGAATAATATAAAAAAAATAGAAAAAATTAAAATCGATACATTTAATTTTAGGAATGGATTCTTCAGTGCAAGAAGAGCTTTAAGTTTAAAACATGCTGATTATGGTAGAAATATTTCAATAATTATGCTTAATTAGGGACTTCTTAAATGAAATTATTATCTGGAACTAGCAATAAGCCTCTCAGTAAAAGTATTGCTAAATTTTTAAAATCTAAACTAGTTAATTCGAGTATTAGAAATTTTTCAGATGGTGAAATATATGTTGAATTAAATGAAAACATTAGGGGGAATAGTATTTTTATAATTCAGTCTGTTTCATCTCCTGCGAATGATAATTTGATGGAACTTTTGTTGTGTATAGATGCTTTAAAAAGATCGTCTGCTAAAAATATAACAGCAGTCATTCCATATTTTGGTTATGCTAGACAAGATAGAAAAGTGGTTCCAAGAACCTCTATATCAGCAAAACTTGTGTCAAATTTAATTACAAAAGCCGGAGCAGACAGAGTCGTGACAGTTGATTTACATGCTGGGCAAATTCAAGGATTTTTTGATATTCCTGTGGATAATTTATTTGCTACACCCATTTTTGCAAGACATGTAAAAAAAAATATTAAAAGTAAAAATATTGTATGTGTTGCACCTGATGTTGGTGGTACTGAAAGAGCAAGAGCACTCGGAAAAATTTTAAATGTTGGTCTTGCCATTGTTGATAAAAGAAGACCAAAACCTGGTCAATCTCAAGTAATGAATGTAATTGGAGAAGTAAAAGGTAAAACTTGTATAATAGTAGATGATATTATTGACTCAGGTGGAACTATAGTCAATGCAGCTAAAGCTTTAAAAGATCGAGGTGCAAAAGAAGTTTATGTATATATTACTCATGGAGTTTTGAGTGGAGAAGCTGTAAAAAAAATTAAAAATTCAGTCATTAAAAATTTAGTGATCACAGATACAATTGACAATATAAACAAAACTAAGAGTGCTAAAAACATTGAAGTTTTATCTATTTCAGCCTTAATGGGGGAGGCAATTAAAAGAATATCAAACTCAACCTCAGTTTCTGATTTATTTAAATAATTACCTTGAGTTATTAAGGATCTTGAGCTAAAAACCTTTGTTTTTATGAATTCATTAGACGCCAACATAAGAAATACAAAAACTAAAGGTGAGCTAAGCTCTCTAAGGGAAAATGGGAATGTACCTGCTATAATTTATGGTGGTGAGGCTCAAAATGAAAAAGTAGTAATTTCAAAAAAATTATTAAAATCATTAATTGAAAAAGAAAATTTTTTATCAAATATTATTGCCTTAAATCTTGATGGCAAAACGCAAAACGTTCTTCCTAAAGAAATAAAATACGACATCATAACTGATGAGCCTATTCATGTAGATTTTTTAAGAGTAGTCCCAGGTGTAAAAATTAAAATTGAGGTTCCAGTAAAATTCATTAATCACGAAAGCTCACCAGGACTAAAAAGAGGTGGGGTATTAAATATAGTAAGAAGAAAAGTTGAATTAAAATGTCCAAGTGAGAAAATTCCTGAAAATCTTGTTATAGATTTAGATGGAATTGATATCGGTGAGAGTTTTAAAATTTCATCTATAACTTTAGATAAAGAAGTAGCACCCACAATTCAAGGACGGGACTTTGTAATTGCAACGTTAGCAGCTCCAACAGTAATGAAAGAACCTGAAAAACCAGCCGAAGCAGAAGCAGCTGAAGGTGAAGAAGGAGCAGCAGGAGCAGAAGCGGCCCTTGCGGAAGGTGATAAGCCTGCAGCTGAAGGTGATAAAAAAGAAGGTGAAGATAAAAAACCTCCTGAAGAAAAAAAATAAGTTATCAAAATTGAAATTTACTACCCACTAAAATCCATTATATGCTTTTATTTGTAGGTTTAGGTAACCCAACTCCAGATAGTGAAAATAATAGACATAATGTTGGTTTCAAAATAATCGATTCTATTAATAAAAAATTTGGCTTATCGAAACAAAAACCTAAGTTTAAGGGCTTGCTTACAACTGGTAATGTTGCAGATCAAAAAATTTATGCCATCAAGCCATTAACTTTTATGAACAATTCTGGAATATGTATTCGAGAACTTATTGAATATTTTAAAATTGATGCTGAAGATGTAATTGTTTTCCACGACGATTTAGATGTTGAGTTTGGAAAAATTAAAGCAAAGTTTGGAGGATCAAGTGCAGGACACAACGGTATTGCCTCAATAGATAAATTTATTGGTAAAGACTATTCAAGAGTAAGAGTCGGGATTGGTAAGCCAAAAGAAAATATGGAAGTAAGCGATTATGTTTTGCAAAATTTTGACGATGATGAAATGATGGGATTAGAAAAGATCACAAATGATATTACAGACTCCATTTCGATATTAGTGAATAAAAAATTAGATTTATTTTCAAGCACAGTAAATAATAAATAATGAGTTTTAAATGTGGAATAGTTGGTTTGCCCAATGTTGGTAAATCTACTTTATTCAATGCACTCACAAATTCTAGTAAAGCTCAGGCTGCGAATTTTCCTTTTTGTACTATAGACCCTAATATAGGGATAGTTCCAGTTCCAGACGAGAGACTTGAGAAATTATCTAAAGTTTCCAATTCAAAAAAAACAATTAATACTACGATTTCATTTGTTGATATAGCTGGCCTTGTTAAAGGTGCCTCAAAAGGTGAAGGTTTGGGAAATAAATTTCTTTCTCATATAAGAGAGGTAGATGCTGTAATTCATATGATTAGATGCTTTGACTCTGATGATATTCAAAACGTTAACCCAAATGTTGATCCCATTAGAGATTTAGAGATTATAGAAACAGAAATGATGCTTGCAGATTTAGAATCTTTACAAAAAAGGTTAGAAAAAAATAACAAAAAAAATATAGAAGAAGATCAGGTCAAAATTCTAGAAATTGCATTAGATTGCATAAATAATGATAAAGATATATCCATTCTTAAATCTCAATTTGAAACTAAGCAGCTAAATCAAAGTGGATTATTATCCATAAAACCAAAGATATTTGTTTGTAATGTTGATGAGCAAAGTGTCAAAGAGGGAAATCATTATACAAATGCTTTTATTGAGAAATATGGAAAAGAAAATAGTTTAATAGTTTCAGCTGATATTGAAAATCAAATTAATGAATTAGAAAACGAAGAGAAAAAAAATTATATGGATATGATAGGCTTAAAAGATACTGGATTAAGCATGCTAATCCAAAAAGGATATAAAATTTTAGAACTTGATACTTATTTTACATCTGGTCCAGAAGAAACCAGAGCTTGGACAATTCAAAAGAATTGTACTGCTCCAAAGGCTGCTGGCGAGATTCATACAGATTTTGAAAAAGGATTTATAAGAGCTGAAACGATTTCCTACGAAGATTTTGTTGAAAATAATGGTTGGGTGAGTTCTAAAACTAATGGAAAAATGAGGTTAGAAGGTAAGGATTATATTGTAAAAGATGGAGATGTATTAAACTTCCGATTTAACACGTGACCAAATTCTCTTCATACTGAAATAAACAAGTATTGTTAAAATTATCAAATAAACAATAGCTTTAAAGCCCATTTGATGTCTGGCCTCTAAGCTTGGTTCCGCCGCCCACATTAAGAAAGTAGTAACGTCTTTGGACATTTGTTCAACAGTTGGATTTGTTCCATCTGAATATTCAATAATTCCATCTGACAAAGGTGCCGACATTTTAATTTTGTTACCGTACATATATTTGTTGTAATGAACGCCGTCGTCTAAAATCATTCCACTTGGAGCTTCTTCATAGCCCTGTAATAAAGAATATATATAATCTACTCCACCTCCTCTAGCTTTTACTAATACCGACATATCTGGTGGGTATGCACCACCATTGGCTGCTTCAGCTGCCTTAACATTTTCATAAGGCATCACAAATTTATCAGACAGTTTTCCTGGTCTTTGAAACATTTCACCATCAGCATTTGGGCCATCTGTTACCTCAAATGAGGCAGCTATTGCTTTTGCTTGAGCTACTGAAAACTCAGGCCCACCCTTTTCGGATAAATTTCTATAGCTTAAGTACTTCATTGAGTGGCACGCTGCACAAACTTCGGTATAAACTTGATATCCTCTTTGAAGTGAAGCCCTATCAAATTTTCCAAATAATCCTTTAAAACTCCAATCAGTTTTTAAAAACTCAACTTTTTCTGCAGAGATTGCTGAATAACTATTTAGGGTTAACAGTATTATTATTGAAAAAAGTTTAAAAATTTTTTTCACTATTCTAATTTACTTTCCTTTTTTTTAGCCATAGCCATATTAGGCGATCCTCCAAGCACAGGTTCGGTAATACTTAATGGTAAAGGTATAGTCCGCTCCTTTAACCCTAGCACTGGTAAAATAACTAAAAAATGTAGGAAATAATAAGCTGTCGCAACTCTTGCAATCAATAAGTAAAGCCCTTCAGCAGGCATTGCACCCATATAACCTAATATTAAAACGTCAGCTACTAGTATCCAATAAAATTGCTTATAGAGTGGTCTAAATACTGCTGATCTTATTTTTGAAGTATCTAGCCAAGGTAAAACAGCTAAAATTAAAATCGCAGATAACATAGCTACAACTCCAAGCAACTTATCAGGAACTGACCTTAGAATTGCATAAAAAGGTAGTAGATACCATTCAGGAACAATGTGCGCTGGTGTTACTAATGGATTGGCTTCTATATAATTATCAGCATGTCCTAAAATATTAGGCGCGTAGAATACAAAAAAAGCAAATACAATCATAAACATCAATAATGCAAATCCATCTTTAATTACTATGTAAGGATGAAAAGGAACTGTATCCTTTGATGGTTTTTTAATATCTATTCCTACAGGATTGTTGTTACCAGGAACATGTAATGCCCAAATATGTAAAACCACTAATCCTAAAATTAAAAAAGGTATTAAATAATGCAGAGTAAAAAATCTTGTTAAAGTTGGATTATCTACTGAATATCCTCCCCACAACCAGGTCACTATACCTTCTCCAACAAGTGGGATTGCACTAAATAAGTTTGTTATTACCGTAGCTCCCCAGAAACTCATTTGTCCCCATGGTAAAACATAGCCCATGAATGCAGCTGCCATCATCAATAAGTAAATAATTATTCCAATAATCCAAATGATTTCTCTTGGAGATTTATATGATCCATAAAACAACGATCTGAAAATATGAATATAAACTGCTAAGAAAAACATGGAAGCACCATTTGCGTGAATATATCTAATTAACCAACCATAGTTAACATCTCTCATAATGTGTTCAACACTTTCAAATGCCATATCAGCATGAGCGATATAATGCATCGCTAAAGTCAACCCAGTTACAATTTGAGTAATTAAACAAAATGTTAAAATTCCACCAAATGTCCACCAGTAGTTTAAATTTTTTGGAGTTGGATAATCAGTTAAGTGATTTGCCAAAGTAAGTAATGGCAACCTATCATTAAACCATTTACCTGCTTTTGACTTGGGTATGTATTCGTGATCACTCATATATTTTATCCAATTTTAATTGTGTTAGCGTTAACAAATTCATACTTTGGAACTTCCATGTTCCATGGTGCTGGACCTTTTCTAATTCTTCCAGATGTATCATAATGTGAACCATGACAAGGACAAAACCATCCATCATAGTCTCCTTTATCATTTAAAGGCACACATCCTAGATGAGTACATACACCTAACATCACTAACCATTCAGGATTTTTTGCTCTGTCTTCATCCTTTTCTGGGTGAATCAAATCTTCCATTTTAACAGACCTTGCCTCGGCTATTTCTTCCTGAGTTCGTCTTCTTATAAAAACTGGTTTTCCTCTCCAAAGCACGGTAATTGTATTACCCGGCTTTAAAGAACTGACGTCAACTTCAGTGCTAGCCAACGCTTTTACAGACGCATCAGGATTCATTTGGTCCACTAATGGCCAAACAACAGCTGCAACTCCAACAGCTCCAACAGCATAAGAGGCTGTAAATAAGAAATCTCTTCTTTCTGGTTTTTTATCTGACACGATTAGTAACTGTTTATATTGTCTGTTTTGATTTAAATTACTTAATATACGAATTCATATAATATAAAATATTAATTTTACTACTGATAGAATGACACAGAATTCAACCATTTCAGGGCCAAAAATTGCATTATATGAGCCGGATATTCCACAAAATACTGCAGCAATAATAAGAACTTGTGCCTGTTTAGGTGCAAAACTAGAAATTATTGAGCCATGTGGTTTTCTGGTGTCAGACAAAAGGTTTAAGAGAGTTGTCATGGACTACATGGATCTTGAACAGATCGAATTTTATCAAAGCTCTGAGAAATTTTTTGAGAAAAAGCAGAATCAGAGAATTGTTTTAATGACAACCAAGGGATCCATATCTTATACTAAATTTAAGTTTAAATCAGATGATACAATTTTATTTGGCCGTGAAAGTGCGGGTGTTCCTGAAAAGGTTCACAAACTGATCAAAGATAGATTAAAGATCCCAATGAATGATAAAGTAAGATCACTAAATATTGCTTCATCCGTAGCTATAGTGTTGGCAGAAAGTTTAAGACAAATTAAATTAATTTAAATGGACATAGATATTAAAAAAGATCTAACAAGTAATTGGTTTAAACTATTACAAAATGCGATTTGTGATGATATCGTCAAGCTTGAGAGGAACAAATTTAAATTTAAATCTACTTCTTGGAAAAAGAATACTGAAAAAGATGAGGGAGGTGGAGAATACAGAATTCTTAGCAATGGAAAAATATTTGAAAAAGTGGGTGTAAATTACTCAAAGGTATATGGAAAATTTCCAAAAAAATTTCAGAAAAATATTCTAGGTGCTGAAAAAGATCCAAGTTTTTGGGCATCAGGGATATCAATTGTAATGCATATGCAAAATCCTCATATTCCGGCAATGCATTTTAATACTAGGTTCATTTGTACAAAAAAAAATTGGTTTGGAGGTGGCATGGATTTTACTCCAGCTATTAAAGATATGAGTGAAAAAAATAATTTTCATAAAAAACTAAAACTTATGTGTAACCAACATGATAAAAAATATTATGCCAAATACAAAAAATGGTGCGATGAATATTTTTATTTACCACATAGAGGTGAGGCAAGAGGAATAGGTGGTATTTTTTTTGATTATAAAAAAGATAACTTTGAAAAAGATTTTAAATTTGTAAGAGATGTGGGTGTAACATTTCAAATGTTATTTAATAATATTATAAGAAAAAAAATTTCAAAAAAATGGACTTTAAAAGAAAAAGAGAAGCAGTATATTAAGAGAGGACGTTATGCAGAATTTAACTTATTGTATGACAGAGGAACAAAATTTGGACTTCAAACTGGTGGTAATGTAGAGGGAATACTAATGTCCTTACCTCCAATTGCAAAATGGAAATAAAAAATGGATAAAGAACCAATTACACTGAATGGTCTCAACAAATTAAAAGAAGAATTAATTTATTTAAAAGAAAAAAAAAGGCCTCAAATAGTAGCTGCAATTGCTGAAGCTAGATCTCACGGAGATTTAAAAGAAAATGCTGAGTATCATGCTGCAAAAGAGGAACAATCACATAGCGAAGGACGAATAACAGAAATTAATGACATAATTGCACGAGCAAACGTAATTGATGTAACTAAATTAAATAATGACGGTAAAGTAATTTTTGGTTCTACTGTTTATCTTGAAGATTTAGATACCGGAGAAAAAATAAATTATAAAATTGTTGGTAAAGATGAGGCTGATTTAAAACAAAAATTAATTTTTTTTCAATCTCCTATCAGTAAGGGTTTAATTGGTAAAAATAAAAAAGATTTAGTTGAAATTACTACTCCATCAGGAGTGAAAAATTTTGAGATTAAAGACGTAAAATATATTTAACCTTCAGCAATTTTTTGAACTTGTTTATCTGAGATTTGAAAACCGTTTTGAACCCAAATTTCTTCTATCATCTTCAATTTGTTTCCTAAAACTTTGCCTTCAGGTATATTGTACTTTGACATAAGAATATTTGCCCCAACAGGTAAGGTTGGCAAAGTTTTATTCTGATAAAAATCATGTAATTTAACTAGTTTTTTTTCTAATTTTTTTGAAATAAATAACTTAAACCTAATAATATCAGTTACAGCTTGCCTGCCATTAAAATAAAAAATTTTGTTCAAATTTTTTTCAGTAAAATAATTGATATTTATTTTTTGCTTATAAAAATTATCAACAAATTTTATTCTTTTTTGATCTTTATTAGAAATTTTAAATTTATATAAAAAATAATCTGCGTTATCAGTTTCATCAATAATTAATAATGAAATCAATAAAATAAAATCAATTTTATATAAATTTTTCTGTGCGTATGCATTTAATTTTTTAAAACTTTGAAGATTTTTAAATTGAGGAAAAATTATCTCTATTAACTCAAGGCATTCTTTATCCTTAAATAATTTAATAAACCCATCTGATTTTGTTAACTTTTTAAATTCCTCTACTAGTCTTTCAGAAGAAAGTTTTGAAATTCCTTCTATATTTCTTTTAATAGTTCTAAAAATTTCTAGCTCATGTTTGTTATTAGAATAATTTAAAAAGAAACGTAGGTATCTTAATATCCTTAAGTAATCCTCTTGAATTCTTTCTTCTGGATTTCCTATAAATTTTACAGTTCCACTTTCTAGATCTTTTTTACCATTATGTGGATCAAACAAATTTCCATCTTTATCTGAATAAATTGCATTAATAGAAAAATCTCTACGATTCGAGTCATCCTTCCAGTCTAACGAAAATTCAACTTTAGCATGCCTTCCATCTGTTGAGACATCTTTTCTAAGAGTGGTGATTTCATATTTTTGATCATCTATAATTGCAGTAATTGTTCCATGGTCTATTCCTGTTTCATAAAAGTCAATATTATTTTTTTTGAGTGCATTACATACCTCTGTGGGTATTAAGTTTGTAGCTAAGTCAATATCATCAACTTCTTCTTTTTTTATAATTTTTCGAATACATCCACCAACATACCTAACTTCGCTAGTTTCGTTAAAATTATTTATTGCCTCAAATACTTTGTAGGCTGAAGTTTCCTGGGTAATTTTTTTTATGTTTTGACTTATGTAATCAAGATTTCTTGATCTGAAAAATATTTTATCTAATAATTTATCCATAAGTGGCTGGGGCGCTAGGATTCGAACCTAGGATGCCGGTACCAAAAACCAGTGCCTTACCGCTTGGCTACGCCCCAATATTGTTTTCGTATAGCACAAAAAATCAAAATTTATATAGTTTTTGATACATTGCACCAATAATTTTTAAATTTTCTTTTAAACTGTATCTTTGCAAGCTTACAATCTTTTGAGTATTGATAATAAGCACAAATAACTGATCCTGAACCAGTCATCCTAACAAATAATGGGCTATTAAGGTTTTTCAAAAATAACTTTATGTTTTTTAGTCGCGGGTATTTTAAAAAAGCTATTTTCTCAAGAGCATTAACTTGCTGAATTAAATAGCTTGAACTGAACATTTGTTTTTTTGGAGAATTGAGGTTTGGTTTAGTGATCTTTCGAACCCCAGAGTATATTTTTTTTGTAGAACATCCAAAGTTAGGTTTAACCAGCAAAGTATTATATCTAGGACACTTTGTGAATTTTTTAATTTGGTTATTTGATTTCAAGATGGAACTAGAAAAATTTATTCCTAATATCACATCAGATCCAATTGAATTACATAGTTTTTCTATCTTTATTTTAGTGAGTTTTATATTTTTTTTTTTAATAAAGAAATTTAATATCGCTGCTGCATTCATGGACCCACCACCTAATCCAGCCTCTTGTGGTATATTTTTTTTAATACTTATTTTAAATTTTTCATTTTTTAATAAATTGGTTTTATCAAGTAAATCTAGTAACTTTTGAACTGTATTTTCTTTTTTTATATTTTTTGAAAATTTTCCATAAAAAGAAATTTGATGATTATCGGATTTTATCTTTTTAATTGAAATTAAATCGTGTAAGTCAACAAATGAGACAATGCTCTCAATTTTATGCATTGAGTTTCTTTTTCCTGTTACATTTAGTGCTAAATTAATTTTAGCATAAGATTTAAGATAATAATTCCTCATTTAGGAATTTTTAAGGCCTTCAATTACTTTAATATTTATTTTATTCCTCATATTGTCTTCAGTATCATCAAACTTTAAAATATTATTCCAAAAGTATCTTGCTTGTATTTTGCGATTTAATTTCCACAATATATCTCCGTAATGATCGTTCACTATTGGATCCTCAGGCATTAATTCCACCGCCCTTTTAAGATATTTTTCAGCCTCAATGTAATCGTCTATAAGATAATAAGCCCATCCAATAGAGTCGATAATATAAGGATCGTTACTTTTTAACTCGTATGCTCTTTTCAACATTTCCATTGCTTCATCAATTTTATAATCACGTTCTAACCACGAATAGGCCAAATAATTAAGAACGTATGCGTCGTCGGGATTTATTTTTAAAGAATTGAGTAAATCTTCGTCTGCTTTTTTATAATCTCCTACCCTCTCGTGGCTCCCCCCTCTTCGGTAAAATAAATCTGCTCCAAGCTCAGATTGATCATCTAATGTTTCAATAATTTGAGAGTAATATTCGATTGCTTTTTCATAATTTTTTGAATTTTTATAAAAATTTGCAATATCGAATTGCATTTTTAAGTTTGGATTATCTATTTGATTAAACTTTGCAGTAATAAACTTTATTGCAGTGTCATAATCTTGCTCCTCAACAATTATTTGAGCTTCTTTTTTTAATCTGTACCAATAATAAAACTCATCTTTTTTATTAAATTTAGTAATAATTTTTTTAACTTTATTAAATTCTTCATTTAAATAATAGTTTTCTGCAACCAAAGATAAATTAAACTCAAACTTTGGATTTAAATAATTTGATAAATTTAAATAAAAATTAGATTTCTCAAAATTATCTTGGGATGAATAAAGATTGGACACCAAAAATAAAAATTCGGAAACAACATCTTTGTGATTTTGACATGAAAAAATTTTATTAAATTCCTTAAATTTTTTATTCTCTACCCAACTTTTACTTTGGGATAATAAAATGGTTGAGTTCATATAATCAAATTGACTAACCACATTTTCTGCTGCATTTATTTTATTTTTATCAATTAAATGATTAAGGTAAAAAAAGATATATCTAGAATAATCTCCTTGTTGACTATTAATTAAATTAAGAAAATAAGCGCCAGTCTTTTCATCGTTTAAATAACATCTTTGAAAAGTTTCCGCTATTAAAGACAAATTTCCAAAATTTTTTTTATTATTTAAAATTTTTTTATTTTTAAAAGTGTAGATATATTGTTTTAAAGTCTCAAAAATAACCAAGTTTATTCTATTTTGATCTTGAAATTTTAGACTTTGAGTTAAATATTCATCTGCCTCATCAAAATTATTTTTTTTTAAACTATCAATAATTAAAATTAAGTAAGCGTCATAAAAATCTGCATTGTCTTTATTGCCATTGTTTTTAATCACATTAATTGCTTGTGGAACCTTATTGTCTAAAACTAATGAATTTACGTACCTCTTTAAATATGAGTCATGTTTGTTAAGTAAAACTTTTGAAAGGTTAAAAAATTTTAATGCTTTAGAATTATTTTGATTTTCATACGCAATAATCCCTGAAAAATAATTTGATAAATCTCTAGAATTAAAGTCATTAAAACTAGTACTTTTAGAATATATGGGTGTCTGATAGAATAAACTAAAAATAAATAATAGTTTTATTAATTTTTTTAACATTTAGACATTGTATGACTAAAAAAGTAATAAATCAAAATGACAAATTTAGAGAAGAATTGATAAATACAATTGAACCAAACTTTGTTTTTACTGATAAACCTATAAACAGATTTATTAACAATGATGCAAAATTTGATGATAATCAGTCAAAAAATAAGAACGAGTTACTGCTAAAACTAAAAAAACAAATCAATTCAATTGAAAATTGTAAATTGAAAGAAAATTCAAGAAATTTAATTTTAGGAGATGGAAACATTAATAGTCCTATAATGTTAATTGGTGAAGCCCCAGGTTTAGAAGAAGATAGTAATGCTAATACTTTTATGGGCGAAGTTGGAGAGCTACTTAATAAAATGTTGCTGGCTATCGAGATAAAACGAAAAAATATTTATTGTAGTTATTCAATAAATTTTAGACCTCCAGAAGATAGAAAACCAACGTCAGTAGAGATCAAAAGATATTCTGTGTTTTTAAAGGAACATATATCAATAATAGATCCCAAAATTATCATTTTAATGGGGAGTACAGCAATGGAAGCTGTTACAGGAATAAGCGATAAAATTTCTAGTAAAAGAGGAAAATGGGAAGAGGTTATACTAAATGGTCGAACCTATCCTTTAATGATAACTTTTAATCCTTCATATTTGATAAGATTTCCAGAGAATAAGAAATACTCATGGGAAGATCTAAAAAAAATAAGACAAAAGATAAAAGACTTAAATTTAAAAGTTTAATGAAAATAATCGCAGGTGTAGACGAAGTTGGGAGAGGCAGTTTAATTGGACCAGTTTATGCAGCAGCTGTTATTTTAAATAAATCTATTAATTCAAAATTACTCAAAGACTCTAAAACACTGACTAAAGAAAAAAGGGAAATTTTATTTAATTATATTAAAAAAAATTCAATTTGGGCTACTGGTAAAGCCTCTGTTAAAGAAATAGATAAAATAAATATTCTTCAGGCGAGTTTGCTTGCTATGAAAAGAGCAATAAAAAAACTCAAAAAAAAACCTTCACAAGTTTTAATTGATGGAAATAAAATACCAGATTTAAAAAATTATAACTTAAAGGCAATAGTAAAAGGTGACCAAAAAATACCCTCCATTTCAGCTGCATCCATTGTTGCTAAAGTAACTAGAGATAAATTTATAAAAACATTGGCAAAAAAGAACAAAGGATATAATTGGGATCAAAATTTTGGATATGGAACTAATCAACATTTAAAGGCAATAAAAAAGCTTGGTGTTAACAAACATCATAGAAAAACATTCTCACCAATATCAAAACTCAAGAAACACAATATCTAGTTATCTTAAATTTTAGCCACACAAAACGAGTCTAAATATTTCAATCTCAGGTTGACCGTAGAATCCATTTGGAGTCTAATTATTTTTTAAAAATGAAAACTGATTTCAAAAATAAAATTATTAACGGAGATAGTCTTGAAGAATTAAAAAAAATTCCACGTGAAACTTTTGATTTAATTTTTGCAGACCCACCATACAATCTTCAATTAAAAAGTGAATTGGTAAGACCAGACAGATCTAAAGTAGATGCTGTAAATGACAAATGGGATCAATTCGAAAATTTCAAAAAATACGATGAGTTTACATATGAGTGGTTATCAGAGTGTAAAAGAATTTTAAAAAAAGATGGAGCAATTTGGGTTATTGGAAGTTATCACAATATATTTAGAGTAGGTACTGCAATTCAAAATTTAGGATTTTGGATTTTAAACGATGTAATTTGGAATAAAAATAATCCAATGCCTAATTTTAGAGGAACAAGATTTACCAACGCTCATGAAACTTTGATTTGGGCATCTAAAAGTGAAAAATCAAAATATACATTTAATTATCAATCACTAAAATGTTTGAATGATGATTTACAAATGAGATCAAACTGGGACCTTCCAATTTGCAGTGGTTCAGAAAGATTGAAGAAAAACGGCAAAAAAGTGCATTCAACTCAAAAACCAGAGGCTTTACTTCATAGAGTTTTGTTAGCATCTTCGAATAAAGATGACATGATTTTAGACCCCTTTTTAGGTTCAGGTACAACAGCAACCGTTGCAAAAAAACTAGGTAGGAAATATTTTGGTATAGAAAAAGAAAAAAATTATTTCAAAGCTGCAGAAAAAAGAATTAAAAATGCAAAACCTATTGAAGATGATTTACTTGATACTCTTAAAAATAATAGATCAAAACCTAGAATACCATTTGGATCATTAGTGGAACTTGGAATAATTAAGCCAGGTACTAACATTTTTGATAATAAGAAAAAAATAAATGCAAAAATTTTGGCTGATGGAAGTATAAAGCATAACCAATCTGAGGGCTCTATTCATAAAGTTGCAGCTACTATTTTAGGTGCTGAAAGTTGCAATGGATGGACATATTGGCATTGTGATATTAATGGCAGAATATATCCAATAGACTACTTGAGACAAAGATTAATCTCAAAAAATTAATTATTGTAAATTTTTCCTAAATAATTTTCTAAGAATTTTTTGTTCTTAGTTAATATTTTTAATCCTATATTCCTAAAGAACACAATAATTGGATTAGATACATGAAAAGCAAATTGATTTAGTTTTGATCTATTATTAATCATTTTTACTCTTGAAACTCTATTAATATAATAATCAGTTTTGCTACTTATTATGCTTTCAAATAGTTCTGATGCACCTTCAATAGATTGTGAGGCTCCTTGTGCAAAAGAAGGTGGAAAGGCAAAAAAGGCGTCTCCAACAAGATGAATATTTTCAACTGATTTATGAAAATCTTTACTAACAAAAACTGGGAAGCATTTGATATTATTTAGGTTACTTAAAATTGAAGAAGAAATTTTAATTTGTAACTTATTTTTAATTCCCTCGATAAAAGCTTTTTCTTCAAAAAGGCTATAGTTTTTAAGCTCATTTTCAGTTAATTGATGCTTTAAAACACCAATAAAATTGTATTCTCCAGCATTGTTATCAATTGGGTAGATAACATAATGAAAATCAGGACCTACAAATAAAGAAATGTTCATTTCGTTTAAATTATTTAAGTTAGCCCGAGGGATTTTACCTCTAATTGCAATACAATTATTATAAGTTGGTTGAATGTGATTATTAGAAATTAAGGATTTTCCTTTAGAAAAAATACCGTCAGAAATAATTAGATAGTCACAAATAAAACTTTGATTGTTGTTAAAAGTTAAATTTATTTGATCATGTTTTTTTTCAATTTTCTCAATGCTATGTTCATATTTTATATCCTGCTCATCTAATCTATTTTTTAAAAATTCAACTAATATAGATCTTTTCATTGTGGTGTATTTACAATCTTCAGAATTATATTCAGAAATATTCAAATCAGATATTTTTTTTTGATTTTTAATCTCATAAAAATCAATTTTTTCAGGATTAAACTTTTCCTTATTTTCTATTTCATTAAATCCAATTTTGTTTAAAAGCTTGATACTATTGGTTGAAAGTTGAATTCCATACCCCTCTTCTAACTCTACTGAGTGTTTTTTTTCAAATATTGTAACTTGATAATTGGGATTTTCTTTAAATAAATTAGCAATGAATAAACCTGAAATTCCTGCTCCTATAATTCCAATTTTTTTCATTTATTACTCTCTAGGTATCTAACAATTCTTTTTGTAAAAGTTGGTAATGTGTAGTTTTTTAACTTCTTAGGATCGATCCAGTGGGAAGTTGGTAATGAACCTACTTTATTCTTATGTTCAATTTTTATATTCATATTCATATTTGACATCTTGAAATTAACTATATCTGTTGAACTTGTAGGCTTTGATAATTCTTGCATGGGAAAAATACTAAAATTTTTCAAAAAATTAAATTTAGTATTTTTAATCAAAAGATATTTATTTTTATCTTTATAAACTTTTAGTAAATAATATTTATTGTTATTCTTTTTTTTGATTTTAGTAAGTAGGAAATCTTTTCTTTTTAAAGCAATACATTTACTCGAAATTGGACATTGTTCACAATGAGGATTGCTCGGTTTGCAGATTAAAGCTCCTAGTTCCATTAAGGCCTGAGCATAATCACTTGCCCTACTTGAATACCCAAAGATTTCTTTTTTCTTGATTAAGTTCTCTTTATTAATTTCATTTTCTTTTTTTAAATATAAATATCTTTTAAGAACTCTTTCAATGTTTCCATCTAAAGGAATAATGCTTTTATTAAAAGCTATAGCTGATATTGCACTCGCAGTGTAATCACCAATACCTGGAAGAGATTTTAAATCTGAATAGTTTCTTGGAAGTTTTTTATCAAATTTTTTAATAACTAATAGAGCAGTTTTTTTTAAGTTTCTAACCCTAGAATAATAACCAAGCCCCTCCCAAAGCTTAATCAGTTTATGATTTTCGAAATTTGCTAAAGTCTCTAAGTCAGGAATATTTTTTATAAATCTATTAAAGTAAGGGACTACTGTTGCTACCTGAGTTTGCTGTAACATAAATTCACTAACTAATGTGTAATATTGCTTTTTTTTATGAGAGACTTTTTTTCTCCAGGGTAAAACTCGCTTATTTATGTCATACCAATTAAGAATTTTATTTGTTATTATTGGGTCTTTCATATGCAATTTAAAAATAATACTAAGCAGAGAAATGTCTCCATTCAAGGCTTAAGATCTTTTAAAGACACTTTGCCAAAAAATGTAAAAAGGATTATTAATAAAAAAGGTCACATTTACTCAGAAACCCTGAGTAATTGGAAATACCTTGTAGGTGACGAGTTATTCAAGTTCTGCTATCCAAAAACATTTAAAAGTTCAAATAAATTTGGTGTAAGTACATTAGTGATCATGGTCAAAAGAGGCCACGAAGTTGACATAGAATATTCTAAAAAAGATATTTTAAATAAGATGAATGCTTATTTTGGTTATGAAGTTGTTGAGAAACTTAAATTCATTAGTTTTGATGATGAACAAAAAGTTTCCCCTAAACTAGAGATTAATGAAAAAAATGTGACAATAAATAGATATAAAGACAAAATCAGCGATGTTAAAAATGAAAAAATTAAACAATCATTATTAGAGCTAACTAAAGTGTTTAAAAAAAAATGAAAAAAATTTTAATAATTTCAATATTTTTTTTCTTCGGTGCTTTAAGCACTCAAGCTGACGAAATTAAAAGAATTCTTGTAGGAAATAAGAGTGCAAAAATATCTATCATCGCTTTTGAATCTTTAACTTGTAGCCATTGTGCTAACTTTCATAAAGATGTTTATCCTTTATTAAAAAAAGAATATTTAGATACAGGTTTAGCCAAGATTGAATTTAGACATTTTCCTCTAGATATTGCTGCTTTTAATGCTTCAAAAGTTGCTCAATGTAGAAATGATGGGGAATCAGAGATATTAGAAAGTTTATATGCTAATCAACAAAAGTGGGTAAAAGGAAGTTCAGTTGAGGAAGCAAATATTAATCTAAAAAAATTTTTATCAACAGAGGGTTTCAATATTGATTTTGAAAGCTGTATTAACAACAAGAAAATTGAAGATTTTGTATTAAATGACCGAATCGATGGAGCTAAAAATTTCAAAGTAAATGCTACCCCTACGATAATAATTAATAACGAAAAGTTTGATAAAACCTTAAATTACAAAAATTTAAAAAAAGCTCTTGAAAAACTGATATAAGTTTCTTTATGGAGTTTAAAAAAATCCAATTAAATGGATTTAAATCTTTCGCAGAAAAAGCAGATTTTTTAATCGAAGATGGCTTGACTGGTATTGTTGGACCTAACGGGTGTGGAAAATCTAATATAGTTGAATCTCTAAGATGGGCAATGGGTGAAACATCTGCAAAAAGCATGCGTGGATCTGGAATGGAGGATGTAATTTTTTCAGGTACTTCAAATAAAGCGTCAAAGAATATTGCCGAAGTTACTATAGAAGTTGAAAATAAAGATAAAGAAGGTCCAATTCAGTATCGAGAGCATGATCAAGTTCAAATTAAAAGAAAAATAGAAAAAGATAAAGGTTCTAAATTTTACATTAACGGTAAAGAGGTGCGAGCTAGAGATGCTCAAATGTTTTTTGCTGATCTATCAACTGGTGCACATTCCCCTTCAATGATTAGTCAAGGAAGAATTGGAGCTTTAGTAACTGCAAAACCTACAGATCGAAGAGCAATATTAGAGGAAGCTGCAGGTATTTCTGGGTTGCATGTGAGAAGACATGAAGCTGAATTAAGATTGGGTGCTGCAGAAAACAATCTTAAAAGAGCTGATGAGCTTAGAAGGCAACAAGAAAAGCAATTAGCAAATCTTCAAAAACAGGCAGAGGAAGCTACAAAATACAAACTTATCTCTGAAGAAATAAAAAAAATTGAGGCTGGTTTATATTATTTAAAATTAATTGAGATAGACAAAGAAATCAGAATAGAAAATGAAATAAATAACGAAGCTGAAGTCGAAGTTGATGGATTTAATACTAAAATATCAGAGCTGGAAAGTTTAATAAAACTTTCAACTGAAAAGGTTTCACCACTTAGAGAAAAAAATATAGAAAATTTATCGAGAATTCAAAGACTTAATCTAGAGCTTCAAAGTTTAGATGAGGAGAATACAAGAACTCAAGATGAAATCGAAACTATTAAAAAGTCAATTCAAACTCTTGATGACGATATCGCTAGAGAAAAAGGAATAATTATTGACGCTAATTCTAATGAAAAACGACTAAAAGAGGAAAAATCAGATTTGATAGAGACAGACTCTAAATATTTTGAAACAGAAAAACTTTCTAATGAAGAGCTCGAGATGGCAAAAGATAGATTAAAAGATGAGCAAAAAGCTGTTGATGATGTTATAAATAGTTTTGCTGACCAGACAATCAACATTAGCTTGGGCCCAATTAAAAATGTCCAAAGTTCAATCCAAAGGGTTAAAGAATTAATTGATAGTAATGAAATTAATCAGGCAGTTACTTTACTAGATAGATGCAACATGGAGCTTAATAATTTTTTAAATGACCTAAAAGATGACAAATCTAGAAATGAATTATTAAACGTTAATGAAAAATCTCAAAATATAAAATTACTACAAGAAAAATATGCTGATGCTTATAGTAAAAATCAATCTGTCAAAAATGAATCCATAAAAAGAAATGAAAGAATTAAAACTATTGAGACTGAAATTGAAAGTTGGAAAAATTTATTATCAAATTCAGAAAAAATGGTTTCGGAACTTACTGAAAGAAAAAATAAATTTTCTTTTCAATTGAGTGATTTAGAAAATCAACCAAGAGTTCAGGCTGAACGCAAAGGTCAAATTTCAGAAAATTTGAGAATTTCTGATAAGGAAAAAATTGATAACGAATTGATTGTTGATGAAACTGATAAAAAAATTGAAACTTTGAGAAGTGAATTAAATGAAATTCAAGAACAATCAATACAAATCAGAGAGAGAAAAGCTAGTTCAGGAGCAACTATTGAAGGTCTTCAAAAAAGAAAAGGAGATTTATTAGACCGTATAAGTTCTGTACTAAATCTTAATGAAGAAAATATTTTAGAGAATTCAAATTTAAATGGTGTCGATGAACTTCCCAATGCTGTTGATCAAGAGGATGCATTAGATAAAAAGAAGCAAGAAAGAGAAAGGTTTGGCTCTGTAAATTTAAAAGCAGACGAGGAAACTAATAAATATGAGGAAGAAATTAAAAAAATGGAGCAAGACCGAACAGATTTAGTAACAGCTATTGTAAAACTAAAAGATAGCATAAATGAACTTAATCAAAAAGGACGTGAAAGATTAATAAAGGCTTTCGAGAAAGTTAATAGAAAGTTTAATGAGGTCTATACAAAATTGTTTAATGGAGGGAATGCAAAATTAGAATTAGTAGACTCTGATGATCCTCTCGAGGCTGGATTGGAGATGTTGGTAAGCCCTCCTGGAAAAAGATTACAGTCAATAACCTTATTATCTGGAGGAGAACAAGCACTAACGGCTCTTTCATTGATCTTTGCAGTATTTTTAACTAACCCATCTCCTATTTGTGTTTTGGATGAGGTTGATGCTCCACTGGATGATGCAAATGTAACAAGATTTTGCAGTCTACTTGAGGAGTTAACTAAAATTACAAATACTAAATTTATCATTGTAACTCATCATGCTTTAACCATGTCTAAAATGAATAGATTATATGGGGTAACTATGCCTCAAAAAGGGATTAGTCAGTTAGTTGCAGTTGATTTACAAAAAGCAGAGAGTATGGTTGCCTAAACTATACAAATGTCAAAAGATCCGTTAAAAACTCGCCTAGAGATTGCAAAAAACAAGGTTTCGAAGAGAAATCTTTTTAATAAAAAAAATAATCCCTCACCTATTGGAACAGCCTTTAAATTAAGCACTGAACTGGTCGCTGCAGTTGCTGTAGGGACAATTATTGGGTTTATTTTTGATAAGACCTTTGGTACTAAACCCTGGTTTATATTAATATTTTTTTTTGTGGGAGTAGTTGCTGGAATAACTAACGTAATTAGATCTGCAAAAAATATGCAAAAATAAATACTTATGGCAGCAAATCCTATGTCTCAATTCGATGTTTATCGAATTGGACCCGAAATAAAAGTTGGAGCATTTGATATATCATTTACTAACGCCAGTTTGTTTATGATTATTAGTACAGTTTCGATTTTACTTGTGTTTAACTTGGGCTCAAAAAGAAATTCAGTATTACCAAATAAAATGCAACTTCTGGCAGAGCTTAGTTATACATTTGTCGCAAAAATGATTAGTGATACAGCTGGATCAAAAGCAAAACCCTATTTTGCGTTTATATTTTCTTTATTCATGTTTGTTCTATTTTGTAACATGTTTGGTATGATCCCTTACACATTTACTGTAACGAGTCATATAATCGTTACATTTATTTTGGCTTCATTTATTTTTATTGGAGTGACAATTATTGGCTTTATCAAACATGGATTTGGTTATCTAAAATTATTTGTACCTAGTGGGGTGCCAGCTGTGCTACTACCTTTAATAGTAGTCATAGAAATTATATCTTATTTAAGCAGACCAATAAGTTTGTCAGTTCGATTATTTGCGAATATGATGGCAGGTCACACAATGATGAAAGTTTTCGGAGGTTTTGTGATAAGTCTTGGATTAGTCGGTGGTTGGCTTCCACTGAGTTTTTCGGTTGCATTAACAGGTTTAGAGATCTTAGTTGCTTTTCTTCAAGCTTATGTTTTTGCAATCTTAACCTGCATCTATTTAAATGATGCATTAAATTTACACCATTAATTAACCAAGGAGGAAATAATGGAATTAGAAGCAGCAAAAATGATCGGAGCTGGTTTAGCAGCAATTGCTTTAGCAGGTGCCGGTGTAGGTATCGGAATAATTTTTGGAAACTATTTGTCTGGAGCGATGAGAAATCCATCTGCAGCACAAAAACAGTTTCCAAATTTGCTTTTAGGTTTCGCTCTAGCGGAAGCTACAGGATTATTTGGATTAGTAGTTGCATTAATCATCTTATTTGCGTTTTAAATTAATGATTAAAAAAATATATTTTCAGTCGATATTTTTTGGCTTCTTATCTTTTAAAGAAGCCTTTGCAGCTGAAAGCGGAGGTATGCCTCAATTAAATCCTGAGTTTTGGATTTCTCAAATTTTTTGGTTAATACTTACTTTTGGAACAATGTATGTTGTTTTGTCAAAATTCATACTGCCAAAAATTAGTAACAATTTAGAGTCGAGAAAATCTCAAATTTTAGAAAATATTGAGGCCGCAGAAAAACAAAGAGAAGATAGTGAGGCTAAGCTTAAGGAATATGATGAAGTTATATTAAAGAGCAAGAGTGAGGCTAGAACTATGTTTAATCAAACAAGAGAAAAGGCACTAAAAGATATAATAGCTAAAAAAGAAGTTTTAGATCAGCAAATTGATGACGAAATTAATAAAGCTGAAAAAGAAATAGAAGTTTTAAGAGTTAGCGCTCCAGATAAAATAAATAAAATAGCAATTGAAACTTCTTCAGAACTTTTAGAAAAGCTAATTGGTTCTGGCGTAAACAATAGTAGCATATCTGCAATTGTTGATGATCTATCGAAAAGAAATGGGGATAAATACTATGGTAATTGATGCAACATTTTGGGTAGCAGTATCATTTGTAATCTTTTTTGGTGCTTTAATTTATTTAAAAATTCCACAAAAAGTTTCTCAAATTTTAGATAAGATGATCTCTGATATTAAAAATGAAATTGATGAGAGTGAAAAATTAAGAACTGAAGCAAAACATTTGCTGGATAATGCACAAAAAAAACTAGATACCGCTCAAACGGTTAGTAATGACATTTTAGATCAAGCAAAAAAAGACTCGGATAGATTGGTAATAGAATTGAACGATAAATTCCATAAATCTTCTGAGATCAAAAAAAATCTTGCTGAAAATAAAATTAGTCAAATGAAAGAAGCAGCTATAAAAGAGATAAAAGATGCTTCAATTAAAATAGCAGTGGACTCAGTTAAAAAAATTATATCCACGTCAGTAGATAAATCAAAACTCGATGCTGTGTTTCAGAAAAATTTAGATGAGACTAAAGAGCAGCTAAAAAATATTAATTCATAATACACTTACAATTTCCAAAAAAAACTATAAATTATTAATATGAATTCTATAGTGATCGGATCTGGATTTGGAGGAATTGCTGCAGCTTTGCGCTTGAAGGCAAAAGGACATCAAGTAAAATTAATTGAAAAACATCCTGATCTTGGTGGTAGAGCCAGAGTGTTTAAGAAAAATGGTTTTATATTTGATGGTGGCCCAACTGTAATTACTGCACCCTACTTAATTAATGAGTTGTTTGAATTATTTAAAAAGGATCCAAAAAACTACATTGAGTTATCACCTCTTAAAATTTGGTACCAATTTATTTTTGAGGATAAGTCTAAATTTAATTATTCTGGTGATGAAGCTAATATGGTTAAACAAATACAGGATATAAGCAAAGATGATGTTGAAGGATATCAAAAATTAGTAAGTTTTACCAAAAAGATTTTTGATAAAGGGTTTACAGAGTTAGCAGATGTTCCTTTTGATAAACCTTTTGTAATGATGCAACAACTTCCAGCGCTACTTAAACTTAAAAGCTATAAATCAGTTTACTCATTAGTATCTTCATTTATAAAAAATGAAAAATTAAGAAGAATGCTCAGTATGCATCCACTTTTGGTAGGAGGTAATCCATTCACCACTACTTCAATTTATGGACTAATACTTTACTTAGAGAAAAAATGGGGAATCCATTATTCTATGGGGGGCACAGGAAATATTATTAAAGGTCTGGAAAAACTTATGCTTGAAGAGGGAATTGAGATAATCAAAAATAGTGAAGTAACTGAGATCATTTCAAAAAGTAACAAAATTACTGGTATTAAATTAAATGACCAAGAAATCATTGAGGCTGAAAACGTTGTTTGTAATGCAGATCCACCAGCATTTTACGAAAAAATGTTAAAAAAAAATGGTCAAGGCCCTTTTATTTTTAATTGGAAAAAGAAAAGAATGGAATATTCAATGGGTCTTTTCGTTTACTATTTTGGAACAAAAAAGGTTTATGAAGATATTGAGCATCATACAATAAAGTTTGGAAATAAATATAAAGAACATCTGGAAGATATTTTTAATAAAAAGAAATTAAATAACGATATTAGCTATTACCTCCACAGACCGTCGGCAACTGACAAATCAATGGCACCGGAGGGAAATGACTGTTTTTATGTTCTAGTACCTGTTCCAAATAATCAATCTAAAATCGATTGGCAAACTGAAGGTGAAAACATGAAAAATTTAGTAATTGATAAAATGGAAAAAGATTTAATGCCAAATCTTAGAGAAAATATTGTGGCTGATTTTTATTTAACCCCAGATTATTTTGAAAAAGAGTTAAACACAAAATTTGGATCTGGATTTTCAATTCAGCCTAAATTCACTCAATCTGCATATTTTAGATTTCATAATAAATCTGAAATTTATGACGGACTTTATTTTGTTGGAGCTGGAACTCACCCTGGAGCTGGGGTACCCGGAGTGTTATCCTCAGCAAAAGTCTTGGATAAACTGCTTTAATGTCTGCTAAAAATTATCTAGCAACATATGCAAAATCTTTTAACTGGGCTGGTTTTTTTTTACCAAAAGATACTTATAAAAAGTGTTCAGCCCTTTACGATTTTTGCAGAGTAGCTGATAATATTGCAGATGATGAAAACACTATTACAGTCAAAAAAGAGAAATTTAAAAAATTTAAAGATAATTTTGAAAACAAAAATTTTGACGATCCAATAATTAAAAATATTTGGGATCTAATTTCTGAATATAATATTTCAATTAACATTATTCATGATTTATTTGACGGTATCAATTCAGATATCAAAGAACAGGTAAAGTTAACTACAGAAAAAGAGTTATTAATTTATTCTTATCGAGTAGCAGGTACTGTAGGACTAATGATGGCAAAAATACTAAAAGTAAATAAAAAAAATTCTTTAAAATCTGCAATTGATCTTGGTATCGCTATGCAACTAACAAATATTTCACGAGATGTAATTGAAGATTTTAATAATAACAGGGTCTACATTGATCAAAATTTTGAAAATATAAAATCTACAATTGAATTATCAGAAAAATTTTATGAAAATTCTTTTTACTCAATTAAAGAAATCCCCTTAAGTTTTAGATTTTCTATTTTAGTTGCAAGAAGAGTTTATAGAAAAATTGGTTATAAAATTTTAAACAAAAAAAACTTTGAAAATTATAAAAAATCAGGAAAAATTTATGTCAATAATGTAGAAAAAATAGTTGAAACATTACTTTCAATAATTGATTTACTTAAACTTGTATTAACCAATAATAATGATGATAATATTGAGCATGACCATTATTTAATTAATGAAGAAATTAAATTAGATGAGAGAATTTGACTATATAATTATTGGTGGCGGTTGCGCTGGGTTATCTTTGGCATATGAATTAGAAATTCATGAAAAATTCAAAAATAAAACATTGGCAATTATTGAACCAAGAGATGATTATAAAAGAGATAAAACCTGGTCTTTTTGGAAGGTTTTTCCACATAACTTTGATGATTGTGTAAAAAAAAGTTGGAATAATTTTTCAATAAATACAACATATGAAACAAAATATGTAGATTGCCAATCTACTCCGTATCAGACGATTGATAGTGGTATATTTTATGAAAAAATACTTTCAAAACTTAAATTAAATGAAAATATTTATTTTTTTAAAAGTGTTGATCAAATAGATAAATCAAATTCAATTATATTTAATAGTGTGCCTAATTTTGAAAATAAAAAAAGTGAGTTGTGGCAACATTTTTGTGGTGTAGAGATAGAAACTCGAAAAGATTTTTTTGATGAAGAAATATTTAATTTAATGGATTTTAAATGTGATCAAAGAAATAGAGTACATTTTTTTTACACACTCCCCTTTACAAAAAAGACAGCACTTGTTGAAACTACTTGGATATCAGAACTAAATAACAGTTCACTAAATGATTATGATGAACAAATTGATGACTACCTATGTAATCATTTAAACTTAAGACAATGTAAAATACATTTTAGAGAACAAGGAGCCATTCCCCTTTTTAGACAAAAAAATGTTAATAAATCAAATGAAATTAACATAGGATCAGCAGGAGGCATGACTAGATTAAGTACCGGTTATACTTTCCTAAATATTCAAGAGCAAAGCAGATACATAAGAAAAAACATAGAAAATATAAAAAACGTAAATCTATTTAAAATTAATTCAAAATATGATTTTTTAGATAAAATATTATTAAGGGTTCTTAAAAATAATCCTAACGAAATGGGTAATATTTTTTTCAAAGTTTTTAGTTCAAAATCTGAGACAGCCATTAATTTTTTATCAAATAAAAGCAGTTTTTTTGAAGATTTAGAAATTATTCTTAAAATGCCTAAGTGGAAATTTTTCAAAGAATTAATTTAATATGAGTAATAAAATAAAAAAAATAAATCTAAATCATTCTTTTATTTTTTTTTTATTTTGTAATATATTTTCAATAATAATTTTTAAATTTAGTAATTTAAATATATCGTCCTTAATATGTTTGCTACTTATATTGATAATAGGTGTTTCGCATGGTGCACTTGATCATTTAAAAGGTAAAAAACTTCTCACAATTTTAAATATTAAAAAATCTTACATTTTTTATTTATTTTACATATTAATAGCTATCTCAGTTATATTGATATGGACTGTTTTGCCAGGTATTACCTTGATAATTTTTTTGGCAGTTGCCTCGTTTCACTTTGGTAAAGAAGATACACAATTTTTAATAAATAAAAGTTCAAATTTAATTCCAATACTTTATTTTTTCAGAGGCTTATTGGTTATTATTACTCCTTTGTACTTCAATTTTGATGAGACTGTGTCTATATTTAAAATGTTGCTAATTGATAATGAACAATTTTACTCAAGTTTAAGCTTTATTGAAAATTATAAAATTATTGAAATAGCTATTAGTTTAAGTGCACTATCTAGTATCATTTTATTTTTAACTGAGTTTAGCTTTAAAAAATTTGCAATTTTATTAGATTTCTTCTCAATTATAATTTTAAATTATTACTTATCTCCATTAGTTGCATTCACAATTTACTTTTGTTTTTTACATTCTATTAGGCACACAATTTCACTTTCTGTCGAAATGGATAATATAAATTTAAAAAATGGTTTTAAATTATTCGTCAAAAAAGCTTTTCCATTAACAGTTTTGACTGCTATTTTCAGTTTAGTGGGTCTTTATTTCCTTAATAATGTCTATGAATTAGATAGTGCGATATTAAAAATAATTTTTATAGGTTTGGCGTCTTTAACCTTTCCACATATATTGCTGGAATATTTTTTAGAAAAAAATGAAAAATAAAGAATTAAAAATCCTATTATCCGCGCCTCGTGGATTTTGCGCAGGTGTTGAAAGAGCAATTGAAATTGTTGAAAAATCAATTCAAAAATTTGGTGCGCCAGTTTACGTTCGACATGAAATCGTTCATAACAAACACGTGGTTGACGACCTTAAAAATAAAGGAGCCATATTTGTAGAAGAGCTTGAAGAAATTAAGGATAAAACTAGACCTGTTATTTTTTCTGCTCATGGTGTTCCCAAAAAAATACCAGAAGATGCAAAAAACTATAAAATGACTTATGTTGATGCAACATGTCCTTTAGTTTCAAAAGTACATAGAGAAGCGGAAAATCTAAATAAAGCTGGATATCACATTATTTTAATTGGACACGAAAACCATCCAGAAGTTGTTGGAACTATGGGGCAGCTCCCAGATGGTGCAGTAAAACTAATTCAGAATGAGTATGAGGCTAAAAATTATCACACTGAAAAATTTGATAAAATTGCCTATATAACTCAAACGACTTTATCGGTAGATGACACTAAAGAAATAATAAAAATCTTAAAAAATAAATATCCCTCAATGAAAGAACCAATGAAGGAAGATATTTGTTATGCAACAACAAATAGGCAGGCTGCTGTAAAGAATATTGCAAAACAATGTGAAATGTTTTTTGTGATTGGAAGTAGAAATTCCTCAAACTCTGTAAGATTAGTTGAAGTTGCAAAAAAATCAGGATGTGAGAATGCTCACTTAATTCATTCCGAAAGTGAAATTCCATATGATGAAATAGAAAAGTTTAATACTATAGGTGTATCGTCAGGTGCGTCTGCTCCAGAAATTTTAGTTGAAAATTTTATAAATGCACTCGGAAATAAATTTACTATAAATATAAATGAAGTTGAAATAATAAAAGAAAATGTAATTTTTAAAGTCCCCAACAGATTAAATTAGATGGCTGTTTATACAAAAATAGATAAGAATGATATTAAACTAATAAATAATAAGTTTGATATTGAAAAAATTATAAACTTTCAAGGAATTAAACAAGGAATTGAGAACACAAATTATTTATTAAAATCAAAAAATAACAAATTTATCTTAACTATTTTCGAAAAAAGAGTTTCAGAAAAAGAGGTTCCCTTTTTTATGAAACTAATGGATAATTTAAATAGCTCTAGAATAGATTGTCCAAAACCTCTGAGAACAAGAAGTAATAGTTATCTAATAAAATTAAAAAAAAAGACTGCCTGTATTGTCTCTTTTTTAGAGGGAAAAGATAAAAAAAAACTTAATATCAAAGATTGTTACTCAGTTGGAAAAATTACTGCACAAATGCATTTGGTTACAAAAAAACTAAAACTTTATCGCAAAAACTCAATGGGTATAAAAAATCTTAATCCTTTACTAAAAAGTATTAAGTTTAAAGGCAATAAATTTTCAAAAATAGATCTTTTTTTGAAAAATAATTTAAAGGATATTAATAAGCATTGGCCAAAAAAATTACCAAACGGCATTATTCATGGAGACTTATTTATTGATAATATCTTTTTTAAAAAAAATAAACTCTCAGGGATTATAGATTTTTACTTTGCTGGAAATGATTTTTTTATTTATGAAATTGCAATTTGCATTAATGCGCTATGTTTTGACTTAAAAGGTAAAAAATTTTCAATGAATAAACAGAAAATTAAAGGTTTAATTAAAGGCTATGAGAGTGTTAAGAAAATTTCTACTAGAGAAAAAAAAGCCATTAATGTCCTGTGTAGAGGGGCGGCTTTGCGTTACTTGTTAACTAGACTATATGATTATTCCAACACTCCTAAAACAGCTTTGATAAAAATAAAAAATCCTAACGAGTATTATCAAAAACTACTTACTCATAATAGCTTAAATTATTATGAAGATTATTTACCCAGATGATAAAAATTTATACAGATGGTTCCTGCATGTCAAATCCTGGAAATGGTGGATGGGCAGCAATAATTAACATGAATGGGGAAATTACAAAAATAAGTGGTAATGAAAAAAATACAACAAATAACAGAATGGAACTTATGGCTCCTATTAATGCTTTAAAAAATATAAACTCAAAAGATCCAATAGAGATATTTACGGATTCAAAATATGTAAAAAATGGAATAACTGAGTGGATTAATACTTGGGTATTAAATAACTGGAAAACATCAAAAAAAGAGGATGTTAAAAACAAAGATTTATGGCTTGAATTACATAAATTAAACCAATCCTTAAGTGTAAAATGGAATTGGGTTAAAGCACATGCGGGAGACCCTTTAAATGAAGAAGTGGATATGTTGGCTAAAAAAGCAGCTAATTTAAATTGAATCTAAAAAATTTTCTGCAGCTGACATCTCACAGGTCGCTGTATCTTCCTCAGCTTTTATCTTAGTTGCGATATTATTTTCAACTAGCATAGTATATCTTGCTGATCGCGTTCCTTGACCTCTGTCAAATCTATCAATATCTGCACCAATTGATTTGGTAAATTTACAGTATGGATCTGCTGCCATGAAAATTTTGTTTTCTACATTTTGACTGTCACCCCAAGCTTTCATTACATTTGGATCATTTACTGAAACACAAATAATTTTGGTAATCCCCTTTTTTTTGGCATCTTCAAAATTATTTACATAACCTGGCAAATGTTTAGCTGAACAAACTTTAGTAAAAGCTCCAGGGACCCCAATAACTATTGTTTTATTATTATTAAACAACTCAGATGTAGATATTTTTTTTGGAGCACCACTTTCGTCTAAATAATAAAATTCTGAATTTGGAATTTTATCTCCTTCTTTAATCTTCATTTAATTTTTCCTAAAATATATTGTTTAATTTCTTTGAGATTATTTTCAATTATACCATAATTTTCTTTCTCTTCCAAAATAAACTTGAGTTCCTCTGGTAAATCAGATTTCAAATTTATTGCCTTTAAAATTGCATCTGGAAATTTACATGGATGAGCAGTTGCAAGAACAATATTATTACCTTTTAATTTATGTTTATCAAAGGCACCATAACCTATTGCTGTATGTGGATCTAAAACCATATTAAATTTTTCATAGATACTTTTTATTACATCTAGCGTTTCCTGCTCACTCATTCTTGCCGATAAAAAATCTTGATTAATTTTTTTTAATTTCTCATCGTCGATTGTATATTTACCATTCTGTTTAATATTTTTCATATCATCTAAAGTTTGTGAACTATCATGACTATTTAAATCATAAATTAGTCGCTCAAAATTACTTGCAATTTGAATGTCCATACTTGGCGAAATAGTTTCAGAGACATTTTCAGCCTCATATTTACCTTTTGAAATAGCTCTATGTAAAATGTCGTTTTGATTTGTGGCTACTATTAATTTATTAATTGGAAGACCCAACTTCTTTGCCAAATAACCTGCATATACATCTCCAAAATTTCCAGTTGGTACTGAAAAATTTATTGGCTGATTGTCATCCTCAGCTAAAAAATAACAATAAAAGTAATATACACTTTGCGCAATAATCCGGGCCCAATTAATTGAATTAACACCAGACATGTTTATCTGATTAGAAAATTCTTTATCTGAAAACATGGATTTAACTAAATTTTGACAATCATCGAAGTTACCTTTTACAGCAATATTGAATACATTCTCATCTTTTCCAGTTGTCATTAATTTTCTTTGGACTGGTGAAATACGATTATGCGGGTGAAGAACAAAGATATTTAAATTCTTTTTCCCTTTAATTGCATCAATGGCAGCTGCACCAGTGTCTCCTGATGTGGCAACTACAATATTTATCTTTTCATTTTCGTTATTCAAATAATATTCATAAAAATTACCCAAGAGTTGCATTGCTACATCTTTAAAAGCTAAGGTTGGACCATGAAACAATTCAAGCACAGAGCGGTCACCTACTTTAATAAGATCAATAACATTATCTTTTCTGAAAACTGAGTAGGATTTTTCTATTATTTTACTTAACTCACCCTCTGAAGTAAAATTACCTATAAATGGATGAATAATTTTTTTTGCTAAATCTGAATAACTTAGTTTTTTAAAATCACTTATTTCAGACTCTGAATATTTGTGTAAAGTCTCTGGTATAAAAAGACCACCATCATCAGCAAGGCCTTTAATAAAAACATCTTTAAATTCAAAATTTTTTGATTTGTCTCTTGTGCTTATATACTTCATCTAATAATTTTTTTTTCTAAAATATAGATATATTAAAAGGATTGAAATCGCCATTGAAAACCAAGTAATTGCGTACTTTTTATGATTGTTTGAAATTTTTGCATTGATCACTCTTGGTTTTGGAATTTTATAGTTTCCATTTAAATAAATAATATAATTAGAAAATTTTCTTCCAGTCTGATTAAAAATGTCATCTCTATCAAGGGTGAACCAATAATTTTTTTTAATTTCATTTTGGGGCTTAAACATACTTGACTTAGATTGTAACATCAAAGTTCCAAGTATTTCATTTTGATTTATTTGATTGATTTCTGGTAGATCTTTTTTATCAAAAGGTATCCAGCCTCTGTTAATTAAAAAGTTTTCATTTTCAATCAATATTGGGTTTACTACTTCAAACCCAGGTTTTCCTTTTTCATTCAAATTATATAAGTAAATTTGATTATCAAAATCAATTTGACCTGACGTTTTTATTCTTAAATAGTTTTTTTTATTAGTTTGAGTTAATTCTACAGGATCATTTTTTAAAGAATTTTCAATTTGATTTATTAAATCTAGCTTCCAATTTAGTCTATAAATTTGCCAAAAACCTAATAAAAGAAGAACAAGAATTATAAACCAAACAAATACTGAAAATAAAAATTTATTCTTCAAGAGTTGTAAATTAACTTCCCCAAATATAAATGGCAGCAAATAAGAATAACCAAACTACATCAACAAAATGCCAGTACCAAGCTGCTGCTTCAAATCCAAAATGATGGTCTTTAGTAAAGTGACCTAATTTTCCTCGCCATAAACAAACAGCTAAAAATATTGTTCCAACTATTACGTGAAATCCGTGGAAACCCGTAGCCATATAAAAAACTGCTCCATAAATGTGACCTGAATAATCAAAAGTAGCGTGGTGATATTCGTATGCTTGTAATAAGGTGAAAAAGAAACCAAGAACAACTGTTGCTGTTAACCCTTGAATAAATCCTTTTCTATCACCTTCTAACAATGAATGATGAGACCAAGTAACTGTAGTTCCAGATAACAATAGTACTAAAGTATTAATTAGAGGGATGTCCCATGGATCAAATGTTTCAATATCTTTAGGAGGCCAAACATTTCCAACAAACTCATTTGGAAATAAACTGATATCAAAATATGCCCAGAACCAAGCTACAAAGAACATCACTTCTGATGCAATAAATAATGTCATTCCATATCGGTGATGAATTTGCACTACAGGGGTATGATGACCTTGATGTTCTGCTTCAATCACAACATCTCTGAACCACATATAGGCTCCATAAATAACTAGTGCTAACCCAAGATACATTCCCCAGGAAACATCGTTATGCATATAAAAAATTGTACCTATGGCTAATACTAAGCATGAAAAAGATACGTAAATAGGCCAAGGGCTTGGGTCTACTAAGTGATAGTCGTGTTTTTTTTCAGCTGACATTTTTTGTGATTATGATTGTTTATAGTATTCTGTCGAGAAAAAAGTATACGACATAGTTACATCCTGTAAATTTTTTACTGTTGGATCATTTACAAGTTCTGGATCTAAATAAAAAGTCATAACATAAGTTGCTTTTTCTCCAGCTTTGAGCTCCTGTTTTTCAAAACAAAAACAACCTAATTTACTATAATATTTTCCAAAACTTGAAGGTGAAACATTAAAGCTAGCAACTCCATAAGTGGTGTCATCACCGTAATTTTCTACTTCAAATTCTATTTTGTTAACTTGACCTACTTTAACATCCATTACATTAGATTTTGCTTTAAAATCCCAGGTAAGATTATTAACATTAGTATCAAATCTAACACTTACGATTTTATCTAAAACCATTTTTGGTGGTTCTTTAGAAACTTGAGTTGTTCCCCCAAAACCAGTTACTCTACAAAATAAATCATAAAGTGGTACAGCGGCGAAAGACATGCCAAGCATTAAGCAGAATATTCCAGCAAGTAGTATAGGAGTTAAAGTTTTTTTCTTCATCATATCTGTCTATCAAAAACTCCAACGTTATATAAAGTAAACACAAACAAGAAAACCATAAAAGCTAAAATTGCTACAGCAGTTAAAATATTTTTTTTTTTAGTTTTTTTATCAGGTGTCATCATAAAATTTTATCAATCAAAAAAAGAACAAATATCAGAAATAAATATAAAATTGAATATCCAAAAATAGTTTTTGCTTTTTTTGAATCAAATTTATTTTTTTTAAATTTGTAAAGTTCGAAACATAGAAAGTTATAGTAAAGTGTTAAAACTAGAGATGGTATTAAAAAAACCAGACTAACAAAACCAATAGCGTAAGGCAAGACAATCACTGGTAACATCAATAATGAATAAATTAATATATTTAATTTTGTACTCTCAACTCCATTGGTTAATGGTAGCATTGGTATTTTTGCTATCTTATAATCCTCAGATTTATATAGGCTTAAAGCCCAGAAATGAGATGGAGTCCAAAAGAAAATTATTAAAAAAAATGTTATAGGCTCCAATGAAAGTGAATTAGTAGCAATTGTCCAACCAATTACTGGTGGTAAAGCACCCGCAGCACCTCCTATCACTATGTTTTGGGGAGTTTTTCTTTTAAGCCAGATTGTGTAGACAAAAACATAAAATAAAATCGTAGATAGCAATAAACCAGCTGACATTCTATTCGCAAAATAATCCAACGCTATTACAGAAAATATTGATAACGTAATACCAAAGACCAGTGCCTGATTTTTGTTTACTTTTCCAGTTGGAATTGGCCTTAAACAAGTTCTAGACATTAATGCATCTAAATCAGACTCGTACCACATATTAAGTGCACCTGCTGCGCCTGCACCTATTGAAACTAAAATTATACCAATAATTGCATCTTTTGTGGGTACTATATTTGGCGCCATTAACAATCCGACAGCACAAGTAAAGATAACTAATGACATTACTCTTGGCTTCATTAGTTTAAATAATTCGGATAAATTAAATACGTCTTCCTGACTTAAATTTCTATTTTTTAATTTAGACTTAATCATTAATTTTCTGTTTAAAAAATCTAGGTTAACAAATTAACTTATAGATTTTTCAACGCTTTCATCATCTTCAAATTTCGGCAATTCCTCAAAAGTATGAAAATTCGGTGGTGATGGTACAGTCCACTCTAAAGTAGTAGCTCCTTCTCCCCAAGGGTTTTGGGCTGCAGCTTTTTTCTTTGAAAATGCATAAATTAAATTAGCAAAAAATACCACTAATCCTAGAACTGAAATATATGATCCTATCGATGATATATAATTCCATCCTGCAAAAGCATCAGGGTAGTCAGCGTATCTTCTTGGCATTCCAGCAAGACCTAAAAAGTGCTGAGGGAAGAATACTAAATTGACACCAATAAAAGTTAACCAGAAATGTAATTGACCCATCCATTCTGAATATTCATATCCAGACATCTTTCCAAACCAATAATAAAAACCTGCAAATATTGCAAACACTGCCCCTAAAGATAAAACATAGTGAAAGTGTGCAACAACATAATAAGTATCATGCATTGCTGTATCAACACCTGCATTAGCTAAGACAACTCCTGTAACTCCACCTACTGTAAATAAAAATATAAAACCTAATGCCCATACCATTGGTGTTTTAAATGAGATAGATCCACCCCACATAGTTGCAATCCATGAAAATATTTTGATTCCTGTAGGAACCGCAATAATCATTGTTGCTGCTAAAAAGTATGCTTTTGTGTCAGTACTTAAACCAACTGTGTACATATGGTGAGCCCATACAACAAAACCAACAATTCCAATTGCAACCATTGCATAAGCCATTCCCAAATATCCAAATACAGGTTTTTTAGAAAATGTTGAAACAATATGACTTATCATTCCAAAACCAGGCAAAATTAAAATATAGACTTCGGGATGACCAAAAAACCAAAATAAATGTTGGAATAAAACTGGGTCTCCACCAGTTTGTGCATCAAAAAAAGCTGTTCCAAAATTTCGATCAGTTAGAAGCATTGTAATTGCTCCAGCTAAAACAGGTAAAGACAACAATAATAAAAACGCTGTAACCAGAATTGACCAAGCAAACAAAGGCATTTTATGTAAAGTCATGCCCGGAGTTCTCATGTTTAAAATAGTTGTAATAAAATTTACTGCTCCTAAAATTGATGAAGCACCCGCTAAGTGTAAACTTAAGATTGCAAAATCCATTGCAGGACCTGGTTGTCCAGCAGAAGATGATAAAGGAGGATAAATAGTCCAACCACCTCCAACTCCTGTTTGACCTGGAGGTCCATCCATAAAAATAGACATAATTAACAAAATAAATGATGTAGGTAATAACCAAAATGAAATATTATTCATTCTTGGAAATGCCATATCCGGAGCACCAATCATAATCGGTACAAACCAATTACCAAAACCACCAATCATAGCTGGCATCACCATGAAAAAAATCATAATCAAACCATGACCAGTTACTAAAACGTTATATAAATGATAATTTCCTCCCAAAATTCCATCCCCTGGATGCATCAACTCCATTCTCATTAAAACAGAAAATGCTGTTCCGATTACACCTGCAATAATTGCAAATATCAAATACATTGTACCAATATCTTTGTGGTTTGTTGAATAAGCCCAACGCTTCCACCCAGTAGGTGTATGATCGTCGTGTGATGCTGTCTGTGTATACATAATTATTTACTCGCTAGTTTTTTAAATTCGTCTTCTTCTATTAATTCTTTTGCAAATTTTACTTTAGCATCCATTAGCCACTCATTGTACTCTTCTTCTGAAACAACTCTTACTGTTATAGGCATGAATGCATGCTTTATTCCACACAACTCAGAACACTGACCATAATAAGTTCCAACTTTTTCAGCTTTAAACCAAGTTTCATTAATTCTTCCAGGTACAGCATCTCTTTTTACTCCGAAAGCTGGCAAAGCCCAAGCATGTAATACATCGTTTGCAGTAATTAGTACCTTAACTACTTTATTTACCGGCACTACAAGTTCATTATCAACTGCTAATAATCTAGGTTGATTCTCTTTTAAATCTTTATCTTCAATCATGTATGACTCGAAAATTATATTTTCATCTGGATATTCATAACCCCAATACCACTGATACCCAACTGCCTTAACTGTAACTTCTGCTTTTGGAATAGTATCTTGTTTATATAAAATTTTAAATGAAGGTACAGCCATGACAATTAAAATTAAACATGGAATTAATGTCCATAAAACTTCAACTGCAACATTATGAGTTCTTTTTGAAGGAACTGGATTTGCTGAGGCTCTAAATCTTATACAAGCATAAACCATTAAGAATAAAACAAATACACTTATTGCAATAATTATTGGAAGTAAAAGGTTGTCATGAAAATTTACAATATCTCTCATCGTTTCAGATGCTGCATTTTGAAAACCTAATTGCCAATCTTTTGGTTGATCAGCTAACGCATGAGAAGTTGTTAAAACTGCTAAGATTATAAATAAAAATTTATTCATTTTTAAACACTATATAAATCCTCTTTAGAAAAATTACACTTTACTTTTCGCGACAAAATATCAATTAATGGCGTAATTTATGATCGATATGGCAGAAATTACAGCTGTTTCAGATCTTAGGATGTTTTCATTAATTTTTATAGCCTGAACACCTTTGTATGAGAGAATCTCGTCTCTTTCACTCTCAGAAAAGTCTCCTTCAGGACCTACAACGATACAGGTTGGCTTGCTAGTAAGTTTTTTTAAATCTACTTTATTATTTTTTGAATTAAGATCTGTAAAAATCAAATCGACATCACTCTTATCCAGAAAATCTCTAAGATTTTGCGGGTCTTCAATATTAGGAATCTGAATTCTATTCGATTGTTCGGCTGCTTCTATAATAACTTTTTCTAATCTTTCTTTATTTATTTTCCTAACAATTGTTCGATCAAAAATAATAGGCAAAAACTTTGTAACTCCTAACTCAGTTGCTTTCTGGATCATGAAATTAAAGTAATTAGATTTGATAGGTGAAAAAGCTAACCATAGCTGTTTAAAATTCTCTTTTTGTCTTAATTGTTTTGTAACATTAAACTCAACAATATTTTTTGAAATACCTAAAATTTTTGCCTCCCACTCACCACTAATATTAAATAAAGAGAAAACTTCATTTTCTTTAATTCTCATAACCTTACTTACATAATGAGATTGTGATTTATCAAGTGTGGCAGTTAAATTAAGTGATAAACTTTCTGGAAAAAATAATCTAATGTTACTCATATAGATAAATTAGTTTATGAAAAATATTAAAGCAATAATTTTTGATGCATATGGAACTTTATTTGATGTGAATTCAGCTGCTGAGAAATGCAAAGATAAAATTGGTGATAAGTGGGAAGGTTTTGCAAATTACTGGAGAACTACTCAGCTAGAATATACTTGGCTTAGAAGTTTAATGAAAAGACATAAAGATTTTTGGCAAGTAACTGAAGATAGTTTAGATAAATCTATGAAAGCTTATGAAATAGATTCTTCATTGAGAAATGAATTATTAGATCTTTATAAAATTCTTTCACCATTTAAGGAAGTGCCTGAAGTTTTAAAATCACTTAAAAAAAAAGATTTAAAACTTGCTATTCTTTCAAATGGTACACCTACCCTTCTTAATCAATTAGTTAAAAGCAACAATTTAGATAATTTATTTGATGATCTTTTTTCAATAGAAGAAGTTGGTATTTATAAACCAGACTCTAAAGTTTACGATATACCAATTAAAAAATATAATATTCAAAAAAATGAAGTTGCTTTTTTAAGTGCCAACACTTGGGACGTATCAGGTGGTGGAAATTATGGATACAATTCTATTTGGGTAAATAGAAATAATAATATTTTTGATAAACTTGACTATTCACCTAAATATCAAACTAAACAACTTGGAGAGTTACTTGATATACTCTAATAAATTCTTATATCGTTAAAATGAAAAACATTGAAATCAGTAAAATTATTGACCCTATCCTTGCATCTGATGGTGCGGGAGTTAAATTAAAAAGAAGTATTGGTGTAGAACCAAATTATTTTGATCCATTTTTGATGTTAGATGAGTTTGGATCAGAGAATAGTGAGGATTACATTGCTGGTTTTCCACCTCATCCTCATCGAGGAATTGAAACAGTAACCTATATGTTAGCTGGAGATTTCGAGCATAAAGATAGCACCGGGGGTGAAGGAAGAATGACGGCAGGAGATGTTCAGTGGATGAAAACTGGAAGTGGAATAATTCATTCTGAAATGCCCGCAATGAAAGAGGGCAAACTTCATGGATTTCAATTATGGATTAATATGCCTGCTAAATTAAAGATGAGTAAGCCTGAATATATTTACATAGATGCAGATAAAATGAGTGTTCATAAAGATAAAGAGAAACAGGTTAAAGTTATAGCTGGAAATTTTGAAAATGCTGAAGGCCCTGTTAATGGTCATAATGTTGAGCCAATCTATTTTGATGTTGAGCTGACCAAAGATAAATTATTTAGATATAAATTACCTTCAACTCATAACACTTTTATTTATTTAATAAATGGTGAAATTGAAATTGGAAAAAATAAGCACGATGATGTTAAAGATAGTACTTTAATACTCTTAACTCGAGGTGAAGATTTAATAGTGAAAGCTAAATCAAATGCTAAATTCTTGGTGGTTTCTGGCAAGCCTATTAATGAGGAAATAGCAAGAGGTGGTCCATTTGTAATGAATACTAAAGCAGAAATCTTGCAAGCAGTTCAGGACTATCATAGTGGTACATTTGTAAAATAAATTATGAAAGCTGTAAAAATAGAAAAATTTGGAAGTCCTGATGTATTGAAAGTTGAAAACATTGAAATTGGCAAACCTCAATCTAATGAAGTTTTAATTAAAAACTTATCTATTGGAATAAATTATATAGATACTTATCACCGAACTGGGCTCTATCCTATTCCACTTCCAAGCGGAATTGGCCTCGAAGCATGTGGTGTTATCGAAGAAGTTGGCCCTGATTCTACTTTGTTTAAAGTTGGAGATAGAGTTTCTCATGCTTCTATGCCTATTGGTGCTTATTCAGAAAAACATATTATGCCAGAAAATAAACTAGTTCCAGTTCCAGATGGAGTTTCAGATGAAGTTGCTTCATGCGTCACATTAAAAGGAATTACTGCAGAATATTTATTACATAGAGCTTATCCTTTAAAAAAGGGAGACAAAGTTCTTTATCATGCGGCAGCTGGAGCGCTCGCTCAAATTTTATGTCCATGGGCTAATTCAATTGGTGCAGAAATCATTGGCACTGTTGGCTCTAAAGAAAAAGAGGAAATTGCAAAGAAAAATGGCTGTCATCACGTGATAAACTACACTGATAAAAACTTTGTGGAAGAAGTAGAAAAAATTGTTGGAAAAAATGGAATTGACGTTGTGTATGATGGTGTAGGTTTAAAAACTTTTGAAGGTTCAATTGAAGTGCTTAAAATTAGAGGGATGATGGTAGCTTTTGGAAATGCTTCGGGTTATGTCGATACTATTGATGTAAAAAAACATATTAATGCTAAAGGTTTATTTTTTACACGACCTTCCATTGCTCATTACACTATTAAGAGAGAAGAATTATTAGAATCAGCAAAAAAAGTTTTTGATGCTGTTTTATCTGGTAAATTTAAAATAGAAATTTCAAAAAAATATTCTCTTGATGAAGTTAAACAAGCTCACGAAGATTTAGAAGGTAGATTGTTAACTGGTCCAGCTGTTATAAAGCCTTAAATAAGAAATGCTTTATTCATAAATATCCATATCTGACATGTGAAGTTTTAGAGCATTAGTGGAGACTTGAATTTCAACTATAAAAAAGATTATAGATATAATCATTGATAAGCAACATGATCCAAAAATAATTCTGGCGATAAAAATTTCACTTAAATAAAGTCCAAAAACAGTTAACATATTAAATAAAAAGCCAAAGGCAGCGAACACCATTGAAAATTTTAAAAGACTAATTCTTTTATTGAGATTAATAAACTGGGCTTTCCATTCTGGTGGAGTGTGTTTTTCAAAAACGTGAGCATCATGAATTTTTCTTATTAAAGCGCTCAACGTGTGAAACCTGTTACTGTAAACACCCATTAATAATGGTATTGCGGGAAACATTAGTGCGGTAACGGTGTAATCTATATTCATACGAATCAATTTGATTATGAAACTAGCCTTTGTTATTTACAAGTAAATTATGAACCAATTAAACTTATTTATTGAGCTTATACGATTAAAAAAACCAATTGGTTTTATGCTTTTGTTTTGGCCATGTGCTTGGGGATTAACTTTAGCATACGATTTTTCTTCAAATTTAAATAATTATTTTTTTTATTTAATTCTCTTTTTTTTAGGGTCAGTATTTATGAGATCAGCAGGGTGTATAGTGAACGACATCTTGGATAAAGAATTTGATGCAAAAGTTTTTCGAACAAAAAGTCGTCCGATTGCTTCAGGTAATGTTCCAATAAAACTTGCTATATTCTATGCATTAATACTCTGTTTTTTTGCACTTTTAGTTTTACTAAATTTTAATTTTTTCACTATAATTCTTGCTCTTGGATCTATGCCGCTTGCTTTCACTTATCCATTAATGAAAAGGTTCACCTATTGGCCACAATTATTTCTAGGAATTACGTTTAATTACGGATTAGTGTTAGGTTGGACGGCAATAAAAGGTGATATAGACTTAGTACCAATACTGTTCTATTTGGGGGCCATATTTTGGACACTGGGCTATGACACAATTTATGGATATCAAGACATCAAAGATGACGAAATAATAGGATTAAAATCAACCTCTATAAAATTTAAAGGTAAAGCTAAAAAATTTTTATTTATATGTTATTTTTTTTTAATTTCTTTCATTATGCTGGGAGGTTACAAAATGAAATTTCATTTTAGCTATTATTTGCTCTGTATAATTCCATTCGTTCATTTATTTTTTTATCAAATAAAAATTTTCAATTTAAATGATCCTAAGAGTTGTTTAAAGGCTTTTAAAAGTAACAATTTTTTTGGTCTTATTATTTTTTTAAATATCCTAATAGTTAAAAATCTTTAATGAAGAGTAAAGAAATTTATAAAAGGTTGTATAAAGATTATTCAAAAAAATATTTAGACAAAATTATTTTATCAGCTTTTTTTTCAATTCTGGTTGCAGGTAGTACTTCTTCTATAGCATGGCTTTTAGATCCTGCGATCAAAAAACTTTTTATTGATAAAGATCAATCTCTTATAATTTTTATACCCTTGATGATTATAATAGCTTTTACAACAAAAGGTCTATCTTTATACTTTGCTAAAGCAACAATGATTGGTGTCGGAGAGTCGATTAAAAAAAGACTACAATTCGATATGTTAAACAATTTGGTTGGAACAGATACACAAATAATTGATAAAAACCATTCTGGTAAGTTTATTTCAAACATAACTTATGACGTAACGCACATTACTCATCTTTTAAGTAATGCGATTTTGACATTATTTAAAGATTCTTTAACTTTATTTGGTTTATTAATTGTTATGTTTTTGCAAAATTGGAAATTAGCTTTGATTTCAATAATTATGATCCCACTAGCAAGTATTTCTGCGAAAACTTTGGGTAAGAGAGTAAACAAAGTGACAACCGAGGCCCAGCAGAAATCTGGCTTCTTATCATCATATTTAGTTGAATTGTTCAAAAATCACAAGTTAATGAAAATTTTTCAAAAAGAAGAATATGAAAAGAACAGGGCAGATCAATATTTATCAGATTTAAAAGAAAAAAATCAAAAGATACAAACCGTTTTTGTAAGAATGTCTCCAATAATGGAAACTTTGACAGGAATAATGATTGCAATTTTAATCTACTATTCTGGGATATTAATGTCCAAAGGAGAGCTTGATATTAATAATTTTTTCTCTTTCTTGGCTGCAATGATGTTAGCCTATCAGCCAGTCAGATCTCTATCTACTTTAAATATGGTTTTAAATCAGGGTCTATCTGCAGCATCTAGAATTTTACCTATTATTGATCAGGAAAATAAAATCAAAGACATACCTAATGCTAAACTCATCAAAATAGAAAATTCAAATATAAAATTTAAGGACGTAAACTTTGCATATGAAATTAAGGATGAGAATACACTTAACTCTGTAAATTTGGAGTTCGAAGGAGGGAAAATGACGTCTCTGGTTGGTCATAGTGGTTCTGGAAAATCAACAATAATGAACTTAATTCCAAGATTTTATGACTTACAATCAGGAAACATTTTAATTGATGATCAATCTATACATGAAATTAAAATTAAATCTCTAAGAGAGCAGATCTCAATGGTTAGCCAAGAAACCACTTTGTTTGATGATACTATTAAAAACAACATTAAATATGCAAATGAAAATGCGACAGATGAAGAGTTATATGAAGTGGCAAAGCTTTCCTACTGTGAAGAATTTATAAACAATCTTCCAAATAAATATGAGACATTGATAGGTGAAAATGGTGTGAGATTATCAGGTGGAGAGAAACAAAGACTATCTATAGCAAGAGCTATGATGAAAAAAAGTTCAATAATACTTTTAGATGAAGCAACTTCATCTTTAGATTCTGAAACAGAAACTAAAATACAAAATGCATTAAAAATTTTAACTAAAAATAAAACTACAATAGTTATAGCACATAGATTATCAACAATATTAAATTCAAATAATATTTATGTTGTTGATGCTGGAAAAATAGTTGATAGCGGAAGACATGATGATCTAATGAATAGTTGTGAATTATATAAAAGTTTTTATGAAAAACAAATACAGAAATAAAGATGTTTTTTATATATCAAATTATTATTTTTCTAATATTAATTTTATCACCATTGATAATTATAATTAGAATTTTAAAAAATAAAGAGGATAAAAAAAGATTTACTGAAAAATTTAGTATTCCTTCAAAAAAAAGGCTTAAAGGTAAATTAATTTGGTTCCACGGTGCAAGTGTAGGAGAGATACTAAGTATCGTGCCACTTATTAAAAATTATGAGAAAAAAGAATATATTGATCAGATTCTTATTACTTCAAGTACTTTAAGCTCATCAAAAGTTCTTAGAAAGTTTAAGTTTAAAAAAACAATTCATCAATTTTATCCAATAGATAATTTATATTTAACAAATAAATTTCTTAATTTTTGGAAACCAAGTACAGCTATTTTTGTAGATTCTGAAATTTGGCCAGGCATGTTTAGAAACATAAAGAAAAAAAAAATTCCATTAATTTTACTTAATGCACGACTAACAAAAAAAACTTTTAAAAGGTGGATGAAGTTTACAAATTTAAGTATAAAAGTTTTTAGGAATATTACCATCGCATATCCTCAAAATTTAGAGACTAAAAATTATTTGAAAAAACTAAAATTAAACAAAATAAAATATTTAGGTAATTTAAAATTTGCAGAGAATCACGAAGATAATTTAGACAAAATTAATCATAAATTAAAAAAAGAATTTATAAAAAAAAAAATATGGGTTGCATCTAGTACTCATCGAAGTGAAGAATTATTTTGTGCTAAGGCTCATATTGAATTAAGAAAAAAAATAAAAAATTTAATTACAATAATTATTCCCAGACATGTTCATAGATCTCAAAATATAATATCTGAAATTGAAAATCTAAATTTAAAAGTTTCTTGTCATAGTTCTAAGCCCAAAAGTTTAAAAAATACTGATATTTATATTGTGGATACTTTTGGTGAAACTAAGAAATTTCATAAAATTAGCTGTTCAGTTTTTTTGGGTGGTTCCATTATTTACAGGGGTGGGCAAAATCCATTAGAAGCTGCAAGATTTGGAGCTAAAATATTACATGGTCCTAACATTCATAACTTTATAGATGTCTATAAATTATTAAAATCTTTTAAAATTTCTCAAAAAGTTGGTACCCCTAAAAAATTAGCAGCATCAGTAGTATTTAAGAAAAATAAAAATATAGGGAATAAAATAAAAAATATTGGGGAAAATATCTTAAAAAAAACTATAAAAGATATAGATAATTTTATCACAGATGAATTTAAAAAAACCTAAGTTCTGGGATTATAAGAAACCTAATTTAACTGCATATTTACTTCTCCCAATTGCTTCCACAATTAGTGCGATTAACTCTTTAATTAAAAACTCTAATCAAAAAAAATATAAAATTAAAACTATATGCATAGGTAATATTTATCTTGGTGGTACTGGCAAAACTTCTCTTAGTATTAAATTAAACAAAATTCTGACCAGCAAAAACATAAAATCATGCTTTGTTAAAAAGTATTATAAAAATCAAATTGATGAACAAAAAATTCTTGAAAATAATGGTAAAGTTTTTTTATCATCTAAAAGAACTGATGCAATTCAAGAGGCTGAAAATCAAAACTATGATATTGCTATTTTTGATGATGGACTTCAAGATAAATCAATTGATTATGATTTAAGAGTTGTCTGTTTTAACAATATTAATTGGATAGGGAATGGAATGACAATACCTTCAGGTCCTTTGAGAGAAAATATTAATAATTTAAAGAATTACGAGCATATATTTTTAAACGGAAATTTAGAGAATATTGATTTTCTTAAAAGAGAAATAATAAAATTTAATTCTAAAATTAATATTCATTTGGCTACTTATGAACCAATTAATTTAAATGAATTTAAAAAAAATGAAAAATACTTAATATTTTCAGGGATTGGAAACCATCAAACTTTTGTTTCAATGGTAAAAAAAAATGGGTTAGAAGTATTAAAAGATATAGAATATCCAGATCATTATTCTTACACTAAAGAAGATATTAATAAAATTTTAATAGAGGCAAATAAATTAAATTGTAAAATAATTACAACAGAGAAAGACTCTCATAGAATAACTAATTTTTATGAAAATAGAATTAAAATAATAAAAACTGAGTTAAAAATGGTAGACGAAAATAAATTATTAAAATTTATAATTTAAAAAAAATGAAATTAATAAAATACTTTATACAATTTATTTTAATTATTATTAGCTTTGTAATATTTAAACTTTTAGGAGCTAGATTATCTTCCAATCTTTGTGGCAAGATATTCGAATTAATTGGACCATTTTTTAGATCAAAAAAAGTAATTCATTCAAATATCAAAAGAGGTATTAAAAATATAAATTCTGAAAATTTAAAAAATATAACAAATTTGATGTGGAATAATTATGGAAGAGTATTAGCCGAATATATGTTTATTAAAGATTTTAGAAATGGAAAGCTTTCACAAAATATTCAAATTGATGGACAAGAAATCCTAGATGAAATCAAAAAATCTAACAAACAGGTTATTTTTATTTCGGGACATTTCAGTAACTTTGAACTTATGGCAATGTATTTGGAAAAAACTGGCATTAAATTGTCAGCTATATACAGGCCTTTAAATAATTTTTTTTTAAATGGGATTATGGAGAGAATAAGGAAAAAATTTATTTGTAAGCATCAAATTAAAAAAGGTATTGGAGGACTTAAGAAATTAATTTCTCTTAAAAAGAACAATTATTCAACAGCTTTGATGATAGACCAGAGAGTTTCTGAGGGAGTTTTGTGCAATTTATTTGATCAGGATGCCTTAACCACTACGATACCCGGGCAATTAGTAAAGAAATTTAATGTTCCTGTTGTGCCAGTTTATATTGAAAGAATTAAAGATATACATTTTAAAATATCAATAAATGATCCTATTAATTTTTCAAAAGAGGACTCAATTGAGAATATTACATTAAAATTAAATCAAATTCTTGAGACAATGATACTAAAAAAACCTGAGCAGTGGATATGGTCTCACAATCGTTGGAAATAATTATTTAGTACTATTCTTTTCTCTTTTAATAAAAGCTTCTTGGTATGAATAATATGGTTCTTGTAACTCAACATTCCAATAAGTTAAGTTCTCTAAATTTATTTTTTTTCCAGATACAGCACACACCACATAATCTCCTGGATGAATAATTTCAAAATTATTTGGTAAATATTTTATTTTTGCTAATTTTTTTGTCATTTTTAGTTTATATAGTTTTATATGAAAGTTGGAATAATAGGAAGTGGTGGTAGAGAACACGCCATTTGCCAAACTGTAAAAAAATCTAATAAAATTGATAAAATATTCTGTTTTCCTGGAAATGCTGGAACCAAAGACATTGCAGAAAACATAAATATCGATTTAGATAATTTTGAAATCCTAAAAAATTTTATTTTAGAAAAAAAAATTGATCTAATAATTGTTGGTCCAGAAAAACCTTTAGTAGAGGGATTGGTTGATTATCTTGAAAAATTTAAAATAAAAGTATTTGGACCTAATAAAATTGCCTCTCAATTAGAGGGGTCTAAGATTTTTACAAAACAAATTTGTGAAAAATATAAAATTCCAACAGCCAGCTTTGGTATTTTTGAAAATAAAAAAGACTCAAAAAAATTTTTGCAATCAACAAATTATCCAACTGTAATAAAAGCAGACAATTTAGCATCAGGTAAAGGTGTTTATATTTGCAATAACGAAAATGAAGCAATAATTGCTATTGAAGAAATATTTAATGGTAAATTTGGTGAAGCAAAAAATTTACTCATAGAAGAATTTTTAAAAGGGGAAGAAATGAGTTTTTTTACTATTCATGATGGAAAATCATTTAAAACTTTTGATACAGCTCAAGATCATAAAAGAGTTCTGGAAGGTGATAAGGGTAAAAATACTGGTGGTATGGGAGCATATTCACCCTCAAGACTAATTAACAAAGATTTAAGAAATAAAATTATTGAAAAAATTATTAAACCGACCTTAAAAGGTTTGGATGAACTTGGCACAAAATATAAAGGATTTTTATATACAGGCCTGATGATTGTAAAAAACGAACCTTATTTGATTGAATATAATGTAAGAATGGGTGATCCAGAGTGTCAAACAATACTTCCAAAACTTAAAACAGATATTACTGACATTTTTTTAGCGAGTTGCGAAGAAAGGTTGGAAAAAATAGATATTGAATGGACAAATAAAAAAAGTATATGCATTGTCGTTTGTTCAAAGGGGTATCCTGGAACATTCAAAAAAAATGCACAGATAGAAAATCTTGGTAAAATAACGTTAGGTAAAGACGAATATTTATTTCATGCTGGAACATTATATAAAGAAAATAAAGTATATGCTGTTGGCGGACGAGTATTAAATTTTGTTTCTCTTTCAGAAGATCTTAAATCAGCAAGATATGAAATTATAAATAATTTGAATAAGTTAAAATGGGATGGTGGATTTTATCGAAAAGACATTGGTTATAAGGTTATTGACTAATGAGAGTTATATCAGGTTCATTCAAAGGCAAAAAAATTTTTGAGCCTAAAGATAATAAAACAAGACCTTTGAAAGATTTAGTAAAAGAGTCGATCTTTAATATCATTGAACATTCAAATAAATTCAATACACAGCTATTTAACTCGAACATATTAGATTTGTTTTCTGGCGTAGGTTCATTCGGCATTGAATGTTTGTCTAGAGGTTCTAAGAAAGTAGTATTTGTTGAAAATTATTCTGGTGTTTTGCCAATATTAAAAAAAAATTTATTAAATTTAAAAATAGATAAAAACTATGAAATATTAGAAAATGATATTTTTAGTGATAAAGTCTTATCAAAATTAAATGACAAATTTGATATTGTTTTCTTAGATCCTCCGTTTAAAGATAAAAACCTAAACAAATTCTTGTTAAAATTAAAAAATTTTGAAATACTTAATAACAATGGAGTAATTATCATACATAGGCATAAAAATGATGATGATAACTTTTCAGAGAAATTTACAGTTGTTGAGGAAAAAAAATATGGAATATCAAAAATTTCTTTTTTAATAAATTTAAATTAAGATTTTTCTTGTTTCTTTTTTTATTAACTCAACTGAAGGCTGATCATAAGGATTTACATTAAGTAGTTTTCCAAGCAATATTGTTTCTAAAATAAAAAAACAAAATAATTCTCCTAAAGTTTTTTCATTTCTTTTTTTAATTTCAAAGCTTCGAAATGGTAATTTTTTTTTAAAAAAAACTTTTTCTGTAGCAATTTTTTGTGCATACATGATATTCGACACATTTTTTCCCCTTAAAAATTTTTGTAAAGTCAATATTTGAGAATTTTTTAGACTTTCAGAATTTAATTCATTTGTGTAAAAAAAAGTATAAAAATTATTTTTGAATCCATCTAAATATAACTGCATTACACTATGGTTATCCTTAGGCATATTAGAAACTATTGGAAGTAAACCTTTGCTTTTCTTACCTAGACTTTCTGCTACAAGCTGTTGATACCATTTAAATAAATTTTCTGATTTTTCATCGTAATTTAATATTATCGAATTATATTTTTTATTTTTAATATAATGAAGTGTTGAGCTAACACCTGACATTAAGTTATTGATAAAGTGTTTATTTTTAATTAACAAATTTAATTGTCTAAACTTATTTGGATTTAGTCCCATTAACTCTGCTGGCAACATCCCAACCTCAGATAAAACTGAATATCGACCTCCTATATAATTATTATGATGAACAATTTCAGCTTTTAACTTGTTGGCAAGTTTCAAAAGATAATTATTTTTATTTTCAGTAATAATAATATTCCTTTCTCCTCTTTTAATATAGATATTGGAATTAACTACTGTTTCGATTGTATTTCCTGATTTTGATACAACTAAATTTACACTTTTTTTATTTTTTATTTTTAATTTTTTCTGTCTTAAATTGTCAATAAAAACGAAATCTTTTTTTACAGTATCTTTTAGAAATTGATATATAGTTTGTGTTCCTAAAGTAGAGCCACCCATACCTATTACTTTATAAGCAGAATATTTCTTATATTTATTTATTAATTTTCTGGAAAAATTATCTTTATAATTTTTTCTAAGTGAGTCTAAAACATAATTTTTTTCATTAATTAATAAAGAAAAATTTTTTTTTATTTGGGAATTATATATTTTTTTATTTTTTTTAAAGTTTTTAAAATAAATTCCTGAAGTGAGCATTAATTATTTTTAATTTTCTCTAGAAGCGACTCTTCAATTCCCTTACTTTCAGAATTTTTAACATTTGATTTATCAACAGTATTTTCTTCATTTGTTACTAAACTTTTTATTGAGTTCTCTTCACTTTCTGCTGCACTATTTACTGAATTTGGCTTAGGAAGCTCATTATAATCAGGTGGCATTATTAAAGGGGACTTCTTTTCAACCAAAAATTCGTCAGTGTTATTTTTCTTTTGGTTTTTAAAACCCTCTTTTAGAGACCCACAAGAGATAATCATAAAGATAAAACTCAATAAAACTAACTTTTTAAATATTTTCATGATTTTTTTTATTACTTAAAAATAATTCATATACTATCATAAAAATTACTCCCAAAGAAATAAATACATCAGCTAAATTGAATATAAACCAATGAAAATTTCCAATATGGAAATCTATGAAGTCAGGAACAGCTTTATAAATTATTCTATCAAAAACATTGCCTAAGGCTCCTGCAAAAATCAGTAATAGTGAGTATTTTTTAAAGCCACTACTTTTAGAAATCATATACAAAAGCGCAAATATAATGATCAAAATAAATAGTGTTAAAAAATTATATAAATTATTTTCATTGAATGAGAAAAGACCAAAAGCTATTCCTTCATTCCAAATTAAATATATATTTAAAAATTTTGATGAAAATATTTCAGGGCTACTATTTATTTTATCTAAATAAATCACATAAAGCTTGGTTAATCTGTCTAAGATAAAAATTGAGATAATAATTATTAAATTAATATAAAAAGTTTTACTATTACTAAATATGCTCATTAAGTGTTTTTAGGACAATGAGTTCTGTCACAAGCATTTTCACTAATTTTCCAACACAAGCCACACTTTGTTCCCTTTGCTTTTGTAGTTTGCGCACTTGTTTCTAAGTTTTCCTTGAAAGAAATTTGAGCTTTTGATGTTATACAAAGTTCTGAAAAATCTATTTTTTTAGTAATTTCCTCTAATTTTTTATCCAGGTGAATATTTAAGTCTGCCTCTAAACTTGACCCAATTTCTTTATTGGCTCTTTTTTCTTCAATACTTATATTACAAATGTTTCTTATTTTTATCAACTCTATCCATTTTTGATACAATTTTTCATTTGAAAATAAATTTGGAAAATCTAAAAATTTTTCTAAATGTATACTTTTACTATCTTTAAATAACAATCTGTAAATCTCTTCAGTAGTAAAAGATAAA
>CACMIX010000006.1 GCA_902613855.1 uncultured Pelagibacteraceae bacterium
TGTAAAACATTTTGATTGTGGAATATTATGTCCTTTATCTGCTGTCATTTTTTCATTTACATCTGCCCAAGTACAGCTGGTTGGTTTTAATTCACTATAATCAATAAAATTCAAATTTTTAAAATTTTTAAAAAATGATAAAGTTTTAGGATCTTCAAATATGTCGTCTATATGTGCAAAAACAACTGCATTTATTGTGTCTGCTTTATTAAATTTATTTACTGAATCTTCTCTAAAAGCACCCCATTCAGGATATTTTTTTTGCCATTCTTTCTTTGGCCCCGCGAATGCAGGGTTAAAAGCAATTGTTCCTATAATTTTTTCTGGATATCTTGATTGTAAAAATAGAGAAGACCATCCACCAGCTGAATATCCTGATAATATTATTTTATCAAATCCAAGACTCTTCAAATTTTCAACTTCATTTAGAATTATATTTTGTCTTTTAATATTTTTATGCTCATCTACTAAATTAATTTTTCCATTTGATTTTAATTCTTTTCTGTATTTTTTTTGAGTTTTGACCGGCATACCTTTTACTCCTGAACATACTCGATAAATCTTAACCTCTAATCCATTAATTTTTTTATTATGTAATTTTAAGATGGCTGGTACTACTGAAGCATCCCAAATATATCCAAATGTTGGTTTTGCTTTACATGGATCTTGCTTATGATCTTGAATACTTCCATGATTATAAATTATTACCAATGAATTTTTTTTATCAGATATTTCTTCAATCGAATAAGGTTTACCTTTATCATCCATGAAAGTATTTTTTTTGGATAATTTTTCTAAACCTTTGTACTCTAAAGTATTGGCAAATAGATTATTTGTAACAAGTAAAAAAATTATAATTAAATAAATTTTTTTCATTCTTTTCCTCCCATTATATCAGGTGTTTGCCAATTTAGATTTTGACCACTATCAATTGCTAAAACTTGACCTGTAATAGATATATTTTTGATAAAAAAGTCAACAGCATTACATATTTGTTCAACATCAACTTGTCTTTTTAAAGGTGTTGCTAAATACTGTTTTCTAAAATGTTTTTCAGTTTGTCTTTGATTTTTTATGGTTGGTCCTGGAGCAATTCCGTTAACTCTTATATTGGGTGCTAAACTCATAGCACTTGTTTTTGTAAGTGTATAAAGACCAGTTTTACTTATGGTATATGAAAAAAAGTATGGAGTTAATTTAAAAACTCTCTGATCAATTATGTTAATTATATTGTTGTTTTTTCCCTTAACATTTTTAGCAAATTCTTTTGATAATTGAGCAGGGGCTCTTAAATTAGTTTTTAAATGCTTATCCCAGCTATCTGTTGTAAAACTATCAAGTTTGTCATTTTCAAATAGTGAGGCATTGTTTATCAAACAATCAAAATATTTTAATTTTGCTTTTGCATATTTAACAATTTTGCTTACATCATTTTCTTTGCTCAAATCACCTTTGACAAGATAAACTTTAGTACCATTTATCTCTAATTCTTTTTTGAGTTTTTCAGCTTTTGATTTTGATTTATTAAAGTGAATTAGTATTTCTTTATTAGGGCCAGATAATTGTTTTGCAATTGCAGCACCAATTCTGGTAGCTCCACCCGTAATGATTATTTTCCGTGCTTCCATTTTTTATCTCTTTTTTTTGTGACCTTAGTTCCTGGCATACCCATTGTCGATCTACCTTTTGGATAAAGCTTATTTTTTACATCATACTGTCTAATTTTTGGGTTAAGAGTAATTTCCAGTTCAGTACTTTCCAATTTTCTAATTTCATCTCTTATTTTAGCAGCCTCTTCGAATTCAAGGTTTGCAGCAGACTCTTTCATTTTCTTATCTAGACCTTTTAAGTGTTTCTTTAAGTTTCCACCAATATTTGATCCATCACTGATTTTAACGTAATCCTTTTCATAAACACTTTCTAGGATATCACTAATTTCTTTTTTTACAGACTTAGCATCTATCTTATGTTTTTTATTATAATCTAATTGGATTTGTCTTCTTCGGTCAGTTTCTGCTATTGCTTTTTTTATACTTTTTGTTTCTTTATCAGCATACAAAATTACTTTTCCATCAACATTTCTTGCAGCTCGTCCAATTGTTTGAATTAAAGATGTTTCAGATCTAAGAAATCCTTCTTTATCAGCATCTAATATACCTACAAGCGCACACTCAGGAATATCTAATCCTTCTCTTAAAAGATTAATTCCAACAAGAACATCGAAAACACCCATTCTAAGATCACGCATAATCTCAATTCTTTCCAAAGTATCAATGTCAGAGTGAAGATACCTAACTTTAACACCATTTTCATGAAGGTATTCAGTTAAATCTTCTGCCATTTTTTTGGTTAAAGTTGTTACAAGTACTCTGTGATTATTTTCAATAACTCTTTTGCATTCATGCATTAGATCATCCACTTGATTTTTTGCAGGTCTAATTTCAACTGGGGGATCTATTAGACCCGTGGGTCTGATAACTTGATCTATGTACTTTCCTTTTGTTTGTTCCAACTCCCAGGGACCAGGAGTTGCAGATACAAATACAGTTTGAGTTCTCATTAAGTCCCATTCTTCAAACTTTAACGGTCTATTATCCATGCAGGACGGAAGTCTGAAACCATACTCTGCTAACGTGCTTTTTCTGGATCTGTCACCTTTATACATTCCATTAAGTTGTGGAACAGTTACGTGGCACTCATCGACAAAAATAAGTGTATTATCAGGAAAATATTCAAAAAGAGTAGGGGGTGGTTCACCTGGTTTTCTTCCTGATAAAAATCTTGAATAATTTTCAATCCCAGCACAAGATCCCGTTGCTTCGATCATCTCAAGATCAAATTTAGTTCTTTCTTCTAAGCGTTGAGCCTCCAATAATTTATTTTCTGCTCTATGTTTTTTTAAAGTAATTTCTAATTCTTTTTTAATATTAATGACCGCTTGTTCTATAGTTGGTTTTGGGGTGATGTAGTGACTGTTTGCATATACTTTTACCAAACTAAGATCTCTTATTTGATCTCCGGTTAATGGATCAAACTCCTCAATTTGTTCAAGCTTATCTCCAAACAAACTTAATCTCCAAGCCCTATCTTCAAGGTGAGATGGAAAAATTTCTAAATATTCCCCTCGCGCTCTAAAAGTACCTCTATAAAAATTTTGATCGTTTCGTTTATATTGTAAAGCTACTAAAGATTTTATTAATTCTTCACGGTTGTAATCATTATTCTTTTGAAGAGTTAAAGTCATTTTACTATAGGCCTCAACAGAACCCAGTCCATAAATACAAGAAACACTCGCAACTATAAGCACATCATCTCTCTCTAGAAGAGATCTAGTTGCTGAGTGCCTCATACGATCTATTTGTTCGTTAATTGAAGCTTCTTTTTCTATGTATGTATCTGATCTTGGTACATATGCTTCTGGAGTGTAATAGTCATAATAAGAAACAAAATATTCAACTGCGTTATCTGGAAAAAAAGCTTTCATTTCACCATAAAGTTGAGCAGCAAGAGTTTTATTTGGAGCAAGAATTAGGGCTGGCCTGTTAGTTGCCTCAATAACTTTTGCCATTGTAAAAGTTTTACCTGAACCTGTAACACCAAGTAAAACTTGATTAAATTGGTCCTTGTTAGCACCATTGACTAATTTTTTTATAGCCTCAGGTTGATCACCTGCAGGTTTAAAATCTGATTTAATTTTAAATTTTTTTCCTCCTTCAAGTTTTCCACCGATTTGAGGATTTTTGCTTTGGATATCTGTAATTAAATCTTGATATGTATTTTCCATATATTAAACAAGGTAGTAGAATTTATTTATATTTCAATGAGCATAATATCAGACAGTTTAAAGAAGATTAAACCTTCGCCCACTATTGCTGTAACCCAAAAAGCTAGAGAATTAAAAGCTGCAGGAAAAGACGTTATCGGCTTAGGAGCAGGTGAACCAGATTTTGATACACCAGAAAATATTAAGCAAGCAGCAATAAAAGCAATAAATGATGGAGATACTAAGTACACTGCTGTTGATGGAACTCCAGCTTTAAAAAAAGCAATAGTCGAAAAATTTAAAAAAGAAAATAATTTAGATTATACAGCTGATCAAATTACTGTTGGAGCAGGGGGAAAGCATGTCATTTATAATGCCATGATGGCCACATTAAATGAAGGCGATGAAGTTATAGTTCCAGCTCCTTATTGGGTCTCTTACCCAGATATCGTTTTATTAGCAGGGGGCAAACCAGTTGTAATGCAGTGTGATGAAAAACAAAGTTTTAAAATAAACCCATCAGATTTAGAAAAATTTATAACTCCAAAAACAAAATGGATTATTTTAAACTCTCCTTCTAATCCAACTGGAGCATGTTATTCAGAAAAAGATATTAGAGAAATCGCAAAAGTTCTGGAAAAGCATACTCATGTATATATTTTAAGTGATGATATCTATGAACATGTAACTTATGAAGGATTTAAATTTTTTACTATTGCTCAAATCGAAAGTTTAAAAGAAAGAGTGCTTACAATGAATGGTGTAAGCAAAGCTTACTCAATGACTGGCTGGAGAATAGGCTATGCGGCAGGTCCAAAAGAAATTATTAAAGCAATTGCAAAAATCCAGTCACAATCAACAACTAATCCTTCGTCAATTAGTCAAGCCGCATCAGTTGAAGCATTAAGTGGAACGCAAGATTTTATTAAAAAAAGAGCAGACTCATTTCAAGAAAGAAGAGATTTTGTCGTTAAAGCCCTAAATGATATCGATGGCATAGAGTGCTTAAATCCTGATGGTGCTTTTTATGTTTTTCCAAGTTGCAAAGGTTTAATGGGCAAAAAAGATACCAACGGAAAAGAAATTAAATCAGACACAGATTTTGTTCAATCTCTTTTAGAGAATAGCGGTATTGCTGTTGTACAAGGTTCTGCATTCGGGCTTGAGGGGTTTTTCAGAATTTCTTATGCAACTTCAATGGATAATCTCAAGAAAGCATTAGAAAAAATATCTTCTTTTTGTAAAAGTTTAAGTTAATGAAAACAGCCCTTGTTTTTGGTTCATCGGGGTTAATTGGCGGACATCTTCTTGATCAATTAATAAAAAATGACAATTACAACAAAATAAAGTTATTTGTACGTTCAGAAATAATTATTAATGAACCTAAAATTGAAATTATTAAAACTTCTTTTAATGATTTAGATAATCATAAAGAAGATATTAGAGGAGATGATTGCTTTTTTTGTATTGGTACGACAAAGCAAAATTCACCTGACAAAAATGAATACCAAAAAGTAGAGCTTGATATACCAAAAAAAATAGCGCAAATTGCAAGAAACAATTCAGTAATCTCTTTTATTTTTATCTCATCAATATATGCTAATCCAAAAAGTTCAGGAGATTATGTAAAATTCAAAGGTTTAGTTGAAGAAGAATTAAAAAAATTAAACTTCTCTAATTTGGGAATATTAAGACCTTCTTTTTTAATGGGAGATAGAAAAGAGAATAGGGTAGGTGAAAAAATAGGTATTTTGACTTTTAGATTATTGTCGCCTTTATTACTTGGACCACTTAAAAAAATGAAACCAATTAATTCAGAAAAAGTTGCAAAAGCTATGATAAAAATTGCAAACGAAAATTTAGGAAAAACTATTTTTGAGTCTGATGAAATAGTTGAAATAACTTCACGCTAAATTTAGTCTTATTACTGATTTTGCCGCATCAACAACTGCAATTTCAGATGCTATGAATTTCATTTGAAGAATGTCCTCTGCGTATGTTTGGTCTGTTTGCATTTTGAGACCTAGATCAGGAACCATATTTTTTGCACTTGTATCTACGTAACTTAGAAGTTTAACCATAAAATTCGGCAATTCTCTTTTAGGTAGTTTTTTTGCATGGCTTGGAATATTTTTTGCCATTATTTGCGACAATTCAAGAATACTTCTTACTTCAGATCCAACAATCAACCTTCTACCACCAGCACTTTTATTTTTTAAAGATAGAACATGTGCTTTTGCAATATCTTTTACGTGAGATATCATTACTGAAAACTTTGGTGCAGCTGGAAATTTTCCCTGAAGCAATTGTTTAACATACTCCATTGAAGTACAAGTTTTTTCATTTAAAAAATCCCCCAACACAAAGCCAGGATTGATACACGTAAGACTATTTTTAAGACCCTTACTTTCCATAAGATCCCATGCAGCTTTTTCAGCTCTAGTTTTTGATACAAAATAATCTGTAGTTTTATCCCAGTCTAAATCAGTCCAATCATTCTCACCAAATGTATAAGGATTTGATCTGTTTGGTTTTCTGAACATACATACTATTGAAGAAGTTTTAACAAAATGTTCCACTCCTGCATTAATTCCTGCATTCAAAACTCTCAAAGTTCCATCTTTTGCAGCTGGGGTAAGCGATTCTCTGTCATTTGAAACTTTTAGAGGAAAGGGAGACGCTACATGAATGATATATTTGCAGCCTTTAGCAGCTTCATTCCAGCCTTCATCTTTTAATAAATCTAACTCTACAAATGATAACTTGTCTGTTGAAACGTTATTTTCCTCTAATGTTTTTTTTGTTTGTTCAATTGAATTTGAATTCCTAACAGTACCTAAAACTTCGTAACCTGAATTTAGTAATTCAATAGCAACATGTTTAGCAACAAACCCACTAATGCCAGTGAGTAATACTTTTTCTGACATTTAATTATGCGAAAGATGTTTTTCAGCCTCTAAAGCCGCCATACATCCCATTCCAGCAGCTGTAACTGCTTGCCTAAATGTTTTGTCCTTAACATCTCCAGCAGCATAAACGCCTGGTACATTAGTCTCAGTTGAGTCTGGTTTTGTAATTAAATAACCTTCGTTATCCATATCTAATTGCTCTTTGAACAAAGAGGTAGCTGGGTCATGACCAATAGCAATAAACACCCCATCAAGTTTTATTTCTTCAACGTTGTTTGTTTTAACATTTTTAATTTTAATTCCTTTAACATTTTTAGGTTCATTGTCTCCGATTACGTCTTCAACAACAGAGTCCCAAATAATTTCTATTTTTTTATTTTCCATCAATTTTTTCTGGAGCATTTTCTCAGCTCTCAAACTATCACGTCTGTGAATCAATTTAACTTTTGATGCAAATTTTGTGAGAAACATTGCTTCTTCAACAGCAGCATTTCCACCACCAACAACTGCAACTTCTTTATTTTTAAAAAAGAAACCATCACATGTTGCACAAGCTGATACTCCAAAGCCTCTAAATTCTTGTTCTGATTTGATATTCAACCATCTGGCTTGAGCACCTGTTGAAATAATTATGCTATCTGCAGTATACTTTTGACCGCTATCACCAATTGCTTCAAAAGGTTGTGATTTCAAATTCACAGATGCAATGTGATCTTCAATCATTTCTGTTCCAACTGCTTTAGCTTGATCTTTCATTTGATCCATTAACCAAGGACCTTGGATTACATCTGCAAATCCTGGATAATTCTCAACATCAGTTGTAGTTGTTAATTGTCCACCAGGTTCAGCTCCATAAACTAGAATAGGATTTAACATTGCACGAGCAGCATAAACTGCAGCAGTGTATCCAGCAGGACCGGATCCAATTATTAACACTTTTGTGTGTTTAGTTGGATTTTGACTCATATGAAAGCTATATAGTGATAAATGTCTAAATTAAAAGGTTTATTATTAACACAAGGTATGCACGGAATGATCAGCCAAGTGGAAGGTTTGGCTAAAGCACTTGAAATTGATTTTATTCACTGCAAGGTTGAAACAAACAATATTTGGAAAATTATTCCACCAAGATTCTCTCCAATTTCACAAAGCGTTTATAAAAAAATAGATCAAACAGATTTTGATTTAATAATTTCGTGTGGAAGAAAAAGTGTAATTCCTTCAATTCACTTAAAAAGTATTTCTAACAAAAAAATTCTTAATATTCATATTCAAGATCCAAAAGTCGACTTTAAGCATTTTGATTTTATTGTTGCGCCAGAACACGATGCAATAAAAGGAGATAATGTTATAAGTACAAAAGGAGCAATTCATTACTTAACTGAGGAAGAGATTTCAGAAAATAAAGAATATTTAAACTCTTTTATTAAAAAAGATAACAGAAAAGTATGGGCCTTAATTTTGGGAGGACCGACAAAATATTATGATTATTCAACAAAAAATATGAAACATATTTTTTCAATGTTTTATAAATTATTAAAAAAACACGATTTCCAACTTGTAGTTATTCCTTCAATGAGAACACCATTAAGTACAATTCATTACGCTAAGGAATTTTTTGGAGAAAATCATACAATAATAATGGATGTAGATAAAAAAGCATACTTGTCTGCGCTTGCAATATCAGAAAATATAGTGGTTACATGCGACTCTAGCTCAATGATTTCTGAAGCTGCTTTGACTGGTAAGCCCATATACGTTGCAAATATTTTACCAAAAAAAAAAGATAAAAGATTTCAAAGATTTCGAAATTTATTTAGAGAGTTAAATATAACAAGAAACTTAGGCGAAGAAGTTGAAATTTGGAACTATGAAAAGCTAGCTGAAACTAATAGAGTGGCAAAACTTATTAAACAAAAAATTCAATCCTAATGTCATTTTTAAATTCAATAAAAAATAATTCATCAAAACATGAAATTCCTTTCGATCATTGGGAATATAGTGATGCGCTAAGCGAAGGTTCAATTGAAGAAATCATTAAAGCAGATATTCCAGATTTGAGTGAACTTAATCTTTCATATGATGGAACAAGGGCAATTGATGGAGGCAGTGCAGAATTTCGGGAAGGGATCGCTTCAGGAGGTAAAGCAATAAAATTTAGATGTTTTGTATCTAAAGAGAATGCTACACAGTTTCCACATCTAGTTAAATTTATTAACGAATTGCAATCTAAAGAGACACATAAAACAATTTCTGAAATGATTGGGAGGGACTTATCAAATTCATATGTAAGAGTTGAGGTAATTTGTGACCGAGAGGGATTTTGGTTAAAACCTCATTGCGATATTAAAGAAAAATTAATGTCAGGTTTGATATTTGTCAATAATACTAATGAGTCTGAGGATTTAGGTACAGATTTTTATAACGAAAAGTTAGAGAAAGTTAAAACTTTGCCTTATAGAAATAATTATGGGTATCTTTTTACCAGTGGTCCAAACACTTGGCATGGAATGGAAAAAAAGAAAATTCTTAAAGAAAGAAGATGTTTGCAAGTAAATTATGTTACTTTCGAAACTGATTGGAAAGTTGAATAATTTTTATTTTTCCCAATCAAATCTTGGAAAAGAGTCAAAAACTTTAAAAATTCCCTCTGACCATTGATTACAGACCTTTGAATAATTCTCGTCTGTAACATTTAAACATTCAAGTGTAGATAGATTATCAGCGTCTTTTTTAAGAACTGCAAAATCAATTGGAGGTCCAACAGTAAGATCACTTTTTAATGTAGAGTCCATCGAAATCAGTGCACAGCGTGATGCGTCACCAATTGAAACAGTTGGCTTTATAACTCTATCAAGAATTGGTTTTCCGTATTTTACCTCTCCGATTACAAGGTAAGGCTTACTATCTGCTGGTCTTATATAATTACCTTGAGGATAAACTAAATATAATTCATGTTGTTGGCCTTTTATCTGTCCTCCAACAATAAAAGTAGAACCTAACAAAACATTATCAGTATTTATTCCTTGAGGTGCTGAGTGTTCAATATTTAGTGAACCAACATAAGATGCTATTTGTTCAAAATCGTTGCAAGTATTTAAATTCATTATACCAGATGAACTTTTTAGATCTTTTTCAATTGATTTAAAAACTGCTTGAGATGTTCCTAAATTTCCTGATGTTACAATTACAATAGTTCGATCACCTACGTCGTGAGTCATCATTTTAGAATAAATATTTACATTATCTAAACCAGCATTTGTTCTTGAGTCTGAAGCAAAAACAAGACCATCATTTGTTTTAATACCAATGCAGTAAGTCATCTCATCTTAATAATTAGTTAATTATAACATTTTTTCATAATCAATTAAAAGCATAACAGATATATCCAATATGCATTTGCTTATTTTATTCAAGTATTAAACACTAAATTATTATGGTCTCAAAGCTCTGGAAAAATTATAACTCAACACATGCATATGATGGTTATTTTACTAAAGATAATAAACTTCGAAAGCATGCTACAATAATTTCATCAATTTTAGAGAGATATGGTAAAAAAAAACTTCAAGAAATTGAAAAAAATTGTCAGAGTACTATAAGTGCAAGAGGAATAAATTTTAGAGTATATGCCGCTAATAATAGAGCAGAAGAAAAAAAATGGCCTCTTGATATAATTCCAAGAATAATCCCAAAAACACAATGGAACAAGGTCTCAAAAGGTTTAAAGCAACGCGTGAAAGCTTTAAATTTATTTATTGATGATGTCTATAATCAAAAAAAAATATTCAAAGACAAAATCATTCCAAGAGAAATTATTTTTAATTCTCCCTTTTATGTAAAAGAATGTGAAGGGTTTTCCCCTAAACACAAAGCGTGGTCAAATATTTCTGGAGTTGATTTAATAAGAAATACTAATGGTGATTATTTAGTTTTAGAGGACAATCTAAGAGTACCTTCAGGTGTATCTTATATGCTCGAAAACAGGATGGTGATGCGAGATGTATTTCCTGAATTATTTACAAGATATAAAGTTGCATCAATTCATCAATACACAAATAAACTATTCAATTGTATGGTTGAATGTATTCCAAAAAAAACTGTAAACCCTCATATGGTAGTTTTAACACCTGGCATATATAACTCAGCTTATTTTGAACACTCTTTCTTGGCTGATCAGATGGGTATTGCTTTAGTCGAAGGAAAAGATTTATTCGTTGAAAACGACATTGTTTATATGAAGACTGTCAAAGGTCCTCTTAAGGTTGATTGCATATACAGACGTCTTGATGATAATTTTTTAGATCCAAAAGTATTTTTCAAAGGTTCGCTTATAGGCGTGCCAGGATTATTTAAGAGCTGGCGCAAAGGAAACGTTGGTATAATTAATGCTATAGGTACTGGAGTTGCTGATGACAAAGTAGTTTACTCTTATGTTAATAAAATGATTGTTTATTATCTTGGCGAACAGCCAATCTTAAACCAGGTAGAAACTTACCTTTGTCACAATAAAAATGAGAGAAATTATGTAATTGAAAATATCTCTAAGTTAGTTGTTAAACCTGCTAATGCCTCAGGTGGTTATGGAATTATGATAGGCCCTAAAGCAGATAAAAAAGAAAGAGACGAAGTAATTGCAAAAATTAAAAAAAATCCAAGAGAATATATTGCACAACCACTTGAAACACTCTCAACAGCACCAACAATTACTGAAAATGATATTGAGCCTAGGCATCTAGATTTAAGACCTTTTGTTCTTAGTGGAAAAACTACTTATGTGAGCACAGGAGGATTAACAAGAGTTGCACTTAGAAAAGGAAGCACAATAGTCAATAGTTCTCAAGGTGGTGGTTCTAAAGACACACTAGTTGTTGATGTCTAAATTTTTTTACTACTTTAAGTTGATATAAAACTATTTTTATTTCGCTGTTTTTTCAGTTTATTAAAATCAGTTTAATAAAGATTAAATTAGTTATTTAAATTTACTAGTAAATTTAAATTATTTTAATTTTTTTTTTTAAAATTAAAATAAATCCTTTTACAATTAATATTTTCTAAGAGCACAATCAAATATTTATAATTAGTTAGTGCTACAAAACCATAGCACAATGAATTCAATTAGTTTTTTAAACAAAAAAACAAAAATTTTTAAAACAATAATCCTCTCTTTATTATTATTTTTTTCATTTCAATTTAATGTCAAAGCAGCAACATTTTGTAATTCTTTAACAAATAATGGAAATGTAACTATTAATCAAACAGACTCTTTCTGTTTTTACGGTCATTCAGGTAATGGGTCAAACTCTTCTGGTGCTGCAGATAATGCTACTTTTACAAACAATGGTACAATAACTCTTAGGCATAGAAATGTTTATGGTTATCATATTAGTTTTAACAATGTAAAAATGATAAATAATGGAACTATTAATACTAGTGCAGGAGATAATCAGGAATATTTAAATCCTTTCCTTGACTCTGGTGATAATACTGAAATTACAAATAATGGAACCATAAATCTTAATTATGGTGTTTCAGGTGGAAAAGGAAATAGTAAGGCTTTTCGGATGGTTAACGGAAATGGGCAAAGTTTTACCAATTCTATTGGAGCATCAGTTACAGTAATAGGTCGTGATAACCTCCCTGGTGGCATGATTCAAAACGATAACACCACTGTTACAAATAATGGAACATTTACGATAGGTGGAAATGGTACAACACAACAAGCAATTAGATATTATGATACTACTGATGGACACACTTTAATTAATACAGGAACTCTAACTCAAAATGGCAGCACCGATGCTATTTTAAATGAAGGAACTAATGTAGTCATTACAAATACAGGTACAATTAATGGAGCTACTTATGATATTAATAATACAGGAACCATTACAACATTTACAAACGATCAAGGTGGCTCTGATACTTTGACATACAATGGAGTGTTACCAACTAATTATAAAGCTAAAGTAAACTCTACTAGTGATTTTGGGAAAATAACCTTTTCTTCAGAGACAGGGTCTTTAACTTTTGGATTAGATAGTAATTCAACTATCTCAAAAACTAATTATTCTTCAGTCCTGCAAGCTATTAGTGCATCAAATATCTCAAATGAAAATACGTGGATTAATTTTAACGACAGTTACAAGTATAGAATTATTGAAAATGGAAGTAATTGGGACCTAGAAGTAACTAACAACAGAACCGGTTATACAGCAAGAATAACAAAAAATTCTTATAAAAATATTTTAACAGTTTTAGAACAAATTAACACTAATGGTACAAATTCAGATTTAACATCAGCACTAGACAGTTTATCAGATACAGCACTTAAAAAAGCAGCTTTACAAATTGAGGGTATAAATATTAAAAAGATGTCAGGTCAAAGTTTTCAAAAACATTCTAGTTTTAAAAGAGCAGTCTCTAGTGCCCTAACTTCTCCAAGTGTTAATTCGCTCACCAAAAATAATTATGCCTCCCTATCATTAAATGAATTAAATTTCTCTGAAGATCAAAATCAAACTCAGGTCTATTCATTCAATAATTTTGATTTTAAATCTATGGCAAAAATTTTTAAAAGTAAGGATTTATTCTCTCTCAAGAGTAAAGATAACACCTTTGTTATTAGAACATTCTCTGACAATTTTAATCAAGATAAAATTAACGATGACGTCGGATATGAGGCAACATCTGTGGGTATATTAATAGGAAATCAAAATAGTTTAACTGATGAAATTCAGCAGGGTTGGTCTTTAGGTTTTACCACAAGAGATAATAATTTTGATGATGGTTTTGGAAAAAGCGATAGCAATACTTTTCATGCGATGATTTATCAAAATCAAGAGTATGATAATTTTATTTTAGGATTAAACGTTGGTACTTTTTTCACCAGAGCAGACATGAAAAGAGAAATAACTGAAGGTTCAGTTCAGTCTCTAAAGAGTAGAGGATACGATTTTGGTTTTGATATTACTGCGGATATTAAAAAGTTATATTTATTAAAAAATGATTTTATTTTTACACCATCATTTTCAGCAAATGTTAGCTTCACAATCCAAGATGACCTAGATGAAACAGGAGGAGATTTAGCTCTATCACTCAAGAATGATGATTTATTAATTATTAAACCTGAAATTGGTTTTGCATTGGATAAAAATTTTAAAAAATCAGAAACAAAAACTGAAAGTTTTGGTTTTTCAATTTATGGAAGTTATGAAGAAAAGTTAGATGGCACAACTTCTATTGCAAAAATTAAAGCTACTGGTTCTAACTTCAATATTGTTGATGATAATACCAACGATACATTTTTAACTGTTGGATTAGGATATAATTTAAAGAATATACAAAATAATACGGAGTCTAATTTTGGTGTTTACCATACACAAAATGATGGTGATAATTTAAATTCGAGCTTATTATCTTATAGTTACAAAAAAACTTTTTAAATATCCTGCAAAGAAGTAACTTCTAATTTTTTTGTTTTAAGTGACTTGATTGCTTCTAAACATGCCAGCGCTGTTGACATATTCGTGCAATAAGGAACTTTATTTTTAAGCGTTCCTCTTCTTAGTGCTATTGCATCATTTAATCTATGTTCAGTATTTCCGCCACCAGTATTAATAACTAGACCAATTTTTTTAGAGTCTAACACATCAACAATATGAGGGGAGCCACTACTGACTTTATTAATAATTCTGCATTTCATCCCATATTTTCTAATGTATTCAGCTGTTCCTCGAGTTGCACAAAGTGTAAAATTTAATTTAATTAATTCTTTTGCCAAACCTATTCCTTCATCTTTGTGACTATCTTTTAAAGAGATAAACGCTAATCCATCTTTAGGTAAAGAGTTAGCAGAGGCTATTTGGCTTTTTGCAAAAGCCATTCCAAAGTTTTTATCAAATCCCATTACTTCACCTGTTGATTTCATTTCAGGACCAAGAAGAAGATCACTATTTGGAAATTTATTAAAAGGGAACACAGCTTCTTTAACTGCATACATTCCTTTAGATTTATCTCTTAAATTAAATTTTGATAATTTTTCACCTGCCATTACACGTGATGCAATTTTTGCAAGGGGTAATCCTTTTGCTTTAGATACAAATGGTACCGTTCTACTTGCTCGAGGATTAACCTCAATTACGTAAATTTCATCCTTTTTAATTGCGTATTGAATATTCATGAAACCCTTAACTTTTAAAGCTAATGCTAATTTCTTAGTTTGGTTTTCAATTTCTTTAATCAAAAATGGTTTTATAGACACAGGTGGCAAACTACATGCAGAGTCCCCAGAGTGAATACCGGCTTCTTCTATGTGTTGCATGATCCCTGCAACATGAACTTGTTTTCCATCTGAGATGGCATCAACATCAATCTCCATTGCATGATCAATAAATTTGTCGATTAAAATTGGATTTTTCTCAGCAGCTTTAAAGGCCTCTTCTACAAAATTTTTAAGTTGGCTTTTTTCATGAACAATTTCCATTGCCCTTCCACCCAATACATAAGAAGGTCTCACCATTAAAGGTAAACCAATTTTTTCAGAAATTTGTATTGCTTGTTTAAATGTTTTTGCAATTCCACTTTCAGCTTGTTTTAATTTAAGTTTATTTAATAAATTTCTAAATCGATCTCTGTCCTCAGCTAAATCTATAGAAGTGTACTGTGTTCCAAGAATTGGAAGTTTGTGATCGTGTAAGAATTTCGCAAGTTTTATTGGTGTTTGCCCACCAAACTGCGCAATTATTCCAACAAGATTTCCTTTTTCTTGCTCTTTTTTAATTATGTTAAAGACGTATTCTTCCTTTAGGGGTTCAAAATAAAGGCGGTTACTCGTGTCATAATCAGTTGAGACAGTTTCAGGGTTACAATTAACCATGATTGTTTCAAAACCTGCATCTTTCAAAGAAAAACTTGCCTGACAGCAACAATAGTCAAATTCTATACCTTGTCCTATTCTGTTAGGACCGCCTCCTAAAATTATAATTTTTTTCTTTGAAGATGGATCTGCCTCACACTCTGAATTAATTGAGAAATTTCGTTGATATGTTGAATACATGTAAGGTGTAAAAGATTTAAATTCAGCAGCACAAGTATCAACTTTTTTGAAAACTGGTAAAATTTTAAGTGCTGTTCTTTTTCTTCTAACAATATCTTCTGAGGTTTTAGTTAATTCAGAAAGTTTTTTGTCAGAAAAGCCAATTGATTTTATTCTATTAAATTCACTAAAATTCTTTGGCAATCCTCTCTTTTTGATCATATTCTCAGTATCTACAATTTCTTTAATCTGTTCTAAAAACCACGGATCTATTTTAGATAATGTGAATATTCTTTTTAAATTAATTTTTTTTCGTATTGCTTCTGCAACCACAAGAAGTTTATTTGGAACATTTTCTTTAAGTTTTTTTTCTATTTGCTTTTTATTTAGATCTACCACTCTATCTAATCCTGAAAAACCAGTTTCAAGAGAAACCAATGCTTTTTGAAGCGACTCTTTAAAATTTCTCCCAATTGCCATTGCTTCTCCAACGGATTTCATTGAAGTACCTAATATTGCAGGAGAAGTTGAAAATTTTTCAAAAGTAAATCTTGGAATTTTAGTTACCACATAATCAATGCTAGGCTCAAAGGATGCTGGGGTAACTTTTGTAATTTCATTTTTTAATTCATCCAACGTGTAACCAACAGCAAGTTTAGCTGCAACTTTTGCAATTGGAAAACCAGTAGCTTTTGATGCAAGTGCTGAAGATCTCGAAACTCTTGGGTTCATTTCTATTACAACCATTCGTCCATTTTTTGGATTGATTGCAAATTGAACGTTGGATCCGCCTGTCTCTACTCCAATTTTTCTTAAACAGGCAATGGAGGCATTTCTCATAACTTGGTATTCCTTATCAGTAAGTGTTAGTGCAGGGGCAACAGTTACTGAGTCACCAGTATGAATTCCCATAGGATCAACATTTTCAATAGAGCAGATAATAATACAGTTGTCTTTTTTATCTCTTACCACTTCCATCTCAAATTCTTTCCAGCCCTCCAAGCATTCTTCAACCAATACTTGGTTAACTGGAGACTCGTGAAGTCCACTTTTAATTATTTTTAAGTAATCTTTTTTATTTTTAGCAATACCACCGCCAAGACCTCCAAGTGTAAATGCAGGTCTTATGATTGCAGGTAAACCAATTTTTTTTAAAACTTTAGAGGCTTGGTTGATATTGTTAACAATCTCAGATTTAGGTAAATCTAAACCAATATCAATCATATTTTTTCTAAATTTTTTCCTATCCTCTGCATTGGCAATTGCTTTAGAATTTGCGCCTATCAGTTCAATTTTATATTTTCTTAAAATTCCTTTTTTTTCCGCTTCCATTGCAAGATTGAGCGCAGTTTGACCACCCATTGTGGGAAGAATTGCATCAGGTTTTTCTTTGATAAGTATTTTTTCTAAAACCTCTAATGTTATGGGCTCGATATAAGTTTTGTCCGCAACATCTGGATCAGTCATAATGGTTGCAGGATTTGAGTTAATTAATATTACCTTAAAACCTTCATCTTTTAACGCCTTACAAGCTTGTGTACCTGAGTAATCAAACTCACATGCTTGACCGATAATAATAGGTCCAGCACCTACAACTAATATTTTTTTAATATCTTTTCTTTTTGGCATCTTTTTTCATATTGTTAATAAATTCTTTAAATAGGTAGACACTATCCTGTGGTCCAGGGTTAGACTCTGGATGATATTGTACTGAAAATATTGGTTTGTTTTTAAGTCTTATTCCTTCAATGGTGTTATCAAAAAGAGACTTATGAGTAACTTCAATTTTTTTAGGTAAAGTTTCTTCAACTACTACAAAACCATGATTTTGACTGGTGATTTCAACTTTATCATGGACTAAATTTTTAACAGGATGATTGGCCCCTCTATGGCCCAACTTCATTTTTTTTGTTTTACCACCCAAAGCTAAAGCTAAAATTTGATGACCTAAACAAATCCCAAATATAGGTAAATTTTTTTTGATTAATTTATTTAGTATTTCTATTGCATATTTTCCTGTCGCCGCTGGATCACCAGGACCATTGGACAAAAATATCCCATTTGGCTTAAGATTTATAATTTTTTCTGCAGTAGTTTTGCAAGAAACTACTGTTACTTTACATTTGAAATCTGAGAAATATCTCAAAATATTTTTTTTTATTCCATAATCAATTGCAACTACATGAAAAAGGTTTTTTGTATTCTTTTTAAATCCTATTTCTTTTTTCCAAGTTTGAAGTCCTTTCCAAATATAGTTCTTTTGAGTTGTAACAGTTTCTGCAAGATCAAGATTTTTCAAACCACTCCATTTAATTGTTGAATTTGTTAATTTACTAACATTGAACTTTCCGTTTTTTGAGTAAGCAATCGTCCCCTTAGGTGCCCCCTTATCCCTAATAAAGTTTGTTAAACTTCTAGTATCTAGACCTGTAATCCCTACAATTTTGTTTTTTTTAAGCCAAGCATCTAAATGTAAAAGTGCTCTATAATTTGAAGGAGAGGTTATTTCTGAATTAAAGATGACTCCTCTTGTCCAGATTTTATCAGACTCAACATCATCTCTATTTGTTCCAACATTTCCAATATGTGGGAATGTAAAATTTATAATCTGACCTGCATAGGAAGGATCTGAAATAATTTCTTGATAACCAGTTAATGAAGTATTAAAGCAAACTTCTCCAGTTGCTTCTCCTTGATAGCCAATCCCAATCCCTTTAAAAACCCTCCTATTTTCAAGAACTAAAACGCCTGTATTAATTTGTGAATTTTTTGAGTTTGTTTTTTTTGCTTTTTTGATCAATTACAACTCATAAGTTAAAGGTTAATACAATAATTGCTCTATTATCGCAACAGAGATGTATTATAAAATTGTAAAAAAACAATTTTTCTTTTGAAGAATTATTTCTTTGAAGTAGATTAAAAAAATTATGTCCTTAAAAGATACTATCGAAAACGAATACAAAACTGCTCTTAAATTAAAAGATAAAAATAAGATATCAACCTATAGGTTAATATTGTCATCCATTAAGGATTTAGACATAATTAACCGATCTGGACCCAATAAAAAAGATACAGATGATGAAGATATTAAGAAGCTTTTAAAAAAAATGGTTAAACAAAGAGCCGAATCGATTGATATATACAAAAAAAATAACCGTAATGATTTGCTAGAGGTTGAACAAAATGAATATGATATTTTGACTGGATTTCTTCCAAAGCAACTTGGAGAAGAGGAAACCAAAAAAATCTGTGCAGATTTAATTGCTAGACTGGGTGCTAATTCAATAAAAGATATGGGTAAAGTAATGGGGGAGTTGAAGAAAACTCATTCGGATGAAATTGATTTTGCTAAAGCAGGCCCGGTGATTAAAGACTTATTGAATAAATAATGAAGTATCCAAAAGAATACCTTGATGAAATAAAGACAAGATTAAAAGTATCAACAGTTGTCTCAAAAACTGTTTCCTTAAAAAAAAGGGGCAAAGAGTTTGTTGGCTTGTCTCCATTTAAAAACGAAAAAACACCTTCATTTACGGTAAATGATGAAAAAGAATTTTATCATTGTTTTGCAACCTCAGAGCATGGAAACATTTTTGATTTTGTTATGAAAATTCAAAATCTTAAATTTGGAGAGGCAGTAAAGCATTTAGCTCAATTAGCTGGAATGCAACCTTATATGTTTTCGAAACAGGATGAAGAAAGAGAAAAAAAATGGAAAGAGTACCAATCAATTTTTAGCCAGTATGTAGATTTTTATCACGATGAATTGTTAAAAAATGAGAGCTATTCTTTTGCAAGAGATTATTTAAAAAATAGATCTTTAACTAAAGACGAAGTTAAAAAATTTAAAATTGGATACATAGAAAAAAATCCAAATTTCTTTGAGAAATTTAAAGATAATTATAGTGAGCAAAGTTTAGTTGAAACGGGTTTATTTTACTTAGATGAAAAAAAGAAAATATATGTTGAAAGATTTAGAGGTAGATTAATTTTTCCAATCAATAATATTTCGGGTCAACCAATAGCTTTAGGGGGGAGAATAATCGAAAAGGTAGATTATTTGGCTAAATATATAAATTCCCCTGAAACAAATTTTTTTAAAAAAGGGTCTAATTTATATAATTTAGATTTAGCTCGAAAACTTTCAAATAAAATAGATCATATCTATTTAGTTGAGGGATATATGGATGTTGTTGGTTTAAGCAAAAACGGGATTGATAATGCAGTTGCTAATCTTGGAACTTCTTTGACTGATAAACAAATTTTAACTCTTAACCAGTTTTTTAATGACATTATTATATGTTTCGATGGTGATGAAAGTGGTTATAAAGCAGCATTAAGAGCTGCTGAGAACTCTATTAAAGAATTAAAACCAGAAAAAAATATTTCATTTTTATTTTTACCAGACAAGGAAGACCCCGACAGTTATGTAAATAAAAATGGTAAGGCTAATTTCATTGATTTTACTAAACAAAGCAAGTTATCAATTCATCAATTTATTTTTAGTCATTATAAAAAACAAACAGAAAATAACCCTTCTTCATTAGCAATTTTTGAAAAAAAATTGAGAAGTATTGCAAGTACAATTAAAGATGATTTTATAAAAAAATATGTACTAGAATATTTTCTAGAAAAAATTGCAGAATTAACACCACATTCCAATCAAAATAAGAAAAAATTTTTTGTTAAAAAAACTAAATCACTAGAAACAACCAAGAAGCATTTTAATGACAGTCAATCGCTTACTGGGGTAGAGCTTAAAGAGTTCTCTTTATTGTATATAGTAATGAATAATTTAAATTTGTTGCAAGCAAATATACATTTAATCGAAAATATTAAGTTATTTACCGAAGTTAATATAAAAATATTTGAACTAATAATTCAGACACTGAAATCTGGAGAGAAAATTACAATTGAGGATTTAAAGTTAGACAATCAATTGCTAGAAAAAATAAATAAATTTGCACCCATTAAACATATTCTTAAAAATCAAGCAGATGATGATCAAAAAATCATCGAATTGTTAGAGGATATTTCAAGAGATTTGATGAATTACGATCTTGAGTTTAGAATCCAAGAATTAGAATCGAAGTTCTCAGTTGATATGAGTGAGACCACATTTAATGAGCTAAAAGAGCTGAAAAAAAAGCAGAATCTCAATTAATCCAACTAATTTAGTCATGGATTTTTACAGAATTGGCATTATATAAGACTTCCAAACTCTTATTGCCGTGGAAAGAATTATAACAAAATCATTTGCTAGATTAATGGGTCGAGGAACTCATAGAGGTTTCATAACCTATGAAGAACTAAGTAAATCGCTAGGAAAAAGAAATCTATCAGATGATAACTTAGCTCAAGCATTCATTCATATTTTAGATGAAAACGTTTCTTTAGTTGAAAAAAAATCTGACTATAAAGTTTTAAGAAAAAAAGAAAATTCAAATAAGGAAGAGGGTAAAACAATAGAGAAAAGCGACGATCCTATCAGAATGTATTTGCGTGAGATGGGTGGTGTAGAACTTCTTTCTAGAGAAGGTGAAATTGCAATTGCAAAAAGAATTGAGGCAGGAAAGGATGTTATGCTAATCGCACTTTCTCAAAGCCCAATCACTGCTCAACAGTTTTTTGAATGGAATGAAAAGTTACAAAATGATGAAATTTTAGTTAGAGAAATCATTGATATTGACACCAACTACATGGAAGATGAGTCAACAGGACCGAGTGCTAAACAAAAAAATGCAGGTGAAACAGATAAGGAAGAGAGTTCTTCTGATGAGGATGATGATTTTAACCCAACTCTTGCTGCAATGGAAACTGAGATTAAGCCTAAAGTTTTGAAAACCGTTAATACCTTAACCAAAGAATATACAAAATTAATAAAGTACCAAAAAGAAAAATTAGACTGTGTCTTAAATTTAAAAAATTTTTCACCAGCTAAAGAAAAAGGATATCAGAAAATTGTAAATGATGTTTTAGAAAATATAAAATCTCTTCAATTATCTCCATCTGTCTTAGAGGAGCTTGTTCAAAAACACTATGTTGAAAATAAAAAAATTATTTCTTTAGAGGGAAATCTTTTAAGACTTGCAATGGATCACAAGATTCCAAGAAATGAATTTATTAAATTTTATATTGGAAATGAAATTAATCCAAATTTAAAAAAATTTTTGGATACCAATAATATTTGGAAACAGTTTTTTAATAAAAACAAAGAGTCATTTAAAAACATAAGGGAAAGATTAATTGAAACCAGTCATAGACTTGGAATTTCTGTTACAGATTTTAAAAAACTGGTAAGTAGAGTTCAAAAAGGTGAAAAAGAGTCACGAATTGCAAAAAAAAGAAATGGTAGAAGCTAATTTGAGATTAGTTATTTCTATAGCAAAAAAATATACTAATAGAGGTCTTCAGTTTTTAGATTTAATCCAAGAGGGAAATATTGGACTAATGAAAGCTGTTGATAAGTTTGAATACAGAAGGGGATATAAGTTTTCAACCTATGCAACTTGGTGGATTAGACAAGCAATTACAAGATCAATTGCAGATCAAGCAAGAACAATTCGAATTCCAGTTCATATGATTGAAACAATTAATAAAATCGTTAGAACTCAAAGATTGATTTTGAGTGAGTTTGGACGAGAGGCTACTCCAGAAGAATTAGCTCAAAAATTAAGAATGCCATTAGACAAAGTCAGAAAAGTTTTAAAAATTTCAAAAGAACCAGTCTCATTAGAAAAACCAGTTGGTGATGAGGAAGATAGTAGTTTAGGAGATTTTATAGAAGATACGAAAGCTCTTGCCCCTTTAGAACAAGCTATTAAATCAAACCTTGGAGAAGCAACAACTAAAATTCTATCTACATTAACTCCTAGGGAAGAAAGAGTTTTAAGAATGAGATTTGGTGTTGGAATGAACACTGACCACACTTTAGAAGAAGTTGGGCTACAGTTTTCTGTTACAAGAGAAAGAATTAGACAGATTGAAGCAAAAGCACTAAGAAAATTAAAACACCCTAGTAGATCCAAACAACTTAAAAGCTTTTTAGAGAGTTAATATAGGGCCGTTAGCTCAATAGTAGAGTACTGCATTGACATTGCAGGGGTAGTTGGAGCGTAACCAACACGGCCCACCATGTTGAAATTTATAATTTCTCCAAATTATTTTATCAATGACTAAAAATACTAATTAATTATAATATAATGATAATGGAAAAGTATATTCAAAATCCACAAAAATATTTTTCAAATATTAAAAACTTAAAATACAGTTACAAAAATTCCCAGCCATTTCCACATATAGTTTTTGATAATTTTTTTAAAGAAGATATTTTGCAAACAATTTTAGATAGTTTTCCAGATAATTTAGATAAAACTGGAATTGGATTTAACTCAAAAACAGAAAAAAAATTCTCTTGTAACGATTCTAATTTATTTACTGAAAAAACTAACGAGTTGATTAATTTTTTAAATTCGTTTCAATTTCTAAACTTTCTAAATGATGTAACTGACATAAAAGAAAAACTAATACCAGATCCATACCTTATCGGTGGGGGATTTCATGAGCTAAGAGAGGGTGGACATTTAAATGTTCATGTAGACTTTAATAAACATCCCTCACTTAGGCTAGATAGAAGATTAAATATATTAATTTACTTAAATCATAATTGGGATGTAAAATTTGGTGGTAATTTAGAATTGTGGGATAAAAATATGCAAAATCGTATAAAAAAAATTTCTCCAGTTTTTAATAGAGTGGTTATTTTTAGTACAACTGCTGACTCTTATCATGGGAACCCAGAGAAAATTTGTCATCCTGAAAATATTTCTAGAAAATCAATTGCATTATACTATTATTCCAATGGTAGACCATTATCTGAATATAAACTTGGAGTGCATTCAACTATCTTCAGGAGACGACCAAATACCACAGAGGAAGATTCTAATTTTGAATATAAGAAGATATTTAAAAATATATATCTAAAAAAAAAAATTTAATTCAATAATTTATCATGATAAAAAAAATAAAACTTAAATACATATTTGCAATTTTTTTAATTTTAATAATCTTTTTTATTTTTAAAATGGTAGGTTCTTATCCTGATAATTATTATCTAAAGAAAATTAAAAATACCGTACCAACTAATTTAAAAGTTTTTGTAAAAGAAAATATTACAGTTCATAAAACTTATCAGTTGTTAAAAAAAAATTATGATATTCAGACCAAGAATTTAAATAATGCACTAACAGATGTGGATAATTTACCAAATCAGATGGGATTTATACCTGCTGAATATGCTACAACTACAAATTTAACTTTATTTAAAAAAAATTTTTCTTTAGAAAAATTTAAGTTGTCTTATCTTACAACTGCTAAACATCGAGGCACTAAAGGCAATTCTTACCTTGATTATCATCAAAATAAACTTTTTATAGCCACTGCTAATGGAATTTTCAGCTACGTTGAAATTTCAGAATTTAATAAAAACCTGTTTAGATTAAACGTGATTAAATCTAATTTAAAAAAAATTATCAAGCATGAAAAATTTTACCAAAAATCATCATTTGGAATTAAAGATATGCTCATTTTTAAGGATAATATTTATATATCCTATACTAAACAGCTGGAGGAAAATTGCTTCAATACTTCAATTGTAAGTGCAAAACTTAATTTAAATGAACTTAATTTTGAAGATTTTTACACTCCTGACATCTGTGTAAACGTTAATAATGAATATGGTGAATTTAACGCTCATCATGCAGGAGGAAGAATAGTTGTTTATAAAGACAATAAATTATTATTTTCAACTGGAGAATTTAGGTTTCGAGATCATGCTCAAGATGAGACCAATGTACTAGGTAAAATTATTTCAATTAATATTTCTGATAAAAAAGCAAAAATACTTTCAGTTGGTCATAGAAATCCCCAAGGCCTTTTTTATGACTCAGTTAATAATTTAATAATATCTACTGAACATGGTCCTAAAGGTGGAGACGAAATAAACATAAACTTAATTGATAATAAAATTAAAAATTTTGGATGGCCAATATCCTCATATGGTGAGCATTATCCAGGTGTAACCAAAATTCATACAAATAATAAGAATTTAAAAAAATTTTTAAAAACAGCCCCACTTCATAAATCTCATAAAAAGTACGGTTATGAAGAACCATTAAAGTATTTTGTACCATCTATTGGTATTTCAGAAATATTAAAACTTAATCAAAAGTTTACTGACAGTAATGAGTATATAATACTTTCGTCTTCTCTTAATGGTAGATCGTTGTACTACGCAAGTCTTGACTCTAATTATAAAATTATTGAAGACAAATTATTATTTATAGGCAATGAAGATATTCTTGGAGAAAGAGTTAGAGATTTTATTTATATTGAAGAATTAAATAAAATTGTACTGTTTTTTGAAGAAAGTCCTTCAATTGGTATTTTATCACCTAATTTATAAAATTGAAAAAAAAATTATCATTTAAATTTGCTGGTTTAAAGTTTTAAAATTTTTTATTTGCAATAAAGTCAATTAGTGTAAGCAATAAAACTTGATGTGAATTTTCAATAATATTATAATTTTTACTATTAATCCAAAAATTAATATCTCCAATTTTTTTTAACTTATTATTTTTCCTGAAGCCCGAGAGTGTGATTATTTTAGAAAAACCAATTTTTTTTGCGTATTTGACAGCATTGATAATATTTAATGACTCACCGCTTGATGAAATAGCAATTAAAACATCATTTTTATTGCCATAAAATTCAAGAAATTTTTTATTTGTATTCTTATATCCATGGTCATTTGTTAGACATGTAAGAAGTGAGATATCTGATAGATTGAGGCATTGTAGATTGGTATTTTTCAAAATATCAGTCGTAAAATGACTTGCAATAGCAGCGCTTCCTCCATTTCCAAATATAATTATTTTATTTTTACCAAGAGTTTTTAAATTAAGGGCTGCATTCTCTATTAAATTAATATTTTCTTTATTAGAAATATTTTTATTCAATTTAGAAAAATATTTTTTTATGTAATTATTGTTCATGCAAAAGAAATAATATATGACCTTAAAAATGCAAGTAATACTTCAGTCTGGAGGTAGGGGCTCACGTTTAGGAAAATTATCCAAGAATAAACCAAAGTGCTTTTTAAATTTAAATGGTAAACCTATTTTTCACTACCAGTATGAAAATTTAAAAAAATTTAATTTACACAAAAATTTATTAATAATAGTAAACAAAGATCACTATACTTACTTTGAAAATTTTTTTAAAAGAAAAAAATACAAAGCAAAGATTGTGAAAGAAACCCCTGGTCTCGGATCTGGTGGGTCATTAATTAAAAATTTAAAATTATTAGAAAAAAAATTTATTTTAATTTATTGTGATATTTTTTTTAAAGTTGATTTTAAAAAATTTATAGAAAGATTTTATAATCAGAATAAAATTTTTACCCACATTACTAATCATAAAAATGATAGTGATCTAATTAAAATTAATGATGATAATAGTATCTTAAAAATAATAAAAAAAAATAGAGGTAATGATGAATTAACTAAAATTTCCATGTCGGGTATTTATTTTTTTAATAAAAAAATAATTAATTTAAAAAAAATGAAAAAAAATTTTAATCTTACTGACCTAATCATCTATAATTTAAAAAAGCATAAATTTTATTCTTATTTCTCTAATGAAGTATTTTCTGATTTTGGAACTGTAGATCGATTTAATAATTTAAAAAAAAATATAAATAAAAAAAATAAAAAAATTGCATTTATATTCGATAGAGATGGAACAATTATTAGTGAGAGAAATTATGTAAACTCAAAAAAAAAAATAATTTTGTATAAAAATTTTCTTAAATTTTTAAACTATATTAAAGAAAAAAATGTAATTCTGATATGTATTACTAATCAGCCTGGAATTGCTAAAGGTTTTTTAAAAATAGATAAGCTTGATAAAATCCATGAGTATTTGAATATTTTAATAAATAAAAAAACTAAACAATTCTTTGATAAATTTTATTTTTGTCCTCATTATCCAGTTTCTGGATTTAAGGGTGAAATCAAAAAGTATAAAATTTATTGTCAATGCAGAAAACCAAAAAGTGGAATGTTTAAAAAAGCTATAATCGATTTTGATTTATTAAATTGTAAAGTTTATAATATTGGAAATTCACTCACTGATATTGTCGCTGGGCAAAAAGCTAGATTAAAAAATAATATTTTGATATCAAATGTCGATAAAACAATTTTTAATAAAAGATATGGATACTACGAAACCAATTATCAAAATCTATCAAATTTAATTAAATGAGAGCATTTATTTCACCTTTGAGAATTAGTTTTGTTGGTGGGGGCACTGATATGCCTTTTTATTATAAAAAAAATGACGGGGCTGTTATATCTACATCAATTAATAAATACACATGGGTTTTTGTTAATGAATTAAAAAATAACAAATTATTATTAAAATACTCCAAATCAGAACTAGTCAACCACAAAAAACTCATCAAACACAGACTGATAAAAGAAATTTTAAAAGATTATAAATATAAAGGATATGAAATAAGTTTCTTTGGTGATTTACCAAATAGATCTGGATTGGCCTCATCCTCAAGCTTTTCAGTAGCTTTAATTGCAGCATTAGAAAAAATTCAAAAAAATAAAATTAATAAAGAAATATTAGCAAGAAAAGCTTGTGATGTTGAAATAAGAAAATTAAAGGATCCAATTGGAAAACAAGATCAATATATTTCATCTTATGGTGGTTTAAGACACTTAATTTTTAAGAAAAATAGAGTTTTAGTAAAAAAAATAAATATTAAAAAAAAAATATTAATAAAATTTCAAAAGTCTATATCTTTAATTAATACAGGTTACTTCAGAAGTGCTAGAAAAATTTTAAAAATACAATCAAAAAAAGCTGATAAAAATATACATATTTATAATGAAATAAATTCCCTAGTACCAAAATTTTTAAAATCCTTAAAAGCTGGTGACCTAAAGCTTTGTGGTAAAATATTATCTAAAAATTGGGAACTTAAAAAAAAATTAGATAAAAATATTTATCTAAATAATTTTAAAAATATAGAAAAAAAATTAGAAGGTATGAATGTATATGGTTATAAACTTTTAGGTGCTGGATCAGGCGGTTATTATTGCATTATGTCAAATTTAAAAACGAAAAATAAAATAAAAAAAATGTTTGGAAATAAATTTGTTGACATAAAATTTGACAAACTAGGTGCTAGAGAAATTAAAATTATTGTTTAATGTAAAGTTTTGTAGTTTGTGTCTTGTATACTTCACTATAGTTTATTGAAATTTCATTTTTAATTACTTCATATACTTCTTTATTAGCTTTTATATTCCATTGGTTTTCGTCAAAAACTACAAGGTTTGGTTTATCTTTAAATAAACTTAGGTATAAATCAGACACTTTATCAAAATTTCCAATTGTTGTAGCATGGGCATTAAATTGTGTTGGAAATATTAACTTGTGAAGAGGTTTTTGGTCAGTTAAAAAATACAAGATTGGTTGACTTAAATAAAGATTTTTTTCAATTGGTAATTTATTTTCTTTCATGTAGTTTAATATATTAAAACTTGGACCGACCATGAGATTTTGATTATTCAGTATTCTTGCAGCGAGCCAGAGATATTCAGATTTTACTGAATTAATTGAAGTTATTAATACAATTATAATTGGTAAATATTTTATCTTCTTTATTGAAAAAAAATTAATTGTTTTGGCAGAAAAGTAAGAAATAAAAATTATTATAGATAATAAGTAATGTTCTGCAGCAGCGCCAACAAATATTGAGACTGTAATTAAAGAAAAATTTATTATAAAAAATGTTTCAATTTCTTTTTTTTCTTTAAAAAAATAAATAACAATAAAAATCATTCCACTTAACCAAAAAAATGAAGTTAAATAAAATCTTGTATTTAATATTTTAAAATTAAAGAGTGGTTCTAAAATAAATTTTAAAAATTTTTTTATCACCAAAAAATAGTCATTTAAAGTATCTTTTGATCCATATTGTTTAAGTACTTCAAAGTATTCAATTAAATTAATATACCTAGTTTCTGAAAAGTAGGACAGATGTACTATTAAAAAAGAAATTAAAAAAGTTGAAGAAAAAATTGCAATAAACTTAAATCCTCTCTTATAAAATAGATAATATAATAAATAACCTATTAAAATGAGGGAATAATTATATCTTGTAAGAATTGCTAGACTTAAAAATAAACTAACTAAAAATATATTTAAACTAGAATTACCCTTAAAAATAAAAAAAATAGACAAAATTAAAAAAAAATTTGCAAAGTGTTGTGTAACAATACCTGTACCAATACCTATGGAATGATCCGGTAGTTCAGTTCCAACAAATGTTGAAGCGAATATGAATAAAAACGATGCTAAAAACGCTGTAAATTTATTTTTTTCGTTTTCGTAAATTATTTTAAATAAAAATAGTGATGATAAAAAAATAATTACTATACCAAAGAATCTTAATGAAATAATACTTTTTATAAATAATTGTGGTATGCTGTAAAGATACCATACAAAAGCAGGTTTTATATCCCAATAATTTTTGTGAGGTAATTCACCTTGTAATATTAGGTCTCCTAAAATAAAAAAAATATTTTCGTCTGGAGCAATCTTGTCAATAAAAAGGTACGGAAATCTTATCAGCAATATCCAAAAAAATAACAATAAATACAAAAAACTTATGTTGTTAAATAAATTAATTACTTTTTTTAATTGCATTTAGAATTAATTTAAGTTGATAAAAATTTTTTAAAAATGAAATAATCATTTTTGGGATTTGATTTATAGAAGTTGCTCTAGATTTTGTCTTTCTTTGCAGGTAATTAACATTTACCTCTTTGATTTTAAAACCCATATAAAAAGCTTTGAGACATAACTCAGACATATAAAAATAAGAATTAATTTTTTTTTGTGTAAGTGATTTTTTAACAGCTCTTTTTTTGAATAATTTAAAACCAGAGTCAAGATCATTAAACTCACTCATTGTAAACATTTTTAAAAATAAATTAAAAAAGTATGTAAGTAAAATTCTATATGTTTGATCTTGTCTGTTTATACGATAGCCAGAAACAATATCAAATTTATTTTTGTGTTTATAAATTTTAAAAAATTCCTTAACTAGAAATTTATTTCCACTATCCATAAAAAAAATATAATCACCAGTTGCTTTTTTTAAGCTAAATAAAAGGGCATTATGAACCCCAAGTCTATTTTTAAAAGAATAGTATTTTAATTTATACTTTTTTTTTAATGATTTTAAAATTTTATCTGAGTTATCTTCACTCCCATCTTGAGTTATAATAAACTCAGTATTTTTAAACTTTTTTATTATAATTTTATAAATATCTTGAATTTCTTTTTTTATTGACTCTTCTTCATTATGAACAAGTATAACAATACTTAATTTAATTTTTTTTTTCATTACTTTTTAAAATTATATATAGTAATTAAAAGGCAAACAAAGTATATCATTCTAATTTTGGGCCTGTAGCTCAGTTGGTTAGAGCAGTACACTCATAATGTATTGGTCCCAGGTTCGAGTCCTGGCGGGCCCACCAAATACTGTAAAATCAAAAATTTTACAACATTATCATCAGCAATAATTATATTTAATTAAGATTTTCTCTTTTAGTAATATAGAGTGACTCAGAAAATAATAATAAAATAAAACTTCTTGCAACTCTGAAAATCTTATAAAATTGAAACTTAGTATTTTAAGTGATAGCTGGTAAAAATCATATTTATAAAAATAAATATCTTTATAAATTATTAGTTTAGAGCTGTCATATAAGTTAAGCAAGTCAATAATTAATTCAGGAGTAATTATTAATAAGATAGCGAAACTAAAATATATTAATTTTTTATTAGGCTCTATTAACAAGTTGAAACTTTTAGATGTTGAATAATTAAAAATTCTTAATAATGGTATTGATAGACAACACCAAATTAGAACCATTGCTCTTGGAACTTCGTTAAATAGGTTTGATATATTATGTAAATTAAATTCTGATTGTTTATTAAATAATATACTATTTTCCTCTAATAGAATATTTGGAGTACCAAACTTTAAATAATGTTGGCCCCAGCTAATCTCCTCAAAAAAAATATAAGCAATACAAACTAAATTTAAAATTAAAAAAACATTTACTGTTTTATTTTTATTTTTTATTTTTAACAATCTAATAAGTATTAAGATGTTAACAAAAAGTATTATAGCTTGAATACTTTCAATGATACCATTTTCATTCCAAATTAATGGATTATATCCAGAACCTCCATATTCCTTGCCCCAAGCTGAAATTCCAAAATAATAATCTGGATACATATATCTAAGACCTGCTCCTATATTATAATCAAGGCTATATATCAAAATACCAAATAAAAATAAAAATAGTATAAGAGATATTTTTTTATAAACTTGTTTTTGCAACATAAAATATTTTTTCTTACCGTTTTAACAAGCGCTAAAATTGATACTCCAAAAGTAAAATTAATTCTGTCAATAAAATATTTTTTGAAACTAAATATTTTTCTACTATATTAAAATTAATTTTTTGAAAATTCTTCCAAAGTTTTGAATAGCACATTTATATCTCCATCATTAGAATTAAGGATCGATGCAAATTCTTCTTTCTGTGTTCTTGCTAAACTTAATCCTTCTATAATCAAATCTCTAATTAATGGATTTTCGGGGTTTTTAGTATAAATTCTCCAATCTATTATTACCTCAGGTCTTTCTGAAGTTCCAATCAACAAACTATTTACAATAGTATAGTTTTCATTCAAAACTTTTTTATCTCTTACCTCTATTTCTGGATTTGTGTATTCTGCCAGTCTGCTAGAAAAACTTTTAAGAAAATAGTTTTCAAATAATTTTGAGTATTGATTTTTTTGGATCTCATCTAAACTTTTCCTTGTTGATCCTAAAGAGTAAAAACCAACTGCCTTTATATCCACAGTTTCTTTTGCTATAGATTTCAATTCATTAATTTTTTCTTCTTTTGATATATTTTTAGATAAAATTAGTGAAGCTCTATTTACAGTAGATTGAACAAATACGTCAGCTTCTATAGAGTGAACTTTTGAAACGTTTATGATAAATAAAAATAAAATAATGAGAATTTTTTTCATAATCAAAGGTATGTATTTTTGAATTATTGACTATCTATTTCTTCCCAGTCAGACTCATTTTTATATATTACCTCAATATTTCCTCTATTTACATTTTCAATCTTATTTTCTCTATCTTGTAAATAAAGACTTTTTACTGATGCATAAAAATCTACTGAATTTTTTTCAAGGTTATTTAAAGAATCTATGTTGTTTGCTCTAAACTCAATGCCACTTAATGCTTTTGATGACATATAAAGTCTTTCACTTAAAAACTCATTATTCCCATGCATCGATGCATTATACCAAGGATCTCCACCCATTACGTTTGCAAAGGAACCTAAGGTGTCCCTTACTGTTGATGGTCCTAAAACAGGAAGCACTATATAACAACCTGGACCTACGCCCCATGCCCCTAAAGTTTGACCATAATCTTCTTTGACATATTTTGGAAAGCCCATTTTATTTGCCACGTCAATAATACCTAATAATCCAATAGTGGTATTCACAACTAATCTTCCTGTATTAATTGCTGCAGTTTTAATATCTCCTTGTAAAACATTATTAGGTATTGTGACTAAAGAAGATAAATTTTTTACAGCGTTGCTCGTACCTTTTTGCACTGGCTCTGGAAGTTTCTTATAGCTCTTTGCTAATGGTTTAATTAGAGCTTTATCTAAACCCTGATTAAATGAAAAAGTAATTTTGTTTAATTTTTCAAAACAATCATTTATTTTTTTAGGTTTATTGTTTTCTGATAATTTTAATTCACCATCAGATGCTGCAAAAGCACTAAATGATAGTAAAAAAATTGAAATTAAAGATATTGCAAATTTTTTGTACATGAGCATTTTTATATTATAAAAAAATAGATTATTAAATACCAATTAAACTTAAAAAATGTCAATAAAGTGTTTATAAATAGCCTAAATTTATGTCTAAATCGATTATAAATACAACCCTTAATTACTCACCAAATTTTGATTCAGAAAAAAGGAAAGTAAAAGAAATCAAGTTTATTATTTTTCATTACACAGGCATGAAAAAAGAAAAAGAAACAATCGCAAAATTAATTAATATTAAGTCAAAAGTTAGTAGCCATTATTTAATTAAAAATAATGGAGATATATTAACATTAGTCCCTGATTTATATACTTCTTGGCACGCTGGTATATCATCTTGGAGAAATTATAAATCAATTAACAAATATTCAATAGGTATAGAAATTAGTAATCCAGGGCATGAATATTCATATAAAAAATTTTCAAAGAAACAAATTAAATCAGTCTTAAAACTAAGCTCTTATTTAATTAAAAAATATAAAATTAAATCAAATTTTATTTTGGGTCATTCTGATATTGCTCCAGATAGAAAAAAAGACCCTGGTGAAAAGTTTCCTTGGAAATATTTATCAAAAAATAATATTGGTTATTGGCATAATTTAAGCAAAAATAAACTTTTAAAAGCAAGAAATCAAAAAGTTGATCAGTTAGACAGGTATAAATTTATAAAAAATTTACGTAAAATAGGGTATACAAAAAATATATTTTTTAATAAAAATAAATACACAAAATTATTAACAATAGCATTTCAAAGAAGATTTAGGCAAGAAATTATAAATGGAGTAATTGACCAAGAATGTTTAATTATAAGCAATAACTTGATAAAAAACTAAAATAAAATCTCTTGATATTTCATAGTTTAGTTATAAGTTACAACTGCCAGATAAACGACTTATCGCTTTAACTTGTTAAAGAGGAAAGTCCGGGCTCTGCAAGGAAACAGTGCCAGGTAATACCTGGCGGGGGTAACCCTAGGGATAGTGCCACAGAAAATAAACCGCCATAACATGGCAAGGGTGAAAAGGTGTGGTAAGAGCACACCGGTTCTATTGGTAACAATGAACGCTGGAAAACCCCACTGAGAGCAAGACTAAGTAGAGATGACATTGTTGAAAAACTAAAAGCCTTCCTTGGCTAGTCGTCTGGGTTAGTTGCTTGAGCTTAAGAGTGATCTTAAGCCTAGACAAATGATAAGTTTAAATGACAGAACCCGGCTTACAGTTTATCTGGCAAATTTATAAATAAATATTGCCAAGACAAATAATTATACTGGTCATAGCTCATTAATTAGTCATTTTAGTCTTTCCAAATGATAAATTGATAAAAAGTTTTCCTGTAATTTTACAGAGATTGCAAAAATCGTTAAATCCAGTGAAGAATAGTCTGTATTCTGAGTTTGACAGTCAATATAAATACCCATATATTCCCATATATTCCCAATTATGGAATTTAAATATTATAAAAATTATGTTTTTAAGTACTTACGAGAACAAATTAGACAAAAAAGGAAGAGTTTCAGTGCCAGCTAGCTTCAGATCTCACCTTTCTAATTTAGGATACAACGGTGTTATTTGTTATCCTTCATTTAATAATTCTTCTATCGAAGCATGTTCTCAAGATCGAATTGAAAAAATTTCTTCAGCAATTGACTCTTTAAATCCTTTTGAGGAAAAAAGAGACTTTTTTGCAACATCAATTCTATCAGAAAGCACTAATTTACAATTTGATAGTGAGGGAAGAATATTAATTTCGTTAAAATTATTAAAACATGCAAAAATTAAAAATAGCATGTTGTTTGTTGGTCAGGGTCAAACTTTCCAAATATGGGAACCAACAGCTTTTGAAAAATTTAAGGTTAGTGCAAGAAAAAAAGCAAATTTAAATCGAGCAAGCCTTAAATGGGAAAAACATTTAAACAACCAAGAGGGGAACTAAGATGACAATTAACTTTAAAGCACCAGAAATTAAAGAATTACAACCAAGACTACTAGTACTAGGGGTTGGAGGAGCAGGCGGTAATGCAATTAACGAAATGATTGAAAATAACATGCAAGGAGTGGAGTTTATTGCAGTGAATACTGATGCTCAAGATTTAAAATTAAGTAAAGCAAAATCAAGAATTCAAATAGGATTAAATTTAACCAAAGGTTTAGGAGCTGGTGCAAAACTTGATATTGGTCAAGCGGCGGCTGACGAGTCATTAAATGATATAGTTAATACTCTTCAGGGTGCAAACATGGTTTTCATTGCAGCAGGTATGGGCGGTGGAACGGGCACTGGTGCTGCTCATGTCATCGCAAGAGCTGCTAAGGAATTAAATATTCTAACTGTAGGTGTTGTAACACTACCATTTTTATATGAAGGCCCCTCAAGAATGAGAAGAGCACAACAAGGATTAGAAGAATTAAGAAAGCATGTTGATACTATTATTGTTATTCCAAATCAAAACCTTTTCAAAATAGCTAACGAACAAACAACATTCGAAGAGTCATTTAATCTCTCAAATAATGTTTTAATGCATGGTGTTCAAAGTGTTACAGATCTAATGGTAAGGCCTGGTATAATTAATTTAGATTTTGCTGATGTTGAGACGGTTATGGCTTCAATGGGTAAAGCCATGATGGGAACAGGAGAAGCCGAAGGTGAAGGTCGTGCAATGCAAGCAGCAGAAATGGCAATTAATAATCCTTTAATAGATGATTATACTTTAAAGGGAGCTAGGGGATTATTAGTAAACATAACAGGTGGAAAAGATCTAAAACTTTTTGAAGTTGACGAAGTAGTTAACAAAATTAGATCAGAAGTAGACTCCGAAGCAGAGGTGATAATTGGAGCAATAACAGACTCAGAGCTTGATGGTAAAATTAGAGTTTCAATAGTTGCAACTTCTCTTGATGGTCAACAACCAGAATCAAAATCTGTTGTAAATATGGTTCATAGAATTCATAATCGTAACCCTGGATATTCAGATTTTTCAAATATTGGACCATCAGCGTCCTTTAATTTCTCAAGTAACAGGGCCACAAACCCAATTACACAGGGTGCAAATGCTTTAAAGCTTGAAAATGAAATAGTTCATGAACAACAGAGTGAAACTTTCCAATCAAATGAGACAAATGAAGAGATTGTACAGACTAACAATCTTGAGACAGAAAGTGTTGTTGAAGACGCGACCGTAAATGAGATGGAGAAATCCTTTACTCAAGAAGCTACTGAAAAAGATTATGAGAGTAACACTTCAGATAGCGTTGAGGATGGCGTTTCAAATGATTTAAAAGAATTTGGTGTTGACTCAGAATCTCCAGATTTATTTAGCACTGAAAGTGAAAATTCAAGTCACGAAGATTTATTGTCATCTGACAGCGAAGAAGAGGATGATCTTGAAATACCAGCATTCCTGAGAAGACAAAAAAATTAATGGTCTTCAAAGAAATAAATGGACGCCGCCATAACATCGAAGATGCAAAAGCATTATCCGGTGTTGCTAAAAGAAATTATTAGCATTATTTCCCCTCAATATGGCGGCACATTTATTGACTGCACTTTTGGTCAAGGTGGGTACACAAAAAAAATCTTAGAATTTGATAAAACTAAAGTAATAGCTTTAGACAGAGATCCTGAAAGTGAAAAAATTGCCTTAAAGCTAGAAGATGAATTTGAAGAAAGATTTAAGTTTAGAAATATTAAATTTAGTCAATTAAATAATTTAAAATTAAAAAAAGAAAATGTTAAAGGTGTTATATTTGATTTGGGATACTCTTATACTCAAATAAAAGATCCAAATAAGGGCTTATCTTTTGATTCTATTGGCAAATTAAATATGCAACTTGGTTTAAATTCTTATTCAGCAGAAGAAGCAATAAACAAATTAGATCAAAAAGAATTAGAAAAAATTTTTAAGTTTTTTGGTGACGAAAAAGAGGGAAAATATATAGCAAGAAATATTGTTAAAGAAAGAGTGAATAAAAAAATTGATACTCAAGGTTTAGTTAAAATAATTGATAATTCCAAAAGAAGAAAAAATTTTAGAGTAAATAATTCTACTAAAGCTTTTCAAGCTTTAAGAATATTTGTTAATAAAGAGATTAGCGAATTGATTTATGGATTGATTAACGCTGCTAAAATTTTAAAAAAAGATGGGGTCTTAGCAGTGGTTACCTTCCATTCTTTAGAGGACAAAATAGTTAAATATTTTTTTAAAAATCTTTCAGAAAATAAGAGTATTTCTAGATATACTCCTTTAATTGAACAAACTGATACACTATTTCATTTAACAAAAAAAAAACCAATTACACCAAATGAAGATGAGCTAAGTGAGAACCCTCCTTCAAGGTCTGCAAAATTAAGATTTGTGGTAAAAAAAACTGATTTTTTTGATTTTGAAACTGATATTGAGGATCAATTTAAAAATTTAATAGATATTGAAAATTTTGGAGAAAAATTATGAAAAAGATTGGTCTAGTAACAGTTATTTTTTCATTAATTTTATTCACCGCAATAATAAAAAATACAGCAAAAAAAATTGAGGATGAATTATTTACTGTAAACGAAAATTTAAGAGTATTGGAAACTGAATATGAGAATATTTTGTTAGAGCATGATTATTTGAGCTCTGCTGAAAAATTAATTGAATTTCAATCTTTATATTTTGAGGATCAGCTAATTCAAAAAAATATAAAAAATATTAAAATTTATAATATTTCTAAAAACCAAAAAAAGATAAAAAATTTAAAAATAACCAAAGAATAATGAATAAATCTAAATCAAATTTGAAAATAGAGGATAATGAAAATGATTTTATATATAAAAAGAAAAAAACTGGATTAAATATTCAGTTTAACAGAGTAGCATTTATTTTTTTTATTTTTTTTATAATTTATACAATTTACACTATTCATTTAATCAAACTTGGTACTCTTTATTCAAAAGTTGAAAAAATAAATACCTCATTAATTAATGAAAAGCTTTATAGAGCTGATATCGTTGATATTAACGGTAATTATTTAGCAAAAACAGTAAATTCAATTGATATTGGTTTAAAAACATCTGACGTCATAAATCAAAAAAAATTACTACTCAGTTTAAATTTAATTTTTCCAAACAAAGATTTTGATGAAATTGAAAAAAAAATGAAGAAAAAAAATTTTTTTTATCTTGAAAAAAAAGTCTCAGAGGAAAATTATGAAAAATTAATGAAACTTGGAGATAAGTCTTTGAAACCTGAGGAAAAAGTTTTGAGGATCTACCCGCAAAAAAATCTTTTTAGCCATATTATTGGTCAAATAGATAATGATAATATTGGAATTTCTGGACTAGAAAAATCTTTAAATGAACTTTTAATAAAATCTAGAAAATCCATCAGATTGACAGTAGACAAAGATTTACAATTTCTAATTCGGGAAGAATTAATTAAATATCAAGAAATTTTTAAAAGTAAAGGCAGTGCCTCAATTTTAATGGATATCCATAATGGAAATATATTATCCCTAGTTTCCTTACCTGACTTTGATCCTAATGAAAGACAAAATCTTACAGATGTAAATTATATAAACAGAGTAACAAAAGGGACTTATGAGTTAGGCTCTGTATTCAAAGCATTTACATTTGCAAGTGCGTTAAATGAAAAATTAATCAAACCAGAAACTGAATTTTTAAATCTTCCAAAATCAATCAATTGTTATGGTTTTCCAATAAGAGAATACGATAATGAAATTCCATCCGATTTAACTGCAGAACAAGTCTTTGTAAGATCTGGAAATATTGGTTCAGTAAGAATCGCCCAAAAGGTTGGTCCAGAAAAATTCAAGTCATTTTTGGAAAAAATAGGTGTTCTCAGCAATATTCAGTTTGATATAGAAGAGGTGGCACCTCAAAAAAACTATAATTTTGGAAAATGTAAACTAGCAACGGCATCTTTTGGTCATGGTGTAGCTACTACAATTCTCCAACTCGCAAAAGGTTATGCAATCCTATCAAATGGTGGATACGACATAAAACCAACTCTTGTTAAAAATAATCTTGAAAAAAATACCAAGAAAAAAAAATTATTAAATAAAGGTGTCTCAGAACAGGTTGTAAATGCTCTAAGAAAAATAGTTACTACAGAAGAAGGAACTGCAAAATTTGCAGATGTAGAACATTTTGAAATAGGTGGAAAAACTGGAACAGCAGATCAACCTAAAGATGGAGCATACTCAGAGGCAAAAATAAATACTTTTGCATCTATATTCCCTACTTCAAATCCTCAATATGTATTTATAGTTATGTTAGATACTCCACAAAAAGCAAAAGATTACTATTATAAATACAGACATAGAAAAGGTGGATGGAAAGGAACTTTATATAACACTGCTGGCTGGACTTCTGTGGAAGTAGCAGGGAAGATTATAGATAAAGTTGGGCCCATTTTAGCCACAAAATATATAGAAATTAAATAATCATGCTTTTAGGGGATCACTTCCAACTAATAAAAAAAAAATATCATAAAACTTTTTTTTCTGGGATTTGTTTTGATCATAGGAAAATAAAAAAAAATTATATTTTTTTTGCAATAAAAGGAAATAACTTAGACGGAAATAATTTCATACCATCAGTTATAAAAAGAGGTTGTAAAATAATTGTTACAGAGAAAAATTTTGGTGAATGGAAAAATGGAGTTTTATTTATCAACACAAAAAATATTAGAAAATTACTAGCTCAAATTTCATTTAGTATCTTTAAAAAAAAACCAAATAACCTAATTGCCGTTACGGGCACAAATGGCAAATCTTCAGTTTCAGATTTTTATTATCAAATTTTACGTCTCAAAAATAAAAAAGTTGCTTCTATAGGAACACTAGGAGTGAGATCAAACAATTTTAATTTAAATTTATTAAATACAACTATTGATCCTATTTATTTAGGAAAAATTTTAAACGAATTAAAAAAAAGAAAAAT
>CACMIX010000007.1 GCA_902613855.1 uncultured Pelagibacteraceae bacterium
TGCTGCAAGTGCAATTGATACTACTGCTGCAGGCGACATGTGGGATAACTTTGATGAGATGACTGTTGGTGCAACTACAACACAAAATGCAGTTAAAACTTCAGGTGCAGGTAACAACTCATTATTCTATAAATCTCCAGATTTGGTGGATGGATTAAATGTTACTTTATCTTACAACCCACAAGCGGGTAATGCTAGTAACCCATCAGAGTCAGGTTATGGTGTCAATTACTCAGGTTTTGATGGATTAACTGTTTCTTACGCAGAGACAGATATCGAAACTAATGTTACTTCAACTTCAGGAGACAACGAAGTATTGAAAGTATCATACGCTTATGGTCCAGTAACTGCAACTTACTCTAATATGGAGCAAAGTGTTACAGCGACTGCATCAGCAGGTGAGTCAGACTCGTTTGCTATTTCTTATACTATATCAGACGAGCTTTCTGTAACTTATGGTTCAGAAACTCATGAGCAAGGTGATAGCACAACTGATACAGAAATAGATGGATTTTCTGTTGCATATACATCAGGTGGGATGACTATCTCGGCTGCAATGCAAAACGCAGAAAACCTAAACCATTCTACTAATACAGAAATGGATATGGATTACTGGGCATTAGGTGCATCATTTGCATTCTAATTAACTTAGTTACAATTTATAAAAAGGGCCCCTTTATGGGGCCTTTTTTTTATTCAAAAAAAGAAATACCAGCAAATTCAGGATTATTTAAAATTTGAATATTTTTTAAATTTTCTTGAGAAACTCCACCTAAAACAACTATTTTAATTTTTGTCAATTTAGAGAGTAACTTAAATTTATTTATACCTAAGTAATTTTTATTCTTTTTAAATAAAGATGACAAAAATATTCTTTGAACTTTTTGAAGTTCTTTGATTTTGATTTCTTTAATATTATGTGCAGAGCCGTAAATCTTGAAATTGTTTTTAAAATTATAACTTAGATGCTTAAAGCTCTTATTAAAAGAGGGAATATATGCACCATCAAATTTTAATTTAATAGCTAACTTTACATTATTTGAAAGGATAATTTTTAATCCTTTCTTTTTACAATAATTTTTAATTTTTAAAATTACATTTTCCTCTATTATTTCAGGTGAATAATTTCTGTAAATAACTACAGTTTGTTTATCAAGTTTATCAATATTTTTTGTATCAAATTTGCTTATAAAGTAATATTTTGTATTTAAATAAGAATGCATAAAACAGTTCAAAACCTAATTGATATAGAAAATCAACTTAAATCTAGTCTAGGTGATTTGAATAAAAGCAATTTACCAAAGATTATAGCTGTATCCAAGACGTTTAAAATGGACAATATTTTGCCTTTAATTGAGCATGGTCATTTAGACTTTGGAGAAAATAAGGTTCAAGAAGCCGTAGATAAGTGGACAGAAATAAAAGACAATAATTCTAATATCAAACTTCATATGATTGGAAAATTGCAAACTAACAAAGTTAAATTTGCGGTAAAATTATTTGATTACATTCACTCTGTTGATAGTGAAAAACTTGCAAAAAAAATTGCAGACGAACAACTAAAGGCGCAAAGAAATATAAAAGTTTTTATACAAGTGAACATTGGTGATGAGAGTCAGAAATCTGGTATTAATATTGATGAAACTAATAATTTGATTATTTTTTGTAAAAAAATTAACTTAAATGTAATTGGATTGATGTGCATACCGCCAGTAGAAATTGATCCCACAGGTCATTTTAAAGAGATGAATAAAATTAATAAAGTTAATAATTTTGAGGAGCTAAGTATGGGGATGTCCTCAGATTATTTAAAAGCTGCACAATTCAATTCTACCTATTTAAGAATTGGGTCAAATATTTTTGGTCAAAGAAACTAAAGTATTTTAATTTTACTATTTTTTTTGATTAGTTTTAACATGATAAGAAAATCTTTCTTATTTAATGCAATACATCCAGCAGTGGGTTTGAAATTTTTTGTTAAATGAATAAAAATAGCACTTCCTTGACCAACTATAGGATTGTTAAAATTATATTTAATTGGAATTAATAAATCATACTTGTTATCAAAACGTCTCAATTTTTCATGTTTAATATTATTTTGAATTTTAATTAATTTATTATATTTTTTTGGACATTTAACATCATCACACCAAGCCATATTCTTTGAAATTTCTATACATTTAAGCCCAGTTTTGGGCTTACTAATCCTATCTTTTCTAAAATAGAGATTTTCAAAACTAAAAGTTCCTATTGGAGTTTTTTTGTCTCCTTCAACTTTTCTTTTAGTTAAACCATTTTTTCCAATACTGCATTTAAAGGAAAAGTCATCAACTTGAAGTGTGTGTTTATTTTTTAAAACAATTATCATAAAGTAATATTTAATGAATAATGCAAATTTAATAATTTATAAACAACCAAGTTTGTATAAAATTCTAAACGAACTTGATCAAGATATCAATTTTCAAATTATAGATGTCCAAAATGGAGAAGATCTTAAAAAAAAGATGGGATTGCTTGATAATCATGTTGTCATAGCAAGAAAAAAAATTTCCGATGTCACAAATTTACTAATCTTAGATAGTTACCCAATTAAAATCCAAAAATTATTGGAACATATAAATATAGAATTTATGAAACAACATTTTAATAATTACTCTAAAATAAAGATCAATAATTATTCTATTGATTTAAATTCTAGAGAAATTAGCTTTAATGACATAAAACTTAAATTAACAGAAAAAGAAGTAAATACTATTGTTTACTTATCCAAAAAAAATGTCCCAGTTACAATTGAGGAACTTGAAAAAAATGTTTGGCTGTATCAATCAGATATAGAAACTCATACAGTTGAAACTCACATTTATAGACTTCGTCAAAAAATTTTAAAAACATTTAAAGATGAAACATTTATTTTAAGTAAAAAAAATGGCTACCAAATTAAGTAAAAAAAATCCTTTAGTTAAAGATTTATATTCAAAGAAATATAAACCCAAAATAGTTAAGCCCAAGAAGGGCAAAGGGAGCTTTAAAAGAATAAAAAAAAATAAAATTTGATCTAAATATTATCTACCAATCCATAAATTAAAGCTTACAACTATTCTATCCTCTTCAGACTCATTTGGTAAAACAGAGTGTGGTAAGTAAGATGGAAATATTAATAAGTCTCCTTCTTCAACCTTATGTTTGGCAATTAGTCTATTCAATTCTGTAGGATTATCTCGTTCTGGAAACTTATCTCTGCTAATAGCATGTGGATTGCTTACTTTAAATTCACCGCAATTATCAGGAGCTTTTACATAATATGCTGCACTTAAGTTAGAATTTGGATGAATGTGTTCTGTGTTAAAACTTCCTTTTTTGTTAATTATTGCCCACATCCCTGAAAAAAAAACTTTTTGAGGATTATATACCCAACCATATGAACTAAATACATCCATAATATATGGTTGCAATGCGACTAAGAATTTATAAGCAGTACCATCTTTATCTTTTAAATTAAAATCAGGTGAATGCCATCCATTAATATTACTCTTTCTTAAACCTTTGGTATCTTTACTTTGAAGATCATAGATGTAATTAGATAACTCTTCATTATGCTTTACATGATTTTCTACTTTGTAGTGAAAAACTGGATGTGGGAAATATTTGAAAATTTTTTTTTTCATTTAAGTAATTTAGTAATTTTAAATCCTTGCTCCAATTTTTTGGATGATTTTTGAAGATAATTCTGTTCCTTTTTCTAAACTATCATTAGTACTCATATCATTTATTATACCATGTAAATATCCAGCTGCGAATAAATCTCCAGCACCAGTTAAATCAGCTATACTTAAATTTTTTCTAGCACCACATTCAATAATTTCACCATTATTAATAGCAACGGCACCTTTTTCTCCACGTGTAACTACTACGTTTTTATTCAACTGTTTTGCAAAATCTATTACATCTTTAAATTTTTGACCCTCAATCAATGATAAAATTTCTTGCTCATTAGCAAAAACGATATCAAGTTTATTTTTAACTAGCTCTAAAAATTGAGCTTTATGTCTTTCAACACAAAACAGGTCAGATAGTGACATAGCAACCTTATTTGAGTTTAAAATGGCTTTATCAAAAGCTTTTTTTGGCTCTCCCTCATCCCACAAATAACCTTCTAAGAAAGTTATCTCCGCTTTCCTAATTAGATCTGCGTCCACATCTTCATCACTTACTTGTCCTGCAGTTCCAAGAAAAGTACACATTGTTCTTTCAGAGTCTGGAGTAATTAAAATTAAACAGGTTCCTGTAGGAGTAGGTTCATCTTTTTTGGAGTATAAAAATTTTACTTTTTCCTTTTTTAGTCCATCTTCATATTTTTGACCCAGTTCGTCATTATTAACTTTTCCAATAAAACCAACATTAGTGCCTAGTTGTGACAAACCAACTATAGAATTTGCAACTGAACCACCAGAAATTGTGTCCTCAATAGATAAACCTGAAAGCAAGTTTTTAAACTCTATCTCATCTATTAATTTCATAGTACTTTTACTTAAAGAATTTTTAACTAAAAATTCATCATCAACTTTACAAAGCACATCAACAATCGCGTTTCCAATACCTAAAATTTTCATTTTTATGCTTTTTTTGTAATTACGGATTTTTTTCTATTAGGATAACAAGTAGTACATATTTTACAAGATAATCCATAACATTCTCTCGCTTTACAATATTCTCTACCATAAAAAATTATCTGCAGATGAAGTTTTGACCAGGTTTTTTTAGGAAAAATTCTCTTTAAATCGTTTTCTGTCTGAACTACATTTTTTCCATTTGTTAGGCCCCATCTTTGTGCGAGTCTATGTATATGAGTATCTACAGCAAATGCTGGATATCCAAAGCCTTGAGACATAACTACACTAGCTGTCTTATGTCCTACACCTGGAAGTTTTTCCAGTTCTTCAAAAGTTTTAGGGACTCTTCCACTATGTTTTTCTAAAATTTGCTTTGACATTAAATATATGCTTTTTGCTTTAATTCTGAAAATTCCTATACTTTTAATTAATTTTTCAATTCTTTTTTTTCCTAATTTTACAAAATGTTCAGGTTTATTATATTTAGGATAAATATTTTTAGTAACATTATTCACATTTACATCTGTACACTGTGCAGATAATAAAACTGACACCAAAAGAGTAAAAGTGTTTTTATGTTTTAATGGAACTGGAGCTGTAGGATAAATTTTATTTAAAATTTTTATTATTTTTTTTGCCTTTTCTTTTTCATTCATTGTGAAAAATTAAGCAAATCTCTCATTGAATATAAACCTGGTTTTTTTTTCATAAGCCATTTTGCAGCTGTTAAGGCTCCATCAGAGTATAAAGCTCTATCAAAAGCTTCATGATTTAAAGTAATAATTTCTTTACCGCTTGAGAATTTAACTTCATGTTCACCAATAATTTCACCTCTTCTCATGGAATTAAAATTGATTTTTTTTCCGTAAGGAAAAGATTTTTTATTTAAAAATTTTTTACCCATGAGACTATAAAGATTTTTACCTTTACCATCTGCAATTCCTTTACCTAACATCAAGGCTGTTCCTGAAGGGTAATCTTTTTTATGTTTGTGATGCACTTCAAATATCTTGTTCAAATAATCATCGTTTAAAGATTTGGAGGCAATTTCAGTCAAATACATTAATAAATTTACACCCAAACTCATATTACCAGCCTTTAATATTGGAATTTTTTTTGAGTATCTTCTAATTTGGTTTTCTTGAGTTCTGTTAAATCCTGTAGTTCCAATCACAACTTTTTTCTTAAGTTTTGATGCTATTTTTAATACTTCTAGTGTGCATTTAGGAATTGTGAAATCTATTATTATATCTGTTTTCTTAAATGCATCTTCTGAATTTAACTCAGGTTTAACACCATGAATTTTTTTATTAATAGTTGTGTATTCAGTAAGGGCTTTTAAATTAAAACTTTTATTATTTTTAGAAGACTTAATAAGTTGCCGACCCATCCTTCCCATACAACCTGAAATACCTAGATTAATTTTTTTCATTATTAAAATACTAACTCTTTTTAATTAATTAGTCTTTTAATTTTTCCAGAAATCTTTTGCTTTTTGAAAGAATTTTTTAATACTTGGATTTGATTTTTCGTTCTCAATTTCTCTAAATTGTTCTAATAATTCTTTTTGTTTTTTATTTAAGTAAACAGGTACTTCTGTTTTAACCTGAACATATAAATCTCCATAATCACCTCTTCGCATAAATGGCATACCTTTACCTTTCAATCTGAATTGTTTTCCATTTTGAGTGCCATCAGGTATTTTAATTTTTGCTTTGCCACCATCAATGGTTGGAATTTCAATCGTTGTTCCAAGAGCAGCATCAGCAAGGGATATAGGAAACTCAAAAAATAAATTTTCATCTGATCTTTTAAATAAGTTGTGTGAATTAACATTTACAAATAAATATAAATCTCCAGTTGATCCTCCTCTGCTTCCAGCTTCTCCTTTACCAGCCAGCCTAATTCTTGTACCGTCATCAACTCCTCTTGGGATGGTTACAGCTATTTTTTTTGAGGCTTGAGTTTTTCCTTGACCATTGCAGTCACTACATGGATTTGTGATTTCTTCTCCAGCACCGTTACATTGAGGACAGGTTTGTTGAACAGTAAAAAAACCTTGGTTAGACCTAATTTTCCCGTTACCACCACAATAGGAACATGTATCAGGAGAAGAACCAGGTCTTGAACCATTTCCTTTGCATGTTTCACATTTTTCAGTTGTTGAAAACTTTATGTCTTGTTTTTTACCGTGGTAGGCCTCTTCAAGCGATATGGAAAGATCATATCTTAAATCTGATCCTCTATTGTTTGTTCTTCTACTTCTGGATCTTCCACCACCACCAAAATCTCCAAAGAAATCTTCAAAAATATCTGAAAAATCTGCTCCACTGAAACCACCAAATCCTCCACCAGGTCTTCCACCTCCATTTTCAAAAGCAGCATGCCCAAAGTTATCGTAGTTTTGTTTTTTTTCTTTATCAGATAGTATTCCATATGCTTCACTAGCTTCTTTAAATTTATCTTCAGCTTTAGTGTCGCCAGGATTTTTATCTGGATGATATTTAACTGCTAATTTCCTGTACGCTGATTTTAAATCTTCAGGGCCTGCATTTTTACTAACGCCCAGGACATCATAATAGTCTCTTTTAGCCATTCAATTACCCCAGACATTTAATGTCAGTTTATGCGCTTTTTTCTTTATTCTCGTCTTTTACTTCTTCAAAATCAGCATCAACAACATTTTCGTCTTTTTTACCTGAATCATCACCACCATCATCTTTTCCAGATTCTGGTTTAGCACTTTGTTGTGATTTATAAATTGCTTCTCCAAGTTTCATAGAGGCTTGAACTAAAGCCTCTGTTTTTTTCTTGATGTCTTCAATATCTTCACCTTTTAACGCTTCTTTTACTGATGATGACGCATCTTCAATTGCCTTTTTCTCAGCATCAGAAACTTTTGTTCCATGCTCTTTTAAATTTTTTTCAGTTGAGTGAACCAACGTATCTGCTTGATTTCTAACATCAACTGACTCTCTTTTTTTCTTATCAGCTTCTTTATTAGATTCAGCATCTTTAACCATTTTTTCAATCTCTTCATCACTTAAACCACCAGAAGCTTGAATTTGTATTTTTTGCTCTTTACCTGTTCCTTTATCTTTGGCAGAAACATTTACTATACCGTTTGCATCAATATCGAAAGTTACCTCGATTTGAGGAACGCCTCTAGGAGCAGGTGCAATACCTACAAGTTCAAAGTTACCCAAAGCTTTATTATCAGTTGCCATTTCTCTTTCACCCTGCAAAACTCTAATGGACACGGCTGGCTGATTATCTTCTGCAGTTGAAAAAACTTGGCTTTTTTTAGTTGGTATTGTTGTGTTTTTATCAATTAGTTTTGTTGAAACTCCACCAAGAGTCTCAATACCAAGTGATAAAGGAGTAACGTCCAATAAAAGTACATCTTTAACATCCCCTTGTAATACACCAGCTTGAATTGCAGCTCCCATAGCTACGACTTCGTCTGGATTTACACTTTTATTTGGGTCTTTGCCAAAAAAGTTTTTAACTTCTTCTAGAACTTTAGGCATTCTTGTCATACCACCAACCATTACTACTTCATCAATTTCACTAGCATTAATCCCTGCATCTTTTAAAGCAGTTTTGCATGGTGGAATTGTTCTAGCAATTAAATCCTCTACTAAGGCCTCCAGTTTTGCTCTAGTCATTTTTAAATTAATATGTTTTGGACCTGTTTTATCAGCAGTGATAAATGGTAAATTAATATCTGTCTGTTCTGCAGATGATAGTTCGATTTTTGCTTTTTCTGCAGCTTCTTTTAATCTCTGTAAAGCAAGTTTATCAGATTTAAGATCAATACCGTTATCTTTTTTAAATTCAGAAACTAAATAATCAACAATTGCATTATCAAAGTCTTCACCACCTAAAAAAGTATCACCATTAGTTGATTTAACTTCAAACACACCGTCTCCTAATTCTAGAATTGAAACATCAAATGTTCCTCCGCCTAAATCATAAACAGCAATTTTTTTATTTTGTTTTTTATCTAAACCATAAGCAAGTGATGCAGCTGTTGGTTCATTTATTATTCTTAAAACTTCTAATCCAGCAATCTTTCCCGCATCTTTAGTTGCTTGTCTTTGAGCATCATTAAAATATGCTGGTACCGTAATTACTGCTTTAGTTACAGCTTGTCCTAAATATTTTTCAGCAGTTTCTTTCATTTTTTGCAAAATAAAAGCAGATATTTGAGATGGAGAATATTTTTCTCCCTTAGCTTCAATCCAAGCATCACCTTTTTCAGAATTGACTATTTTAAAAGGTGCTGCTTCGACATCTTTCTTGACCGTAGGATCATCAAAGTTTCTTCCTATTAATCTTTTAACTGCAAAGATGGTATTTTCTGGATTTGTTACAGCTTGTCTTTTTGCAGGCTGTCCAATTAATTTTTCACTTTCATCAGTAAAAGCTACAACTGAAGGAGTCGTTCTTGCACCTTCTGCGTTTTCTAACACTTTAGCTTGCGTTCCTTCCATTATTGCAACGCATGAATTTGTTGTACCTAAATCTATTCCAATAATTTTACTCATAATATTTTATCCTATTCGTCATATAAGGTTTAAATTCTGATCTACAAGCTGATCTAAGAATTATTTATCCTCTATATTTTCTTTATTTTCCTCAGTTTTTTCCTCTTTTTTAGAAACTTTCTTAGATACACCAACTAAAGAGGGTCTAAGAAGTCTATCTTTGATGGTAAATCCTTTTTGAATTTCCTGAATAATTGTTCCAGGTTCTTTTGTATCATCCTCTATTTCCATCATTGCTTGATGAAAGTTAGGGTCTAATTTTTTATTTAAACTTTCAATTGGCTGAATATTATTTTTTTCAAAAATTGAAATGGTATCTTTTTTAATAATATCTAGATGTTCCAAGGATTTTTTAAGAGCCTCTGAATCTTTTAACTTCTCATCACTTTCTAAGACTTGCTTTGAACGTTCTAAATTATCAATTAAATTTAATGCTTCCTTGGCAAAACTATAACCTCCATACTCAAATGCTTCTTCTTTTTCTTTTTCAAATCTTCTTCTTTGATTTTCCATTTCAGCAAAAGTTCTTGCTACTTTATCTTCGAGTTCAGCAATTTTTTCTTCTGGAGTAGGCTCTTTAATTTCTTCCTTAGCTTCTTGAGCTGTTTCTTCTTTTTTATTTTCACTATCTAAATTTTCCTCAGGTTTAGTTGTTTCTTTTTCTGGCTCCTGATGATTTTTAGCAGTTGTATTTTGGTTTTCTTCTTTTTCCATAAAGCCTTATATGGTAAGGATTTTGATAATTTCTAGATGCCTACACATAAAATAAACAAATTACTTATTGGAACAAACAACAGAGGTAAACTACGTGAAATCAGGAGTTTACTGCCAAAAAACATTGAAATTCACTCTACATCCGAATTTAATCTTAAAAGTCCAATAGAAAATGGAAAAACATTTAAACAAAACTCTCTTATAAAATCTAAATATTTTTCAAAAAAAACAGGCCTTATATGTTTAGCAGATGACTCTGGTTTAGAAATAGACCTTTTAGATAAAAATCCCGGTATTTATTCTGCAAGATGGGGTGGAAGGCATGGAGATTTTAATAAGGCTATTAAAAAAGTCTATAGGGAGCTAAGTAAAAAAGACAAAAATTGGAAACATAAAAAAATAAGCGCAAGGTTTGTGTGTGCTTTATCTATTTCATGTTTAGATAAAAAAATTGCTTGTGTTCAAAGTAAAATTGAGGGTTCTATTTCAACTGAACCCAAGGGAACAAATGGATTTGGCTATGATCCTATCTTTGTTCCTAAAGGTAAAAAAAAAACATTTGGAGAAATGAAACCTGCAAAAAAATATAAAATAGATCATAGATATTTTGCTTTTAAAAAAATTAGAAAATTTTTGTGAGTTCTTTGTCTTCGACTTTATAAAAGTTTAATCTATGATTAATCTTATTATTTTTTACGTCAAATATTCCTATTTTTCCTTTAAATGAGTTTTGCTTTTTAAATAATTTACTTAAATTGTTAAGATCTGACCTGAATGATAAATAATAGATGAGACCTACTAAATCATAACTTAATAAAGACAAATGTGAGGGATCTTCATTGAAAGCATTAAAATATTTGATTTTAAAATCGTCAAAATTCTCTTTATTAATTGAAGGATAATATATTGGCTGAACATCTGTTTCTTTTAATAAACTTTCATCAAACCATTGATTGAGGGTTATAAAATATTTATTCTCTGGTTTGACATCTGTGTATAAAAGTGATGTAGTCACACTCTTTAAGCTTTCATCAAAATCAGAAATAACAACTGCATCAAAGTTTAAATTTCCAATAGTGTATCTTTTTTCTAATCTTTTTATTATTTTTTCTTTATTAGGTTCGTTTGAATTTTTAATTCTTGTAATTTCATCTTCTAGATTTTGTTTTCTTATTTTATATTTTGTGATTTCTTCTATTTGTTTGGTAAGTTTTGTTGGATCAGTGATATAATCATACTCTTTATAGGTTTTTATATTTGACTCTTTCATTCCTTTTTTTATTTCAAATTCATATTCTCGAATTGGTGTTAAAAAAATAGTTCTTTCAACATCGTTTTTTTCTAAAAATTTTTTAATAGTATTGAATTGGGAGGTAGAATTTATACCTGCTGAAATAACATTTTTTGGGAGATCTAAGGTTTTGTTTGTTAAAGATAAAAATGTTAAATCTTTCATTTCATCCAAATAAGTTAAACTTTCATAAAAGACTGGACCTATAATTACCTTTATACCCATTTGTTTTAGCTCAAATGCTGATTTTAGAGTTTGATTGGGTCTAGAAGCTGTATCTTTTGGGTAAATTTCAATTAAATTATTATCAATATCTTTTACAGCTAAACTTACAGCCTTAATAATTGATTGACCAATCTCTTTATTTGTTCCAGTCATTGGTACCAACAAACCAATTTTAATTTTTTCGTTCGCACTAACTGTTGAAGAAAATAATAAAAATACTACCCATTTAAGGATAAAAAGAATTTTAAATAATTTGATCATTTTAATGTTATTATAATTATTTTTTAGCTAAATTATGATCATTAAACCACAATCTAAAATAAAAGATAATGAAAATGGTCTTTATATAGTTTCAACCCCAATAGGGAATTTGAAAGATATTACTATAAGAGCAGTAGAAATATTAAAACAATCAGATTTTATTTTATGTGAAGATACTCGTATTTCAAAAAATTTATTAAATAAATACGAAATCAAATCGAAATTGATTTCAAATCATAAATTTAATGAAAAAAAAAATACTTTAAAAATAATTGAATATTTAAAATCTGGAAAATTAATATCTCTAATTTCTGATGCTGGGACCCCAGCTATTTCTGATCCAGGATCACTTTTAGTTAATGAGTGTGTTAAAAATAATATTAAGGTTGTACCAATACCTGGTCCATCAGCAGTGGCAGCTGCCATATCTATTAGTGGATTTTCTGATCAATTTTTCTTTTATGGATTCTTACCAGATAAAAACCAGCAAATAACAAATGAGCTTAAAAAAATTTCCAAATTTAACTCGACTTTAGTTTTTTTTATATCTCCAAAAAAAATTAATAAAATTATACCCAAAATTAAAAAATACTTTAGTGAGAGAAAAATTGTTATTTGCAGAGAAATTACCAAGTTATACGAAGAGTTTTTAAGAGCAAATGTAAATGAATTGGAACAATTTCAAAAAGAACCAAAAGGTGAATTAACAGTTGTAATCTCAGATAGAAAGACTGATGAAAATAACTCTAAAAATTTGAATGAATCTGATATTAATATAATTAATAAAATGATTAATAAACTTACAATAAAAGAAATTACTGATTTAATCTGTCAAAATAGCAAAGTTTCAAAAAAGCTAGTATACAATTATTGTTTAAAGCTAAAAAATGAAAATTAAATTTTTACTTATAGTTTTAGCTGGCCTTATTTTATCAGGATGTGTAGGTGTTGGGTCGAAAGGATTATTTGGAACTGGAGTAAGTGTTGCACTGGACCCAAGAACTTTAGGCACACAAATAGATGATTCAATAATGCAAAAAAGTTTATCTGCTAGAATTTTAGCAAAAGATAAAAAGTATTTTTTGTCAGTCAAATCAAAAGTTCTAGATGGAAGAATTTTTTTAACTGGAAAAGTTGATAGTCCTGAGGAAAAATTGCAAATAACAAAAATTGCATGGGAAACAAAAGGCACTAGGTCGGTTCGCAATGATATTAAAATTAAAGAAGAGTTTAATTTTAAGCAGTCTGCTAAAGATATTTTAATTACTACTCAGTTGAGAACTGCAATAATAGTAAATAAAAATATTAAAGCAACTAATTATCAAATAGATACATATAAGAAAAAAATATATGTTTATGGAATTGCATTGACTTCTGAGGAGAAAGACTTGGTTATTAGTGAGGCTAAGGAAATATTGGATGTGGAGAATGTAATTGCAAGTATAATTCTTGTTGAAGACTTAAGAATTCAAAAAGAATAGTTACTTTTCATATTTTATTATTTCAGATGAATAAGCAGCTATTGATGCTAAATTAATAATTTCAGAGGTTGAAGATCTCAAAGGAGCAATCTCTATTGGTAGCCCAAGACCAATAAGTAAAGGACCTATGACTTTTGTGTCTCCAATCGTCTTCATTAATTTATATGATATCGCTGCACTATGTTGACCAGGCATAATTAATATATTTGCTTTACCCACAACACTTGCAAATGGATATAGTTCTTTGTATTCCGGGTTTAAAGCAACATCTGGTTGCATATCACCATCAAATTGAAAATCAACTTCCCTTTCTTTTAAAATTTCTACAGCATCTCTTATATGCTTAGTTCTGTTTGTAAGAGGTTGTCCAAAAGTAGAATGTGAAACAAACGCAACCTTAGGATCGAAACCAAAAAGTCTTACTACTCTAGCTGTTGATATGGCAATTTCTGCCATTTGCTCAGATGTTGGATATTCGTGAACACTTGTATCCCCTATAAATATTGTTTTACCTTTATGCACGACCATGTTTAAGCCAAACATAATCTCACCTTTTCGAACATTGACTACTTGTTTAATCTTTTCAAGGGAGGCGCCAAACCGTCTAGTATTACCCGTTACAGCCCCGTCAGCATCACCACACGCAACCATACTCGTCGCCCAAATAACCCTGTCATTCCTTATTAATCTATCACAATCTCGTTCAAGTAAACCTTGTTCTCTCTGTAATTTTTCAAACAAATGTTTTACGTATCTATTTCTTTTTTCTTCATCTTTTGAGTTTACAATTTCAATGTCAAAGTTCTCGTTATATCCAATATTTTTAATTTGTTCTTTAATTTTGCTTTCTTTACCAATTAAAATAGGAATTCCTAATTTTGAATTTTTAAATGCAATTGCAGCTTTTAAAGTATTTTCATCCTCACCATCAGCAAATACAATTCTTTTTTGGTTCTTTTTGATAAATGAATTTATACCTTGCATAATCGTTACTGTTGGATCAAGTCTTTGTTTAAGTTGATCTTTATAGATTTCAAAATCTTCAATATTTTTTCTTGCCACACCACTTTCCATAGCAGCTTTAGCAACAGCAGCTGGAATTACACTTATCAATCTTGGATCAAATGTAGATGGGATAATATAGTCTTTTCCATAGTGAGGTCTTTCGCCACCCATAGCAGCCACGACTTCATCCGGCACATCTTCTCTTGCAAGCTTAGCAATTGCTTGTGAGGCCGCAACTTTCATCTCTTCATTAATCGTTTTGGATCTAACATCTAAAGCACCTCTAAAAATATAGGGAAATCCTATTAAATTATTTACTTGATTTGGATAATCAGATCTGCCAGTTGCAATGATTGCATCATTCCTCACCTCATAAATTTCTTCTGGCAAAATTTCGGGGTCAGGATTCGCACAAGCGAAAATAATGGGATTTTTTGCCATACTCTTAACCATCTCTTTTTTAAGAACTCCTTTTGCTGATAATCCTAAAAAGACGTCAGCACCTTTCATTGCCTCTTCAAGAGTTCTTAATTTAGTCTCAACTGCATATTTTGATTTCCACTGATCTATACCTTCAGCTCTTCCCTTATAAATTACTCCTTTCCTATCAAGCATAATTACATTTTCATAAGGTACTCCTGAATTTTTAAATAATTCGGTACAGGCTTGAGCAGAGGCTCCAGCTCCGTTTACAACAACTTTAATTTTTTTTATAGATTTACCACTTATATCTAGAGCATTTATTAAAGCAGCTGTAGTAATTATTGCAGTCCCATGTTGGTCATCATGAAAAACGGGTATATCTAAAATCTCCTTTAACTTTTGTTCTATAATAAAACAATCTGGTGCTGCTATATCTTCTAAATTAATTCCACCAAAACTTGGAGCAAAATTTTTAATTGAGTTAATTATTTCCTCTGAATCTTTACTATCAATTTCAAGATCTATCGAGTCTATGTCTGCAAATCTTTTAAATAATACAGCTTTACCCTCCATAACAGGTTTGGAAGCTAAAGCTCCAAGATTTCCCATTCCTAATATTGCAGAGCCATTACTAATTACAGCTACTAAATTTCCTTTACTTGTATAATCATAAGCTGCTTCTGGATTTTCGCTAATCTCCTTAACTGGAGCAGCAACACCAGGAGAATATGCAAGCGCAAGATCTCTTTTAGTTGTCATATTTTTTGAGGATATGATCTCAATCTTGCCAGGTTTTTTTTGTTTATGAAAATCTAATGCTTCTTTATCAGTGTAATGATCAATCTTTGTTTTTTTCATTTATAACAATATGTGTACAATTAGGGTAAATATAAGACTAATATGATTTATGAACTTACTTAAGTCAACAGGCACATTTGGTTTTTATACGATCATAAGTAGATTACTTGGATATTTAAGAGATATTTTAATTGCAATATTTCTTGGTACCGGGTTTTTAGCAGATGCTTTTTTTGTTGCATTTAGAATTCCAAATACATTTAGAAGATTATTTTCCGAGGGAACTTTTAATGCTGCTTTTGTTCCAAGTTATGCATCAGAAATGGTTAAAGGAAAAAAGCAATCTAACAAATTTGCAAATGATATTTTTAATCTGTTATTTTTAAGTTTGTTAATAATAACTCTAATTGTTCAATTGTTTATGCCAGCGTTTGTATCCCTTATAGCCCCTGGCTTTGTAGGTGATATTGATAAAATGGAAATAGCAATAACTTTAACTCGTATCACATTTCCATTTTTGTTATTTATTTGTTTAGCATCATTTTTTGCAGCAATTTTAAATTCACATAATAAGTTTGCAGCCGCATCAGGAGCTCCAATAATATTAAATATCGTATTAGTTTTAGTTTTGTTATTTTCGAGTTCTATGGGTGACAACTTGGTATATTATTTATCTTATGGTGTTTCTTTAGCAGGTTTATTACAATTATTATTTTTGTATAAATTTGTTAGAAAGCATTTTTTACTTAAATTTAATATTCGTATTAAACTAACTCACAATGTTGTAATTTTTTTTAAAAAATTATTACCAAGTATTTTTTCATCAGGTGTAACCCAAATAAATATACTCGTTGGAACCATTATAGCCTCGTTTCAAGCAAGTGCTGTTTCTTACCTTTATTATGCTGACAGAATATACCAAATCAATCTTGCAATAGCTGGAATTGCAATTGGAGTGGTAGTTCTGCCTCAATTATCAAAACATGTTCAATCAAAGAAAAAAGATAAGATTATTTTAATTCAAAACAAAGCGCTTGAGTTAAGTTTATTTCTAAGTTTACCGGCGTCTATTGCATTAATACTTGGTTCTCAACAAATAATTTCTGCATTATTTGGTTATGGATCATTTGATGAAACAGCAGTTTTAAATTCAAGTCTAGCTCTATATTATTTTGCATTAGGCCTGCCTGCATTCGCTTTAATTAAAGTTTTTTCTAGTTTCTTTTTTGCTAACCACAACACAAAAACACCTTTTTATATTTCTTTAATTTCTGTCTTCTTAAATATTTTGATAAGTGTTTATTATTTTAATGAAATTGGATTTATAATAATACCTATTGCAACAACAATATCATCATGGTTTAATGGAATATTATTATTTGTATTTTTAAAAAATAAAAATCTTTTCTCTTTTAATAAAATATTTTTAATTAAATTTGTTAAAATTATTATAGCATCAATAATTATGGGCTTTGTGTTTCAATTTTTATTAAATTTTTTTCAAAATGAACTTGCATTTGAACAAAAAGCAAAATTTTTTTATCTGGTATTATCTGCATTATTAGGCTTGGCTTCTTACATTTTAATTTGTTATTTTATCAAAGCTTTTAAAATCAGTGATATTCAATTAAAGTATTAATTATATGGGTAAAAAAATATTTTCTGGTGTGCAGCCTACTGGTAATCTTCATCTCGGTAATTATTTAGGAGCAATAAAAAATTTTGTAGAATTAAATAATGATACATCAAACGAATGTATTTTTTGTGTAGTGGACTTACATGCAATAACAGTCAAACAAGATCCAAAAGAATTAAAAAAAAATATTAGAGAAACAGTAGCAACATTTATCGCTAGTGGGATAGATCCAAAGAAAAGTATAATTTTCAATCAGTCAGGTGTAGCGGCCCACTCAGAAGGTGCTTGGATTTTAAGTTGTGTAGCTCGAATGGGGTGGTTAAATAGAATGACACAATTTAAAGAAAAAGCTGGGAAAGATAAGGAAAAAGCTAGCATTGGATTATATTCTTATCCTGTTCTTATGGCAGCTGATATCTTGTTATATGATGCCACGCATGTCCCTGTAGGTGACGATCAAAAGCAACATCTTGAGTTGTGCAGAGATATTGCCCAAAAATTTAATAATGATTTTGGTGTAGAGGATTTTTTAAAAGTTCCTGAGCCTTTAATTCAAAAAGAATTTTCTAGGATAATGAGTTTAAAGGATGGATCAAAAAAAATGAGTAAATCTGAGTCATCAGATTTAAGTAGAATAAACTTAACAGATGATAAAGATCAAATAATCAATAAAATTAAAAAAGCTAAAACGGATCCTTTACCACTACCAAAAGATGTAAAAGAGCTTGGGGGGAGGCTAGAGGCACAAAATCTTTTAGGAATTTTTGCTAGTTTGAGCAATTCAACTTTAGAAACCTCTATACAAAAATTTGCTGGTAAGAATTTTTCAGAGTTTAAACAAGAGCTATCTGAATTATTAGTTAATAAAATTATGCCAATATCTGAGGAGATAAAAAAATTACTCCAAGACCAATCATATCTCGATTCTATCCTTCTAGATGGAGTTGAAAAAGCTAACAAAATTGCATCAAAAAAGATCAAAAATATAAAAGAAATTGTAGGTTTTTAACAAATAATTAATATCAAGTTTAAATTTCCAAAATATAAACTATATATAATTTATGTTTGTACAGACTGAAGTAACACCAAATCCAAATTCACTGAAATTTCTTCCAGGGAAGAATGTTTCAAACAGTGGTCCTTATGAAATTACTAATAAGGATCAAATTAATAATGAATTAGTTAAAAATATTTTTTCTGTTAGTGGAGTTGAGGGTGTTTTCTTAGGAAAAGACTTTATATCAGTCAATAAAAGTGATCAAACTAAATGGGATGAAATAAAACATATTGTGACTTCACTTATTAATGACTTTTATTCTAATGGAAAAGAATTTGTTATTGATGAAAATATAAAAGAAGAAGAGTCTGACCTAGACGAAATTGAGCAAAAAATAGTAAAAATCTTAGATCAAAAAATAAGACCAGCTGTTGCTAGAGATGGAGGAGACATTAAGTTTAAAGAATACAAAGATGGTGTTGTTAAAGTACAATTACAAGGTAGCTGCTCAGGTTGTCCTAGTTCTACAATGACTTTGAAAAAAGGAGTTCAAAATCTATTGTGTCATTATCTACCTGAGGTTAAAGAGGTAATTGCTATTTAAATTATGATTTCAAAAATAAAAATAAAACATAAAAGAGTAAAAAATAAAATTTTGAACATACTTGTAAGATTTTCTTTAAGTGCTTTTGTTGTTGCATCATTTTTTTATACTGCTCCAATTTTAATTAATTTCACAGATAAAAATTTTAATAATAAGGAATTTACAAATAATTCTAAAAATATTTTAAATAGAACCTTGAAGAATGGTAAATTATCTGAAGAGGATGATACATGGGTACAAAGTGATGAAATAGATCTCCTTTATGATATTTTAGAGGAAAATAACTCTGAAATAAATCTCGTAAGATACACAACTTCAGAGATAAACGCTCTGTTTAAGGAAGTAAAATATAATTTAAAGGATGTAAGAGATACAAAGTTGGTTAAACCTGTTGATATAGGTTTACTTCCTAATGAGATTAAAAATATAGGTAATACAAAAAAAAGAAAAGAAATGTTTATTAAAATTGTTTTGCCTTTAATTGTTAAAGAAAATAATAAAATTAGAATAGATAGAAAAAGACTTTTTACGATCTTAAGTAAGAATAGTAACACAGATATAGAAAAGAAGTGGTTAGAAAAAAAATATAAACAATACGGAGTAAGACAAAATGATCTTTCCACTTTAAAAATTAGAATGGATGAGATCCCAGTTTCATTAGCAATAGCTCAAGCAGCTAAAGAAACAGGGTGGGGAACTTCTAGATTTGCATTAAAAGGCAATGCCCTATTTGGACAATGGACATGGTCTGGAGAAGGACTGAAACCTAAAAATGCTGAAAAAGGCGAAGAGCATAAAGTGATGAAATTTCACAGCTTACAGCTTTCAGTAAGAGCTTACTTAAGAAATCTTAATACACACTCATCTTATAGGAATTTAAGAAAGGCAAGAACAAAGCTTAGAAATAGAAATAAACCACTGGATAGTATAGTCTTATCAAGTCACCTTGATAAATATGCGGAAACAGGGAATGAATATATAGAAGTGCTTCAGAAAATAATAACACAGAATAATTTAAAAGATTTTGATGAAGCTAGATTGCTACCATCAAGTAAAGATTTAGAAAGTTTAATCTAATTTGTTTTAATTGGAAATTGAATTCCGAACCATCTCCACTTACCGTCATCATTAAGAGAACAATTTATTCTTCCTCTTCGTGGCTCAAATGGAGCTCTAAATTCAATTGACAGTGTAGTGCCTGAAAAAATAGTTTTTGATCTCTCCCACTTATTGGCTTCATTTGAATAACAATTAATATTATTTAAATTTTTTTGTTCCTCAAAAAATTTAACTATAAACTTAGGAGGGTTTGTAGATTTTGTTAATTGTTTTTCTAAAGGAAATAATTTTTTATATTCTAATGGAAAATAATTTATAATTGAACTGAACCTTTTTATTTCTCCATATTTTTCATTAATTGGAAATCTTGGTAATTCAAATTTATCTTTGTTTATATCAATAACACCAGAGTGTTGACCAAAAGCAAATTCAAAATTTTTAGAAATATAATCTCTCATAAATTTTGAGTATTCACCAAATGGATAAGAAAATAAATTTGGAATATAGCCTAGTTTTGTCAAAAAAATTTTATTTGCTTTTTCGATATCCGATATAAATTTATCACTAGTTTTATCAACAAGGTAATCATGGCTATGTGAGTGATGTCCAATTAAAGCAAAAGTTTCTTTTTCTATTTCTCTTATTTGATCCCATGTCATATACCCATTTTTACCTACTGGCTCTGTTGAAACAAATAAAATGAATGGAATTTTATTTTTTTTTAGGTAAGGCCATGCTTCAGAATAAAATGACTCAAATGCATCATCAATAGTTATGAGTATCTCTTTTTTTAATTTAATTTTATTGAATTGTTCTTTAAATTTATGTGGATTGTGAAATTTAAAATTTGAGTTTTTAATGATCCTGATATGTTCCTTAAAAATATCCATTTGAATATTTGTTGATGGATATTTAGATTCATTAAAACGATGATACATAATCGATAGAATTCCCTCATCCTTTGAATAGTATTTGATATTATTTTCATCTGCTTTAGAACCAATATTAGTATATAAAATAACTATGAATAAGCTGGTAATTGATGTTGCAAGTGAAAAAATATTTTTAATGATCATCACTAAAGATGATATTTATAATATTACTAAAGAGAATACTAAAATTAATTACGAAAAATTGACTTTAATTGTTAAGGATTTTTTGTATTTAAATAGTTTAAAATTAGATGATATTAGCAAAATATATGTAAACCGAGGCCCAGGTAGCTTTGCAGGTATTAGAAACTCTTTATCATTAGTTAAAGCATTTTATGTTTCAAGAAAAATTGATTATTATTGCTATACTCTTGAAGATTTTAAAGATCAAAAAGATATAAAATATGAGGATATACCTAATTTGTGTGACAAATTTAAAATTAAAAAAAATTTGATTAAACCTATTTATTTAAGTTAGAATTGAATTATGTCAGAAACAATTGAGCAAAAATGTTTGTCCAAAGGAGTGAAATTAACTGATCAAAGAAAAATAATTGCTCAAGTTATGTCAGAGTCTTCTGATCATCCAGATGTAGATGAATTATATAATAGAGTTTCTAAAATTGACTCAAAAATTAGTATTGCTACAGTTTATAGAACAGTAAAATTATTTGAAGAGTCTGGAATTTTAACAAAGCATGAGTTTAAGGGTGGAAAAGCTAGATATGAAGAGTTGAATGAAGGACATCACGATCATTTAATTGATGTAAAATCTGGAGAGATTATAGAGTTTGTTGATGAAGAAATTGAGAAACTTCAAAAAAAAGTTGCAGAAAAGTATGGATATACCTTGGTAGATCATAAATTAGAACTTTATGGGGTTAAGAAAAAATCCTAACAAAATGTCACAAAAAATATTTATTAAAACATTTGGTTGTCAGATGAATGAATATGATTCAAATAGAATATATGATTCAGTAAAAAAAATAGGATTTGAAAAGACAGATAATTACGATGATGCAAATTGTTATCTTCTAAATACCTGCCATATAAGAGATAAGGCTAAAGAAAAAGTTTATCATGAGATAGGTAGAGTTAAAAAAATTTTTCGATCAAAACAAAAACCATTAGTAATTATTGCTGGCTGTGTTGCACAAGCTGAAAATCAAGAAATGTTAAGACGTGAGCCTTACATTGACTTGGTAGTTGGTCCTCAATCTTATCACAAAATTAACAATACCATATTGAACTACCTTAAAAAAAAGGAGAAAATGGAAGAAACAGATTTTGATGCTGTCTCTAAATTTAAATATTTCAGTAAAATAAAAAATGAGGCTGGTAAAGTATCTTCATTCTTAACTATTCAAGAAGGCTGTGATAAATTTTGTCATTTCTGTGTAGTGCCTTATACAAGAGGACCAGAGTGCTCAAGACCTTTTCAACAAATTTTAGATGAGGCTAAATACTTATCTGAAAAAGGAACTAAAGAGATAATATTACTTGGTCAAAATGTGAATGCTTATAATGATGGGAAAAATAGATTGTCCAATCTAATTATGGAAATAGAAAAAATACCTGATATTAAAAGAATTAGATACACCACCTCTCACCCAAAAGATATGACTGAAGATTTAATAAATGTTTATAAAAATTCTCAAAAATTAATGCCACTTGTTCACCTCCCAATACAAAGTGGATCTGATAAAATTTTAAAATTAATGAATAGAAAGCATACTATTAAAGACTATTTGTATATTTTTGAAAAATTAAAAAAGATTAATAGTAAAATAGAATTTTCAAGTGATTTTATTATTGGCTATCCAGGAGAAAAAGATGGAGATTTTGAAAATACATTAAGTTTAATTGAAAAAATTAATTTTATTAATTCATATTCTTTTATTTTTAGTGCTAGACCAGGAACAGTTGCTTTTGATTTAGAACTCACTGACAAAAAAATTTCAGCACAAAGATTAGAAATGATTCAGAATAAATTGTATGAAAATCAAATGAACAGAAATAAACTATTTAAAAACCAAACAATCAACGTTTTAGTTGAAAATTTAACTGATGATAAAACTCAAACTTTTGGTAGATCTGAGTATATGACATCAGTAGTATTCAATGGTAATAAAGAACATATTGGAAAAATTGTTCCAGTAAAAATTAATAAATTTAACAGAACCACCTTATTTGGTGAAATTGTTAAGGGTTTGGATAAAAAGGTAGCATAATAATTGAGCAGCGTAACAAATAAACATATCGATCCATCTTTAAAGTTTGTTTACTCAGACAACAATTCTTTAAGTGTCATATTTCATGATAATGATTTGTTGATGGGTGTTGTGGGTGAATTTAATAAAAATTTACAAGAGTTAGAGAAAGTAACAAACTGTAGTTTGTACTCCAGAGGAAACTCAATATTAATTAAATCAGATCCAGAAAAGAATGAATTATTAAAAAATGCTATCCAGTTTTTAGCTAATCAGTTTATTAACAATGGAAGCATTGAGAGCAAAGATATAGTTTCTTCAGTAGATAAATTTATGATTAATGAAAAAGTTAAAAATAATAATGTTACCGATATTATTAAAACGCCAAAAAAATCTATAATTCCAAGATCTGAAAAACAAAAGGATTATGTAAGAGCACTAAGACAAAGTGATATTGTAATTTCAGCTGGCCCTGCAGGGACAGGAAAAACCTTTTTAGCAGTTGCTGTAGGATTGACAATGTTATTAGAAAAAAAAATTGAGAGAATTATTTTATCAAGACCAGCAGTTGAGGCTGGTGAGCGTTTAGGATTTTTACCTGGAGACATGAAAGAGAAAGTAGATCCATACCTGAGACCCTTATACGATTCTCTTTACGATCTTTTTGATTTTGAAAAAATTCAAAGGATGATTGAAATAGGTGATATAGAAATTGCTCCATTAGCTTTTATGAGGGGACGAACACTTAAAAATTCATTTGCGATTTTGGATGAAGCGCAGAATGCTACTGATACTCAAATCAAAATGTTCTTAACACGTATTGGAGAAAATTCTAAAATTGTAGTTAATGGTGATCCTACTCAAATAGATTTACCAAACAAAGGTGTGTCAGGATTAGTGCGTTCAAAACAATTATTAGGACACTTGAATGAGATATCGGTTGTTGATTTTGATCATTCTGATGTTGTAAGGCATCCACTGGTTTCTAAAATTGTAAAAGCTTACTCAAAGAATGATTAATATAAATGTCTTCTCAGAAGAGAAGGCTTGGTCAAAAAGGCTAAAAAATAAAGATCTTTTTTTTCAAAAAATCTGTAATGCTTTCCCAAAAAAATATAAGTTTTTAAATAAAAGAGTAAGTTTTACTTTGTTGCTTTCTAATAATAAGAATATTCAAAAATTAAATAAAATTTTTAGAAAAAAAAATAAGCCCACAGATATCTTATCATTCCCGTTAACTAAAAAAGTTAGAATTTACAAACAAACTTATTTAGGAGATATAATAATTAGTTATAATTTTATAAACAAACCTAAATCATTAAATACAAAGCTTTTTAGAGAGAAAGTGACAAAAATATTCATTCATGGTTTCCTTCATTTATTAGGTTTTGATCATAAAAAAAATAAAGATTATATAAAAATGTTAAAAGAAGAGGGACAAATATACAATTCCGTAATTTCTAAAAAAAAATAAATTGACTAAAAAATCATATATTGAATTTATATTTTTAATATTTTTAGGGGGCATAACATCTCTAAGCCTTCCACCTTTTAACTATATAATTATTAACTTTATTACCCTGAGTTTATTATTTGCTTTTTTGATAAAGAGGTCAAAAGAAACCAAAAACAAAAAAATATTCTTCTTTTATGGATGGCTTTTTGGTTTTGGTTATTTCATCACAAATCTTTATTGGATATCAATTTCATTAACTTTTGATGAGAGTTTTAAGTTTTTAATCCCAGTAACATTAATTCTTATTCCAGCTTTTTTAGCCTTATTTTATGGACTTATTTCTTTTTTGTTTTTTATTTTTAAAACTAAAAAGGTAATTTCATCTTTCTTTCTTTTTTCTCTAATTTTTGGTTTAACAGAGTATGTTAGAGGTTCTATCTTAACAGGATTTCCGTGGAATTTAATTGCATATAGCTTCTCAAATCATTTAGAAATTTTAAATATCACCTCTGTTATAGGTACCTATGGATTTAATTTATTTTGCATTTCTCTATTTATAAGTCCAGCGGTGTTCATTTTAAGAGATACAAGAGGTGACATATGGGTGTGTGTATTTTTTCTTTTGATAACAATTATTTTTTATCTTTTTGGATCTCAGTCAAGAAAGGTTTTTACTGAAGCTGAAATAAATTCTATTGATCATAAGGTTAGAGTTATTGGTTCTAACATTAAATTAGACAGATTCTATTCTAATATTGATCCAATAACAGCTATTGAGGATTTAATTGAACTCAGTGAACCTGATAAAAATAAAAAAATTATTTTCGTGTGGCCAGAAGGAATATTGCCAGGCATATCTCAAGAAAAAATATTAGATTATAAATGGTTATTTGAAAATCATTTTAGTGAAAATCATTTATTGGTCCTTGGTATAAATAGTAAATTTTTTCAAAAAGGCACTGTTAAATATTTTAATTCTCTCTCTGTGTATGATCACAGTTTAAATTTGTTAAATTCATATGATAAAAATAACCTTGTGCCGTTTGGAGAATTTTTACCATTTGAAAACATACTTAAAAATATTGGCTTAAAAGCTTTAACTAATAATTATCAGTCTTATTCAAAAGGAAGTGAGAGAAATATAATTAAAATTAACAAAAGCAATACCTCCTTAAAATTTTTACCCCTAATTTGTTATGAAATAATTTATTCTGGAAGAATTTTTAATAACTCGAATTTTGATTTTATAATAAATATTTCAGAAGATGGGTGGTTTGGTCAATCTATTGGACCCAAACAACATTTTATTCACAGTATATATAGAGCTATCGAGAGTGGTAAATACGTTTTGCGTTCTTCAAATAATGGAATATCAGCTATAATAAATCCAATTGGTGATATTGAGCAAGAAATTAGTTTTAACGAAACAGGCTATATTGACTTTAGTCAATTTAAAAAAATTCAACCAACAGTATTTTCTAAATATGGAAATAAAATTTTTGCTTTAATAATTTTATTGTATATTTTTTTATTTTTTTCATTTAATAGAATTAATAATGAGTAATTTAAAAAATTTTCTTTTCACTAGCGAGTCAGTTTCAGAAGGACACCCAGATAAAGTTTCAGATAGAATTTCTGATATGGTAGTTGATAGTTATATTTCAGAAGATCCATTTTCAAGAGTAGCTTGTGAAACACTTACAACAACAAATAAAGTTGTTTTAGCTGGTGAAGTAAGAGGTCCAGAAATTAAAGAAAATGATTTGATTGAAAAAGTAAGACACTGCATAAAAGATATAGGTTATGATCAAGATGGTTTCACTTGGAAAGAAGCTACAAAAATAGAAAGCCATCTTCATTCACAATCATCTGATATAGCAATGGGTGTAGATTCTTCAGGCAATAAAGACGAAGGAGCTGGAGATCAAGGAATAATGTTTGGTTATGCATGTAATGAAACACAAGAATTAATGCCAGCCCCTATTCACTATTCACACAAAATTTTAAGACTAATGGCTGAAGATAGAAAATCTGGTAAACTCAAAAATATCGAACCAGACTCTAAAAGCCAAGTTACTTTCGAATATGTTGATGGAAAACCAACAAAAGTTAAATCTGTAGTTATTTCATCACAACATTCTGCAGATGTAAATCAAACACAGGTTAGAGATTTGTTAAGACCTTATATGATAAACTCTATTCCAAAATTTTTTTTAGATGGCTTCAATGAAGATGAGTTTTATGTAAATCCAACAGGTAATTTTGTAATTGGAGGGCCTGATGGCGACTGTGGTTTAACAGGAAGAAAAATTATAGTTGATACTTATGGAGGTGCTGCACCTCATGGTGGTGGAGCATTTTCAGGAAAGGATCCAACTAAAGTTGATAGATCAGCAGCTTATGCAGCAAGGTATATTGCAAAAAATGTAGTTGCCTCAAAAATCGCTAACAAATGTTTAATTCAATTAGCCTATGCAATAGGTGTATCTAAACCGTTATCAATTTATGTTGATTTATTTGATAATGATGTTGAAAAAAATAAATTCGTTGCAGAAAAAATTAATGATAATTTTAATTTAAGCCCAAGAGGAATTAGGGAAATGTTAAATTTAAATAAACCTATATATGAAAAAACAGCTGCATATGGTCATTTTGGAAGAAGCCCAGAAGAAAATGGCTCTTTTTCTTGGGAAAAAACAGATAAAATAAAAGCCTTTTTAAAATAGTTTCTGTTGAATTAAAAAAAAAGTTTATTATATTGCCCTTACATTATTGAAGTTACAAAATGGGCTTTAGCCCATTTTTTTTTGGAATAAATAAAAAAATGTTAAATAAAAGAGCAGATAAACTAGAATTACTAAGAATTGCGGAAGCTGTAGCCTTAGAGAAATCAATTGATAAAGAGCTAATTATTAGTTCAATGGAAACAGGTATCGCAAAAGCGGCTAAATCTAAATTTGGTCAAGAAAATGAAATTAAAGTTTCAATTAATAGAGATAGTGGAGATATTGAGCTTTTTAGAAAATTAATAATTGCTGAAAATCCAGAAAATGCAAATACAGAAATAAAATTAGAGGATGCAATTAATTTAAATGAGACAAATAAAGACAAGACGATTGGTGATGAGGTTCTTCAGCCTTTACCATCTTTTGATTTTGGAAGAATAGCTGCTCAGACTGCAAAACAAGTTATCAGTTTTAATGTTAGAGAGGCTGAAAGAGAAAGACAATTTAATGATTTTATAGATAAAAAAGATTCAATTTTAAGTGGAATTGTAAAAAGACTCGAATTTGGAAATGTAATTGCTGATTTAGGAAGAACTGAAGCAATTATTCAAAAAAATGAATTAATTCCAAGAGAGAATATCAAGGCTGGAGATCGTATTAAAGCTTATTGTTATGATGTGAGAAGAGAGCCAAGAGGACAACAAATCTTTTTATCAAGAGCTCATCCAAGATTTATGGAAAAACTTTTTGTCCAAGAAGTGCCTGAAATTTACGATGGATTAATAGAAATTAAATCTTCTTCAAGAGATCCTGGAAGTAGAGCAAAAATATGTGTTAAAGCTGTTGATACCTCACTAGATCCAGTTGGAGCCTGTGTGGGTATGAGAGGATCAAGAGTTCAGGCAGTTGTTAATGAATTACAGGGTGAAAAAATTGATATTGTTAATTGGTCTGAGGATCCAGCTATTTTGGTGTCAAACGCCTTATCTCCAGCTGAAGTTCAAAGAGTAAACGTTGATGCAGAAAGAAAAAAACTTGATGTAATACTTACAGAGGAAAATTTAAGTAAAGCTATTGGTAGAAGAGGTCAAAACGTAAGACTTGCGACGAAGTTATTAAATTATGAAATTAACATAATGACTGATGCAGAAGACTCTGAGAGAAGACAGTTAGAATTTAAAGAAAAAACTGAAAACTTTGTAAAAAATTTAGAATTAGACGAGACACTTGGTCAGTTATTGGTAGCAGAAGGCTTTTCAACAATTGATGATATCAAAGATAGTTCAGCAGAAAATTTAATGAAGATAGAAGGCATCGAAGAGGATACCGCAAAAGCACTTATAGAAAGAGCTCAAGAATTTCACCAAAAGGATCAAGAAGATATATCAACAAGAATTAAAGAATTGGGTCTTGAGGATACTTTAATTAATCTAAAAGGACTTACACCAGGAATGTTGGTTACTCTAGGTGAACAAAAAATTTTAACCTTAGAAGATTTCGCAGATCTAGCATCTGATGAATTAACTGGTGGTTTTGATGTGGTAAAAGGTGAGAGAGTAAAAATTCAAGGATACCTGGAAGATTTTGCTTTATCAAAAGAAGAGGCAGATGAACTAATTATGTCTGCCAGAAACATTGTTTACAAAGATTGAGTGATGAGTTATGGAAAAAAAAACAAAATTAACAATATCTGGCTCAGCCAAAAAATCGATCAAAAATATCGAGATTGCTAAAACCCAAAGCAAAAACGCAGTTGTCATAGAAAAGCAAACTGGAAAATTTACAAATAGAGGAGGATCTTTTAGACCTAGCTCAGGTAAACCAAAACCAGCCTCGTCTTTTAGTAGAGGTACTGGAATTAAACCATCTTTTGAACCAAAATCACCTCCTATAACAAATGATTTTGAAAGACGTAAGCTTGCAGAGCAAAGAGCCACAAAGAGACTTAAAGGTGATAGTGATGGAAAAGATAAAAAAACTTTAAAGTCTGGAACAAAGAAAAGAGAGTTAAAATTAACAGTTTCAAGGGCTCTAAGTGATGAAATAGAGGCAAGGGAAAGAAGTTTAGCTTCAGTTAAAAGAGCGAGATTAAAAGAGAATAAAAATTTATCTAAAGATCAAAATCAAGAAAGTCTCAAACCTGTTAAAAGAGATATCAATATTCCAGAAGCTATAACTGTTAGAGAGCTAGCTAATAGAATGGCTGAGCAATCTAGCAATGTCATTAAATATTTATTTGGCATGGGGGTAACAGTTACAATCAATCAAACTCTTGCAGCAGATACAGCTGAGTTTTTAGTTAAAGAGTTTGGACATAATCCTATTAGAGAAGAAAAAGCAGAGGAAATAATTCAAAAAATAAAAGCAACAAGAGTAGAAAATTTAAAAAATAGACCACCAATTGTTACAGTGATGGGACACGTTGATCATGGTAAAACATCAGTCCTTGATGTTTTGAGAAGTGCAAATGTTGTTTCAGGAGAATTTGGTGGAATAACTCAACATATAGGGGCTTATCAAATTGAAAGCCAAGATAACAAACTAACTTTTATTGATACTCCGGGTCACGCAGCTTTTACAGAAATGAGAGCAAGAGGATCAAAATTAACTGATGTAGTTGTATTAGTAGTTGCTGCGGATGATGGTGTGAAGCCACAAACAATTGAATCAATTAAACATGCAAAAGCAGCAAAGGTTCCAATTGTTGTTGCAATTAACAAATGTGATCTTCCAGATGCAGATCCACAAAAAATTAAAAATCAATTATTAGAACACGAGTTGGTTGCTGAAGATTTATCAGGTGATACTTTAATGGTAGAGATTTCAGCAAAGACAAAGTTAAATTTAGATAAACTAGTTGAATCTATAATTCTTCAAGCTGAAATTTTAGATTTGAAAACTGATTATGAGTCTAAAGCTACAGGTATAGTATTAGAATCTAAGATTGATGTAGGTCGAGGACCAGTTGCAACAATTATTGTAACCACAGGTACTCTTAAAAAAGGAGATTTTTTTGTAAGTGGATTAAAATGGGGGAAAGTTAGAGCAATAATCAATGATAAAGGTAAAAATATTAACGAAGCCTCACCATCTACTCCAGTTGAAATTTTAGGTATTAATGGTGCAGCAAAAGCAGGAGATGATTTCATTGTTCTTGACAGTGAAAAAGAAGCTAAAACATTAAGTGAAAACAGAGCAGAAGAAACTAAGGACGGAAAAAATCCTTTAACTTTTGCTACACAAGAATCCGCATTTTCAGACAAATCTTCAGAAGAATTAAATTTAATTATTAAATCTGATGTACATGGATCTTCTGAAGCAATTAAAAATGCGATTAGTCAAATTAAACATGATGAAGTTAAACCTAAAATTATTTTAGCAGACATTGGAATGGTTACAGAAACTGACGTCACTTTAGCAAAAGCATCAAATGCTGTGTTAATTGCTTTTAATGTTAAGCCAAGCAAAGAAGCAAAAAAACTTGCTGAGAATGAAAAAATAAAAATTTCTTCATACAATATTATCTATGAAGTACTAGATTATATTAAACAAAAAATGTCGGGACTATTAACCCCAGATGTTGAAGAAACCATAACTGGGTCAGCTCAAATCTTAGAAATTTTTAAAGTCTCTGGGGCTGGTAAAGTTGCAGGTTCGAAAATTACTGAAGGGGAAATCACTAGTACCTCAGACGTTAGAATAATCAGAGATGGAGCTATAATTTATACTGGAAAAGTTGGAACTATTTTTAGAGAAAAAAACCAAGTAAAACTGGTAAGTGATGGACAAGAATGTGGAATAACAGTCAAAGATTATATGGATTTTCAAAAAAACGACACAATAGAAGCTTTTAGTGTTACATCTACTGAAAGGTCAATTTAATGGCAGACAGAATAGGAAAACCAATTTCACAAAGACAGCTTAGAGTTGGAGAAATGATCAAACAGTCTTTAAGCATGATTTTTATAAGAAATGAGGCTAAGGTCCCGAACTTAGAAACAAACACGATAACAGTTACTGAGGTTAGAATGAGTCCAGATTTAAAAATCGCTAAAGCATATGTACTTCCGTTAGGAGGAAAAGATGCTGAGGAGACAATAAATACATTAAAAGAGTACTCATTTTTAATAAGAAAAATTTTATCACAGAAAGTGGTTATGAAATTTTTACCAAAATTACTTTTTAGAAAAGACGAGTCTTTTGAGTATGCGGAAAAAATAGAAAACTTAATAAAACAAACAAATAAATAGGAAAAATGAGGCATGAACAAAAAGGCACAAGAATTAGCAATGCATGATAAAGATACTGGATCTTCTGAGATACAGATTGCTTTGTTAACAGAGAAAATTGAAACCCTCTCTAAACATATTAAGCAATTCAAAAAAGACAAACATTCGTCTGTTGGATTGTTGAGAGCAGTCAATAGAAGAAAGAAATTGTTAGAATACTTAAAGAAAACAAAAATGGATTCTTACAAGAATGTACTGTCGAAATTGAATTTAAGAAAATAGAAGTCAAGATAGATAGAACGGAACGGAACGAAACGAACGAAACGAAATGGAAATGAAATGTTTAAAGTACACAAGAAGGAAATAGAAGTAGCAGGAAAGAAAATAAGTTTAGAAACAGGTAAAGTAGCAAGACAAGCAGACGGAGCAATCATAGCAACATGTGGTGAAACAGTTATTCTAGCAACAGTCGTAGGAGCAAAGAAAGTAAATCCAGATATGGATTATTTCCCTTTATCAGTGAACTACCAAGAAAAATATTATGCAGGTGGAAAGATCCCCGGTGGATATTTTAAAAGAGAAGCAAGACCAACTGAAAGTGAAACATTAATCTCTAGATTAATTGATAGACCAATCAGACCTTTGTTTCCTGATGAATTTAAAAATGAAGTGCAGTTGTTACCGACGGTAATTTCATATGATAAAGAAAACCAACCAGATATTCTAGCAATCACTGCTTCATCAGCAGCATTAGCAATTTCAGGAATGCCATTTATGGGTCCTGTAGGAGCTTCAAGGGTGGGTTATGTTGATGGCAAGTATATTCTTAATCCTTCAAAAGAAGAGCTAGAAAACTCAAGTTTAGATTTAGTTGTAGCAGGTACTAAAGATGCAGTGCTTATGGTTGAATCTGAAACATCAGGTTTATCTGAAGAAGTAATGTTAGCAGCAGTTAAATTTGGTCACGAAGGATTTGTTCCAGTAATCAAAATGATTGAGGAACTTGCAAATGAATGTAGAAAGCCTGAGTGGACTTTTGAGAAGAAAGATTTATCTGAAGTTAAACAAAAACTTGAGGAAACTTTTACAGAAGATTTAACAAAAGCTTTTGCAACTAAAGATAAACAAGATAGATCAAATCAAATTTCAGAAATTAATGATAAAGCTAAAAAACTTTTTGAAGAAAATGAAAATTATTCTGATCTTGATGTTAACTCTCAGCTTAAAAATCTTGAAAAGAAAATTGTTAGAACTGATATTCTTAAAAATAAAAACAGAATTGATGGTAGAGGATTATCTGATGTAAGACCTATCTCATGCGAAGTTGGTGTATTACCAAGAACACATGGTTCTGCTTTGTTTACTAGGGGAGAAACACAAGCAATTGTTGTAACCACCTTAGGTACATCTGATGATGAACAAAGAATTGAAAGTTTAGATGGTCTTCAAAGAGAACGATTTATGCTTCACTATAATTTCCCTCCTTTTTCAGTCGGTGAAACTGGAAGAATTGGAACTGGTAGACGTGAAATTGGTCATGGTAAACTTGCTTGGAGAGCAATTAACTCTTCATTACCCTCAAAAGAGGCATTTCCATATACTTTTAGAATAGTATCAGAGATTACAGAGTCTAATGGTTCTTCTTCTATGGCTACAGTTTGTGGAGCATCCTTAGCATTAATGGATGCAGGTGTCCCAATAAAAGAGCCAGTTGCAGGTATTGCAATGGGTTTGATTAAAGAAGGAGACGATTTTAGTGTTCTATCAGATATTTTAGGTGATGAAGATCATTTAGGTGATATGGACTTTAAAGTTGCTGGAACAAAAGATGGAATTACTTCACTACAAATGGATATCAAAATTACTGGTATCACTTTTGAAATCATGGAGCAGGCCTTAAAGCAGGCTAAAGATGGCAGAATTCACATCTTAGGTGAAATGAATAAAGCTTTAGGCGAATCCAGATCTGATGTTGGAAAGCACACTCCAAAAATGGAACAAGTAACTGTTGATAAAAAAGATATTGCTGCAGTTATTGGAAAAGGTGGAGCAACAATTAGAGAGATTGTTGAAAAATCAGGAGCAAAAGTTGATGTTAATGACGAGGGAGTTGTAACAGTTGCTGCTCCAGACGAAGAGTCAAGAAACATTGCCATGCAAATGATAAAAGACATAACTGCGAAAGCTGAAATGAATAAAATTTATTCAGGTAAAGTCATGAAGATTATGGAGTTTGGTGCATTTGTAAATTTCTTAGGAAAACAAGATGGACTTGTTCATATTTCAGAACTAGCAGATAAAAGGGTTGCTAAAGTCACTGACGTTGTCAAAGAAGGTGACGAGGTAAAAGTTAAAGTAATTGGTTTTGATAGAGGTAAAGTTAAACTTTCTATGAAACAAGCTGCTGAATAGTTATTTAAATTAAGTTAAAAACTCTCAGTATTTAAAATCTGAGAGTTTACTAAATTTATTTTAAAAGATTTAGATAACAAACAAGAAATTTATAGACTATAAAAATTGCAACCAACCATAATTCTATCTTTTTTGCCATCATAAATTGCTGAGTGTTTCCGATGTGCAGGAATAATAATTATCATGCCTTGCGAAGGTAAAATTTCTTTATCTGGATCATAAAGTTTTAAAATTCCTGGTTCATTACAATTCTGATCTCCAACAGAAAGATAATAAACGAGACTGTATTTTTGATCACCTAAATTTTTTGCATTATCAAATGGTATTATATGATTGTGGGGTTTCGTACCGCCTCCTGCCCCCATAATATTGAAAAAAGAGTCAATTACTTGAACTTTAGTGCCAACAGCTTGACACATTATATCAACTAAATCTTTTGTAAGACTTTTTATAATAAATTCATCATCGTCAAATAAATAGAAATCTATAGAACATTTGCCATTTCCAAAACGAGAATCTTTAGTTTCATCAAGTTTTCTAGAATTCATTCTGTACAAATAGTTAATTAGATTACTTTTTACTGATCTATTTGTAATGAATGGGTCTGGAGATAATTTCATAACAGGATTTAAAATCTTTAAATTATCTGAGGTAATTTTTTTTTCTTTTTCGATATTAAATAAAACTTTTTTTAAACTGGATATTAGTTTTATGTTAGATTTAGCCTCAATATAATCTTGTTTTAGAGACAATGCTTTTTTAAAACTTAACTCAGACTCCTTTAAATCTCCAAGATCTAAATAAATACTTCCCAAATTATTGTGTGCTGTAGGAAAATCTGGTTTAAATTTAATTGCATTTTGATAACTTTTTTTAGCCTCTTTTAGTCTTTTAATA
>CACMIX010000008.1 GCA_902613855.1 uncultured Pelagibacteraceae bacterium
AAACAAATAAAATTATAAAAAAAATTAATTTTTCATCAAAAGAAATAACAAATAATAAATTATCAATAATATTTAAAAAAAATAATTTTAAATTTAAATATATAAAAAAAATTCTTTTTTGTAGTGTTGTACCACAAACTTTTAATTTAATAAAAAAATTTCTATCTAGGAAAACCAATAGAAAATGTTGCGAAGTTAAAAGTTTGAATTTAAAATCTTTAATTAAAATTAAAGTTGATTACAATCAAGTAGGCTCCGATAGAATAACTAATGCAATTAGCTTAATGAATGGTAAAAATAATTATATTATTTTAGATTTTGGTACTGCAACAACATTTGATGTTTTGATTAAAAATACTTACCATGGTGGCATTATTGCACCTGGTGTAAAATTATCTCTTAATTCTCTATCAGATAGGGCAACGCTTATTCCAAAGATTGACTTAAAAAAAATAAATAAAGTTATTGGAAATAATACAATCTCAGCTGTGAGATCAGGTTTTTTCTGGGGATACGCAGGTTTAATTGACAATATTATTAATTTAATTAAGAAAGAAACTAGAAAATCCTTTAAAGTAATTATAACTGGAGGATTTTCGGGTTTATTTAAAAGCTCAATAAAAACGAAAGTTAGTCAAAATCAAGATATTACAATTAAAGGTCTAATTAAAATTTCAAGGTTAATTAAATAATATGAAAGATGAACTTTTATTCTGTCCATTAGGTGGATCTGGTGAAATTGGAATGAATATGAATTTGTTTGGCTACGGTCAACCAAGTAATCATAAATGGATAATGGTTGATATAGGAGTTACTTTTGCAGATGATACCATTCCAGGTGTTGATTTAATTTATCCTGATCCAGGATTTATAGTTGAGAGAAAAGATAATTTACTTGGTATTGTACTCACTCACGCACATGAAGATCATATTGGAGCAATTGCACACTTATGGCCTAAATTAAAATGTAAAATTTTTGCAACTCCATTTACAGCAGTTTTGATCAGAGAAAAATTTAAGGAAAAGCAAATCGATATAACAAATGATTTGCAGATTGTTGAATTGAACGGATCTGTAAACTTAGAACAATTTGAAATCGAATACATCACGTTAACGCACTCAATTTTGGAACCAAATGGTCTTAGAATTAAAACACCAGCTGGTGTTATTTTACATACTGGTGACTGGAAGGTAGATCCTAACCCACTAATTGGTGACAACATAAACGAAAAAAGATTAAAACAAATTGGAAACGAAGGTGTGCTTGCAATGATATGTGACTCAACTAATGTTTTTAGTGCTGGTAGATCTGGGTCTGAGTTAGATGTTAGAAAAAATATGCTAAAGGTAATGTCACGCCTAAAAAAGAGAATTATTATTACATCCTTTGCCTCAAATGTAGCAAGAATGGAAACAGCTTTTTATTGTGCAGAACAAACTGGAAGACAAATTTCTCTTGTAGGTAGATCGATGCACCGTATTTATAAAGCAGCTCGTCAATGTGGATATCTAAAAAATACTATTGAACCTATTGACCCTCGTGAAGCTAAAAATTTTTCAAGAGAAAAAATAGTTTATTTATGCACTGGAAGTCAAGGTGAACCTATGGGCGCAATGATGAGAATTTCCAGTTATGTTCATCCAGATGTTTATATTGAAAATGGAGATGCTGTAATATTTTCTTCTAAAATTATACCTGGAAATGAAAAGAAACTTTATAAGCTTCACAATCAACTAGTTAAAGATGGTATAGAAGTAATATCAGAGGAGACTGAATTTGTTCATGTTTCAGGACATCCCAATAGAGAAGATCTTAAAGACATGTATCAGTGGGTAAAACCTAAATGTGTTATTCCAGTTCACGGAGAGCACAGACACATGATTGAGCACATTAATTTTGCAAAAGAGATGCAAGTCCCACACCCTGTTCAAGTGGAAAATGGTGATATTGTTAAACTTTTTCCAGGTGATAAGCCTGAAGTTTACGATAAGGCACCAAGTGGCAGATTATACCTTGATGGAAATGTAAGTGTTGACCCAGACTCACAGTCAATTAAAGATAGAAAAAATCTTAGTGCTAATGGTTATTTAGAGGTTACTCTCATGATTACTCCAAAGGGCAATATTCATAGCAATCCTGTTTTATCTTTTCGAGGTTTACCTGTTGATGATAGGGATGAATTTGTTTACGGTTTAGAGGATGAGATTGAAAAAACTTCAAGGTCTTTTAGAGTCGGAAGTAGACAACAAGAGCACAATCTTATTGATGCTCTAAAAATTGCTTGTAGAAAATTTTCAAAAGAAAAAACTGGAAAAAAACCTTTCACAAACATTAATTTAGTAAGAATTTAATGAGTCCAACGGGATTAGCTATAATCTATGTAATAATCTGGTGGATAATTTTTTTTGCAATCTTACCTATAGATGTGAATAGAACAAAAACTGTTAAAATTGATGGAGAAGATCCTGGATCCCCAGAAAATCCTAAAATGATTAAAAAATTCCTTTATTGTACAGGAATAACTACTATTATTTTTCTAATAATTTACATATTAATTAAATTTGAATATTTAAATTTAAGAAATATGATCACTTAAGATGTTGTTATCTAAATTATTTATCCCTATTTTAAAAAATAATCCCTCTGAAGCCAAAATTAAATCTCATCAATTAATGTTGAGGGTAGGGATGATCAAACAAGCTTCGGCAGGAATTTATTCATGGTTGCCTCTAGGTTTCAAAGTAATGAAAAAAATTGAGGACATAGTAAGACAAGAACAAAATAAAATTGGTGCACAAGAAATCTTAATGCCCACAATTCAATCAAGTGAAATTTGGAAAGAAAGTGGTCGGTATGAAGATTATGGTGAAGAAATGCTCAGAATAAAGGATCGTCAAAATCGTGAGATGCTTTATGGACCAACTAACGAGGAGCAGGTAACAGAAATTTTTAGATCTTCATTAAAATCATATAAGTCTCTTCCACAACTTCTTTATCATATTCAGTGGAAATTTAGAGACGAAATTAGACCAAGATTTGGAATAATGAGAGGTAGAGAATTTTACATGAAAGACGCATACTCTTTTGATGTTTCTGACGAAGAAGCATTCTATTCTTATAACAAATTTTTTTTATCTTACCTAAGAACTTTTAAAAGATTATCTTTAACTGCTATTCCAATGGCAGCTGATACAGGACCAATTGGAGGAAATTTATCCCATGAATTTATTATTTTAGCTGACACTGGTGAAAGTAAAATTTTTACTGATAAAAGAATTTTTGACCTAAATAGTAATGATACAGAATTAGAAAAAAAATCCTTACAACAGATGAGAAAAAAATATGAGCAGTATTATTCAGTAACTGATGAAAAATTCAACAAGGAGGAATTTGAAAAAGTTGTATCTGAAGAAAATAGATTGATAACAAAGGGTATTGAAGTAGGACACATTTTTTATTTTGGAGATAAATATTCAAAAGCCATGGGTGCTTCAGTAGATTTACCTGGCGGTAAGAAGGACTTTGTTAAAATGGGCTCATATGGAATAGGTGTATCTAGGTTAGTTGGCGCAATTATAGAGGCTAAATATGACGACAAAAATGAAATCATGAAATGGCCATTGTCTGTTGCTCCTTATGATATTGCTTTGGTACCAATGATAAATAAAAATGACACATCAGCCCTTGATAAAGCAATCAATATTAATCGAGAATTAATTAAAAATTATATCGATGCTTTAATCGATGATACTGAGGAAAATTTTTCATCAAAAATAAAAAAAATGAATTTAATTGGTGCTCCTTATCAAATCATTATTGGTAAAAAATCAGATGGTGATTTATTGGAGTTTAAAGAAACAGGAAAAGAAACCCAAAATCTTTCTTTAACCAAAATTATAGAAATTATTAAAAAACAAAAAAATTCAAATTGATTTCTAATTTAGAAAAAGAAATTACACTAAGGTTTTTAAAAGCTCGTAAAAATGATGGGTTTTTAAACGTAATATCTATTTTCTCATTCATCGGTATTAGTCTTGGTGTTGCCGTTTTAATAATTGTTATGTCGGTAATGAATGGATTTAGAGCCGAACTAATCAATAAAATTGTCGGATTTAACTCTCATTTGACTATAAAATCTTATGATCAAATAATAGATAAAAGTAAAATAAATAATAGTGCATTAAAATCTATTTCTAAAAGTGCATTATTTAGTAATTCTGGAGAGGCCATAATTTTAAAAAATGAGACTTCAAAAGGAATTGTATTAAGAGGGTATTTGAGCAGTGACTTTTCTAAATTAAAAATTATTAAAAATAAAAATTTTAAAGGCAATAAATCAAATTTAGATAAGAATTCTATCTCAATTGGAAATGAACTTAGTTTTTCTTTAAATTTAAAAATTGGAGATGAGTTAACAATTTTATCACCTAGCGGCGTACAGACTATAATTGGAAGTATGCCAAAACAAAAAACTTTTATAGTTACATCAATATTTAATAGTGGTTTAGCAGAATTTGATAATAATATTGCAATAATTAATTTGTCTACACTTGAGGATTTTTTCAGTTTTCAAAAAGAGCAAAGAAATCTTGAAATTTATTTAAAAAATCCAAGAAATATAGAAAAACAAAAATTTGAATTTCAAAAGATCTATGATCAAGAATTAATTTATAGCTGGGCAGATATGAATAGCTCTCTCTTTTCAGCATTAAAAGTTGAACGAAACGTCATGTTTATAATTTTATCATTAATTATTATTGTTGCTGCCTTTAATATTATATCAGGCCTGACAATCCTAGTTAAAAATAAAACTAAAGATATCGCTATTTTGAAATCAATCGGAGTTTTGAATAAATCAATTGTTAAAATTTTTTTTTTAATTGGAGTTATTATAGGAACCTCAGCAACTATTTTTGGGATTTTTTTAGGTGTAGCATTTTCACTTTATGTTGAAAATTTAAGACAATTTTTAAGCTCAACCTTTAACATCAGCTTATTTCCAGAAGAAATTTATTTCTTAAGTAAAATGCCTTCAGAAATTAATATAAATTCAATACTAATAATATCTATTTGTTCAATATTTATAACAACATTAGTTTCAATTTTTCCTGCTTTAAAAGCAGCTAAACTTGATCCAGTTAAAGCCTTAAAATATGAGTAAATTTTTACAATTAAACAATATTTCAAAAACTTTTGAGACTAGTAAAAAGTTAAAGGTTATAAAAAATTTATCATATAATTTTAAAAAAGGTAAAATTTACTCTTTGATGGGTCCCTCAGGCTCGGGTAAGTCTACTTTGTTAAATATAATCTCCTTAATAGACAAACCTTCAAATGGTTTAATTAAATTTAATAAGCATCAAATTAATTATGATGCAAAAGAGCAAAATGATCAACTTAGAGCAAAAAAAATTGGTATTGTTTATCAGCAAAATAATTTGTTGCCTGACTTTACATCACTGGAAAATATTTATTTGGCAAATTTGTCAATTAATAATAATAAAAATTTGGCAATTTCTAAAGCAAGACAATTGTTAAAGAAAATAGGTTTATCTAATAGAGCTGATCATTATCCTTCTCAATTGTCTGGTGGAGAAGCTCAAAGAATAGCTATTGCAAGAGCAATAATTAATGATCCAGAGATAATCTTGGCAGATGAGCCAACTGGTAGTTTAGACATGAAAACTGCAAAAATAATATTTAATTTATTAAAGGATCAAAAGAGATCAAACAGATTGATTATATTTGCAACTCATAATAGATTTTTTGGAAATAAAGCAGATTGCCTATTGGAGATATCAGATGGTAAGATAAAGTCATTTAATGGCCGAGTCTTTAACACAAAACTTTAATCATCTTAAAATTCATACCCAATACTCTATTTGTGAAGGTGCTATCAAAATTGATGATCTTCAAGAATATTCAAAAATTAATAAAATAAAATCGTTAGGTATTTGTGATACATCGAATCTGTGTGGAGCATTAGAATTTGCTGAAAAAATATCAAAATCAGGAACCCAACCTATCATAGGAACACAAATTAACTTAAAAATTCATGATACAATCGGATTATTGCCTTTGTATGCACTTAATGAAATAGGTTATAAAAATATTATCGATCTATCTTCAGTGTCCTATTTAAAAAATGATGAAGTATCTGATCCACATTTAACATTTGATTATTTATTAAAAAATTCCGAAGGCATTGCATTGTTTTCTGGAACTGTTTTTGGATTATTTGGTAAATTATTTGATAAGGGTAAATTTACTGAAATACAAGATTTATATAAAAAAATTAAATCAGTTTTTGGAGATCGTTTTTATATTGAAATCCAAAGGCATAGTGACTTAAACGAAAATAGTTTTGAAAAATTTAATTTAATAAGATCATCAGATCTAGAGATACCAATTATTGCAACTAATGAAGTGTATTACTTAAATCAAGGTATGTATGAAGCTCATGATGCATTGATTTGTATAGGTAACAAAACTTATATTAACGAAAAAAATAGGTTAAAGTTTTCTGATCAACATTACTTTAAAAATAATTCAGAAATGTCCGAATTATTTGCTGATTTACCAGAAGCATTAGAGAATAATTATAACTTCCCACTTAGATGTAATTTTAGACCTTTATTTTCTAACCCAATTTTACCAAATATAAGTCAAGACAAAGATGGCGATGCTGACGATATTTTAAGAAAAGATTCTTTAGATGGACTGAAAACTAAATTTGAAAAGGTATTCAAAATTCAGACACTTGATATAGAGTCTAACCAAAGCTATTTAGATTACAAAAAAAGATTAGATCATGAACTTTCAATAATTATTGAGATGAAGTATGCCAGTTATTTTCTAATTGTATCAGACTATATTAAGTGGGCAAAAAATAATGATATACCAGTTGGTCCTGGTAGGGGCTCAGGAGCTGGTTCCTTAGTTGCATGGTGTCTATCGATTACAGATGTAGATCCAATTAAATATAATTTAATTTTTGAAAGATTTTTAAATCCAGATCGAATATCCATGCCTGACTTTGATATCGATTTTTGTGAGGATAAAAGAGATCTTGTTTTTGAATATTTAACCAAAAAATACAAAGATAGTGTCGCCCATATAATTACCTTTGGAAAGTTAAAAGCTAGAATGGTTATTCGTGATGTCGGCAGAGTTTTAGGATTATCTTATGGTTTTGTAGATAGTATTTCTAAAATGATACCTTTTGATCCCTCAAGACCTCAAAATTTAACACAATGTATTGCGAGTGAACCAAGACTCCAAAAATTAATTAATGAAGATCCAAAAGTTAAAAAATTAACTGACTTATCACTTCAACTTGAAGGTCTAAATAGAAATGTTGCAACTCATGCAGCAGGTGTAGTTATTGCAGATAGAAAATTAACTGAGGTAGTTCCATTATATAAAGACAGTTCTGCAGATCTGTTATTACCTTCTACTCAATTTGATATGTATTCAGCTGAAAATGCAGGGTTAATAAAATTTGATTTTCTAGGTTTAAAAACCCTTACAGTAATCAACAACACTCAAAAATTAATTAAGAAGATTGATAAAAATTTTGATGTAGAAAATATTAATTTCGAGGATCAAAAAGTTTTTGATTTATTATCAAGTGGTAAAACGGTTGGCCTATTTCAAATTGAAAGTGCTGGAATGAGGGAAGCTTTATTACAAATGAAACCAAATCACATAGAAGATATTATCGCTCTTGTAGCTTTATATCGACCAGGACCAATGAGCAACATTCCAGTCTATAATGATTGCAAACATGGTAAACAAAAACCAGATTATTTACATCCATTATTAGAAGATATTTTAAAACCAACTTACGGAGTAATTATTTATCAAGAACAAGTAATGCAAATAGCTCAAAAGTTAGCGGGTTTTACTGCTGGTCAAGCAGACTTATTAAGAAGAGCAATGGGTAAAAAGAAAAGAGCTGAGCTTGAAAAACAGAAGCAAGGTTTTATAGAAGGGGCAATTAAAAATGGGATAGCAAAAGATGTAGCAGCTGGAATATTTTTAAAAATTGAACCTTTTGCGGAATATGGATTTAACAAAAGTCATGCAGCTGCTTACGCAATAATTTCTTATCAAACTGCCTTTTTAAAGACTTATTATCCACAAGAATTTATTGCTGCATCTATGACGATGGATATCTCTAATCAGAATAAGTTAAGTGAATTTTATGAAGAGTTAAATAGATTAAATGTAGAAGTTGTACGACCAGATATAAATGAATGTTTTGCTGATTTTAGAACTTACGATGGAAAATTTTATTATGCTTTAGGAGGAATAAAAGCTGTAGGATATGAAGCAATCTCAAATATTATTGAGGAAAGAGCTGCTAATGGAAAATTTTTGTCAATTAATGATTTTTTAAATAGAGTGAACCCTAAAGATATTAATAAACTTCAACTTGAAGGACTAGTAAAAGCAGGAGCGTTTGATAATATAAACCCCAATAGGCAAGCATTATTCAATTCAATACCTAATATTATAATCAAAAGTAAAAATATTTTTGAGAATAAATCAGCAAATCAGATTGACTTATTTTCAGAGGATCAAAATACTCCTGATGATATAATAAATACTATTGAAGACTGGAAGTTTGAAGAGAGACTAGCTAAAGAATTTGAAGCAGTAGGATTTTTTATTTCTGACCATCCTTTGAACCAATTTACAGAAATATTTGATGATTATAAAATAAATGAATATGCTAAATTTACTTCAGAGGATGCAATTAAAAATTCTAATATAGCTGCTACCTTACTTAAATTGCAGGAGAGAAAAACTGCAAAAGGAAATTCTTATGCAGTATTGAAATTAACAGATTTGTCCAGTGTATTCGAACTTTTTATATTTTCAGATGTTTTAGAATTAAATAGAGAAATTTTAAAAGAAGGTAATTCTTTGATATTAAATTTAGTTAAAAATATAACTGATGATGAAAACCGCTTTAAAAGAATTAATGTTCAGACAATATCCTCATTAAAAGATCTATTTAACAGTCCAATAAATGAAGTCTGTTTTGAGGTTAGTTCTGAAGACCAAGTCCAAGTGATATCAAAAATCCTAAAAAAAAATGGCAAAACATCAGTGAACATAAATCTAATTACTGATGAAAATATTCTTCATTTCAAACTGAAAAATTCAAAAGATTTAGATAGAAAAGCACTAAATTTGATGAGAAAACAACAAATACAGGCCACTATTTCGTAAATAAAACTTGTTAAATTCATAAAATATTTGTAAATAATCCATAAATTAAATTAACACGCACACAGTTGTTGGTTTTATACCTCCGGTCCTTAATTGGAAATTACTGTGGTGGCTTAACCGGGAAAAAATATGAAAATACCAAACGTTACAATTCAACAATTATTAGAAGCAGGCGTACATCTTGGTCACAAGACCTTAAGATGGAATCCAAAAATGAAGAAATATATTTTTGGAAAAAGAGATTCAATTCACATTATTGATTTAACCCAAACACTTGAATTAACTAAAGTGGCTTTAGAAAAAGTTTATAACACAATAGCTAATAACGGAAAAATTTTATTTGTCTCTACTAAAAAACAAGCTTCAGAGGCAATTGCAGAAGTTGCAAAAGAAACAGACCAATATTTTGTAAATTATAGATGGTTAGGTGGGATGCTAACTAATTGGGGAACTATTTCGAATTCAATTAAAAAATTAAAAAAATTAGAAATAGATCTTTCTGCTGAAAATAGAGGATTTACTAAAAAAGAGTTATTAAAAATGAGCGTTAAAAAGGATAAACTTCAAAGATCGTTGGGCGGAATTGCCGAAATGAAAAAAGTTCCAGATCTTGTGTTTGTAATAGATACAAATTATGAATCCTTAGCAATAGCAGAGTCAGCTAAACTTGGAATACCAATTATTGCAATTTTAGACAGTAACTCAAATCCAGAAAATATTGATTTTCCGATCCCAGGAAATGATGATGCTAGAAGAGCAATAGATCTTTATTGTAATCTAATAAAAGAAACTATTAATAGTGCAAAAACCACTATTCCAGCCCAAGAAACAAAACAAGATCTAAAAAAAGATAATAAAAAAGATGATGACAAATCAAAAACAATCCAAGAACTTGATAGAGAAAAATTAGAAAAAAAGTTCTCTAAAGAAACTAAGGAGACTTTAAATTAATATGAGTGATATAGAGAACGTAAAGAAACTAAGAGAAGTAACTGGAGCAGGTTTCAAAGATTGTAATTTAGCAATTAAAGAGGCTAACGGTGATATAGATAAGGCCATTGAAATACTAAGAGTAAAAGGAATTTCTAAGGCTTCCAAAAAAATGTCTCGTGACGCTAAAGAAGGGGTTGTTGTTGTTAGTGGTAACGAATCAAAAACATCTATTATTGAAGTAAATTGTGAGACTGATTTTGTTGCAAAAAATGAGGACTTTATTAAATTTGTAAAAGAACTAAGCGAATTAAATAATCAAAAAAGTTCTAATCTTGATGAATTAAAAAACTCAAAAATGAATAACGATAAAACTGTTGATGAAAATTTAGTTGCGTTAATTGCAAAAATTGGGGAAAAAATAACAATAGGAAAATCTAAAACTATTGAAAATTCAAATGGAATAAACAATCATTATCTTCACACGGTTGTTAAGGATAATGTTGCGAAGTTAGCTGTATTAGTATCACTGGAAACTAAAGAAAAGTCAGAGGAAGTAAAGACATTCAGTAAACAGCTATCAATGCATATTGCAGCTTCAAACCCTTTAGCATTAGACTCTAATCAAATCGATCAGGATGTTATTGATAAAGAACAAGAGCTTGTCACAGAGGAATTAAAAAATTCTGGAAAACCTGAGGAAATTGCTAAAAAAATTAGTTTAGGTAAAATGAATAAATTTAAAGAAGAAAATGCTCTCTTGACTCAGGCTTGGGTTATGGAACCAAAAAAAAAAGTGAAGGACATATTAAAAGAACTTTCTATAGCTGATCTAAAAATTAGAGAATTTTATAGAATTAAAATCGGAGAATAAATGTTTGATGTAAAATCTTACAGCCTTAAAATGGATAAAGCCATAGAGGTATTTTCAAAAGAACTCTCTTCATTACGAACAGGTAGAGCTAACGCTGCTATGTTAGATCTTATTAAATTGGATGTATATGGTCAACAAATGCCAATAAATCAAGTAGGCAGTATAACAACACCAGAGCCACGAATGATTAATATTCAAGTTTGGGATACAAACAATGTTCCATTAGTTGATGCAGCGATTAAAAAATCTGATCTAGGATTAAATCCACAAATTGATGGACAGTTAATAAGATTACCTGTGCCAGAACTTAATGAGGAAAGAAGATCTGAACTAAAAAAAATAATTAAATCAGTTGGTGAAAAATGTAAAGTATCTATTAGAAATATTAGACGAGAAGCCAATGAAGACTTAAAAAAACTTTTAAAGTCAAAAGAAATTAGTGAAGACGATGAAAAAAATTATGAAAAAAAAGTTCAAATAATAACTGATGAACATATAAAAGCAGTGGATGAAAAAGTTTCATTAAAAGAAAAAGAAATAATGACAATATGAACCCATTAAATCATGTAGCCATTATCATGGATGGCAACGGAAGATGGGGCTTAAAGTATAAAAAATCAAGAAATGCTGGTCATAAAGCTGGGTTAATATCAGTAGAAAAAATTATTAAAGAATCAATAAAAAGAAATATAAAATTTCTCACACTTTATGCATTTTCAACTGAAAATTGGAAAAGACCAAAAAAAGAAATTAATTATTTATTTAATCTGTTGGAAAATTTCTTAGCAAAAAAATTAAATAAATTAAATAATCAAAATATTAAATTAAATATTTTAGGAACAAAAAATTTTTCAAAAAAACTTAATTTTCTCTTAAAAACAGCTGAAAAAAAAACCCTAAATAATACAGGTCTCCAAATTAATCTTGCTTTAAATTATGGCTCAAAAACAGAAATTATTGATGCATTTAAAAAAATTAATAAAAATAAAAAAAAAATTACTGAGAAAAATTTAATTACTTATTTACATACTAAGGATATGCCAGATCCTGAGTTACTAATTAGGACGGGTAACACAAAAAGATTAAGTAATTTTTTATTATGGCAATTAGCTTATGCTGAGATTTTTTTTGTAAAAAAATTATGGCCTGATTTTAACGAAGCAGACTATTTAAAAGTTATTAAAGAATTTCAATCCATCAAAAGAAATTTTGGAAATATTTAATGAATAACGAACTCAAAAAAAGAATTTTAAGCTCAATAATATTAATACCAATTATTTTTTTAATTATTATTAATGGATCAATTATTTTTAATTTATTTTTAACTGTATGCCTAGTTATAATTTTATATGAATGGCATATGATGAGTAAAAATAAAAATTATTACTATTTTGGAATTTTTTTTTTAATCTTATCATTTTATACAATTTATAAGATTTATAATTTTAAAGATGATCACTTATTTTTTATATTTATTTTATTAATATGTATATCAACTGATATAGGAGGTTTTGTTTTTGGTAAATTATTTAAAGGTCCAAAATTAACTTCTATAAGTCCAAACAAAACTTATTCTGGAGCTATTGGAGGTTACATGTTTTCTATTTTAACTGTAACTCTTTTTTTTGAATTTTCACTCTTATCACTTAATAAAAATGACATATTAATCAACACATATGTAATGATAATTTTAATCTCATCTGTTAGTCAGTTAGGAGATATATTAATCTCTTACTTTAAAAGATTATCTAATATTAAAGATACTGGTAAAATTATACCTGGTCATGGAGGCTTACTTGATAGAGCTGATGGAATGGTATTCGCATTTCCTTTCTCTTATATAGTGTTATCAATAAATTTTAATTTTTTTTAAGAATGAGACAGAAAATTGCAATATTAGGATCAACAGGGTCAATAGGTAAAAATTTATTAGAAATAATTAACAAAGATAGAAATAAATTTAAAGTTGTCCTTCTTACAGCAAATAAAAATCACACTGATTTAATTAAACAGGCAAAAAAATATAATGTTAAGAATATAATAATTAAAAATCATAAAAGTTTTAAATTATTAAAAAATAAAAATCTAAGAGGCATAAATCTTTATAATGATTATAATAATTTTAATAAAATTTTTAAGAAGAAAATTGATTATGTAATGAGTTCCATCTCTGGAATGGAGGGTTTAGGTCCTACTCTTGATATAATTAAATTTACAAAAAAAATTGCAATTGCTAACAAAGAATCAATCATCTGCGCATGGAATTTAATTCACGAAGAATTAATAAAAAATAAAACCAAATTTGTACCTGTTGACTCAGAACATTTTTCACTTTGGTATGCCTTAAAAGACCTACCAACTTCAGAAATAGAAAAAGTTTATTTAACTGCTTCAGGTGGGCCACTTTTAAAATTTTCAAAATTAAAATTAAAAAATATTAAATTATCCCAAGCTCTTAAACACCCAACTTGGAAGATGGGCAAAAAAATTTCAATTGACTCTTGCACTATGATGAATAAGGTTTTCGAAGTAATTGAGGCAAAACATTTATTTAATCTTTCTTATAAAAAAATTTCAGTACTAACACACCCAAATTCTTATATTCATGCAGTTGTTAAATTTAAAAATGGTTTAATAAAGATCATAGCACATGACACTACGATGAAAATTCCTATTTTTAATTCCATTAAATCAGACAAAGTTTTATCTATTAAAACAAATAAATTAAATTTAAAAAAACTTAACAATCTACATTTAAAAGAAGTTAATAAAAAGTTTTTCCCTGTAGTAAATATTTTAAAAAAACTACCACCTAAAATCTCACTTTATGAGACTGTTATTGTGACTATAAACGACTTACTTGTAGACCAATTCTTAAATAAAAAAATTACATATAAACAACTTCAAGATTTATTACTTAAACTTACTAAAAAAAAGCTATTTATAAAATATAAGAAGCTTAAACCAAAAAAATTTCAAGATATAATCTTAGCTAAAAATAATGTAAGTTCTATTATTTTTAAAACTATAAAAAAATATGCTTAATTTAAATTTAAAGAAATATTTAATTATAATAGTCACGTATATTTTTTTATTTTCAACTATTTTAAATGCTGAAATTGTAAGAAAAATAATTATTAAAGGTAATGAAAGAGTGTCAAATGAAACTATTAAAATTTTTACTTCAATAAAAGTTGGTGACGAAATTAATAGCTATAAACTTAATCAAGTTATAAAAGACCTTTATGATACTAATTTTTTCGAAAATATTTCAGTAAATTTTGTAAGTCAAGAACTCTTAATTAATGTTCAGGAAAACCCAATTATTAACGAAGTTGTATTTAATGGAATTAAGTCCAAAACATTAAAAAACACTATTACCAAAAATACTTTATTAAAATCCCGATCTTCTTTTAATGAGTTTCAACTTGATAAAGATAGATCAGAAATAATAAAAGAATTAAAAAACCAAGGTTACTATTATTCAAAAATTGAAATTCTAAAAGAAATTAAAGAAAATAATTCGTTAAATTTAATTTATAATATCAATATTGGAGAAAAAGCTAAAATTAAAAAAATTACTTTTACTGGCGATAAAATATTTAAGGATAGCAAACTTAAGTCAATTATTATAAGTGAGGAATATAAATTTTGGAAATTTATTTCAGGAAAAAAATATCTTAACGAAAATATTATTTCTATAGATAATCGTCTTTTAAAAAATTTTTATTTAAATCAAGGATACTTAAATATAGAGATTAACTCTTCTTTTGCTAAATCAATTGATGAAGAAAGTTTTGAATTAATTTATAATATTAATGCAAACGAAAAAATCTTCTTTAATAATCTAACATTAGATTTACCTAATGACTTTGATAAATCTAATTATGATAAAATAAATAATTTATTTGCAGACATCAAAGATGAACCATATTCAATAAATAGAATTGAAAAAATACTAAAAAAAATAAATAATATTTCAATTTATGAACAGTATGTTTCAACCGAGGCTTTGGTTGAAGAAAATATATATGAAAACAAAATAGACTTAAAATTTATAATAAAAGAAACAGATCCAATTTATGTTGATAAAATCAACATATTTGGAAATAATGTTACTAAAGAGGCTGTAATAAGAAATCAGCTAGAATTTGATGAAGGTGACCCTTATAATGATATTTTATTCACAAGATCTATAAATAATTTAAAAAATCTTAATTTTTTTAAAGATGTTAAAACAGAAATTTTAAGAGATAGTGAAAAAGAGACAAAAACTATTAATATTAATGTAGAAGAAAAGCCAACAGGAGAAATAATGGCAGGTGCTGGTGTTGGGACATCAGGCACAACAACAACATTTGGAATTAAAGAGAATAATTATCTTGGTAATGGCTTATCTTTAGATGCTAATTTAGAAATTAGCGAGGAATCTATCAAAGGAAAATTTTCTATGAGAAATCCAAATTATAAGAATTCTGACAAATCTATTTTTACAAAATTTCAAAGTTTTGAAACAGATAGGCTGGCAGATTTTGGATACAAAACTAATAAAACTGGAGTTACTGTTGGTACTGATTTTGAGTATTATGATGATTTAATCTTAGGACTTGGGTTTAATTCTTATTACGAAGATATTGAAACTGACTCCACAGCATCATCTCAACAACAAAAATTAAAAGGAAGCTACTTTGATAATTTTGTATCCTTATCTTTAGATTATGATAAACGAAATCAAAAATTTCAAACAACACAAGGATTTAGAAATTATTTTTCTACCGATCTACCGATTATAAGTGAAACAAACACGCTAGCAAACACCTTTATAGCTACTAATTATTATGAATACTTCAATAACTATATACTAAAGTCATCTTTCTATTTTAAAAACTCAAATTCAATAACAGGTGAAAATATCAAATTATCAGAAAGATTAACTTTACCGTCAAACAGATTAAGAGGTTTTGAAAAAGGAAAAATAGGCCCTAAAGATGGAAATGATTTTATAGGTGGCAATTATGTAGCCTCATTAAATTTTTCATCTGACGTTCCAAAATTATTAGAAAATTCGCAAACGACAGATTTAATAATATTTTTAGACATAGCCAATGTTTGGGGAGTTGATTATGACTCAAGTCTTGAAAAATCAGATGATATTAAAAGTGCTGTCGGAATTGGCTTAGATTGGTTTACACCAGTAGGTCCACTGAATTTCACTTTATCTCAACCTTTATTAAAAGGGACAAATGATATAACTGAATCTTTTAGATTTAATTTAGGAACAACATTTTAATGTATAAATTTCTTAAATTATTTTTTTTTTGCTTATTTGTATTTTATCAATCTAATGTTTATAGCAGTGAACAGAAAATTGTTTATCTTAATTTAGATGAAATTATTCAAAAATCCATTCCAGGAAAACTAATTTTGCAGGAACTTCAAGATCAAAATAAAAAGAATTTAGAAAAATTTAAATCAAAACGAAGTAACTTGCTAAATCAAGAGAAGGATATAATAAAAAAAAAAAATATTTTATCCAAAGAAGAATTTGAAGCAAAAGCTTCTGACTTAAATAAAAAAATGAAAACTTTTAACAAAGAGAGAGAACAGACGTTTTTAAAATTTGAGGAAGAAAAGAAAAAAAAATTAAATAATTTTCTTTCAAAAATAACTCCGTTAATTGAAACATTTGTAAAAGAAAACTCTATAAATATAGTGCTTAATGAAAAAAATTTATTTATTGCGAGTAAGAATTTTGATATTACAAATCAAATTGTAGAAATTGTTAATAAAAATATTAAATAAACATGAAATCATTAAATAAATCTGATATTGCTGAATTACTTCCTCATAGAGAACCAATGCTTTTGATTGATGAGTTGCGTGACATTGTTGATCTGAAATCTGCTACCGCAATTGTTAATGTAAAAAAAAACAGTTTTTTTGTACAAGGTCACTTTCCAGAAAATCCAGTCATGCCTGGTGTTTTAATTGTTGAGTCTTTTGGTCAAGCTGCAGCTGCTTTGACCGCACATGGATTAGATAAATCTACCTATGAAAATAAACTAGTTTTTTTAATGGGTGTTGAAAAAGCAAGATTTCGAAATCCAGTAATACCCAATTGTAAACTTATCTTAAAGATTGAAGCTATTAGATCACATGGAAGGGTTTGGAAATATAAAGGTGAAGCATTTGTAAACGAAACAAAGATGGCTGATGCCATTTGGTCAGCCACGATTGTAGATAAGAAATAAATAGCAATAAATATTGATAACTTTAATAAAATTGCTTTGGTAAAAGCATTAATGTCTAATCCATTTTTTAAAAATCAAGGACCATTTGATATTTTAGAAATATTAAAATTACTTGATATAAACCTAATTAATTTTCAACAGCAAAAAGTTTTTGATATTAAAGATTTATCGAGTTCATCTAATAGTGACCTAACTTTCTTTCATTCAAAAAAATACAAGGATTTAGCAAATATGACCAAAGCAGCTTTTTGTATTACCACTGATAGTTTAAAAAACGAACTTCCCAAAAAATGTAAGCCTTTAATAGTAAAAAATGTTTTGGTTTCTACTTCGATAGTGACCAGTAAATTTTATCCTGACTCAGTTAATGATGATTTCGATAATGAAGTAACTGGCATAGCAGAGACGATTTTAAAAGATAAAATAATATTTGGAAAAAATGTTCTTATTGGAAAGAATGTTAAAGTTGGATCTAATTGCTTGATTGGACATAATAGTATTATTGAAAAAAATGTATGTATTGGTGACAATTGTACTATTGGCTCAAACACTATTATAAGAAATTCTTTAATAGGAAATAATGTAAAAATTTTAGATAATTGTGTTGTTGGAAAACATGGTTTTGGATTTTTCCCAGATGCAAATAGAAATCAAAGGTATCCACATATAGGTATAGTTAAAATCGAGGACAATTGCGAAATTGGCTGTGGTTCTACTATTGACCGAGGATCAATGTCAAATACTGTAATTGGTAAAAATACTTTTTTAGATAATCAAATTCACATAGCTCACAATGTTAAAATTGGAGAAAATACTATTATTGCTGGACAAGTAGGAATTGCTGGGAGCTCTGTATTAGGTAAAAATGTAAAAATTGGAGGACAAGCAGGAATATCCGGTCATTTAAAAATTGGAAATAATGTAGAAATTGCAGGAGGTAGTGGAGTAATAAAAGATATTGCTGATAATTCAAAAGTAATGGGTTACCCAGCCAAAAATATCAGACAATTTTTAAAGGAAAATAAATGATCCATCAAACTGCAATTATTGACTCTAGAGCAAAATTACATAGCAGTGTAAAAGTTGGACCCTACTCAGTTATAGGAGCAAATGTTGAAATAGATGAAAATACAGAGGTACAATCACACGTAAGCATCATCGGTAACACAAAAATTGGAAAAAATAATAAAATTTATCCATTTTCATCTATTGGAAATGATCCTCAAGATTTAAAATTCCAAGGTGAGGAAACAAAACTAGAAATAGGGAATTATAACAAAATTAGAGAGTATGTAACTATTAATCCAGGAACAAATGGTGGTGGAGGAATGACAAAAGTAGGTAATAACTGTTTGTTTATGGTATCAGCTCATATAGCACACGATTGTTTTGTTGGTGATAATGTTATATTGGCCAATAATGTTCCTTTAGGTGGACACGCTCATATAGAAAGTAACGTAATTATTGGTGGAAATTCAGCTGTTCAACAATTTACCAGAGTGGGTAGATCAGCAATGATTGGAGGAATGTGTGGTGTTGTTAGAGATATAATTCCTTATGGTATAGCTCATGGCAATAGAAGTATACTTCAAGGACTTAACTTAATTGGATTGAGAAGAAAAAATATTCCAAATCAAGACATAAAGATCTTAAGTGAAGCATACAAAGAAATATTTAAAAATGAAAATTTAACTGAAAATTTGAACAGTTTAAGCCAGGAACTAAGAAAACATGAATTGGTAAGTGAAGTTGTAGGTTTTATAGAGAAAGACAAAAAAAGGCCAATATGTACTCCATTTTCAAAATAAGATGATTGGACTGTTTTTAGGAGACACAGACTTTTCAGAGAATGTATTAAACAAAATAAAAAAATTAAAAAAGAAATATTTTATTATTGATTTTTCAAAAAATTCAAAATTTAAAAAAAATAAATACTCTCACCGAATAAGTATTGGAAAATTTGGTAAAATTCTTGATTTAATTAAAGATAAAAAATCAAAAAAAGTTTTATTTGCCGGCAAAATAGCAAAACCAAAATTTTCATCACTAAGATTAGATTTTAAAGGTATTTATTATATGCCAGGTGTAATCAAGGCTGCAAAAAAAGGAGATGCAGCTATAATTAAAGCAATAATTAAAATTTTAAATAATGAAGGAATAAAAGTTATAAGTTCAATTAGTTTTAACCCAGAACTAGCTTTAAAATCAGGAAATTATACAAAATTAAAACCAAATAACAAAGATTTAGCGTCAATTAAAGCAGGTATTAAATATTTTAATAAATTAAATGACCTAGATCACGTGCAAGCTTTAATTGTTAATGATAGTAAAATTGTTGCAAAAGAGGGAAGAGAAGGCACAAGAAAAATGTTAGCTAAATTAAAAAAAAAAACAAAGGGTATTTTAATAAAATTTCCGAAAAAAAAACAGGATTTAAGAATGGATTTGCCCACAATTGGACTTCAAACGCTTAAGGATTGTAAAAGATATGGTCTTAAAGGAATAATTTTAAAATCTAAAAAAAATATAATTTTAGAAAAAGCTAAATGTATTCATTTTGCCAACAAAAATAGGATATTTATTAAAGTTATATGAAAAAAATATTTATACTTACAGGTGAACCATCAGGTGACAAGCTAGCCTCAACAGTTATAGCAAAGCTTAAAACTAAAAATTCTGAAATCAAATATTTATCTGTTGGTGGATCAAATTTGAAAAAGTTAGGTATTAACTCTATTTATGACCTTAAAGAAATAACATATCTTGGATTTACAAGTGTTATTTTAAATATTTTTAAAATTAGAAAGAAAATTAATCAAACTGTTGAAGAAATAATAAAATTTAATCCAGATGTATTATTTAGTGTAGATAGCCCTGATTTCACATTGAGAGTAGCTGAAAAAGTAAAGAAGATTAAAAATAATATAAAAACTGTACATTATGTAGCTCCTCAGGTTTGGATTTGGAGAAAAAATAGGGTTAAAAAAATTAAAAAGTTTATTGATCATATTCTTTTATTATTTGATTTTGAAAAAAAATATTTTGATGAAGAAAATATAAAAAATACTTTTGTAGGACATCCTTTAATTGAAACTAAAAATAATCCAAAAACTTTAATTCAGGACTTAATACCAAATCATAAAAAAATAATATCCTTATTTCCAGGAAGTAGAAAATCTGAGACATTAGTTCTTTTACCAATTTTAATTAGCTTTATAGAGTTAATGAATAAAAAACATAAAGATTATTTTTTTTATTTTCATGCTACTGAGGAAAATAAAAATTCAATTTTAGAAATTATTAAACAAAAAAAAATTGAAAATATAGACGTTATATCTGAAGAAAATATTAAATCAGAGGTTTTATCTAAATCTATTTTTGCTGTGTCAAAATCTGGCACTGTTTCACTACAGATTTGTAATGCCAATATACCATCAATAATTATTTACAAACTAAGCTTTATAAATTTTATGATATTTAAAATGTTAGTGAATGTTAAATTTGCAAATATCATTAATATTATCAACAATCGAGAAATAATACCCGAACTTCTTCAAAATGAATGTAATGCACAAGAAGTTTATAAAACAGTAATATATTTTTTAAAGAATCCTGACCTTGTTAAAAAACAATTAGCCGAATGTAATAAAACTTTAGATGGTATCAGATCAAAGACCTCATCATCAGATGAGTCCTCAACAGTGCTATTCAATTATCTCGTTTCCTAATCTTTTATTTACATCTTCCTTGCCTAAAGAAATTAAAATATCATAGAGGCCTGGTCCAAATTTAGACCCTGTTAAAATTACTCTTAAAGGCTGTCCTACTCCTTTAAAATTAGTCTCATGTTTTTTTATTAAATTATTTACTATAGGCTCCAATATTTCTCTATTTAAATCATCCAATGAAGAAATCTCGGTTTTAAATTCTTTAATTATTTTTTTTGCTTTATCATCAATTAACTTCATATCATCTGGATTAAAATTGATTTTATCTAGGATTATATATTGTGCGTTGTTGAATATATCTTCTAATGTTTTTGCCTTATTTTTCAAAAATGAAAGTGAGTTTTTTATTTTTTGCTCTTTTTCAGGTTTAATTTTTTCTTTGTAAATCTCACAATATTCCAAAAAGCTTATCAAAAGCTCCTCTTCATCAATAGTTTTAATATAGTGTTCGTTCACTGATAAAATACGGCTCATATCAAGTTTTGAAGGTGACTTTCCAATTCCCTCTAAATTAAAATATTTAATACTTTCATCTAAGGTAAATATTTCTTTATCTTGATAGGACCAACCTAGTCTTAACAAGTAGTTTCTTAAAGCATCTGGCATAATTCCAATTTTTGAATAGTCATCCAATGTAGAAGCATTATCCCTTTTAGATAGCTTTTTACCCTCAATTGTATGGATTAAAGGTATATGTGCAAAATTTGGAACTTCCCAACCCATAGCCAGATAAATCTGTATTTGTTTAAAAGTATTTATTTTATGATCATCACCTCTAATAATGTGAGTCATTCCCATTTGATAGTCATCCACAGTTGCTGAAAGGTTATATGTAGGAGTTCCGTCATTTCTTAATATAATAAAATCCTCGATTGTATTATTTTCAATCTCTACATCTCCTTGTACCAAGTCTTTTAACAAAGAAGTTCCTTCAATTTTACTTTTAAATCTAATTACTGGCTTAATATCTTTTGGAATATCTTTTTCGTCTGCATCCCTCCATTTTCTATTATAGATATAGGGCAGTTTTTTTTGTCTGGCTCTTTTTTTTTGTTCTTCTATTTCTTCACTAGAACAATAGCATTTGTATGCATTTCCATTTTTTAATAATTCATTTGCAACTTTAATATGGTCGTTAACTTTTGTTGATTGAATATATTCGTCTCCATCATGTTCAATTCCAATCCACTTTAAAGAATTTATAATTTGAACTTTATGCTCGTCTTTAGATCTTTCCTTATCGGTATCTTCAATTCTAAGATGAAAAGTCCCTTTTTGATTTTTTGAGTATAGCCAATTAAATAAAGCTGTTCTTACACCTCCAATGTGAAGAGCTCCAGTAGGTGATGGAGCAAAACGAGTTGCTACTTTTGACATCAATTATGTTTAGACTATTTTTTTAGAAGTTTCTATATAAAGATACTAAAACACCCTGAACTTTAACCCTATCAGGTCCAAAAATTTTAGTTTCGTAGTTTCTATTTGCACTTTCTAAAGCAACAACTTTACCTTTTTTGCGAATTCTTTTAAGCATTGCTTCATGCTCATCAATTAAAGCAACCACAATCTTTCCATTGTCTGCAGTATCTGTTCTTCTGATAATTACTGTGTCACCTTCATGAATACCAGCTTCTATCATAGAGTCACCTTGAACTTTTAAACCAAAGTAATCTCCATTTTTTTCTAAATTATTTGGTAAAGGTATTCTAGCAACTTCGTTTTGGATTGCTTCAACTGGTGTTCCAGCAGCGATTTTACCGAGCACTGGTACTTCTACTTCATCGGACGGTACTTGCTCTTCGTCTAAACCGCCTTTTATAACACTTGGGGAAAAGTTGTTGTAAATATCATTTGCAGAAGCTGTTTCAGGAAGTTTTATTACCTCTAAGGCTCTAGCTTTATGAGCCAGTCTCTTTATAAAACCTCTTTCCTCTAAGGCACTTATCAATCTGTGTATTCCTGACTTAGATTTTAAATTTAAAGATTGTTTCATCTCTTCATAGGAAGGAGAAACACCAGAGCTTCTCAACTTCTTGTTGATAAATAAAAGCAGGTTTTTTTGTTTTTTTGTAAGCATAAGAACAAATATCGTACAAATAATGTTCTATAAAAGTTCTTTTAATTTAACAACATTAAATAAACCAATAAAAATGGGGTTTAATTGACTATAAAACTGAAAAAATAGAATTTTTATCCAAATTCTTCAAAAGTGATTCACCTATTAAAAAAGTATTAATTGATGTTTTGTTTTTTAAATCCAAAAGTTCTTCTTTAGTTTTAATTCCACTCTCTGAAATTAAGGGTCCATCATGATTAATTAATACATTATAGATATCATAAGTTGTATTTATGTCTGTTTTAAGAGTTTTTAAATCTCTGTTGTTTATTCCAATCAAAGCCTCTCTAAAATTTAATGCTTTTTTAGCCTCTTCAACAGTATGAACTTCCACAATCACTGACATTTTATACTTTAATGCCTCTTCGTATAAATCATTTGCTAGATTGTCTGAGACACCAGCCAAAATAATTAAAATTGCATCTGCTCCATAACTTTTAGCTAGTGGTATTTGAAATTTATCTACAAAGAAATCCTTACATAAAATAGGCAAGTTGACTTTTTCTTTTATCTTACTGACGTGAATTAGGTTTCCTAAAAAATAATCTTCCTCAGTAAGTACAGACAAGCAGGTCACATTATTACTATTATATATATTGGCAATTTCTACTGGATTGTAATTTTGAATAATTATACCTGCAGATGGGCTAGCTTTTTTAATTTCAGCAATAATTGATGTTTTATTATTTGATAAATTTAAAAGAATTTTTTCTTTAAAATTAATGAAAGAATTATTTTCATCAATAATATCAGTTAAAGAATTTAAACTTGTTGATTTTTTTAAAATATCTATTTTTTCAAGTTTTTTTTTTATAATTTCTTCTAGGATATTTTTAGGCATTTTGTATTTTTTCTAAATGAATATATGATTTTCCTGATAAAATAAATTCTCTGCTATAATCGTAAGCATCTAAAAACTTCGAATATTTTTCATTTACAATTAAACCTGCTGCTGCGTTTAAACAAACTGCTTTTGAAAAATCATTGTCTTTACCTTTAAAAATTTCAATCATCTTATTTGCGTTATATTTAGCATCATCACCAATTAAATTTTCAAATTTCTCTGCATTAATATTTAATTCATCAGGATCAATAACAATTTCAGATATCTCCCCATTCTTTAATTGTATTACATTTGTCTTAGCATAAGGTGAGATTTCATCTAGTCCATCTTCACTATTTACAATCCATGCAAATTTAATATTTAAATTTTTAAGCCCCTCAGCAAAAATCTTGAGTAATTTTTTATCAAAAACACCAACAACTTGTCTATTTACTAAAGCAGGGTTACTTAATGGACCAATCATATTAAATATTGTCCTTTTACCTATTTTTTTTCTTACAGGGCCAACAAATCTCATTGCACTATGATACTTAGGAGCAAACATAAAGCCAAAGTTGTTATTATTGATCTCTTTTTCTATATCACCTGGTTCAAGATTGATTTTAATTTTTAGTGCCTCTAAAACATCGCCTGAACCACACTTAGAAGAGACTGCTTTATTACCATGTTTAGCGACTTTAGTCCCCATACTAGCCAAAAGTAAAGCTGATGCCGTTGAAATATTTAAGGTATTCATGCCATCACCTCCAGTTCCACAAGTATCAACACAGCCAGTAACTGTTACTCTTTTTGACTTTTCTCTAAGTACATAAACACCACCCGCAATTTCGTCTGACACTTCACCTTTAAGTGACAATAAGGTTAAAAAGTCATAAATTTGCTCTTCACTGGCTTGCCCAGTCATAAGTAATTCAAAGGCAGATTTACTTTCCTCAAAAGAAAGATTTTTCTTATTTCTTAATTTTTCTAAAATTTGATCCATATAATTAATAATTTATAAAATTTTTTAATATTTTTATTCCCAATTTAGTTTTAATACTTTCTGGATGAAATTGTACACCATGAATATCATATAGTTTATGCTGAACACCCATTATCAAGCCATCTTCAGTTTCTGCTGTAATTTCTAAATTATCAGATAAAGTTTTCTTATCAATTATCAGACTGTGATATCTAGTAGCTTCAAAAGTTTTTGGTAGATTTTTTAAAATTCCAATTTTTTTTGATTTAATTCTACTTATTTTTCCATGCATTAATTTTTTTGCTTGAATGATCTTTGACCCAAATACTTGTCCAATAATTTGATGACCGAGACATACTCCTAAAAAAGGCATTTCTTTATGAAGAGATTTCAAAATATTTATACAATTTCCTGATTGATTTGGATTTCCTGGTCCTGGGGATATAACAATTTTATTATATTTATTTTTTTTAATCTCTTTAGCTGTGATTTTGTCATTTCTTATAACAGTAACCTTAACACCTAACGAAGATATGTAATGATACAAGTTAAATGTAAAACTATCATAATTATCAATTAATAATATTTTCATCATCTTAACGCATTAATTAAAGCTTTAGCTTTGTTAACAGTCTCCTCATATTCATTTATAGGTTTGCTATCAGCAACAATTCCTGCACCAGCCTGTACATAGAATTTTTTATTTTTGGCCAAAGCTGTTCTTAGAGCAATACAGGTATCAAATTCACCATTTGCAGAAAAATAACCTATGCCACCTGCATAAACTTTTCTTCTCGTAGTTTCTAACTCATCAATAATTTCCATTGCTCTAATTTTTGGGGCTCCAGACACTGTTCCAGCAGGAAATCCAGCTAGTAAAGATTTAAACTTAGAGAACTTTTTATTATAATCACCAATTACGTTAGATACTATATGCATAACATGTGAATATCTCTCTATAATAAAGCTTTCAGTTACTTTAACAGAATTTACTTTTGATACCTTACCGGCATCATTTCTTCCTAAATCCAATAGCATTAAATGTTCAGAAAGTTCTTTTTTATCTTTTAATAAATCTTTCTCGTAATAAATATCTTCTTTTAATGTTTTGCCTCTAGGCCTTGTTCCAGCAATTGGTCTTACAGTAATTTTATTATCTCTTAATCTCACTAATATTTCTGGACTAGCACCAATTATTTGGAAATCATTAAAATTAAAGAAAAACATGAAAGGAGAGGGGTTAGTCACTCTTAATTTTTTATAAATATCTATTGGTTTTTTTGTTAATTTAGCCTCAAACCTTTGACTTAAAACCACTTGAAAAATATCACCAATTTTAATGTATTTTTTTGCCTTATTAACCATATTTAAAAATTTACTTTTAGAAGTGTTGGATTTAACTTTAATATTATTTAATTTTTCTGTGGTTGGTTTATTCAAATATTTAATTGAGGATTGAATTAATAATTTGAAAAGATCGGATTTAATTTCGTTAAATTTATTTTTATAATTAGTTATTTTTTCATCTTTAAAAATATTACTTATATAAAATATTTCTTTTTTTAAATTATCATGAATAACTAATGTTCTAGGACGTAGAAGTCTAACATCTGGTATATTTAAGTCATTTTTGCAACTGTTTGGTATCTTTTCAATATATCTAATAGAGTCGTAAGAAAAGTATCCAGAAATTAATGAGCATATTTTTGGCAAATTCTTTGGTGTTTCAAATTTAAACTCCTCAATTATATTCTCTATTAATTGATCTGGCTTATCTTTCAGTTTTATCTTTTTGTTGTTTTTGATCAGATAAGAGCTTTGATTGTTAAACTCCCAAATTTTATCAGGGTTTTTCCCAAATATTGTGTATCTACCTTTGATTTTACCTTTTTCAACAGACTCAAATATAAAACTATTTTTTTCTTCTAAAAAATTGTCAATTAAATTCAATATTTCTTCGTCGTTCTTAACTTTTTTTGACGTATATATTATTTGATTTTTTTTGCTTCTATGTCGAAACTTGAAGTCCTTGAAGCTTCGA
>CACMIX010000009.1 GCA_902613855.1 uncultured Pelagibacteraceae bacterium
TAATAAGGTACTTTTTATTATGCATAAAAATTATTTCTTGCAAGATTCCACATATTTTTTTCTTTTCAATCAAAAGATCATTTGGTTTTTTATACAAAATTTTTTTATTCGTATATTTTGATATTAATTTTTTTACCAATAAACAATTTAATTTTGTAATTGTTGTAATTGATAATTTGATTTTATTTACTTCATGAAAAAAAGATACAAACAAATTTCCTTTATGTGAAATCCACTTTCTACCATATTGACCTTTGCCATTTGTTTGAGATTCTGAAATTACCATTCCATATTTACAATTTGTTTTTTTAATAATTCTGATAGCAGTATTGTTAGTGCTTCTAACTCTTTTAAATTTAAATTTTTTGAATTTCATTAAATAATAATAATTCTTGAAACCATCTCAATTAATTGACTTGGAAATATGAAATATAAAAGAATTAATATTGTTGAAAAAGTAAGTGAAAATTTTAACCATATTCCATGATCTGAGTCATATTTTTCTTTTTCTTTATCAAAATAAATTATTTTAATAATTCTCAGATAATAAAATGCTGCAATCACAGTTGATAATAATCCAACTATTGCTAAGAAGTACATTGATTGTTCTATTACAGCTTTAAATACATAAAATTTTGCAAAGAAACCAGCCAAGGGCGGTATTCCAGCTAGAGAGAATAATATTATTAATAAAGATAGTGACAACAATGGGTGGTTTTTTGAAAGACCAGAAAGATCGTCTATACCCTCATAATATTGCTCATTTCTTTTTAACATTAATAAGCAAGAAAATAGGGCTAAATTCATTACTACATAAATAGAAATATATATTATTGAACTTTGAATTCCTTCGTTAGTTCCAGTGGCCACACCTGCTAAAGTATATCCAATGTGTCCAATCGAGCTATAAGCTACAAGTCTTTTAATGTTAGTTTGACCTATTGCTGCAATTGCTCCAAAAATCATAGAAGCTATAGATAAAAAAACAATAATCATCTGCCATTGGTCTATTAAATTTAAAAATGGAACATATAAAAATCTTATGAAGACTGTAAGTGCTGCAATTTTAGGCACCATTGTAAAAAAGAGTGTTACGGTTGTTGGGGACCCCTCATAAACATCCGGGGCCCACATATGAAATGGAACTGCAGAAATTTTAAATGCTAAACCAACTAATATAAAAACGATACCAAAAGTTAAAGCATATTCGTTTGATGTAAGTTGATTTGCTATAGTATCAAAATTAGTTGATCCAGAAAAACCATAAATTAATGAACAGCCGTACAATAACAAACCAGATGATAGTGCACTTAGAACAAAATATTTTAATCCAGCTTCAGATGACTTTAATTGGTCTCTATTAAAAGATGCTAAAACATAAAGAGCCAGAGATTGTAATTCTAATCCCATATAAAAAACCATAAGATCATTAGAGCTGATCATTATCATCATCCCTAATACAGAACTCAATATTAAAATCGGATACTCAATTTTAAAAATTTTAAATGATTTGAGATAAGTAGATGAAATACCTAGAACCAAAAAAGCACCTATTAGTGTTATAATTTTCATTAATGAAGACATTTGGTCAATAACGATACTTCCATTAAATAAAGTAATTCTATTAAGTGAAAAAGTTTCGTTAACAGTAAGAATTATTGCAACCAAAATTGTGACTAAAGATAGATTAAAAGTTAATTGTGAACTATCTTTTTTAAAAACACCTAGAATCAACAAAAACATTACTGATAATGAAACAAATATTTCAGGTAAAACTAGATTAAGATTATCCATACTACTTGCTTGCTATGTTTAAATTATGCATATTAATTAAATCTGTTACAGAAACTTCTATTGTGTTAAATAGTGGTTCTGGATAAAATCCAAAAAATAATGTTGGTACTGCTAAGCATGATAATATTAAATACTCAGATCTATTCAAATCTAACATTTGTTTTAAATCTTCATTAACTAATTTTCCAAAAACTACTCTTTTATATAACCACAACATGTAAGCAGCTCCTAAAATTACTCCAAAACTTGCAATTACTGCTACCAAAAAATTATCTTTGAAAGCACCCATTAAAATTAAAAATTCACCTACAAAACCAAAAGTACCAGGTAAACCCAGTGCAGCTAATGTAAATAACATAAATAAAATGGAGTACTTAGGTATGATAGTAACTATGCCGCCATATGATTTAATTAGTCTTGAGTGCATCCGATCATATACAACGCCAACACATAAGAATAATGCTGCGGAAACTAGTCCATGGCTCAACATTTGAATAATACTTCCCTCTACACCTTGTTGTTGCAGGGTAAATATTCCAAGGGTAACGAAACCCATATGTGCTACTGATGAATAGGCAATTAGTTTTTTCATATCTTCTTGCATTAAAGCTATGAAAGAAGTGAAAATAATTGCTATCACACTTAAAGTATAAACTAATGGTGTAAAAACCTCAGATGCAATAGGAAACAATCCAATAGAAAATCTAATGAAACCATAACCTGCCATTTTAAGTAATATTGCAGCTAAAAGAACAGATCCTGCTGTAGGTGCCTCAACATGTGCATCTGGTAGCCATGTATGAACTGGCCACATTGGTGTTTTCACAGCAAAAGAACTAAAGAATGCGAGCCATAACAGATTTTGGTATTTTGCATCAATGCCTAGTTCGTAAAGTGCAATTACATCTGTAGTACCTGATATCCAGTAAATAGATATTATAGCAACTAACATCAAAACAGATCCTAGCAAAGTGTATAGAAAAAATTTAAATGCTGAATAAACTCTTTTTGGACCTCCCCAAATACCTATTATTAAAAACATCGGAATTAATCCAGCCTCAAAGAATAGATAAAAAACAACTAAATCAAGAGCACAGAAAACTCCAATCATGAAACTTTCCATAATTAATATTGCGATTAAGAAATCTCTTAATCTATTTTTGACTGTGTTATTTACAGAAACAATACATAGAGGTGTTATAAAAGTTGTTAACAAAATAAATAAAATTGAAATTCCATCTACTCCGACTTTGTAATTTATAAAATCTTTTATCCAAACTCTTTCCTCAACAAATTGAAAGGAAGAGGTTGTTTGATCAAAAGATATCCACAAATAAATTGAAATTAAAAAATTTACAATTGTAGCAAATAAAGCAACATATTTTGCTGTTAAATTATTTTCATCTTTATCTTTTGTAAAAAATAAAAATAGTGCTCCAACTATTGGAAGCAAAATTAGAGATGATAAAATAGGAAAGTTCATTATCTTACGATTAAAAAAGTTAAAAAGGCAGAAAAACCTACAAGCATTACAAATGCATACTGATAAATAAATCCACTTTGAAATTTATTTGCCTTAATCGAGCATTTTTTTATAAAAGATGAAATTCCATCTGGGCCAAATCCATCAATTATTGTGCCATCAAAAAATTTCCACAAAAATAAACCTAAACGCTTTGAAGATTTAATGAACAAAACTTCATATAATTCATCGAAGTACCATTTGTTAACTAAAAACTTATATAAAGGTTTATTCAGTGACACTATTCCATTTGGAATTTCTTTATTTTTAACAAATAGATAATAGGCAATAGGAATTGATATTGTTACCAAGCAAGGTGTTAAAAGTAAAAACCACTTAGGTGGATGATCGGTGCTTAAAGGTTCTAAAAATTTTATAGACTCTGCCCAAAAATTATTTTCACCACCACTACCAATAAAAAGTGCTTTAAATAAAACTCCGGCAAAAATTGCACCTATTGAAAGAATAAATAATGGAATAAGCATTACTATAGGAGACTCGTGAGTTTCCTCTATTTTTATTTCTTTGTTGTTATATTCTCCATGGAAAGTCTTAAATATTAATCTCCAAGAATATATTGAAGTTAAAAGTGCTGTTAGTATTCCTATACCAGCTGCATAATAACCGGTGGTATTACCTTTAAGATAGGCAAATTCTATAATTGCATCTTTTGAGTAAAAACCTGACAAGAAAGGAAAACCAGTCAAAGCTAGTGTTCCAATGATCATTAGTGCATAAGTGTATGGTAATTTTTTCCATACTCCTCCCATTTTATTAATATCTTGCTCGTCTTTAAAAGCATGAATAACAGAGCCAGAACCCAGGAATAGTAAGGCTTTAAAAAAAGCATGAGTAAACAAATGGAACATCGCAACATTGTAAGCGCCGACCCCAGCAGCAAAAAACATGTATCCTAATTGGCTACAAGTGGAATATGCAATAATTTTTTTTATATCAGTTTGTACTAAGGCTACTGTTGCTGCAAAGAAGGCTGTAGTCATGCCAACAACTGTTATTAAATTTAGTATTAACGGTGAGTATTCATATATAGGTGAACATCTCACCACTAAAAAAACTCCAGCTGTTACCATAGTAGCTGCATGTATTAGTGCAGAAACAGGAGTTGGACCTTCCATTGCATCTGGTAGCCAGGTATGCAATAAAATTTGGGCTGACTTACCCATTGCACCAATAAACAAAAGTAAGCAAATTAAATCTATTGCCTTTAATTCAAAACCTAAAAACGACAAATTTTTATCAACAACTGTTGGTATTTGTTCAAATACTTCAGAATAATTTACTGTGCCAAATAAATAAAATATTAGAAAAATTCCTAAAGCAAAACCAAAATCTCCAACTCTGTTTACAACAAATGCTTTTATCGCTGCAGCATTAGCACTTTCCTTTTTAAACCAAAAACCTATTAAGAAATATGAACATAGACCTACTCCCTCCCAACCAAAAAATAATTGTACAAAATTATCAGAAGTTACAAGCATTAACATTGCAAATGTAAACAGTGATAAATATGCCATAAATCTTGGTTTATGGGGGTCGTGGGACATATATCCAATGGAATAAATATGAACCAAAGAAGATACAGAAGTAACCACAACCAACATTACAGCTGACAATGGGTCGATTAACATTGACCAATTTACATCCAAAGAACCTGAATTGATCCAAGTTGCGATTACTATGTTTTCTTCATACTGATTTACAATTACTTGGTATAAAACAAAAATTGATAACAAGGCAGATATTGAAACCAAAGCACTTGTGACTATTTCAGAATTTCTATCACCAATAAATTTACCAAAGAATCCTGATATTATTGATGCAATTAATGGAAGGAATATGATTGAAAGTTCCATTCTTATCCTTTCAACTCATCTATATGCTCAACTCTAATAGTCCCTGAATTTCGATAATAAACTACAATAATTGCAAGTCCTATAGCTGCCTCTGCTGCAGCTACTGTTAAAATAAATAATGTAAATACCTGGCCGGTTAGGTCTCCTAGAAAAATTGAAAAAGATACTAAATTAATATTAACTGCTAATAATATTAATTCTATACTCATCAATATAACAATAATATTTTTTCTATTTAAAAATATACCAATAATTCCAATTGAAAATATAATTGCTCCTAATGTTAAGTAATGCCCCAAGCCTATTTCAGTCATCAATCCTAACTCCTTTGTTAGACTCAACTTTAACAACGCTTACGCCGTCAGATCTCTCTCTTGAAATTTGCTTTATATAGCTTTGTGTTTTTACACCCACTCTTTTTCTAAAAGTAAGAACAATTGCTCCAATCATAGCAACTAATAAAATCATGCCACTAATTTGAAAGATATGAATATAGTCAGTATATAACACTTGTCCTAAAGAATGGGTGTTACTGACGTTATTAATTTCAATTGAATTATTTATGTCAAACAAATCTGGTTTATATTTCCAGCCACCAACAACAATTATTAACTCAACAAATATAAGAGTGCTTATTATCAGGCCTACAGGAATATGTTTTGAACTTTCTTCCGATGAAAACCATTGATTTTTTTGTTGAGCAACATTTAACATCATTACAACAAACAAAAATAAAACCGCTACAGCTCCTACATAAACAATTAGCATAATCATCCCTAAAAACTCTGCCCCAATCATAATAAAAAGACATGAAATACTTATGAAATCTAGGATTAAAAAAAAAACAGAGTGAACTGTATTTTTGGAAGCAGTAACCATTATTGCAGAGACAATAGCTATGATTGAAAATGTATAAAAGAAAATGGAGTGTGCGATCATTTTTATCTATGAGAACTGTCGGCTTTAATATTAGCCTCTAAAATATTTTCCCATCTATCACCGTTATCTAGCAGTTTATCCTTTGTGTAATAAAGTTCTTCTCTTGTTTCAGTTGAAAATTCAAAGTTTGGACCTTGAACTATTGCATCTACAGGGCAAGACTCTTCGCATAATCCGCAATAAATACATTTCATCATATCAATGTCATAACGGGTTGTTTTTCTACTTCCATCTTCTCTTTGAGTTGACTCAATCGTTATTGCCTGAGCTGGACACACCGCTTCACATAATTTACATGCAATACATCTCTCTTCACCATTTGGATATCTTCTTAATGCATGTTCTCCTCTAAAACGAGGACTTATCTTACCTTTTTCGAAAGGATAATTTATTGTTTTTTTTGATTTAAATACTTCTTTCAGAGCCATGTATAGACCACTTGCGAAGTCTGCCATAAATATGGTTTTAAAAAATCTTGATATTTTCATAATTAATTTACAGGTAGAAGATTAAAATAAAATAGATAACTGGCTGTTAATACTACCCATATTAATGATAATGGTAAGAATACTTTCCAACCTAATTTCATTAGTTGGTCATATCTGTATCTTGGAACAATTGCTTTAACTAAAGCAAACAACAAAAATAATAGTAATATCTTTAATACCAACCACAAAGGTCCAGGTACCAATGTAAAAGGATATATTTCAAGTGGAGATAGCCATCCACCCAAAAATAAAATTGCGCCCATTGCACACATTAAAAGAATATTTGCATATTCACCAAGCCAAAACATTGCATACATCATTCCAGAATATTCTGTTTGATAACCAGCAACCAATTCTGCTTCTGCTTCAGGAAGATCAAATGGTGGCCTATTCGTTTCAGCTAATGCAGAAATAAAAAAAATAACAAACATTGGGAATAACGGAATAACAAACCATAAGTTTTGTTGAGCTATAACAATATCATTTAAATTAAGTGATCCTACACACAGCAGAACATTAATAATTATTACACCAATAGAGACCTCATAAGATACCATTTGAGCTGCAGATCTAATTGCTCCTAAAAAAGGATATTTAGAGTTTGAAGCCCATCCACCCATTATAATTCCATAAACACCAAGAGATGAAACGGCAAATAAATAAAGAATACCCACATTTATATCAGCTAACACTTGAGTTGCACTAAATGGAATTACTGCCCAAGCAATCAAAGCTAGTGTCATTGTTACAATTGGTGCAAGAATAAAAATTACTTTATTTGAACTCGATGGGATTATGATTTCCTTAAAAATATACTTTAATGCGTCAGCAATAGTTTGTAAAAGACCGAACGGTCCAACTACATTTGGTCCTTGTCTTTTTTGAACAAAAGCCCAAACTCTCCTATCAAGCCAAACTACCATTGCAACAGATACTAAAACTGGGACTAATAAAAAAAGAATTTTATAAACTTGATCGAACAATATACTTAAATATTCCATCTATCCCTCAGTTCCTGTTGATTTGATATTTAATTTAGAGTCGTTACATTCAATCATAGTTTTTGAGGATCTAGCAATAACATTAGAGAAATAATAATCCTTAATTCGAATATTTAATTTTTCATTCATAAAATCTGAAATCATTTGTACTTTATTCTCAGTAATTTGTTTTTCTTGTTGAAGTTTTATGTAATTAAACATGCTACTTTCTAACTCCTCTTTATCATTAAATAATTTACGATTATTCATGACTTCAGCTAATTCATTTATAATTTGCCAATCTTCCTTGGCTTCTCCTGGGGGGTAAGATGCTTTATATGCTTTTTGTATTTTTCCCTCTAAGTTTGTAAAATAACCATCTTGTTCTGTATAAGCTGATCCTGGTAAAATTATATCTGCAATTTCTGCTCCTTTATCTCCATGACTCCCTTGATAAATTACAAATTCATCTTTTTTATTAAACTCTAAATTATCTTGTCCAACTAAATAAACAATTTCAAATTTATTAGATTTTAATTCTTCCAATAAATTTTTTTCACTATTTAATATTCCTAGATCAAAATTACCTACTGTAGAGGCATCACAAGATAAAATATTTAACGGGTTCCAATCGTCTGTGAATTTATTATTTTTCTTCAAAAAATTTTTAATTAAATTAAATAAGTGTCCTGCAGAATTTAACTTTAGTAAAGATTCACCAATTATAATCATTGGTTTAGTTGCCCTAATAATTTCCTTAGATATTTCTTCAGACCCTTCAAAAATAGTTTTTATGGTTTGGGTTTGACCATCTAAATTCTTATAAGGATAAGTTAGATCACCTAAATCATTTAATGAGATTACTTTTGTATTATTATTTACAAAGGCTTTTCTAATTCTAGCATTTAAGATTGTAGCCTCATATCTAGGATTTGCTCCGATCAAAAATATTAAATCAGCATCTTCAATTCCATTTATAGAAGAATTAAATATATAATTCTCCCTTTCAGAGTTATCTAGAAATCTATTATCTGATCTTGAGTCATAGTTATTATTGTTTAAAGTTCTATCAAAAAACTCCTTAAAAATATAACCTGTCTCCATATTGGTTAAATCTCCTACAAAACCACAAACTTTATCTTTAGATGAATTTTCAAATTTTGATTTGATAATCTTAAATACTTCACTCCAAGATGCTTTTTCAAATTTACCATTATATTTAATAAAAGGTGTATCTAATCTTTGATTTGATAAACCATCACATGCGTATCTTGTTTTATCTGAAATCCATTCTTCATTTATATCCTCATTAATTAACGGTAAAACTCTTTTAACTTCCCAATCATACGTATCTACTCTTACATTTGATCCAACAGCGTCCATCACATCAACAGTCTCAGTTTTTTTAAGTTCCCATGGTCTTGCCTCAAAAACATAAGGTTTTGAAGTTAAAGCACCAACTGGACAAAGATCTATCACATTTGCTGACAACTCTGATTGCATTGACTGTTCCAAATAAGTTGTGATTTGCATATCCTCTCCTCTACCAATTGCTCCTAACTCAGAAACTCCAGCAACTTCAGTCGCAAATCTTACACATCGCGTACAATGTATACATCTTGTCATTTGTGTCTTAATTAATGGTCCCATATATTTTTCTGGTACCGCTCTTTTGTTCTCTTTAAATCTTGATTTATCTACTCCATAAAACATAGACTGGTCTTGAAGGTCACACTCACCACCTTGGTCACATACTGGACAATCTAAAGGATGGTTAGCTAATAAAAATTCCATAACTCCTTTTCTAGCCTTTTCAACAAAAGGAGTATTAGTTTTAATATTCATTCCCTCAGCAGCAGGCATTGCACAAGAAGCAATTGGTTTAGGAGATTTTTCCATCTCAACTAAACACATTCGACAGTTACCTGCTATTGACAATTTTTCGTGATAACAAAACCTAGGAATTTCTGCTCCAGCTTTTTCACACGCTTGTAGAACTGTTAAGCCTTCTTCTACCTCAACTTCAATGTCATTTACTTTTAATTTAGGCATTTTTTTTATCCAATAAATGTTGGTCAACTAAATAAGGAATATTATTTTTTTTCTGAACAATAGGGTCTAAATTGTTTCTCTCCTCAATTTCTTTTTTAAAATGTCTTAGCAATCCCTGTACAGGCCATGATGATCCTTCACCAAACGCACAAATAGTATGGCCCGCAATTTGGTTTGTTACATCACCAAGCATATCTACTTCATCTTTAGTAGCCTCCCCTTTTGCCATTCGCTCTAGCATTCTCCACATCCATCCTGAGCCCTCTCTACATGGTGTACATTGGCCACAACTTTCATGTTTATAAAATCTAGCTATTCTTGCCATACATTTAATAATGTCCTGGTCCTTGTTAATAACCACAATTCCGGCAGTTCCTAATCCACTTTTTTCAGCCATTAGTGAATCAAAGTCCATAGTTAATGTCTCACATTTTTCTTTTGGTATTAGTGGCATTGATGAACCACCTGGAATCACAGCTTGTAAATTTTCCCATCCACCAATAACTCCTCCAGCATGGACATCAATTAATTCTTTTAAAGGAATATTCATTTCTTCCTCAACATTACATGGATTATTCACATTGCCTGAAATACAAAAAATTTTTGTGCCTGTATTTTTTTCTCTACCTAGCGAGGAAAACCATTTTCCACCTCTTCTAAGGATTGTCGGAACAACAGCTATCGTTTCAACATTATTAATAATAGTTGGGCATCCATAAAGTCCAATCAATGCTGGAAAAGGAGGTTTTAATCTTGGTTGTCCTTTTTTACCTTCTATACTTTCAAGTAAAGCTGTTTCTTCTCCACAAATATAAGCACCTGCTCCATAGTGAATGTAGATATCTAAATCCCATCCAGTTCCAGCAGCATTTTTACCAATTAAATTTTTTTCATAAGCTTCATTAATAGCTGATTGTAATTTTTGACCCTCTATAAAATATTCACCTCTAATATAAATATAACAAGCATGAGCTTGAATTGCATAAGAGGCTATTAGACATCCTTCGATTAATTTGTGAGGCTCAAATCTAAGAATATCCCTATCTTTACAGGTACCTGGTTCGGACTCGTCTGCATTAATAACTAAATAATGAGGTCTAGATCCGACTTCTTTAGGAGCAAAAGACCATTTTAAACCTGTAGGAAATCCGGCACCCCCTCTTCCTCTGAGTTGCGAGTCTTTTATCTCATTAATAATCCAATCTCTTCCTTTTGAGATAATATCTGAAGTATTTACCCAATCACCTCTTGTCTGGGCAGATTTAACATCAGCACCCATATCATTATATAAGTTTTTAAAAATTCTGTCTTGATCTTTAAGCATTTTTTATATCCATAAGTGTTTTTCTATTATTTTCGGGTTCAGTATTTAAACGTCCTCGATATGATCCTGGTTTTGGGTCTTCACCTTTTAAAATTTTATCAAATATTTCTAATGTTTTTTCTTTATCTAAATCTTCATAATAATTGTCATTAATTTGCATCATGGGAGCATTAACACATGCTCCTAAACATTCTACTTCCATCCAAGAACAACTTTTGTCATTTGATAATTCATTTTCTTTATCTGAAATTTTTTCTCTACAAGCTTCAACTAATTTATTTGCTCCTCTAATCATGCAAGGAGTAGTAGTACAAACCTGTACAAAATACTTTCCTACTGGTGATAAATTATACATGGTGTAAAAAGTTGCTACCTCATAAACTTTTATGTAAGGCATATCTAAAAACTTTGCGATATATTTCATAGCAGCCAATGGTATCCAATTATTATTCTGTTTTTGAGCAATATATAGTAAAGTCATTACAGCGCTTTGTTGTTTGCCTTCAGGATAGTTTGAAACTATTTTGTTTGCCTCTTCCATCGAAGAAGAGCTGAACTCAAAAGTTTCAGGTTGATTTTTTGCAGGTCTTCTTAAACTCATCTGTCCACCTCACCAAAAACTATATCTAATGAACCTAATATTGCAGGCACATCGGCTAGCATATGTCCTTTAATTAAATAGTCCATTGATTGTAGATGTGAAAATCCAGGAGCTCTAATTTTACATTTATATGGTTTATTTGATCCATCTGAAATCAAATAAACTCCGAATTCACCTTTAGGAGCTTCTACTGCTGTATAGATTTCATCTTTAGGAACTCTATAACCCTCTGTAAAAAGTTTAAAATGATGAATAAGTGCTTCCATTGATTGTTTAATCTCTTTTTTTGAAGGTGGGCTTATCTTACCGTCGAAAGATTTTATTGGACCTTTTTCCATTTTAGAAAGACACTGCTTAATAATAGATACACTTTCTTTCATTTCTTCTATTCTGCATAAGTACCTATCATAGCAATCTCCGTTTTTCCCAACTGGAATGTTAAATTCTAATTGTTGATAACAATCATAGGGTTGAGATTTTCTTAAATCCCATGGAACACCTGATCCTCTAATCATCACACCTGAAAAAGAATAATCTAAAGCATCCTGTTTGGTAACAACTCCTATATCTACATTTCGTTGTTTAAAAATTCTATTCTCAGTTAATAAACTTTCTAAATCATTAATTATTTTTGGAAATGTCTCACAAAATTCAGCTATATCTTCTTCCAGGCCTTGGGGTAAATCTTGATGAACCCCACCTGCTCTAAAATAATTTGCATGAAGTCGTGAACCAGAAACTCTTTCATAAAAACCCATTAATTTTTCTCTTTCCTCAAATCCCCAAAGAGTAGGAGTTAGAGCACCAACATCCATAGCTTGAGTAGTGACATTTAATATATGACTTAAAATTCTTCCAATCTCACAAAATATAACTCTTATGTATTGAGCTCTAATTGGAACATCTATTTCCATTATTTTTTCAGTCGCTAACGCAAAGGCATGTTCTTGGTTCATTGGAGCAACATAATCTAGACGATCAAAGTAAGGAACTGCTTGCATATAAGTTTTGTTTTCAATTAGTTTTTCTGTGCCTCTATGTAATAATCCAATATGAGGATCAGCTTTCTCAACTACTTCACCATCTAATTCTAAAATTAATCTTAACACACCATGTGCAGCTGGGTGTTGGGGACCAAAGTTTAAATTAAGGTTTTTAATTTTTTTTGTCATTATTCTCTAATTCTTCTTTAATATATCTTGTCCCTTCCCATGGGCTTTCGTAATCAAAATTTCTGTAGTTCTGTTCAAGTTTGACTGGCTCGCTTATTACTTTTTTTTTATCTTCACTGTATCTAACCTCCGTATGTCCTGTTAAAGGAAAATCTTTTCTAAGTGGATGTCCTTCAAAGCCATAATCAGTTAGTATTCTTCTTAAATCTGGATGATCTTTAAAAGAAACACCGTACATATCAAAGACTTCTCTTTCCATCCAGTTAGCTCCTGGAAAGATACTAGTTATGGATGGTATGATTTCATTTTCTACAATTGTGTATTTTAAAATTAATCTTTGATTAAATTCATGGCTTAAAAATAAATATACTACTTCAAATCTTTGATTTTTTTCTGGATAATCAGTAACTGTTATATCAATAAGTTGTCTGAATTTAGTGTCATTGTTTGTTTTTAAAAACAAAACAACATCAATAAGATCATCTTTGTCTGTTTCAAGATAAATCTGATTATGTTTAATTTCAGATCTGTTAATTTTAGTTGTTAATTCTGAGTTAATTTTTTTTTCTAGATCAATTAAATTTTTCATAACTACCTTGTTATAGAACCCTTGTTTCTAATTTTTTTTTGAAGTTGTAATATTCCATAAAGCAATGCCTCTGCTGATGGAGGACATCCAGGTACATAAACGTCAACTGGAACTATTCTATCGCACCCTCTCACTACAGAATATGAATAATGATAATACCCACCACCATTTGCACAACTTCCCATTGAGATAACGTATCTTGGTTCTGGCATTTGGTCGTAAACTTTTCTTAGAGCAGGTGCCATTTTATTAGTCAAAGTGCCTGCTACAATCATTACATCTGATTGTCTTGGGGAAGCTCTTGGTGCAGCACCAAATCTTTCAAGATCATATCTTGGCATCGATGTTTGCATCATTTCAACAGCACAACAGGCTAACCCAAACGTCATCCAATGAAGTGATCCTGCTCTTGACCAATTAATTAAATTGTCTAATGAAGTTGTAATAAATCCATTCTTGCTAAAATCATCTGCAAGTTGTTTAAATTCTTCAGGAACCTGATCTATTTTGTTTTGCATTGTATTTAAATTTTATTCCCAGTCTAAAGCACCTTTTTTCCACTCATAAATAAAACCAATTGTAAGTATGAAGAGAAAAATCATCATTGATGAAAAACCTAATAAACCGATATTTCCAAGAGAAATTGCCCATGGAAAAAGGAAAGCAATTTCTAAATCAAAAATAATAAATAATATTGCTACCAAATAAAATCTTACATCAAACTCCATCCTTGAATCTTCAAATGGTTCAAATCCACATTCGTATGCAGAAAGCTTTTCAGGATCAGGTCTTTTGGGTGAAAGAATAAAATTAATTACCACAAAAGCACAACTTAGTCCTAATGCTAGAACTAAAAAAATTATTATAGGTAAGTAGTTTTGTAAAAAATCAGATAACATTGAAGTCTATATAGCACTTTTTTTTTGTTCTTGAAGCGCTCATACGTCACATTTTATTCAAAAAAAAAATTAACAATTTCAATGACTTAAATTAAGTAAGCTGAAAAAGGTAACGATTTCAATGTATTAGACAATTAGTTGAAATTTAATGAAAAAGTGGCGGGAGTGAAGGGACTCGAACCCTCGACCTATCGCGTGACAGGCGATCGCTCTAACCAACTGAGCTACACCCCCACTTTTGATTCTTGGTGGGCAGTATAGGACTCGAACCTATGACCCCCTCGGTGTAAACGAGATGCTCTACCAACTGAGCTAACCGCCCATAACCAAAAAGTATCGTGATTTATATCTTTTAGATTAATAACGTCAAGATTTATTAATTGCTATAAAATATGGGGAAAATTAAAATCCACCTCTCCAATTGGTCTTATTTTCAAAACTATCTTTCTCTTGTTTGGATACAGGTCTAAGTAAATAGATTGCCAAAAATATAACCACTAAAAAAATTATTAATAATTCCATTTTAAAGATTTTTTTTGTTACTGAATACTAGCTTGAGATTTGTCGTCTTTTTTAGATATATCAACTTCAACCCATTCAGTAGGTTTTAATTCTTTTGTTAATGCTATTTTGATTACCTGATCAGCATGCTCTACAGGTGTAATTTTTATATCATCCATTATTTTTTTTGGCATATCCACAAGGTCTTTTTCATTTTCTTTTGGTATCAATACTTCTTTAATACCAGCTCTGTGTGCCGCTAATAATTTTTCCTTTAATCCACCAATTTGTAAAACTTGACCAGTCAAGGTAACCTCACCTGTCATTGCTAAGTCTTTTCTAACAGGGATATTTGTAATTGAAGATACAATAGATGTAACCATTCCAACTCCAGCAGAAGGTCCATCTTTAGGCGTTGCACCTTCTGGAACATGGATATGAAAATCTTTTTTTTCAAATAATGGTGGAATAATTCCATATTCTAAACATTTAGATCTTACAAAAGATTTTGCAGCTTTAACAGACTCCTGCATTACATCACCAAGCTTACCTGTAATTTGCATTCTACCCTTACCAGGCATAGTGACTGTTTCGATTTTAAGTATCTCTCCACCATACTCTGTCCACGCAAGTCCAACAACAATACCAACCTTATTATCATTTTCTAGTTCACCAAAATTAAATTTAGCAACACCAAGGAAATCAGATAAATTTTTGTTATTAACATTTACTTCCTTTTCTTCTCCAGCAACAATTTTCTTAACCACTTTTCTTGCTATTTTTGAGATTTCTCTCTCTAAATTTCGTACACCAGACTCTTTTGTATACCCTCTTATTACTTCTTTAATTATATCATCACTTAAATTCATTTCTTTCTCTTTAACACCATTGTCTTTAATTTGTTTTGGTAACAAATATTTATTAGCAATATTTATTTTTTCATCTTCTGTATAACCAGCAAGTCTAATAACTTCCATTCTATCTAGTAATGGTGGAAGTATATTTAATGTATTTGCAGTTGTAACAAACATTACATCTGAAAGATCATAATCTACTTCTAAATAATGGTCATTAAAAGTTGTGTTTTGTTCTGGATCTAATGCCTCTAATAAAGCAGAAGAGGGATCTCCTCTATAATCGTTTCCAATTTTATCAATTTCATCCAATAAAATTAAAGGGTTTTTAGTACCAGCTTTTTTCATCATTTGGATAATCTTACCAGGTAGTGAGCCTATATAAGTTCTTCTATGACCTCTGATTTCAGCTTCATCTCTCATACCACCAACTGACATTCTTACGAATTCTCTATTGGTAGCTTTAGCTATCGACTTTCCTAATGATGTTTTACCTACACCAGGTGGTCCAACTAAACATAAAATTGGTCCTTTAATTTTTTCCATTCTTTTTTGAACTGCAAGAAATTCTACTATTCTCTCTTTAATTTTTTCTAATCCAAAATGATCCTTGTCTAAAGTGTTTTGTGCCTTCGTCAAATCAATATCAACTTCACTCTTTTTGTGCCATGGAAGTTCTGTCATCCAATCTAAATAATTTCTTACTACAGTAGCCTCGGCTGACATAGGGCTCATATTTTTTAATTTTTTTAACTCCTGAAGGCATTTTTTTTCTACATCCTTCGGCATCTTGGCTTTGGTGATAGCTTTATTTATGCTTGATGTTTCATCTTTGCCATCTTCAATTTCACCAAGTTCTTTTTGAATAGCTTTTAGCTGCTCATTTAAATAATACTCACGTTGCGTTTTTTCCATTTGAGTTTTGACTCTTCCTCTAATTCTTTTCTCAACACCAATTATACTAGTTTCATTTTCCATAATTTTAATTATGGCATTCAATCTTTTCTTAACATCATTGGTTTCAAAAATCTGCTGTTTTTCCGAAATTGAAGCTGATATATGAGATGCTATATTGTCTGCAATTTGAGATGGGTCTTTTAATTGCTTTATAGTATTTATAGTTTCATTGGAAATTTTTTTATTTATAGAAGTTAGCTTTTCAAGTCTTCTTAAAGCTGTAGCTGCTAGTGGATATAAATCTTCATCTTTAGAGTGAACATCATTAAAATATGTATAATCACAAGTAATAAATTTTTCGTTATCTTTAAAATCTAAAATTTTTACTCTTTTGACTCCTTCAACCAAAACCTTAACAGTACCATCTGGTAATTTAAGTAATTGTAGAATGTTACCTTCGCATCCAAACATAAACACATCTGTTTTACTTGGATCATCAATTTCAGAATTTTTTTGTGTAACAAGGATAATTTTTTTATCCTTTTTCATTACCTCATTTAATGCAGAAATTGATTTGTCTCTTCCAACAAATAGTGGAATAACCATACTAGGAAAGACTACAATGTCTCTTAGAGGTAATAGCGGTAGTGAGATTTTGACATCCATTATCGTAATATGGATATTATATTTTATTTTGCAATAGGTTTTTAATGGTTATTAAGGATATTAAGCCGCTGTAGTCTTATTTGACTTAGATTTACTGTCACCTTTTGAATGAACCAAAATAGGTTGTGACTGACCTTTTGCAGCGCTTGCATCAACAATTACTTCATCAATATTTTCTTGACTTGGTAAATCATACATTATTTTTAACAAAATATTTTCTAAGATAGATCTTAATCCTCTTGCACCTGTTTTTTTCTTAATTGCTTTTTGAGCTATCTCTTTGAGAGCATTTTCTTTAAATACTAATTTAGCTCCATCTAATTTAAATAATTCTTGATATTGTTTGGTTAATGAATTTTTTGGTTCTTGTAATATTTTTATTAATGATTTTTCATCCAAATCTTCAAGAGTAGCAATCATTGGGAGTCTACCTATAAATTCTGGAATTAATCCAAATTTTAATAAATCTTCTGGCTCAAGTCCTTTCATCCACTCACCAGTTTTCTTATCTTGAGTATTTTTTACATCAGCACCAAATCCAATTGAAGTTCCTTTGTCTCTTTGAGAAATTATTTTATCTAATCCAGCAAAAGCCCCACCACAAATAAACAGTATATTTGTTGTATCAACTTGTAAAAATTCTTGTTGTGGGTGTTTTCTTCCACCTTGTGGAGGCACACTAGCAACAGTACCTTCCATAATTTTTAGTAAAGCTTGTTGTACACCTTCGCCTGAAACATCTCTTGTGATCGATGGATTTTCAGATTTCCTACTTATTTTGTCAACTTCATCAATATAAACTATTCCTCGTTGAGCTTTTTCTACATTATAATCAGAAGCTTGTAATAATTTTAAAATAATATTCTCAACATCCTCACCAACATAACCAGCCTCTGTTAATGTAGTTGCATCTGCCATAGTAAAAGGAACGTCTAAAATTCTTGCAAGCGTTTGTGCTAATAAAGTTTTACCACAACCTGTAGGACCTACTAAGAGAATGTTTGATTTGGAAAGCTCAACATTTCTACTTGTCTTACTCTCATAATTTAACCTTTTATAATGATTGTGAACTGCTACAGATAAAACTTTTTTAGCATGAGCTTGTCCGATAACATAATCATCCAACACTGTACAAATTTCTTTAGGCGAAGGAAGACCATCTTGATGTTTAACAAAAGTATCTTTATTCTCTTCTTTAATAATATCCATGCACAACTCAACGCACTCATCACAAATGAAAACAGTTGGCCCAGCAATTAATTTTCTAACTTCGTGCTGACTCTTTCCACAAAAAGAACAGTAAAGAATATTTTTATTATTTGTTGTCATAATTTTATAAACGAATCAATTTTAATACTTTATTATAAATGACTCCTAATAATCAAGTTTGGATTAATTTAATTCAATATATAGTATATTAAGATCTTTTTTCTACAACTTCGTCAATAAGACCAAATGACTTTGCTACGTCTGCTGTCATGAAATTATCTCTTTCAAGAGCAGATTTCACTTCATCAACACTTTTCCCCGTATGTTTAGAGTAAATTTCGTTTAATCTTTTTTTTAATGATAAAACTTCATTTGCATGTATCTCAATATCCGTAGCCTGACCTTGAAAGCCAGCTGAGGGTTGGTGAACCATTATTCTAGAATTGGGTAATGAAAATCTTTTTCCTTTAGTTCCAGCTGCTAATAAAAATGATCCCATCGATGCAGCCTGTCCTATACACAGAGTTGAAATATCAGGTTTTACATATTGCATTGTGTCGTAAATTCCAAGACCAGCTGTTACAAGACCACCAGGGCTATTGATATATAAATAAATTTCTTTTTTGGGATCTTCTGCTTCTAAAAATAACAACTGAGCTGTAACTAGTGAGGCTACATTATCGTTAATTTGACCTGTGAGAAAAATTATTCTTTCTTTTAAAAGTCTCGAATAAATATCGTATGCTCTCTCACCCTTACTGGATTGTTCAACAACCATTGGAACCAGGTTACTCATATGTTCAGATAATTTTGTTGTCATAATTGATTCGAACTCACTTATACAACTTGAGATTACTTTTTGCTAACTTTTTTTGTTTTTTTTGTAGCTGGCTTTGATTTTGCTGTTTTTGTTGAGGGTTTTTTTTCTTTAGCAGTTTTTACCTCAGATTTTTTCTTACTGTCTTGATTTTCATGATCATGGTTATGCTCATGTGCTTCTTTTAAAATTTTTTCAGCTTCAGATTTTGATATTTCCTTTTTATTTGGTTTTCCTTTTTCTTTAATTAAATTTAAAATTTTCTCTTCATATACTGACCCTCTTAAGCTAGCAACAGCAGATGGGTTTTTTTGATAAAAATCCATTACCATTTTTTCTTGTCCTGGCATCATCCTGAGTTGTTTTTGAACCTCATTTTGAATTTCAACTTCACTTACTTTTATTTGATTTTTTTCTCCAAATTCATTTAAGATCAATCCTGTTTTAATTCGAGTTTTAGCTTTTTTCTCGAAAGTTTTCTTATTTTTTTTTGCTTCATCTTCTGGCATACCTTGTGAGAGAATTTTAATTTCTTCCTGGACTAGATTTTCAGGAACTTCTTCAACTTTAATCTTTTCAATTTCTTTTAAAATCTGATTTTTTGATAATTGATCGAGTGAGTTTTTGTATTCATCATTTATTTGTTTTGAAATTAAAATTTTAAGATCTTTTAAATCTTTTGCACCTAAATTTTTTGCGAAACTATCATCAATTTTAACCTCTTCTGGCTGTTTTATATTTAAAATTTTACAATTAAATTTAGCTTTTTTGTTTACCAAATCTTTTTCAGGAAAATTTTCAGGTAATATAGCTTCAACTATTTTTTCATCATCTTTCTTAGCTCCGATTAACTGCTTATCGAATCCTTTTAGAAATAAATCTTTTCCTAGAGTTAATTGAGTATTTTTTCCTTCATTCCCTTTAAATTCTTTACCATCTACTGTCGCTTTGTAATCTAAAGCAACTAGATCACCTTCTTTAGCTTTCGTTTCAGGTTTAGTATCTTTAAAATTTGGTTGGTTTTTTGCTATTTCCTTAATTCTTTTATCAGTTTCACTATCATCAATCTTAACTGTATATTGATCAAATTTTATATTTTCTAATGATTTAATATCAACTTTAGGTAATTCTGTAACTGATAATACGTATTCTAATTCCTTATCTTCTCCATAAGTTTTTAGATCCAATTTAGGTTGACCAGCTGGTTTTATTTTATTTTCCTCTAAAGCTTTTGTTGAAGTATCTTTTAAAACTTTATCTAAAACTTCTCCAAATACAGCCTTACCGAATTGTCTTTTTAAAACTTCTTTAGGAACTTTTCCTGGTCTAAAACCTTTGAGATTTACAGTACCTTTAATCTCTTCATATTTTTTGTCCATATAAGAGTTCATAGTCTCTTTATCGATTAAAATTTTAAGATCTTTGTTTAAACCTTTTTTATTTTCTATTGTGACTTTCATAATATTTTAATGGTAGGGCGAAAAGGACTCGAACCTTCACATGTTGCCATATTGGTTCCTAAGACCAACGCGTCTACCAATTCCGCCATCGCCCCACAAATTACGAGGTTTTATATATTATTGAAACTATTTGTCCAATGACAAATGCTAAAAAATTATCTATTTATCTTATTAGTTTTATATTACTTTTAAATAATGATCATTTCACCTTGCATAAGCATTTGTAAAACAGATCCTTCAACGGGGTATTGTTATGGATGTGGAAGAAGCAATGAAGAAAAGAAAACATGGAAAAAAGAAGATGCGTCTGATGATTGGAAAAAAAACAATCTAGAAGCGATAAAAAAAAGATTATCTGGTTGGCAACTTGAGAGCTTCAATGAGTCTTATGAATATAAGATAAATAATGGGATATCTTTATTTAAAAAAAATCAAATTAAGGAATAATATCTATATGAGTAAAGTTAAATTAATTAGTATTATTTATGCTATAGGGATAATAATTGGTGCTCTTTTTCTTGAGGTCTGGGCTGCAGAGACATCATTCATTAAAACTATAGGTGTTTTTGTATGGACGATCATATTTTTAATCGCATTATTTTTTGCTGATAAAAATGAAAAAGAGTAATTTAAGAATATTTTTTTTAGTAATTTCTTTTTTGATATTTAGTCTTACTAAGTGTTATTCAGAAATAATTGTTTTAAGTAAGTGTGATCATAAAGAGGATGAATTTTTAAAAAACGAATACATCTTAAACCTTAATGAATTACTTATGACTAGAAATTATGTTTACAATGAAAAAACTTATCAGAAATACAAAATAACTGACCTTAGTGTTAAAAAATCAAACACTTATGTAAGAAATATTTACGAAGAAAATGGTAAAATTTTTACCCTAAAGCATGGTTATCCTCAGTTCTATACTCAAATATTATTTTACAAAGAAAAACCAGAAATATTTATGAAATCAGTTTTAAATGATATTGAGGGGATTTCAAAAATATCAACTTGTAAAAAAATTGAGAAATTTGATCAACAAAGTTAATCTTTCAATTTATCTTTTTTTTTTTTATTTATTATATTTTTTTTCTTTAAGTTAAATCTACTATTAGTGATATTAGACCGATGTTTAGCAAATGCTTGCTTTTGTGCTTGTCGCATCGCTCTTTTAGATGACATTATTTTTTAACCCAATCTTTATATTCTATTGTATCAAATCTAATAGAATTTTTAATAAACCAAGTTTCAAAAATTTTTGTTTTTTTTAGATTGGAGTAAACATTTTTAACTGCATATTTGTAACCATGAGGTTTTAGAAAATCATGTGCCAATAAAGAGTAATCTTTTTTTTCACGATAGAGATCTGTCTCAAAAGTTATCAAATTAGGTCTAACACCATCAGAAATAATTTTTTTCAAAGCATAAAATGTTTTTTCTTGAGGATCAATATCACATGACAAGTAGTCAATATTAAGAGACAAATTTTGTTCAATTAAAGCTTTTTTGTAATTAAAAGTAACGGCATCCTCCCAATAAATTTTATTTTTTCTCTCAGGATGTTTTGTCCATAAATTTTTTAATTCCTGAGCTTTGGCTGGATTAAAACTTCCTATATCAACACCAAACCCTCTCCATTTTTTTTTTACCTCAAGCATGTAAGTATTGCTAAATTTTTCAGGTTCTCCTGATCCGACATCAATATATACTCCGCTTTCACCAAATAATTCTTCTGCGAATATATCTTGACCGGCCTGTGAGTATTTTGAAGTTTTGTAAAAAAAACTTTTTAAATATT
>CACMIX010000010.1 GCA_902613855.1 uncultured Pelagibacteraceae bacterium
AATCAAATTTACCTTTCTGATAAATTAGTTCTACAAGCTCATCTTTAGTTTTATCATCATTTAAATTTGGACTTTTATCGTATTCTTTATTGATGTTGTACAATAAGAAATTATCTCCATTTTCAATTAAGTTTAATTTTGATGACTTATTTTGATAGATTAAACTTTCACTAGTTTGAGCTTCTGATGTTGGAGTATATTCAATTATTTCTTTAACTTCGACATTTATATTCTCTAAAATGGTTTCAAAATTTGCTCCTTCTGAAATTTGGTTTTCAATTTTATCAACCTCATCAAAAAATTCTTGATTAAATTCCTCAATTCCAATTAAATTTTTAGGATTTAAAACAACATATTTAAAATCTATATATTCTCTTTTTAATTGATCCTCATTTTCTTTAATAAATACTAAAAGATCCTGATCTGTATACTCATTCTTCTCCCTATAAAGCCCTTCCATATTGAAGTACTCAATAATTAATGTCTTGTTATTTTCTTCGTAATTTTTATCAATCAAGAAATTTGGTGTTATTGTTCCTGCGCCTATAATATCAAATAGGTGTTTTTGTAATTCTCTATTTTTTAATTTCAATTCAAACATTGGTGCTGATAAATTACTTGATAATAAAAATTTTTCATATTTTACTCTTTGAAAAACACCATCTTTGTCTTGGAAATTTTTATTGTCTTTAATTGTTTTAAGAATTGTTCTCTCACTGATTGAAAGAGCAAAGTCTTTTACCTCGAGATCAATTAATGTAGTTGAAATCAAACCTGATAATAATTCTTCAATTATATTATTATCTAAATTGGTTCTAATAGCATCAAGTGATATGCCACTTTGATTCACATAATCCATAAAATCTTGTGTGGTTACATTTGTTTTATTTATTTTTGCTATATTGTTTTGATTATTTGTACTGAAGCCACCACCAAATCCACCAAAACCAAATGCAATAATAATCACTATGATTAGGATCAAACCACCTAATTTTTTTCCACCAAAATTTTTTAAAGTTTCTAACATAAAGCCAATAATATATTGATCTGTAAAAAACAAATCTATAGATTAAAAATTCAATTATGACAAATAAATATCTGTATTTTGTGGCTAATTGGAAAATGTACGGTGACTTAAAAGCACTTAATTCGCTGGATAAAGTAATTAAATTTTCTAAGAGTGTAAAACAAAAAAAAATAAAGTTAATTTATTGCCCACCTAGCACATTAATTAATTCTTTATCTAATAAATTAAAAAAAACAAAAATTGAAGTGGGTGCTCAAAATTCTCACGAGAGTGATAAATATGGTGCGTTCACTGGTCAGATAAATTCTAAAATGTTAAAAAATGTTGGAGCACGATATGTTATATTGGGGCACTCAGAGAATAGGCACTTAGGTGAAGATAATAAAAAAATAAATTCTAAAATTAAAAGTGCATTAAAATCAGGTTTAAAAATTATTTTTTGTATTGGGGAAACATTAAAAGAGAGAAGAAATAAAAAAACTAATCAGGTTTTAAGTAAGCAAATTAAGATAGGTCTAAAATTAATTCAAAAAAAATCCAATATAATAATTGCTTATGAACCAGTCTGGTCGATTGGTACTGGTTTAATTCCAAAGCCAAAAGACTTGATAAAATCAATTTCATTTATTAAAAAAAAATTAGGCAAAAAACCTTATAAAATTTTGTATGGAGGCTCTGTAAACAGTGACAACATCAAACAATTGAAAAATATTAATACCATTGATGGTTTTTTAATAGGCGGAGCCTCTCAAGATCCAAAGAAATTTATTGATATAATTAAAAAAACCATTAATTAGATCGCCATGGAAACTATATTATTAGTAATCAACATCATACTTGCAGTTATTTTGGTATTACTAGTTTTAATACAGAAATCTGAAGGTGGCGCATTGGGTATTGGTGTTTCACAAGAAAACTTTATGTTATCAAGATCAGCTGGTAGTTTCATGACCAAAGCCACAGCAATTGTTGCAACTTTATTTATTATTTGCAGCTTAGCACTTACAATTATTTCAAGAGCCGAACTAACTCCCACAAGCTCTGTTTTAGATACAGTTGAGGAAAAAACTGAAGATACTCCTTCAATTCCAGAAAATTAATTAATTAATACTTTTCAATCTCTTTTTTATTCGCTATAAGATAATTCCATGGCGCGATATATATTTGTCACGGGCGGCGTGGTTTCATCATTAGGTAAAGGTTTATCCTCAGCTTCACTTGCGTATCTTTTACAATCAAGAGGTTTTAAAGTTAGGATCAGAAAACTTGATCCGTATTTAAATGTAGACCCTGGAACAATGAGTCCATTTCAGCATGGCGAAGTATATGTAACTGATGATGGTGCTGAAACAGATTTAGACCTTGGTCACTATGAACGATTTTCTGGTGTGTCAGCAAAAAAATCAGACAATATTACTACAGGAAAAATTTATAATGATGTTCTTAAAAAGGAACGTAAGGGTGAGTATCTTGGAAAAACTGTTCAAGTCATCCCACATATTACAGATCGTATAAAACAATTTATTAAAAATGACTCGTCTAAAGAGGACTTTGTAATTTGCGAAATTGGAGGAATAGTTGGAGACATAGAAAGTCTCCCGTTTGTTGAAGCTATAAGACAATTTGCAAACGATGTTGGTAAGAAAAATGCTTTATTTATTCATTTAACATTAGTTCCTTACTTAAGGGCATCAGATGAGATAAAAACAAAACCAACCCAACACTCTGTAAAAGAGTTAAGAAGCATAGGTATTCAGCCAGATATTATCATTTGTAGATCAGAAAGACCAATACCATTAGAGCATAGAAAGAAGATTTCTTTGTTTTGTAATGTCGATATCAAAAATGTAATTGAAACTGTTGATGTCAAAACAATTTATGAGGCCCCAATAAGTTTTTTTAGAGAAAAATTAGATGTTCAAGTCTTAAATTATTTTAAATTAAAATCTAAAAAGCCAGTAAATTTAAATCCATGGAAAAAAATAACAAAAATTATTTTACAAAATAAGAGACAAGTGAATATTGCTATTATTGGGAAATATGTTGAGCTTAAAGATGCTTATAAGTCATTGGATGAAGCATTAACTCATGGTGGAATAGACAATAAAATTAAAGTTAATTTAGTTAGGATTGACTCAGAAAAATTAAAAATTTCTGAAATTAAGAAAAAACTAAAAAATATCTCTGGAATATTGATACCTGGTGGATTTGGAAAAAGAGGTACTGATGGAAAAATAGCAGCGATAAAATATGCCAGAATTAACAAAATTCCTTTCCTTGGAATATGTTATGGAATGCAAATGGCAATTATTGAATTTGCTCGAAATCAACTAAACTTAAAAAATGCCACTTCAAGTGAATTTGATAAAAAAGGTATTCCAATTATTGGATTAATAAATGAATGGTCTAAAGATGGTAAAACTATTAAGGGCACAGATAAAGATCTTGGTGGCACTATGAGACTAGGGTCTTATGATGCTAAATTACAAAACAACTCAAAGATAAGAAAAATTTATAAGTCAAAATTAATTAAAGAACGACACCGACATAGATATGAAGTGAATATTGCTTATAGAGAAAAATTTGAAAAAAAAGGTATGATTTTTTCAGGGTTATCACCTGATAATCAGTTACCAGAAATTATTGAACTAAAAAATCACCCATGGTTTATTGGGGTTCAGTTCCACCCAGAATTTAAATCTAGACCTTTATCTCCACATCCTTTATTCTCTTCTTTTATCAAGGCAGCAAAAAATCACAAATGAGCAGTATAAAAGTAAATTGCGGAAATATAGAAATCTCAAATAATAACAAAATTTGTATCATTGCTGGACCTTGTCAGCTTGAAACTGAACAGCACGCAATGGACATGGCTGGCAAAATTCAAGAAATTACAAAAAAATTTGGTCTTGGTTTTATTTATAAAACCTCTTTTGATAAAGCTAATCGAACTAGCCTCAAAGGAAAAAGAGGAGCTGGACTTCAAGCATCGTTACCTGTTTTTGATAAAATAAAAAAAGAATATAATGTTCCTATTTTAACAGACATTCATAATATTGATCAATGTTCAGAAGTAGCTGATCATGTTGATGTATTACAAATTCCTGCTTTCTTATGCAGACAGACTGATCTTTTGATAGCTGCTGCTAAAACAAATAAAATTATAAATGTAAAAAAAGGACAGTTCTTAGCACCCTGGGATATGGTTAATGTTACTAAAAAAATTTCAGACTCTGGAAATACAAATATTTTAGTCACTGAGAGAGGTGCAAGTTTTGGTTACAACACTTTAGTTTCTGACATGAGATCTTTGCCTATTATGGCTAAGAATGGTTATCCAGTGATTTTTGATGCAACCCATTCAGTACAACAACCTGGAGGACAAGGAGAGTCATCAGGAGGTCAAAGAGAGTTTGTGGAGTATTTAGCTAGAGCCGCTGTTGCAGTAGGTGTTGCTGGAGTCTTTATTGAAACTCATCAAGATCCAGATAATGCACCATCAGATGGTCCTAACATGGTCCCATTAGATAAATTGGAAAATTTGTTACATCAACTATCGGATATAGATAAATTAATTAAAAAATAGTGAGTAAAATTTTAAAAGTAAAGGCCCGTCAAGTATTTGACAGTAGAGGAAATCCAACTGTAGAGGCTGAAGTTTATACAAAAAATAATAGTGCAACTGCAATTTGTCCATCGGGGGCATCAACAGGAACGTATGAAGCATTTGAGAAGAGAGATAAAAACAATAAACGTTATCTAGGGAAAAGTGTTTTAAGTGCTGTTAATTTAGTCAACACTAAAATCTCAAATAAATTAAAGGGTCAGAGTGTTCATAACCAAGAACGGATTGATACTCTATTAATAAATTTAGATGGAACAAGACAAAAAACAAATCTTGGTGCAAATTCTATGCTTGCAGTTTCAATGGCTGTTAAAAAGCTATCAGCTAAAGTTAAAAAATTACCTTTGTACAAAACTTTTTTTATAAAGAAAAATTTCCAATTACCTTATCCTTTAATGAATATTATTAATGGTGGAGCCCATGCAAACAATGGTCTTAGAATTCAAGAATTTATGATCAGACCTGACCGTGCTAAGAGTTTTTCTGAGGCAATGAGAATATGCTTCATAGTAATTAAAAATTTATCAAAATTAATAAAAGATAATGGTTTATCTACCTCTGTTGGAGATGAAGGTGGCTTTGCACCGATGATCAATAGTAACAATCAAGCTCTTGATTTAATTGTGAGTGCTATAAAAAAATCAGGTTTTGTTAATGGTAAAGATGTTTCAATTTGTTTGGATGTAGCTGCAAATGAATTATTTAAAAAAAATAAATATTCAATTCATTCTAAAACTTACATATCTGTTGAAAAATCTATTAAAGAATATCAAAAAATCATTAAAAAATATAAAATCAAATCAATCGAGGATCCTTTTGCTGAGAATGATTGGCTCGCTTGGAATAAATTGATGAGATCAATTAATAAAGTTCAAATAGTGGGGGATGATCTTTATGTGACAAACTTAGAAAGACTTAAGAAAGGGTTTTTAAACATTTCCTCAAATTCAATTTTGATTAAATTAAATCAAATTGGAACAGTTTCAGAGACATTAGATGTGATCAAATTTGCACAAACTATTGGCTACAAAACTATAATATCTCACCGATCTGGAGATAGTGAGGACACCTTTATTGCAGATCTTGCAGTTGGAACCAACTCTAATCAAATTAAAACTGGATCTTTAGCAAGATCTGAAAGAGTAGCTAAATATAATCAATTAATTCGTATTGAAGAAGAACTTGGAAAAAAAGTGAGAATGAATAAAATCAATTAATGTTCAGGTTAATAAAAAGAAATTATTTTTTATTAATATCATTGTTTTTAATTCTTTACTTTGGTTTTAACCTTGTTTCGGGTGAAAGAGGGCTTTTTTCATACATTGAGAAAAAGGAGCTTTTGTCCAACTTGAAAAATGAGGAATTAACCTTAATTAGTAAAATAGAGGATATGGATCATAAAAATTCACTATTAAGTACTAAATTAGATCTAGACTATATTGAGACTTTAATTAGAGAACGATTTCTATTTGGCAAAGAAGGTGAGACGATTTATATAATTAAAAATGATGAAAACAAAAATTAGACATCCTGAAAAAGTAAATAAGCCAGTTAATCCAATCAAAAAAAAACCTGATTGGATAAGATCAAAGTTATCAAATAGCAAAGAATTTTTTTTAACGAAAACCATTGTTAACCAAAATAATTTAGTCACTGTGTGTCAGGAAGCTAATTGTCCAAATATCACTGAATGTTGGAGTAAAAGACATGCAACATTTATGATCATGGGTGACACCTGTACAAGGGCTTGTGCGTTTTGTGATGTTAAAACTGGTAAGCCAGAAAAATTAGATCCATTTGAACCATACAAAATTTCAAATGCTGTAAGTAAATTAGATTTAAAACATGTCGTAATCACATCAGTTGATCGAGATGATTTAGATGATGGTGGGTCAAACCATTTTTATGAAGTAATAAATGCAACTCGTAAAAAAAATCCTAAAACTTCAATAGAAGTTTTAACACCAGATTTCTTAAGAAAAGGGGACGCTTATAAAAAAATTTTAGAGGCAGATTTAGATGTTTTTAATCACAACATCGAAACAGTACCACGTCTTTATTTAAAAGTACGACCAGGTGCTAGATATTTTGGATCTTTAGAACTTTTAAAAAATGTTAAAAAAATTAATAAAAAAGTTTTTACTAAATCTGGTTTAATGGTTGGACTTGGTGAAGAAAAGGATGAATTAATTCAAGTAATGGATGACTTAAGATCTGCCGATGTAGATTTTATTACTATAGGTCAATATTTACAACCTTCGCCAAAACATCATCCATTAAGCAGATATTATCACCCAGATGAATTTAAAGAGTTAGAAAATATTGCAAAATCAAAAGGATTTTTACTAGTGTCATCATCACCTCTTACAAGATCGTCTTATCATGCAGACGAAGATTTTGCTTTACTCCAACAAAATAGATTAAAAAATAATTAATGCCTAAAGCCTCAGTAACAAGGCACATAGAACGAGAAAAACAAAAGTTAATTGATTTTGTTTTAGACATTGAAAAATACCCTGAGTTCATCCCTTTTTGCATAAACTCAAAAGTTTATGAAAAAGAAGATAAAGAGGATGAGATAGTAATTATTGCAGATCTTACTATTGGTAGAAAACCTTTTGTAGATACTTATAAAAGTGATGTTCGTTATGATAAAAAAACCGACTCAATACACGTAACAAACATTGGTGGACCTTTAAAACATCTTGAAAATAACTGGAAATTTATACAAAAAGAAAATTATACTGAAGTTCAATTCGATGTTGACTTTGAAATTAAAAATAAGTTTTTAAATTTAATTATGGAAAAATCTTTCCAATTTGGTTTAAATAAAATAGCAGATGCTTTTCAAAAAAAAGCTGAAAATCTCTAGATTAAAGAATTCACAATATCTAAAGATCTTTTGACTGTAGCTTTTTGAACACTAACTCTTTTTTTGTTTTTAAATATATTTTTAGTAATTAATATTTTATTACTTTTTTTTACTCCAATATAAACTAATCCAACTGGTTTAAGTTTTGTTCCCCCATTGGGTCCTGCAATTCCTGTAATAGAGATATTAATTTTACTTTTAGAAATTTTGGCTAAATTTTTAACCATTGCCTCACAAGTTTCTCGGCTAACAGCACCATATTTATGGATAATTTTTTTATTAACTTTCAAAATTCTAATTTTTGCATTGTTAGAGTATGTAATTAATCCTATTTGGAAGTATTTAGATGCATTAGATAATTTTGTTAAATTACTTGCTAAAAGGCCTCCAGTGCAAGATTCAGCAACAGAAATAGTCAATTTCTTTTGAATTAGTTTTTTATGCAGAAGTTTAATGTTCATTAAAATTTAAGACTTATTAGATAAATTACTAACATTGTATAAAATCCAGCCATTATATCATCCATGATTATACCAAAGTAATTTTTAAAATTTTTATCAAAATAACTTACTGGAAATGGCTTAAAAATGTCAAAAAATCTAAAAACAAAGAAAGAGACAATATAAAAAATTTCTATCTGCATAGATATCTGATTAGTTTGGTTCAAATGTAAAAGTAAAATTAATGGCATAGATTGGCCTAAAACTTCATCAATTACTATTTGTCTTGGATCTTTGTTTACAAATTCACTCTCACTATCCTTGACAGCATAAAAGGAATAAAACAACAAAAGAATAAAAAATATTATTGAAAATTTAAGATCTGTGTATCCAAGATATTCATATGCTATATAGATAAATATTGTTGTTACTAAAGACGCTACAGTGCCAGGCATTTTAGTTAGATACCCGTACCCAAAGAAAGTAGATATTAAAACGTTAATTTTTTTCATTGAGAAATTGAGCAAATTACCTCGCAAGCAATTGCTTTTTCCTTTCCTATTAAGCCTAATTTTTCAACAGTTTTACCTTTTAGATTTATTAATGATTCATCAATTTTTAACAAATTAGATAATGACTGAATTATTTTGTCTCTATATTTTGTGACTTTAGGCTGTTCACATATTAAATTTATATCAAGATTATTGATGTAGAATTTATTTTTACCCATTATCTCTACTATCGGCTTTAATAATTTTGTAGATCTTATATTTTTGAACTTTTTTTTATTATCTGGAAATAAAGTTCCTATATCTTTTTTTCTCATTGCTCCTAATAAAGCATCTATAACGGAATGTATAATAACATCTCCATCAGAATGACCCATTAACCCTGAATGGAATGGAATTTTTAAACCAGCTAAATATAATTTTTTTCCTTTAATTAATCGATGAATATCAAAACCAATTCCAACAAATGTTTTATTAATTTTGATGTCCTCTTTATAAGTAATTTTGTTATTAAAATTTTCGCCTTTAATAAATTTAATTTTTAAATTATTTTCTATAAATAATGTTGCTTCATCTTGAATTTTACCTTTTTGTTTGATTGATAAACCATATAAATCATTAAACCTGAAAGCTTGTGGGGTTTGAGTCGAAAAAGAATGATCACGACTTAAATTAAATAACTGTTTTTTTACTCTGTATTTAATTGAGTCTTTTGTATTTATTATAGGTATAACAGCTTTATTTTTTTTAAGAGATCTAACTAAATTTTTTAAAAGTTTTATAGTGAAATTTGGTCTTGCAGCATCGTGAATCAATACATTAGTTGGTTTTAATTTTTTAATATATTTTAATCCTATTAAAGAGGAATCTGATCTTTCTTTACCACCCCTGATAATAACCACATTTTTGGAAAAATTTGTTTTGATTTGTTTTTTACTGTTAACAACTAGGATGATTTTTTTAAATAATTTAGACCCTAAAGCTTTTTCAATTGAATGTTCAAAAAGAGGCTTATTTTTATAGATAATAAATTGCTTAAGTTTATTAGAATAAAATCTTTTGCTTTGTCCAGATGCTAGTATTATAAAATAGTTGTTCATTTTTAGTGGTAATTTTTTACTCAAATGTCAGAATTTATTAAAAAAAACATATACCTGATAATATTATTTATTATCACATTATCGATAGGTTTTTTCACATTTTTAACTTTTATCGATAAAGGCTTTATTGAATTAAATGATCAAAATTTACAGTATTTGTTAATACTTAATATTATTTTATTAATTTCTCTTTTTTTATTTATTTTTTCAGAAATCCAAAAAGCAATTAAAAACGATATTGATAAGGATGGATTAAAATCAAATAAAAAATATATTACTTATTTTGCATTATTTACATTGATACCATCTGTTTTAATTTCAATTTTTTCATTATTTTTATTTTCTTTTGCTCTTGAAAAATATTTTGACAAAAAGGTCACAACTGTTGTTAATAATTCTTATGAGTTAGCCAGAAGTTACGTGGAAGAAATAAGAAATAAAATTCAATCTGATATTGTGCTTATTGCTTTTGATACTAACAAGAGTAAAAAATTTTTAAATGATGACTTAAAAGAATACAAACGTTTTTTAAGTACTCAAAAATTAATAAGAGATGTGGATGAAATTCATATAATTGATGTAAATAAAAAACTTTTATTTACAACAATAGATAACAGTCAGTTTTTTGTGCCTCCTGTTGATAAAGCTCTTAATCTAGTTTTAGATGATGATAGACCTCTTAAAATTATAAATGCCCCTGAGAATATTTCTGCTGCGATTATGCGACTACAAAATTTTGATAATAGATTCCTTTATGTGGTAAAATATTTAGATAAAGAAATCTCAAAATACTTAACAGAGTCTCAAGAAGCAATTAATTTTTATTATACCGTAGAAGAAAAAAGTACTGGGATAAAAATTTCTTTTGCAATTATATATATTATAGTTGTAAGTGTTTTATTATTTGTATCCATATCTATAGCTATTAGATTTTCTTCAAGGTTTTTTAGATCTATTAACAACTTAATATATGCATCTACCTCAATTGGTGAAGGAAATTTTGACGCAAAAGTTCCAGAGGTAAAAACTGATAAAGATTTGGAGATATTAAATAAAAATTTTAATTTAATGATTGATCGACTAAAAACTCAACAAGAAAAATTAATTATTAACGAAAGACATGAGGCTTGGGGAAGTTTAGCAAGAAAACTTGCTCATG
>CACMIX010000011.1 GCA_902613855.1 uncultured Pelagibacteraceae bacterium
GCTTTTGTAAAAGTTTTACAAATGCACGGAATTGAACACGCCTTTGGAATTATTGGTTCAGCCTTTATGCCAATTTCAGATATTTTTCCAGATGCAGGTATCACATTCTGGGATGTTGCTCATGAAACTAATGGAGGATTAATTGCTGATGGCTACACAAGAGCCACAGGAAAAATGTCAATGGTTATTGCTCAAAATGGTCCTGGAATTACAGGTTTGGTAACACCAATTAAAACCGCTTACTGGAACCATACTCCTCTTTTATTAGTTACGCCTCAAGCCGCCAACAAAACTATGGGTCAAGGAGGCTTTCAAGAAGTTGAACAAATGAATTTATTTAAGGACATGGTTTGTTATCAAGAAGAAGTTAGAGATCCATCTAGAATGGCAGAAGTATTAAACAGAGTTATTGAAAAAGCTATTAGAGGATCAGCTCCAGCACAAATCAACGTACCAAGAGATTATTGGACACAAGTTATTGATATAGACCTTCCTCCAATTGTAAGATTAGAAAGACAAGCTGGCGGTGTGGATGCAATAAAAAAAGCAGCTGACTTATTATCTAATGCAAAATTTCCAGTAATTTTATCTGGAGCAGGAGTTGTTATTGGAGGTGCTATTGAAGATTGTAAAAAACTTGCTGAAAAATTAGATGCTCCAGTTTGCTCGGGTTACCAACATAATGATAGCTTTCCGGGAAGTCATCCTTTAGCAGCGGGGCCTTTAGGTTACAATGGTTCAAAAGCTGGGATGGAATTAATTAAACAAGCAGATGTAGTTTTAGCATTGGGAACTAGACTAAATCCTTTTTCGACTTTACCAGGGTATGGTATGGATTATTGGCCGAAGGATGCAAGTATCATTCAAGTTGATATGAATTCAGATCGTATCGGCTTAACAAAAAAAGTTTCAGTTGGAATTTGTGGAGATGCAAAACTAGTAGCTCAACAATTGCTTGCTCAACTTTCTCCAACAGCGGGTGACAAAGATAGACAAAAAAGAAAAGATATAATTCATCAAACTAAATCTGCGTGGTTACAAAAATTATCTAGTCTTGATCATGAAGATGATGATGAAGGAACAGTTTGGAATAAAGAGGCAAGGGAAAGAGACTCTGACAGAATGTCTCCAAGACAAGCTTGGAGAGCAATTCAAGCTGGTATGCCTGAAGATGTAATCATTTCTAGTGATATTGGAAATAATTGTGCAATTGGAAACGCTTATCCAACATTTGAAAAAGGAAGAAAGTATTTAGCACCAGGATTATTTGGACCATGTGGATACGGTTTTCCATCGATTTTGGGTGCAAAAATTGGCTGTCCAGATACACCAGTAATTGGTTTTGCGGGTGATGGTGCATTTGGCATAAGCATGAATGAAATGAGCTCGTGTGCAAGAGAAGAATGGCCCTCAATTACTATGGTAATTTTTAGAAATTACCAATGGGGAGCAGAAAAAAGAAATTCTATATTATGGTTTGATGATAATTTTGTTGGAACTGAGCTTGATCCAGAACTTAGCTATGCAAAAGTAGCTGACGCTTGTGGTTTAAAAGGGTTAACAGTTAAAACAATGGAAGAAACTACTAATGCTATCAAGCAATCCTGTGATGATCAAAAGAAAGGAATTACGACATTTATTGAAGTAATTTTAAATCAAGAGCTTGGCGAACCATTTAGACGAGATGCGATGAAAAAACCAGTTAAGGTTGCTGGTATTAAAAAAGAAGATATGAAGAAACAACCTTCTTTAAGTTCTTAATGTAAATCCATATCTGGCCAGTCTTTATTGTTATATCTATCTAGTTCTTTTTTGGTAATTGGACGGAATAAAACCCAACCTATAACAATAACTAAAGTTATAAGTATCAATGTTTGCATAATTTAATTTATCACTGACATTGGATCTAATCTAGTTTGAAACCAATTAACTCTAAAATCTAGATGTGGACCGGTTGATCTTCCAGTTGAACCAACTGTTCCAATTATGTCTCCTTGATTAATATTATCGCCTACTGAGACTAAAACATTTTCAAGGTGTGAGTATATTGTAGAAATTCCATGGCCGTGATCCATTATTACGGTTCCCCCAGTATAATATAGATCATCTTCTGCCATAGTTACAATTCCAGATCCAGAGGATTTAATCATCGTTCCTTGTTTAGCAGCAATATCAATTCCATAGTGTGGCCATCGTGGTTTACCATTTAAAATCCGTTGACTGCCATAAACACCACTTATAATTCCTTCAACTGGCATTATAAATTTTTCTTTAAAAAATTGCAGATTTGAATTTATTGTTCTTGCTTCACCTATTGCATTATTTTCTTTTTTAATTCTTTTGTATACAGATTCAGGAGGAGTAACCTTACTTTCTTCGAGACCATCAATTCTTTGAATGTTATATTTTCTTTTAAGAACTTTTTTAGTAAATGTTGTTTTTTTTCCATTAAGAATTTTTGTAAAAGTAAGATCATATTTTTGATCTCTATCAATGCCAAAAACAAAATCCCCATCTTTTGAGACTTTTATTTTTTTTTTCCCAATTAAAATTTCCGCATTTGGGTCTGTGATACCAAGTATAAAATGACCCTGTAAAAATTTTCCTTTAAAATCAATTGCATACGAAGGGGATAATAAAAGTAATAAAATTAAAACAATTCTATAAATTATTGTGCTGTCCATCCACCATCTATTATTATTGAAGTTCCAGTTATCATTGAGGATGCTGAAGAAGCTAAAAAACAAACTGTAGTCGCAACATCGCTTTCAGTTGCAACTTTTCCCACTGGAATTTTTTCTAAAACCAATTTTTTAAATTTATTATTTTTAAAAAATCTTTTTACCATTGGCGTTTCAACAAATGTTGGTGCCACCGAGTTAACTCTGATATTTTTTTTTGCTAACTCTACACCCATTCCTTTAGTTAGACCTTCTATTCCAAATTTAGTCATATTATAAACATTTCTTCCAATCATACCCACATGGCCAAGCTGTGAGGACATATTTATTATTGAACCAGACCTTTTTTTATTTTTAATCATTTTTTTTACAACCAATTGAGCAACATTAAATGCAGCTTTAAGGTTCAAATCCACTAAATAGTTCATGCTTGATTGTTTTATTTTTTCAAAAGGTTCTGGAATATTTGTTCCAGCGTTATTTACTAAAATATCAATAATTTTAATTTTATTTAATTTTTCTCTCAAATCCTGATAGTTCATCACATCACATTGGATTTTTATGATTTTTCCTTTAACTTTATTAATATCTTTTTCTAATTTGTTTAAATCAGATTGAGTTCTACTCAATGCAATAACTGTTGCACCTGCTTCCGCTAGTGCAATAGAACAAGCTCTTCCAAGTCCTTTTCCAGCACCAGTTACTAAAGCATATTTTTTTTTGAGATTTATTTTCTGAAGGTACATTACAATAATAATATTTTAATATCTGTGTAAATCAACTCAACTGCAACAACCAAAATTGCCAATAATCCAAGCCAAGCTATCCATCTGTATTTTTTAATCCATCCAGATATTAGTGTAGCAGCTGTAGCCATCATTATAATTGATAAAACTAAACCAAATACAAGAAGTCCATAATGTTCGCCAGCAGCACCTGCAACACCCAAAACATTATCTAAACTCATTGTGAAATCGGCTAAAAGAACAGTCCAAATTGCTTTAAAGAAACTAGAGTTATCTACTTTAATATCTTCCTCTTTTTCAGATCCTTTAATTACATCAACGTAAAGTTTGTAAACAATATAAAGTAATAAAAGTCCTCCTATAAGTCTTAAACCTGTAATCTGTAAAAGATAGGCAGTAAGAAGTGTTAATATTATTCTGAGTATTACCGCACCTCCTATACCCCAAAATATAACTTTTTTTCTTTGTTCAGGTGGAAATTTGGATGCAACCATACCAATGATAATTGCGTTATCCCCAGCTAAAACTAAATCTATAAATATTATTTGTGTTAAAATCGCTATTTGTTCAGGAGCAAATAATTCAGCAAACATTAATGATTAAGTATCATGTCTGCACCTTTTTCTGCAATCATTATTGTAGGAGCATTAGTGTTGCCTGATGTAATATTTGGCATAATGGATGCATCAATCACTCTTAGATTACTTACTCCTCTAACCCTTAGTTTTTCATCAACCACTGACATTTCATCCTGACCCATTTTACAAGTACCAACTGGATGAAAAATAGTTTGAGCGTAATTTGAAGCTTCTTTTACTAGTTCTTCGTCATCAATAATGTTTATTCCAGGCCTATATTCTTCTGGTGAATATTTTTTAAATGTTTCAGACTCCATAATTATTTTTCTAGTTAATTTCAGACCTTTAGCTGCAATCATTCTATCATTATCAGTTGATAGATAGTTTTGTTTTATTTTTGCATAAGTTCTAGAATCTTTATCTACGATACTGACATAACCTCTGCTAGTAGGTTTTATGTTGGACACTGTTGGTGTGAAAGCATGGAAGTCATGATTTTTAGTTGCACCCAATGTATCCATACTCATTGGCTGAATATGCCATTGCAAATCTGGTAATTCTAGTGAAGAGTCACTTTTGGCAAACATGCAGAGTTGACTAGCTCCCATAGTCATAGGACCAGTTCTCTTAAAAATATATTCCAATCCAATCATTAAATTTCCAAATAGACTATTAATTTTTTTGTTTAAAGATTTTAGACCATTTATTTTATAAATAGGCCTTAACATAAGATGATCATGTAAATTTTCACCAACTCCATTTAAATTATGTACCATTTCTATTCCAAGGTTTTTTAGTTTTTCTGTACTTCCAATTCCTGATACTTGAAGGATTTGTGGAGATCCAATAGCACCTGAAGATAATATTATTTCCCTGCTAGCTTCGACTTTTTTTAACTCATCTCCTTGCCAAAATTCAACTCCTTTAGCTATTTTATTTTCAAAGATTATTTTTTTTACGTGTGCGTGTGTGATAATTTCTAAATTTTTTCTACTTTTAATTGGATTTAAATACCCTACAGATGTACTACATCTAAAACCATCTTTCTCTGTCACTTGAAAATATCCACACCCATGATTGTCTCCAGTGTTAAAATCTCTAGTTTTAGGTATTCCAAACTCTTCTGCTGCATTTTGAAATTCATCTAAAAGTGGTAGATGAATTCTTTGATCAGAAACCGCTAATGGTCCATTTATACCATGAAATTCGTTTTTACCTCTCTCTTGATCTTCAGCTTTTATAAAATAAGGTAATACATCATCCCATCCCCAACCAGTATTTCCTAACTGACGCCAGACATCATAATCTCTATTTTGTCCCCTTATATACAACAATCCATTTATTGATGAACTTCCTCCTAAAGTCTTACCTCTAGGATACCTAATAGAGATATTGTTCATACTTTCATCTGGCTCAGTTTTGTAACACCAATCAGTTTTTGGGTTATGCATAGTTTTAAAATAACCTACAGGTATATGTATCCAGGGATAATTATCTTTACCACCAGCCTCTAAAAGTAGGACTTTATGACCAGGATTTTCTGACAATCTATTAGCAAGTACACAGCCAGCTGATCCAGCTCCAAGAATTATAAAATCATAATTATCCATATATTAGAACCTTTATAAGTGAAAAATTTTTTTTTTGTAATAAATCTGAACAAAAAAATTGCAAATACCAATATTAGCACTTGTTTTGGATTTCAATATTTGAGAAGCTTTATTTTTTAAAAATAACGAGAGGGAAAATAATGAAAAAAATCATTTCAATGTTATTTGCAGTTGCAATGGTATTTGGGTTTATTTCAAATGCTAATGCTGCAAAAACACTAAAATGTCAGACAGTTCTTAACACTAAAGCTGATGAAGTTAAGATGTTAAAGGATTTTACTGACACTGTTACAACTTTAACAGCTGGATCTCTAAAGTTTGAAATTTTACCTGCAGGAGCTGTTGTTGGTGTAAAAGAAACTTTAGATGCTGTTGATAAAGGTCTAATCGATTGTGGTTTCGCGTGGACTCACTATTGGTCAGGTGATCACCCTGCAGCTATGTTATTTGGTTCGCCAGTAGCTGGTGGTGGTGTAGGTATTGATAATATCGCATTCTTATCTTGGTTTCAATATGGTGGTGGTAAAGAACTATACGACCAACTATGGAAAGAAATGGGAAGAGACATTAAAGGATTTATGATTCAACCAGTTGGACCTGAAGCTTTAGGTTGGTTTCCAAAACCAATTAAAGACATGGCTGACTTTAGAAAATATAAATTCAGAACTCCTCCAGGAATTCCAGGACAAACTTATAAAGATATCGGTATTGCGTCTGTAGCTATGGGTGGTGGAGATATTCTACCAGCTTTAGAAGCAGGTACAATTGATGCTGCTGAATGGTGTTGTCCAAAACCAGACTTAACTTTTGGTTTCCAAAAAGTATTAAAGCACTACTACTTACAAGGTTTACACCAAGTAGTCGTAAATGCTGACTTTTATATTACTGGAAAAACTTACAATGCAATGTCTGATCATGAGAAGAAGTCTCTTGAAGTAGCTGCTAATGCGTCATTAGCAAAATCTTTAAGTTACAGAATCTATGAGAATGGTAAAGCTTTAAGAGAGTTAACTACTAAACATGGAGTAATCTTAGAAGATACACCTTCTGATTATTTCACAGAATATATGGCTGCTGCAAAAGCATCTTTGAACAAAAATGCTGCAGACAACAAATTTTTCAATGAAGTTTATACCTCAATGAAAAACTTTGCTGATATTGCTGTTCCATTCTGGAGTGGTGCTCAAATGTCAAATGCGAAGCTAGGAATGGCTCACGCAGCAACATTAAAGTAATCAGTAATTAATCTTAAATTATATAATTAGAGCGGACTTAATTGTCCGCTCTAATTTTTTTTAACAGAATTTATATGGCTGACGAACCAACTAAATTAGATATATCTGATGAAATGATTGCCGAAAGGCGAGGTGGTTCAGGTAAAATGCCAGAAGATATGCCATCATGGATGGCTAGCTCTATAGTTAACATTGATAAATTTAGTAAATGGGTCGGTAATGTTGTTTGCTGGATTTTAATGCCTTTAATTTTTGCAATGACTTATGAAGTATTGGCAAGAAAATTATTTTTAGCTCCAACAATTTGGGCTTACGATATAAGTCGTTTTTTGTATGGCGCATTATTCATGCTAGGTGCTGCATACGCTCTTTCTAAAGGTGTACACATAAGAGCTGATTTTTTATATAGAAATTTCAAAACCAAAAATCAAGGTAAGATAGATTTTTGGCTATATCTTTTATTTTATTTTCCAGGACTATTAGTTTTCTTTTATATGACACTTGGATTTGTTGGAGAGTCTATTCAAAGAGGTGAAAAAGGTATGGATACTACATGGATGCCTTACATGTGGCCTATCAAATCTTGTTTATTGATTGGGATTGTTTTTTTATTAATTCAAGGAATTTCAGAGCTATTTAAAAGTTATTGGGCTGCCACAAAAGGTGAATGGCCTGGAGAAGAAAAATGATTGCTGAACTTATAGATCCAGCTATTTTAGGTTTCATTCTTGTAGGGGTAATGCTGTTTGCTATCTTTGTTGGTTTCCCTATTTCTTTTACATTAATTTTTTTAGGATTTGTTTTTGGTTATTTAGGATTTGGTAAGTTAGTATTTTACCTAATGACCCTCCAATTTTCGATGGTCATGACCGAACAAACACTCGCCGCTGTGCCGCTCTTTGTCTTTATGGGGATAATGATGGAGCAAGCAGGTTTGATGGAGAGATTATTTTCCTCATTCCAAATGATGTTAGCAAAAGTAAAAGGATCTTTATATTATGCAGTTTTATTTGTTTCTGTGATTTTTGCTGCTGCAACAGGTATTGTTGGTGCTTCAGTTACAATTTTGGGAATTATGGCTGCTAAGTCAATGAATAGATCAGGATATGATGTAAGGTTAGCAGCAGGGACTATAACTGCTGGGGGGACTTTAGGGATATTAATACCTCCAAGCATTATGCTTGTTGTAATGGGACCCATCATGGAAATTCCAGTAATCGATTTATTTGCTGCTGCTATAATTCCAGGAATTCTTCTTGCAAGTTTATATGCTGGTTACACCACAATAAGATGCATGATTAATCCAAAATTAGGCCCCGTTCTTCCAGAGGAAATGCGAGCTGCTAGCATGAAAGAAGTATGGGTTGAATTTTTCCTTGGATTAGTTCCCCCTGCAGCTTTAGTTTTTGCTGCTTTAGGAAGTATTTTATTTGGGTTTGCTACACCTACAGAAGCAGCAGGTTGTGGTGCAATGGGTGCTTTACTTCTTTCTATAGCTTACAGAAAATTAACGTTACCAAAATTGCAAGATGCTTTAGTTAAAACTTTAGAGATTACTGCCTTAATAATGGTTTTAGTAGCTGCCTCAAACTTTTTTGGAGCAGTTTTTGCAAGATTAGGCACTCCAACATTATTAACAGAGTTTCTATTAGGACTAGAAATGAATAAGTACTTAATTTTAGCCATGATAATGGTGATGATTTTTTTGTTAGGATGGCCATTGGAATGGGTACCAATCGTTATGATTATAGTGCCAATCATATTACCTTTAGTTGAAGCTTTAGGTTTTAACCTAACTTGGTTTGCAATTCTGGTTGCAGTAAATTTACAAACCGCCTGGCTCTCACCACCTGTAGCTCTTTCTGCTTATTTTCTTAAAGGCGTAGTACCTGAATGGGATTTAAAAGATATTTACTATGGCATGATGCAATTTATGGTTCTACAGGTAATTGGTTTAGTTTTAATTATTATTTTCCCTAAAATTGCACTCTGGTTACCAACTCTCTTATATGGACAGTAGAATTTATTAGTTTAAAATAAATTTAGTGAATCAACCAAAAGTTAAATACTCTCTTTCAAATTGGGATCTTGTTACTGTAAACCCAAATTACAAAAATTGGAATTGGAAAGATCTTTTTTGCTTTTGGGGAGTAAATATACAGAGTGTAATTGGTTTTTCTTTAATTGCCTCCTTATATATTATGTATAGCCTTAATACTTTTGTAGTCTTTTTTGGAACAATCTTAGGCTCTTTTTTAGTTTATATTTTTTGTAATTTAATAGGAAAGCCCTCTCAAAAATTTGGATTACCTTTTGCTGTTCTTTTAAGATCCTCTTTAGGTTTCAATGGTGCAAAGTTTTTTGCATTGTTAAGAAGTTTAGTTGGAATTTTTCTTTTTGGTATCCAAACATATTTTTTATCAAAATTAGTAGTATACCTCATTAGAATATTTATCTTTTCAATAGATAATACTTTGCTTGACCAAGAA
>CACMIX010000012.1 GCA_902613855.1 uncultured Pelagibacteraceae bacterium
CATTAATTTTAATATTTTTTGTAGAAAATAAATTTTCTAAGGAAACGTAGATTTTTATTTTGTCAATCTCTGCGATATTTCTATTATTTTTAATAATAAAAGTATCTTTGCTTACAAAATGTGGTCTTGGAAAAAAATTATACCTTAAATTTTGAGTAAAATTAAAGTCTAGATTGAGTTTACTTAATAAGTTATTTTTTAATTCTTTTGAAATATCAACCTGTTTATAAAATGTAGGCAGTAAAAGGTAAGAAACAAAGAAGACAAAAACTGCGACAAAAGAAAGTATAATTTTATTATTGCTCGCTAAAATTTTTAAATTATCAAACTTTAACTTGTTTAAATTTTGCTCTAATAGACTATTAATTGATTTATTAATGTTTTTTAAACTTTTAACAAATTGTTTTGACTTGTTCATTTTGATCAGAGAGTCTTATAAAGTATTATTTTAAATGATAAACAAAGATTATTTAAAAGATCTAAACGATCCTCAAAAAGAGGCGGTATTACACTTGGATGGGCCACTTTTAATTGTTGCTGGCGCTGGTTCAGGTAAAACTAAAGTTTTAACCTCCAGAATTGCTAACATAATTAAAGAAAAAAAGGCGTTCCCTAATCAAATTTTAGCGGTAACTTTTACAAATAAAGCAGCAAAAGAAATGCAAAATAGAGTAAGTAATATTTTAGGATCAGCTGCAATTGGTCTTTCCTGGCTTGGAACATTTCATTCGATTTGTGCGAAACTGCTGAGAAAACATGCGTCTGCTGCAAAACTAAATTCAAATTTTACAATAGTAGATACAGATGATCAAATAAGACTTATTAAAAATATTTGTAAAGCTGAGAATGTAGATATTAAACAATTATCACCAAGATTTATATTGGCAATTATAGATCGTTGGAAAAACAAAGGATATTATCCTGGTGAGGTTATTGTTAATAAAAAAGATATTTATGAAAAAACTATATTACCTTTGTATAAAATATATCAACAAAAATTAACTGATTTAAATTCATGTGATTTTGGTGATCTAATTTTACATACTGTAAAAATTTTAGAAAACTACTCAGATATAAGAGAGATATACTCTAAAAATTTTAAATATATTCTTGTAGATGAGTATCAAGATACAAATTTTATTCAAAGTAAATGGCTTAATCTTTTATCAGAAAAAAATAAAAATATTTGTTGTGTAGGAGATGATGATCAGTCCATTTACAGTTGGAGAGGAGCAGAAATTAAAAATTTTCTTGAATTCGATCAAGTTTATGAAAATACAAAGGTCATACGGCTTGAACAAAATTATAGATCCTCACAGAATATTCTATCTGTTGCGTCTAATCTTATAGCTAATAATCAAAATCGAGTTGGAAAAACATTAACAACGATAATGGAAGAAGGGGATTTAGTTAAATTAAACTGTTTTAAAAACGGTAAAGATGAAGCTATTGGAGTTTCAGATGAGATAGAAAAAAACATAAAGAAAAAATTTTCTTATAATAATGTTGCAATTCTTGTAAGAGCCATATTTCAAACTCGAGAATTTGAAGAAAGATTTCTAAAAATTGGAATGCCTTATAGAATTTTAGGAGGAACAAAATTTTATGAAAGAGCTGAAATTAAAGATTGTGTTGCTTATCTAAGATTAATTCATCAAGAAAAAGACGATTTAGCTTTTGAGAGAATTATAAATAACCCCAAAAGAGCAATAGGCGATAGTACCTTAAAAAATATTCACGAATTTGCAAAAGAAAATCATTTAAATTTAGAAAGAGCCTCTATCAAAATGCTAGAACAAAACCTTATTAAACCTAAGGCTAAAATCGGTCTAAGCCTATTTATTAATTCTTTGAATAAATGGAGAGGTGATTTGAAAATTAACAAATCAAGTCACGTTAAATTATTACAAATTGTTTTAGATGAATCAGGTTATTCAGCAATGCTCAAAAACAAAAAAGATTTAGATAACGAAAATAGACTAGAGAATATTAAAGAGTTACTAAGTGCTATGAAGGAGTTTGATACTTTGGAAAGTTTTTTAGAACATGTATCACTTGCAACATCTATAGATCAGGAATGGGATGGAGAAAAAGTTAATATGATGACAATGCATGCTGCAAAAGGTTTAGAATTTGACGTAGTTTTTTTACCAGGTTGGGAAGAAGGACTATTCCCTCATCAAAAATCTATCGAAGAAAAGGGTCAAAAGGGGCTCGAAGAAGAGAGAAGACTTGCTTATGTGGGTATAACAAGAGCAAAAAAAAAAGCTATAATTTCTTTCTCTATGAACAGGTTTTATCAAGGTGACTGGATAGATAGTATGGCATCCAGATTTATAGAAGAGTTACCAGAAAAACATTTAGAAAAAAATTCATATTTTGATGACGAAATTAATAGTGAAGAAGATTTTGAATTCAACCAAGATTTTGAAGTGGAAGAAGGAACCAGAAGTCCTGGATGGATACGATACCAAAAAAGAATAAAGTGATAAATAAAATTAAAATTTTAAGGAATAAATTTAAACATCATAACATAGATGGATATATTGTTCCAAAAAATGACGATTATTTTACAGAATATTCAAGAGTAAATAGACTAAAAGTTATTTCAAATTTTAGTGGATCAGCTGGTCTTGCAATAATTTTAAAAAATAAAAATTATTTATTTACAGATGGAAGATATACAATTCAAAGCCAAATAGAGGCTGGTAAAAATTTTAAAATAATAGGTACAGAAAAATTAATAAATTGTAACTTATTTAAAAATCTTACACTCGGTGTTGATCCAAAGCTTTTTACTTATAAACAAATTAAAAAGTTTTTTTTAAAATTTAATTATATAAAGTTTATAAATGAGAACTTAATAGATCAAATAGAAAAATTTAAAATCAATGATGCAAATCCATTCTTCCATCTCAATAAAAATATTGTTGGTGAGAGTAGAAATTCTAAATTAAATAAAATTTCGAAATACCTTAAAAAAAATAAATCTGATTATTTATTTATTAGCGCACCAGAAAATGTAGCATGGACTTTAAATATCAGGGGTAAAGATGGTCCTAATACTCCAATGCCAAACTCAAGATTAATAGTAAGTAGAACAAAAAAAATTTATTTAATAGCTAAAAAAATAAAGTCTAAGAAACTGATTAATCATAAAATTATAAGTTCTAATCAAGTTATAGATATAAAAGAAATCTCAAAATTAAAAGGTAATAGCTTTATTATTGATGAAAATACTTGCTCTGTTTATTTTGAAAATTTAATTAGATCAAAATTTAAAGTTATAAAAAAAGAGGATCCAATTTATTATTTTAAGTCTATCAAAAATAAAATTGAGATAAATCATATGATAAAATCACATATATCTGATGGTGCAGCGCTAACTAAATTTTTATATTGGATAAAAAATACTAATAAGAAACCAATCACTGAAGTACAGGCTCAAAAAAAGTTAGAGAAATTTAGAAAACAAAACAGAAATTATCTTTATCCTAGTTTTGATACGATTGCAGGGACCGGAAAAAATGGTGCAATTGTTCATTACCGAGCTAAAACTGAGAACTGCAGGATTATAAAAAAAAAAGATATATTTTTGTGCGATTCTGGTGGACAATATAAATACGGAACAACAGACGTCACTAGAACTCTTTGCTTTTCTAAACAAAGCAAAAATATAAAAAATATTTTTACGAAAGTATTAAAAGGACACATTGCCGTAGCAACTTCAGATCTAAAAAAAGACGATATTGGGAAAAAGATCGATATTAGAGCCAGAAAATTCCTCAAAAAGAGTAATTTAGATTATGCCCACGGAACTGGCCACGGTGTTGGGTTTTTTCTTAACGTCCATGAAGGTCCACAGTCGATATCCAGTGTAAACAGGGTAAAAATTAAAGAGGGTATGATTTTAAGTAATGAGCCTGGTTATTATAAAAAAAATCAATTTGGTATTCGTATAGAAAATTTAGTCTATGTCAAAAAACTAAAAAAAAAATTATTTTTTGAAAATTTAACAATGGCACCCATTGAAAAAGATTTAATCAATTATAATTTACTAACAAATTTCGAAAAAAATTACTTATTTAAATATCATTTAAATGTGTATTCAAAAATATCAAGATATTTAAATTCAAATGAAAAAAAGTGGCTAGCTAGTCTTATTTAACATTTTAAGAAATTCATTTTGATCTATAATTTTAATTTTTAGTACTTTAGCATTTTCTATTTTTTTCTTTGTTGGTTTTTCACCAATAATTAAATAATTTAACTTTTTAGATATACTGCTTACTGTTGTACCAGAATTTTCTTCAATTAATGATTTCACCTCTGCTCGACTTATATTATCTAATTTACCTGTTACTAAAAAAGACTTATCTTTTAATAAACCATTTTTCACTTCATTTTTGGATCTTTTTATATTTAATAATTTTTCAAGTTCATTTAAGACTTTTAAATTAATTGACACTGAAAAAAAATTTTTAACCGAATTAATCTGTGTTTCACCAATTCCATCGATATTTAATAATTCATCGAATTTATTTGTTTTTGGTAAGTTTTTAAAGTTTGTAAATGAGATAAAATATTTTGCTAGTAATTTAGCATTTTCTAAACCTATATGTCTAATACCTAAAGCATATATTAATCTCTCTAATGAGATATTTCTTTTTTCATTAATAGAATATTTTAAATTTTCTACAGAAAGTTTCCCCCATCCTTCCAAATTTTCAATTTTATTATAATCTAATTTAAAAATATCTTGTGGAAATTTTACTAAATTCAGTTTCCAAAAACTTTCTACAATTTTTTTTCCAAAGCCATCAATATTAAAAGCATCTTTTGAAACAAAATGTTTTAATTTTTCTACAGATATTTTTTCACAAAAATAACCTTCACTAGAACATCTTCTAACAGCATCATTTTTCTTAGTTATTGAGTTATATTCTTTTATTGTTTTTGAACCACACGAAGGGCACTTTTCTGGAAAAATAAATTTTATGTTGTCTTTTTTTCTTTTTTTTAAATCTACAGAAAGTATGTGTGGAATTACATCTCCAGCTCTTTCTACTGTTACAGTGTCGCCAATCCTAATATCTTTTCTAATAATTTCATCCTCATTATGCAAAGTTGCATTGGATACTTGCACTCCACCAATATTAATTGGTTTGATTTTTGCTACTGGTGTTAAAGCACCTGTTCTTCCAATTTGGATTTCAATATCTTTGATTTGAGATACTGCTTTATTTGAAGAAAATTTGTGGGCTACAGCCCATCTTGGAGCATTAGCAACATTTCCTAATCTTTTTTGAAGAGCAAAATCATTAACTTTGTAAACAATTCCATCTATATCAAAATCTAAATCAGCTCTTTTCTTTTCAATATCATTATAATTTTCTATTAAATTTTTGACCCCACTTATCAATTTATTTAAAGGGTTTATTTTAAAATCCCATTCTTTTAATTTTTTTAGATATTCAGATTGAGTTTCAACTTTTAAACCATTTTCAAAACCAAAAGTGTATGCGATAAATTTTAATGGAATTTTTTTAGTGTCCTCAGGGTTCTTTTGTCTTAATGAACCTGACGCAGCATTTCTTGGGTTTGCGAATTTATCTTTCAAATATTCAAAATCGCTATTTTGAATAAAAACCTCCCCCCTTATATCAATTTCTTCTGGAAAATCTTTTGAAGATATTTTTTTTGGAATATCTTTAATTGTATTTAAATTATCAGTTATATCCTCACCTTCTTTACCATCTCCTCTAGAAAGACCTCTTACGAAATTTCCATTTTTATAAGTTAATGAGGCTGAGATACCATCAATTTTTGGCTCGGCACTATATGAAATCTCAAAACCTTCTTTTTTTGAGAGAAAATTTGAAATTTTCTTTTCAAAATTTATTAAATCTTCCTCTGAAAAAGCATTTGCAAGTGATAACATTGAGACTTTATGACTTACTTTTTTAAAATTTTTAGAAGGTTTGTGACCTACAGATATTGAAGGAGAATTCTTTGATTTTAAAAATAGATATTTCTTTTCTAAAAAAATAATCTCTCTTTTCAAGTCATCGTATTCCTTATCTGTAACAATGGGCTTACTTTTATCAAAGTAGAATTTATTAAATTTATTAAATAATTCTAATTTCTTTTTATATTTAATTATAATTTCTTTTTTATTCATCTATGGCAAAAAGAGATTTTGCTTTATTTATAAAAGATTTTTTTTTCTTTTCAGTTTTAATTTTTTTTTTTTCATAATCTTTATTAAATACGGCATAAGATTTTTCATACCACTTTGAAGACATATAATTATATCCTAAAATTTGAGCATATCTTTTAGCTTCATCAGTTAATCCTATTCTGTAGTGAACTTCTACAAGCCTGTGCAATGCTTCCTCAACATAAATTGTGGTATCATAGTCATCAACAACAGTCCTAAATCTATTTATTGCTGGAATCCATTTTTTTCGGTCAAAATAGTACCTACCTACATACATTTCCTTAGACGCTAAAATATCATTAATTAGATCCATTTTAAACTCAGAGTCTAATGCATACTCAGTGTTAGGAAAATTTTTAATTATTTTTTTAAAATTTTTTTTGGCTAATAATATTGAACGTAAATCTTTTTTTTCGTCAACTATTTTTTCATAATATGAATTAGCTAATAGGTAAAGTGCATAATCTGTATTTTTACTTAATGGGTATACTATTAAAAACCTATCCAATTCAGCAATCGCATCATCAAGATAATCTTGTGAGTAATAAGAGTATGCTGCCATTAATGCTGATTTTGGTGCCCACTCAGATTGTGGAAATAGCATTTCTGCATCATTGAATTTTTTTGCTGCAAACAAAACATCGCCACCTTTTAACGAGTCAAGGCCCTCTGTATAGGCTTCTAATACTTGACCATCTAAACTTTTTTCTTTTATCACAGACTCGTTTAATTTTTCTTTAGAGCAAGAGGCTAATATTATGAATAATAATATTAATATGAAACGATTTATAAAATTCATAATCACTTTTATAATGACTTAAAAAATAATTTAAATGCTAAGTTTAATTTAAGCTATTGATCTTAACAAATTTTTGTTAATTAATGTATGTGGAAGATTTTTTTCTTTAATTTCAAGTATAGAAAAATTCTCCTTATCTTTAAAAACTTCTCTAAGTAACTGATTTGTTAAATAGTGGCCACCTTGAGAACACGTAACACTAGCTACAATTCTATAGCCTGAAGTATAAAGGTCACCAATACAGTCCAAAATTTTATGATTTACAAACTCTTTGTTGTTTCTTAGTCCCTCTGAATTTAATATCTCTTCACCTTTTACTACAATAGCATTTTCTAAACTTCCACCTTTAGCCAATCCATTTTTTTTTATAGCTTCAATATCTTCATACAAACAGTAGGTTCTAGAATTATAAATATCTCTAAGATCATCTTCATATACTTTGACTTTATTTTTTTGATTTCCAATGATTTTATTTTCATATTTTAATTCAAAATCAATATCTAGACTTAGTGTTGAAGGTTTAATCGATATAAACCTGTCTCCTTTTGAATATTTTATCTCTTTGTTGATTTTAATCACTTTGATTGGAGAATTGCTTACTTCAAATCCTGAGGAAATTAATTTATCAATAAATATTTTTGCTGAGCCGTCTAATATTGGGACTTCCTCGTTATCAATTTCAACTAATGCATTATCAATTCCTAGACCAAATAAAGCACCCATTAAATGTTCTATTGTTGAAACTCTTGCACCAAATTCATTCTCTACTGTTGTATTTAAAGATGTATTTGTGACATTATTAAAGTTTGGATAAATTATGTTATTTAATTTTAAATCAACTCTTTTAAAGACAATGCCAAAATCAGGTTTCGCTGGCTTAATGCAAACATTAACATTGTGCCCACTATGTAAAGCTATACCACTGAAAGTAAGATTATTTTTTATAGTTTTTTGAGTTAAATAAGACACGGCATTATTTAATTTGTATCTACTAAAATTTAAAAACAAGTAATGTTACGAGATAAAACGATATTAACTAAATAATTGAAAAAATTTTTCAAAAAAACCTTTCTTTTTCAACCTTTTTGGGACTAAAGCAATTTCATACTTGTTGTGACCATTTTGTATTTTAAAAGCAATTAAAGATATATCTAAATTTTGGTCTTCAAAGAAACTTTTGATATATTTCTTTTCTAATAAATGATCTATTTTTATTTGATATTTTTCTAGCACATTACTGATTTCTTTAATTAAAGAATTTGAAATAGAAATGAATTTTACTTCCACACAAATATGGTCACCATCAATTTCTTCATCAAAAGAAGTGTAATTAACTCCATCTATTAAATATCTATTTACTATAAAGTGCAAAATTTTATTATTTTGATAATTTTCTTTA
>CACMIX010000013.1 GCA_902613855.1 uncultured Pelagibacteraceae bacterium
CCTAATTTTAAATTTAATGAATTGAGGTGGTTATTTATTTCACTTATTCCAGCTTTTCCAAAACCAGGAATTGTCAAAAATTTTTTTTCAGACCATTCTAGTAATTCACTTAATGTATTAATTCCATTATCTTTCAAAGAATTGTAAGTTCGAGTAGTTAATTCCCACTCATCAAGAATGTTTATATCTTTAAAATAATTATGACTTTCAATTAAGAATTTAGTTCCAACTTTAGTAATATAAAATTTGTTATTATTAAATGAAACAAAGCCTTTGTTTTCCAGTGTTTTGTGAGATTTTAAATTCCTAACCTTTTGACTAAATTTATCATCATTTCTGTTAGTTAAAATTTCTAAATCCTCTCCATATGGATTCATTAATTCTCTTAAATGTATTATTAAATTTTTAGTATCAATCCCTTCTTTATGAGTTTGTATAATTGAAAGTGCGAAAGGTATTATTTCATTTTCGGTGAAGTTTGACATTCAATAAAATAATTTAGATTTTAGTACTTAGTCTTTACAAGATATATGAAGTTATGATAAAATTCATTATTCTTTAAATTAAGAATCTTTCGTGGTAAGTAGCCATGCGGCCTTAAATAAAGCCTTTTAGGTGAGCCTTTAAAATCAATAAATCAACTTTTGTAGGATAATCCTATGAATTATTTAAAGGAGGCCTTATGGCAACTATTAAACAGATAAATGCTAATAGAAAAAATGCATTATTATCTAAAGGACCTAAAACTGATTTAGGGAAATTAAATTCATCTAAAAATTCGTTAAAACACGGACTAACTGGTAAGCAATTAGTAATAGGTGAAGACCTAAAGGAGTTTGAACAATATCGAGATTTAATGATTGAGGCTTTAAAACCTGAAGGGATTTTAGAAGAACAAGTAGTTTTTAAAATCATTGATGTAGGTTTTAGACTACGAAGAATTGGGGGTATTGAAGCTGGGATTTATAATCAAGAGATCCTTCATCACGAAGCTGATGAGTATAAAAATAAAATAGCTGAAAAAATTGTCTTTAAAGAAGAAGGTGAGCTGGTTCAATCTTCAGATCGATCGATTAATTTAAAAGGCTTAGCTTTTGCAAGAGACAGTAAATATGGGAGCGCTATTTTAAAACTAAATACAATTGAAGATAAGTTGATGAATAAATATTACAGGCAGCTAGATATATTAAAGATGATGCAGGAGGAAAGATATGACCTGGCGAAATAAAAGAGATCACATTAATAATTATACCTGCAAATGGAGAAATTCTGATCTTGGAAAAACGAACCCAAATCATCATTACTTCATGAGGCTGTTGAAAAATGAAACCTTGAGCTTTCTTAGAGAAAACAAAGAATATTTATTAAATAATAAACCTGAGATTTATTATTCAATGATGAACCGGAAGTTACCTAAGAAATACATAAAGAATAATACAGTTGTTACACCTGTAAATTCCTATGTGCCTCCTCAATCTAAATTAAGCCCTGAAGAACTTGATAAACAATTAGAGCAGGAGGCAATGGTTAGAAAACAAAAGGAGAAAGCTTTAAAAGAACAAAAATTAAAAGAGCAAAAAGAAAAAGAGAGAAGAGAGCGTAATCGAGCTGCATATAATCGTGAACAAAAATATGTTTTTTGGTCTAATGCTTATGAACAAGGAAATTATGTTAGTATTCACTCTGAAAAATTTAATAGTAAGGACAAAAAGTATCAGTATTATTAATGAATGCGGGGTTGTGAACCATTTAATATTCATTTAAAATTTAAATTATGCTTAGTTATATAATACCTTTTTTAATTTTAATTCTTGTTGTTGTATTTATTCATGAATATGGACATTATTATTTTGCAAGAAAATATGGTGTAGGTGTAACTGATTTTTCAATTGGGTTTGGTAAGGAATTGTTTGGTTGGAATGATAAACATGGAACCAGATGGAAAATATGTGCAATTCCTTTAGGTGGATATGTAAAATTTTTTGGCGATAGAAACGTTTATTCACAAGCAGATCATCAAGAAATTTTAGATAAATATAACGAAGAAGAACGGGAAAAATTATTTATTTTAAAACCTCTATATCAGAGAGTTTTAATTGTATTTGGTGGTCCTTTAGCTAATTTTTTACTAGCTTTGGTAATATTTTTTTCAATTTATACTTTCGTAGGTAAAGATTTCACTCCTGCAGTCATAAACGAAGTTCAAAAAGATAGTCCTGCAATGGTAGGAGGGCTAAAAGCTGAGGATATAATTTTAGAAATAGATGGTAATGAAGTTAAAAGCATTATGGAGGTTTCTAAATTTATCACCATGTCTACTGGTGATTTTATAGATTTTAAAGTTAAGCGTTCTTATGATGAATTAATATTAAAAGTTAAACCCAATATAGTTGAAGGTGATGATGGATTGGGGAATAAAATAAATAAAAGAATGGTAGGTATTAAGCTTGGTGCTTATAATAATAAAGTTAACCATGTTAAATTAGGACCTGCTCAGGCTTTATATCATGCAGGTTATGAAGTTTATTTTGTAAGCGTTTCCTCATTAAAATACATCGGAGGAATGATTTTAGGTAAAGCAGATACTTCTCAATTGGGAGGCCCAATTAGAATTGCAAAAATTTCTGGACAAGTTGCTACTTTCGGAGTGTTGGCATTTATTAGTATGATGGCTTATATTTCAATAAGTTTAGGGCTTATTAATCTATTTCCAATACCAATGTTAGATGGGGGACATTTAATGTTTTATGCATTTGAGAAAGTTTTAGGCCGACCTTTGTCTCAAAAAACTCAAGAAGGTTTTTTTCGAATCGGATTGTTTTTGTTGCTATCATTGATGTTTTTCACCACATTTAATGATCTAAAAGACCTAGGTTTATTTCGATAATTCACATTATAAAACGTTTAAAAAGTTAATAAATCCAACGTTAATTTAAGTTTTTACAATATATTGTGTGTTTTAAAAAACTAAACACTAAAAAAAAGCTTGATTTATCAACGTTTATGACAAGTATAAATATTAACCAACAAAACCGGAGCTAAAATGAACAAAAAACAACTAATTGCTAAGCTTTCTGGCTCATTAAATTTGAGCAAAGCAGATGCTGAGCGAACTTTTGATACGATTACCAACACTATTTTAGATGCTCTAAAAGGTGATGACTCAGTAAAAATTGCTGGTTTTGGTACGTACAAAGTAGCAAAAAGAAAAGCAAGAGTTGGAAGAAACCCAAGAACAGGTGAGCAGATTCAAATCGCTGCTTCTCAAAAGGTAAAATTCTTACCAGCTAAAGCTTTAAAAGAAGTATTCAATAAATAATAGTTTTTTTAACAGCCTTAATGTGTAAATACACCTTAAGGCTGTTTCTATATGCAAATACCGCATAGCCAATTTTCCTAATCAGCGTTAGTTATTAGTATTATTAAAAAATATAACCCTCACTTTAACAGTGGAGGTCTTATGACTAAATTAATAAAAAGAATATCTGCACCAATTCTTAGTTTAATATTTTTATTAAACATGAGTAGTGCAGGAATGGCAGAGACAACTGTTTCTGCTGAAGTTCAAGCTATATTCAATTCACTACTATTTCTAATTTGTGGTTTCCTTGTCATGTTTATGGCTGCAGGTTTTGCGATGCTAGAGTCTGGTATGGTAACTTCAAAAAGTGTTTCAGTAATTTGTGCAAAGAACATTGGTCTTTACTCAATTGCTGGAATTATGTTTTGGTTATTTGGATATAACTTAGCGTATGGAATCCCAGAGGGTGGATACATTGGAACATTTACCCCATGGTCAGATGCAAGCTCAGTTGAAACTGGATATGCAGATGGTTCTGACTGGTATTTCCAAATGGTTTTCTGTGCAACAACAGTTTCAATTTGTTCAGGGGCAATGGCTGAAAGAGTAAAACTTTGGCCTTTCTTTCTATTCGCAGCAATCTTAGCTGGAATTATTTATCCTATCGTAATGGGTTGGCAGTGGGGCGGAGGCTGGTTAGCAGAACTTGGCTTCTCAGATTTCGCTGGTTCAACTTTAGTTCACTCAACAGGTGGTGCAGCTGCACTAGCTGGGATAATGTTGCTAGGTTCACGATCTGGACGATTTGACAGCAAAGGTGAAGCAAAAGCAATGAAACCTTTTGCTGCTTCTTCAATTCCATTAGTAACAATAGGTGTATTTATCCTATGGTTAGGTTGGTTTGGATTCAATGGTGGATCACAATTAGCTATTGGAACATTTGATGATGCAGTAGCTGTATCAGGAATCTTTATCAATACTAATCTTGCTGCTTGTGGTGGTGTAATGGCTGCAGCAACAATAACAAGATTAATGTATGGTAAAACAGATGTTGTACAAATGTTAAATGGAGCAATTGGTGGATTAGTTGCAGTAACTGCAGAACCATTAGCACCAACACCATTAGCTGCAATTTTCATTGGAGCCATTGGTGGTTTAATTGTCGTATTTGGAACTAAATTATTATTCAGTTTCAAACTTGACGATGTTGTAGGTGCAATTCCAGCTCACATGTTTGCTGGAATATGGGGAACACTTGCAGTGCCACTAACGAATGCTGATGCATCTTTTAGTGCACAAATAGTTGGCGTACTATCAATTAACATTTTTGTATTTGTTGTGTCATATATCGTGTTCTCAGTTATGAAAGCTACATTTGGAATTAGATTAAGTAAAGAAGCTGAGTCCAAAGGTACAGACGTAACAGAAACAGGTGTAATAGCATACGCAATACGAGACTAATTGCATGCAATATAGGGGCTCTTCGATCTCCATGTCGTTATCTCATTGAAGAGCTCCTAACAAAAAAATTAACAAAATATCTCTCTCTTGTTAGTTAAAAAAAAGGCCCCAAATGGGGCCTTTTTTTTTGTACACATGTTAAATTAACATAACTCGTTTGCTTTATAAGCAATTCTTAAAATTACTCTCTTTAATAGAAGATACTCATAACAAGGAGAGATAACGATGAAATCATTTAAGACTTTTAGTTTAAGCTATGTACTTTTTTTAATTTTTACTAACTGTGCTTCAGCAGAAACAACAATGTCAGCTGAAGGACAATATATATTTAATTCACTTGGATTTTATATTGGTGGCGTACTAGTGGCTTTTATGGCTGCTGGTTTTTGTATGCTTGAAAGTGGTTTGGTTACTACAAAAAGTGTATCAACAATTGCAGCTAAAAATATTGGTAAGTTTGCAATATGCTCATTAATATTTTTTTTCTGTGGCTATAATTTAGCATACGGAATACCAGAAGGGGGATTTATTGGATCTTTTTCAATGTGGAGCGACTCTTCTGAATTATCGACTGGTTATTCTGATTATTCAGATTGGTTTTTTCAAACTATGTTTGTATGCGCTACTGCATCCATTGTATCAGGAGCTGTTGCAGAAAGAATTAAAATATGGCCTTTCTTTATTTTTGCAGCAATCATGGCTGGAATAATTTATCCTATTTCAATGGGCTGGCAATGGGGTGGAGGTTGGTTAGCAACTTCTGGCTTTTCAGATTTCGCTGGATCAACTTTAGTTCATGCATGTGGGGGTGCTGCTGCGCTGGCAGGTGTAATTGTTTTAGGTGCAAGAGAAGGAAGATTTAGTAGAAAAGGTGAGACAAAATCTTTAGTTCCTTTTGCCGCTTCAAGCATTCCTCTAGTAACATTAGGAACATTTTTATTATGGTTTGGTTGGTTTGGTTTTAATGGTTTTAGTCAACTTGCTATGGGAACTTTTGATGACGTTAATGCAATAAGTAAAATTGCTGTTAATACTCATTTAGCAGGAGCTGCTGGAACAGCAACAGCTGCAATTATATCTAGACTGCTGGGTGGTAAAACAGATATAATTATGATGCTCAATGGTGCCTTGGCTGGATTGGTTGCTATAACTGCTGAACCTCTAACTCCAAGTCCATTGCTTGCAATTCTGATTGGAGCTATTGGATCACTAATTATGTATTTTGGAACAAAATTTTTAGAAAGCAAAAAAATTGATGATGTTGTAGGTGCAATACCAGTCCATATGTTTGCTGGTATATTTGGAACTATAATTGTTCCTTTAAGTAATCCAAATACAAATTTTGGCACACAATTAACTGGAGTTATATCTGTTTGTCTTTTTAGTTTTGTACTTTCTTACATAACATTTAGAGGGTTAAAAGAAACAATAGGTTTAAGAATTAGTGCTCAAGCAGAAAAACTTGGCACAGACGTAGCTGAAGTCGGAGTGAAGGCTTATGCTATTAGAGACTAAAATATAATAAATTTAAAGGCTCCTTTTGAAGGAGCCTTTTTAATTTTTAGTTTGTTTAAGAGTTTCCAAGACTTCTTTTGCATGGTCTTTTGCTTTAACATTATTCCAAATCTTTAAAATTCGTCCTTTTTTATCAAGTAAATATGTAGTTCTAACTACACCCATGAATTCCCTGCCCATAAATTTTTTCTTTTTCCATACTTTATATTTTTTTAAAACTTTTAATTCTTCGTCTGCTAATAAATCAAATTTAATTTTATATTTATCTCTAAATTTATCATGACTCTTTAAACTATCTTTTGAAATACCATAAACTTCACATTGTAATTTTTTAAATTTAGGTAATAGTTTATTAAATTCATTTGTTTCTATTGTACATCCAGGAGTGTCATCCTTTGGATAAAAATAAAGAACGACATACTTTCCTAAAGTATCTTTTAATGTAAAATTTTTTTTATTTGTAGAGGGTAAGATAAAATTTACAGCTTTCATTTAATTTGTATTCTCTAAAATTTGTTTAAATACTCTTTCAACAGTTAGTTTTTTCATTCCTTCTCTGTTCCTGTCTCTTAAGTTATCATAATTCTCAGGTGTTATAATTTGAATCTTGCTATATTTCAATTCATCAATTGGATCATTAGCAATTAAGCCAAATGATTTAACACCTAAAGCAGCAGATAAATTAAGTGGACCAGAATTATTACCAACAAAAAAATCTGAATTTTTTAACGCTAACACTATCCCACCTAAATTTTTATTGGAACAATTTATAAAATAATTTTTATCTGACAAATTGATTATATTTTCAGCCAAATAAGATTTTTCTTGACCACAAATTAAATATATTTGTTCAAATAAATTTTTTTGATAAAGTAGTTCTGCTAACTTAACAAAACTCTCTTCATACCACATTTTATAATCTTCAAAAGAGTCTATACCAAAAGAAATTTTTTTTCCTGGTAGCAGTAAATCAGAATTATTATTTTTTAATCTGTTGATATTAATACTAATATTAGGATAAACTTCTTTTAAGCTTATTGAATTAATAGATAATATTTTCTGTGACTGCTCAGAATAACTTAAATTCCAATCTTCTTGTTTTAGAAAGTTTTTAACAGTAAGCCATTTTTTTTGATTACCTATACCTGGCCCAACTATATTTTTAATACCACAAATTTTTGCTGCTACTGCTGGTTTGTTAACTTTATCTAGAATATAAACATGGCTATATTTATTTTTTAAATAAATCTTCATTAATTTATAAACATCAACCCAATAAAAAAAACCTTTCCTAAAGTTATTATAATTAATTAAATTTATGTGACTTAAGTCTTTTAAAATATTTTTTGCTTGTGTTTTTTCTCTAACTATCAGATCTACGTTTTGCTTGTGATGATCACTAATAGCTTTTATGTAAGGTAATTGCCAAATTAGATCACCAAGTTTATGGTGAGTATAAACTACACAAATGTTTTCAGTCATTAAAATTTAATTCTATATCTTCACGTCTTTTAAAATTTTTAAAATCTAGGTTGGGAATAGGATATTTGTATTTTGATTTAAATCTACTTACTTTAAATCTCT
>CACMIX010000014.1 GCA_902613855.1 uncultured Pelagibacteraceae bacterium
TATCAAATGATGCTCCTGCTGGACTAAATAAAATTATATATTTTTTTCTTTTATTATTTTTAATTTCTAGAAATATTTGATTAAGTGTATGTTTTAAATTATTAAACTTTTTTGTTGTTAATTTATTGTTAAAATTTTTTCTAAATTGTTTGTAGTAATTACCAAATATATAGATCCTAAAATTTTTACATTGAGATTTTGTAAGATTAAATTTATCTCCTTTTTTTGGTATTCCACACAATATCCAATAAACACTTTTAAGGTTTTTAAGAAGATTTTCCGATGAAGCTAAACTAGTAGATTTTGAATCATTAATTATAGTTAAATTATTGTTATTAAAAACTATTTGTTGCCGATATTTCAATCCTTTAAATTTATTTATTATTTTTATTGTTTTTTCTTTCTTAAGTTTAAGAATTTGGCATATTTTCAGAACAAAAATTAGATTTTCTCTATTACCAAATGATAAGAAATACTTATTACTAATTTTTTTAAATAATGTAGGGATTCTAGAAGTATCAATTTTAATAATTTTTTGTTTATACATTTTCTTTCTCAATTTTTTTTTAATAACAGGATCATTTCCTTTTACAAAAGCTATAGATTGTTTATTTTGTGAATTTAATAAACTAAATTTAGCTTCTATATAATTTTTAAAACTTTTGTGCCTTTCGATGTGATCAGGTGTAATATTAAGAATAACTGAGTATTTTGATTTAAAAATTTTACTATAATCAAGCTGATAAGAAGATGCTTCAATTACAAAAAAAGTTTTTTTTGTAATTTTTTTTTCAGAGAGAACAGGATTTCCAATATTTCCTACAAGCCTAACATCTTTTTTTTGATCTCTTAAAACATCATATAAAAGTTTTGCGGTAGTCGATTTCCCATTAGTGCCTGTGATTGTAACGCTATCATTGTTAAAAAATGAGTAAAAAACATCAAGATCTGTGTAAATTTTAGAATAATTTTGCTTTAAATATTTTGATAATCTGCATTTGGAAGAGTCTATACCTGGGCTTATTATGATAAAATCGAAATCACTTTTAAGTATTTTATTAAAGCTAAGACTTTTTTTTTTAAATCTGAAATTATTTATAAGATTATCATCAAACAAGTATATTTCAGCTTTTTGCTTTAAAAAATTATGAGTAGATATTCCACTTTTACCCAATCCATAAATTAATATTTTTTTTTTTTTAAAAATATTATTGGTTTTGTTCATTATCTTAACTTTAAGGTCGCTAGTCCTATCATTGCTAAAATGATAGAGATAATCCAAAATCTTATTACAACCGTTGACTCTGGCCAACCCTTCTTTTCAAAGTGGTGATGAATTGGTGCCATTCTAAAAATTCTTTTTCCAGTTAATTTAAAAGAAATAACTTGAACCATCACTGAAACTGCTTCGAGCACAAAAAGTCCACCTGTAATTGCAAGAACAATTTCATGTTTAGTTATTATTCCGACTGCTCCAAGAGATCCTCCTAAAGACAACGAGCCAGTATCTCCCATAAAAATTTTAGCAGGTGGCGCATTAAACCAAAGAAAACCTAAGCATGATCCTATGATAGCTCCACAGAAAATTGAGATTTCACCTGTACCTTCAATATATGGTATTTGTAAGTAATCAGAAAAAACAATGTTACCAGTTACATAGCTTATAAACGCAAAACATCCTGCAACCAAAATAACTGGAACTGTTGCTAAGCCATCCAAGCCATCAGTTAGATTTACTGCATTGGATGCACCAATTAAAACAAAAACAGCAAATGGTATAAAGAACCATCCCAAATTAATAATTAAGTTTTTAAAGAATGGAAAGTATAAGTTTGTTATGTTGTGATTCTCTACATAATAAACAAAAAAACAGACTCCTATAATTGCTAAAATAATTTGAGAAATTATTTTAAATTTTGATGAGACACCAGAAGAATTGCTCTGTTTAATTTTTTTATAATCATCAAAAGCACCTAAAACACCAAACGAAATAGCAATATAAATACAAAAAAGAATATTTATATTTGTTAAGTCCCCCCAACATAAAACTGAAACTAATAAACCTATTAAAATAATTACACCACCCATTGTTGGCGTTCCAATTTTTTTTACAATGTGCTCTTCAGGCCCATCATCTCGAATAGGATTTAAAATTTTTTGGCTAGAAAAATACTTAATAAAAGGTCCACCAATAATTAGGACAATAGCTAATGATGTAAATAGAGACAATCCAGTTCTAAAAGTGATGTATTTGAAAACATTTAAAAAACCAAATGTATCAACAAAGTTAAGTAAAAATTGATAAAGCATTTAAATTGTACCTTTTAATTCTTTTACTATCTTATTGAAACCTGTCGCATTTGAGGCCTTTATCATCAAGAAATCATCATTATCAAAGTAATTTTCAATTAGATCGTTTATTTGCAATTTATTTCTTAAAACTGAACCTTTTTTAAGATTAGAAATTTTATTATATAATAAGGAGATTTCCTTTCCTTTGACAAAAACTTTATCAATATTTGTTCTATTAATTACTGGTGCTATAGATTCATGAAGTTTTTTTGAATGATGTCCCAGCTCCAACATGTCACCAAGTATAAGATACTTTTTAGCGTTTTCTGTTTTGATCTTATCATAATTTAATATTGCAGTCTTTAAAGATAATGGATTTGAATTATAACTTTCGTCAATTAAGTTTATAATTTTTTTATTTACTTTAATTTTAGTTATATCTCCCCTTCCCTCTGGAGTTCTAAAATTTAGAAATATATTTTTATCTAATTTTAAAATATTAAAGAAAACACTTTTGACAGTTAGCGCTGCCAAGATATTGTAAATATGATTTTGAAAATCATTTGAAACTATAAAATTTTTTTTAATTTTATTTATTTTAATACAGATTTTATATTTTTTTTTAAATTTTATAATTTTATGTAGTTTAATATCTGCATATTGATTGTTTATTCCAAAAGATAATACTTTAATTTTCTTTTTATATGCTATTTTCTTATGTAAACTAAAAAAAGTGTCATCAGCGTTAAGGATTACATAGCCATTATCTTTAGTATTATTAATTATTTCAGCTTTTGCTAAAGCTATTTGTCTTATGTTTTTAAAATTTTTGGCATGTGCGTAGTTAATATTTGTGATTACACTTATATCAGGTTGAATAATTTTTGAGAGTTGATCTATTTCTCCTTTTTTATCCATTCCAACTTCGATAATACCATAATCATCATTTTGATTTATATTAAAAAGACTTAAGGGAACACCATATTTATTATTATATGATTTTGGAGAAATTGTCGTCTTAGATACTTTATTTAAGGTATTACCCAATAATTCTTTTAGAGAAGTTTTTCCACAACTGCCTGTTATGGCAATAATATTTGTAGAAATATTTTTCCTAAAAATTTTTGCACTTTCTGTAAGCAAAGCTAAAGGGTTTCTTGAGCTTGCTTGTTTATTAATAGCTAGTTTCTTTTGAATTTTATTTACTATAGCTATTGATGCCTTTTTTTGAATTGCTTGTTCAGCAAATTTATTACCATCATTTTTTTTTCCTTTAATTGCAAAAAAAATATCATTTTTTTTAACACTCCTAGAGTTTATGCTAGCTTTATTAATTACCGATTTAGATGATAGAATATTATGATCAAATCTTTCATTAATAATGTTTAATTTTAAATTTTTAGATAATTTAAAATTCTTTTTTCTAATTGAGCTTAAAATTATTTTTCTATCTGATAAAAAAACTTGTCTATTTCCAATCTGCTGAATTTTTTCATGACCTTTGCCTGCAACGATTAAAACATTTCCTGTCTTTAAGTTATTTATTGCTTTTACAATTGCTTCTTTTCTATTAGAAATTTCAATAATTTGACTTTTTTTTATACCCCTTTTAATCTCATTTCTAATTTTCTTGGGCCTTTCATGTCTTGGATTATCATCAGTAAGATAAATTTTATCCGCATATTTATCAGCTATTTTGCCCATTTTTGATCTTTTGCCATTATCTCTGTCACCACCGCATCCGAAGAGCAAAGAAATATGCCTATCAGGGAATTGTTCTCTAATATTTAGAATACAAGTTTGTAAGGCATCTGGTGTATGAGCGTAATCAAGGAATACTAAAGATTTATTTTTAATTTTTCCTATTTTTTCAAATCTACCCTCAACAGAAGATATTCTGGGAATAACACTAAATATTTTTTTTAGGTCTAAATTACTTTTTGAAGCTGCTATAATGGCCATTAAAATATTTTTTAATTGAATTTTTCCTACAAGATTAACTCTTATTTCATGTATTGAGTTTTTGTGTTTTATTTTTAATATTTGAGCTTCATTTTCATAATTATGGGATACAATTTGGAAAAATTTATTTTTAAGGGTAAATAATTTTAATT
>CACMIX010000015.1 GCA_902613855.1 uncultured Pelagibacteraceae bacterium
ACTAAAAAAAGAGTTTAGAAAATTTCTTGATTCAAAATTTTTAAAAGCCAATGAAGCAGTTTCTTTACACCTACACCATTCACTCGAATACACATTTTTTATTTTAATCTCATTCTCTCTGAAAAATTTACCAATTTTCTTAGACTGAATTCTTCCATTTTTGTTGAGATTTCTTTGTGTTGAACAATCATAAATATTAAAATTTTCAGGGTCTCCCCCACCAGGTGCATAAGCGTGTCTAATGAAGATTAGTTTTCCACCCTCTTTTAGATTTTTAATTATATTTTTTTTTGAATCTGCTTTAACAGTTGTATTTAAGGATATAAAAAATATTAAAATTATTTTTAAAAATTTCATTAATGAATATTAAATTTAAAAAATTAAATAAAACAATTATAAATTGCCATGAATGTACAAGATTAAGTAAATATATTAAAAAAATTTCTACAGAAAAAAGGAAGCAAAATATTAATGAAACTTATTGGGGAAAACCTGTTGTAGGATTTGGTAGCTCGAATTCCAAGCTTCTTGTTCTTGGCTTAGCTCCTGCTGCTCATGGAGGCACAAGAACAGGTAGACCGTTTACAGGAGATAAATCTAGTGATTTTCTTTTCAGATGTTTGTATAAAACAGAAATATCTAATCAGCCCTACTCTGTAAGCTTAAGAGACGGTCTTAAACTAAAATCAACATATATTACAAATATACTGAAGTGTGTTCCTCCTGGGGATAAACCAAGTATAGAAGAGTTAAGTAATTGTTCTAAATACTTTAAATCTGAAATGTTAAATCTAAGAAGTTTAAAAACAATAGTGGCACTTGGTAGAGTAGCTTTTGATAATTGCATAAAGTTTTACAAAAAAAACCATAACTTTTCAAAAAAAGTACAATTTGTTCATGGTAAAATATATCAATTACCAAACAATATAAATTTAATTGCGAGCTACCATCCAAGTCCAAGAAATGTAAACACTAAAGTAATTTCAGAAAAAATGATGGTTGAATTGCTCAAAAAAGCAAAGAAAATATCTTCTATTTAATATTAGAAATATAGGGTTTAAGTCTATCTATGATTAATGTTGGAATTTTTATAGGTTTAGCTTTTTCATTTACAAAAACTAAGTGAATTTTGGCCTCAACTATTACTATCTTATTTTTAATAATAGTTTGGCTCATAACAAATGATGTATTTGTAAGAGAAATTATATAAGATTTTATATTTAGCTCGTCTTCTAAATAAGCTGGTTTTTTATAATCAATGTTACATGATTTGACTATTATTAAGGCTTTAAAATTATCTTTAATCTTAAGATTGCTTAGATCAATTTTGATTAAGGCCTCAGTTCTGGCCCTTTCAAGATATTTAAGGTAATTTGCATAATATACTACACCACCAGCATCAGTATCTTCATAATAAACCTTGATCTTATGATTAAAATTTTTATGCATGTTAATATATTATCAAAAATTTTTACAATTAAATAGAAACTAAGTCATGAGATCATCAATAAAAATTTATATAATATGGTTAATTGGTGTAATTATTTGGAACTTTGGCTTCCCAAATGCAATTCCATTAGCCGATGTTATAGCAGCTATTTTGTTATCTTTTCTAAGTATAATTTTAAATAAATATTTGAAATTTTAATTCTCTGAAAAATAAATATTTTGAAAATAAGAAATTGATTTCATTTTTGAATTATCTGTATCAGCCATTATTGCAAGCCCATCAAGTTCATCAACATCTAGATCATGAAATCTTTTAAAATCTTCTTTAACGTTTGCTTTTACTGTAACCCATTCATTAAAATTGTTTTTGGTAGAAGCTAATACATTATCTATTGATTTTTTAGTATAAGGACTGGGCCAATTTTCACCCACTTCACTATTGCTAGAAAAAATATAATTAATAGCTCTATTTGATAAAGGTGTAGCCCCAGTTTTTTTAATTGCAAAAACACGAGCTGCATAATCATGCCCTTTTTTGGTATTTTCTTTAATTCCTTTTAAATCCTTCTCTATTTTCCATGTAATATTAATATAGGGGGTTTTATTGAGGTTAATTTTGATCTCTTTACCAAGACCTGAGGCAGCATTATCTGCAATAGCTAATAAAAAATTACCATTCTCGTTTGAGCCAACAGAGTAGTTAGTTCTATTATCCGCACCTCTTACTTTACGCACCTCTAGTTCTGAAAGCTCTTTCTCAGTAAACTCAAAAATTCTTATATTCTCAGCAGCTGCAGTACTAAATAAAAATATAGACGTAATAATAATATTGAAGATTTTTAACATGTCTTTCTTATAGATAAGTTATTTTTTAATTCAACAATCTGTTAGATTTATAAATTATTAATTTAATATGTAGATCTTCCTCCACTTATGTCGAATACAGCAGCAGTTGAAAAAGTATTCTCTCGTGACGAAAGCCAACAAACTAGAGAAGTAAACTCATGTATCTCAAGGAATCTTCCTCTTGGAACTTTGGAAAGCATTCTTTGAACATGTTCTTTGCTCATTTGATCTAAAATTCTAGTTTTGGCCCCTGCTGGTGTTACAGCATTTACAGCTATATCTTTATCTGCTAATTCCTTGCCTAATGCTTTAGTGAGACCAATAGCACCTGCTTTTCCAGAACTATAGGCACTCGCATTTGCATTGCCATCCTTACCTGCAACTGATGCAACATTAACTATTCTACCATAATTATTCTTAATCATATTTGGCACAATTGCTCTGCAGCAATTAAATGTGCCCATTAAATTTATTTGAACTATTTTATTCCACATTTCTACATCATACTTCCAAAGAGGGTCTGTTGGACCCGTAATTCCAGCATTGTTAATTAAAATATCAATTTTATTTTTACTGGTTATTTCACTAACAAATTTTTCGACCTCAGCATACTTTGAAACATCAACTACATGATAATTTAAATTTGGATTGTTAATTTCATCTATTGTTTTTTTTAAAAGATTTTCATCTATATCCCAAATAAAGACATTACATCCAGATTCTAGAAATCTTTTAGCAATATCTAATCCAAAACCTTGGGCTCCCCCAGTTATAATGGCTGTTTGATTTTCAAAATCAAATTTGTGCATATAGATTATTTTTTAGCTAGCAAATAATACGATAACCAAGAAATAAATGCACCTATAATCCATGCATATGATTGTAAAAACATTAAATTAGTATTCCATATAGTTGAGGCAGAAAAAATAAAACCTAATATTATCGAGTAAGTACCTTTAATGTGCCATCCTTTTGAATAATAATAAGCGCTTTGATTTTCAATCGAATACAAGTCTTTATTACTTAAAGTTTGATTTTTTATTAAATAGTAATCGGCAATAATAACACCAAATAAGGGCCCGAAAAAACAACTGAAAGTATCTACAAAAGATAAAATACCAATTTGACTTAGAATGGTTAGCCAAAAAATCCCAATAATTAATCCTAAAAAGGAGATTGTATAACTTGCACTTTTTAAATTTAGTTTATTCGGAAGAAAATTGATAAGCGAGTATTGAGTAGGAATATAATTTGCCACTAAATTAGTTGATGCTGAAGCAATTATAATAAAGAACAGAACGACTATTGTAATTTGAAGATTATCAAATTTACCAATTATATCAGTTGGATTTGTGAAAATTCTATCCAAATCCTGAAATTTTTGATTTAAAAAAACATCTGAACCGACAACAATAGCAATAGAAAAAAATGAAAAAATTATTAAGTTGAGAATTAAGCTTAAGTTTCCTCTAGTTAAGTCTTTCTCGTTATTTACATATCTTGTAAAATCTCCGAAACTTACAATCACAATTGAAAAATAAGCAAAAATAGTGCCTGCAACTGTAATTAGTGGTAAAATATTATTTTTATTTACAAAATT
>CACMIX010000016.1 GCA_902613855.1 uncultured Pelagibacteraceae bacterium
GCTAAAGTTTCAAAAAAATTTAAAATAAAAATTATTCAACAAACGAGTGATAGTAATAAAAATTTTCTAATCAATTTTTATAAAGAAAATGAAATTGAACATCATGTTTTTGTATTTGAAAAAGATCTCAATAATTTTTTAATTAAATCAGATCTTTGTATTACAAGGGGTGGCGCTTCAAGTTTAGCAGAATTATTATTATTAAAAGTACCATTTATATCCATTCCTCTTCCTTCAGCTGTGGATAACCATCAATATGAAAATGCAAAGTTTTACGAGGCTCAAAATGCTTGTTGGATTATAAATCAAAAGGATTTTAAGAAACAAAATTTCGAAGATCTTTTGCTCAACATAATTAAAAATAAAGAGGAATATTTGGTTAAAAAAAAGAATTTAGAAATTTTAAATTTTCAAAATACATGGATTAATGTTAATCAAAATTTATTATCAATTATAAATGAAAATTAAATTAGCAAAATCAGAATTAATACATTTTCTAGGCATTGGTGGCATTGGCATGAGTGGTCTGGCTCTAATAATGAAAGGAAAGGGTTTCAAAGTTCAAGGTAGTGATATTTCTGTAAATAAAAATATAGAGAGGCTTAAAAAAGAAAAAATAAAAGTTTTAATAGGACATAAAAAACAAAATATAAATAATGCAACAATATTAGTTGTTTCTTCAGCTATAAAAAAAAATAATCCAGAAATATTAGAGGCTATAAAGAAACAACTGCCTATTTATAAAAGAGGAGAAATGCTAGCAAATATTGTTTCTTTAACAAAAAATATCGTTGTAGTGGGCTCTCACGGCAAGACTACTACCACATCTTTAATAACTTCTATTTTTCAAGAAACGAAAATAGATCCAACTATTATTAATGGGGGGGTAATAAATTCTATAAATAATTCTGCAAAACTTGGCAAAAGTGAATGGTCAATATTAGAAGCGGATGAGTCAGATGGTAGTTTTGTTCATACTCCCCCGACATACGCAATCATAACAAATATTGATAGAGAACACATGGATTATTATCATTCTATGGATAAATTAAATAAATATTTTGTCAATTTTGTTAACAAAGTTCCATCCTTTGGAAAATCATTCGTATGTTTAGACAATATAAATAATAGAAGTTTGATAAAAAAATTAAAAAATAAAAATTTTTATACTTATGGAACAGACCATAGATCTAATTTTAGCATTAAAAATATAAAACTATTTAGAGAATACTCAGAATATGATTTAAAAGTTAAGCTACCCAATAAGAAAATTAAAATAATTAAAAAAATAAAAATTCCTTTACTAGGTTTGCATAATATTAAAAATTCAACAGCTGCAACTGCTTTAGCCATTACTGTTGGTATAAGTATTTCAAAAATTAAAAAAGGACTTAGAAATTTTAAAGGTGTTCAAAGAAGATTTAATAAAATTTTTACTTTTAATAATGTTGATTTTTTTGATGATTATGCACATCATCCAACTGAAATTAAAGAAGTTTTAAATGGAGTAAAAAAAGTTTATTCAAATTATGAAAAAATATGTATTTTTCAACCGCACAGGATATCAAGATTGAAAGATTTAAGGTCTGAATTTGCCTCAGCATTTAAAAATGCTGACAAAGTGATTCTTTTTCCAATTTATACTGCTGGTGAAAAAATCAAATTAGGTTTTAATTACTCAAATTTTGCAAAAGACATAATTAAAAATTCTAAAGTTAAACTGCTCCTAGTAAATGATAAATATCAATTAGCTAAATACATAAAACACAATATCTATGGTGATAAAATAGTAATAGGTATGGGAGCCGGTTCTATTTCATCATGGATGAGAGAAATGCCGAAATTTTTGTAATGAGCGATTATTTAAAAGAATTATCATTAGAATTTAGTGAAAATTTAAAATTAAACTATGATTTAAAAAAAAAAAATTGGTTTAATATTGGTGGCAAAGCTAAGATTTATTATAAAGCAAAAAATTTAAAAGAATTAATCAAGTTTTTAAGCAAGATTAGTAATAAAGAAAAAATTTTTGTTTTAGGAGGAGGTTCAAATACCTTAATCACAGACAATCAGTTTGATGGTGTTGTAATAAAATTATTAAATAATTTTAATAACATTTCATTATTATCTGATGAAATTATAATTGCGGGGAGCTCTGTTAGTGATAAATCACTGTCAGAATTTGCTTTAGATAAAGGTTTGGGTGGCTTTGAATTTTTATCATGCATTCCAGGTACGATTGGTGGTGGTATTAAAATGAATGCGGGATGTTTTGGTAGAGAATTTAAAGATATATTAATTTCTATTCAAGCGGTAAATAAATCAGGTAAAGTATTAACTATTCCAGCAAAAGATATAGATTTTAGATATAGAGACAGTCGATTATCTGATGAGCTTATATTTTTAAGTGCATCATTTAAAGGGCACAGAAAAGAAAAAGTTTTAATAAAGACTGAAGTTCAAAGACTAATTAAAAAAAAAGAACTAGCTCAACCCACAAGAATAAAAACTAGCGGTAGTACATTTAAAAATCCGATTAATCAAACTGATAAAAAAGTATGGCAATTAATAAGTGAGTCGGTGCCTCTTGAAAAATCATTTGGGGATGCATCAATTTCAGAGAAGCACTGTAATTTCTTTGTAAATAAAGGTAATGCTAAATTTAAAGATATGAAAAATTTGATCGAATTTGTAGCAGATAGTGTTTTTAAAAAAACTGGGATTAAGCTTGAAACAGAAATTAAAATTGTAGAATAATTTGAAAAAGAAAATATTAATAATATCAGGTGGTATTTCAAAAGAGAGATTAATTAGCCTTGATACTGGTTTACAGGTTGCAAAAGAATTAAGAAAGAATTTATATAACGTTAAAATTTCTGAGCCAAACACCAATCTAGAAAAGACAATCAAATCATTTAAGCCAAATGTGATTTTTAATGCTTTACACGGGCAGTTTGGAGAGGATGGTTATATTCAAACTATAATTGAAAAGTTCAAAATTCCATACACTCATTCTGGTGTAATTCCATCTGCAATAGCGATGGATAAAGAAATATCTAAAAAACTATTTATAAAATATAAAATAGATACTCCAAAATTCTTTACATACTCATTTGATAAAAAAAATTCACAACTAGTTAAAATAATAAATAGTAAATTAAAATTTCCAGTTGTAGTTAAACCATTAAATGAAGGCTCAAGCGTAAATGTATTTATCTGTAATAGAAAAAATATATTTAAAATTTTAAATTCTATTAAAAATTACAAAAAGGTGATGATTGAAGAGTTTATAGGAGGTCGAGAAATACAGGTTGCAATTTTAGGAAATAAAAAATTAGGTGCAATTGAACTAAAACCAAAAAGAAAATTTTATGATTATCAAGCTAAGTATAATACAAATGCTAAAACACAACATATTATAAAAATTGATTTACCTAAAAAAAAATTGAATGAAGTGTTAGAGATTGCTCATAAGGCTCATAAAATAATAGGAT
>CACMIX010000017.1 GCA_902613855.1 uncultured Pelagibacteraceae bacterium
ACTTATTCTTGATGCAGGTTATAAAACTAGACTTGCCGCAAACTATAACCAAGCTTTATCTGAAATTGATAAAAAATTGCCTGATGTAGCTATATTAGATGTTAAGTTGGATAAGGGAGATAATGACGGTATAGAACTTCTTTCTCATATTAAGTCAAAAAATAAAGACGTTCCTGTAATTATAATTTCAGGGCATGCTAATATTGAAATGGCAGTAAAATCTTTGCACAAAGGTGCATTTGAATTTATTGAAAAACCATTTGATCGTGAAAGATTATTAAACTTCATTAAAAGAGCTGTTGAAAACTATAATCTAAAAAAAGAGAACAAAGAATACGAGAGCAAGCTTTTTTCTTCTTATGATATTGTAGGTAATAGTAAAAATATAACTAATATCAAAGATCAAATTAAAAAAATATCTATCACTGAGAGTAGAGTATTTATAAATGGACCGTCTGGTTCAGGTAAAGAGCTAATAGCAAGAAAAATTCACAAAAATTCAAAAAGAAGTAAAAATCCTTTCGTAATATTGAATGGTGCTTTGTTAGATTCTAATAAATATGAACTTGAGTTATTTGGTGAAGAAAAACAAAATGGATCTATTTCATATGGTGCCTTAGAAAAAGCTAATGGTGGTACTCTTTTGATTGATCAAGTTTCAGAAATTCCTTTAGATATTCAGTCAAAAATACTTAGAGTTTTGACTGACCAAAAATTTAAGCGTGTCAACGGCAGTAATGATGTAACCGTTGATGTAAGATTAATGTGTTCATCTAGTAAAGATCTTAAAAATGAGATAGAAATAGGTAACTTTAGAGAAGATCTTTTTCATAGAATAAACGTTTTTGAAATAAATGTTGATCCTTTAAATCAAAGAATTTCAGATATTCCACTCCTGATTAATTATTTTTCAAAAAAAATATCTGATAATTATAATATTAAAGAATTAAATATTGATGAGAACAATAGTTATATTTTAAATCATAATTGGCACGGAAATGTCAGAGAGCTAAGAAATTTAATTGAAAGAATAGCTATTTTGCAACCAGATACAAAAGACAAAATTTCTAATATTGTTAAGGAGTCCTTAAAAAATAATACATTTGATGACCAAATAGCTGAAAATAGCCTATCCGTGCCATTAAAAGAGGCTAGAGAAAAGTTTGAAAAAGAGTATTTAACTATCCAATTAAAAAAATTTAATGGAAATATTTCTAAAACAGCAAGCTTTGTTGGCATGGAAAGAAGTGCTCTACATAGGAAACTTAAAGGCCTAGGAATTAAAGAATTTAATTAATGAACATAATTATTTGTGGTGCTGGGAGAGTGGGTTTTACCATTGCCAAACAATTAAGTGAGCAAGGGCACTCCATAACTGTTATTGATACATCTAGTGATGATATACAAAAAATTGATGATGCTTTAGATGTTAAAGCAATTGTTGGTAAAGCAACCTACCCAACAATTCTTGAAAAAGCTAATGCTGCTGAAACAGATATGATTATTGCAGTTACAAGAAATGATGAAATCAATATGCTTATTTGTCAAATCGCATTTTCTATATTTAATATTCCAAAAAAAATTGCAAGGATAAGATCACAAGATTATCTAAATCCTAAATTTACAACTGTTTATAATAAAGAAAATTTACCAATTGATGTAATTATTTCTCCAGAACTTGAAATTGCAAAGTCAATTCAAAGAAAGTTAGAGGCTCCAGGAGCATTAGATAGTGTACCATTTGCAGATAATAAAATAAGGTTACTAGAAATTCTTATTAATGATGACTGCAGTTTAATTAATATTAAGCTTAAAGATCTAACAAAAAAATATCCTAATCTAGATGCAAATGTGATTGGAATTATAAGAGATGACAAGTTTTTAATTCCAAAAAAAGAAGATGATATTAAGAAAAATGACAAAATTTATGTCATAATTAATTCATCTCAAACTATTGAAACTTTAGAAGCTTTTGGCCACACCGAAAAAGTTTCAAAAAAAATTCTTATTGTTGGAGGTGGTAACATTGGTTTTAATCTTGCAAAAAATATTGAGGAAACATTAGATTCTGTAAGAGTTAAAATTGTGGAAAATAATAAAGAGAGAGCTGAATTTCTCGCATCAGAATTAAATAATACCATAGTAATTAATGGAAACGGTTTAGATGAAGAAGTTTTAGCAGAGGCAAATTTAGAAGAAGCAGAAACAGTACTTGCTTTAACTAATGATGACGAAGATAATTTAATGGTAAGTGTACTTGTTGAAAAATTTGCTAAAGATGAAAAAGAAATTGAAGATAAAAGAACTATGGCATTAGTGAACAAACCCAATTATTCTTTATTACAAGACTCTCTTAAAATTGATGATTTAATAGATCCAAGAATGAATACTGTTTCAAGTATATTAAAACATGTTCATAAAGGCACAATAGAAACAGCTTACACAATTATGAATGGTGAGTATGAAGTAATTGAAGCTGAAATTATTGAGACATCAGAGTTAATTAACAAAGAATTAAAGAATTCAAATTTACCAGAAGAGATTAGAATTGGTGCAGTTTTAAGAGGAGATAAAATAATAATTCCTCGATCCAATTTTGTATTTCTTAAAGAAGATAAGGTTGTGTTTTTAGCAAAGAAAGATTCTATTTCAGTGGTAGAAAATATTTTTAGAATTAGTTCAATCTAATTAAA
>CACMIX010000018.1 GCA_902613855.1 uncultured Pelagibacteraceae bacterium
CCATGGCAAAACTACTTTGATTGATAATTTAATGAAGCAAAGTGGATCATTTAGAGAAAATGAAGTTGTTGATGAAAGGTTAATGGACTCTGGTGAATTAGAAAAAGAAAGAGGTATTACGATTTTAGCAAAACCTGCCTCGATTAATTGGAAAGATACAAGAATAAATATTATTGATACTCCGGGTCACAGAGACTTTGCTGCAGAAGTTGAAAGAGTTTTAAGCATGGCTGATGGTGCTCTATTGCTTATAGACTCTGCCGAAGGAGTAATGCCCCAAACAAAATTTGTATTATCTAAAGCTTTAAAACAAGGTCTTAAACCAATTGTTGTGATTAACAAACTTGATAAAGCTGATCAAAGAGCTAATGAAGTTTTAGATGAAACATTTGATTTATTTGTAAGCCTTGATGCAAATGAGGAACAATTAGATTTCCCTGTTTTATACGCAAGTGGTAGATCAGGTTGGGCAGACACAGAAGTAGACGGACCTAGAGAAAATTTAAATTCACTTCTAGATTTAATTATTGATCATGTGAACCCAGCAAAATTTGAAAAAGGAAAACCTTTTGCAATGTTATCTACACTTCTTTATGCTGATAGTTTTTTAGGAAGAAGCTTGGTAGGAAGAATTACTCAAGGAACAGCTAAAGCTAATCAATCAATAAAAGCGATTAATTTGAAAGGTGAAAAAGTTGATGAAGGTAAACTTACTAAAATTTTCAGATATGAAGGAACCAAAAAAGTGCCTATTGAGGTTGGTGAGGCTGGAGATATTGTGGTAATTGCAGGATTGGAAAAAGCTAATGTTGCAGATACTATTTGTGATTTAGATGTAAATGAACCTATTTCAGCAACACCAATAGACCCGCCCACAATGTCTATCACAATTACTGTCAACACTTCTCCCCTTGCAGGAAAAGAAGGTAAAAAACTTACAAGCACTCAAATTAGAGATCGACTAATTCAAGAAGCTCAGAATAATGTAGGAATTTCTTTTTCTGAAAACGATGGCAATGATTCATTTGTTGTAAGTGGTAGAGGTGAGCTTATGTTAGAAATTTTACTTACTCAAATGAGACGAGAAGGCTTTGAGATGACAGTCAGTCCGCCTAAGGTTTTGTATCAAATTGAAGAAAGTGGAAAGAAACTAGAACCCATCGAAGAGATTACAATGGATTTAGATGAAGAATTCTCATCAAAAGTAATAGACTCGATGAATAGACGTAAAGGTAAATTAATTGATTTAAAAGATACTGGTAAAGATAAAAAAAGACTTATTTTTCATGCCCCAACACGAGGGTTAATGGGTTACACAAGTAGATTTTTAACCCTTACAAAAGGTAATGGTGTTATTAATAGGATTTTTCATAGCTATGGGCCTTTTGAAGGTGAAATGGAAGGAAGAAGAAATGGGGCTTTAATTGCAATGGAGCAAGGTAAAGCAGTAGCTTTTGCTATATTTAACTTGCAGGCCAGAGGAGAAATGTTCGTAACACATAACGATCCTGTTTATCCTGGAATGATAGTTGGATTGTCTCCAAAACCAGGCGATATGATAATCAATGTTATGAAGGGTAAAAAATTAACAAATATGAGAACACAAGGTACAGATGAAAACGTTGTTCTCACTCCAGTAAGAAAAATGTCTATTGCTGAACAACTTAGTATGCTTAATACGGATGAAGCATTAGAAATTACTCCTGAGTCTTGTAGACTAAGAAAATCTATTCTAGATCCTCATGAAAGAAAAAGAAGTGAAAAATCTGGTGCAGCAGCCTAGCTAAAAATTTTATTAACAATAAATAATCCAAAAGCAACACAAGGACCGATTCCAAAAGCAAAAATCAAAGTTCCAACACCTACCGTTCCACCTAGATACCATCCAACTATTACAACTGAAATTTCTAAACATGCTCTGACTAAAGCAATAGGCAGGTTTGTAATTTTTGTTAACCCAGTCATTAATCCATCTCTTGGACCTGGTCCGAGATTTGCAACTAAATAAATACCACTTCCTATACCAACCAGCATTACAGAAAATATTGCTAATAAATATTTTAACATAATAGATGAGGGTGGATCAAAAAAATATAAAGTGACATCAATCATTCCTGAAATAATAATTATATTAAAGATTGTGCCTAGGCCTGGTTTCTGTCTAAGAAATATCCATAAAAAAAGTACACTTACGCTAACTAGAAATGTTGCTGCACCGATAGACAATTTAGAATTTTTTGATATTCCCTCTGCTAGTACAGACCAGGGAGAATTTCCTGTAGTTGATAATATTAATAGTCCCTCTCCAAAACCAAATATAATTAAACCAAAAATTA
>CACMIX010000019.1 GCA_902613855.1 uncultured Pelagibacteraceae bacterium
GCCATTGCCATCGTTAAAAATACTGTCGTTAGAATTTTTAAATATTCTATGAATTTTAACCAAATATAAAAATTAATATTTTCAGTTGAAAAAAATTGATCACCTAAGTTTCTAACAACTATCATACCAATAAACCCAATCACAAAATAAGGAAAAATACTAAATATAGAGTATTTTTTATCTTTAACTTCACCCCTATTGTATAAATACGCAAATAAAGGAATAAGTATTACTAAAAAGGTATTCCTAATAAGCTTTGTTACTGTCGCAACATCTAATGTTTCTGGATTATTAAATTGCTGATCATAAATTAATCCAGCAGCAGCTACTTGTGATGTTTCATGTATTGAAGTACCGAGAAATAAACCAGCTTCTAAGCCGTTGTTATTAAAATACCATTCTGCAAAATATGGATAAATCAGCATCGCTATTACTCCAAATAATGTAATATTAGCAATAGCATAAGCAACCTCAGTTTTTTTGGCATTTATCACAGGAGCAGTAGCAACTATTGCCGTTGCGCCGCAAACACTTGTACCAATTGCTATGAGATAAGACATTTTTGAAGATATAGGAACTTTTTTTATAAGTAGTTTTATTAAAACTAAAACTCCTAATATACAAAATATTACTAATGGTATTGCAATTGATCCAAATTTAATCAAATCAGAAAAACTTAATCTTATTCCTAAAAAAATTATTCCTAATTTCAAAATATATTGCTGGGTAAAATCTAAACCTATCATCATGCCAGGTCTTGGAGTAAATGCATTACCCATTATAATTCCAAGCAATATTGCTATTAAAACTGTTGAAATTGGGCTTTTAGTTGTTCCAAAAATTTCTATAGCTAATACTTTATTAATACCTTGAGAAAATAAACAAAATACTAATGCTAAACCAACTCCTGGGACAATCGACTTCAGATATTGATAATTAACAGGCACAAAAAGTTTATGCACTTCTGTAGAGCTTAGTCATCACAAATTCTTTGTGACCTAAAGCCTCTGCACAAGTCAATCTTCCGTTAGCTACCCTTAAAGTTGTTTTGATTAATTCATCACCTGCTTGAGACATATTCATTTCACGTGTTAGAATTTTAGAAACGTCACAATCAATATGTTCACCCATTCCTTTTACTGTTAAAGGATTTGCAGTTAATTTAACAACTGGTTCAATTGGATTTCCAACAATGTTACCTTGGCCTGTTGGGAATAAATGTATATTAAAACCTGCTGCTGCTTGAAGTGTTACACATTCAGCCGCAGCTGAAGAAGTATCCATAAAATACAAACCTTTTCCTTTAGTTGGCTCTTCTGCAGGTTCGAGAACATCAATAAATTTACAGTTTCCAATCTTTTGAAAATTTCCAAAAGCTTTTTCTTCAATAGTTGTAAGTCCACCAGCTATATTTCCAGCAGTAGGTTGACTTTCAGAAAGATCATCTGTTGCCTCTTTTAAAATAAAATCATTATAATTATTCCAGGTGTTCATAAACTTATCAGAAGCTTCTTTTGTAGCTCCTCTTGTAGCACAAACTTTTTCTGCTCCTGTAAGCTCTGAAGTTTCACCAAAACACAAATGAACACCTAATGGTTCTAATTTATCCATTAAATTCCCAACTGTTGGGTTAGCTGCTAAACCTGATGTAGTGTCAGATTCTCCGCATTTAACTGATATCCATAAATCACTCAAAGGACATTCTTCTCTTTGTTTTTCAGAAGCCCACATTACAAATTCCTGTGCTTTTTTTGAGGCTTTCATTGTAGTTCCAATATCTCCAGTTCTTTCAATGTGAAAGCCTTCAACCGGTTTTCCAGTTTTAGCAATTCCATCAACTATTTTTTTAGTCCATTTAGGTTCAATTCCTATAACAATCACAGCAGCTACATTTGGGTTACAACCAGTACCAATCATTGTTCTAAAATGAAGTTCTAGATCAGCACCAAACTGAAGTCTTCCATAAGAATGAGGAAGTGCGATAGTACCTTTAATATTATTTGCTACGGCTTCAGCACATGCATTTGAAATATCATCAACAGGAAGAATAATTACGTGATTCCTTGTACCTGCTCTGCCGTTTTCTCTTTTATAACCTAAAAAACTTTTTGGTATTTCCATTTTGTTACCACTTTTTAGTTTTTACATTGTGAACATGTACATGTTCACCTTTTTTTGTTGATTTGACAACTTTACCAATATCGTGGCCATATTTTAAAATTGTATCACCCTCATTAAGATCAGTCATAGCAA
>CACMIX010000020.1 GCA_902613855.1 uncultured Pelagibacteraceae bacterium
CACTCCCAAAATGACAGCAAACATAATTGAGAACAGACCATAAAAGAAAGGCATTTCTTTTGAAAAGTCTATAATAAATCTAGAGAAAAAATTTAAATCTGATTTTACTGACATTGTGGTTTTATTTATAACTTCATCTGCAAAAAAAGTATCATATGCAATGGCTATACCTACAATTAAAAGTAGAACTGCAAGCAAAGCTCTGAGTCCTGAACTATCAATTCTTTCACCAAGTTTTTGTCCAAGCTGCACACCCACTATTGAACCAACAACCAACATTAGAACTAATAACAAATCTATCGAACCATAGTTGAATGAATGTAAGAAAGTTACTATTACACTCACGAAAATAGTCACAAATAAAGAAGTTCCTGGAACTAATTTTGTTGGCATCTTTATTATATAAATCATTGCTGGAACTAAAATAAAAGCTCCACCAATTCCCATAATAGCTGCAATAAATCCAACAATTAGACCAATTATAATTGGAGTGAAGATACTTTCATACAGCTTAGATTTTGGAAATCTCATTCTTAAAGGAAGGCCATGTATCCAGTAATGAACGTGAGCTTTTTTTTTTGCTAAAACATTTCTTTTTGCTTGATCGATTTCTCTCAAACTTTCCACTAACATCAAAGTTCCAATGATTGCTAGTATATACATGTAAGCTAATGAAATTACTGTATCTATTTTTCCAATACCTTTAAAATATGTGAATATATAAATTCCTAATGTGGTTCCAATTGCTCCACCAATTACTATCATAAAGCCCATTTTATAATCCAAAATATTTTTTAAATAATATGTAGTTGATCCAGATACTGATGTGGCTAAAATATTATTTGCTTCATTTGCAACTGCATAAGCAGGCGGAATACCTAAAAAAATTAAAAATGGTGTCATCAAAAATCCACCTCCAACTCCAAACAATCCTGATAAGACTCCGACAATTGCACTTAACAAAAGTATTTCTATAGGATTAACAAATACTTGTGCGATTGGTAAAAAGACTTCCATACAAACTTAAAAAATGCAGCTAAAAAATAACTTAGTTAAAAGTAACAAAAGTTCCAACTAAAATTACACCCCAGTATGCAAGTAAACTCATTAAAATGCCTACTTTAATGTATGATGATTTAATTCTGGGGAATTTATTAAAAATTTTTAATTCTGACAGGTGCATTTATCACGTCATTACACCCACTGAAAAATTTGTCAAATAGTTATTTAATTAATGCCAATTTTTTTTTAATAAATTGTTGCACCGTAAACTTTGATAAGATTATCTTCTACACCTAAAACTAGTCTACCTAAGAACTCTCCAGAAAGTTCCTTGTTCGTTTGTTTTATCAAAACAGTTACGTGATCCCCTCGTCTTAAGCATCCAAAAGGTTCGAAAGTTTCCTTTAAATTTATAATTAATTTATTATTTGCCCACTGTTTACCTAATTCAACTTCATTTGCTCCGAAAAGCATCTGAGTAGAGAAATCTCTTGTAAATCCTCCATAATCTTTAAGATTAGATGATTTTACTAAATTATCCCAAATAGGTTTGGCTAATTCATATATTTCATCGTCAGTTTTAGATAAAATATCCATATTTATTTGAAATTTAAATTTTAAGATGCTTTTTTCTTCTCGTTCTCATCCACGATATGGTAAACAGGAACCTTCTCAAGGCTAAATTTACCTGTCTTGGGATCTCTTCTAGAAACTGTTAAACAGTGCCAATTTTCATCATCAAGTTTCATATGATCTCCTCTATAATAATAACCTGGCCATCTAGTTTCTTCTCTAAACATTGTGTGTTCTGTTACACACTGAGATGTAAGAGCTCTGTGTTTAAGCTCCCAAGCTCTCATAAGTTGATGATAATCTTCAGCTCCAACATTTTCTAGGTCTTCCTCTAACCAAGTCAAAAGCTCTAAACCTCTTTTTAACATATTAGCATTAGTCATGTAGTTGGTCGCTATACCACCAACATATTCATCCATTATCCTCTGTAGACGTTGAAGTCCTTGAATTGGAGAAATATAACTCGGAGATACTGTTCCACCAGTTATTTCATTTTGAGCAACTTTGTAAGTTTCTAAAGGTTTATAAACTTTAGCTTTA
>CACMIX010000021.1 GCA_902613855.1 uncultured Pelagibacteraceae bacterium
GGTCTGTGTTAGACCTAAAGCTAATCTTCTTAGCTTAAGCTTGTTGCCTAAGTGTTTGTTGAAATTATCTTCCATTAAGACCCCTCTTAAATAAATTTTAAAATCTCATTGAATAGAAAATTTAAATCCCCTGCAATAGAAAAATTTTTATATTTCTAAGGTTTTTTAAGTAATTTTAAAACCTGTCAAGCATAAGTTGGTATTAAAAACTCAGAATAGGCTTACTGAAATTGACCTTTAAATGACCCTTAAGTTATAATTCTTTATAAGATTTGACTTAAAAATAGCTTAGTTCTTTCACTCTTTGGGTTAGCAAAAAATTCTTTAGTATCAGCTTTTTCAACTATCTTTCCCTCATCCATAAAAATCATACTATCAGCTACTTCTTTGGCAAATCCCATTTCATGTGTAACAACAATCATTGTCATACCTTGATTTGCTAAGTTAACCATAACATCAAGTACTTCTTTGATCATTTCAGGGTCAAGAGCAGATGTTGGTTCGTCAAATAACATTATTTTGGGTTCCATACATAAAGCTCTTGCTATTGCTACACGTTGTTGTTGTCCTCCAGAAAGTTGGCCTGGAAATTTTTGAGCTTGATCTAATATTTGCACTCTTTCAAGATGTTTTAAGGCTAATTCTTCTGCTTCTTTTTTTGGTAATTTTTTTACCCATATAGGTGCAAGCGTACAATTATCTATAATTGATAAATGAGGGAATAAATTAAATTGTTGAAATACCATACCAACTTCAGCTCTCACTTGTTCAATATTTTTAGTGTCTTCTGAAATTTCTGTACCATCAACAATAATGTTTCCTTCTTGGTGTTCTTCCAGTCGGTTAATACATCTTATCAAAGTAGATTTTCCTGATCCAGATGGGCCACATACTACAATTTTCTCTTTAGGCATTACTTCAAGATTAATTCCACTTAAAACTTGAAAATCTCCAAACCACTTATTTACATCTTTGATTTGTATAATTGCTTCTGACATTTTTATCTATCTGTTTTGTACTTAAGTTCTAGGTTATAACTATACTTACTCATTGAATAACAAATAATCCAGAAAATTATTCCAGCAAAAACATACCCTTCCATAGAGAAACCTAACCATTTAGGATTAGTTTTTGCAAGACCAAGCATACCTGCTAATTCTAAAAGACCAACAACAAATATAAGAGGTGTATCTTTTACCAATGCAAGGAAAGTATTAGCAATTCCAGGAATAACTAATTTAAGTGCTTGGGGTAAAATAACCAGTAAATGTAATCTCCAATATCCCATACCTAGAGATTTAGCAGCATCATACTGACCTCTTGGTAAAGCTTGAAGACCTCCTCTAATAACTTCAGCAGTATAAGCAGCTTCAAATAAAACAATTGCAGCAATAACTCTAATTAATTTATCAACATAAGTTCCATCGGGAAGAAACATTGGGAACATGACTGCTGACATAAATAATACTGTAATCAATGGTACACCCCTCCAAAACTCAATAAAAGTTAACGATGAATATTTAACAACAGGTAAATCAGATCTTCTGCCAAGAGCTAACATCATACCGATTGGAAAACAAAAGATTAAAGAAAAGAATGAGACAATAAATGTTAAGGATAGACCACCCCATGCTCCAGTTTCAACCCATTCTAATCCAAATTCACCACCAGATATCAAATAGTAGATTAATAAAAATGAAATTATTGGTAAAAAAATTACATAATATAATGTTAAGTACTTTTTAAATCTTAGTGGAAAGAAATAACCTAGTCCCATAAAGACTAAGACAATTATGAATGTAGCATTTACTCGCCATTGTTCAGCATTTGGATACATGCCGTACATAAACCTATTAAACCAAACTTTAATGTAAACCCAGCAAGCTCCTCCTCCAGTACATGCCTCTTTAGTATCACCTGCAATATTTGCATCAAAGATAAACCAGTTTAACAAAGGTGGAATTGAAAATATTAACAACAATATTATACAAAAGCTAAGTGCTGCATTGAAGTTACTAGTATTTATATTT